>CAJTAK010000014.1 GCA_910574255.1 Clostridia bacterium
TTATAGAACTTCTGACAGCTAACAGAATCCTCATATCATCACAATATATGGCTGATTTATGGCAGGGTTCCTCTGACAAGCTTTGTTTAACTTAATGACATTGGGAGTGAACAGTAACCATCATTCTTATTATTGTACACATCTTGTTTTAAAAATGCATCTGTCATTATAAAGAATGCTGTTATGAATCACAAAAATGCTCTCTCAACAGGGCAATCTCTTTTGTCCAGCCCTGGTCATCATTGGGAGTTTCCAGAATAAAAGGAAGCTCTCGAAGGGCCGGGTGATTGATAATTCTCACGAAAGCCTCAAGGCCGATGGTTCCCTCTCCGATACGGGCATGGCGATCCTTATGGCTTCCTTGCAGGTTCATGCTGTCATTGATATGAATGGCCTTAAGCCGGGACATTCCGAGGGTCTTATCAAATTTCTCCAACACGCCTTCTAGATCTTCTGCAATATCATAACCGGCATCCCACACATGACAGGTATCCAGGCAAACGCCCATTTTTTCTGAAAGCTCTACCTGCTCCAAAATCTTTTGAAGTTCTTCAAAACTTCGTCCAATCTCACTGCCTTTTCCAGCCATTGTCTCCAAAAGAACAACGGTTGTCTGCTTTGGCTTTAAGCACTCATTGAGCATTTCGGCAATCAGACGGATACCTTCCTCTGCCCCCTGCCCCACATGACTGCCCGGATGAAAATTGTAATAATTCCCGGGAATATATTCCATTCGCTCCAAATCGTCGGAAAAGGTCTCTTTTGCAAAACGACGAACCTCTGGCTTGTCTGAGCAGGCATTCAGAGTATAGGGGGCATGCGCCACAATCTGTCCATATCCCTTCTCCTGCCAGAGCATTTGATAACGCTTTACATCCTCAGGGACAATTTCCTTTGCGCTCCCGCCTCTGGGATTTCTGGTAAAAAACGCAAACGTATTGGCTCCCAGCTTCAAAGCCTGCTTTCCCATAGCCTCATACCCTTTGGAGGAAGAAATATGGCTTCCAACTTTCAACATGAATAAAAACTCCTTTTTCTTTTTATAACACGCAAATCCTACAGAGCCTGTTCCTTTAAAGTAACCGTTACCCAGCCGTTTTCATAATTGAATCCTGCTTCCAGGCCTACTGGTGTATAGAAAAATACCGCCCGTCTGGAATCCTTCAAGATCTCCACAAGTTCTTCCCCTGTCAGATTCTGCACATACTCCACCCCGTCATTCTGAAGCTTATCCTGGGACTGGAAACGCATGGCTAAATCCAGATCAATCTCGGTCATTTCCTCCGGCATAATCTCTTCCCCTGTATCAATCCGGAAGGTGCGTGCCGCAAGGCTTACCTCTGTTACATTGTTTTTATAAAAATTGTGTTTAAATACTATACTAATCTTCTCCTCATCCATAAGCGTTACGTATCCGAAGGTTGACATGCCGCTGTCATATTCCTTGTACGATGCCCGGTAAGCAATGGCCTCCTGACGAATCTTCTCATTGATGGAATCAAATTCATTGGAGTCCCCTTTCTCCAGAATCGGATATGTAGTATAATAAGTACAATCATCATCTGAATCATCCGGATCCACGGATTCTACCGCCCACTGAATGCTATAATCTAAGTCTGTGCGCGTATAGTCTACAATCTCCTGATAATAGGGATCATCCTCATCCGGCTCGTAGTAGCCATAATCATATTCATCATCATATCCGTCGTAATAATCGTCGTAGAAATCATCATAGCTGTCTCTGGATCGCCGCTCCCCACTGCGTATTGTGTCCCGTGTGGAGTTTGCCACAGAGACAAACACCGCAATCAAAAGCCCCAATACAAGAAACACGGCAGCCGTCACAGCGATTACAATGGCTGCTGTATGACTTTTCTGCTTTACAGGTGAAGCATACACATAAGTCGGCATAGTGCCCGGTCCTCCGGATACGCCTCCCTGTCCGTTTGGCATGCCGGTGCCTCCGGACATCTGTACAGGACCCTGAGGATTCTGCATATGATAGCTGTCAGAAGTCTGGGGCGGTCTCTGAATACCGCGGCCGCAGCTCTGGCACACACCGTTTTGCATCAAAGCCCCGCAACGGGGACAAAAATCAAAATCTCGTTTCTCGCTCATGCTTCTCCTCCTGTCAGTTCATCCAAATTTTTTCCATAAGCATCCATAAAATAGTCTAAAAACAGATTTGTTTCGGGCAGCTCCATCTGCCGGATATGCTTAAGAGTCTGCTTCTTTGCCCGGACAAATTCCAGATTGCCTGTCTGCTCTTCCTCTACACATTTGATATAAGCTGACAGCTTATCGGCTGCTTTTACCAGTCTCCATAGATAAGCGTCCTCCTGCTGCTTTTCAAAAATCTCCCGGTAGGAATCCTGCATTTCTTCCGGAAGCATTCCAAGAAGTGTTCTGGAAGCCTGGTGCTCAATGTCCTTATAAGTGTTCTTAATCTCTGTGTTATAATATTTTACCGGGGTGGGCATATCCCCCGTAATAATTTCCGTGGCATCATGGTAAAGTCCCAGTACAGCGGCTTTTCCTGCATCCAGCTCTTTTCCAAGGCTGGTATTGCCAATCACCGCAAGAGCGTGGGCAATCATAGATACCTCCAAACTGTGCTCGCTTAAGTTCTCATTTCTTGAATTGCGCATCAGGGCCCAGCGGTCAATGTATTTCATCCGGGACATCATGGCAAAAAAACTGTTCATTTCTCTTTCCTCTTTTTCTTCTTCGCCTGAATCCGGCAGATATTGCTGGTAAGGCAGGTACTGTGTTTCTTCACATATTTCTGATATTCCGCCCAGGAAAGGTAGTATTCCTTTCCCCAGGATGAGATCTGCAGGTAGCCGTCCATCATACCTGTCACCACCACGAAATGGGCCTTCGTCTCAACTGCAGGCAGGTATTCACCGTTCTCCTTCCGGTAAAGGGCAACCTTGTGCCTGCCCCAGACAAAAGGAAAATTGGGTCCGATAGACAGAATCACCGGCATATCCTGCCGAAGCATCTCTTCAATTCTGGGAAGAATCTTTCCCGGCCGGACACACCAGCTTGCGCGCAGCTCAATCCGGTAATGGTGGAAATAACGATTCATAGCCAGAGGAAGAAAAAACCCGGGAACCCCAAAGCCGGGAATAACAGAAAGGTATCTGCGGCGCATCTTCATCAGATAACGCTCATATCTGGGATAAGACAAAAATCCATCCTCACACAGCATCCCATAGAGCAGATCCGTCTCACAGGAGGTCTGGTGAAGCCCCATGTACAGCAGTACATCCGCCATTCCCACCACCCCGCAACCATACTTCCTCATAATACGGCTGGAAGACCAGGTCTGACTTCCCCCAAAGGAATGATCCGTTTGTGTCTTTATCGAAAAATATGGATGCCTAAGACCATAACGCTTTGTTTCCATATGGTTTCTCCTTTATCTTCATGCCTATTTTACCAGTATACCACAAAAAAAGACGGATGTCATCATACCGCCCCTTGGGAAAGTGTTAATTTTTCATTACAGATTAGCCATGCAGAAAGATAGAGGCAGGCTGTCTGGGGGAGCTGGCTCACCCAGGCGGCCTGCATCTATCTTTCTATAGGGCGAAGCCCTTGAAGCTTGAATCCGCTTCTTTTCAGCGGATTCAAGCTTGCATGGCGTCCGGGGCCAAAACCCCATCTCCCCCCGGCGCAGCCCGTAAACTCCAAATCCCATTCATATCAGCAGTTCCAAGCTTGCATGGCATCCGGGGCCCCCCGTCTCCCCATAAAATTCACTCTGACGCCCCCTGCGCCTGCTCCACAACCTCCTGAAAGCCTGCTATCACGGCCCCCGAAGTAATCGTAGCCCCGCTCACAGCATCCAAATGAGTACTCACCTCATCAATATAAGCATCCGAAAGCTCCGAAAAAACCGTCTCATTATACTGCGTAATCGCCTTCTGCCCAACAGTAGGCGTCTCAGACTCTCCCTGAGCCGTAAGTTCTCTTATCCGTTCATCTTCAACGGTCAGGCTTATCACCACATCCCCGCCATACCCCTGATTAACAGCCGTATAAGTAATCCCATCCCCCTTACCCGACAACGCCCGATAAATGGGATTGGACAAAGCAGTCACAAGAATCATTAAAACAATAATTACAGCAAGAGAAATAATGCTTCGTTTATTAGGTTCTGCCTGTATTGCCATGCTATGCCTCCTTAGAAAAATATCTTCCATTCCTCTCTAAATCAGCATACCCCATTTTCCTCTTTTTTAATCCGAAATCAGCAGACCATATATAACAGCACTATTTTGAAAACGCCTATACCAGCGTTCCCATATAGTAAAAGCCCTTGCACACCTCCAGCTTCACCTTGCAAATTCTTCCAATCAGGGATACATCCCCCGGAAAATGCACCAGAAGATTGTTGCTCATCCGCCCGGTTAAAAGAGAAGGATCGTGCTCATTAACCTCTTCAATCAACACCTCCTGCACTGTACCTGCAAAACGGGCAGTCTGGGATCTGGCATTTTCCTGTACCAGATTCAGCAGGCGGTCAAACCGGGATTTTACCTCTGCTTCCGACACCTGATTTTCCATAGCGGCAGCAGGCGTTCCTGTTCGCTTAGAATAGATAAAGGTGTAGGCATTGTCATAGCAGACTTTTTTCACCACATCCATAGTCTCCAGAAAATCTTCCTCCGTCTCTCCCGGAAAGCCTACAATGATGTCGGTAGTCAAAGAAATATCCGGAATCTCCCTTCGTATCTTACCGGCCAGCTCCAAATACTGCTCCTTCGTATATTTTCGGTTCATAGCTTTCAGAATCCGAGTACTTCCCGATTGAAGCGGCAGATGCAGATGACGGCAGACCTTCTTTGACTCTTTCATTACCTGAATCAGCTCGTCCGACAGATCCTTGGGATGTGAGGTCATAAATCGGATCCTGGCAATGCCATCTATCTTTTCCACTCTGCGAAGAAGCTCTCCAAAGGAAATGGAATCCTTCAAGGTCTTTCCATAGGAATTGACATTTTGTCCCAGAAGCATAACCTCCGACACACCATCCGCCGCCAGAGTCTCAATTTCCCGAATGATATCTTCCGGCCTGCGGCTGCGCTCTCTTCCCCGCACGTAAGGCACAATGCAGTAGCTGCAGAAATTGTTGCAACCGAACATAATGTTGACCCCCGACTTGAAAGAATATTTTCGTTCTACAGGGAGATCCTCCACAATCTGCTCTGTGCCTTCCCAGATATCGATAATCTGCTCTTTGCTGTTCAGGGTTTGATACAAAAGCTCTGCAAATTTAAAAATATTGTGGGTTCCGAAAACCAGATCTACAAAACGATAGCTTTTTTTCAGCTTCTCCACTACCCCCGGCTCCTGCATCATGCAGCCGCAGAGGGCAATCCGCATGCAGGGATTGCTCTTTTTTTCATGCTTTAAAAGCCCCAGATGGCCGTAAACCTTCTGGTTTGCATTCTCTCGCACCGTGCAGGTATTGTAGATCACAAAGTCCGCATGCTCATTCTGGGTTTCTATGAATCCTGCCTGCTCCAGAATTCCGGTAAGTTTTTCGGAGTCCCGGGCATTCATCTGGCAGCCGAAGGTTTGAGTAAACGCAGTCGGACGGCGGCCGTTTTTCTGCTCAAATTCCCGAACCCATTCCCGACATTTTGCCATGAAGTAGTACTGTCTGGCAGGTTCCTCTGCGGGAGGCTCTGCATTCATATCTATTTTATCTAAATCAATTTCTGGATTCATGTTTTATCACCTGCTCCTATTACCGTTTATTTATCATTTGTACATTATAGCGAAGCTTAAAAAGAACTTCAATCTTTTTTATCGCAGCTGGCCTTTTTGCTGCAAAATAAAGGATTCCCCTCCGTCCTCCGTAACATAGATATTTTTCTTATATTGATTGGCTTCCATATCACTGTAAATACCCGCAATTGTTCCGTGGCTTTCATCCTGAAAAGTTATCTCTGCATCTCCGTACAGAGAATCTCCGAAAGGTGTCTCATTTACCAGCGTCCAGCTTTTACCGCCGTCTATGCTTTTGATTAAAATGTAATCATAATTCCCCATAACATAATCAGCCGCTGCCAGCCGATAGTGAATGTCTTCTCCCTCCAAAATAGATTCCGCCGCATAGTCGCCTTCATAATTGTCAATCCATTCCTTCATGACCCTGTCATGGGCTTCTTTTTCTTTCAGAGCTTCCTCACGGGCTCTTTCCTCTTCCAACGCTTTCGGCCTTGGATCATACGGAAATGCCTTGGCATATTCCTTTCTCATCAACTCCGTTAGTTCTTCTGTAAATCGTAAGCCGGGTTTAATCGAACCCCATATTTCAGAAGAATCTATCCAAAAGGCTTTTTTGCCTATCCGCACTTCAAACTGTGAAAAAGAAGCTCTGACAGCATTGGACTTGGTATAATTCCAAAAGTACCTGCTATCCTCTAAGCAATCGTCTATCCATTCACTTATCTTCTCTGCGCAGGCATCCAGATCCTCCCAAGAGTCACAGGAAATGCTTAAATAGATGGGGATTTCCAATTGATATGCTTCCATCCCCTGCTCCAGCGTATAGACTGTGCCTTCATGATTTACAAAATGAGCGTCCCTATCTTCTGTCTCCCAAAATGTCAGCGTATCCCTTTTCATCATCTGTTCTATAAAATTGTTCTCCCATGGATCTTTTCTATCCACCCAGAACAGAACAGGCTCCTCTGGCTCCTGCCGGCTGTAGGCACGATAAATATACTTGTCTTCATAAGAATTAACAAATTCCGTTTTTTTCCCAAAATAAACTTTCATTTCAGAATCCAAACGCTTTTCTTCCCAAAGAAAACTTCCCAAAAAGAAGATTCCCAGAAGGACCGCCCCTCCAATATTCAAACCAATCAGGAGACGGAACAATTGTTTTTCATTATTCTGCACTTGTTTTTTGTGCAGAAAGGGATACCCAGAGGGTATTTCTTTCATATGATTTATTCCTTTCAAACCAAGTATATTTATAGGCCGGCATTTGTACCTGATTAATCCTTGCTGCTGCAACTACTGTTTTCTCCTGAAGCATTACAAACAGTTCCTCTGCTTTTAGTGCATCCAGTGCCGTCTGCTTTGTGGGATAAATTCCCCGAACCCAGCCTGTGGTCACGGTTCCCTGTTCTTCCTGTTCCAAAATGTTCTCATAGATCCTGGTTATATGTAAGATATCTTGAATGGTTCCTTTTCGAATTATAGGCATCGGTATTCTTTCCCCTTATTTTAATATATCCTTTATTTTAACACATCTATTGGCGCCTGAAAATAAAGACTTTCCCCTTTTCGGCTCCCATGCTATAATTCAATTACCATACTTAAAGGAGGCTCTTATGATACGACATGCAGAAGCCGGTGATTTACCAAGAATATCAGATATTTACAAACATGCAAGACAATTTATGGCGGAGCACAACAACCCTACCCAATGGAACAATAACTTTCCCTCAGAAGAACTGCTGAGAGAATGCCTCCATGACAGACGGCTCTATGCAGTCACAGAGCAGGGTATCATTCATGGAGTCTTTGCCTTTGCCATCGGGGAGGATGCCACCTATCAGGTCATTTATCAGGGCGCCTGGCTCTCTGATGCTCCCTACGGCGCTATCCACATGGTAGCCAGTGACGGAGAAACCCATGGACTGCTGGGCAGGATTGTGGCTTACTGCGAACAGCAGATTGCTCATCTTCGTATAGATACTCATGGGGATAATCATATTATGCAGCATCTCATTGAGAAGCATGGTTTTCAAAAATGCGGCATTATAAATGCTCAGGACGGCACGCCCCGGATTGCTTATGAAAAGCTATAGCCTCTACATTTTTTGTGGCTATAATGTCCACTCCGGTATTGGCTGCATCTGCCAGAATCACATCGCCCATGCGGACGGGAGCCGGAACCTCTATTGTCTTTAATTCCCGGACACAGGCCAGAATCTTTTCCTTGGGAACGGCTTCCCTTGTCTTTACGGACACCACGGGAAGGCTTCCCCCTGTGACCTTCACAGTGGAAGTTACCATCCGGACGGGGGCTGTCACTTCTTTCCCTGCATAAGTCTCTCCTCGTCTGCAGGTATTTCCTTTTACGGAAATAATGGTTTCTCCGTTCATCTCAACCGTAAGGGCACATCCCATGGGACAATTGATACAGATTAGATTTCTTGTTTCCATTTCTGTCACCCCTCCTCAATCATTACGGTTATCTGCTTTAAATCGGGATATTTCAGAAGTTCTTCCTTTACAAGCTTCACTTCTTCCATCTCACCTGGGGCTGCGATTTGGCGTTTCCGATGATGCACTCTCTCGCTGTCAAAGAATACACTGATATAACAGTTTTTGTATACATTGCTGACCCGGAAACGCAGGGTCAGAGTCTCATTCATATAGGCCGGATGAATGATTTCCGGAACAGTGTAGCGCACTCCCTGTCCCGGCTTCAGCAGAATCTCCCATCCAAGCTTCTTTTTCAGGCCCCCTGCTTTCACGTAAGCTGCCGCATTTCGTCCCGCTGCTGCCGCTTCTTCTGATACGAAATCCACCAGATCGTGTACATGGAGGACATTTCCGCAGGCAAAGACGCCTTCTATATTTGTCTCCAGACGCTCATTCACGCTCGGACCGGAGGTGATAGGATTGAGTTTCACGCCCATACCTCGTGACAGCTCATTTTCCGGTATCAGGCCCACAGAAAGCAAAAGGGTATCACAAGAATAAAATTCTTCTGTTCCGGGGATCGGCTTTCCCCGTTCGTCAACCTCCGCCAGGGTGACGCCCTCTACCCGTTCCTTTCCCCGAATGTCCACTACCGTATGTCTTAATTTCAGGGGAATGTCATAGTCATAAAGACATTGGACGATATTTCGCTTTAGGCCGCCGGAATAAGGCATAAGCTCTGCCACTGCCTTGACCTGTGCCCCTTCCAGGGTCATTCTTCTTGCCATAATAAGGCCGATATCACCAGATCCGAGAATTACAACCTCCCGCCCCGGCAGATAGCCTTCCATATTCACAAGCCGCTGGGCTGTCCCCGCAGAATAGATGCCTGCCGGACGATAGCCCGGAATATTTAAGGCGCCTCTTGGCCGCTCCCGGCAGCCCATGGCCAGAATCACAGCTCCTGCCTGAAGCTTGAACATCCCTTCCTTTTGGTTTATTGCTGTCACAAGCTTTTTGGAGCTGATGTTCAGAACCGTGGTATTCAGCCGATATTCAATCTGCTGCTCTTTTACCTGACGGATAAAACGCTCTGCATATTCCGGCCCTGTCAGTTCCTCCTGAAAGGTGTGAAGGCCGAAGCCATTGTGGATGCACTGGTTCAGGATGCCCCCCAGCTCATGGTCTCTCTCTAAAATCAATATATGGTCAATTCCGGATTTTTTGGCGGAAATGGCTGCGGCAAGACCTGCAGGGCCGCCGCCGATGATGACTATATCATAGCTTTTCATATTTTCCTCTTTCTGACGCAGGTGCAGTTCTCCTGGATTCTTGCTGCATCATAACAGCTATATTAGCAATTTCCCTCCATACACTCCTGCTTCTTTCCCATGCCGGATTCATTTATAAGCAAGGTAAGAAGCGTTACAGCATATCCTTGTTCATGCCTGCGATCATCTGGGAATTCCCGCCGGATTTTGTTACATCTTTTCGATCTATGTTTAGCTCTCGTGCCAGAATCTCCATAACTCTGGGGGCGCAGAAACCCGATTGGCAGCGGCCCATTCCGGCCCTTGTTCTCCGCTTGATGCCGTCCAGGGATTTGGCTCCTAAGGGGCGGCGGATAGCATCTAAGATCTCTCCCTCGGAGATCATTTCACAGCGGCAGATTATATTGCCATAGGCAGGCTGCTTCTTAATCAGGGCATTTCGTTCTTCCATGCTTAAGGTGCCGGGATTTGTGATTCCTTTTCTTGTGGAAATAAAATTCTCTTTTTCTTTCAGTCCCATCTTATCTTGCAGCAGTTTGGCTATCATTTCTCCAATTGCCGGAGTGCTGGCAATTCCCGGAGATTCTATGCCGATGCAATCAATAAAACCCCTGGCATCCTCCACTTCTTCTATAATAAAGTCATCTCCCTGTTCATGGGCGCGAAGTCCGGCAAAGGAGGTAATGATCTGTTTGACCGGAAGATTCCTTACGCTCTTTCCCGCCCGTTCAAGAACCATGCCAAGACCTTCAGAGGTTGTGTTGGTTCCCTCTTTGTCTTCTGTCCAAATGGCGGTAGGGCCTATGAGAAGATTGCCGTGGACGGTGGGAGTAACGAGGATTCCCTTTCCTCTTTCGTCTGGAAGGGGAAATATTGTCCTTGTCACATGGCTTCCTGCTTCCCGGTCAAGGAGACAGTAATCTCCGCGGCGAGGCTCCAGATGGATTTTCTTACAGCTTACCATATTGTGAAGCTCATCTCCGTAAAGGCCGGATGCATTTACCACATATCTTGCACGAAAGCTTCCCTGTGTAGTGCAAAGCTCATAGCCCTCTGCCAGCTTTTTTATCTCTTTTACTTCTGTCTGGAATTTAAATTCTACTCCGTTTGCCCGGGCATTTTCTGCCAATGCAAGATTCAGTTCAAAGGGGCAGATGATTCCGGCTGTGGGAGCATACAAAGCTGCATAAGTCTCCTTTGACAGATTGGGTTCCATGTTCAGAACTTCTTCCCTGTCTAAGATGCGAAGGTCCAAAACGCCGTTCGCCTGCCCCCTTTCGTAAAGAGCCTGAAGTCTGGGAAGATCTGCTTCCTGAAAACACAGGACGAGGGAGCCGATTCTCTGAAAGGGAATGTCAAGCTCCTCTGCAAGCCTGCCCATGCGCTCGTTTCCGCATACATTGAGCTTTGCCTTCAGAGAGCCTGGTGCTGCATCGTAACCTGCATGTACAATGGCGCTGTTTGCCTTGGAGGTACCGCAGCAGACGTCCTCTTCCTTTTCCAGCACACAGATTTTTGCCTGATAGCGGGACAATTCACGGGCAGCTGCCGCACCAGATACACCGCCTCCGATGATTATAATATCATACATGGCTGCAAAAACTCCTTTCCTTAATCCGCACACGGTTTTTGTGCATAACGGGATGCCCGAAGGGTATTTCCTTAATCTGCACACGGTTTTTGTGCATAAAGGGATGCCCGAAGGGTATTTTCGCACTTCTCAAAACATGACTATTTCTTATTGATCTTCTGCTGAATTTCTTCCTCTGCTTCTTCCTTGAAATCCTCAATCTGTTCGGGCGACATCCGGGGCAGATCTTCCATTGATGATACTCCGAAGCTTCTAAGAAAATCCTCGGTAGTGCCGAACAACAGGGGGCGTCCCGGAGCGTCCAGACGGCCCACCTCCTCAATCAATCCATACTCTACCAGCTTGTTCACGGCATGGTCGCACTTTACGCCGCGGATCTTTTCAATCTCCAGCCTTGTCACCGGCTGCTTGTATGCTACGATGGAAAGGGTCTCCAAAAGTACTTCTGTGAGAACATATTTTTTCGGCTGCTTTGCAATTCGAATCAGGCAGTCGTAATATTCGGTTTTTGTACAGAGCTGGCATGCATTTTCCAATTCCAGAAGCCGGATGCCCCGATCCTCTTCCTCGTAGCGCTCCTGCATTTCTCTCAAAAGCTCCCGAACCTTCTCCTGCTCCAGCTTAAGCGCTGCTGCCAGATGGGCAATCTCTACGGAATCCCCCATGGTAAACAATATGGCCTCTATGGCCGCTTTCAATCTTTGGTCTTCCACAATATACTCCTCATTTTTGTTTCTTAATTCTTACCTGAAACATTCTCTCTTGCTTCAATCAGGATCTCTCCGAAGGTTTCCTCCTGCTGCACAGTAACCTTACCTACCTTCATCAGTTCCAAAACCGCCAGAAATGTTACGATGACATGAAGCTTGCTCTTTTTCGCTTCACGCTCCAGCAGATTGCGGAAGCTAAAACGCTTATGCCCTGTGAGATAGGCTTCTACTGAGGACATTTTCTCCTCCAGACTTACTTCCTCTTTCTCAATATCACCGAACTTGCTGCGCACCGGGTCAATCTTGTCCTCCTGCCTGCGGAGGATGGACTTAAAGATCTCATTGAGCTTTTGCAGGGTCAGATCCCCTACCAGTTCTTCCAAGTCCACAGGCTCTATATAGGAGGCCACCTCCTCGGGAATAGTAGCTTCCTTATAGAGAACCTTGGCTGCCAGGCTTTGGCGATCCTTTAGCTCGCAGGCCATGTATTTATACATCTTGTACTCCAGGAGGCGCTCTACCAGCTCAGCCCTGGGGTCAATCTCTTCCCCTTCCTCGTCCACTTCTGCCGGAAGGAGCATCTTGGCCTTGATCTCAAGGAGGGTAGCTGCCATTACCAGAAATTCGCTCATCGTGTTCAGATCCCTGGTTTCCATGGCCCGGATGTATTCCATATATTGATCTGTAATTATGACAATGGGAATGTCATAGATATCGATTTTATTGCTCTCTATTAAATGCAGAAGAAGATCCAGCGGCCCTTCAAATATTGGTAACTTTACTGGAATGCCCATAATCCATGTTTCTCCTATGCCTTATACCATTTCTATTCATCATGCATAACTCTGTACTGCTTATTAAAAATCCTCCAGGCACAGATGTCTGCTGTATCTTTCACCGTCTCATTCCTCCGGATGCAGATGAATCACCGAAAGCTCTGCAGGATTGAAAATCCGTATGTTTATGGTGTGGGTGCCAAGCCCTCTGCTTACCACCAGGTCTCTGCCATCCTTTTGAAAATGACCTGCGTCATATTTGGGGAAAAGTCTGGCCTGAGGTGAGATCACCCCGCCGATCCCCGGAATCCGGATGATTCCCCCATGGAGATGACCTGAAACAGTCAAATCTGCCCCCCATGCCGCATAATCATCAAAATATACAGGATTGTGGGCCAGAAGGATATGATAGCTTTCCGGATCCGGATTTCCAAAAACCCTGGTCAATTCTTCTGGACCGAAAGGAGCATGATTCCGCTTCTCATAATATTTCCAGTCCAGCTCAAAACCGTAAATCCGCATAGAAAGTCCATTCTTTTCAAAGGGGATGCTCTGATTTTCCAAAAGGATCACCCCACAATCCCGAAGCCCCTTTGTATACTCCTGATACATGGTTCCATAGACCTCCGGACGGAGCCGCATCCGGTATTCATGATTGCCGTTTCCATAAAAAACGGGCAGCTTTTTCTCCCGAAGCTTCCCGACAAGCTCCAAAGCCGGACAAAAGGATTCCTCGCTGTGGGCGATCAGCATATCGCCCGAAATCAGGACGGCGTCCGGCTTCTGTGCCTCTACAGCCTCCAACAGCAGTCTATTTCCAGGACCGTACACATGGTTATGCATATCGGCCATAAGGATGAACGTGAGATCCTTACTGCCCTTTGGAAGCTTTCTTGTATTCAAATGGTAGTGAAATTGTTTAAATTTTGACATGGGGATAGAATATCATAAAACCTCTAAAAATGCAATTTTATTGTTGCACAGCCAATCATAACCAATATAATCACCCTCCAATCATCACTCCCATATTTCCATGCAGCGCAATCCGAAGAATGCCGCAGAGAACCAGATGCAGAGGATAGTAGAGATAGAAAAACCACTTCATACCCTTCCATTTTCCTCGTTCCCCGCTGTAGCACTGTAAAAGAGGAATTGCAAGGGCTGTAAATAATTGGGTAAGCCCATAAAGAGGATGGATAAAAATAACATATACCAGCGCATACATAGACACACAGACCATCATCCCTGTCATCTGCCTTTTAAAATTCCCACGATGCTGGGAGAGCTGAAGAATCGCCAGCACAGCAATGCTGCTCCAGTCCGCCGGAAAAGCAAGGATGGTAATTGCCAGAATCGCCAAGGTCTTCTGCCATTGCTTCCACCTCTCATGCTCATTGACATACAAGGCCCCAGTTCCAAGAAACAGAGCCCACAAAACACTTGTCTGATTAAAAACAGAGGTTTGAAACGGAAGAAAGGGAATTCCAAATGCAAAATTGTAAGCAAAATGCCCGACAATTGCAAACAGAAACAGCCGGCCGGCATATTTCCCCCGATTCCGGGTGTAATGCCATCCCTCCGCCACAAAAAACCAGAAAATTGGAGCCGCCAGCCTTCCAATCACATGAATCAGCAGAATCCACCAGTCCGTAGGATAATCAGGCCAGGTAACAGACGCCGCATGATCCAGGGTCATAGCTGTCATGGCAATGATTTTTAACTGGTTTCCGTTTAAGCTCTTCCTCATCTGTATATTCCTTTCCGCCTGTCTTTTTCTTATTTTCCTTAAAGAGCTAATGCAGTTATGGCGCTAAGGGGACTTTACGTTGTAAAAGCTGTAACGCTCTTATAGAACCTACTCCTGAGTAAGTCCGCAGGTGCCGCATACCCCCGTCTGAGGTGAAATATCCCCTCCGCAGGCCGTGCAGACCACATCGGAGAAAAATCCGGCTCCCGTCTCCTGATTTAAGATCCCATAACAGCCCAGCGCTTTTTGTGTTTCCCCGTCCCATTCATAGCGGTTGGGCCACCAGCTTAGGAACTCCTCGGACAGATCCAAAACAGATATCTGGGGCGTATAAAAAATAAATTCCTTTCCGCTCTCCAGTCCATAAGGCTCCGATCCAACATACAGAATCTCATCCCGAATCTCTTCCAAACCTGCTTCCGGTTCAAAAGTAAGGTCCTCTAAGGTCATGGAAAATGTATTTTCGTCTATTTTCTTAAAATCTCTGAATTTTCCCTGGAACTCACAGTAATAATGTTTTCCGTGAGGATATCCCTCCCCGCTGTCTCCCATATCGGAATCATTATAGCCGCCTGTAAAGGAACCATCCGCTTCCAAAGTGAGAAAAGTTCCCCATGCGCCTGCGCCGCTGGAGAAAACAAAATTGCGGGGGTAAGTACCGGGAAGTGTGGTCAGATCCGAGGTCTCTCCTGCCTCTGCCCCATCCCCTGTGTCCTCCGGTTCCTTTGTGTCTGCCGGATTCTCCGTTTCCGCCATAGGATCTGCTTCTGCCGGATTTTCTGCCTCCGACTGCTTTTCTGTTTCCGTCACATTCTCTGCTGCCGATTCCGGCGCAATCTTCTCTTCCTTTTTGGAACAGCCGGACACTGCCAGCAATAACAAAAGCAGAATTCCTATCACTCCTGTTTGATATCTCTTCTTCATAGTTATCCCCATTTTTTATCCGCATCTCTTTACAAAGCTAACAATACATTCGTATACCATCACTGCCTGTCACTCTTTTACATAAGCTTCATACTGTTTCTTCGGCCCGCCGCATACCGGACAGCGCTCCGGGGCCTTGTCCCCGGTCATCACATAACCGCATACGGGACAGACATAAATCACATC
The DNA here is from genome assembly GCA_910574255.1 of Clostridia bacterium. Classification (GTDB taxonomy): domain Bacteria; phylum Bacillota; class Clostridia; order Lachnospirales; family Lachnospiraceae; genus Laedolimicola. The sequence continues at coordinate 15,384 of CAJTAK010000014.1, forward strand.
CCTGGAAAATCCGTCCATATCCGCTGCCTCCTTTAAGAGCAAGGTATGCTCCTTTTCCGCCGCCGCAGCACCTGCATAAGCCTGCTCCGCAAGAGGAAATGCATGCTCCTTTGCATAATCCACAAGCATCCGGTAGAAATATTCCTGCTCAAACTCTTCCCCCGGAATATAGGTTTCCACCGTTTCCAGAAAAGGCGCCGGCTGGTCCAGTATGGAATAAAAGTTTCGAGCATGATAATACTCGGAAGCCGCCAACGCCCGGAACAGGTTGGCAATCCGCTTCATCCCCCTTCGCTCTGCCCGATCCGCAAAGGTCATATATTTGAAATGAGCCATCAACTCTCCCTCTACTGTCTCTTCAAGCTTCTGTCTCAAAACACCGTCCGCACGCTCACGTCCGTAGCAGTCCTCCGAAAGATTCACAATCTGATGGCACAAACTTCCATCCCTCTCATAGAAATGCACCACATGATGCTCTACATCACTGGCACGGATATCCTTTGACACATCCTCAATCATGGCTCCGCCGCCACCGGTACAAATCAGAGGAATTCCGTCCACACAATCCTCAAATCCGGAATGAACATGGCCGCAAAGAAGATATTTTACTTTCTCTTTCCACGGCTCATAGGCTTTTTTCAGACAGGCAAATTCCTCTTCAGTCACACAGTTTAATATAAAATGATTGGGCACAGGAATGTGAAATGCAATGATTGCCTGCTTCACATCCTCCATGGCAAGCACCCTGGATAAAAGTCGGATGCCCTCTTCCTCAAAGGTACGCTGTGCATTGTCCAGTACGACCACAGCGAAGCTCTCTGTAAGGATGGCATAATTCTTTTCTCCAAAATACTCCGTATAAGCTCCCGTATCGTGATTTCCCCGAAGAGCATAGACCTTATTTCCTGCCAGAATCTCCGTAAGCTCCTGTATTGTCTGATAGTGATGCCTGGTTCCCGCCGGCACCAGATCCCCCACAACCAGGGTAATGTCATCTCTGCCGCATTCTTCCAAAGCTCCTGCATATACTTTCATATTGTAGGTTCCAAGGCCCTCGCAGCCCGGATCGCCGATCACTCCCATAGAGCGAACACCTTTCAGCCGGATCACAGGATCGGATACCTTTTGAATTTTCTTCTTTTCCATTCTTGCTTCCCTTTCTCTGTTTTTTTACAAGGCTTTCTATACCCGAAGGTACTTTGTCCGTTCATGCATACCCCCTATGGGTACAATGTAATGCATGCCCTTTTGGTTTGACGGGCTTTTCTCGTTAAGGTAATAATTCTAGTATAACCGCTTTTCTGCACAGTGACAAGGCGGATTTCCTAAAAAGGAAATCCGCCTTTATTATGCGCTTTGTAAATGCGTTTCATCTTATAGCTTTATCTATATGTTATATAGCACGGACGACGACATCTTCGCATTATTCCTCCGCAGCTCTCGCTGCCACTTCCTTCTCCTGTACATCGGACGGAGCCTGCTCGTAACGTGCAAACTCGTACTCATAGACACCGCTTCCTCCTGTCATGGAGCGCAGATCTGTGGAATATCCGAAAATCTCGGTCATGGGCACATCCGCCACAACCTCCTGCTTGCCGCCTGCTACGGGATTCATGCCAAGCACACGGCCACGGCGCTTGTTCAGATCACCCATAACATCGCCTGTATATTTATCCGGAACGGTTACTGTCATAGAGCAGATAGGCTCCAGAAGTACCGGACTTGCATCCATAAAGCCTTTCTTGAATGCCTGGATGGTAGCCGTCTTAAATGCCATCTCCGAGGAATCTACCGGATGGTAGGAGCCGTCATAAAGCACTGCCTTCACACCCACAACAGGATATCCGGCCAGGGGTCCCTTGGTAACGGATTCCTGTACGCCCTTTTCCACTGCCGGGAAATAGTTCTTGGGAACGGCTCCGCCAACTACAATCTGATCAAATACATAAGCCGTCTCCAGATCTCCGGATGGCTCAAAGGTCATCTTTACATGACCATACTGTCCGTGTCCGCCGGACTGCTTCTTATACTTGGAATCCACATCGGATTTCTTGCGGATGGTCTCACGGAAAGCAACCTTGGGACGACTCAGCTCTACGGCAACCTTAAACTTCTCTTCTAACTTGCTCACAACCACGTCAAGGTGCTGATCGCCCATGCCGTACAGCAGGGTCTGACGGTTCTCGGAATCATTCACGGTCTTCAGGGTCAGATCCTCTTCCATCATCTTGGTAAGAGCCTGGGAAATCTTATCCTCATCTCCCTTGTTCTTTGCCTTATAGCACATATATGTATATGGCTTGGAAACCTCAGTCTTTCCGAATGCTACCGGCGTAGCCTTGGTGGACAGGGTGTCGCCTGTCTTAGTGCTTGTAAGCTTGCCGATGGCACCGATATCGCCCGCATGGAGCTCGGAAATCTCAATGGGTTTATTGCCCTGCATCACATAAAGCTTACTCAGCTTCTCCTCTGCTTCCTTATCCTGATTGTAAAGGGTATCGTCGGACTTGATAACGCCGGAGGACACCTTAATCAGAGAATACTTTCCAATAAAGGGGTCTACGATAGTCTTAAATACATAAGCAGATTTTGCCTTGGAGAAATCATAATTTGCCTCGAAGATCTCGTTGGTCTTGGTGTTGATACCGTTGCACGCCTTCTTGTCCGGGCTTGGGAACAGCTCTACAATGTCATTCATCAGATTGTGAATGTTCCGAAGCTCCATGCTGGAACCCATGGATACGGGAATCACGGAACCGTCGCTTACATTAAACTTCATAGCCGCACGAATCTCGCTGACGGTAAATTCCTCACCATTGAAATAGCGCTCCATGAACTCATCGGAGGTCTCTGCTACCGCATCTAACAGCGCCTCACGGCAGATAGCCAGATTTTCCTTGGAATATTCCGGAATCTCACAGGGCTCACGCTTGCCGATATCCGTAAACCGGCGGCCTTCCATCTTGCACACGTTGATATAGCCTACAAACTTCTCGTCCTCACGGATAGGCTGATAGAAAGGAGCAATCTTCTTGCCGTAGCGCTCGGTCAGATCCTCTACCACCTGGCGGAAGGATGCATGGTCCACGTCCATCTCAGTTACGAAGAACATCCGGGGCAGCTTGTACTTTTCGCACATCTCCCATGCCTTCTCCGTTCCTACCTCCACACCGGCCTTGCCGGATACCACGATAATAGCGGCGTCCGCAGCGGCAACTGCTTCCTCTGCCTCTCCCACAAAGTCAAAGTATCCCGGTGTATCTAAAAGATTTATTTTGCAGTCCTGCCAAATCAGCGGAATCACGGAAGTGCTGATTGAGAACTTTCTCTTGATCTCTTCCTTATCGTAATCACTGATGGTATTCCCATCGGTTACCTTACCGATTCGGGTCGTAAGCCCGGATACATACGCCATGGCTTCCACCAGACTGGTCTTGCCACAGCCGCCGTGTCCCAAGAGCACTACGTTGCGAATCTTGTCAGTTGTGTAAATATTCATGCCTATTCCTCCGATATTTTTTTTGCATCTCCACGCCTTATTTCCGCCCTGGAGACTGCCATGTATATATTCTACTAAAAATCAAAGGAAAGTTCAAGTGTTTTATACAGTTTTGACAAGTTTTTGACAAGGAATTTCTGGCATCTGCTTTGTCAGAATGCATAACAGAATGCATAACAGAAAGCATATTAAACTATGTTTTTCGGCATTTTGTCAGCGCTCATTCATACGATACCCCAAACGGCCAAGTCTGCCTGCTCTGCAAAGGTATCCTCTACAGGCGCCGCATTATGCACATCCCTTTGGGCGGGAAGCAAAAAATATCCTCGAAAATCTCCACAGAAATTTCAGGTACAGACTACCGGAAGATGTCATTTGGATGTGAAATCTCATAAACCGGAAGCTCAGAACTTCCGAAAAATACATGGTTTCACCGGCTGAATCCGTAATACGGCCATCCTCCAATATCTGCAGAAACTTATCTAAAATCGACGGATGCGCCTTATTGCTGCAACTGTCCGTTAAGCTCTGCCAGCTTATTTCGATAGGCGCCCTTCAGCGTCTGTCCGTAGATCTGCTCCGCCAGCGCCTTGGCCTGTTCATAGTAAGCCTCCCGCTGTCCCGGGTCGCTCTCCTGGGCAATCTTAAGAATCAAGGCATCAATTTGATCCGCCAGGGCGTGGTCATCCCGGTAATTCTGTACCGTGTAGCCCGGTGAAAGGACCTCCGATCCGTCCCGTCCCGGATAATATTTCTCATCCCCGTTTACTATCTCCGTAGTCGTCTCAAAGTGCTCATACTCCGTGTCCTGCACCAGCATTTCCATGGTATCCTTCCAGATCTGGGCCGGATAGCTCCCTCCGTAGAGATTGCTGAGCTCTCTCGGCATATCGTAGCCCACCCAGACGGCCATGGAATAATCGGGGGTAACTCCCACAAACCAGCCGTCCTTGCTGTTGTTGGTGGTTCCCGTCTTACCGGCGGCCTCCACGGTGCTCTTCCAGCCCATTTTCCTTGCAGTTCCCTTTGTGATTACCCCCTTTAAAATGTCAATCATCAGCTCCGTCTGCTCGGATACATACACCTGCCTGGTTTCATAGGGCTCATAGAGCTCCTCTCCATATTTATCCAAAATGGATACAATACAGTCTGTCTGCTGAAAACGCCCGTGATTTACCATACAGGAATAGGCATTTGCCATCTCTACCGTTGTAACTCCATAGGTAAAGCCCCCTAAGGATGCCGCAGGATAAAAATCATCCGGAACGATTCTGGCAAAGCTCATTTCCTGGAGATAGTTAAGTCCTGCTTCCGGCGTAATCTCGCAGAAAAGCCGCCAGGCTGCGCCGTTCTTGGAATTCTCCACAGCAGAGCGCAGGGTCATCTTTGTTCCGTACATCTCCAGTACCTTTTCCGGCTCCTCCTTTGCTTTTTCCACATTAATCTCCGTCACCGTGGAGCGATCCGTATATCCCCGCTCCAGCGCCGGAAGATAGACGATCAGGGGCTTTATGGAGCTTCCGGGCTGACGGTAGGACTGGTAGGCTCGATTCAGGGTATAGGTGCTGCTGTTCTGGGTTCTTCCCCCCACAATTGCCTCCACCTTTCCCGTCTCGTTGTTGATTACCGTAGCCGCCCCCTGAAAGGCATACTGTCCGTTCTCCGCAAGCTCTTCGTCAAATGCCAGGGCATTGTCAACGCTTTCCTGAAGCAGGGTCTGCTTTTCCTTATTTAATGTAGTCGTGACAACATAGCCGCCGATATACAGTTCCGCCCGTATCCGCTCATATGCCTGATTGTAGGTTTCTATATAGAAGTTATAGTCCTCCATGGTGGCAAAGGAATAGCGAAACAGGAAGCCGTCCAGCTTCATCAGGTAGCGTATGGCACAGTCGATGGCATAGGTAGTCTCATAGTCCTTGATTTCAACAGGCTTCTTTTCATTCAGAACAAGGTCCTCACGAAGAGCCTGTATCCGCTGGGTCTCTGTGATAAATTCACATTCCTGCATATCCTTTAGTACCTTATCCCGCCTTGGAAGGGCATTGCTGCTGTTTTTCAGCGGGTCATAGTAGGCGGGGGAATTTGGAATGGCACACAAATAGGCTGTCTCATTTAAGGACAGCTCTTTTGCTGGCTTATCAAAATAAAATTGTGCCGCAGCCTCTATTCCATAGCAGTTGTTTGCGAAATAGATGTTGTTTACGTAGAACTCCATGATTTCTTCCTTGGAGTACTTTTTCTCTACCTCCAGGGCATAGCAGATCTCTTTTATCTTCCGCTCTATGGTTACTTCCTTTGAAATAAATACATTCCGCACAAGCTGCTGGGTGATGGTGCTTGCTCCGTGAACGGTCTCTCCTTTGGAGGTAACAAACTCCAGGCTTACCCGTACAATGGCCTTTGGGTCAATGCCTTTATGGGTCCAGAAGGTCCGATCCTCTACGGCAATAAAAGCATTTATTACATTTTCCGGGATCTCCTCAAAGGTAAGGTAGATTTTGCTTCCGTTTCCTGACAGCTCTGTGAGAAGGTTGCCCTCATCGTCATAGAAGTAGCTGGTCAGGTTTCTTTTGAAGGTGTTTGTGTTGGAATCTTCTATCGCCTTCTTTGCTTCCTGACTGTATTCCTCATACATGGGGTAGATCTTATAAATGACTGCTCCGGCGATCACCAGGGTGGCTATGATGCCTAAGAGAAACAGGATTTTAAATAGTCTCTTTATAAATTTCAGCATATTTTAACCGATAGGCCTCCTTTATGAAAACATCATTGGCACATATCTGTGTTTCATCTGCATAATCTTTTTCAGCTCTATCGCAATCGTGATATTCCACAGGATATTCTATTGGGATTCCTTTGAATATATTCCTGTCCATGCAGCTCACAATTCCTGTATTCATGCTCTTTCATACAGCTTAGACCAAGCATCTGTTTCCTATTCACTCCCTTTATCTGTATTCATCAATACCATTTTGCTATTATCAAACAAAATTGTCAACTATATCCTGCGGAAACAAAACATAGTATCCCAACTGCCCAATGTCATTAAGTTAAGCACCAAAAGGCTTGTGAAGGCTTCGGGCAAGAACCGCCACCCCTCGTCGGGGCGGCCCTCCTCCCCTACGCCGGTCATTATTTGAAGCTTAACTTAATGACATTACCCAACTGCCGCTATCATTTAACGGAAAATTTATCACTTTAAAGCGAAACAGTATTGACATTCCGCTCAAAAAAAAGTAAACTGATATCTGTGCGTCATACATGCACAGCTATTTTTTGTTGTTTAAAAAAACTAAGTCGCAAGAAGCATTTTCTTTGAGACAGCAATCCATTTTAAGGAAATGAGGCATTTAATATGATTATTGTAATGAAACCAAAGGCACCCAAGTCTTCCATTGAGCATGTGGTAGAGATTATCAAGTCCAACGGACTGGAAACCCATCTCTCGGAAGGAAAAGAAGTCACCATTATCGGCGTTGTAGGAGACAAAACCCGTCTCAATCTCTCCAATCTGGAGATTGCGCCGGATGTAGATAAAATTGTACCCATTACCGAAAGCTATAAGCTCAGCAACCGGAAGTTCCACCCGGAGCCGACTTCCATTCAGGTAGGAAATACCTCCATCGGCCCGGACAATCTGACCGTTATGGCAGGTCCCTGCGCCATTGAATCGGAAGAGCAGCTGATTTTAATTGCCAAATCCGTAAAAAAGGCCGGAGCTGCCTTCCTTCGGGGCGGCGCTTACAAGCCCAGAACCTCTCCCTATTCTTTCCAGGGGCTTGAGGAAGAGGGGCTTCGGTATATGAAAAAAGCCCAGGAGGAAACCGGTCTTGCCACCATCTGCGAGGTTATCAGCGAGGCTTCCATTGAGGCTGCGGTTAAATACGTGGATATGCTTCAGATCGGCGCCCGGAATATGCAGAACTTCCAGCTTCTTCGGGAAGCCGGACAGTCCGGTCTTCCGGTACTCTTAAAGCGGGGGCTCTCTTCCACCATTGACGAGTGGCTCAATGCGGCGGAATACATCATTGCCGAGGGCAACCGAAATGTGGTGCTCTGCGAGAGAGGTATCCGTACTTACGAGACGGCCACAAGAAACACTCTGGACATCAGCGCCGTTCCGGTACTGAAATCCAAATCCCATCTTCCGGTTATCGTGGATCCAAGCCACGCCTCCGGTGTTCGGGCTTATGTGGCACCCCTTGCAAAATGTGCGGTTGCCGCAGGAGCGGACGGCCTGATGATTGAGGTACATAACAATCCTCCCTGTGCCCTCTCCGACGGTCCCCAGTCTTTGACTTTTGCCCAGTTCGATGAGCTTGCAAAAGAGTTAAAGGCTTATGCTGCCCTTTCCGGGCGGAATTTTTAAATAGGAAAACAGGAGAACATTATGAACATTAAAACCGTGGGCTTTGTGGGCCTGGGGCTTATCGGCGGCTCCATTGCAAAGGCAGTCAAAGCCTTTCACCCGGAAATTCAGATTATGGCTTACATGCGGACTGCCGACACGCTGATTGAGGCGGCTAATGAGGGGACGGTAGATATTGCCTGCACAGCAGTAGATGACCAATTTTCAGCCTGTGACTGCATTTTCCTGTGTGCACCCGTCTCTACCAATGCCAGCTACTTGGAAGCTCTGAAGCCCGTCATCAAAGAGGATTGTATTCTTACAGATGTAGGAAGTACGAAAACGGATATCCATGAACGGGTGACTGCCCTTGGTCTGGAAGCACACTTTATCGGCGGTCATCCCATGGCCGGTTCGGAGAAAACCGGTTATGCCAACGCCAAGCCCCATCTGATTGAAAATGCTTACTATATTATTACCCCATCGGCTCAGGTTCCAAAGGCGGCTGTGGATGCCTTTGTTCCATTTATTGCTTCCTTAAAGGCGCTGCCCCTGGTGCTTGATTACCGGCAGCATGATTTTATTACGGCTTCTGTCAGCCATCTGCCTCATTTGATCGCTTCCTCACTGGTCAATCTGGTACATCAGCTTGACGGGGAAGAAGAACTGATGAAGCGGATTGCGGCCGGGGGCTTTAAAGATATCACAAGAATCGCTTCTTCCTCACCGGAGATGTGGCAGCAAATCTGTATTACCAATAAGTCAAATCTTATTCAGGTTTTAGATCGCTGCCTGGAGCAGCTTGCCGCCGTGAGGGTACAGTTGGAAACGGAGGACGCCGACGGTCTGTACCGCTTTTTTGAAGCATCCAGAGATTACCGCAATTCCATCCCCGATTCCTCCTCGGGGCCTATCAAAAAAATGTACGCCTTTTACTGCGATATGGTGGACGAAGCAGGTGGCATCGCCGCCCTTGCCACAATCCTTGCCGCCGGGGGAATCAGTTTGAAAAATATCGGAATTATTCACAATCGGGAATTTGAAGAGGCAGTATTGAAAGTGGAATTGTATGACGAGGCTTCCTACAAGAAAGCCGTTGAACTTCTTCGGAAATATCGTTATACCATTTATGAACGCTGAGCCAGTGATTCCGTCACCCGTTGGTCGGATGCGCAAAACGAATACAGGAGACATACGCCATGAAATTTACACGTTCCAAAGCTTTAAAAGGAGAATTAACCGTTCCCGGCGACAAGTCCATTTCCCATCGGGCCGTTATGTTCGGCGCCCTGGCTGAGGGGCTTACGGAGGTTGAGGGATTTCTTCCGGGAGCTGATTGTCTTTCCACCATAGACTGCTTCCGGCGCATGGGGATTGCCATTGAAGAAAAGGAAGCAACCCGGATTCTTATACAGGGAAAGGGGCTGCATGGACTTAAAAAGCCCTCCCAGGTTCTGGATACGGGCAACAGCGGCACTACTACCCGCCTGATTTCCGGCATTTTAAGCGGACAATCCTTTGAAACCACCCTCACCGGGGACGCTTCCATTCAAAAACGGCCTATGGGACGCATTATAGAGCCCCTTTCTCTCATGGGCGCTTCCATTGAAAGCCTGAATGGAAACGGCTGCGCTCCTCTTAGGATTCTGGGGCATCCCCTTCACGGCATCCACTATACCACAAAGGTTGCCTCTGCCCAGGTAAAGTCCGCCATCTTACTGGCCGGACTGTATGGGGACAGCCCTACCAGCGTTACGGAGCCTGCCCTTTCCCGCAACCACACGGAGCTGATGCTGAATTCCTTTGGAGCTCAGGTGCAAACAGAGGGAACCACCGCCGCCATCGAGCCTCACCCCCACCTGATTGGACAGAAAATTCTTGTGCCTGGAGATATTTCTTCTGCTGCTTATTTTCTTGCGGCCGGATGCATAACTCCCGGATCTGAGATTTTAATCCGGAATGTGGGGATCAATCCTACCCGTGACGGCATCCTCTGTGTCTGCCAAATGATGAAAGCGGATGTAAGCATTCTTCCCATAGACAGTCAGACGGATGAGCCTATGGCAGATCTTCTGGTGAAAACCTCAGACTTGCAGGGTTGTGTCATAGAAGGTGAGTTGATTCCCACTCTCATTGATGAGATTCCTGTTATCGCTGTAATGGCCTGCTTTGCAAAGGGAACTACGGTAATTCGGGATGCTGCGGAGTTAAAGGTAAAGGAATCTAACCGAATTGATGTGATGGTAAAAAATCTGTCCGCTATGGGCGCACATATCACTGCTACAGAGGACGGTATGATTATTGAGGGGGGATATCCCCTTCACGGCGCCGTGATTGACAGCCATCTGGATCACCGGATTGCTATGTCCTTTGCCGTCGCAGGCCTGAATGCGGATAGGGAAACTAAGATTCTGGGAGCTGAGTGTGTGAATATCTCTTATCCCGCTTTTTATGAAGATTTGAAGTATTTGCAGCAATCTTAGCTGTATCATAAATCCCAAACAGAGCTGACACCCTAACAAATATCAGCTCTGTCAAACAGAGTGAAATGTATTCACCAAATTAAATCTGTGAGGAAACAGCATATGAAAAGTTTTTTATCACGTACATCGTCCTTTGACTTTGAACTTCCCGTCCCACAGCTTAAAAACCTCCTTGCTGCCGCAGTTGCCCCTGAACTTTCCGGATTCACCTACAACGGCGCATATCTCTGGTATTCCCCTTGGAAAGACCACTGCCGGAAAGTAATCCAGGCATACCCTCTTAAAGGAGCTTCTTATATCTTCTTGTGGGGTTTATGCTTTGACTTTTTACCTGTCTTTGGTGAGACTGGAATCTATCGCTACCAGCGGACGGATAAGTCTGTGGGCCTGCACTTGTTCTGCTGGCCCCCAGGCCATTGGGATTCTGCATCAGGGCAGAGTGTCTCCTGCCGATTCAGCCGTTTTGGTCAGAACCCTGGCGAAGTGGAATCCCGTCTTCTTCAGGCTTTTCATGAGGCACAGGGACTTTTTGGCCCTTGGTTCTTAAACTGCTGTGACCTGCACAGTGCTCTGACTGAGGCCAAACGCCAGCGCACAGCTCCCGCCTCTCAATATAATTGGCCTAGTCCTGACTATGTGACTGCCTTTCTCTTAGCGGCCAATGGTGATGCTCAGATGGGGATGAAAGTTCTGGACGAGTTCTGGACTCAATATGGTTCACGTTTTCCTTTAGCCCTTTATGATAAACTCAAGGAAAAACTGCTGGCTTGCGCCAATGGAGACGGCATTGTCTGTCCCTAATCATGTGAGTAAGAGGGGAGCCGGATTAATTTCGTTTAATCACATATCTCTTTTATGGGTCGTCAAATGATAATGCTAAATGGAAAGAATACAGAAATTAAAAAGGCGTATTCCCTATTTATAGCAGAAGTACGCCTCTTTCAAATTCCTTTTAATCTATTTAGTTGCCAATCCCCACATCAAAACAGTTTAACGTAACGCATACAAAAAATCCGTCCCCCTTCTACTCTTTCAATCGCAGCCTCAAAAACCTCTTCTTAAGCTGCGTCAAATTTAACGGAAACAGCGGATAAATATAACTCTTCCCCGCAATGGTCTTATTCCCGGCAATCGCCACAATGGTAATCAAAAGCCCGGCCAAAAATCCCCACAAATCAAACATCGAAGTAAGCACCAGCATAATCAGCCGCATAAACTTCAGGGCATAACTCAGCTCATAACTGGACTGGGTATAATTGGCAATGGCCACAAAAGCCATATACATCATAATCTCTGCATTAAACCACCCCGAATCCACCGTAAACTGTCCCAGCACAATACCTGCCACCACACTAAGGGGCGTACTCAGCATACTGGGCGTATTAATAGCCGCAAGCCGCAGGCCGTCAATGGCCAGCTCCAGCATCAAAAACTGCCAGACAATGGGAACATTAATGGGATCCTTAATCTGAATAAACGAAAGCCAGGGCGGAACCCACTGAGGATTCTGAAACAGCAGCAAAAAAACCGGCGTCAAAAACAGTGTAATTAACGCAATCAAAAATCTGGTCAGCCGCAGATAAGACCCTGTCACCGGAGGAAAATAATAATCATCCGCCTCTTCCACAATGTCAAAGATCGAAGTAGGTACCACCATAGCCTGAGGGGAATTATCCACCAAAATTATAATATTCCCCTCCAAAATCGCCGCCGAAGCCGCATCCGGACGCTCCGTAAACTTAAACTTCGGAAACGGATTAAACCATTTCCGCTCATAAATGCACTCCGCCAGGCTCTCCTGGTTCATAGTCAGAGCATCCACCTTTATCGTATTGATGCGCCCTCGAATCTCTCGAAGGAGCTTCCGGTCCACCCGATCCTCCATATAGCATATTACAATATCCGTCCGGGAGCTTTTTCCTGCCGACATAATTTCCATAGAGAGCTTGGGGCTTCGAATCCTCCGCCGGATCAGCGCCGTATTGAACACCACCGTCTCCACAAATCCATCCTTAGACCCCCGAAGAGCCTTATCCTTCGACGGCTCGTCCACCCCACGCATAGGGTAAGATCGGCAGTCCAGGCCAATACAGGTATCATAGCCGTCAATCAAAAGACAGGTAATGCCGGAAAGAAGACTTTGAATCAGCAAATCCTCCTCCTCGATGGCAGTAACCTCCACATAAGGCACCACATGATCAATCATCTGCTTGGCCGTCTTGGGCAGCTCCTCCGGCTTCAGTTTATAGAAAAACTCCAACAGCTTCTCCATAATAGCCTCTTCCAGAAAACCGTCAATAAAATAAATGCAAGCCTGCTTCCCTGCTATGGTAATTCCTTTACGGATAATGTCAAAATTGGCATCCAAATTCAGGATCTCATTCAAATTCATCACATTCTCATCCAAATGTTCCGAAAGCTTGATTCCCATATTTCGGTCACCTCCTGATTCATTTTTTTGATAGTATGAGAAAAAATGAGAAAAACTATTCTTTATGTATGAAATCATCTGCTTTGCTGCAATTCAGACAGGATATGGAAGCCAGCAATACAACTTTCTATAGCAAACCAGGAAAATTTCTGCTATAATCAAGCAAGGACAGGGAAAACACAGCTTGCAGCAGCACACAAGAATTTCCTTTTGTCAGGATACTTGATATGATGATGCCGTATTAATTTTTTTAACTTTACATAAAAGAGGAGTATACATGATGGAAAAGAAAATTCTATTTCTGGATTTGGACGGAACCTTATTGACGGACCAAAAAGAAATCACACCCGAGAACCTTGAAGCGATTCAGAAAGCGACCAGCCTTGGACATGCTATCGTAGTTTGTACCGGCCGTCCCCTGATCAGTACGGCCCGGCAGGTAGAAAAGCTGGGGCTGACAGCCCCCGGCTGTTATGCCATTACCTCCAACGGCGCCCTTATCTACGATGCCTATGCAAAAGAAACCATCTTTTACCAGGGAGTTCACCGGGACTGTATCCGGGAAGCCTTTGACGAAGCCTACAAGTTTCACCTACATCCCCAAACCTACAATCAAGCCGGAGCTCTGTGTGAACACGATACGGAAGAAATGAAATACTACTCTTCCTCCACGCTCCTGCCCTATGAAGTCGTAGAAGATGTAACAAAAGCTCTGGATAAAGATCAGGATCCCATCAAACTGCTTTTTATCGACCTCCACGACAGAAACCATCTGGACGCTTTCCGCCAGCATATGGAGCCCTGGGCAAAGAAAAATCATCTTGACATGTTTTTCTCCTGCGATCAATATCTGGAATTTCTTCCGGAGGGCATCAATAAGGGAAGCGGCGTCCGCTTTATCAGCGAATACCTGAATATTCCTTATGAGAATACCCTTGCCGCCGGAGATGCGGAGAATGATATTACCATGCTGCAGGCGGTAAAGACCCCCTGCGTCATGATAAATGCCCGGTCGGAAATGTATCCCTACGGCACCTACATCACCGAGCACGACAACAATCATTCCGGAATTGCCGAAATCATCGAAAAGTTCATGCTGTAATCTAATCCATGTAAACTAGTAGTCCGTATCGGAAATCCTTGTGCATATTTCTGAGGATATTTTTCCGAGAGTGCAGGTCAAAAAACGCAGACGTAGTGGTGCTACGGCGAGGCTTTTTGACCTGTGCTATCGGAGAAATAGACCGGAAATATGCACAAGGATTTCCGGTACGGACTACTAGTAGTCTTAACGATTAAAAAGGAGCACCGACATCCGGTGCTCCTTTTGCTTATTGATTTCTTATGTACCTGATTACTCAACCTTTGTGTATCCGCCTGCTTCCAGAGACTCACCGGTAGCTTTCAGAGAAAGCTTGCTTCCGTTTCCTTCAATCTCAAGAAGTCCCTGAGATGCCAGTGTCTCTACTGCATCACCAGTAGCATCAATGGTAATGGAGATGGTATAAGTACCTGTTCCCGCACTGCCTGTACACTCAACACCCTCAACAGCCTTATACTGCTCAACCATTGCATCATAAGCTGTGTTCATCTGCTCCTGTGTAGCCTCATCGAAACCGGACATATCCATCTCAATCGTCTCGGTGATCTTCACAACCTTGTCACCCTTTGCATCCAGAGTCATGGTGTCCACCATCTTCAGACCACTCTGCTCCTGCTCGGAACGATAGCTTACTGACTGCTCCTTGCCGCCGCATGCTGCCAATGCCAGTGTCATGCAGAGAACCATTACTACACTTACAATCTTTTTCATTTTTCCTTTTCTCCCCTCTATCAGGTAATAATATGGTACATCCTTTACGCTGTGTACCATAAGAGATTATACTCCTATTTTTCTTTTATGTCCAGTCGGTTTTTCTGCCTCTTTATTAAAATTTTCTTAAATTTTCCTGCACTTTTTTACAATATTCTGCTATGCAGTCTGCATAAGAATACAAAACACCGCACCAGCACAACGAATATAAATGATTCGCTGTACTGGTGCATAAACTGTCGTCTTAAATTGTAAAATTTCTATTCCACCGGCTCCTCCGGAATAAACACCCGCCCGGTATAAGCGGAATGCTCCACCTTCACTTTCTCCCGTGCTTCCTCCACAAAATATTCCTGAGAATTCACGGAAGCCTTTCCTCTCCGATCCGCTTTCACATAGGTGTCGTCGGGCTGCAAAAGATGGGCTTTCACATTATCTTGGAATTCCACATTCAGAATGTGAATCACTTTCTTTTTCAGATTCTCCTGCTCAATGGGGAAGAGAATCTCCACCCGCTTCTCCAGATTCCTTGGCATCCAGTCCGCACTTGCACAGTAGACCTCCTCCTGTCCGCCATTATGGAAATAGAAAATCCGGCTGTGCTCCAGAAAATTTCCTACAATGGATCGAACGGAAATATGCTCGCTGACACCGGGAATTCCAACCTTAAGACAGCAGATTCCACGAATCAGCAGTTCGATCTTCACCCCTGCGGCGGAAGCCTCGTAAAGGGCCCCAATCACATCGGGATCGCACAGGGAATTCATCTTGGCCATAATATGCCCCTCTCCGCCCTTTTCCACGTGTTCCTGCTCTCTGTGAATCAGCTTTAAGAACCTTTCCTTTAACCAGATGGGAGCAAGGGAAAGCTTGTTCCAGCCCACAGGCTCCGAATAGCCTGAGAGCATATTGAACACCGCAGTGGC
The DNA here is from genome assembly GCA_910574255.1 of Clostridia bacterium. GTDB lineage: Bacteria > Bacillota > Clostridia > Lachnospirales > Lachnospiraceae > Laedolimicola. The sequence goes on from CAJTAK010000014.1 coordinate 30,887, forward strand.
ATCCTCGCCAATGGGTGCGGAACAGGTCATAAGGCCCAGATCCGTATACAGCTTCGCCGTGGAATCATTGTAATTGCCCGTCCCCAGATGAACATAGCGGCGGATTCCGTCATCCTCCCTGCGTACCACCAGAGTAATCTTGCTGTGAGTCTTTAAGCCCACCAGTCCATAGATAACATGACAGCCCGCTTTCTCCAGCATCTTTGCCCAGAGGATATTATTCTCCTCGTCAAACCGGGCTTTCAGCTCTACCAGAACAGATACCTGCTTGCCGTTTTCCGCCGCCTGGGCCAGGGCCGCAATAATCGGAGAATTGCCGCTGACCCGATACAGAGTCTGTTTGATGGCAAGTACCTTGGGATCGGATGCAGCATCACGGACAAACTTCACCACCGGATCAAAGGTCTGGTAGGGATGATGAAGCAGCACATCCCCTTTTCGAATCTCCTCAAAAATATCACAGTCTCCGGGAAGTTCTTTTACCCCTGCCGGCACATGCTTGGAATACTTTAGGGAATCAAAGCCGTCCATACCGTACATCTTCATTAAAAAAGTCAGATCCAGAGGTCCGCTGATCTTGTAAATGGAATCCTCTTTGATATTCAGCTCTTTCCGCAGAAGCTTAAGGAGACGCTTATCCATCTTATCCTCTACTTCCAGACGGATGGCCTCGCCCCACTGACGCTTCTTCAGCTGCTTTTGAATCTCCTTTAAAAGATCGGACGCATCATCCTCATCAATGGTCAGATCTGCATTACGCATGAGCCGGTAGGGATGAGCACATACAATGTTGTAGCTTAAGAAAAGCTGCTGCATATTCCGTTCAATGATCTCCTCTAAGAGAATCACTACTTTTGTTCCATCCTTGGCATCGGGAAGCCGGACGATGCGGGGAAGTACGGAGGGTACCTGCACTGTTGCAAATTCCAACTCCTCCGTCTTCTCGTTCTTCTTGGAGAGCAGTGCTCCGATATTCAGGGATTTATTCCGAATCAAAGGAAAAGGCCGGGAGGAATCCACTGCCATAGGTGTCAGCACCGGATAAACATTTTCCCGAAAATAGCGATCTGCATACCGGGCCTGCTCCTCGTCAAGATCTTCATGTTCCTGCACAACCGTAAGGCCATGCTGGCGAAGCAAAGGCAGCAGGGATCGGGAATAGGTTGAATACTGGGTACTTACCATTTCCCGGGTTACTTTTGTAATCTCATCCAACTGTTCCTGAGGAGTCAGCCCCGCAATGTCTTTCTTCGTATACTTTGCATGAACCATATCCTTTAGAGACGCCACCCGAATCATAAAAAATTCATCCAGATTGGATGCCGTAATGCTCAAAAACTTCAGGCGTTCAAAAAGTGGGATATTTTTATCCCTCGCCTCGCTTAATACCCTCTCATTAAAGGCCAGCCAGGAAAGCTCCCTGTTCCGGTAATATTCATTTTTGGTAAATTCTTTCTTATCCATTTTCTACACCTGCCTTTTCTGCCGGATAACGGGCCGGATACTGAAAATTGTTTCGAAAAATTCTGCTTTGTGGGAGAAAAGTCCCTGCTCCAAAGTAATGTCCTCCACCGTATCTACCACCACAATCAGCTCCCTCTCCTTTAAGGTAACCTTTACATTCTTAAACTTCTGATTATGGCTCCGATCCATGGAGTTGGCCACACGAAGAATGGCACTTATCTTGGCCGTCAAAAGATAATCCTGCTGATCCAGCGGAGATCCTATGGCAAATTCCTCAAAGGAAACAAATTCTTCCGTATTAAAGCGAATGGCACTGGCGATAATCTCTCTCTCCCGGTGAGACAATCCGATGATCTCCGTGGACATAACAATCTCATAGGAGCATTCGGCCGTGCGGTTCATGCTGATGTATTTTCCGCAGTCATGAAGCAGTACCGCAATCTGCAGAAGAAGCCGTTCCCGTTTTCCCATGCCATGGATTCGCTTCATCTTATCAAAAATAGTCAGGGCCAGATATTCCGTTCCCGCCAGATGCGTCTTGTTGCTCTGGTAACGCTTGGCAATGTTCTTGGCCGCCTCTACAATATCGTTTTCAAAATTGTGGCTGGACTTAAAGATCTTTTTCCTCTCCGCATAATCGTAGGCCAGGCCGTCGCTTAAGTTCAGGCCGGGGATCCAGATGGTCTCTGCTCCCGTCTCTTCAATAAGCCGCTTGTAGATAATCATGGCCGGCATAATAAGGGACACATTTTCCGAAACCATGCCCATACGCTGTACCATTTCCTGAGGTGTCCGGGTCACAATCTCCTGATAAAGCTGGAAATATTCCTCCCGGCTCAGCATCAGGCTGTGCTCCATGGCATTCCTGTGCATGAATTGTGTAATATAGTCTCCCACGAGAATCATGTTTTTAATCTCACGATCCTTTAAGTACAGCCGCTTATAGCTTTTCAGCTCATTATTGATCATTTCCTCAATAATATCGCCAAAATGGTTGGTGCGGCTCTCTACCTCCGCCAGACGCTCCCGAATCCGCATGGTACCCAGACGCAGATTCTGGGTGGAAACCAGTGCGTCCTTGTCAAAGAGGGATATCTGTATGCTTCCCCCTCCCACATCCACGATAGCCGTTCCTTTCTGAATAATCTTCTGAAAGGATTCCTCATTGGATGCAATGGATTTGTAGCCAAGAAAACGCTGTTCCGAGTTGCTCAAGATCTCTACGTCAAGGCCGGTGCGTACCCGAATCTTGTCCAGGATCAACAGGCAGTTGCTGGTCTCCCGAATGGCACTGGTAGCACAGGCCCGATAGTCATCCACCTGATACTCTTTCATGATCCGTGTGAAATCCTCCAGAATTCTGCACAGCTCCTCTAAGAGTTCATTGCCAATCCTGCCCTTATTATAGGCATCCCGCCCCAATTCAATTCCGTGGCGTATATAATCAATCTCCCGGATTCCACTCTTTGGAACCAGTTCAAAAATCTTCATTCCTACCTCGTAGGAACCAATGTCAATTGCCGCAAAGGTTATAATCTGCATATTCTCACGCCTTTCCCGTACTGCCAAGTCCGCCTCTGTCCGCACTTTTAAGTTCTTTTACTTCTTCAAAAGAAAGTTCCGGCTGATGCTCCATAATCCGAAACTGGCAGATCCGGTCATTTACATGGATCTGAGTGTCCCTGAGGGCATAGGCCGGCATAAACCATTGATCGTTGTCGCCGCAGTAGGTCTCGTCTATGATACCCATATGGTTGGTCTGAATAATTCCAAAGTTTTTAAAGGTGCTGCTTCTGGGAACAATATGAGCCTCATAGCCTTTTGGCAGCTCCATGGCAACACCCAAGGGAATCAGGTGAAATTCTCCTGCTTTTAACTGCACGTCCTTTGCCGCCCGGAGGTCGATCCAGTCAGATTTTCCCCCTATATAAGTCAGTTTTTCTATTTTGTCCGTAAAATACTTTACCTGTATGGTCTGCTTTTGTTCCGGCATGCCTTTTTTGCTCCTTAAATGTTACTTTTTAAAATTTGATGGTTTCCAGGATGCTGGTGCGAAGAAGCGTCATAGCCGCCACCACGGCACTTTCCCGAATCTTTGCCCGGTTTCCGGTAAAATGGTATTCTTTCACACGCATCTCTCCCTTTACGGATACGCCAATATAAACCAGTCCCACAGGCTTTTCCTTGGTTCCCCCATCCGGCCCGGCGATTCCGGTGATGGAGACGGCCACGTCCGATCCGGTAGTCAGAATCGCACCCTTTGCCATTTCCTTTGCTGTTTTTTCACTGACAGCACCAAATTCTTTCAGAGTCAGCTTTTTTACACCGATAAGCTTCCGTTTTGCCTTGTTGGAGTAGGTAATAAAGCCCTGCTTTAAGACCTCGGAAGCCCCCTGCACGTTCACCAGGCGTCCGGTAAAGAGTCCTCCGGTACAGGATTCTACCGTGGTCAGGGTAAGACCCTGCTCCTTTAAAAGCTGGACTACGGATTCCTCTAACGTCATCATTTCATCGGTGGTATAAATATAGCCCCCAAAACGTACCTTTAATTCCCGAATCACGGGCTTCATCAACTTCTTCGCCGCCGCCTCATCCGCCGCCTTAGCGGTCAGACGCAGATGAACCTCTCCAACCTTTGCATAGGTTGCTATGGTGGGGTTGGTCTGATTCTGAATCAGATCGGCAATCATATGCTCCACCTTGCTCTCTCCCATACCGCAGATCTTAACCATCTCCGAAACAATGATTTCCGGCTGTTTTTTGTTCAGATAGGGAAAAATATCCTTTTCGAACATGGGCTTCATCTCTCCCGGCGGTCCCGGCAGCAGAATCACGATCTTTTCATTTTCCTCCAGAATGAGTCCCGGAGCCGTGCCGTTGTCATTGTCCACCACAATCGCACCCTCAGGAACGAGAGCCTGCTTCCAGTTATTTTCCGTAATCTCAGCAATCCCCCGAGTGTCGAAAAACCGCTTGATCAGTTCCCGGGTGCGGGGGTCCTCCTTAAGTTCCTTTCCCAGAACCTTTGCCGTGATCTCCTTGGTCAGGTCATCCTGGGTGGGCCCCAAGCCCCCTCCCAAGATCACCACATCGGCTCGGCCAAGGGCCAGCTTTAAGGTTTCCGTGAGACGCTCCGGATTGTCGCCAACGACCGTCTGATAATAGAGGGAAAGGCCAAGCTGGGCACATTTCTCAGAAAGATAGGCTGCGTTGGTGTTCACGATGTTTCCAAGTAAGATTTCGGTTCCCACGGAAATCAGTTCTACGATCATATTAGATATCTCCTTCCAGCAATACACCTTTATTTTTCACTAAATAATCTATCAGGGAAACGACGGTCAAAGCCAGGGCAATCCATACGATAATGGTCTCCACTGTCGCAAAAACACCTCCCAAATCCAGAATCAGCAAAATGATCATAATCATCTGAAAGGTTGTTTTAAACTTTCCCCAATAGCTTGCCGCAATTACCACCCCATTATCCGAAGCCACCAGACGAAAGCCGCTGATGATGAATTCCCGGGCAATGATCACGATGACAATCCAGGCTGCCAGCCGCTTCATCTCCACTAGGCAAATCATGGCGGAGCACACCAGAAGCTTATCCGCCAGGGGATCCATAAATTTCCCAAAATTGGTAACGAGATTGTATTTTCTGGCAATCTTGCCGTCTAACAGATCCGTAAGGCTTGCAATGATGAAAATGGCCAGTGCATAATATTTTCCATAGCTTCCCCCCAGATCCGTCAGCATAAATACCACAAAAAAGGGAATCAGTATCACACGCAGTATGGTTAGTTTGTTTGGAAGATTCATATCAGCTCTCCTATCAAATCATATTCCAGTGCTCCGGTTACCCGTACTCTTGCAAAGTCGCCGCTTATGAGCGTTTCCTCCGTATTGATGAAAATGTAGCCGTCTACATCCGGGGCATCCCGGTAGGTGCGTCCTATATAGGCGTTTTCTCCGGCCACCTGTCCCTCAATCATAACTTCCAGTTCCCGGCCTACCATAGACTCCGCCTTGTCAAAGGCGATCTCCTGCTGCAGCTCCATCAGCTCCGCCTGACGGTTTTCCTTTACTTCCTCCGGAATCTGATCCGGCATCTGTGCCGCCGGGGTATCTTCTTCCCGGGAGTAGGTGAATACGCCGAGACGGTCAAATTCGCAGGTGTCTACAAATTCCATCAGTTCTTCGTGATCTTCCTGTGTCTCTCCCGGGAATCCGGTGATCAGGGTGGTTCTCAGACAGATATCCGGAATCGCTTCCCGCAGGCGTTCAATGATCTGTTCCAGATCCTTACGGGTGGTTCTTCTTCCCATCCGCTTCAGGATGCGATCGGAAGCATGCTGGATGGGCAGGTCCAGGTAATGGCACAGCTTTGGTTCTTCTTTTAAGACTTTTATCAGTTCTTCCGTGATTTCCTCGGGATAACAATATTGTACCCGGATCCAGCGAAGCCCCCGAATCTGACAGAGTTCCTTAAGAAGCTTCGGAAGCCGCTTATCACCGTAGAGATCCATGCCGTAGAGGGTAGTTTCCTGGGCCACCAGAATCAACTCCTTTACTCCCTGCTCGGCCAGTTCCTTGGCTTCTTCAAGAAGCTGCTCCATGGGGACGCTTCGATAGCTGCCCCGAATCCTTGGGATGATGCAGTAGGTGCAGTGCTTGTCGCAGCCCTCCGCTATCTTTAGATGGGCATAATGTCCGCCGGTGGTAAGCTGACGCTTTGCTTTTGTCCGCACGAGACGGTTCAGTTCCTCTGTCTTCAGTTCTTTTTTACCCTGAAATACCTGTTCCAGAATCTCCGGGAGGGCATCATAGGCCGTGGTGCCGATGACGGCATCCACTTCCTCGATCTCTTTTAAGATCTCCTGGCGGTAACGTTCTGCCAGGCATCCGGTGACGATAAGGGCCTTGCAAGGACCGGACTTTCGGTACTCCGCCATCTCTAAGATGGTGTTAATGCTTTCTTCCTTGGCATCGTTAATAAAGCAGCAGGTGTTGATTACGATGACCTCTGCTTCTGTCTCCTCGTCAGTAAACGTGTAGCCCTTTTCCTCTAACATGCCAAGCATATGCTCGGAATCTACCAGGTTCTTGTCACAGCCCAGGGATATGAATAGTAATTTCATATTAAGGATTGTCCTTTTGCTTTTTCTTGTTCTATTATAGTGGATTGGAGTGGAAAATTCAACCAGGTCTCGCCCTAATTGGTGAATTCCGCAGCTTTCGATGTAATAATGAAGCCGTTCTCATTTTCTGCCGGCTCCAGGGTGAAGCTTACGATTCCTGCATCACTTTCGTCTTCATATTGGATGCTATATCGCACCGTGATGGTGTTGTCGGATTCTTCATAATCTGTGAATGTGTACTGGACATCCGGGAAGTCGGATACGCCTATGTAATAGAAGCCGTCCTCATAGTAGCAGGCTGTCTGGCCCTCTTCCATTTCTTCAAGGGCTGGTTTTGCTTCCTCCGGCAGTTCCGTGCCGAATACCAGCTTTGCGTAGGCCTCCGCTTCCTGCTCGGGCACCTTGACAACGGTTTCTTCGATTTGCAAATCTTCACGATATATCTGTTCCGTTTCCATACCCTCGGGTACGCCGGTATAGGAATAGAACAGAAAGTCTCTATAAAATGCCTTGTCTTTTTCCGTCTGTGAATCGAAATCGTTTAAGGTTCGGCACATTTGCTCCAAAAATGCTTTTCCCTGGTTGGTAAGCTCAAAGGCTTCTTCTGCCTGGGACTGTGATTCCGGTTCGGCGGGAGTGAGGGCTTCTGTTTCCTGGGATTCTTCTTGTTGGTTTTCGTTTGTATCCGCCGTATTTTCAGAGGGTTCCGAAAGTTCCTTGTCTTTTGCTCCTTTGCATGCGGTCAGGCACAATAGCATAGTCATAAGCAGGTACATACATATCTTTTTCATTTTTTCGTTTCTTCTCTCTTTGTGGTAATATTTTACTGTCGGTTTTTCAGATACAGAATCTTGGTTCTCAAGACTCAAAGACCTCTCTTCTTTTTTTCGTTTTCTGCGGAATCTGGGCCAGGATGATTGCGGCGAACATAAGGGTACATCCTAACAACTCCCTGCTTGTCAGGTGCTGATTCAAAAGCAGCATGCCTGCCAGAACGGACACTACGGATTCCAGGCTTAAGATTAGGGATGCCACGGTCGGGTTCATGTCTTTTTGACCTACGATCTGCAGGGTGTAACCGGCCCCGCTTGAGAGTACACCTGCATAGAGAACAGGCTTCCAGGCGGCAAGGAGCTGGCCTAGTTCCGGTTTTTCAAAAATCAGCATGGCAATTCCGGATACGATTCCGCAGACAAAGAATTGGATACAGGACATCTTTACGCCGTCTGCATATTGGGTGAAGTAATCGATCACCAAGATGTGGATGGAGAACAGGCAGGCACAGATGAATACCAGGATGTCCCCCGTCCCCAAACGCAGGCTTTCGGTCATACACAGGAAATAGAGCCCTGCCAGTGCCAGCAGGACACCTATCCATACGAAAGGACCGCATTTTTTACCGAAAAACAAGCCCAATACAGGGACAATGATGATGTAAAAGGCGGTAAGGAAGCCCGCTTTCCCTACAGAGGTATAGATGATTCCAAATTGCTGGAAACAGCTTGCAAAGCAGAGAGCCAATCCACAGCAGATACCGCCCCACAATAGCTTTCCTCTGTCTTCTTTTGCTGATTTGCAGTCTGTGGATGCTTCTTTAGCCTGGACTTTCCATTTATTCAACAGAGCGATGCAGGGAATCAATACCAGGCCGCCGATGAGGGAACGTACGCAGATGAACGTGAATGGACCTACATAGTCCATGCCTACGCTCTGGGCCACAAAAGCCACGCCCCAGATGATGGCGGTTAGAAGCAATATAAAAGATTGTCTTATCTGTCGTGAGGTCATGTGAATGTATTCCTTTTCGTTATTTTACAGATTCATGTGGCTGTCGGGACATAAGACAGCCACACCTATCCTTCATCGAAACGCAGGGTGGACAATATGCTTTCCTGTATTGCACCCAGGCTTTCATAAGCTTCTACAAAGCAGTCCATCTGAGCCACATAAAGCCTTTCATTATAGCGGAAAATATAGATGTCGCAGGTGCGGCTCCCAGAATCTGTTCCTTCGGAATAGCTGATCCAGGCGGCCGGATATTCGCCCTCTCCTATGGTCACCTCTTCTACCATGCATTCTTCATTGCTGTCAGCCACGTATTGGTCTGCCAGGGTCTCTGAAGATTCTTCTTCTGATTCCGTAATCTTTACAAATACGGGAGTCTCCGAGTCCGCCCCATAAGAATGGGAATAAAAGCACAGTTCATTATTGGCAGTCTCAAGGGTAAAGGTTTCCGGATCATAGGCAATGGTAAAGTCATTGATGCCCTGGACTCTGTTATAAGGAATGGTGACTGTCTCCCCCTCCTGCATCAAAACAACCTCTTCTTCACCCAGAACACTCCCGGGCTCTGTCCCCACCACAACAGGAGCCGGATCCTGTCCGCTGATTTCTTTTACATCTCCTGCTTCTGCCTGTTCTGTCTCCTGCTCCTGAGGTACTGACACCTCCCCTGTCTTGGTTCCTCCACAGCCGCACAGGACTGCTGCGAATACCAGACAGAAGAGGGTCCGCCCCTTAAGCAAGAATCTCTCCTACTAATTTATTAACCAGGGCACCGTCTGCCTTTCCCTTTACCTTTGGCATCAGCTCTTTCATGATCTTTCCTTTATCCTTGCCGGCAGGCTCTGTGATGCCAAGGCTGTCTATCACTTCTTTTATGACTGTCCGAATGGCTTCCTCACTCATTTCTTCCGGGGCGAATTCGGAAAGTACGGCAAGCCGGGCTTTGCACTGTTCGATGATATCGGTTCGATCCGTCGGAGCCAGATCCATGGTTTCTTTGGTCTGCTTCATTTCCTTTTTGATAACCTCATACTCCTCCTCCACGGTCAGATCCGCCCGTTTGTCTATGGCTTTGTTTTTCAAGGCTGCCAAAAGCATGGACAGGGTTTCCTTTCGTTCCTTTTCCTTATTTTTCATGGCTTTCATCATTTCTGTGCGAATTTCGTCAATTTTACTCATATTATTCTCCTTTATTCATAGTTGCGCAGCAGCCCCTTTCGGCGCTGTCAGGCTATCGCTGTTTTTATCCGGTTCCGCATTTGCGAAATCTTTATTTATTTTAATCGTATTTGGAATAGATTTCAAGGTTTTCGAGTAATGAAAATTCATGTTTCACTTTTACAAAGGATATCCTTAAAAAAATATAAAAGAAATATTAAAAAAGAATAAAATATTTTGCCGCAAACACTTGCTTTTTATTTGATAAACAGGTATTCTGTAATTGTATCTCACTCAAATACACTTTTGGTGGTTTTGTCTGTTTGCAAAAGACAAATTCTTTCCTTGGCGGACATTGCATTTTTGAGAGGAAAGAACACAAAAAACTTATGGAGGGTTGTAACATGGAGAAAAAGAAACTGGGCCTTGTGCCAAAACTCATCATTGCCATTATTCTTGGTATTTTATTCGGGCAGTTCCTGCCTGAGAGCATCTGCCGGGTGGTTGTTACCGCTTCCGGTTTGTTCAGCACTTTCCTAAAGTTTATAATTCCGCTGATGATTGTTGCCTATGTCACTATGGGAATTGCGGACTTAAGCCAGGGAGCCGGAAAGCTGCTTGTGATTACCGTCTGTCTTGCCTACGGCTCTACTCTGATTGCCGGAACCTGTTCTTATCTGGTGGCCAGCGGATTATTCCCAAGCTTTATGAGTCCGGAGGCCATGGAGCAGATCGCCGCAACAGCGGACAATTCCTTAAGCTCCTATTTCAGCATTTCGCTTCAGCCCCTTCTGGATACTTTATCCGCAGTGGCCCTTGCCTTTGTTCTCGGACTGTGCCTGTCTACTATGAAGGGAAAAGAAATGGGGAACAGCCTTTATAACGGCATGAAGGATTTTTCCAGTGTCATTGACAAGGTGCTCCATACGGTTATTATTCCCCTGCTTCCTCTTTATATCTGCGGAACCTTTACGGATATGACAAAGTCCGGCAAAACCTTTGCAATTTTAAGTATTTTATGGAAGGTATTCCTGGTGGTGATTCTCATGCATCTGATTTGCATCACCATTCAGTTTATTATTGCCGGAACCATCAGCAAAAAGAACCCTGTTATGCTTATTAAGAACCAGATTCCCGGGTATACTACCGCTTTAGGAACGCAATCCTCAGCTGCTACGATTCCGGTCAATCTGGAGTGTGCAAAAAATGACGGCGTATCCGAGCAAATCCGCAATTTTGTAGTTCCTCTGTGCGCCAATATTCATATGGCAGGCTCCATGATCACTATCACAGCCTGTGCTACGGCCGTATGTCTGATGAATCAGCTTCCCATCAGCCTTGGTACAGTGATTCCTTTTATTATGACTCTTGGAATCGCTATGGTAGCTTCTCCCGGCGCCCCGGGCGGATCCATTATGACCGCACTGCCCTTCCTTTATATGATCTTCGGTGCGGAAGCAGGCAACCCGGACGGACCTATCTGTGCAATCATGGTTGCACTGTACATTACACAGGACTCCTTTGGAACCGCATGTAATGTATCCGGTGATAATGCAATCGGCGTTATTGTAAATACAATCTACGAAAAGTGGATCAAGAAATAGAAAACCGAGGACTATTATATGAATGTATTTGATATTATCGGCCCTGTAATGATTGGCCCTTCCAGCTCCCACACGGCCGGAGCTGTGCGCCTGGGGCGTGTGGCATGGAAAATCCTTGAAGAAAAAGCAGTCTGGGCAGATATCCGTCTGTCCGGCTCCTTTGCTCAGACTTACCGGGGACACGGTACGGATAAGGCGCTGATTGCAGGCATCATGGGCATGCATTCCTATGATGAAAGAATCCGCCGTTCTCTAACCATTGCCAATGAAGAAGGATTGGTTTATTCTTTTCATGGGGAAGATATTCCCGGAGCCCACCCCAATACGGCACGAATCCATTTAAAGGGAGAAAATGGCGGGGAATGTGTTGTGCAGGGTGCCAGCATCGGAGGCGGCAATATTCTGGTTACGGAGATTAATGGTATGGAGGTATCCTTTACCGGACAGTATAACACTTTGATGGTACTGCATCACGACAGACCGGGGACGATCGCCGCCGTAACCAATTTTATGGCTTATTCGGGAACGAACATCGGCAACTTCCGTCTGACCCGACCAAGAAAAGGCGGAGAAGCGGTTATGACCATTGAAGTGGATGGGGATGTGGCGGAAAATCTCATTCAAAGCCTGCGTATCCTTCCCAATATTATTAATGTGGTTTTGATTCGTGCTATTTAAAGATCTGTTACCAATTAAACAGGAGTAAATGTATATGCTGGACTATGATTCCATTGCGGCTATCTGTGATGCCGCTGAACAAAATAAAATATCCATATCCGCTCTGGTGCTGTCCGATCAGGCTGAGCAAATGGAGTTATCGGAAGAAGAATTATATAATCGTATGAAAGACAGCCTCCACGTCATGCAGGAAGCCGTGAAGGAAGGCAAAAACCCCAAGCTTCGTTCCACCTCCGGTCTTACCGGCGGCGATGCGGCCAAGGTAGAGGCTTATGCCAATACAGGAGGCATTACGGGAAATTTCTTAAATCATGCTATGGCCCGCGCAATTGCCGTATCGGAATATAATGCCGCCATGGGAAAGATTGTGGCTTCTCCCACTGCCGGTTCCTGCGGTATCCTGCCTGGAACCCTTGTTTCTATGCTGGAGGAGGGACGCTGTAATGAGCATGCCGCTGTTATGGCGCTTTTTACGGCCGGAGCCATCGGAATGGTGATTGCCAACAATGCCTCTATTGCCGGCGCCCAGGGGGGATGTCAGGCGGAATGCGGTTCCGCCGCTGCCATGGCAGCGGCAGCCCTTGTAGAGCTGACAGGGGGAACGCCTGGGCAGGCTGCTCATGCCTGTGCTATGGCTATCAAAAACCAGCTGGGCCTTGTGTGCGATCCCGTAGCCGGACTTGTGGAAATCCCCTGTATCAAACGGAATGTCTCAGGAATCGCTATTGCCTTCACCTCTGCGGAAATGGCTCTTGCCGGTGTGGAAAGCAAGATTCCGGTAGATGAATGTGTACATGCCATGAGACAGGTGGGGGATATGCTTCCCTGTTCTTTAAAAGAAACCTCTCAGGCGGGCTTAGCCGCAACGCCTACGGGTATCCGGTTGAAAAAACAGGTATTCGGAGAGACCTAAGTTCTCATAAGTATTGATAAATATGGTGATAAAAATCATATTACGTAATTGAAAAAATGCGGAACCTTTTATGGCTCCGCATTTTTTTAGGTCTTTCCATTCATTAAGCATATGATAACATCCTCTTTTGATGAAGCTGCTTCCATAGATCTTCATTTTGCCTTCTCATTGCCTTACACTGGGGGAATTCTTCCGAATTGTCTTACTTCCGTTCCTCCAGTTCCTCATAAGCCACATGATGCCCTACATACTTGTAAGCCGGCCGGACAATCTTGCCTGCATTTGCCAGCTCCTCGATCCGGTGGGCACTCCATCCGGAGATACGTGAAATAGCGAAAATCGGAGTGAACAGCTCTGCCGGAAGCCCCAGCATACTGTAGACAAAACCGCTGTAGAAGTCCACATTGGCACATACGGGCTTTAAAAGCTTTCGCCCTGACATGAGACACTCGCCTCCGATTCGCTCCACCCTCTCATATAATTCAAACTCTCTGGTCAATCCCTTTTCTTCGGAAAGCTTTCTTGCATATTCCTTTAGAATCACTGCTCTTGGATCGGATTCCGTATAAACAGCATGTCCGATTCCATAGATAAGGCCGGCTCTGTCAAAAGCTTCCTTACGCAGAATACGCACCAAATACGAACGAAGCGCTTCTTCATCCTTCCAGTTGCTCACATGGGACTTAATATCCCGGAACATCTCCTGTACCTTCAGGTTTGCACCGCCGTGTTTCGGCCCTTTCAGGGAACCAAGAGAAGCTGCTACCGCAGAATAAGTGTCTGTGCCTGTAGAAGAAACTACATGGGTGGTAAAGGTTGAGTTATTACCGCCGCCATGCTCCGCATGAAGCACCAATGCCACATCCAGAACTTTCGCCTCCAATTCCGTATAGGTTCCGTCTTTCCGGAGAAGACGCAGGATATTCTCTGCTGTGGAAAGCTCCGGCTTTGGATTGCGGATAATCAGGCTCTTATCCAGATGATAATGGCGGTAAGCATGATAGCCGTACACGCAGAACAGAGGGAACTGGGCAATCAGCTTTAAAGACTGCTGCAGCACATTGGAAATGGAAATGTCCTCTGGATTCTCATCATAAGAATAGAGGGTCAGCACGCATTTCTGCAAGGTATTCATCATATTAGAGCTTGGGGCCTTCATCACCACATCCCGGACAAAGGTATCCGGCAGGCTTCGGAATTCCCCTAAAAGTTCTATAAACTCATCTAACTGCTCCTTCGTGGGCAGCTTTCCAAACAGCAAAAGGTAGGTTGCTTCCTCAAATGCAAAACGCCGGTTGGCAAATCCCTTTACCAAATCCTGTACATTGACGCCCTGAAAGTAAAGCTCCCCGTCAATGGGAACCTTTTCACCGTCAACATAGCCAAAGGACACTACATCGGAAATCTCCGTAAGGCCTGTCAAAACACCCTTACCAGAAGAATCACGCAGGCCCCTCTTTACATCATATTCCTCATAAAGCTTTCCGTCAATTCGGCCGGAACGCATACTGTATTCCACCAGCTTTTCCAGTCTCTTATCTACTTGTATTTCTTTCTTCATAATGTTCTCCTCTCGTACTTCGGTTCCAATCCAGTATCACTAAGTAAGCTCGAAAAATTCCCCTAAGTTAAACTCTTTTCAAAAGCCTATATCCTATCCCATGAGCCATCCTATCAATATACCAAGGATAGCCCCCATCAACACCTGCAAAGGCGTGTGGCCTACAAATTCCTTCAGCTTTTCCTCTGTCAGCTTTTTCCCCTCCAAGGTCTTAAAGCTGTCCAGTATCTGATTGAGCAGCTTTGCCTGCTTTCCCGTCTCCAGGCGCACTCCCATAGCATCATGCATCACAATGATTGCCAGAATCGCCGTCACCGCAAACACCGGGGATCCGACACCGTATTCTTTCCCTGCGGATACGGCCAGAGCGCAGACCGTGGATGCGTGGGAGCTCGGCATACCGCCGGAGCCAATCAGACGCTCCAGATCAAAGCCTTTGTTTACCCATGCATGTATCAGGGTCTTTAGCACCTGAGCTACAAACCAGCCCGTTACTGCGCTTATTAAAAGTGTATTTCCTATTAATGCTTCAAAGCCGCTCATCCCTTATGTATTCCTGCCTCTCCTTTTGTCTCGTGGATTTTCCCGGAACTAAGCAAAAATCACAACCGCTCCTGTTCCCGCTATGTCAAAAACATCTTTGTCCATTATAGCGGATCTTTTTCTGTCTGGCAAGCACAGGTAAATAATACCTTTTGAAACCAGGCAACTATTCGTTACTGTGAACACCATGGGTGTGAACGGTAACAACTATTCTATTCTTTTTACATACCCATACAGTATGCATTTTAGGCTTTGTATTAAATTTCATTCATAATTTAGAGCATCGAACCTGATTTCCACTGAAGATCGTCAAAAAAAAATGCGATTTTTCAGAATTAGATCGTCAAATTCAGTGCGATTTAATATATTATGATACTCAAAAAAGATGCAATTTTAATAAATTGAATTGTCAAATTCAATGCGTTTTTTATTGACAGCAGTACATACTATTATAATAAAGAAAAACAGAGCGTCCCAAACTGGGACGCTCAAATCATACTTCATAAAGCTTCAACCCGTATGCATTCTCTTAATTACCTTAAGCCTTGTAAACTCCTCCCGCTCTTTCTCCTCCAGCGCATTTGCAATGTCTTTCGCCAAAGTTTCATATCTGGGAATCGTAATATTCTGCAAGGCATTGGCCCTCTTCTGGGCCTTCTTAATATTCGTTGCCAGAAGATAAGCGGAGTTCTCCACCATGGCAAGCTTTAAGGTCAAATCCTTCACCTTCTCAAAGCACACACGGGCAATATCCAAAGACTCTCTCGTACTGTAAAAGGCATAAGCCGGCTTACGGGTTGCCGCATCGTAACGCACCAGGGGAATCTCCGTTCCCATAATACTCCGAAGCTTCACCTCAATGGTGTCCTCAATCGGCACATTCCGGGCAATATCCGAAACGAAATTATTGCCAAGCTCGATATTGGCCTTCTGCAGCGCCTCATAAGCCGTCTTGAAGGTAGTACGGATCTCCATCTGAATATCCTTTGCCTGCTCCACCAGACCCATCAGCTCCCGGATAAGAATATTCCGCTTCTTATCCATCAGCTCATAACCCAGGCGGGCCAGTACCAGAGAATTCTTAGCCAATATTAAATTGCCTTTTGTAGGAAATGATTGATTATCCATCTATCTGCTCCTGTGACTTATAGTACTGATTCAAAATCTTCGTATCAATTCGATCCAGCTCTTCTCTCGGCAGCATTCCAAGAAGCTCCCAGCCAATATCCAAGGTCTCCTGGATCGTCCGGTTATCGTCTGCGCCCTGGCCTACAAAACGCTCCTCAAAAGCTTTTCCAAAGAGCAGATACTTTTTATCAATGGGCGACAGCTCATCCTCGCCGATTACAGATGCCAGCGCTCTGGCGTCTCCCACCTTTGCATAGGAGGAAAACAGCTGATTTGCCAGGTCCTGATGATCCCCTCTTGTATAACCCTCGCCGATACCGTCTTTCATCAAACGGGACAAAGAGGGAAGCACGCTGATAGGCGGATACACACCCTGACCATGAAGAACACGATCCAGTACAATCTGCCCCTCCGTAATATATCCCGTCAAGTCCGGAATGGGATGGGTAATATCATCGTTGGGCATCGTCAAAATAGGAATCTGGGTCACGGAGCCATTTACTCCCCGCACAATACCGGCACGCTCATAGATGGTAGCCAGTTCGCTGTACAGATAACCGGGATAACCCTTTCTGGACGGAATCTCCCCTTTGGAGGAAGAAACCTCACGCATAGCCTCCGCAAAGGACGTCATATCCGTCAAAATAACCAGAATGTGCATGTTGCACTCAAAAGCCAGATATTCCGCCGCCGTCAATGCCACACGGGGCGTAATCAGACGCTCCACCACCGGATCGTTTGCCAGGTTCAAAAACATCGTTACATGCTCTAATACGCCGCTCTCTTCAAAAGCACGGCGGAAGAATTCCGCCACATCATGCTTCACGCCCATGGCCGCAAACACAACGGCAAACTCTTCATCCGAATCATCTCCCAAGGAAGCCTGCCGCACCAGCTGGGCTGCAAGCTGATCATGAGGAAGTCCGTTACCGGAAAAAATCGGAAGCTTCTGTCCCCGGATCAAAGTTGTCAGACCATCTATGGCAGAAAATCCCGTCCGGATATAATTCCTGGGATACTCACGCATAACCGGATTCAAAGGCTGGCCGTTTACATTCCGATGAATATCGGAAACCACCTCTCCCAAACCGTCAATAGGCTGGCCAATCCCATTAAAGGTACGCCCCAGAATCTCCGGAGACAGGGTAATCTCCATAGGATGGCCCGTAAGCTTGGTGTGGGTATTCCGAAGTGATATATTATCCGTACCGCCGAATACCTGAATCACAGCCTTATCCTCATAACACTCAATGATTCGTCCCAGCTCTTTTTTCTTACCGTCTATGGTAATTTCCACAATCTCTTCATAGGAGGCATCCTGTACACCCTCCAATGCAATCAGAGGGCCATTGATTTCACTTAAGCCTAAATATTCAATTGACATTTAAATTCTCCTATTCCAGTTCCGCAGAATCCGGACAGTACACGGGGATCTAAAAGAATTTCCGGCCACAGGTACATGTGTCCGTAAATCCTTTTGTGCACTGACCGAATTCTGCTGTTTTATGCATTCTTTTCCAAAACTCTGTCATAAAAAGCATCAATCTCTTCCCGATAGCCCTCAAAATCCTCCAGCTGGTTATTGGGCACATCATACTTGATGGCAATCACTCGCTCGAAGATGTTTTCTGACTTAAGTACGGACATAGGCATATTGAGAGCAATCAAGGCTCTCGCCTTATCGTAAAGATACAAAATGATCTGCATCATCTTCATCTGCTTTTCCATAGGTACACAGGTATCATCCGGATGGAAAGCATTCTGCTGAAGGAAGCCCAGGCGCACCACCCTTGCAATCTCCAAAACCAGCTTCTGATCGTCCGGAAGCACATCACTGCCGATTAGTTTTACAATCTCCATAAGGCTGCTTTCCTGATTAAGCAACACCATCAGACGGTTCCTTAAATCCACAAAGTCCTTGGAAACATGATCCTTATACCATGGCGTCAGATCCGAGATATACTCACTGTAGCTGCTCAGCCAATGAATGGCCGGGAAATGCCTTGCATAAGCCAAAGACTTATCAAGTCCCCAGAAGCAGCGGACAAACCGCTTGGTATTCTGAGTAACAGGCTCAGAGAAATCACCGCCCTGAGGAGAAACGGCCCCGATAATGGATACGCTTCCCTCCGTACCATTTAAGTTCAGCATCAATCCTGCACGCTCATAGAATGCAGACAGACGAGATGCCAGATAAGCCGGGAAGCCTTCCTCCGCAGGCATTTCCTCCAGACGTCCGGAAAGCTCACGCAGAGCCTCTGCCCATCGTGAAGTGGAATCCGCCATAATCGCCACATCGTAGCCCATATCCCGATAATATTCCGCCAATGTAATTCCGGTATAGATACTCGCTTCACGGGCTGCCACCGGCATATTGGAGGTATTGGCGATAAGTGCCGTCCGATCCATCAGAGGATTGCCTGATCTGGGGTCCACAAGCTCGGAAAACTCCTCCAACACCTGGGTCATCTCATTGCCACGCTCACCGCAGCCAATATAAATAATAATATCCGCATCGGACCACTTTGCAATCTGATGCTGGGTCATAGTCTTTCCAGTTCCGAAGCCTCCCGGCACGGCCGCTGTTCCGCCCTTTGCAATGGGGAACAGGGTATCCAGAATCCGCTGTCCTGTAATCAGAGGCTTAGACGCCGGATAACGCTTTCTGGTAGGACGGGGCACTCGGATAGGCCACTTCTGCATCATGGTAAGCTCTTCTTCCGTTCCGTCGTCATGCTGCAGCACGGCAATGGTATCCTTAATGGTATACTCGCCGTCCGGCATTACCTTTACAATCGTTCCCTCCGTATCCGGCGGAACCATAACCTTATGCAAAATAGCCGTTGTCTCCTGAACCTCACAAATAATGGAGCCGCCGCTTACGTGTGTTCCCGGCTCTACCGTCATATGAGCCTTCCACCGTTTGTCCATATCCAGAGAATCCACCACCGTACCACGGCTGATATAAGCGCCGCCCTCCTTGGCAATCTCATTTAGGGGACGTTCAATTCCATCATAAATATTATTCAAGATTCCGGGAGCCAGTACCACGGAAATAGGCGCTCCGGTCCCCTCCACAAGCTCACCCGGCTTAATTCCGGTGGTTTCCTCATACACCTGAATGGTGGTCTGAGCCTTGTTCAGACCGATAACCTCTCCCACCAGCCGTTCTTTTCCCACATAGACCATCTCGGCCATCTTAAATTCCGTACTGCCTTTCAGGTACACGACAGGTCCGTTGATTCCGTAAATAACACCTGTTTTATTCATTTGCCGTGCCTCCTCTAAGCTTAAAGTTTTCTTTTGCCTCCGCAAGCTTCGTCTCAAAGGAATTGTCAATCAGAATATTTCTCTTGGGAATCACGGCCCGGGTTCCTCCTAAAAAGGAATAGCTGCTGACCGTGACATGAGCTCCTGCTTCTACCTCCAGACTCGTTCTGCGCTCTGCATCAGACGGGTCAATATACAAAATGACCTCTTCCTCTCTGGCAAATGCAACAGCCTCCCGAAGCTGCTTCACCAAAAGCTGATGATATTCGGTGCTTTCCGCAAAGCGGGCCAGACGATCCTTCATCTCCACAAATAATTTCGCCTTCAATTCCTCCTGAAGACTGCTTATGGTCCGACGGATCTTTACCTGTTCCTCCGAAAAACGCTTGTTATTCTCACGAATCAGTCGCTCCGTCTCCGCCTTAATCTCCAAATTTTCCTGACGCCTTCTATTTTCCTGGTATTCCTGAAAAATCCCCTCCATGGTATCCGTATATTCCTTAATCTCTCTGTCATAGCGGCCCCTGGCCTCTTCCATGGAATACTCCATAAAATGCTGCAACTTCTCTTCGATTGTCAAAGGCTTCACCTTCTTTCCAAACTGTTTAGTAACTGTTCCCTGTCTTCACAGCTACAAATTATATTACACTTTTAAGCCTATGGCCTCATTTACATAAGAGGTAATAAAATTCTCCCCTCTCTGCGTACCATGACGGTCAGGAATCTCTATGAGCAGAGGAAGACTTCGGCTCAAACGTATCTCATCAATCAGCTCCGGATATTCACGTCCAAACTTCTCGGTCAGAACCACAATGGCAATCTCCTTATCCGCCATCACCCGTTCAAGAGCAGCCTTTAATTCCTCTTTTCCCTGAACCACCGTGCCCTCAACACCAGCCAGACGCATACCCGTGCAGGTATCTATATTATCGCTTATCAAATACATTTTCATAGGATTGATTTTCTGCCTTTCTTCTTATACTGCCATTGTATCAGGCAATACCGCAAAGAGCAAATGTCCCGTCAGCTTACTGAAAGGTATTTGATTTTACAGCTTACCTAAGATCATAAAGGAAATAATCAGGCCGTAGAGAGCAATACCCTCTGCCATGGCTACGAAAATCATGGACTTACCAAATATGCTCTGATCCTCGCTGATAGCTCCAAGAGCCGCACTTGCGGAAGATGCAACGGCAATACCGGAACCGATACCGGAAACGCCAGTTGCCAAAGCTGCCGCAATGTAGCCAAGTCCTGTTGCAAAACCGGAATTTGTAGCCGCTTCCGCCGTCTCAGCCGCATGAACATTGCCGCCGTAAGCCAGAATCGATGCCAAAATCAGAGTACTGAAAAAGAAAAAGCAATTGCAGGCCAGAGAAGTTTTATAACGCTTCCGGCTCTTCTCTCCCAAGAAATATGCTCCAAAGGGAACCACAATACTTAACACCAGTGCTGCAACCAACATTACCTTAACTAACATAGACATAACTTATTCCTCCTATTTTTAGTTCCGTAACTTTCACTCTGTACACGGAACAAAATGTGCTGTTTTTAGTTCCTAATTTCATTTCAGGCTTCTTTCGCCTTTTTCATCTTATAAGGCACAAATTCCTGGCCCGTTCCTTTATAATAACGGCTGAACAGCTCGTAATACTGAAGTCTTAATACCTGGATTCCAACAATCAGTCCCTCCATGGCGCAGACAAAGATGTTGCCCAGGATGATAACCAACCAGTTGCCGCTTCCGCCCTCAAAGCCTGCCAGCATAAGGACTACCTCCATCATGGCCGCATGGCTGACTGCAAAGGCTCCCACACGGACAAAGGAAAGGGTGTTGGAGAAAAAGCTTAGAAGTACCTCAAACATCTCAAAGAAAGACTGTACCAGATACATTCCCACACCGCCCTCAATGCCTTTTCCCTTTTTCTCAAGCATTGCCGTCAAAGGCTCCTTAAAAAACATAGCCAAAAGGGGAATTCCGAACACTACCCCAAGCACAATGCCTGCCGGAAGCACATGGCCGCTCATTACCATGAACAGTACAACCGCCAGAGCGCCGTAGAAGATAAATCCGGCCACACCGTTTTGATCAAACCAGCCCTCCGCATCCTTATTTCGGATGCTCACACGTATGTGAAGCACCATAGCCGTTAAAATCATAAACATACCGAATACAACAGCCACTACGAAGACCGTATTCATCTGTCCGATGATCGGAAGGGTCATCATTGCCTCTTTGGGGCTCAGCCAGATATGGTGAATCACCGTATCCTCAAATCCAAAGAAGCTTCCATACATAAATCCAAACAAAGTGGAAAAAATGCCTGCACAGGAGACTATGGCCGCCAGATCCATTCCCTTTAGCTTATATAGAACGGCTCCGCCTATGAGAAGTACCAATCCCTGCCCCACATCTCCGAACATGGCTCCGAAAATAAAGGAATAGGTCAGGGCTACAAATATGGTTGGGTCCATCTCATTGTAAGCCGGAAGCCCGTACATTTTAATATACATCTCAAAGGGACGGAACAGCTTGGGGTTCTTTAGCTTCGTCGGAGGGGAACTAAACACGTTGTCATGGTCGTCCTCCACCACCACGAAGATTTTTTCATCCTGCTCAATCTCCGCCTGGAAAGCATCCGCCTGTTCCTCCGGCATCCAGCCGCACAAAATGTAGAACACCTGATTTTTTTCTTTGGTTATGGCCGCATACTTCCGAATTTCGAAGGTTTCCCTGCGGTATTCCAGCAGGTCGCAGGCCGCCGCCAGCTGATCTCCGTGATCCGCCACTACCCGGTTCATTTCCTGTTCTACTGCCGCAAGTTCCTTATCTAAGCTTTCCAGTCCCTCTTTCAGCTTCTTGAGGGCATCCTTCGGCGTTCCCACATATTCATCCGGCATAAAGAAATGCTCAAAATGCATGGACGCATACACGGCATCAATCTTCTCCGCAAAAGAAGCCGGTACAAAATAAACGCCCCACACATAGCTGTCATCACACTGGCATTTATAAAAAATTGTATCCAGGGTATCATATACATACCGTTCAAACTTTTCAAAATACTCCCTGGAAATACGTCCGAATCGGTATTTTACATGATGAAATCCCAAAAGCTCATGGATATCATAGGGAATCTCCTGAAAGGGCACGATCTTATTCTGGGAATCCCTGCATTTCTCCTGCTTTTCCAAAAGCTTTGCTTTCTTCTCCTGCAGATCCTCAAGCTCTTTCTCGGCTTTCTTTAAGAGGTCTATGGCCTCCGTTACCGTCATATCCGGAAAGGTCCGGCTGGTTTTCAGATCCTGGGGCAGATATTCTTTTGCCTGCTTTAAAACCTCATCATAAGGATTCTTATCTGTATAAGGCCTTAAATTCTGCACAGTCTTAAGCTCAGTCAGTGCATTTTCCAACTGTATTTCATATTTGGAAAGGTACTGCTCGGCCATCCGTTCAATATCATCCTTCGGGCCGGTGATGCTTAAGAAATTCATTTTAACAATCACTCTTCCCATACCTCCTATCTATAGTTCCACAGCATCCCATGACATCCTTAACTTAGAACAATCCCCGTTCGCAGGACAGGCGACCGTAAATTGTTCTCATGTCTAAAGGAATACTGCTGTATTATTCCGGCACCGCTTATATTAAGCTTTAATATATGCCAAAGTTTCCCGGGGTTCCAGCCCATATCGCACTCCCTCCAGCACGGTAGTCAGCTTATCAATCTCTTCCTCCTTATCGTGAAGATAGGCTGTCACAACTGCCAGGGAATAAGGATTCTTCCGCCGTTCCTCCCCGTAAACCTGTCCGAGGAACCCCCTATACAGCTTTTCCAGTTCTCCTTCGGTCAATTCTCCAAAATGTCTTCCATAGTAAGTGCGTGCCAGAATTTCCCGAAGCTCCTTTTCATCGGCAGCCGTTGCCATGGCGCGTATCTCCTCATGCCGGAGCCGATACACTACCGGGATGACCAAAGAATAGATGGAAGTAAGAGGAAGCTGATAATACTTTTTGGCCCGGCGTAGCCAGGTAAGATTCAGCAAATCAATCTGGCTTCCGAAGGTGCGGTTCACCATCTCCAAATCCGCTCCCCTTAAAATCTTGTCCTTTTGCTTCCAAATCTCAGAAAAATAGTACAAATCCAGCGCCATCTCATAGTCAAAAAGAGTCAGCTCATTTCCATTGTCAAGGCCGGAAAGTATCTTTTTATAGCTGGTATCCCGCAGTGCCGTAAGAAGATCCGGAATCGTCTCCGCCTGAGACAATTCTTCCATATGAATATTGGACAGCTTCTGGAAAAAGCTTCGCAGCTCTCTTGACTCCCCCGTCCGATCCCCGTGATTGAAAATACGCCGAAGAGCACGTTTAATTACGGAAATCTCAAACTTTCTAAAATAGCACTCCAACAGCTTTTTCTGTCTCTTATCACAAAACCGATAAAGCTTGGAAAAATCGTAATACAGCGTTCCCACCACCAGACGCTCCAGCTCTCTTTGTTGAAGCTTTGACTCATCCTGTCCCTCCAGCACGATTCGGTAAGAGGGGATCTGCTTCAAATAGGATATCGCCTGGGAAACATTCTCCATCTGAGCCAGATTCCGAAAATCCTTTTCCTTTAACAGATAGCTTTTCATGGCACGGATCTTGGTGGCAAGAGCACCATAGCTCATAACTCCGCCCATATTACTCTCCTATAATATAATGAAACAGCTTGTCTGCAAGCTCTGCATGATTCTGATCATATTCCCTTTTCATGGATTCCAATTCCTGCTCAGTCTCCTTACGCATCTTCAAAAGCTCCTGCTCCGCATCCGCTTTCAGCTTTTCATTTATCTCTTTCAGCTTTTCTTCTGTCTCCGCATCAAGCTGCTGATCAAAATCTATGGTTTTCTGCTCGTATACCTTGGCAATCCGTCTCTTTTCATTGGCTGCCTCTTTCTCCACATTCACAGCCGCAGTTTCAATCTCAGAAAGCCTGCCCAACACAGTCACCATCTGTTCCATGCTGTTCCCTCCTATTCCAGTTCCGCAGTACCCGAACAATACACCCTATTTAGAAGTATTTCCGGCCGCAGATGCTTGCGTCTGTAAATTCTTCTGTGCACTGTCCAGATAATGCTGTTTTAATTCCAGTTCCGCATCATCTGATTCCATCTTTTACATTCACTGATATACTATACTCTTTTATTAATAAAATCTATAGTAAAAATGACAAAAAACACAAAAAAACCAGATATTTTTTTTAATAGTATCCTGCAACGGCGCAAAAAATTCCCCGGCTGAAAAGCCGGGGAATAATTGCTTTTGCACAATTAATTAAATTTACGTTTTCTGGCTGCTTCAGATTTCTTCTTACGTCTTACGCTCGGCTTCTCGTAATGTTCTCTTTTACGAATTTCCTGCTGAATGCCTGCTTTGGCACAGTTTCTTTTAAAACGGCGTAAAGCGCTGTCTAAAGTCTCATTCTCTTTTACGATTACATTCGACATAGTATCACACCTAACCTCCCTCCAGTTGTATATTGTGCATGAGACACAACTGTCTGGGTTCTTCTTACTGCACACATACGATTATAGGGGTTTATGGAGGTTCTGTCAACACTTTTTCTGCTTTTCTTACAAAAAATAACCAAAATTTGTCATATTCAAATTTAATTGAAAAATCGGAACAATGCACAGCATAAGCTTCCTCTGCCGCAAACACATTTTTCTCAGATGCTTCTTCATCTGTCCGTTTTCTATACCGCTATTTCTTCCAGATCCAAATTATAATATACCCTGTCTGCCGGCATTCCTGTTTCGGCGTCTTCTCCCATCCGAAATGTTAACTTCTCTTCTGGAATTCCTTCCTTAAATAAAAACAAAAGGTGCATTTCCCCTCTTGTCTCCTCATAGGCTGACCTTACAGGAGAAATCTTTTCTTCTTCCCCGTTCGATACACGAATCAGATAAAAGTGGTTGTCCCAATTCCCACTGTCAATCCCGGATAACCTCAAAAACAATGCATGGGGATAAATACAAGCATCCTCAACCATCACCTGGGTTCCCGGCAGCTTTTCGCCTATCTCAACTTCTTTTGTCTCTACCTTCGGAACAGCAACTTCATAGGTAAGTCCATCCAAAATCACCTGAAAAGCTTCAGATCCTCCACGGTTCCAAAATTCAAGCGTAATGGTATCTGCCAGATTTTCTTTTCCGTCAAAGTGAAACCCAAGCTCCCATATGGCACTCTGCGGTTCCACCTCCACACGATCCGGTCCCACAATCTCCTGATCCGCAAGCACTGTATTTCCCTCAAAGGAAAGCCTTTCTCCTGTGCCGCCCTCTATCTTTTGGAAGCTCATAACATAATATGGGGCATAGTCTTTCAGCTCTGTCAGCTTAAGATGTGTCTCGGCTTCTGTCTCGTCCTGAGCTTCATTCATTTTTGCGGGCAGTTCTTCCTGGTTAGGTTCCTCCGGTTTATCCGCTTCTTTCTCCGCCTCCGAAGACTGTGCCTGCGGTCCTCCTGCCTGCTCCCCTGGTTCTGCGGCCAAAGCCCTGTCTCCCTCTGTTCCCGCCCTGGGGCTCAAAAGCATTCCGGCTGCCACAAGTACAAGTAATGATACAATAAGAATTACTCTATGCATACTAAGCTTACGATAATTCAAAATATGGCGAATTCTCTTCTTGGGGTCCACCTCTCCAAATCCGGATGCCAATCCGGAAAAAACAGGATTGTCCACGGACAGGCGAAGAAGCGTAGTGGAATACGCCTCCCGTACTCCTGCTCCCATCTTGTCCAAAACCCTTTCATCGCAGGCCATCTCCATATCCGCTGACATAAAATAAAATGCCGCCCATACAAGAGGATTAAACCAATGAATGCACAAGGCTGCAAAGCCTGCAAACTTTAGGATTGGATCTTTTCTTTGAATATGGGCCTTTTCATGAAGAAGGATAAAAGAACGCTCCTCCCCTGAGAGACTGGCAGGCAGATAAATCTGTGGCCGTAAAAATCCCATTACAAAAGGTGTCTCAAGCCCCTCCACACTCCAAATGCCCGGTCCTTCCTGATATCTGTTTCTTTGAATCTTTTTCCACAGCTTAAGGCTGGCTGCCCCATTCCAAATCAGCATAAGAAAGGCCCCTAATATCCACGCAAAACCAATAACCCGAAAAAACGCCCTCTCATTTCCTACGATTTTCTCTCTCGAACCGTCTGCAAAAGAATCTGATGTATACGCTCCGTTCTCCCATTGTTCAGGCAATGCATCCTCTGTTCCAATGGATTCCTCAAGCTTCCTAGAGGAAAGTGCCGGTTCCTGCACCCAGCCCGTATCAGCTTCCTGCAGAAATCCAAGCTCCACCGGAAAGGTAAAGGGACAGAGCAGACGGACAAGGACTGCCAGCCAAAGGATGCACATATGTTTTCTAGGCATTCTTTTTAAAATCAGGCGTATCAGAATAACCAATCCGATAATAAAAGAAGCCTGAAAGCTCATTTCTAAAATCCCCTGAAATACTGCTGTCATTCGATCACCCCTCTCTGCTCTTTGCAATCATCTCTTCCAGCTCCTGAATTTCTTTTTCACTCAGCTTCTTTTTTCTGGTAAATGCAGCCAAAAACTGGGGCAGGGAGCCTCCAAAGGTCTCCGCCACAAAATACTCACTGCAGCGGCCATAATATTCCTCCCGTTCTACCAGGGATGTAACGGCTCCATTCTGATTCTGAAATAAGCCTTTCTCGCAAAGTCTGCGTAATATGGTATAAGTCGTTGACTTTTGCCAATGCATTTTTTCTCTGCAGAGCTTTACCAGCTCTCCGGAGGGTATAGGCTCCCTCTCCCAGATTAACTCTGCAAAACGCAGCTCCATAGTTCCCAAACCATAGGTTTCCATAAGCTCTTCTCCTTTCCTTGATCTGCACATGTTTTTTGTGCATAGAGGGATACCCGTAGGGTGTTTCCTTAATTTGCACATACTTTTTGTGCATAGAGGGATACCCGTAGGGTGTTTCATATCCGCATTAGTCTACATGCAGTAAACCTATAATTAGTTTACTGCATGTAGACCAATATGTCAAGAGAATTTACTATTAAGACCCACAATAACCAAGAGAAAAACCGAAAACTGAAATTTTTAATGTTACTGTTTACTCCCAATGTCATTAAGTTAAGCTTCAACAAATGTCCGGCGTAGGGGAGGAGGGCCGCCCCGGCCAGGGGTGGCGGTTCTTGCCCGAAGCCTTCACAAGCTTTTTGGTGCTTAACTTAATGACATTGGTTTACTCCTGAACCGTGCACTGCGCTGCACGGTCACAGGCCAGTACAGTACCGGGGGCGGAATCCGGCCTCTTGCCGTAAAGCAACTATAAATAGGCCGGATTCGTTACTGTGAACAGTAACTTTTTAATTATTCTTGACGTTTAACTACCAATACCATATTATAAATGCAGGAAATGGGTTTGTAACCGTACAGCTATTGCTCAAGCAGGGTACTCATTTCTTTTTTTATGTTCATCATATCATACAAATATATCTATCCAAAAAACGGGAAAACGCCCGCACTCCGGCGCTTTCCCGTCTCATTCATACTTTATATGGAAATATCCGTTCACTTTTTTACCATATCCCCATACCAATCCAATCTATTTTACCTGCTCAGCCACAACCTCTGCCGCTTTCTCAATGGCCGCATCCATTCCATCCGGATTCTTGCCGCCGGCCTGGGCCATTCCTGGCCGTCCGCCGCCGCCGCCTCCTACAAGACCGGCAATTGCCTTAATCAGATTGCCTGCATGGGCGCCTTTCTTCTGGGCGCCGTCCGTAGCCGTAGCCATAAGGCTTACCTTGCCGTCCATAGCAGAAGCCAGAACTACAATTCCCTCTCCAAGCTTCTCTTTAAGCTGATCTCCAAGCTCCCGGAGACCGTTCATATCCACATTCTCAAGCTTGGCGGCCAGAAGCTTCACGCCTCCAATCTCCTTTACCTGATCCATCACATCGCCCAGGGCATCCTTGGCTAGCTTGCTCTTTAAGGCATCATTCTCGCTGCGAAGCTTCTTAATCTCTGCCTGAAGATGCTCAATCTTCTCTGTCAGATTGGCCGGTGTCGCCTTTGCCGCATGAGCAGCTTCCGACAGCTTCTGCTCCAACTCCCGATAATAAGCAAATACCCCGTTTCCGGTCAGAGCCTCGATACGGCGCACACCTGCCGCAATGCCTGCCTCGGACACAATCTTAAAGGCTGTAATCACGCCGGTATTGGCTACATGAGTACCGCCGCAGAGCTCCTTGGAGAAGTCTCCCATGGATACTACCCGCACGTCCTCCTCATATTTCTCCCCAAAGAGAGCCATGGCACCTGTCTTCTTGGCATCCTCCAGATTCATAATCTCCGTCACCACAGGAAGAGAAGCCTGAATCTCCTGATTTACCAATGCTTCTACCTTCTCAAGCTCTTCCGCCGTCATAGTTTCAAAATGAGAGAAGTCAAAGCGGAGACGATCCGGTGTCACAAGGGAACCTTTCTGCTCTACATGACTGCCAAGAACCGTCTTTAACGCTTTCTGGAGCAAATGGGTTGCGCTGTGATTTTTGCAGGTGTCCGTACGTCCTTTCTCACATACTTCCAAAGTCGCCTTATCTGACACTTTCAGCATGCCTTTTGTCATACGTCCCACATGCCCCACCTTGCCTCCAAGAAGCTTGATGGTATCCTGAACTTCAAATTCGCCGTCCGCTGTACGGATCACACCGGTATCTCCCTGCTGTCCGCCCATGGTTGCATAAAATGGCGTCTTTTCCACAAAAACAGTTCCGTTCTCGCCCTCTGTAAGAGCTTCCACAAGGTCACTCTCCGTAGTGAGAACCGTGATCTTTGATTCAAATGCCAACTGTTCATAGCCTACAAACTCCGTAGTCACGGAAGGGTCGATCTCATCATAAACGGTAGCATCCGCACCCATATAGTTGGTAACGATACGAGCCTTTTGTGCCGTAACCCTCTGCTCCTCCATGGCAGCCTTAAAGCCTTCCTCATCAATGGAAAATCCCTTTTCCTCCAGGATTTCTCTCGTTAAGTCAACCGGGAAGCCATAGGTATCGTAAAGCTTAAAGGTATTCTCTCCGGAAAGAACCTTCGTCCCCTCTTTCTGCATCTGAGCTTCCAAATTTGCCAGAATACTTAAGCCCTGATCAATGGTCTTATTGAACTTCTCTTCCTCCTGGGTCAGCACCTTAAAGATAAAGCTCTTTTTCTCCTCCAGCTCCGGATAACCGTCCTTGGAGCCCTCAATCACGGTCTCGCTTAACCGGGCCAGGAATTTTCCTTCAATGCCTAAGAGACGTCCGTGACGGGCCGCCCGGCGGATCAGGCGGCGGAGCACATAGCCCCGGCCCTCATTGGTGGGCATAATGCCGTCAGATATCATAAAGGTAGCGGAACGGATATGATCCGTAATGAGACGAATGGATACGTCCTTATTTTCATCCTTTTTGTATTCTGCATGGGCGAATTCACACACCTTGTCCCGAAGAGCCCGAACCGTATCCACATCAAAGATGGAATCTACATCCTGGACCACAGAAGCCAGACGCTCCAAGCCCATGCCTGTGTCAATATTCTTCTGTTCCAGCTCCGTATAATGATTGTTGCCGTCATTGTCAAACTGGGTAAAGACGTCGTTCCAGATCTCCATATAACGATCACAATCGCAGCCTACGGTACAGTCCGGCTTGCCGCAGCCGTACTTCTCGCCACGATCATAATAAACCTCGGAACAGGGACCGCAGGGACCTGCGCCGTGCTCCCAGAAGTTGTCCTCCTTGCCAAAGCGGAAGATCCGCTCTGCAGGAATCCCGATTTCCTTATTCCAGATATCAAATGCCTCATCATCTTCCAGATAAACGGACGGATACAGCCTGTCCTTATCAAGCCCTACAACCTCGGTCAGAAATTCCCAGGTCCAGCCAATGGCCTCACGCTTAAAATAATCTCCGAAGGAGAAATTACCCAGCATCTCAAAGAACGTGCCGTGGCGTGCTGTCTTTCCTACATTCTCAATATCTCCTGTACGGATACACTTCTGACACGTAGTCACACGTTTTCTGGGCGGAATCTCTGCTCCTGTAAAATAAGGCTTTAAAGGAGCCATGCCGGAATTAATCAGCAGCAGGCTCTTGTCATTGTGCGGAATCAGTGAAAAGCTCTTCATGGCCAGATGGCCCTTACTCTCAAAAAACTCCAAAAACATCTTTCGAAGCTCGTTTACTCCATATGGTTTCATTTGTTCCCTCCTGGGCCTGCTTTATTATAGAAAGAGCACAGGCCATATCTTCTATATTTTAACAGACTAAGTCCGTTCACCCCATAGGGGGTATTCCTTACCGAATTGGACATAAGTAATCCAATAAGTATAAATTATAAATAGATTTTGTTTCTCTGTCAATGTTGAACGTAAATTTGTCTGTGTCTAGTAGTCCGTATCGGAAATCCTTGTGTATATTTCTGAGGATACTTTTCCGAGAGTGCAGGTCAAAAAACGCAGACGTAGTGGTGCTACGGCGAGGCTTTTTGACCTGTGCTATCGGAGAAATAGACCGGAAATATGCACAAGGATTTCCGGTACGGACTACTAGTAAATGTTATGAATTTTATCAGCAAAATAACAGATGACAGGAACCATTTACCGTATTCCTGCCATCTTGTTTATCATTTATCTTATCCTTATTTATTGTCCTGCAAAAATCCGTGCAATCGGCGAATCAGCCGGAAGTATAAGGGTCTTCTCGTTGCTGCCCTTCAAGCTCTCCTTGGCTGCGTCCAGGCTGCGCACAAAGGCATAAAAGTCGCTTCGTGTCTCATCTGCATAGGCATCCGATAGAATCCGCATATATTCCGCCTCTCCCTCTGCAATAAGCTGCTCTGCCTGGGCATGGGCTTCGGAAAGCATAATGGAAACCTCTTTGTCCGTAGTATTCTGGATTATCTGGGCCTGGGAAGCTCCCTCCGCCGTATACTGGGCCGCAATGTTCTCACGCTCGGAGATCATACGGGTGTAGACAGCCTGCTTGTTGTCGTCAGGCAGATCCAGCTTTTTCACCTCCACTGCCAGAATGTTGATGCCATACTGCTGGTAATTGTCCCCGATGCTGTCCATAATCTCCTCAGTGAGCGATTTAATCTCCACCACTTCAGTCTTTTCCTCCAGAATCAGATCGTTGGATTCAAGCTCTTCTCCTGCATCGGCGGCTGTGATGGTCATTTTCCCATCACGGCTCTTGATGATCTCATCCTGTGTCATATTGGATACCGTATTCTTCGTGGCATTGTAGACTATGGCATTGATGCGGTTCTCCGCATTGTAAATGGAATTTGCCAGGGTCTGGGTAAACTTTAACGGGTCCTCCACTCTCCACAGCACATAACTGTCCACAATCATCGACTTCTTGTCGGAGGTAATGACATCCGAGGCAGGCAGATCATAAATAAGCATCTCTTTTGGAACCGTATCCACAGACTGGATAAAGGGCACCTTAAAGGTCAGTCCGGATACTGATACCACTCGCTGAACCTTTCCAAACTGCCGAATCAGCTTATACTCATCCTCATGGCAGATCACAATGCTGTTGCCCAAAAGCAACAGGAGCATAAGGGCCAGCAGATATTTCCATATCCTTCCCGCTTTTTTCACCTTACTCATTGTCATTTCCCTCCTCTCCTGCTGCATTACCCGAACCAATGACCGTATTAAACGGTTCCAGGGGAAGAAGCTGCTGCACCTGGCCGCCCTCTCCGCCCTGGATGATAATCTTCATATCCGGCATCACATCCTCCATAGTCTCATAGAACATCCTCTGCTTTGTGATAGTGGGATATTTGATATATTCCTCATACATGGAATTGAAACGGGCTACCTGCCCTTCCGCCTCATTGATGCGGCTCTCCTTTTGGGCCTGGGCATCCTGGACAACCTTATCCGCCTCCGCCTTGGCTTCGGGAATCTGCTCATTGCGGTATTTGTTGGCATTATTAAGGGCTGTCTCTTTTCCCTGCTTTGCCGTCTCTACCTCCTTAAAGGCCGTGACAACCTCCGCAGTAGGCGGCTGAGCATCCTGAATGCTGATATTCACCAATTGAATTCCGATGTCGTAGTTCTCCAGCTTGTCCATAATCATCTGCTTAATATTGGCCTGGATCTCGTTCTTTCCAGTGGTCAGTACGGAATCCACACCGTAGGAACCGATGGTGGTGCGGATGCAATTCTGGGCAATGTTATCCAGAATCGTCACCGGGTCCTCGGAGGCATACAGAGCCTTCACCGGATCGGAAATACGGTACTCCGCATAAAAATCCACTCGAATAAAATTGTAATCTGAAGTGATCATCATAGCGTCATCCGTATAATTCTCCTCTTCATCATAGCCTACGGATAAGCCCTGGATGGTGGTATTTACCTTCGTTACGGTTTGTATAAGGGGAATCTTAAAATGAAGCCCCGGCTCCGTCACGGCTCTTGGCTGTCCGAAGGTGCAGACTACTGCCTGCTGCTCCTCCTGAATGGTAAACCAGCAGGAATTGGCAACAGCCAGCACCAATGCCGCCAGCACTACAACCGTTAAAATGCGCTTTACTTTTTTTAAATTTGGCTTTGGCCAGCCTGGGGCTTTTCCGCTTTCAGGATTTACTTCCCGAAAATTTCTTCTGAACTGGAACATAATTTTTCCTTTCTTTTTGCTGCTATGTACAATAATATGCATTATAGCAAAATTCTGCCGTTTTGTATACTCCCTGTCCTTATCCATTGACATCCAAATGGTTTCATATTACCATATTTTCTGTAATCATTTCATAGTGTTGGGCGAACGTCAATCCGCAATGGCAGTTAATCTTCGGAAAGAAGCCTTCATAAACTTTTAGAGCTCAGCTTAATGACTCTAGCTGCAAAGGAAATGGTTTTCAAGCAATTAATATACAAAGGAGCATCTCGGCTATGAAAAAGGATTTGACCCATGGTCCCATTACAAAAACCATGCTGCTGTTTGCGGTTCCCATGATTCTGGGAAACCTTCTGCAGCAGCTCTATAATGTGGCGGACACGCTGATTGTGGGACAATATCTGGGACCGGATGCCCTGGCCGCCGTAGGCTCTTCCTATACCCTTATGACCTTTCTGACCTCCATTCTCTTAGGGCTCTGTATGGGCAGCGGCGCTGTGTTTTCCATCCGCTGCGGTGAAGATAACCAGGAGGGGCTTAAGGTCAGCATCGTACATTCCTTTTTGATGATTGCTGCTCTTTCCTTGATTTTAAATGGCCTGGTTTTTGTTTTTATCGATCCCATTCTCCACTTTCTCAAGGTCCCGGACAGCATCTATGAGATGATGCGTTCTTATCTATGGATTATTTTTTATGGAATCACAGCTACCTTTTTCTATAACTTTTTCGCCTCCCTCCTGCGTGCGGTAGGAAATTCCGTCACACCTCTTATCTTTCTCGGGGTCTGTGCCATCTTAAATATTGTTTTGGATCTTCTGTTTGTGATTCGGTTTCACTGGGGAGTGGCCGGTGCTGCCGCTGCCACGGTAATTGCTCAGTATGTGTCCGGCCTGGGACTTTTTGCCTATACCTTTTTATTCTTCCCTGAATTTCGGTTTTCTCTAAAGGGTATTCACTTGAAAAAGGCCGTATTTTCCGAAATTGCACGCTTTTCCTCTCTCACCTGCCTGCAGCAGTCCGTGATGAACCTGGGTATCCTCATGGTACAGGGACTGGTCAACAGCTTCGGCCCGGCAGTTATGGCGGCATTTGCCGCTGCAGTGAAGATTGATTCCTTCGCTTATATGCCGGTACAGGATTTTGGAAATGCATTTTCCACCTTTACCGCCCAGAACTTTGGAGCAAAAAAATCAGAGCGCATTCGGGCTGGAATGAAAAGCGCCGTCTTTTGCTCTGTTGCTTTCTGTCTGATAATCAGCACATGCGTCTTTGTTCTTGCCCGGCCTTTGATGCTGCTCTTTGTCAAGCCCTCAGAAACAGAGATTCTGGCAATTGGTATCCAGTATCTGCATATTGAAGGCTCCTTCTACTTTGGCATTGGCTGTCTGTTTTTACTCTATGGCTTCTACCGTGCAGTGGAGCGTCCCGGCATGTCTGTGGTACTCACAGGAATTTCTCTAGGGACACGAGTGCTTTTAGCTTATGTACTGTCCGGCATTCCAGCAATCGGGGTTGCGGGCATCTGGTGGTCCGTGCCGATTGGATGGATACTGGCAGATCTGGCTGGATTTGGATATCTGTTTCTTATGCGGAAGCACAAAAAAGATCCTCTTGCCCGTATTTCGTAAGAAGATCCTTTTCTATCCCGTTTTGGCCATTTTCTACATGTATATTTAACGCAATGCTATATCCGCAATGTCATTAAGTTAATCTTCGGAAAATTACCGGCGCAGGGGAGGAGGGACGCCCCGGATAGGGGTGGCGGTTCTTACCCGAAGCCTTCATAAGCTTATAAAGTTTAACTTTATGACATTGGCTATATCAGTAAGCTCTATAAAAATAGTTCTTATGTAAGTAATAAATGTATGTCACACTTTAAGAGACCAATCTATTATAAAAATATTGGTTCAAACATTACAAATTTTTCACAGAATCTTATAATGTGGTATACCTTTATAATCCTTCCATCCCCGGATAACGCTCCAAAAACTTCTGATTAGCCTCCTCCATCCGTTTACAATATTCGCTATAAGAAGGACTAAGCTGCTTCATAGCCGGTAGAAACACCTCCGTGTAACCACTAGCCTCCTGAAATTCTCTCATACACTCCATCCATCTCCCAGCAGCAGAATTTCGATATTCTTCCGACTGCCTATAAGCCAGATACCCTTCAATCGTCTCCCTGTTTCTTGCAAGAAAAGCCTCCGGCTCCTCAATAGACTGCTTAACTTTGTCAAACATCTCCCCAATATGCTCTACACCAAGGCTCTTTGTCCCCTCCTCCATAGCCTTTGCCACATCCTCCGGCACAGGAACGGATGGCATACCATCTAAAAAAGACAAAACCTTTTCATAAGCCTCCTGCTGCTCCTCTGTCTTTGCCGGTTCATTTAAAAAACCAGAAAAATGCATACAGACAAACCTTCCAAAAAATCCAGGAAAAGCATCAAGCAGCCTTTCTCCAATCGTTTCCTGCATCTCCAAAGTCCGAAGCTCCCCCTCAATCTCCGCATAAGACCTGCCCTCTCCCAGGTTCCGAATCAATGCATCCCTTTTCACATTTCTCAAAGCCTCTAGCTCCTTTCGAATAGACACCTTTCGCAGCACCTCACCCGTATCATCTTGCAAAATCTCACGAATATCCTCCATGCCAATGCCAAGTTTGCGCAAAACCCCAATTCTCTTTAATATCTCCACATCCTCTCTCCTAAAATCTCGATATCCATTTTCCTGCAAAATCGGAGCAACCAATCCCTTCTCCATGTAATATTCAATAGCCTTCTTCGTCAAATTCGTACACTTACTCACTTCATGAATTAGCATATTTCTCACCTCCATCTGAATCATAAGCCCTCCCCCAAGGGAACAGTCAAGAAGCTTTTACACAAAAAATACCAAAAAATAAATCCTTCTACACGCAAGGAACTGCTAAAGCCTTTCCTAATGAAAAAAAGAGCCATATCCCATCGAATACAGCTCTTTCTCTCATGCAATTATATATCAAACCTAATCATTAATAATCCGCGCCGCACTCACCGGACTCCGGTAATACATATTCGAAATAATAATCCCAGTCCTAGAATTACTAGCATGCACTACCTGACCATTTCCAATGCACATAGCCACATGATTTATCCGCCGCCCATTCCCATAAAAAATCAAATCCCCAGGCTTCGCCTCACTCACACTAATCTTCGTACCACAGCCAGCCTGTGCCCTAGAGGAATGCGGCAGGGAAATTCCAAAGTTCCGATATACCGACATGGTAAATCCGGAACAATCTGCACCCTTAGTCAGGCTGGTGCCTCCCCATACATAGCGATTGCCTACATACTGCTTTGCAAACTCACAGATAGAAATCCGCACATCCGTAACGCCCTCGCCATACAAAGCCTCTGTAATTGTAAGCGCCGTCTTAAGCTCACTGGTTACATTCACATATTCAGCAGCCACATAGCCTTCTTCACCGTCAATATCCACCTTAATCCAATCACCTTGTTCCTCAATCACGGCCAACTCCTCACCCTTTGGAATCATTGTCCAAAAGTCTGCCTCCGTGCTGGGCTCCATCCGAACATAAAGAGCATCCGCATCTACCTTGGCTACCGTCTGTCCCAACTGAAACGCCAGATTCACAGCTTCTTCACCGGTATATAAATACTCTGCCTTTACATAGCCTTCCACTTCACCAGATACAATGTGAGCCCATTCGCCCTCAGTCCCAAGGATCTCACATGCGGAATCTTTCCTGAGCTTACCAACCAGCTTACTGTCTGTGTTTGCCTCGGACCGAATGTTAAGATTATCCTCCACATTGGCAATTCCGATATTCACATACCCCTCCAGAGGCGTACCCGTCCAAACAACCTCAGCAGTTGCCTTTGTTTCTTCCTCCGTGTTTTTAGTCTGATCAAAATTAGCTGCGATTCCTTCACTCAGGCTTTCTCCAAGGTCTGCAGCATTTGCATTGATACCAGTTGCCGCCATCAATACCGCTCCCAATACAAATCCTGCTGTTCTTCTGCTTCTATACATAAATGCCTCCATTTATTTCATAATTTATTACGAATTTGTTAAATTTCTATTACATGATATCGAAATTATAGAAATTTGTCAAGCCTGTTTTTGTTACAATTCAGCAATAATTCTCACGATGCTAGATCTTCCGCCTTGCTGTACGAATCAGATGCTTCAACTCCTCACGATCCCAGAGTTCTACCCCAATCTCATCTCCCAGCTCCAGCGCCGAAGGAAAGAAATAACTGTTCGTCAGAACTACCGGAATCTCACAGCCATAAAAGCTTGCGCCTGCATAAGCCTCCTGGACCGCTTTGTTGGAAATTTTTCCTGTATAATGTTTACATTGCACTGCATAGGATACTCCGTCTTTGTCTGCCAGAATATCCACGCCCTGATCGCCGCTTCCCTTTGTTACCTCCACATGCGAAAAACCATTCCGCACCAAAAGCTCCGCAATATATTCCTCAAATTCCCAGCCATCCATTCTGTCAAAATCTGTTTTTCGGAACCGGCGGTTCTCTCCTGTCTTCCGAAACAGCCATCCTATAAACCGAAACAACATTTTAAAAGGCCAGAAAAAAATGCGAAGCAGCAATAGCACAGGCGCTGCAATCAGATAATAAAAAAGCTTTAAAAACATATCCCCTATAACCTTTCCGTACACAAATAAGACTGCCGCAGAGAGAAAACAGTTTCCTTTATCTCTGCAACAGTCTTGCCTCTATCTGCAATTATTCATCCAAAATCGCAAATGCAATGTTGGTGGCATGGTCCGCAACACGCTCCAACCCGGAACAGATATCCGAGAAAATCATGCCCGACGCAGGCGTACACTCATTTCTGGTCAGGCGATCCACATGAGACTGCTGAAGCTGCTTTTCCAGAATATCCACCTGATTCTCAATCTGGGAAATCTCCTCCACATGCTCCCGATTGTTATGAGAAAAGGTATCCAAAGAGTATTGAAGAATCTTATTCACCAGCTCCATCATCTCACCTAACTCATGCTGGGCCTCTTTGCTGAAGTTTATATTTTTCTCAATCCGCTGCTTTGCCGAATCCGCCACATTCTCCGCATGGTCACCGATACGTTCAATATCATTCACCACATGGAACAGGCCGCCGATGCTCTTGGCATCATCCACAGGCAGGGTGGACTGGTTAATCTTTACCAGATAATCCGTAATCGCATGGTTCAGGAAATTGATATTTTCCTCCACATGATATACTTCTTCTATGTCCTCCTCATCCAGGGTAATCAGGGCATTCATGGCGCGGTTCAGGTTGTTATAGGCAAGCTGTCCCATACGCTCCAATTCCTTGGTCACTTCTACCACTGCCGTAGCCGGAGAAAATACATTCTTTGCTCCAATGTATACCAGTTCGAAGTCCTTCTCGTCGCCGCTCTCGTCTCCGGAAACCAGAAGATAGGTCAGTTTTACAATCATTCCCGAAAGGGGGAACAGCACAATTACCTGGAAAATCTTGAAGATAGTGTGGGCATTCGCCACCGCACGTCCGATATTTCCACCGGAAATCTGCATAAAGAAACCTTCCAGCCATCTGGATGCAAAAGCCAGAACAATTACCATTAAAATAGTTCCAAATACATTAAACAGGAAATGAATCAGCGATGCCCTCTTTGCATCCTTCTTTCCGCTTAAACCGGCAAGAAGGGCTGAAGTACAGGCGCCGATATTACAACCAAGAATAATATAGAAACAGATGCCAAGCTCCAACAATCCCTGCTGTGCCATCAAAAGCACAATACTGACCGTTACGGAAGAGCTCTGTACGATCGCTGTCACCAAAAATCCCATAAAGACAGCCAGAATCGGGTTAGACAAAGAACCAAGAGCATTTACAATCAAAGGGGAATCGTGAAGGGAAGACATGCTGCCGGACATTCCGCTCAGCCCCATAAACAGCACGCCGAAGCCTAAAACTACCTCGCCAATCTTCTTAACCATAGGCTTCTTGCAGAACATAACCATGATCACGCCTGCCATAAGAAATACCGGGGCAATCTCGGAAAGATTGAAGGCTACCAACTGGGAAGTAATGGTAGTACCAATGTTGGCGCCCATGATCACGCCGGCTGCCTGATATAATGTCATCAGGCCTGAGTTTACGAAGCTGACTACCATGACCGTAGTAGCGCTGGAGGATTGAATCACTGCACAGAATACAATACCTACCAGCATTCCTACAAAGCGGTTCTTGGTAAAAAATTCCAGAATTCCTCTCAGCTTTGCTCCTGCCGCTTTTTCCAGACCGTCACTCATGAGCTTCATTCCATAGAGAAACAGGCCTAAGCCTCCGATCAGTCCCAGAATGATTGAATAATCCATGGCTTTCTCCTTTGCATTTTACTTGTTTTTTCCTGAGAATTACTGTTATTTACAGGCTTTTAGCCAATAAACCAGTGACTGTTTTGCGAACTTCATAAATTCTTCATATATACTTTAATATAAATTCATAGATCGTGCAAGTAAAATTATAGAACTTATGGAACTTATGCATCAACTGAAGAATTCCCGTCCCCAGGCCACGTCGGACTCTATCTGGGCTTTCAGGGCTTCTAATGTGGGAAATCTGCGTTCCGGGCGCTCATAGCCATAAAATTGTACTTGTATGATTTCTCCGTACAGGTTTCGATCCAGATCAAACAGGTAGGTTTCTACACCTCTCTTGGTCTCTCCCCCTACTGTGGGTTTGTAGCCGATGTTGGTGATTCCCTCAAAGGTTTCTCCGGCAATGATTGTCCGAGTGGCATAGACGCCGTTGGGCGGAAGGAGCTTCTGTTCTCTCGGAAGCAGGTTCGTGGTGGGCATCCCTAAGGTTCTTCCGATCTGCCTGCCATGGAGGACTTCTCCTGTGACGGAGTAGGCATAGCCCAGAAGCTGGTTTACCAGCTCCATATGCCCCTGCTCCAGTTCTTCCCGGATGAAGGTGCTGCTGATTTCCCGGCCCTGCCAGCAGGCTTTTTCTACTACTTCCACCTGAAAGCCGCAGGACTCACTCATCTGCTGCAGCAGATGGTAATCGCCCCTGCGCTGATAGCCGAAACGAAAATCGGTTCCTACTGCCAGATATTTTGCATGGAGACGTTTTTTCAGTACTTCCTGTACAAATTCCTCCGGCTCCATATGGGAAAGCTCTGGGGTAAATGGACATTCCACCAGATAATCCAGATGTTCCCGGCGCAAAAGCTCTCTGCGTTCTTCCGGAAGGGTCAGTGCCGGCCGTTCTCCGAAATCAAAAGTAAAAATCAATGAGGCAAGTCCCTCTTTTTTCTTTTTTAAAATGCGCTCTACCAGAAGGTGATGTCCCTGATGCAGTCCGTCAAATTTTCCAAGAGAAATGGCTGTAGGCTCTGCTATCTGAAATTTTGTTGTGTTTTTGATTATTTTCATGGCTGTTACCCTTACTTTATATCACTTATAGAAACATCTTCACCGGACGGAACATCTTCTGCTCATACTGATAGATTCCCACAAAAACTCCTTTGGAATCGTAGACGCAGACAGGCGAAGCGTCTGTTCCTGCCGCCGAAACGTCAACGGCAATGGACAATTCAAAGGGATTGCCGTTATAAACCAGCCGATCCCCCGCTTCTTTCATCTGAACCCGGGGATACTGTTCAAACATTTTGTCTACAGGAATCAGGCATTCGGAAATCCTGCCTGCTGCCATTTTTTCCTCTATTTGAGAAAGACGCAGACTGTCTTCTATGCGAAACCGATCCACACGGGTGCGGAGAAGGCTTTTCATACAGCCGCCGCAGCCTAATTTCCCTCCGATATCATGGCAGAGAGTTCGTATATAAGTTCCACTGGAGCAAGTCACTGTAAAAGAAGCTTCCGGCAGTTCTATCCGGGAAATAGAAATTTCATGCAAGGTTACTTTTCTGGACTTTCGTTCTATCTCTTTCCCCTCTCTTGCCAATTCATACAGCTTCTTCCCGTTTACTTTCAAAGCTGAGTACATGGGCGGCACCTGATCGTAACTTCCCTGAAAAGAAAGA
The DNA here is from genome assembly GCA_910574255.1 of Clostridia bacterium. Taxonomy (GTDB): domain Bacteria; phylum Bacillota; class Clostridia; order Lachnospirales; family Lachnospiraceae; genus Laedolimicola. The sequence continues at coordinate 71,873 of CAJTAK010000014.1, forward strand.
ATGGCATCCCGTACTGCTTCCCCGCTTACTGTTATCTCCGACTTGTGTAAAACTTTTCCGGAGAGATCCTGCGTGTCTGTCTCCTGTCCCAGCAGCAGAACTGCCTGGTAGGTTTTTTCTTTTTCCGTCAGCATTCCGCAGAGCTTTGTGGCATTTCCCACACATACAGGAAGAACTCCCTCCGCATCGGGATCGAGAGTTCCTGTATGTCCTATTTTTTTCTGTTTTAGAATTCCGCGGAGCTTCGCCACCACATCATGGGAGGTAAAGCCTGCTTCTTTATAAATATTGAGAATTCCGTTCATTTCGGATACTTCCTGTCTGCATTTTTCGCTGTAATGCTATTGGTATTTCACAGGCTGCCATTTACTCAGCCTGTAAAAGCTGCTGTTCAATATGTAAAGTCAGATTGTTGACTACGTCATGAAGGGTCCCGTGCATGGTACAGCCAGCAGCTTTTACATGGCCGCCGCCTCCAAAGTAGGTGCAGACCTGACTTACATCTATAGGCCCGTTGGAGCGCAGGCTTACCTTATACTCCTGATTTCCTGTTTCATGAAGGAAAATCGCCACCTGAACACCCTTTGTCACCCGAAGCTGGTTCACAATACCCTCCAGATCCTTGGGCCCTACTCCATAAAACTCCATGTCCTTCTGGCGCATTCTTCCCATAATCACTTTTCCGTCTAAAAGCAATATGCTCTCCATCAGCGCCCGGCCTAAAACCTGATTCTGAATATACGTTTTCTGATAAAAAGTCTCGTCTATAATCCGGGAAAAATCAATACCTTTGGCGATCAGCTTTCCTGCGATCTCCATGGTTTTTTGCGTGGTATTGGAATACTGGAAAATCCCCGTGTCGTGGATAATGCCCATATAGAGAGCTTCTGCTGTATTTTGGGATATCTTCTCTTCTTCCATTGTGCCGAAAACGAGTTCTGCCGTGGAGCTTGCCTTTGGATCAATGCAGTTTTCATCTGCAAATCCCTGATTGGTAATGTGATGGTCTATGCAGATTCTCCGGCCGGCTGTCTCAAAATACTTAAGAGCCGCTCCCAGACGCTCCTTGTCGCTTGCGTCCAGGGAAAGGAAGATGTCGTACTGCCTGTCTTCTGTATAGTCTGTCTCTATGTCTTCTCCCCCACACAAGAGTGCAAACGCCGGATTGACGGACTCCAGATAAACTGTCACCTCAATCTCCGGAAAGTTCTCCCGTATGTAGCCGTACACGGCCAGACAGGAACCGGTACAGTCCCCGTCAGGCCTTACATGCCCTGCAATTGCAACACTTTTTACCTGTTTAAGTTCATTCGCCAGTTTGATCATTTTTTCCTCCTTCTGCCGCACTTGATGCGTCATCTAGGCAGATTTAAAAGTTCTCTTCCAAACTCATTATTCTTGATCCTCTTTCCGGTTCACCTGGTCAATGAATTTGGACATATTCACACCGTACTCAATGGACTGATCCAGAATAAAACGAATCTCCGGTGTATTGCGCAGATTGATGGATTTGGCCAGCGCACGGCGGATATAGCCTTCTGCACTCTTTAATCCTGCCAGTGTATCCTGCTGCTCCTGCTCATCTCCCAGAACGCTGATATATGCTTTGGCACTCTTCAAATCAGGTGCCACCTCCACCTCCACCACCGTGGTCATAGGGTGGATCCGGGGATCCTTAATCTCGCCCCGGATGATATTGCTCAGTTCTCTTTTGACCTCTCCATTAATTCTTGTATTTTTGATACTGTTTTTTCTCATTTCTATCTCCCTGGGGCAAGCGGATATGCCTGCATATCCATTTACCCCTCAAATCAGTTGCCGGCATGCCAATGCAGCCTATCTGGGCACCTCTACCATGGTATAGGCTTCCACAATATCCAGCTCCTGAATATCATTAAACTTTTCAAAGACCAGACCGCACTCGTAGCCTGTCTTTACTTCCTTCACATCATCTTTGAATCTTCGTAAGGATGCCAAATCGCCGTCAAAGATCTGCTCTCCCTCTCTTGTAATCCGGCACTTGCAGCCTCTCTGGAATACGCCGTCCAATACATAGGAACCGGCAATATTGCCCACGCCGGATGCCTTGAAGATCTGGCGTACCTCTGCATGGCCCAGAACCTTCTCCTCGAATACCGGATCCAGCATTCCCTTCATGGCCGTCTCTACATCATTGATTGCATCGTAAATTACGCGGTACAGCCGCAGATCGACCTTTTCTCTCTCCGCCGTCTCCTTCGCCGTCGCATCCGGCCTTACATTGAAGCCGATGATAATGGCATTGGACGCAGAAGCCAGACTTACGTCGGACTCGTTGATTGCTCCTACTCCGCCGTGGATAATCTTTACCACAACCTCCTCGTTGGAAAGCTTTAAAAGACTTTGCTTTACGGCCTCCACGGAACCCTGCACGTCTGCTTTTACGATGATGTTCAGCTCCTTTAAGTTGCCGGACTGGATCTGAGAATACAGATCGTCCAGAGACATCTTAAGCTTTGTATCCTCCAGAAGCCGCTCTCTGCTTTCCTTCACATAGGTTTCCGCAAAGGCTCTTGCTTCCTTGTCTGTCTCCGGAGATACGAAGATCTCTCCTGCTCCCGGCACATCATTCAGTCCCAGAATCTCAACCGGCTTGGAGGGGCCTGCCTCCTTCACCCGGCGGCCGTTGTCATCCATCATGGCACGAACCTTGCCGTGGCAGGATCCCACTGCAATGTGATCTCCCACATGAAGGGTTCCCTTCTGCACCAAAACAGTTGCAACCGGGCCCTTTCCTTTGTCAAGCTCTGCCTCAATCACCAGACCTCTTGCCCTGCGGTTGGGGTTCGCTTTCAGCTCCAGCACCTCGGCCGTCAGAAGGATCATTTCCAGAAGGTTATCTAAGCCTTCATGAGTATGAGCAGATACGGGTACGAAAATAGTGCTTCCGCCCCAATCCTCGGGAATCAGTTCATGCTCTACCAGCTCCTGCTTTACCCGCTCAAGGTTGGCGCTGGGCTTATCAATCTTGTTAATTGCTACAATAATCTCAATGCCTGCGGCTTTGGCGTGGTTGATGGCCTCTACCGTCTGAGGCATGACGCCGTCGTCCGCCGCTACTACCAGAATAGCAATATCTGTGGAATTGGCTCCGCGCATACGCATGGCTGTAAATGCTTCGTGTCCCGGCGTATCCAGGAAGGTGATCTTCTGTCCGTTGATGGATACCACATAAGCTCCGATGTGCTGTGTAATTCCGCCTGCCTCCCGGTCAATCACATGAGTATCACGGATAGCATCCAGAAGGGAGGTTTTTCCGTGGTCAACGTGCCCCATTACGCACACAACCGGCGGCCGGGAAACAAGGGTTTCCGCTGCATCCTCTACATCCTCCAGCATCTTTCCGATTACATCCTCTTTTTCCTCCGGAACGGGATCGTAATTCATTTCCATGGCCAGCTCTCCGGCTGCCTCGAAATCCAGCTCGGAATTTACCGTTACCATCTTGCCTTCCAGAAACAGCTTCTTAATAATGACCGAAGGCTGAATCTTCATTCGCTCTGCCAGATCGTGGATGCTGATAAGCTCCGGAATCTGAATTACCTTTGGCGTAAGATCTTCCTTCTTTGGTGCCGGAGCCGCCGGACGCACCGGCGCAGAGCCCTTGCCGCCCCTGCCGTTTTTCTGGTTCGGACGATTGCCGCCCTGATTTGGCCGGCGGCTTCCCTGACCGGGCTTACCGCCCCATTTATCATTGAATTTGCTGTTTTTCTCTTTTTTGCTGTCATCATTTCGGTTCTTATTCTCCGCTCTGCGGTTTTCTGTCTTGCGAAGTTCTACAACGGGAGCTGCCGGAATATCCATGGAACGGCGGCTGTCTCTTCCCTGACCGCTTCGGCCATCCCGGCCCTGGCTGCCATAGCTTCTCTGACCGTCCCGGCCCTGACCGCCCCGGTTATCGCGATTATCCCGGCCTTGGCCTCCAAAGCTTCTCTGGCCATCCCGGCCCTGGCCGCCCCGGTTATCTCGACTGTCCCGGCCCTGGCCGCCGAAGCTTCTCTGGCCATCCCGGCTCTGACCGCCCCGGTTATCTCGACTGTCCCGGCCCTGGCCGCCGAAGCTTCTCTGGCCATCCCGGCTCTGACCGCCTCGGTTATCACGGCTGTCTCTCCCTTGTCCGTCACGGCTCTGACCGCTGCGATTCTCACGGCTCTGATTACCTTGGGACCTTTGACCGTCACGCCCCGCATTCTGTGAAGGCTTTGCTGCTGTCTGCTGCAGACGGCGTTCCGGCTGCTGTGCCGGCCGCTCTGCCTGCTGGGCGGAACGTTCCGTCTCTGGTGCAACAGCTTTTACAGCTTCCGGTTTCACCGGCTTTGCAGCCGGCTGCTCTGCCCCTGACGGGCTCACCCCAATGCCTGATACCGGACGGCCCGATGTCGGCGCTGCCCCAGCCGGCTTTACCTGGCCGGAGGCTGCTGCGGGCTTTGCCTGACCTCCCTGTACTGCCGTTTTACCTTCGGCCGGTCTTCTCTGGCCCGGGGCTGCTGGACGATTCTGCCCCGGTGCTGCAGGACGGCCCTGGCCTCCTGGAACTGCCGGGCGCCCCTGCTGGGAACGGGCCTGATTCGCGCGCCGCTCTGCTCTGGGATCTTTGATTCCCGTCTGGCTGTTATGTGTGTTATATACTGCAATGATTTTTTTCTTTCTTGGCGGCGCTGCCGGTGCTGCTTCCTTTGCCGGTGCTGCTTCTTTTGCAGGCGTCCCTTCCTTTGCCGAAGCCGCAGGAGCCTGCTTTGGTGCAAAGGCTTTCTTTACCATTCCCTCCTGCTCATCCGTCAGTACGCTCATATGGCTCTTTACCTCTATATTTTTCTCACTTAAAAATGCGAGAATCTCTTTGTTTGACTTATCTAATTCTTTTGCAAGTTCATGTACTCTTTTCGACATACTTACCTCCGTTATTCAGTTTGTATTCCACAGGCATTTTCATTCATGGATCAAATTCTTTTCTATGGCCTTTGCCAGTCCTGCGTCCAATACTGCCAGCGAAGCCCGGAATTCCTTTCCTATGGCATGCCCCAGTTCTTCTTTTTCCCCGAAGAAATGTAGGGGCACTCTATAGTAATCACACATATTGCGAAATTTTTTCTTTGTGTTTTCTGATGCAGTCTCTGACACAATCACCAGGGCTGCTTTCCCGGCCTTAACTGCCTTTTCTGTTGCAAATTCTCCGCTTACAACCTTACCGGCCTTCATAGCCATGCCAATCATCCCATATGCTTTATTCCATGCCAATTTTATCCAGCTCCTTTTCCAGACTGTCGTACACCTCCGGAGGAATGTTCATTTTCAATGAGCGCTCCAAACCACGATTTTTCTTTGCCTTTCTCAGGCATTCTTTTGAAAAACACAGGTAGGCTCCCCGGCCATTCTTCCGGCCTGTGGTATCCAGTACGACTTCACCCTCTGCTGTCTTTAGGATACGCAGCATTTCTTTTTTGCTTTTCATTTCCTGACAGCCGGTGCACTGGCGCATAGGCACTTTACGATTTGTACTCAATCTATCACATCCTGATCTCTGCCCGAGAGCAGATTTTTTTATTCCTCATAGGCGTCCTGAGAATACTCCTCCGAATATTCGGATTCTTCCCCGTAGGCTTCTCCATACTCTTCTGCATACATGCCTTCCTCAGGATATTCCTCACCTTCCGGGTAGGCTTCCTGATAAGCTGCCAGAGCTGCCTGCTCTTCCTGATAATGCTCGAAGTCTTCATACTCCTCGTATTCTTCGTCCACATCCAGCCATCCTTCAATCTCCTTGGCCTGTGTCTCGCTCTTAATATCAATCTTAAAACCCGTAAGCTTTGCCGCAAGCCGGGCGTTCTGCCCTTCCTTGCCGATGGCCAGAGACAGCTGATAGTCGGGAACCACCACCTTAGCTGTCTTATCCTCCGGATCTGCCAAAACCGCTACTACCTTGGCGGGACTTAAGGCATTTTCAATCAAGATTGCAGGATTCTCGCTCCAATTAATAATATCAATCTTTTCGCCTCTCAGCTCGCTCACAATGGCGTTAACTCTTGCTCCATTCATTCCCACGCAGGCGCCTACCGGATCCACATCCGGATCGTTGGACCACACAGCAATCTTTGTTCTGGGACCAGCCTCTCTGGCTTTGGTCCGGTAATCCGCTTCTCTGGCAATGGCTTTAATCTCTACGATTCCTTCCCGAACCTCCGTTACCTCTGATTCAAAGAGGCGCTTTACCAGCTCCGGATGGGTTCTGGAAACAAGAATCCGAGGGCCTTTGGTGGTATCCTTTACTTCCAGAATATACACCTTGATCCGCTCAGTAGGTTTGAATACCTCGCCCTTTACCATCTCATTCTCATTAAGCATGGCGTCTACCTTGCCTAAATTAATACTGACATTTTTGCCGATATAACGCTGTACTACGCCGGTTACTACATCCTTCTCCTTGGCGTAATACTGGTTAAACAGTACCTTGCGTTCTTCCTCACGGATCTTTTGAAGGATGACATTCTTTGCATTCTGTGTGGCGATACGGCCAAATTCCTTGGACTTAATCTCCACGTTCACAACATCGCCCAGCTCATATTGAGAATCCATCATTTTTGCATTGGCAAGGCTTATCTCCTTCACCGAGTCCTCCACCTGCTCTACCACAGTCTTTTCCGCATGTACGGAAAACTGGCAGGTCTTGGGATCGATGTTTACTTTTACATTGTCTGCCGTTCCAAAATGGTTTTTGCAGGCCGTAAGCAGGGAATTCTCAATGGCTTCCAGCAAGGTTTCCTTGCTGATGTCCTTTTCCTTTTCCAAAATCTCCAAAGCTTCCAGCAATTCTGTGTTCATTGTTCTCTTTCCTCCTCGTTTTAAGCAGAGTACTCCTGGAAATTCTCTTTCTCTCAGTCCGTCTCCAAGAGTGCTCCTGCGGCTGCAATCTAAAAATCAAAAGCCAGCCGAATCAGCGCAATGTTATCCCTTGGGAATATCTGCTCCTCTTCCTCTTCTGTTACAATTGTTACCGCATCCTTATCATATGCTTTTAAAACTCCCCGAAATTCCTTCTGCCTATCCACCATGCGGTAGGTACGGATCTCCACTTCCTGCCCCAGGCTTCGCTCAAAATCCCGTTCTTTTTTCAGCGGACGGCCAAGCCCCGGAGAGCTCACCTCCAGAATGTAGGACTCGTCAATAAAGTCCTTTTCGTCAAGAAGATCGCTTAAGGCCCGATTCACGATCTCACAGTCGTCCACGGTGATTCCGCCGGGCTTATCAATGTAAGCCCTTAAGTACCAGGTTCCGCCCTCTTTTACATATTCTACGTCCACCAGTTCAAAATGGTTGGCATTGATGATGGGCAGTACCAGCTCCTCTGTCTTCTGTTCGTAACTCTCTCTTTTTGTCATAGACTTCCTTTCCCGTCCGGGGCCATGTTCTTCTGTTTTTGCTGCTTTTCTTATTCTGTCATACCCTGCTGCTTCTCAAAAACAAAGAGTGAACTTTCGTTCACTCTTTTCGGCCGCCTTATTTAATCTACTATATTGTAGCACATTTTTGGAAAAATGCAAGAGTTTTTTTGTCTTTTCCTTCACAAATCAAAATCTACCGTACAATAATATAAGCCATATATCCCAAATAGCACCCCATCATAAAGATTCCTGTTATGCGGCTTACCTGCTCTTTTTGCCAAAGAGGGATGAAGAACACCGCCGTCAATGCTGTTAAAATCACAATATCACATACATTCTCCATACCGACGCCAATGGGATGAATGACACCTGAGGTTCCCAGAATAAATCCAATATTCAGGATATTGGAGCCCAGCACATTGCCCAGGGCAATCTCACTCTCTCCTTTTCTGGCTGCGACCACGGAAGTTACCAGCTCCGGCAGGGACGTTCCGATGGCTACAATGGTAAGTCCTACCAGCGACTCGCTCATTCCAATCCGGTAGGCAAGATCTGTGGCGGAATTTACCACCATCTGACCGCCGCCGATGATGGCTACCGCTCCTCCTGCGCAGAAGAGAAGGCTGACAGGAAGAGGGCGTGTGATACCGAATTGTTCCGCCACCCGATCCCGGACCGCCGTGCGGATAAGGCGGCACATATATCCTGCAGTTACTCCAAGGAGCACTGCCCCGTCCAGTCTGGAAATCTCCCCATTTCCGCTGTTCCAAAAGCTTTCTGCAGCAGTTCCCAGCATCAGCAGGATCATAAGAAACATCATCACATAGTCACGTCTCAAGACAGAACGCTTTACGGCCACAGGCCGAATCACTGCCGCCAGTCCCACCACCACTAAAAGATTCATAATATTGGAGCCCGTCACATTGCCCAGAGCAATATCATTACTGCCCTTTAATGCTGCCGTTACGCTTACTGCCAGCTCCGGCAGGGAAGTTCCCAGAGCGACGATTGTAAGTCCGATGACAATGGATGGAATTCCAAGCTTTCTTGCTATATCCGATGCGCCCTCCACAAAAAAATCCGCACCCTTTACCAGAAGCAAAAAACCAATAATCAAAAGTATTATGGACAATATCATTTGTTTCTCCTATTCCCTTTCGGATACTGCCATTTCCAGGGCAGCATCCTTTCCGTACACAGAAAAGACTTTTACTGCTGTACATGTAAAAGTCTTTCCGTTTTTCCTCTTATTCATACCCAAGAGCAGGTATCCCGCAGGGATGTGTATTATTCGGATGTCCTTTGGCATACCATAGGACAGCTCTAAACATTGATTTCAGCTTTTACGCCAAGCAGCTCATTATACTCATCCAGAATCGGCTGTACCACCTGGCCAAGGAACGCATCCACCTGTTCCTTCGCCCTGCCCACGTAACGAGCAGGTTCCATGGTCTTCTTCAAGTCCTCCAAAGACAGATTAAAGGCCGGATCCGCTGCAATCAACTCCAGAAGGTTGTTCTCGCCGCCATTTACCTTCACATTCTTTCCTGCTTCCATGGAAAGCTCACGAATCCGCTCATGAAGCTCCTGACGGTCTCCGCCTGCCTTCACCGCATCCATCATAATATTTTCCGTAGCCATAAAGGGCAGCTCAGACATAAGGCGCTTCTCGATGACCTTGGGGTATACCACCAGACCATCCACCACATTAAGACACAGATCCAAAATTCCGTCCACAGCCAAAAAGCCCTCCGGAACACTTAACCGCTTATTGGCCGAGTCATCCAGCGTCCGCTCAAACCACTGGGTTGCGGAAGTAATAGCCGGATTCAAAGCATCCGCCATCACATACCGGGCTAAAGAAGCAATCCGCTCACTGCGCATGGGGTTGCGCTTATATGCCATAGCAGAAGAACCAATCTGAGACTTCTCAAAAGGCTCCTCCACCTCTTTTAAATGCTGCAAAAGCCGGATATCATTGGACATCTTATGGGCGCTGGCCGCAATACCTGCCAGAACATTTAACACTCTGGTATCCACCTTGCGGGAATAGGTCTGTCCGGATACCGGGTAGCACTCAGAAAAGCCCATCTTCTTTGCAATCATGGGATCGATCTTGTCGATAGTCTCCTGATCCCCGTCAAACAGCTCCAGAAAACTGGCCTGAGTTCCTGTAGTTCCCTTGGACCCAAGGAGCTTCATGGTGGAAATCACATGGTTCAGATCCTCCAGATCCAAACAAAATTCCTGCATCCACAGGGTTGCCCTCTTTCCTACGGTAGTAGGCTGCGCCGGCTGAAAATGAGTAAAAGCCAGCGTCGGCAGAGCCTTATACTCTCGTGCAAAACGAGACAGCTCCCCAATTACATTTACCAGCTTTTTCCGGACCAGCTTCAAAGCCTCAGTCATTACAATAATATCCGTATTATCCCCTACATAACAAGAGGTTGCACCCAAATGAATGATTCCCTTTGCCTTGGGACACTGCTGTCCGTAGGCATATACATGGGACATTACGTCGTGGCGCACTTCCCTTTCCCGTGCCTTTGCCACATCATAATTAATATCATCCTGATGGGCTCTAAGCTCGTCAATCTGCTCCTGTGTAATATTTAATCCCAGCTCTTTCTCAGTCTCCGCCAAGGCAATCCAAAGTCTTCTCCATGTCCGAAACTTCTTATCCGGAGAGAAAATATACTGCATTTCCCTGCTTGCGTAGCGCTCGGATAAGGGGCTTACATATCTGTCTGTGCTCATCTTATTCTCCTATTCCAATCTTTTAAAATATGTTTTACAGTCCCAGACGCTTAAATACCTCGTTGTAAGCCTCTTCCACATTTCCCAAGTCCCTGCGGAAACGGTCCTTATCAAGCTTCTCATGGGTATTGATGTCCCACAGACGGCAGGTATCCGGCGAAGTCTCATCCGCAAGAATTATCTGCCCCTTATAGCGGCCAAATTCAATCTTAAAGTCAATCAGTTCAATGCCCGCATTGGCAAAATACGCCTTGTATACTTCATTTACCTTAAAAGCGTACTTTGTAATGGTGTCAATCTCTTCTCTGGTAGCCAGTCCCAAAGCAATGGCAAAATAGTCATTGATCAGGGGATCGCCCAGATCATCATTCTTATAGCTGAACTCCAGGGTAGGCGCCGCAAACTTCGTCCCCTCCTCTACGCCGAGACGCTTGGAAAAGCTTCCGGCTGCCACATTTCGGATGATGACCTCCAAAGGAACAATCTCTACTTTCTTCACTGCCGTTTCCCGATCACTAAGCTCCTCGATGTAGTGAGTGGGGATTCCCTCTTTCTCCAAAAGCTGGAACACATGGTTGCTCATACGGTTATTGATAACGCCCTTTCCCTGAATGGTTCCCTTTTTCAAGCCGTTGAATGCCGTAGCATCGTCCTTGTAGTCAACAATTAAAACATCCGGATCCTCCGTGGTGTAAACCTTCTTTGCCTTTCCCTCATACAAAAGTTCCTTCTTTTCCATGCTGTTTTCCCTGCCTTCCTTTATCCTGTAATAATGAATTTTCTTTCTTAGTATAACCGCTGCCATTTTGAATTTCAACTATCATTGAATATAATGTCCCAAAAATTGCTGTGTTCTAAGCTCTCTCGGATTCCCGAACACCTCTTCCGGCGTTCCCTCCTCCAAAATCCGTCCGTCATCCATAAAAATCACATGATTGGACACATCTCTGGCAAAGGCCATCTCATGAGTTACGATAATCATGGTGGTCTTCTGATCTGCCAGTTCCTTGATGACCTTCAGCACTTCTCCTGTCAGCTCCGGATCCAAAGCCGATGTAGGCTCATCAAAACAAAGAATATCCGGTGTCAAAGCAAGTGCCCTTGCAATCGCCACACGCTGGCACTGTCCGCCGGATAGCTGATGAGGATAATTGTTCATTCGATCCCCAAGTCCCATCTGAACAAGAAGCACCTGCGCCTTGTGCTCAATCTCCTCATGAATCGCCTTTTTATTCTCCTTGTAATCGGGCCGCTCCTTGGCCAGAAGCTCACTGGCCAGCATCACATTTCCAAGGGCCGTATACTGCGGAAACAAATTAAAAGACTGGAACACCAATCCAAAATGCAGCCGCTTCTTCCGAATCGCCTCTTCCTGGGTCGTCACCGGATCATTGGCATCAAAAAGCGTCTCCCCATTTACCCGGATAATCCCCGTATCCGGCCGCTCCAGAAAATTCAAACAGCGCAGACAAGTGGTTTTCCCGCTTCCCGATGATCCAATCAGCGAAACCACCTGTCCCTTTTCCAAGGAAAAATTAATATCCTTAAGCACCTCCGTGCGCTCAAAGGTCTTGCTTAAGTGTTCTACCTCCAACATCGCCATTTTCATACGCCCCCTTACCTAAAATAATCCAGCTTTTTCTCCAGCCGTCCCAGCAGCACCGTCAGCAGACCGCTGAAAATCAGATAATAAACCGCCGTGAAAAACAGCGGCCAGATCTGACCGGAAATTCCCTGGGACCCTTTCATAAACGCCTGCCCTGCCCAGATAATTTCCTGAAGGGCAATAATACGCGCCAGAGAAGTATCCTTCACCAACGTAATAATCTCATTGGACAGCGGCGGAACAATACGCTTGATCATCTGAAGCAGCGTAACCTTGAAGAAAATCTGCCTCCTGGTCATACCAAGCACCAGTCCGGCCTCCTCCTGCCCCACCGGAACGCTCTGAATCCCGCCCCGGTAAATCTCCGAAAAATAGCAGGCATAGTTAAAAATAAACGCCACGGCGGAAGCCAGGAACCGTGCGGCCTCTCCGCCGCCCCAGATCTGCTTTCCAAGCACCAGCCCCGGAAAATAAAAAATAATCAAAAGCTGAATCATCAGAGGCGTTCCCCTGATAATCCAGACCACAATTTTCGTAAAATAGCTTAAGGGACGAAAACGGGACATGGAGCCAAAAGCAATCACAAGCCCCAGGGGAACCGCACCCAAAAGTGTAACCGTAAACAATTTTAACGTTTGTAAAAAGCCAACATTCAGCGATTGAACTACAATCGGAAACTGCTCCAAAAACTGCTCCATGTATGTATCCTGCTTTCCTGTGTGATAAAAATCAAATTACAGCAAAAGATGCGGCCAGGAACCCAGCCCTCTAAGGCCAGATTCCGGTCGCAATCATTTTTATAGAAAAATTATTTTACTGCTCAATCAAAGCTGCCTGTACATTGTAGGTCTCAGCACATGCTGCCATGCTGCCGTCCCCATAGCTTGCAACAAAGAAATCATTCAATGCCGCTGCCAGATCGGAACCTTTCCGGAAGCCTACGCCATACTCCTCGCTGTTAAGCTGAACCGTATAAGTCAGATCCGCATAGCCGGTTCCCTCTCCTACCATAGCTGCCGCCATCAGGGAATCGATAACTGCCGCATCGGAAGTACCGGACTTCACCTCCAGAAGCGCATCGGACTGTGCCTTTACCGGAGTACAGCTTAAGCCCAGAGCCGTTACCTCCGCCTCGCCTGCGCTGCCTGCCTCAACGGCAAAGTTCAGATCCGCCAGACTGTCCGTATCCTGATACTGGTCTGCCTTATCTGCCGGAACAATGACAATCTGCGCATTGTTGCAGTATGCCTTGGAGCACTCCATGGCACTGGTCACTTCAGAGGTCAGGGTCATACCGTTCCATACACAGTCAATGGTCTTGCTGTCCAGCTCCAGAACCTTGTTGTCCCAGTCAATCTCTATAAACTCCACATCAACGCCCAGGCTCTCTCCGAAAGCCTTTGCCATATCTGCGTCAAAGCCGATCCACTCACCGTTCTCATCCTTGTAATCCATTGGTTCAAAATCAGTGATGCCTACTACAAGAGTGCCTTTTCCCTGCACATAAGCCATATCACTTTCTCCTGCATCTTCCGCTTCCGGTGTCCCGGCATCCTCATTATCCTCAGCCGGCGCTTCTGTCTCCGCATCAGTCTCTGTCGGAGCATCTGATGCCGGTGCCTCCTTGGAACCGCAGCCTGCCAGCAGAGCCGCTGTCATCAAGCCGCACAATAACAAACTCAAAACTCTTTTTTTCATAGTATCCTCCCGTCCCTGTACGAAAACATGTCCGAACCTTTATTTCTGTCAATCTTTGACAAAATACCGTTCATTCATATCCCCCACAGGCTTTTACTTTTTTTCTCTACCAATTGGTCACTGTACTATAGTAAAGTTACCGTTGTATTCTAGCACAGGATCGGAATACTGTCAATTATAAATTTCTTTGTTATCCTTTTTTCTCCTTATCACTTGTTACTGTTCACACCCATGATGTTCACAGTAACTATCACTTTTCACTCTTAAGACAGCATTTCAGTCAAGAGAACTGCCGCTCTTCAAAATCTCCTTCAAAAGCTCCATAAGCCCCGGAATATCAATGGGCTTTGCGATATGCCCGTTCATTCCCGCTTCAAGGGCTGCACGGCGGTCCTCATCAAAGGCATTGGCTGTCATGGCAATAATCGGAAGCCCGGAAAGCTTTGGATTATCAATAGCACGTATCTGTCTGGCAGCCTCGTATCCGTTCAGAATGGGCATCTGAATGTCCATCAGAATCAAATCGTACCGGCCGGGCTGTGCCTCCTTTATCTTTTCTACCGCAACGGCTCCGTCGTCCGCCACGTCGATTTGGAATCCTGCTTCCTCCAGGATCTCTACGGCAATTTCCTGATTCAGCTCATTATCCTCAACCAGAAGAATTCGTTTTCCTTCAAATATTGTATTATCTTCCTGGAACTCTTCCTCGATCTCTTTCTCCATAAATGGAGATTCCAAAAGTTCCCGAAGCTCTGACAGGAAAATAGGCTTTGAACAGAAAGCGGTTACGCCTGCCTCTCTTGCCTCTTCCTCAATATCTGACCAGTCATAAGCAGTCAGAATAATCATCGGTTTTTCATCTCCGATGATGGCACGAATGCGCCTTACCACTTCGATTCCATTCATATCCGGCATCAACCAGTCTATGATATAAGCGGCGTACTCGTCATCCTGCTCCTCGGCAAGCTGAACCCGAAGCACCGCTTCTTTGCCGGAGGTAGTCCAGTCCGGACGCATGCCAATCACGGAAAGCATCTTGGTTACACTGGAGCAGGTGTCAAAATCATCGTCCGCTACCAGTGCACGAAGGCCCTGAAGCTGCGGTATCACTCCCTGCTTTACGGGATCAGATGAGATGGCAAACTGCAGAGCAACGGTAAAGGTAGTTCCTTTCCCTTCCTCGCTGACCACGGAAATGGTTCCGCCCATCATATCCACAATATTTTTCGTAATTGCCATGCCAAGACCGGTTCCCTGGATGCCGCTGACTGTACTTGTCCGCTCACGCTCAAAGGGTTCAAACACCTGCTTCAAAAAATCCTGGCTCATTCCGATTCCGGTGTCTCTTACCTGGAATTCGTAGGACGCAAAGCCATCCGGCGCATTTCCCTTCTGAACAATGCGGACGCCCACAAGACCGCCGGGCTTTGTAAACTTCATGGCATTGCTTAAAAGGTTCAAAAGGATCTGATTCAATCTGAGCCTGTCGCACAAAATATGCTCATGTATCACATCGGCCGTATCAATATAGAATTCCAGCTGTTTGGATGTGATATCCGCCTGCACAATGGTTCTCAGATCGTGCATAACCTCCGGCAGAGAGGTTTCCTTTTCCTCAATCTTTACTTTTCCGCTCTCTATGCGGCTCATATCCAGAACATCGTTAATCAGGCTCAGCAGATGGTTGCTGGATGTGGCAATCTTCGCAAGATAGTCCTGCACCTGCTCCGGATTGTCCATATGCGCGGCCGCTAGGGAGGTAAATCCGATAATGGCGTTCATAGGCGTCCGAATGTCGTGGGACATATTGTTGAGAAAGGTGGTCTTTGCTTTGTTGGCATGCTGTGCCGCAGCCAGTGCATCCTCAAGATCAATCTTCTGCTTTTCCAGCTGCATTTTCATCCTTTTCTCTTCTTCAATGTCAACAAAAAGCCCCACAAAGGTAACGGGAGAGCCGTCTGCGCGCCTGGACAGCCGGCCGGCTGCATGAAACCATCTGCATCCCATATACTTGGTGTGAAGGCGGTACTCCACATTATAAGTTTTCTCGCCTGTATAATCCTTTACGGTATCCCAGTATTCTTTGATTACCCGCTCTTTATCTTCCATATGTAACAGATCGGACCAGGATTCCAGCTTATTGGGAAAATCCTCTTCACTTTCATAGCCCAGCATTTTCCGGAAATCATCGGTCCATACACAGGATACCATCTCTGCATTCTCGTCAAATTCCATACTCCAGCTTCCGGAGCCTATGGAAGCATGAATATTATCCATAGCTGCACGCTCTCTTCGGATCTGGTCATAAGCTGCACGGATCTTGTTACTGTCCGCTTTTTCCTGATCAAGAAGCATATTCGCATTCTTTCGGGACTGATAAAGCAGAACCATGCACACCACAAGCATTACGCTTATGGTCATAATAATCTGAATTGTACCCCGCCTCATCATTCCGGAACTGATGGAACTGAATTGACTGCTGAGCACATTATCCTGGATCAGAATCGTCAGCATCCAGTCGGTTCCTTCCACCGGAATATAGCAGAGGTCCTCCTGCATTCCCTTATACCGGAAGATTATCTGTCCGTACTGCCCCTGGGCAAAGTCATTTTTCAGCTTTTCGTAATCAGATTCCCCTTCTATCTCGGCTTCCCCAAGGAGCGCCAAAAGGTTATTTTCCCCTGTCAGATTCCCGAACTCTCCTCCCGTCAGGCGCTGTCCGCTGCGGTCATATAAGTTGCAGTAAGTTTCGTTATAGCTGGTCTGGAGAATTAAGGTCTTTAGCATTTCATCAATGTCAAGCTGAATGAAGCACACAGAAATCGGGACTCCCTGAAAGGAAATATCTTCCACCGGAATTGCCTGAACTACCATTTTCTCATCCTCGTCAGGATTCAGGATGCCGACAATGGGCTCAGTCAATTCCTCCGACAGAAAATAGTATTCACCTAAATCCGAGACGGCGCCGTCCTGAGTATAGATAACTCCGTTTCCATCTGCCAGGGCAAATTTGTCCACGCCTAAAAGTCTTCTGGTCCTGCCAAGAAATCGGCCCAGGGCTTCCTGAGACTTAAGATCTGTGTCCTCCAAAATACCTATGGCATTCTCCATATATTGAAAATTGTTTTTAAGCTTCTCTTCAACCACCTGTCCCCTTCGGCCAGCCAACTCTTCCAAGTAGAATTCACTGACCCTTTTGACAGCCTGCCCGGTTCCCAGACGGGCGCCTGCGGATGCCCAGACGGCTGTAATAAGAAGAATCGCTCCGACAATGATGCTGCCCCACATAACTTTGACTGCCGTCTGCTTTTTGTTTTTTTCAAATTTATTTTTGTGCTGTGATGCTTCCATTTTTGCCTCCATGGGTCAAAGGACATGACTGTATGCCTCTTTGGGCTTAACTGTTAACATATGGTAAAACCACCTTTTATGAGCTGTTCGTCGAATATCTGAGCATGCTCTTTTCACTAACGCCCATTATATCACAAGGTTATAGCAAAAGGGAAAAAAATTCCCGTCAGCTCATAATTTCTCTTACTCTGACAGGAATTTCCCTGAATTTAACATTTATTTATACTGCATTCTATGCAGCTATTGCTTCCTTAAGGGGAAACTGCATTGTGCCTACGATTTCTGCACCATGCTTTTGAGCAGCCCTAAAACATTTTAACTAAATAGATAGTAATAATTTTTTTCATACACCAAGGAAGAGTAATAGGCTCCACCTGGTCTGTCGCTACGACAGGATAGATCTGTACAACTTCCCCGTTCAGGTAATAACGGATGCTGCCTATAATGGTACCCGGCTCAATAGGGGCTGTCAGGACTTCGGGGAAGTTGGTTTCTACGGATACCTGTTCTTTTTCAGAAAGGAGAAGCTCTAAGTGATCCGCTTCGGATTCGGCCGCTAATTCTACACCGGTGTAGGCGCTGTCTTCCAGGTTGCCGCTTTGGGGGATTCCGTTTTTTACCAGGAGAGGATGGAAAACCGTCTCCTCCCAAACATCCCGATACTCGTAGTTTTCCAGGCCGTAGCTCATAAGCTTTCTGGTATCGCTCCACTTGTAGCTTCGGTTATTGGGCCAGCCACAGGCTAAGAGGGCTACGATAAATGTGCGTTCTTCCCGCTTCAAGGCTCCCACGTAACAGTAGCCGGCATTGTTGGTGAAGCCGGTTTTGCCGGATAAAGCACCCTCCATCATGGTCAGGAATGCGTTTTTGTTGCCTACGGTGAAGCTTCTAAGCCCCTCTGCATCTCCGAAGCTGTAGGATGAGGTTCGGGTGATGGTAAGAAATTCTTCCCGTTTCGGAGATTGGGTGATGCAGTAACGCAAGGTTCGGGCAAGGTCAGCTGCGGTGGTGGAGTGGGTTCCGCCCTCGTCTGTGGCGTCCAGGCCGTTTGGTGTTATGTAGTAAGTGTCAAAGCAGCCGATATCCCGGGCTTTTGCATTCATCATTTCTGCAAAACCTTCTACGGAGCCCCCCACATGCTCTGCGATGGCTACGGCGGAATCGTTGTGGGATTCCAGCATAAGGGAGTAAAGAAGATCTCCCAGGCGGTACTGCTCTCCTTTTCGAATTCCCAGCTGGACATCAGGCATACTTGCAGCATACTGGGATACGGTGACGATTTCGTCTAAATTGGCATTTTCCAGCGTGACGATAAGGGTCATAATCTTTGTGGTGCTTGCCATGGGTTTTTGTTCATAACCGTTTTTTTCAAACAAAACACGCCCGGAGTCAGCATCCATCAACACGGCTGACTGGGCGTATAATTGTCTCAGTTCAGAGGGAATCTCTGTTTGTCCTTCCGGCTTTTCCACTTCCTGCCCATATGTATTGATGGAGAGACAGAAAATAAATCCAAGAAGCATCAGAATGGAATATAATTTTTTCACGGGAAACCAACCTGTACTTTGTTTCCTTTTATTGTATTCTCCATGAACAAGATTTATAACACAGGTTTGTTCCGGCTTGACAGACTTCTTTTCAGGAAAAACGCAGCATACGGATTTCTGACGGATGAAATCCGTCATCTCCAAACTCTCCTTTCATATCTATGGTCATATGAAGCTCCAGATCCTCAAAGCTTCCCTCCGTGTCCACACTCTCCCCTCCGTCACCGGAAATGTTTCTCACATAGAACTTGGTGTCCTCCGTGTAGATAACCGGTATGAGATCGGAATCCTTAAGGGGGGCGTTGGATGAGGGGCTGCTGCTGTTTATGGAGCCGTCTTCCTGGACCTTTACCTTACATTTGGCTGCATAAAGCTCCCCGTCCTCAAGCTTCCATACCTTTCCCCGAAAATCTGCGTCAATAGCCTCCGCCGTCTCCTGGTCCAGGGTGGACCAGGCTGATTTTCCTCCGCAGCCGGTTACAGCCAGACACACAAGGCAGGCTGCGCTGAGCAGAAGCACTGTTTTTTTGATGGTTTTTTTCATGTTGTTTCCTCCATTTTGCTCTACAAGATATATTTTGATTTTAACGGACATATCTGTAAATTATCTCTAAAAATGGAGTTTTTCGTATCATTCACTCCTTTTTGCCGCAGCAGGAAGAGCCGCTGCACCCGGAGCAGCCGCAGCCGCAGGAGGAACCGCCTTTTTTCTTGTTGCGTATGGTGTATCCGATGCTGGCTGCCAAACACACGCCTATGATGATAAGTACTATAAAATCCGCCATTTTGAATACCTCCTTTTCTTGCCTGTCATCACCAATTATAGTATTTGGCAAATAATTTTAACTATAATATCGGTGCTTTCAGCTTCTAAAATAATTATATATTATTTTTCCACAGCAGCACAAGGCAGCGAAAATACGCTGCCATGCACAAATATTTTAAATACGGTACATGTTTCTTCGGTCAATGATCCCCACTTCTTCCAAAGTCTTGATCATGCGGTACACCGTGGCGATCCCCACGGCGGGATCCTCTTCCCTTACGTGATAATAGATTTCCTTACAGCAGGAGCACTCATGCTCCAGTATGAATCGGATGAGCAATTTCCTCTGTTTGGATTTCTCCTATTAAAAATTGCTGCGCAATAGCACTAAAGGGTAAAGTCGCTTCGACACACCTGTAATGAGAGAAACTTTCATTCGAAAGGACACTCATGAAAGTTCCTCTCGTGCGCCTTTGCGACTTTACCAACAAATATTATATAAAATTGCTGCGCAATAGCACTAAAGGGTAAAGTCGCTTCGACACACCTGTAATGAGAGAAACTTTCATTCGAAAGGGCACTCATGAAAGTTCCTCTCGTGCGCCTTTGCGACTTTACCAACAAATATTATATAAATAATCCGCCTATTACATTTACCAAAAGGGCTGCTACATAGGCGGTCGCCATCTGTACGGCTACGGCCTTGCCGGTCTCCTTCCAGGTCTTTAACTCTCGCTTCATGGCGCCTACGGCTGCAAAGCAGGGCATGCACAGCAGATTAAATACCATGTAAGCGTAGGCTGCTGCTTTTGTCTTAATATCATCTTTCATATGGGGCAGAGCATTTTCATCGCCGCCCTCAAACAGTACGCTCTCAGAATAAATATCTCCTGCAGACTCCTCATCGTACTCGCCGCCCTCAAAGCCAAGCTCTTCCAGTTCCTCCGGGCTGTACTGGGCAAAGTATTCTTCCAGATATTCGTCGGTTACGTCCTCGTCATAGAGCTGTGCAAAGGTTACGACTACATTTTCCTTGGCAATCCATCCGGTTACCACGCCTACGGCCGGACGCCACTCACCAAAGCCCAGGGGCTTGAAAATAGGAGCGATGACATTTCCGATGGAAGCCATAAAGCTGTCGTTCATCTCGCACATAACGCTGCCGTCCTCGTTCTCGGCTGCATTTGTTCCATTGAAGGAACTGAGATTGAAGCCGGACAGGAACCAGATAAGGATAGTGGATACAAAGATAACGGTTCCGGCTTTCACTGCGAAGCCTTTTACCTTTTCCCAGCCATGGATGAGGATGCTCTTAAGGGTGGGAATACGGTACTGAGGCAGCTCCATAATAAAATTGGAGGCTCCGTCCTTATATACGAATTTATTTAACAGCAATGAAACAATAATCGCTACTACAATACTGAAAATATATAAGGAATAGGTTACTAAGGTCTGGTTGCTGTCCGCAAACAGAGTGGATACGAACAGGGCAAAAATGGGAAGCTTTGCGCCGCAGGGCATAAAGCCTGCCAGAATGGTGGTTATCTTTCTGTCCTTCTCGGATTCCAGCGTACGGGTTGCCATAACAGCCGGAACGCTGCAGCCGAAGCCCTGAAGCAGCGGGATAAAGGAACGTCCGGACAATCCGAAACGGCGGAAGATTCGATCCAGCACAAATGCGATTCTTGCCATGTAACCGCAGTCCTCCAGGAAGGAAATCAGGATGTACAGCACCAATACCAGCGGAATAAATCCAAGGATTGCGCCAAGTCCCTCCATGATACCGTCAACTACCAGGGAATATACCCAGGGTGACGCACCTCCTACAAGTCCGGCTACCAGGTCTGTCAGCCAGCCCCAGATGGATTCTACCACGCCTGCCAGCCAGATACCCGGGCTGTTGATTCCAAGGAACAGAAAGTTCTCGCTGTTGGTGCAGGCGAACAGCAGGTACATGATCACCGCAAAGATGGGCAGGGCTAGGATTCGGTTGGTGAGAATCTTATCCAGCTTGTCGGATTTTGTCTCCACATGGCCCGTGGAGCCTTTCTTTACCGCATCCTTTACCACCTTTGCTATGTACTGGTAACGCTGATCTGCCACGGCCGCTTCCAAATCCACTCCCGGACCGTAGGCTTTTACTGCAACCTCTTCTACTTTCTTCTTCAGATCTTCCGTTACCTGTCCTGCTACATTTTCATCATTTTCCAGAAGCTTAATGGCTTTCCACTCGCTGTCAGACTCACCTGCGGCTTCTAAAAGCTTCTTTGCCTCGTCTACGGCTCCCTGAAGCTTTTCATCGAAAACAGACAGCTTTTTGGGCGTTTTCTTTCCCTTTGCCACTTCTATCGCTTCTGCCATCAGCTCCTGAATTCCTTTGTTGCTGCGGGCTACGATGGGAACTACGGGCACGCCGAAAATCTCGGAAAGCTTCTCTGCCTTGATCCGGTCGCCTCTTGCCTCTACCTCGTCCATCATGTTCAGGGCAATGACGGCGGGAACACCTGTCTCAAGAATCTGCAGAGTCAGATACAGGTTACGTTCAATACTGGTTCCGTCTACAATATCTATTACTGCGTCAGGCTTTTCTTTTACAATGTAATCTCTCGCAATGATTTCCTCTGCGGAATAGGGGGACAGGGAGTAGGTTCCCGGCAGATCCATAATGTTGATCTCTTTGTCCTTCTTATAGGTTCCCTCTTTCTTGTCTACGGTTACTCCCGGCCAGTTTCCTACACGCTGTCTGGAACCGGTCAAGTCATTGAATAAGGTTGTTTTGCCGCAGTTCGGGTTGCCTGCAAGCGCAATGGTGTATGACATTTCTTACTCCTCCACTCGTTTCTATTGTTAGCTTCTGCTAACTTTAGTTCTTATTTTTAGGGGTTATTATTGGCTAACCCCCTGTCAAAAAAATATCTTTTTTATGCCTGAACTTCAATTCGCGCGGCCTCTTCTTTTCGCAGGCTCAGCTCATAGCCACGCACATTGATTTCCACCGGATCTCCTAAGGGGGCAACCTTAATGACCTTTACGTCCACGCCCGGAGTGATTCCCATATCCATGATTCTCCGCTTTAAGGGTCCGCTTTCACCGATGGATATTACCTGTCCGGACTGTCCCGGCTTCATTTCCTTCAATGTCATGTTTTCTCCTCACTTTCTATAATATAGTTCCACAACACCTTTTTGGCGTTACTGCTTCTCAATTATTTCTGCAAACAGCGTACGAAACGCAGATGCCTGCATCCACATCTGACTTAAGCAACCATAATCTGGGAAGCCAGCCCCCGGTTCAGAGCAATTCTCACGCCCTTGACCAAGAGAATCATACCGCTTGGATTCTCCCCAATCACCTGTACTTTCTCGCCTTTTACGAAGCCCAGATCCTGTAGATGTCGTTTTACTTCTTCTTTTCCGTGAAATTCTTTAATTTCCCTTGTTTCTCCAACTTCCATCATAGCCAGTGCCATCTGTGATCGCTCCTTTCCTTAATTTGCACATGCCCTTTGTGCATAAGGGGATACCCGCAGGGTGTTTCCTTAGATCTGCACATGCCCTTTGTGCATAAGGGGATACCCGCAGGGTGTTTCCTTAGCTCTGCACACGCCTTTTCAACTTGCTGCCGTTTATTAATTGAGAATAACTATCATTTTCTTTATGTATTATAGCATACCAAGCTTGTTTGTCAATACCTTTATTGAGAATAATTATCATTAACAATAACTCCCAAGAATCTCCTCCAAAGCCGCTTTGCTGCTGGTATGACATCTCACTACTTCGATGTTGTTTCGTTTTGCTTCCTCCACGGCACATTTTACCATCTTGTGAGATACCGTATTGGTAAACAGTACAAAAAGATCCGGTTTGCCAACCTGTTTCTTTAAATCCCCTGTCATTTGGGTAAATACTTTTGCCTTGCAGCGATAGGCTTTACAGATATCCTGATATTGGCGAACCATTCGATCATGCCCTCCGATTATTACAACACTCATGTTCCGTACCTCTCTCTTAATTAGCATATACTAACTATTGCTTTTTATAAAAGTTAGCTTTTGCTAACTTCATTTTAAGACTAACATACTTTCCCGTCATATGCAAGTATTTTTTATCGGAATCCTCTCAAAAAACATTCCGGAAGATTCCAAAGAGGATTAATGCCGCCAAAAATACCAGCATCCCGGCGGATTCCCATTTCTTCCAAACTGTTTTCCTGGAAAATAAATAATTCCCAAGAGATTTCGCCAAAATCCATATCAGAAATGGACCAAAGCAAAAGATAACCGGATGGCTGTGAAAGGCTCCCGAAAAATCTCCTTTCCCCATTGCCATCAGCATATGAGTAACGCCGCACCCCGGACACTGCAGATGAAAAACAAACCGGAACAGGCAGGGTACGCCCATTCCGGTATATCTGACAAATCCATAGTATCCGACAAGAAGTAAAGCTGCCAGTCCTGCTTTTCCCAGCCGTCTATGATCCATCATCTTAATTTGCCAGCTTGTTCAGCTCGTTCTGAATCAGCGCATAGGCAATAATTCCGCCAAATATATAGAGAATCAGATAAAGCACACCTCCATTGGAAGCCGGAAGTCCTCTGTCCATCTTTGCCTTATCCAGCAATTCTCCACGCTTATATGCCCAGTAAAAGCCATAAATCCCGCAGGTGATAAGAGTAAACACAAGAGCCATCACGCCGGATGTTCCTTCCTCATTTGCTGCTGCATTGGTATCATCTGTCATGCATATAAACCAATAAAAGCTGTAAATTCCACAGGTAACCAATGACAGAATAATGCAAAGGGCAATGTTTCTCTGCTGTATTGACCTCATAACTATTCCTCCTTCGTAGTATAAACCATAAATTTTTCTGGCTAGTTTAATATACTACTTTGTCAGAAAAAATTCAATACTAACTATACACTTTGTCAGATATTTTTCGAATATTTTTCAGATAATAGTTTTTTATATTTGTATTCTACAGATAATTTCTGCTATCTACGCTTTCAAAGCAGGCGGACTTTGTTCATAAATCTGCCATTTACTCCTGGAAAGCTTTTATGCAGCACTGGTTTTTGGAGTGATCCAGGACCGCATGGAACACAGAAATAAAATGCTGTCCCATTCCCTCTTCCAGAAGCTCTCTCCACCAGAGCGCCACTTCCTTCGGATCGTTTCGAAATACGCCGCATCCATATGCGCCCAATACCAGATGCTTTGCCCTCTGCTCTGCAAAGATTCCAAGACATAGCTTCATTCTCCGGCGCATAACCCTTTTGGCTTCTTCCACATTTTCTCCTTTTAAAATCACCTGTCCCATATTGACTGCCGGCAGGGTCAGCACGGACGCTTTTACGGGTGTTTCTGTCAAACGAAACGTCTCATCCCGAAAAAAGATAACATCCGGAGAGTAGATTCCGTAATCCAGATACATCATGGAGCTGTGAGACCGATTCTCTCTGTAATACTCTTCATGAGCCGTTAATGTTGGATACAGCGTGCCGGAGGCTGCCAGACTTTCTTCCTGTGCCTTGGCTCCGTTCAGAAAACCGCCTCCCGGATTCTTTGCACTGGCAAAATTCAGTACGCCGATATCCGTCTTTCCATCCCCATAAAGCCTGCGGATGGCTTCTACGGTGGAAATATTTTCAACTCTTGTTTCCGGCTGGCCGCATCTCTTACATGTACCGTATTTTGCAAGGATTTTCTCTACCTCTGCCGGAGAAATCAATATGCTGCGCCGGATGGATTGTTCCATGGCTTCTTTTATCTTTATCTGCTTCTTCTCTTCTTTTTGGCCTGCCTCATTTTTGCCGGGCAGCTCATAGTATCCCTGCTTCATAATCTCCAGGGTTTCCTTTGCGATTGCTTTTCGATCCATATTTCCCTCCCAATGTCTCAAATGAATGCATGGCTTAGCCGCATTCTTATATTTTTCACCCTTCGTTTTTCCGGTAAAGTCTGGAGGGCCGATGCCCTTCATTTTCCGTATAGCAATCCGTCTCCGTCACCATAGGCGCCGCCTTCCTGCGAAATGCTGCCGCAGGGAATTCTCTGTCCAAAACCACCTCGTACACCTGCTGAAGCTGAGTGAGCGTAAAATACTCCGGCATCAGATGAAGGGCCAGATCTGTGTAGCTTAGCTTTCCTCTTAAACGCTCATATCCGCAGGCCAATATGCGGGCGTGATCAAAGGCCAGACCGCCGGAATCCAGAATCTTACATTCTGAAAAGGGTCTGCCCGTCTCCTTCTCTATCAGGGCTCTCAGTGCGGTTTCCTCATGAAAAAGGGTCAGCTCCCACAGCTCTTTTCTGTCCTCCTGTTCGATTTTGCGGAAGGATGTTTGGAACCAGGCTGCCTGGGCTGCATCATCCCCTGCCTCTATCTGAACCCGGCTGCTGTCTATAAGAGCCATGTAGGAACAGCTCATTACCCACGTTCTGGGGTCCCTGTCCGGATTGCTGAAGGTATAAAGCTGCTCTAAGTAGACCTTATCCACGCCTGTTTCTTCACGAAGCTCCCGGGCGGCTGCCTCCTCGGTTGTCTCCGTGGGGCGGACAAAGCCGCCGGGCAGGGCCCAGGATCCAAGATAGGGGTGAGCGCCTCGTTTTATGAGCAGAATGCGAAGCTCTTTCCTGGCCAGCTTCCGGTAATTTTCTTCCTCTGCATCGGTCACTGTGAAAATCACCATATCCGTTGCCACAGAAGGCCGCGGATAATCCCCCGGCTCATAAGCTGCCAGAAATTCTTCTTCGGTCAGGCCGTTGTGATCCTTTTGCAAGGTGTCTTTTCCTTTATCAGTCATTTTGCTTCTCCCCCTTCTGCCAGCAGTTGATCCCGCACCTCTATCAGTGCGAAGCCCAGGAGATTGGTTCCTCTCCATTTCAGCGGATTCTGGGCATCCGGATTGGCTTTTCCCATACCGATTCCCCAGATCCGGTCCATGGGGCTTGCCTCTACCAGAATACGCTTCCTGGTAGTGAGAAGAAATTCAAGAAGGTCCGGATTCTGCGTGAATTTGGCTATATTGCCTCTTTTTACGATTTCATAACATGCATTGTCCCAGGATGCTTTGTCAAAACCTTTTACTGCACGGCCGTAAGCTTTCATTTCCTTGGGATGGGATGCTTCCATGATCTTTGTGAGCATTTCCTTATCAACAAACATTCTGGCTTTTTCCGCCATCATAAACTGCTCTGCACAGGTGTATTCCACTCCGTCCACTTGAAATCTGCTTTCCCACCACTGCCCCAGACAGGATTCGCAAATATGGCCGTCTGTTGCCGACGTAGGCTTCCAGAAAAACAAGAATTTAAAGTTTTCTCCTGTCTCACAGGCTTTTTTCAAGTCGTTCAGATTGTAAATCATAAGTTCTTCTCCCCCTTCTACTTTCTATCCTTCACTTTTCTCTTTGTTCCTGTAAGCAATGAGCTGTTCTTTCTATAAAAAGCACTTACTCACATATTGGTATGATGAACATCCCTGTTCAATCTGCCTATCTATATTTTTATTTTGATATTATCAACAAGATATTATCATTTTGATTTATTATAAAGGAGTAACCATGATTTGTCAAGTCCATAATGTGATCATGATCATTGACATGCACGGCCCCATGTTCTATTCTCATAGTATAGTTTTTGAATATAGGATAAAGGCATTGTACATAAAGCTGCTGCCTTTTGTGCTGGTGATTTTCAAAGATATCCGGAGTTTATCTGCCTATGTCAGCATTTAGAGCAGAAATGTAAAATGAAATAGATTGAAAAACAAACGCATTTTAGATAAAATTTCAGTATCCAATATTGCAAATGATAAATAGAAAGGTTCTGAGGCAATCGTGGTATTTTCAAGTATAGAATTTATCGGAATTTTTCTTCCAATACTATTCTTTCTCTATATGCCCGTAAATAATAAAAAGAAAAAATGGGTTCTTTTCATTGGCAGTCTGGTTTTTTATGCTATAGGAGAACCGTATTATGTATTACTTCTTATGGCTTCTCTTGTGTTTAACTACGCACTCTGCAAACGGATGGCACAAAGTAAAAGTCACAAAAAACTGATTTTGTGCATCCTGTTACTCTGGAATTTCGGGCTGCTGCTCTTTTTCAAATATTTTGATTTTATTGCAGCGAATATCAATACACTCTGTGGAAAAGAGCTTCTGCCGATTTTGCATCTGGCGCTTCCTCTGGGGATCAGCTTTTATACCTTCCAAATGGCTGCTTACCAGATAGATGTTTATCAAGGTACACAAAAAGAAAGCTCCGGTTTTTCCGAATTCGGCATATATGTAAGCATGTTTCCTCAATTAGTTGCCGGTCCGATTGTGCAGTTTCGGGAAGTAGAGAGAAGTATTAAAAACCCGAACTTCCTAATGAAAAATGTAGAAGATGGTCTGAAGCTGTTTACCCTTGGATTGGGCTCTAAGGTTCTTTTGGCCAACCAGATCAGTACCTTATTTAACACAATACAGGGAATCGGCGCTTCCCATCTGGATCTTTCCATGGCATGGCTGGGGGCATTTTCCTATTCCTTTCAGATTTATTTTGATTTCTGGGGATATTCGCTGATGGCCATCGGGCTTGGCCGGATCTTCGGATATGAGCTTCCTATTAATTTTAATAATCCTTACATGGCAAAATCCGCAACGGACTTTTGGCGGAGATGGCATATTACTTTATCAAGGTGGTTTCGTGAATATGTATACATACCTTTCGGAGGCAGTCGAAAGGGAAAGCTGAAAACCTGCCGGAACCTCCTGATTGTCTGGAGCCTTACCGGATTGTGGCATGGAGCCAATTGGAACTTTATTCTCTGGGGACTGTTTTTCTTTGTGCTGCTTGTGATTGAAAAAATGGGGCCGGGAGACTATCTGGAACGTCACCCATTTGGGGGACATCTGTATTGCGCTCTTATCATTCCTGTTTCCTGGATGATCTTTGCCCAAACTGATTTGGGAACGCTCTTGGCATATCTAAAGGCTATGGCCGGGGGCAATGCCGGACATGCGCTGGTGGGGACGCAGCAGTTACTTCGCTATGCGAAGGAATATTGGTTCTTATTTGCCGTATGCTTTTTGTGCAGCACGCCCCTGCCCATGAAAGCATTTAACAAATATAAAAACAAAAAAATTGTGATCCTTATGCTGTTTGGAATTTTCTGGTTTAGTATTTATCAAATACACATTGGAAAAAATAATCCGTTTTTATACTTTAGATTTTAAATTTGTAAAGAAGTGGAAAGCTATGAACAGGAAATTATTATTACCTATAAAAGAATATCCTTATTTTTATCTTTTGCTGGTATCCGGAATCTGTGCGTACCTCTACCTGGGCGCAGGCAATATGAGACATATAATTCACCAACAAACGGGTTCCTTCCATGCAATGGGAACGATGCTTGCCCAGTCTGCGGCAAGGGAACTTGAGGAATACCAAAAGAACAGAGAAGCCCTTATCCGGGAGGCAGAAAGCTCTGCTGCCCAGGAACAGGCAGAATCCAGCCAGCAGGACGAGGCACCTGCCGGGGTTACAGAATTCGTCACTTATGATCCCAAAAGTGTCGTATCCCCCTATTACACGGACCCGGGAAAAATCGCATTAACTACAAGCTATCCCTATGAAACAGCGGATGACGCCTATTTTTCAGATGCCGCTTTTATCGGTGATTCCAGAACCCTGGGACTGTATGATTATTCCGGTCTGCCCTATACGGATTTTTATTGTGACAATGGATTTTGTACCTACCGTTGGTCAATGGGAGAAAAAATCATGTATCAGAATGCCGGAAGGGAGGTCTTGCTGAATGAAGCAATGGAACAGAAAATTTATGGAAAAATCTATTTGATGGTAGGTTTAAATGACTGCGGATATGGGAATATAGAAAACTTCAAGGAGCGATATGTACAATTGCTGGATATGCTCCATAACAAACAGCCGGATGCTGTCATCTATCTGCTTGCCAATCTGCACATTAGCAAGGAAAAGAGCGATGGGGACGCCGTCTACAACAATGATGATATTAATGCCCATAATGTGGCGATTGCGGAATTGGCAGATGGTGTAAACTATTTTTATCTTGACGCAAGGGAGCTTTTTCTTGATGAACAGGGGTACTTAAAAACAGAGCTTACTTTTGACGGCGTGCATTTGTATGCAGACGGCTACCGACAGTGGATGGATTATCTCAGGCAGCATGCCGTAGTGAAATCTCCCTTGGCAAGCTGATAAGTATTGCTTTCTCAAAGGTAATTGCACGGCTCCTATCGCAATACGTCCGCCAATATTCTACGTTTCGAAAAAGGGGCTGTCGGGAAATAAGACAGAAGACTTTTCTAATACCCAGTGTCCGGCTGTTTGTGTACAGACTGTCTGATATGTACGGATATTGCTTTTTAATGTCCGTACAGAGCAGACAGTCTGTACACAAGCCGTCCGAACACAGGGTATAGAAATGGCTGATGTCTTATTTCCTGACAGCCCCTTTCATTCTCTTACTTTATCGTGTCAGGCACAAAGCTCTCATTAGATAGCCGGTGCATGCTCCAGCAGGTACTTCTCTGCTTCCGTATTCCACAGACCGTTAGTCTTGGATACCAGCTTATGAAGCTCCGCAAACATGGGATCTTCTTTTCCCTTCTCCTCAAAATCCGCAATGGCAGTAAGAGGCAGAGAAATATGAGTATAAATCAGCTTCTTTCCGCCCGGTACTTTCGGCAGGTTTAGGGTTGTATCCTTTGCAACATCCAGGCCGCCGATATGAGTAACCAGAATAGCCGGATCAAGCTTGCCCTGCCCCATCATAGCCAGGCATTCTTTCATATCATCCGTATTGCCGCCGGAGGTTCCAACTACATGGGTTCCGGAATAATGTACATTGTAGAAATTGAACTTTGCAGAGAATTCCGGGTTGGAGGGGCCTGCAAAGAAGTTGAGGCAGCCGTCCTGAGCCAGAATGCTGTCAGCCAGCTCTACCACCGGAGCAACGGGAGCAAAGCACAGAACATCATCATAACCGGCTCCGTCCGTAAAGTCCATCATGCATTTCTTCTGATCTTCAACCTTGCCTGTGTTCACATAGACCAGCTTAATTCCCTTTTTCGCCGCTTCTTCCGGGGAAAGGATCTTCTCTGCCCGGGCAAGACGTGCATCGTCAATATCCGTTACAATCAAAAGAGAGGGATTGCGATCACAGTGAATGATATAGTCGATGGCAGCCAGACCCATGGGGCCTACGCCTGCCAGGATCGCCATCTTGCCGCCCTCTACGATGCCCATGTCATGCTCGTATTTTCCTCTGGTTACATGGTACATGGCATGGAAGGTTCCTGCCACGCAGGACAGAGGCTCTGCCAGAGAACCGCCGAAATAATTCTCGCTGTCAAAGTGAAGAAGACAGCCCATCTCCATAACCTCATTGGGAATTACCACGTAGGTGGCATCTCCGCCGATGTACTGGAAGGAATATCCCGGTGCGTCCAGGCTTCCCTTGTAGTTAAGGGCCGGCTGAATGGAGAACTTCTCTCCCTCCTTAAACTCATGTGCCCACTTGGAGCCTACCTTTACCAGCTCACCGCAGAACTCATGTCCGATGATGGTGGGATGCTCTGCCACATCGTTGGGTACACGCTTGTGATCCGCCCCCTGCATGGCTGCCTTGTAGGAGGACATGCAGATACTGTCAGATACCACCTTAGCCAGAATCTCATCATCCTTAAGCTCAGGAAGCTCAAACTCCTCCAGACGCAGATCTTCTTTTCCGTACAATCTTAACGCTTTTGTTTTCATATTTTCTCTCCTTTTTGGCTTTGTAAGCCTTAATTTTTCTTTTTCTAATAGCAGGCAGACTTAACTGCTGCTGTTACAGCATTTCACAATTTATTCTCTTATCCTGCAAATCCTCCGTCTAACGGAAGGTAACCTGCTGCTCCTCGTGCTGGGAAAGCAGATAGCGGCACTCCTCCTCCGGAAGATCCTTTTGCGTTCCCACAAGCTTTGAAAGGGTCAGCACCTTGGCAATGGCTTCGGCTGCTTCCATATTGTTCATAGCTTCCAGGGCATCCGGTCCCACCGCAATGGCGCCGTGATTTTCCAGAAGGGCCACGTTGCTGTGCTTTAAAACAGGTCCCAGATCACGGCAGATATCGTCCGTTCCCGGCCTTCCGTAGCCTGCCACCTCAATGCGTCCGTATTTAAACATCATCTCAGGATAGGCCTTGGTCTCCACCGGCTTGCCGCACACCGCATGAGCCGTAAGATAAGCGGGATGCGCATGGACAATTCCGCCTATATCCTCCCGCATCCGGTAAGTCAGCACATGAAGCCGAAGCTCTGAGGTGGCCTTTAAGGTTCCGCCCACCTGATTGCCGTCCAAATCGGTAACGGCAATCATTTCCTCTGTAAGAAATGCCTTATTCCTGGCGCTGGGCGTCACATAGATAAGCCCGTCACGCTTGATGGAAATATTCCCCTCCACCGCATTTAAGAGCTGCTTTTCGTCCAGACGCTTTGCCACCAGCAGAATCTCCCGGATCGCATCCTTGTCTATTTGCATGCTATTCACTCACCTTTTCCCGTTCAATCAGCTTCCAGGTAGCGTCCACCAAATGCTTGAACTGTGGGTCCTCAAGCTGCTTGCAGATCATGCTCTGCCGGGAGCTGTTTACATCCTCGCCGGAGATCTCGGTCATATGGTATTCCCGGCAAAGCTTCTGAAGCCTTGTCATCTGCTCCTTGGTATTCCGGGCCGGCATATAGGTTACTCCATGGACGCCTTCTTCCTTCAGCATCTCAAAAAGCTCATCCAAGAACTCATCCTCAAACTTGGCAGCCTTCTTGTCCCCGGTTACGGAATCCGTAATGTCTCCCAGATAGGGATAGCATAAAATGGCTCCCACCTCATCCGCCAGCTTTACCAGATCCTTAAAGGAGATGCATTCCTCTGTTGCCGGAATATAGATCTTCTCCACCAGCTCCGCTTTCATAACTCCCAGCAGATCATATACAAAATGAGGATTCTCCGGGTCGGAAAGCTGTCCCCTTTGCTTCTCGGAAAGAGCGATTCCCAGCTGCTTTTCCACAAAGTCCGCACACTGCTCTTTTCCTGCCTTTGCAATAATCTTCTCGCTCAAAGCACACAAAAGATGACGCTCGGTTACGGAACCTCCATTTGCATACTGGGAAATGGGCAGTACATCCTTGTTAAAATCCAGAGTGATTCCTTTTGGCTCCATCAACTGATTGATGTTGGCAACCATCTTCCGGTTCCGCTCATTTCTCTTTTCCCGAAGAGGCCCGAACACCTCCTGGAGCCTTGAAAAACCCGAATCGGGTACGCTGTGAATAGCCATGTAAGCAATGCCTGCCTGGTCCGGGTTGTTTAATTTTCTTCCTGCCATACGAGTACCATCCAGGTTTGCACGGCACTCCATGCCGCAGGTGGTTCCGATTCCTGCGAGCTTTCCTGCCTTGCGGAATTCCACTGCACCGGCAATGCTGTCGTGATCCATAATTCCTGCTGTCTCCAGGCCCTCATCTCTGGCACAGTAAACGGCTGCTGTGGGAGAGTAGGGAGAGAAGGAATAGATGGTATGTATATGATTATTGGCAAACTGGGGCTTTACCTCCGGCTTCTCCTTTTCACTTCCAAGGACGATAGCCAGGTTTGCCAGACGCTCTTCCGGGGTGGGGGCGTTCAAAAGCTTTAAGGCTTCCTGCCGTTCTACAAATTTATCCATAAGTCCTCCATATTTAAGTTCCGCATCCTTTTAACAGTCCCCCTCTACTTAGATGAATTTCCAGCCACTAAGTACATGTGTCTGTAAATCCGTCTGGGCACTGTTCAAAGGATGCCGTTTAAGTTTTATTAATTCAACATATTCTGTCCGCCGGTTACCGGTACGGCCTGTCCTGTCTCAAAGTTCTGCTCCACACAGTAGAACAGTGCCTTGGACACGTCTGTCGGAGTACAGCCCCGATGAATGGGAGATTTGGACAGATAGTAGTCTTTTACATCCTGTACGGTCTTTGCTCCCGGAACCTTGCCTGCATTTAAGTACTGTACGAAAAGTCCCCTCTCCGGGTCAGACCACAGAGGACCGTCATAGAAGTTGCCGGGGCAGATAGAATTAACCTTAATCTGATATGCTACCAGCTCAAGGGCAAAACTCTGGGTCAGGCCGATGCCGCCGAACTTGCCTCCTGCGTAGGCACTGTTATTCTTGGAGCCTTCCAGACCGGATTTGGAGTTAATCTGAATGATATCAAACCAGAGGCTGTCATCTGCCTCATGCTGTGCTTTCATAATTGCAGAAGCATATTTTGCCGCATTAAAGTATCCAATATAATTCACCTTTGTTACAAACTCAAAGGCTCCCGGCTCCATATCCTCCAGGCTTCCGGCTTTGAGAACGCCTGCATTGGATACAAAAATATCAAGTCCGCCGAAATGCTCTACAGCACCGCACACCATAGCCTCCATGGATTCTGCGCTGGATACATCTACCTTTAAACCGACAGCACGCTCTCCTAATGCCTTGGCTGCTTCTATCGCCTGTGCTTCGTTTAAATCTGCCAGTACTACGCTGGCACCTTCCTTATACATCTCTGTTGCAATTCCAAGTCCGAATCCCTGTGCACCGCCTGTAACAACCGCTATCTTTCCGGCCAGACGTCCGGTTGTCTGAGGTCTGTTGTGAATGTTTTGTTTTGCATACTCTTTTGCTTCTGCTAAATTCATGGTTTTTCCTCCATTTTAGTTCCGCAGCACCTCTCCCAGTACCCCTTACCTAGAAGGAATTCCAATCACGAAAGCATGTGCCTGTAATTCCTTCTGGCACTGGGAGAGATGCTGCTGTTTTTAGTTCCGCAGCACCTCTCCCAGTACCCCTTACCTAGAAGGAATTCCAGTCACAATAGCATGTGCCTGTAATTCCTTCTGGCACTGGAAAAACTGTTGCTGTTTCCATCATTTTCTAATGGATTGTTTTTGAATTACAAATTTATTATAGCACGCTTCCAACACAAGTCAATATGAATCTACTAAAAACCACACAAAAATCCAAATTTTTTATAAGCAAAAAAGGAATCGCACAGAAAACTCATGCTGATTCCTTATCGGGGCTTTATTTTAGAAAATTTTTGTCCTATAATTCTGAAACCACAACTCATATCAAGTCATACCCCCTGCATACTGTGTCATATAAAGCTCATAATACTTTCCTCTCTTGATAAAACCGCAGAAGCAGATTCACAATCGTAGTCTTTCCGCTTCCAGTAGAGCCCACTAAAGCCACTTTCTTACCCGACGGAACAGTCAAGGTAAAATTCTGAATAACCGGATGCCCCGGTACATAGGAAAAAGTCACTTTCTCAAAAGAAACCACTGGATTTTTTTCTTCCTTTATGAGGCTCCTCTCCATAGATTCTTCCTCTTCATCCAACACATAAAAAACACGCTCCGCGCCTGCAACAGCCGTCTGAAGCTGACCATATATCTGGGCAAGCTCATAAATGGGACGTCCAAGCTGCTTGGCATAAACGATAAATGCAGAAATTACGCCTACAGAAATACGTCCATGAATAGCAAAATACCCTCCAAATGCGGCAATAATCACAAAGCCAATATTGCCGATACAGTTCATAATCGGCCCCATAACCCCACTATACCCATCGGTTCGGATTCCTGCTTTTGTCAGAGAATCCGATGTTTTGCAAAAGTTCTCTATTGTCTCCTCCTGGCGATTATAAGCCGTCACCGTACGGTAGCCGGAAATCATTTCCTCAGCCGTGCCATTCAATTCCCCCAAAAGCCGCTGGTGCTTTCGTGAAAACTGACGCACCTGCTTTGACAAAATGTTAGCAGCCAGAAAGGTAAGGAAAACCGTTATAAAGCTTAAAATCGCCAGCTGCCAACAGTAAAACACCATAACTGCCACAGTCCCAATCACCGTCAGCACACCGGAAAACAAAGAAGGCAGGGACTGAGAAACTGTTGTAGAGATATTTTCAATATCATTTGTGATGCGGCTCATCACATCCCCATGGGAATGTGTATCCATATACCGAACAGGCAGATCCATAAACTTCACAAACAGCTCATCCCGCATTCGCTTAACTATCTGCTGGCTGATTCGTGCACTTAGGATCCCCTGAAAAAGCTGACTTGCACAATAGAACAAATAGAACATCAGCATTCCGGCCAAGGTACTTGTAAGAATACCTTACCTCGCTCCGGCAATCATATCAACCGCTCTGCTTTGCAGACTCGGGGCATAGACGCCGCAGAGGGTTCCAAGGACTACAACAGCCGGCATAGTCAGTACCATCCGCTTTTCACGGGCAAAATAGGTAAAAAGCTGCTTTACAGTTTTCCCACATTTTCCGCATGCTCCGCTTCCGTCTTTAAATCCAGTGCACTGGTAGAATCATCA
Source organism: Clostridia bacterium (assembly GCA_910574255.1). Taxonomy (GTDB): domain Bacteria; phylum Bacillota; class Clostridia; order Lachnospirales; family Lachnospiraceae; genus Laedolimicola. Next base: position 107,446 of record CAJTAK010000014.1, read on the forward strand.
AATATGAGAATCTCTGCATCCCTGATAATCGCCCTGCTGATAGAAATCCGCTGCTTTTGTCCGTCAGACAGACTCATCCCCCGTTCCGCAACCATTGTGTCATAACCAGCGGCCGCTGCCCGAATAAAACCGTCAGCCTGGGCTGTCTTTGCTGCCCTTTGAATCTCATCCTGTCCGTCTCCTTTCTTTCCCCATGCAATATTTTCCTCAATAGAAAGGCTGAACAGCTCGCTTCTCTGCAGTACGAGGGCGATTTTTCCCTCAAAGCTTTCTGAGCATATTCTTTGACATTCACTCCATCCACCAGAACCATGCCCTCAGACACATCATAAAACCGAGGAATCAAATGAACCAGAGAGGACTTTCCACAGCCTGTTGCACCCATAATTGCCAGCGTCTCGCCTGGGTGTATCTTGAAATTAATATCTTCTAAAATTGTCTGCGTACTGCCTGGATAGGAAAAAGATACATTGCAAAATCCAATCTGCCCTTTCTTTTCTATCTGGCCCTCAAAGATGCCGTCTTTCAATTCCAGGCTGCTCTCCAGAATCTCTTTCAGCCGCTTCCAGGATACAATTCCCTTGGAAATACTCTGAAACAGCATAGCAAGTCCCAGAATTCCCGTTAAAAGCTGTGTTGTATAAGTAATCGCCGCCATAACATCTCCCGGCGTAGCTCCCCCCTGCAGAAACCTGATGATCCCCTGCCTTTAAAATAACTGCTGCAGACAGATAAATAATTCCATTAATAAGGGGATTCATAAACGCAAATATCGTCAGCACCTGAAGCATTCTGTCCGGTCATATGCGCAAATACGTTATTCAGCGCTCTGCACAGGCCTCCAAAAATCACAAGACACGCCATTCGGATTCCCAAAGACCACACAAGCGTCATATTTCCCACACCACCGGCAGAAAGACCCAAAACACCCTCATCCACAATCTCCCTCATGAGCCCCGGCTGTAATAAATCCGTCAAAACCTCACCAATCATAAAGCTTCCGGCAATAACTGCAATATGTAAATACCGCCTGATATACTTCCACATTTTCATTTCCCTATGTCAACTCTTTCTGTGTAATATTCCTATTCTCTTTCAAAAGCATCAGAATCCTCTTCGGCTTCCTTTCCCCTCCGAAATCCGGCGCTTTGTATTGCTAATATCCCAAAAATTTAAAATAATCTTATTATTCATATCAAATCTTCATACTTCTTAATCATGTATATTCTTTCATCAAGCTACCTTGACTATTTTAACCCGCTTCCCCAATAAATTCAAGGTACCTTAAAAAAATTATTCTGGCATTTTCCGAAACAACTGTGCTATAACCTGAGTTTTACAGTTATGATAGCAAAAATCCTTGTATTGCCCGAAAATACTGGCTTTACAAGGATTTCTTTTTGTTATGCTCTTTTCATCAATTTCATCTCTTTGAAAAATCGCTTGGCTATTGTATTTTAAACGCTATGCCGTTGCAGCAAATTGTTCTTTTATTTTGCGTATTTCATCTTCCAGTATATTAAGACGGATTCCCTGCAGTTCTTTCTCATTTTCAACTTTCAATGCCTCATCAAGCTTTCGGCTCAAATCCAAATGGCCTTCCGCAATCAATCGAATATTCCGATCCGTTACATTCTCCAGGTGCACTTCAATGCCAGTAACCTTCCGCTCCAGCTTCTGCATATTGTTTTTCATGTCTTGCAGCTCACTCTTCATGCCCTGCATATCACTTTTCATGTCTTGCAGTTCACTCTTCATGCTCTGCATATCACTCTTCATGCCCTGCATATCACTTTTCATGCTCTGCATATCACTCTTCATGCCCTGCATATCACTTTTCATGCTCTGCATATCACTCTTCATGCCCTGCTGTTCGCCTTCTAAGCCCTGCACATTATTCTTCACACCCTGCAGTTCTGACAAAATCAGATCCAGCTTTTCACTATCCGTCATGTTCCTCCTCCTTCCTTTATATTCACTGCTATGTAGTGTATTGCAAGTATACCATAATACCAAAGCCAAGTCTATTATTAAAATATTTTTCAGCACTTTTACTATAACCGATACTATCATATTTCATATTTTATTTAGGTACCTTGACTTTTTTTGCTCCATTATGTTTATAATAAAGTTACCAAAAGTTATAACTTCTCGGAATCTCAATGAATGAGATTCTAACCGAAGACTGACAACTGAATATGGTGCAGGAAAAGAAATTAGAGAAAAATAGACATAAACATTGGACATAGCGGGGACTATGCCTTGAAAAATCTTGTGGAATCGCTTAATATATCATTATTAGGCGGCTAAACCTAAGAATGATTTTGAAATACTTCGACAGAGGGCATTTCCCAGGCATCAAGGTGTTGGAGCATCATGATGCCGTAGAGGCGGCAGTACCACATCTTAGTCGAGCGGCGCCTGCCGTCTTCTAATTTATAGTCCTCTTTCTCCCGCTTGTTGGAGCGGTCCACGGAAGTTCTTCTATCATATTCCTTTTCCCATGCTTTAGAGTCCCTTGGCGGTATGTTAAATAACCTTGGATTGTCATCGGTAAAGATGTGTACGGTTCTTCCATATTTCGCCGGTGAACAGGGGTGTTCACAGAAGCAGCCACGCTTCTGGTTTGATTTCGGGCACCGGTATTTTGCTCGGTGCTTGGCAGCTTCATATCCATCTTTATGCATGCGTAAGCCCATTTTACAGACAGGGACACCATCATCATCAATAGTGAAATCATCCTTATAAGTGAAATATCCGGTATGTCCGGGGTTGAGGTCAATAAAAGGAACGATATTTTCCCGTCTGCAGTAATCATAGACAGCGTAAGCGGCGTGTGCAGAATCCAGAAGGAGCTTTTTCAATCTGGAATTCCGGAAGATACGCTTTCATGGTGAAAAAGGAATGCAGGAAAGAAAGCATGTCATGCCGGGAGGCCCGTTCTAAAAGCGGAAACACAGGGAGATCGCTGAAGGAATCGGAAGCCACATACATGTAGAGGTGGCAGCCGAAGAAATAGCATTCCTGGTGGGAGTCCCATCCCCAGTTAGAGTCGGGCTGGGAATAATGACGTTTGCAGTTACAGGAAGAACAGCCTTTCTCCTTACAATCGCAGATGCGCTTTTTCCGCTGCTGTGCGGCAGTACGGACAGGGGTGCCGTCACCGGCAAGAGCCAGGTGCCGGGGATCAATCAACCCACTGTGGACGGAATGATCCGGGAACTGCTGATGATAAAGCCGGAAAATGAGGAAAAAGGGATTCTCAGGCTTTAAATGCCATCGTTCCAGCAAGGGAAGAAGTTTTGAAGCAGTGCTGGAAGACACTTTTAGTTTCAAAGCAAGCAGGTAGGAATGCAGCATGCAGGAAGGGAGCCTTGGTTCCGGTCCAAAAACAGAGTAACATTCCCGCATGATAGAATCAGTCTGGGAAAGATCGAGATACCAGAACTGCACGATATAATCCCATGTGCTTTTTGGAAGCACAAAGGGATCAGGATAGAATTTAAGAAACCGGGATACGAAAGTATCCTGATAGGCGGCATGGCCGCCGGGATTTGTAGGTAACAAAGAAATCGCCTCCAGTCGATTGAAATAAAATATAATTAATCGGCTTCGCCGCAAATTTTGATCGATTTGTCAAGTGTTTTTACAAAAAAAGTGGGTGATTTTTTGAGATAGGGGTGTGAAAGCCTTATAAAATCAAGGCTGAAGATTCCGAGAAGTTATAATTCATCTGAGGAGGAAAAAAGAATGCAGCTTCCTGAAAACTTTAAAAAGCGTATTTTAATGACAACAAGCGGCGTAACCCTGTGCGCCATAGCCGTAGGCTTCTTCAAATGCTCCAGCTTTGGCGTAGACCCTTTCCAGTGCTTCGCCCAGGGCATCTGGGGCCACTTTTTTGAAACAACTCTTTCCTTCGGCTTGTACTACACAATCCTAAGTGCTCTTTTGCTGCTTTTGGATCTCATCATAGCCAGAAAATGCATGGGCGCCGCCACCCTGGTCAATATGTTCCTCACCGGCTACATCGTAGACTTCACCTGCACAGTGATCAACCGCCTTGCCCCGGCCCCTACCCTGCCCTTACGAATCGTATACCTATTCATAGCCGTCCTGGTCATGTGCTTCGCATCATCCCTCTACATGACCTCCAACCTGGGCGTCTCCGTATACGACGCAATCCCCATCGTCATCTCCGACACCCGGAAGCTCCCATTCCGCTTCGTCCGAATCGGCTGTGACCTCCTCTGCGTCGTCATCGGAACCCTAACCGGCCTGCTCCCCGGAATCGGTACCCTAATCACCGCATTCTTCATGGGCCCCCTAATAGAATACTTCAACCACACCTTCTCCGAGCCTTTCCTAAAAGGAAAACACACAAAACACACTACCGCCCAAAATACATAATCAAACATAGAACAAAAAACAACCAACACACTTCCACCCCCACAACCAGGGTCATCCGGAAAATAAGCCGACAGGCTTTTCCAATATCAAGTGTCCGGCTGTTCACGCACGCTCCGTATGATATGAACGAACATTGCCCACAGTAATTAACACCCCAAAAACGTTCAGGGGTAATGTACGTTCAGAGCATATGGAGTGTGCGTGAACCGTCCGAACACGGATATGGAAAAGCCTGCCGGCTTATTTTTCGGATGACCCGTCCGTCCCCCTGTGACAATTCACAACTTTTGTACCAATTGCCAACTTCCTCTCCCCATTACCAACCTCCCCCACTCCCCTTGTTTTCCCCATTTCAACCTGCTACTATAAACCTACCAGAAGGAATCATTCATGTACATCATCCCGGGAAGAATGAGATTCGGTAAGAGTAACATAATAAAAAACGAAGGGAAGTGTGTTGTAACAATGATGCAAAAAATCCAAAAATTCGGCGGCGCCATGTTTACACCAGTACTGCTTTTCTCCTTTGCAGGTATCATGGTCGGCATCGGTACCTTATGTACCACAGAAGCAGTCCTTGGTTCATTAGCCGCTCCCACAAGCATGTGGTATCTCGTATGGAACGTAATTCTTCAAGGCGCATGGTGTGTGTTCAACCAGCTGCCGCTGCTGTTTGTAATCGGTCTTCCAATCGGCCTTGCCAAAAAACAGGCCGCCCGCTGCTGTATGGAAGCCCTTGTCCTTTACTTAACTTTCCACTACTTTGTCAGCACCATCCTGGCTCAGTGGGGCGCAGCATTCGGCGTTGATTTTGCTGCCGAGACAGGCGGTTCAAGCGGATTAACTATGATTGCCAACATCAAAACCCTGGATATGGGTATGTTTGGAGCCCTGCTGGTATCCGGTCTTGTTATCTACCTACATAACAAATACTTCGACACAGAGCTGCCGGAGTGGCTGGGTTCCTTTAACGGTTCCACTTTCATCTTCATGATTGGCTTTTTCGTAATGCTTCCGGTTGCACTGTTATCCGTTCTCATCTGGCCCAACATCCAGCACGGTATGCAGATCTTCCAGAACTTTGTTATGAACGGCGGCGCACTTGGCGTCTGGGTATTCATCCTCTTAGAGCGTTTGTTGATTCCGTTCGGTCTGCACCACCTGCTGTACAGCCCGTTCTACTACGACAACCTTGTGTGTCCCGGCGGCATCTACTCCTACTGGGCTACGCAGCTCCCGGCGCTGGCTGCTTCCACAGCCTCCTTAAAGACCCTATGCCCGGAAGCCGCATTTACCGCAACCGGATTTTCCAAAATCTTCGGTTGTCCCGGTATCGCACTTGCCTTTTATGCAACCGCAAAGCCGGAAAAGAGAAAGCAGTTAAAGGGTCTCTTAGTTCCCATCGTACTGACAGCTATTGTCTGTGGTGTAACGGAGCCTATTGAATTTACTTTCCTGTTTATGGCACCGGCACTGTTTGTTGTCCATGCAATACTGGCAGCATTCCTGTCCACAACCATGAACCTGTTCGGAATCGTAGGTGTATTCTCCGGCGGTTTGATTGAAATGAGTTCTCTGAACTTTATACCACTGATGACCTCCCACTGGAAAGAATATCTGCTGATGCTGGTTATTGGTCTGGTATACATGGGAATCTGGTTTGTTGTTTTCCGTTTCCTGATTGTCAAATTTGACTTTAAGACACCCGGCCGTGAAGAGACAGACGAAACCAAGTTCTACTCCAAAGCAGAGTTCCGTGCAAAACAGGCCGGCGGCGGAGAGATGGACAAAAAGACCATGCTGGCAGCTCTTATCTTAGAGGGCTTAGGCGGAGCCGACAACATTGTAGATGTTACCAACTGCGCAACCCGTCTTCGTGTAAATGTAAAGGATGCCGCACTGGTAAAGGATGACGCATATTTCAAGGGCGTAGGTACCCATGGTATTTCCAAGAACGGCAAGGCCATGCAGGTTATCGTAGGCATGACCGTACCAAGCGTTCGTGAGAAGTTTGAAAATATTCTGGCTAATCCCTCCGCCTATGTACTGGATATGGGGCAGGCAGATGAGCAAAAGGGCGCTGCCAAGACAGAGGAAAAAGCGGCTGTAGATGCTGCAAGTCTTCCGGCGCATGAACTTAAAGCAGTTGCAAACGGCGAAGTTATCCTTGTAAGTGACGTACCGGATGAAGTATTTGCATCCAAAGCCCTGGGGGACGGCGTAGCGGTTATCGTAACAGACGGCAAGATTTACGCTCCCGCTGACGGAACCATTTCCATGATTGCGGAAACCCTCCATGCTTATGGAATCTCCACCCCTGACGGACTTGAGCTTCTCGTTCACATCGGCATCAATACCGTTGAATTAGACGGAAAGGGCTTCACGCCAAAGGTTAAGGAGGGAGACACGGTAAAGGCCGGCGATCTTCTCTGCGAAATTGATATGGATTTAATGAAAGAAAAGGGTTATCCAACCCACACTCCCATCCTTATGACAAACGGCGACGAATGTGCCGATGTAAAGCTTCTTCCGAATAAGGATGCCAAAGCAGGAAAAACCACTGTAATTATAGTAAACGACGTTAATTCTTTCCGTTTGACTCTAGGAAAAAGAGCATAAAGTAGCAAGCTTGTCATTGGGCTTCTTAAAAGTTGAAAACCAATTATCAA
>CAJTAK010000015.1 GCA_910574255.1 Clostridia bacterium
AACATAGAAAAAATAAAAATGCAAGAGTTATGAGAAATAAAAAAAGCCTTATTTCAAGGCGTTTAAAAAGGGTTGAATATACGGTTTGCTTCGAAAGAATATGGTGTTAACTGCTAAAGACGGGTATTGTATGGGTGAAATATAATATAAACAGCGGATTAAGCCGCTATAATTGTGCATTATGAGACTTGATTTTCTCACAAAGCTTGTGTTATACTACTACAATGACTGTAAGTGTGTGAAGATTTATAGAGGTGTAACAAGCCGGATTCGCTGCTGTGAACACCATGGGTGCGAACAGTAATCTGTTATGTAAAGATACAATTTAAGGAGGAGATAAAAAATGAGTTTACAAGTGGAAAAACTGGAGAAGAATATGGCTAAGCTTACTATTGAGGCGTCTGCTGAAGAATTGGAGCAGGCTCTTCAGAAAGCATACCTGAAGAATAAAAACAAGATCAATGTTCCGGGCTTCCGCAAGGGCAAGGTACCGCGCCAGATGATAGAGAAAATGTACGGACCGGAGATTTTTTACGAAGATGCAGCCAATGTGTTGATTCCTGACGCCTATGCGGCAGCGGCCGATGAGTGTGAGCTTAAGCTCGTGTCGCGTCCGACTATTGATATTGTTCAGATTGAAAAAGGACAGCCGTTTATCTTTACAGCCGAGGTTGCCGTAAAGCCGGAGGTGACTTTGGGGGAATATAAGGGCATTGAAGTAGAAAAGGCTGATACCACAGCCACAGAAGAAGAGATTACGGCAGAAGTAGATAAGGAACGTGAGAACAATTCCAGAACTATCACAGTAGAGGATCGCAGTGTTCAGGACGGGGATATGACTGTGATTGATTTCGAGGGCTTTGTGGACGGAACAGCTTTTGAAGGCGGTAAGGGAACCGACTATCGTCTGACTATCGGTTCCGGTGCGTTTATTCCGGGTTTTGAAGAGCAGCTTGTAGGTGCTGAGCTTGGAAAAGAGGTTGAGGTCAATGTAACCTTCCCGGAAGAGTATCATGCAAAGGATCTGGCAGGAAAGGCCGCTGTTTTTAAGTGTACTGTAAAGGAGATCAAGGTAAAAGAGCTTCCGGAAGCAGATGATGAGTTTGCAATGGATGTATCTGAGTTCGATACGATGGAAGAGTACCGTGCAGATCTTAAGAAAAAGATAGAGGAGCGCAAAGCTGCAGATGCCAAGGCGAAGAAAGAGGATGCCGTCATTGAGAAGATTATTGAGGGCGCCGTTATGGAGATCCCGGATGCGATGATCGAGACACAGGCCGAGTATCTGGTGGATGATTTCGCTCAGAGAATGCAGATGCAGGGAATGTCCATGGACCAGTATATGCAGTATACAGGAGCTACCATAGAGTCTATGACCAATCAGATGAAACCTCAGGCAAAGAAGCGCATTGAGAGCCGTCTGGTTCTGGAGGCTGTTGCGGCGGCCGAGAACATAGAGATTGGAGACGAGGCCATTGAGGCAGAGATGACTCGTATGGCGGAAGCCTACAAGATGGAACTTGATAAGCTTCGGGAGCTTATCAGCGAGGAAGAGAAGAAGAATATGAGAGAGGATCTGTCTATCCAGAAAGCTATAGAGCTGGTGACAGAGGCAGCAGTTGAGAAATAAGACGTGCTGCGTTTAGGAAAGAAATGAGGAGGAAATGATGAATATGAGTTTGGTACCTTATGTAGTTGAGCAGACCAGCAGGGGCGAGCGTTCTTATGACATATACTCCAGACTTCTGAAGGATCGAATCATTATTCTGGGAGAGGAAGTCAATGATGTAACTGCCAGTCTGGTGACGGCACAGCTTTTGTTTTTGGAGTCAGAGGATCCGGGAAAGGATATCAATCTGTATATTAACAGCCCAGGCGGCTCGGTAACTGCAGGCATGGCCATCTATGACACCATGCAGTATATCAAGTGTGATGTGTCTACCATTTGTATGGGAATGGCAGCCAGCATGGGTGCATTTCTTCTGGCAGGCGGCACAAAGGGCAAGCGTATGGCGCTTCCAAATGCAGAGATTATGATTCATCAGCCTTCCGGCGGAGCTAAGGGCCAGGCTACAGATATTAAGATTGTGGCGGATCACATCCTGCGTACAAAGAAAAAGCTGAATGAGATTCTTGCTGCCAATACGGGTCAGCCTCTGGAAGTAATTGAGGTGGATACAGAGCGTGATAACTACATGAGCGCTGAGGAGGCTATGAAGTATGGCTTGATTGACAGCGTGATCGCAAATCGGAAGTAAAGGGGCGAGAACAACTATGCCTAGAAACAATGATAATAATGTAAGATGCTCTTTTTGCGGAAAGTCGGGGGAGCAGGTAAGAAAGATGATTTCCGGACCCAGCGGAACCTACATCTGCGATGAGTGTATTGAACTCTGTTCCGAGCTTATCGAGGAGGAATTGGAGCTGGATGAGCAGGAGCTGGGGGATGAGGAGATCAATCTCCTGAAGCCTAAAGAGATTAAAGCATTTCTGGATGAATATGTGATTGGCCAGGAGGAAGCAAAAAAGGTTCTATCTGTAGCGGTTTATAATCATTACAAAAGGATTTTGGCAGTCAGGGATAAGGAGCTGGATGTAGAGCTGCAGAAAAGCAATATTCTGATGCTTGGGCCTACTGGGTCGGGTAAGACTTTATTGGCACAGACGCTGGCAAGGCTTTTGAATGTACCCTTTGCCATTGCAGATGCCACATCACTTACAGAAGCCGGCTATGTGGGCGAGGATGTGGAGAACATTCTTCTGAAAATCATTCAGGCAGCAGATTATGACATAGAGCGTGCACAGCACGGAATCATTTATATTGACGAGATTGATAAAATTACCAGAAAGTCAGAGAATCCATCCATTACCAGGGATGTGTCCGGAGAGGGCGTTCAGCAGGCGCTCCTTAAGATTCTGGAGGGAACCATTGCTTCTGTGCCGCCTCAGGGAGGCAGGAAGCATCCCCATCAGGAGTTTATACAGATTGATACGACCAACATTTTGTTCATTTGCGGCGGTGCTTTTGAGGGGCTTGACAAGGTGATTGAGCGGAGAATGGATCGGAGATCCATTGGCTTCAATGCAGAGCTGTCGAAGCCCAACGAAGAAGAAAATGTGGGTAAGCTGCTTCGGCAGGTATTGCCGGAGGATCTGGTGAAATTCGGTATGATACCGGAGTTCGTAGGGCGTGTGCCGGTAACGGTGGCACTGGATGCTTTGACAAAGGAGGACATGGTACGCATTCTTGTAGAGCCGAAAAATTCCATCGTGAAGCAGTATAAGAAAATGCTGGAATTGGATGGAGTAAAGTTATCCTTTGAAAAGGAGGCTATTGAGGCCATCGCCGCAGAGACGGTAACAAGGAAGACGGGCGCAAGAGGCTTACGGGCAATTATGGAGCATATTATGATGGATACCATGTATGAAGTTCCATCAGACGAGAGTGTTACCAATTGCGTGATTACCAAAGAAGTCGTAGACGGAACGGGAAGTCCTGTAACTACTGGCAATGAAATGAGATTCCGGGCATAGCCTGGAATCTCTTTGTATAAACAGCAGCACCTGAATTGTACACAGATGGATTTGCAAAATCATGGCTCAACGGTCATAAAGGGAGCTGCAAGGGTGTGTACTGTCCGGATACAGAGGAACTGGAATAAAAATAGGAGAGTGCGACGTGAGTGAATTGATTCAGATTTTACCAGTGGTTGCCCTTCGGGGAATGACAATTCTTCCTGACATGGTCATCCACTTTGATGTGAGCAGAGAACGCTCTGTGAAAGCCATTGAACAAGCCATGCTTCGAGAGCAGAGATTGTTTTTGGTGACCCAGAAGAATACACAGACTGAGAATCCGGGAGCAGATGATCTCTACCGGATTGGAACTATCGCTTCGGTAAAGCAGGTCATTAAGCTTCCGCATAACATTCTGCGCATCTTAGCCGAGGGGATAGAACGGGGCGAGATGTCCCATCTGGAGCTGGATGGAGATTATCCGGAGGCGGAAGTGGTCCGCTTTGAGGAAGAGGATCCGGAAAGCCTGCAGCCTGATATTCGGGAAGCTATGATAAGAAGTTTAAAGGAGACTTTTCATTCCTATTGTCAGGAGAGCGGCAAAGCCGGAAAGGAATTAGAGCGGCAGATTGGGGAGAGGGAGGATCTTTCCAGACTGATGCGGCAGCTGATGATACATTTGCCGCTCCATTATGAAGAGAAGCAGAGACTTTTGGAGACTGTCAGCCTGTCTGAGCGATTTGAACTCCTTGGCACATTGATGAATAAAGAAATTGGAATCATGCGCTTTAAAAGGGAGCTTCAGGAGAAGATTAAGGCGAAGGTAGACAAGAACCAGAGGGAATACCTGCTTCGTGAGCAGCTGAAGGTGATTCGTGAAGAGTTGGGGGAGGATACCTCTGGAACAGATGCGGATCACTTCCGTGAGGCTCTGGAAAAGCTGCGTGCGCCCAAAGAAGTTAAGGAGAAGATAGGAAAAGAAATTAACCGATTTAAAAACATCGGCAATAATTCTTCTGAAAGTGCCGTGATTCGGGGCTATATTGAAACTTTGCTGGAAATGCCATGGGAAAAGTCCTCCCGGGACAGTGTGGATCTGAAACGTGCAGAGGAAATCTTAAATGCAGATCACTATGGACTGGAAAAGGTAAAGGAGCGTGTGCTGGAATTTTTAGCAGTGCGCACCCTGACAAAGAAGGGCAGCAGCCCTATCCTTTGTCTGGTGGGGCCGCCCGGAACGGGAAAGACCTCCATCGCCCGTTCGGTTGCCAGAGCACTTAACAAGAAATATGTGCGCATCTGCCTGGGCGGTGTCCGGGACGAGGCGGAGATCCGGGGACACAGGAGAACCTATGTAGGAGCTATGCCAGGAAGAATCGCTGCCGGCATGCGTCAGGCAGGTGTGAAGAATCCTCTGATGCTGTTGGACGAGATTGACAAAGTAAGCAGTGATTATAAGGGAGATACCTCATCTGCTTTATTGGAGGTATTGGATTCAGAGCAGAACAACCGGTTTCAGGATCATTATGTGGAGATTCCCCTGGATCTGTCAGAGGTACTTTTTATCGCTACAGCCAATGATGCTCAGACTATTCCCCGGCCTCTTTTAGATCGAATGGAGCTAATCGAAGTCAGCAGCTATACAGAAAATGAGAAAGTACATATCGCAAGGGAGCATTTGATTGAAAAGCAGATGGAGAAGAACGGCTTGAAGGAAGGCCAGCTTGCCATAAGCTGCGGAGCGCTGGAAACACTGATTCACAGTTATACCAGAGAAGCAGGCGTGCGTCAGCTGGAGCGCAAGCTGGGAGAGGTCTGCCGGAAAGCGGCCAGAGAGATTCTGGAACAGGACAAAAGTAAAGTCCGCCTGACAGAAAACAATCTGAGCCGTTATCTGGGAAAGCCAAGGTATGTATTTGATATGGCAAATGAGACAGATGAGATTGGAATTGTCCGAGGGCTTGCATGGACGAGCGTTGGAGGCGACACCCTTCAGATTGAGGTGAATATTATGCCTGGAAAGGGTGAGATTTCCCTTACGGGCATGATGGGAGATGTAATGAAGGAGTCTGCCCGGACAGGTTTGAGCTATATCCGTTCCGTGAGCAGCAGCTATGGGATTGACAAAGAATTTTTTCAGGAGCATGATATTCATATCCATATTCCGGAGGGGGCTGTGCCAAAGGATGGCCCGTCAGCCGGAATCACTATGGCAACAGCCATGCTTTCGGCCATCACAGAGATTCCCGTGTATGCCAGTGTAGCTATGACCGGAGAGATTACCCTTCGGGGACGGGTATTGCCCATTGGAGGCTTGAAGGAGAAGATTCTGGCGGCCAAAAGCGCCGGGATCAAGACTGTGCTGGTACCGTCCAGGAATAAGAGAGATGTAGAAGAAATATCAGGAGAGATTCGAAAAGGAATCCAGATTGTATATGTGGAACAAATGAAAGAAGTATTGGAGGCAGCCTTCCATGATCATTAAGAATGTAAGCTTGGAGACCGTGTGCGGTATTACCAGCAAGCTGCCGGAGAATGCCATGCCGGAGATTGCCTTTGCCGGGAAATCCAATGTGGGGAAGTCTTCCCTGATTAACGCATTGATGAACCGAAAGGCTCTGGCAAGGACTTCTGCACAGCCGGGTAAGACTCAAACTATTAATTTTTATAACATTAACAATACCATGTATCTGGTGGATCTGCCGGGTTATGGCTATGCAAAGGTGGCTCAGGAGGTAAAGGAGCAGTGGGGAAAGCTTATTGAGCGGTATCTTCATGGTTCTGGGCAGCTGCGGGCGGTGTTTCTTCTTATTGACATCCGCCATGAGCCTTCGGCCAATGATAAACGTATGTACGAGTGGATTGTCTATCATGGATATGATCCCATTATCATAGCCACGAAGCTGGATAAGATAAACAGAAGTCAGGTGGAGAAGCATTTAAAAATGGTACGTACCGGATTGCATGTAAAGCCGGGGACGGCAATTTTGCCTTTTTCTGCTCTTACAAAACAGGGGAGAGATGAGATCTGGGAGCAGGTGGAAATGCTGCTGGCAGATCAGGAGGAACCGGAGGTGGAGTAAATGCCCGGAAGATATCTGCGCTGTATGGTAAATATTCTTTTATATGTGGTTGGTGTTGTACTGCTGTTTGTTCTGACGCCCAGACTGCTGGTATTTTTTATGCCCTTTGTAGTTGGGTGGATTATTGCACTGCTGGCAAATCCTCTGGTGCGCCTTATGGAACGGCGGCTTAAGATGGTGCGCCGGCACAGTTCTATGCTGATCATTATTACAGCGATTGCATTGGTAGTTACAGGGGGATATTTCGCATTGTCGGCTATAGCCCGGGAATTATACAGCTTTTTGGAAGTGCTTCCGAATATTTATGGATCCTTTTTGGAGGAATTGGAGGAAATCAGAGAGAATATGCAGGGGGTATCTGCCCGGGTGCCGCCTCAGCTGCGGGAAGGCGCAGCCAGTCTGACAGATTCTCTGACGGAATCCTTAGGCGATTTGGTCAGTGCAATTGGAAAGCCTACAGTGGCAGCCGCAGGTACAGTTGCAAGGAATATTCCCAATGCATTGATTCATGTGATTTTTTCTATCCTTTCTGCCTATTTTTTTATTGCAGAGCGGGATCGGATTGTTAAGGCTATGAGAGAACGGATTCCAGAGTGGATTTGGGTAAAGTGGCATTTTATTACAGAAAAGTTTCGGAGAGCTATAGGGGGCTATTTTAAAGCCCAGTTTAAAATTATGGGTGTGGTAGCTTTGATTTTGCTTGTGGGTTTTTTGATTTTGAAAATCCACTATGCAGTTTTACTGGCTGTTCTGATTGCGGTTTTAGATTTTCTTCCCTTTTTCGGCACAGGAACAGCGCTGATTCCATGGGCTGTTTTAAAGATCTTGAGTGCGGACTATCAGTTTGCAGTGGGATTGATTATTATTTATCTGGTGAGCCAGCTGGTTCGCCAGCTTATACAGCCGAAGATTGTGGGGGACAGCATTGGGCTGGAGCCATTGCCGACCCTGTTTTTCATGTTTATTGGTTATAAAGTCAGCAGCATTTTCGGCATGATTATCGCAGTGCCCATTGGAATGATTCTGGTAAGCCTGTATCAGGCCGGGGCTTTTGCGGATGTGATTGCGGATATAAAGGAGCTGACGGAGGGACTGCGAGAGTTTAGAAGGAGAGAATGATGACAGAAGAAGTACAAAAAGAGAATAAGATGGGCTATATGCCCATTCCGAAATTACTGTTTACCATGTCTATGCCTATGATTATTTCTATGCTGGTGCAGGCGCTGTACAATGTGGTGGACAGCGCTTTTGTGGCTCAGCTCAATGAGGATGCCCTGACAGCCGTATCTATGGCTTTCCCGGTGCAGAATCTTATGATTGCCGTGTCTGTGGGAACGGGTGTAGGCATCAATGCGCTGCTTTCCAGATCTCTGGGTGAAAAGCAGTTTGAGCAGGCAAATCTGGCGGCGAAAAATGGTCTGTTTCTGGGGATTGTGAGCTATGTAGTGTTTGCCGTATTGGGAGTTCTGGGCTCCCGGCAGTTTTATCTGATTCAGACAGATGATCCGGAGATTGTATCTTACGGTACTCAGTATGTATTTGTAGTTACGGTTTTTGCCTTTGGACTGTTTTTGGCAGTTATCAGTGAACGGCTTTTACAGTCTACAGGGCTGACAATTTATAATATGTATACACAGGGATTGGGAGCGATTATCAATATTATTCTGGATCCCATATTGATTTTTGGATTGCTTGGATTTCCCCGGCTGGAGGTACTGGGAGCGGCGGTGGCGACTGTGGTTGGGCAGATTTGCGGAATGCTTCTGGGAGTTGTGTTTAATCTCCGGAAAAATAAGGAGATTAATATTAATATGAAGGGCTTTCGGCCGGACAAGGCTACTATTAAGCGGATCTACCAGGTGGGAGTTCCCTCGATTATTATGCAGTCTATTGGATCGGTGATGGTATTTGGAATTAATAAGATTTTGATGGCATTTACCTCCACAGCAGTTTCGGTGTTCGGCGTTTACTTTAAGCTTCAGAGCTTTATCTTTATGCCTGTGTTTGGATTAAATAATGGAATGGTGCCGATTATTGCTTACAATTATGGAGCACGGAACAAGAAAAGGATTATGCATACAGCTTGGCTCAGTATTGGGGCGGCTGTGGCTATTATGCTGGTGGGACTTGGGATCTTCCACATATTTACGGGGCAGCTCCTTGGGATTTTTGAGGCTTCAGATGAGATGCTGGCTATTGGAATCCCGGCTCTGCGGATTATATCCTTGAGCTTCACCTTTGCCGGGTATGGCATTGTGGTGGGTTCGGTATTTCAGGCTTTGGGAAATGGTGTTTACAGCTTGATGGTGTCTGTGGCAAGGCAGCTTGTGGTGATTCTTCCGGTTGCATTTGTGCTTGCCAGGGTCGGCGGACTCATTGCAGTTTGGTGGGCATTTCCGATTGCGGAGATTGTTGCGCTGGTTATGAGCACCATACTGTTTCGAAGAATTTATAAAAAGAAAATACAGCCTCTTGCACTTACAGAAGAGACTGCATCAGTGTAGCATAGATTTCTTTGCTCTTGTCCCTCCAGTGGCCGCAGATGGCTTTGGCCTGTGCTTCCAAAGGAACGGTGAGGGTCAGATCAATAAGGGTAGAATCCTTTTCTAAAACCCGGCAGTGGGCGGCAAATTCACCGGTGCTCGTCTGATAGTAGGCGGCAGGGGTGGAACGCTCATTGCGCAGCTTATATTTGTGTTCTGAGAGAAAGGTATCAATATCCTCCCGAATGGCGGAGGATATTTTTGTTTCAAAATAGGTGAGGGTGGTGCGGCCTTCTTCCGTAATATGGTAGAGGGTGGTGTTGCGTACTGTCTCTAAGGAGATGAGATTGGACTCGGCCAGCTCGAAAAGGGATTGCTGGAGGGTGAAATAGTCAGTGTATTCCTTGTCCAGTATGAATTCGGAGAGCTGGGCGTTGCTTAGAGGAAAGGTGATGCGGTTCAGAATATATAGGATAATCAGTTTATACAGAGTTTGAGTTTCGGACATTTTTGGGCTCCTTTGATGGGTTAATGTGGACGGGAAAAGATTCCGAAAGGGCGGTGTGGTGGAGTTAGGCTGTAGGGTAACACTTTCCTTGGAAGCTGTTGCGGGCTTTTAGTTCTTTATGTATGGTGTTTAGTACTTGACGCTTGGCGGTGCTCCAGGCGGGGGCTATCAGGAGATCTTTTGGGCCGTCGCCGGTTAGGCGGTGGATGATGAGATCTGGGCGGCAGACTTCCAGGCAGGAGATGACAAGGTCAGTGTATTCTTCCAGGGTGAGGACGTGGAAGCTTGTCCGGGCATAGCAGTCGGCCAGGTCGGTATGTTTTAATATATGCAGGAGCTGGAGTTTTATGCCATTAATATTTAAGGTGTTCAGGTGGCGGATGGTGTCCAGCATCATTTCTTTTGTTTCTCCCGGAAGGCCCAGGATAATGTGAACAATGATTTCCAGGTCCCGGGCATACAGGTCTTCTACGGCCTGGTGGAAGACAGGGAGAGGATAGCCCCTTCGGATGAAAGCGGCGGTTTCCTCATGGATGGTCTGGAGGCCCAATTCTACCCAGACGGGCTTTTGGCGGTTTAGATCTGCCAGCAGATCTAAGACCTCCGGCGGCAGGCAGTCCGGACGGGTGGCTATGGACAGGGCTGCAATTTTTGGGTGCTCTAAGGCTTCCGTGTAGACTTTTTGGAGATAGTCTATGGGAGCGTAGGTGTTGGTGTAGGCTTGGAAGTAGGCAATGTAGCGGTTTGCAGGGCGCTTGCCCGCAAGAGACTGAATGCCTGCTTCGATCTGTTCGGTGACAGAATGGCGGGAATCGCCTGCGAACTCGCCGGAACCGCCTGCGCTGCAGAAGATACAGCCATGGGTTCCAAGTTTTCCATCCCTGTTTGGGCAGGTACAGCCGATGTTCAGGGTGAGCTTATATAGTTTTTCGCCGAAGCGCTGCTGTAAGGATTCATTTAGGCTATTGTAAGGTCTCATGGTATTTAATTTAGCACAGGCAGGAGAGAATTTCAATTATTTCTGAAGGGGAGTTTCTTTTTAGAGGGATTGATGGTAAGATATTCAAGAGAAACAGACTTGGGAGAACAAAATGCTTTTTAATTCATATGTATTTGTACTGCTTTTTTTGCCTATTTGCATTCTGGGGTACTTTGGGTGCAATCATTTTAGGAAGCAAAGGCTTGGGCAGTTGTTTCTATTGCTAATGTCCTTATGGTTTTACGGTTATTTTCATGTGGAGTACCTTTTTATTATTGCTGCCAGTATTTTGTGCAACTATTTTTTCTATATGCTTTTATGCAGAAGTTCTGGAAGAAATAGGCGGAAATGGTTTTTGGCAGCGGCTCTTTTGCTGAATGTGGGCATTTTGTTTTATTTTAAGTATTTCAATTTCTTTTTGGAAAATATAAATGTTTTTTTTAAGAAGGACTTTACTTTGGAACCGATTCTGCTGCCTTTGGGGATTAGTTTTTTTACCTTTCAGCAGCTTTCTTTTGTGATTGATGCATATAAGGGGGAGGTGCCTTTCTATCGGTTCCTTGATTATGCCTGTTTTGTGACCTTTTTTCCGCAGCTGATTGCCGGCCCCATTGTAACTCACGATGAATTGATTCCGCAGTTTTTGGATGAGAAGAGAAAAGCTTTTCGATGGGATAATTTTGTGAGGGGCATGTATCTTTTTGCACTGGGGCTTGGGAAGAAGGTGTTGGTTGCTGATACCTTTGGAAATGGAGTAAACTGGGGATTTTCGAATATTAGGGAGCTTAACAGCACAAATGCTTTTTTGGTGATGCTGTTTTATACCATTCAGATTTATTTTGATTTCAGCGGATATTGTGATATGGCCGTTGGACTTGGAAAAATGATGAATCTGGAGCTGCCTTTGAATTTTAATTCACCTTACCGGGCAGTGACGATTACGGAGTTTTGGGATCGCTGGCATATGACTTTGACCCGGTTTTTTACAAAATATATTTATATTCCCCTTGGAGGTAGCAGAAAGGGGAAGGCCAGAACTTGCTTAAATGTAATGATTGTCTTTCTGATAAGCGGTTTGTGGCATGGGGCCAATTGGACTTTTGTGCTGTGGGGGGCATGCCATGGCGTGTGTTCCGTGATAAACAGGCTTTGCAAAGGAGCGCTTGAGAAGATTCCCAGGGCCCTTCAGTGGACAGCAACCTTTGTGTTCCTTAATGTTACTTGGGTATTGTTTCGGGCGGACAGCATTAAAGATGCGGGGATTTTCCTTGGGAGGATGCTGGATTTTGACTTTGGAAGGGCAGACAGCAGTTTGACAGCGGCTTTTTACCTTCCGGAGTGCCAGCTTGTGGACAGCCTTATTCCGTTTACCGGGATTTGTCCGGAGTTCTTTTTGATTGCATTTACGGCAGCGGCATTGTTCCTGCTGTTTGGAATGAGGAATGCCCATGAAAAGATGCAGAGATTTGAGCCAACCCTTGGCCGGCTTCTGGTGACGGCTGTGCTGCTGGTTTGGTGTATTTGTTCTTTTTCGGGGATTAGTACGTTTTTATATTTTAATTTTTAGAGGGGAGGAGAATGCCATTAATGGAAGAAAATAAGAAATGGGGAATTTCTTTGCTGGCGCTTGTGAGTATCTGCCTTATTGGAGTTGGAGCAATTGTTGCAGGCATTGATCCTTTTTTTCATTATCATAAACCTCTTAAGTTTCTTTCTTATCCTTTAAATAATGAACGGTATCAGAATGACGGGATTGTGAAGCATTTTGATTATGATGCAGTGATTACAGGGACCTCCATGACAATGAATTTTAAGGCATCGGAATTGGATGAATTGTTTGGTGTGCATTCTGTTAAGGTGCCGTTTCCGGGGGCTATGTATAAGGAAATTAATGACAATCTGGAAAAGGCTGTAGAGGCCAATCCGGGCATTCGCCTTGTTGTGCGGGGGCTTGACAAGCTTTGGCTGTTGGAGGACCCGGAAGAAACAGGGTATGACAAGGATTCCTATCCTGCTTATTTATATGATGATTTTCTGTATAATGATGTATACTATGTACTGAACAAAGAGGTACTGCTTAATAATACAAAGGGAGTTCTGGGCTATACACGTTCCGGACAGAAGACAACAGATTTTGATGCCTATGGCAATTGGATGTACGCTTTTTCTTTTGGAAAGGATGCAGTGGATGCGGTATATCATAGAGTAGACAAGGTGAGTGAAGAACAGGATGTGACGGATTCGGACTTTCAGATGCTTCGGGACAATCTGACGCAGAATGTGACGGATTTGGCAGAGGCTCATCCGGAGATTGACTTTTATCTGTTTTTTACTCCCTACAGTATCTATTACTGGGATAATCTGAATCAGACAGGGACATTGAAAAAGCAGCTTGCCATAGAGGAAGAAGCTGCACAGATTTTGCTGGAGTATGACAATATCTATCTTTTTGCTTTTTCAGATCTTTTTGAAATGATTTGTGATTTGGACAATTATAAGGACGAGCTTCATTACAGTGAGGAGATTAATTCCCGGATTTTACAGTGGATGAGTCAGAAGGAGCATTTACTTACAAAAGAGAACTATCGGGAATACTATGATAGGATTTCTGAATTTTATACAGCGTTTGATTATGAGGAGCTGTTTTAGCCCAAAGGCCTCGTAACTACGAGGTCTTTGACTGCTCACTCAGATAATCGGCAAAGATGCTGATAAGATCCTTGGGATAAGGCTTTTTGCCATACCACATGGAACATCCCATAAGAGACTCCAAGGTCTCTATGCCGCCATTCTTGATGAGAGCATCACGTACCGTGCGGAGATTTCGTTCCACATTGGTGATGGTCGTGTGATATTCCTTTGCAATGGGAAGATAGATTTCTTTTCGGATACTCTGAAGGCGTTCCGGATTCTCTACGGCCAGAAGGACAGCATCCTGAAAGTAATTGTATCCGTAGTAGTGCCGAAAAACACCTGCCGAATATAGAACGGCTTGGATTTTCTTTGTCATGTTGTAAATACTCCTTTTATATAGTTTTTGCTTGAGTTGCATAAATGAATACGAATGAGAACGGGGAAATCGTAAAGTTTTTTGAAAAAAATTATAATTTTTAAAAGAAATTTTTTTGGCAGGAAGAAATAAAGTTTGCCAGATACAAAATACTGGTGTATAATATGTCCGTATATGCAAAAATGCAAAAGAGGGATTTACATGAATTTGGAAAGCTTTGTAGAGAAAAATGCGCCGAGGAATCGGATAGCGCTTTTAGTGCTTGTTGATATTTTACTGATTACATTGTCCGGCTTTCTGGCTCTATATATTCGGTATGATTTCCGTTTCAGCAATATGGAAATGGGATATGTAGACTGTGAGATTAGATATTTGCCGATAAATCTGATAGTTACCATAGTGCTGTTTGTGCTGTTTCGGCTGTATCGGAGTGTTTGGCGTTTTGCAAGCACAACGGAGCTGCTCAATGTGATTGGGGCTTGCTCCGGAAGCATACTGGCACAGATCGTAGGGATGTCCATCTGGGGAATGCGGATGCCAGTGAGCTACTATCTGATGAAATATGTGCTGCTTATTCTTGGAATTGGAACTGTCCGCTTTATGTATCGGATTCTTCGTATGCTTCAGGAACGTCGTATGGGAGAACGGCAGGATTCCAGAAAGCGGACTATGATTATCGGCGGCGGGGAAGCCGGGGCTATGATTATCAAGGAGCTGCAGAACAGCCGTTATCTGGATCAGTGCGTCTGCTGTGTGATTGACGATAATGCGGCAAAGCATGGAAAGTATATTCGCGGCATTAAGATCATGGGCGGCCGGGAGGATATCTGCCGTCTGGCTTATGAATTGAAGATTGACGAAATTATTGTTGCCATGCCCTCTGTATCTCAGGCAGAGGTGAAGGAAGTGCTGAATATTTGTCAGGAGACAAATTGTAAACTGAAGGTGCTGCCAGGTTTGTACCAGATGATCAAAGGAGAGGTAAGCGTATCCAAGCTTCGGAAGGTAGAGATTGAAGATCTGCTTGGGAGAGAGCCTATCAAGATTCAGTTGGACAAGATCATGGAATATGTTTCTGATAAAGTAGTCCTGGTAACAGGCGGCGGCGGATCCATTGGAAGTGAATTATGCAGGCAGATAGCAGCACATGCTCCCAGACGTTTGATTATCGTGGACATCTATGAGAACAATGCCTATGAGATTCAGCAGGAGCTGAAGTATAATTATCCGAAGTTGGATCTGGTTGTTCTGATTGCGTCTGTGCGGAATACCCACAGAATAGAAAGTATCTTCAAAACATACCAGCCGGATATCGTCTACCATGCAGCAGCTCATAAGCACGTACCTCTAATGGAAGACAGTCCCAATGAGGCGATTAAAAATAATGTGTTTGGAACTTATAAGACAGCAAAGGCTGCAGATAAATATGGAACAAAGAGATTTGTACTGATCTCTACAGACAAAGCTGTGAACCCTACCAATATTATGGGAGCATCCAAGCGAATCTGTGAAATGATTATTCAGACAATGAACAATTGCTCCAAGACGGACTTTGTGGCAGTAAGATTTGGAAATGTGCTGGGAAGCAACGGCAGCGTTATTCCTTTGTTTAAGAAGCAGATTGAGCAGGGAGGACCTGTAACAGTAACTCATCCGGATATTATCCGGTACTTTATGACGATCCCGGAGGCAGTATCCCTTGTGCTTCAGGCGGGGGCCCTGGCAAAAGGGGGAGAAATCTTCGTATTGGATATGGGTGAGCCGGTGAAAATTGTGGATCTTGCGAAAAATCTCATCCGCCTGTCAGGATTCCGTCCATATGAGGACATTGACATAGAGTTTACAGGTCTTCGTCCGGGGGAAAAATTGTATGAAGAGCTTCTGATGAGTGAAGAAGGGCTTCAGGAAACGGAAAACAGGTTGATTCATATAGGGAAACCTATTGAGATGGATGAAAAGAGATTCTTAAAACAGTTGGAAGAGCTGCAGAAAATCGCAAATGAAGACTCTGCCGGGATTCGAAAGAAAGTTCAGGAGATTGTGCCGACTTATGTGATAAAGAACAACTGAATTTGCGGCATAAGCGATAAAAACAAGGAAAAGGGGAAATGATATCCAATGAATGAGTATTCAGAAACTTATGAGAAAGAAATCAGCTTGGTGGAATTAATGTTTTACTGCCTGAAAAAATGGAGATGGGTTGTACTTTCTATGATAGTTGTTGCAGTGGCAGCAGGCGGGTATAAGTACATGTCCACAGTAAAAGGCAATCAGGTAAGACAGCAGCAGGCGCTTCTTGAGAAAGAAAATGCGGATGAAGAGGCAGCAGATGTAGAAGAAGAGGGTCCGGTAAAAAATCCGAATGTTGTGTATTATGAACAGATTATTGCAAATAGTGAGCAGGAACTGGAAAAGCAGGAAGCTTATCTGAGAGATTCTGTGATTATGCAGTTGGATTCCCGGCAGCTTCAGAGAGGGACTGTAAGTTTTTATCTAAAGGTTGCAGAGGGACAAGGTGCGAATTCATGGGAAAACTTAATTGGAGCATATGAGGCTTATGTCAGTGACGGAAGGCTTGCTGAACAGCTTTATGGCATTGATGCAGACATTTCCAAAGCAGAACTGCAATACTTGATTACATTTGCATGTGATGGAAAGGAGAACTATCGTTCTGCAAGTGTTATAAACTCTCAGACAGAGCAGGGAACTATTCAGATGCAGGTTGCAATGCCGGATCAGGTAATCTTTCAGGTACAGGCTATAGCTTCTGAGGAAGCTATTTGTGAGGAATATCTGGATAAGATTGAAAAAGCAATTATGGATTATAGTAAAGAACTTCAGGCAGAGGTGGTAGGACATGAGCTGAAGCCTTTAGCATCCACACAGTCAGAAATGGCCAGTGATGATATTCAGAAGTATCAGACAGATATCATAAGTTCTTATACAACATTGCTGACAAACCTGCAGACTTTGCGAAAAGGGCTTCAAACAGTGATTGATGAAGAAGGAGAGATGATCACAGTTACGGAAGAGATCGTTTTGGCAAATCCGGTATCTGCGGCTGTGAAGTTTGCGGTTGTAGGATTGGTGCTGGGCGCATTTCTGGCAGGCTTTTTGCTGATTCTTATCTATCTGATGAGCGGAAAGTTCCAGAGTACGGAAG
Organism: Clostridia bacterium; assembly: GCA_910574255.1. GTDB lineage: Bacteria > Bacillota > Clostridia > Lachnospirales > Lachnospiraceae > Laedolimicola. Next base: position 16,743 of record CAJTAK010000015.1, read on the forward strand.
CATTTAGGGAAGAGTTTGGAATGCAGCTTTTGGGTGAAATTAAGGCTCCAACAGGAAAGAAGAAAGTCTTTGGCTTTATTGATACCTGGCTTTATCACTTGGAAGAAGGAGCCTATGCTAATATTTCCAGGGAAGAGCAGATGCGGATTGCGGCCGCCAGCCTGAAGGGAGCAGCTGCTCAAAAAGAGGGCTTGAAAAAAATCATGCTTACTGGTACAATAGCCAAGGAAGATGTTGCAGAGTTCTGCAGTTGCCTGAAAGAGCATGTGCAGGAGATTGCTTTTTCTGATTATAGGCAGATTGTATTTGATGCATCTGCTTTAGAAGAACTGGATGGTTATGATGCAGTTGTATTTCTGGAGCGGAAGGGAGTTTCCTATTCCAAGCTGATTAAGAAGGAACGAGAGCTGGCTTCCGGAAGAGATATTCCGGTACTGGGTACGATTGTGGTTTAAGGGAGCAGATTTGTAAACTGGAGGATTGGCCTGCTTTTGCAGGTCAATCCAAAATGGAAGCTTTAAACCAGTGAGTTCTAAAGTTATTTTATTTTTTAAATACAAATTAACTATAGAATATTTATAAGCCTGTAATTCAAAATCGTCGCTTCGCCGCGTTTTGAAGGAGGGTGGATATAGCAGTGCAGAAGATCTAATTCGGACGAAAGTGCGAAGTGGCGAAGCATACTCATTTTTAGGATGAAAGGCTGCAGGTACAGAGGTCAAGGGTACAAAGGCAGCCGGATCAATAAGGAAAGAGTACGCATATGTGGTATGTAATACAGGTTGCAACAGGAAAAGAGGAACAAATCCTGGCGATGATAAAAAAATATGGAGTGCAGAAATATCTGAAGGAGTGTTTTTCTCCCAGATATGAACACAGGCGAAAGTACCTGGGACAGTGGCGGCAGGAGCAGGCCATTTTGTTTCCAGGCTATATTTTTGTCATCAGTGATCAAGTGGAGGAATTGTATCAGTCCTTGAAGCATATTCCAGAGCTGACTAAGATCCTTGGGGTTGGGGAGAAGTGGACGCCTATGACCAAGGAGGATATTGAGATTGTGGAATTGCTTTCCGGTAAGGAACGGGTGGTCAGGTTCTCGGAAGGGTATATTGTGGGAAGCAAAGTTGTTGTGAAGAAGGGACCTCTGCAAGGCTTGGAGGGGACTATTCGAAAGATTGACCGCCATAAGCGGAAGGCTTATCTGGAGATTCCCATGTTTGGGCGGGTGTTGAATGCGCAGGTGGGGTTGGAGATTGTGGGGAAGATGTAATGAGGAAGGTATGGCCTTCCTTTTTGCAGTTTGGGATAAAAAGATAGAGGGATGGAATTTGTATGGTAATTGAGAGATTTCCGGAAAAGGTGTGGCTGTCCTCGCCAACAATGCATGGGGATGAGAAGAAATACATGCTTGAGGCCTATGAAACTAACTGGATGAGTACAGTGGGGGAGAATATCAACGAATTGGAGCGCTTGCTCAGCGGATATATCGGTATTGAACATGGTGTGGCGTTAAGCAGCGGCACGGCAGCCCTTCATCTGGCAGTAAAGCTGGCAGCAGAGAGATTGTATGGGAGCAGTTCGGGTGTATCGACGCCAGATGGTTTGGGCAGAGGGGGAAGCCTCTATGGTCGTCGGGTGTTCTGCTCGGATATGACTTTTGATGCCACAGTGAATCCTGTTGTTTATGAAGGTGGTGAGCCAGTATTTATTGATACAGAATATGATACTTGGAATATGTCACCTGAAGCGCTTGAGCAAGCTTTTGAACTATATCCGGACGTAAAGCTTGTGGTAATGGCACATCTTTATGGAACGCCTGGAAAGGTGGAAAAAATTCGGGCAATCTGTGATGCTCATAAGGCACTCTTGATAGAAGATGCAGCTGAGTCTCTTGGAGCAACGTATCATGGCAGACAAACTGGTGTATTTGGTGACTATAGTGTTGTAAGTTTTAATGGAAATAAGATTATTACAGGTTCATCTGGGGGGATGCTTTTGTGCCATTTTAGGGAAGATGCGAACAAAGCACGGAAATGGAGTACCCAGAGCAGGGAAGCGGCACCTTGGTACCAGCATGAGGAGTTGGGTTATAACTACCGCATGAGTAATGTGATTGCAGGGGTCGTCAGAGGACAGTTTGGATATCTTTCGGAACATATCGAGCAGAAAAAGAGGATTTATGAGAGATACAGGGAAGGGTTTAAAGAACTCCCTGTAAAGATGAATCCCTTTGATGCGTTTGTCAGTCAGCCGAATTTCTGGCTGAGCTGTTTATTGATAGACAACGAGGCTATGTGTGAGAGCGTGAGATCAGAAAAAAGATTTTTCTATAAGAGCGAGAGAGGAAAATCCTGTCCGGATGAGATACTGGAGGCACTGAGTAATCTAAATGCGGAAGGCAGGCCCATCTGGAAGCCTATGCATATGCAGCCTGTTTACCGAAGCCATGGATTTGTTACAGCAAGTGGCAATGGCCGAGCAAAGAGTAATGCCTATATTAGGGAAGCAGAAGTTGCAGATGTGGGGGCAGATATCTTCCGCAGAGGGCTTTGTCTGCCTTCGGATAACAAAATGACAGAAGAACAACAGGAAATTGTGATGGAGATAATAAAAAATTGTTTTTAAAAGCGCAATGTGAATTTTTGAAAGGTGAAAATATATATAAAAAATTGATAAATAAAGGAGCTTACTGGTTATATGAAAAAAATAAATAATAAGCTCCTTTTTACATCAATTATAATACTTGGCATTGTATTAACTTTGGTAGTAACTAATTTATCATTTGTGCAAGAGATGGTAGATACTACCTATGATTTTTGTATCAGTCAGTTTGGTTGGCTGTTTGTATTAACAAATGTATGCTGCCTGGTTTTCTCATTCTGGCTTATGTTTGGACCATATAGAAATATCCGTTTGGGAGGAAACAATTGCAAACCTGTTTTTAGTACTTTTTCCTGGGCTGGCATGATGTTTACAACAAGCTGTGGTGCATGGCTTGTTGTATATGGATTTTTAGAGCCCATTTATTGTGCGGCCCAAGCCCCTTTTCAGATAGAGCCATTAACAACCCAGGCGTTTGAATATGGTCAGATGTATGCACATTTTCACTGGGGACCAAACGCATGGTGTATTTATGTTCCTGTAACAGCAGCAATTGGCTATGCACTTTATAATCGTCATGCAAAAAGCGGAACATTGAGTGAAGCGCTACAGGCTGCGACGACAAAAAAAAGTGGGAAAATAGTTCGATTTATTATAGATCTGCTTTCAGTGCTGGGGGCAGTGATAGCTCCGGTAATTTCCATTGGGACAGGTATGCCGTTACTAGTTGTGCTTATTGAGAATATTTTTGGAATCTCTGACACATACAGAATGTTGATTCAGATTGTAATTCTTCTTATCTGGATTGCGATATTCGGTACAAGTGTATATCTGGGCCTGCAGCATGGCATTAAAAAACTCAGTAACACAAATATAATCATGGCATTTTTATTTATGATTGTTTTTTGCATTGCAACAGGTGTTTTTAAGGTACTTTCGGCAGAAATAAACACAATAGGGCTTTTTCTGAATAATTATCTAAGAATGAGTACTTATACAGATCCTTATGGAAACGGCAGCTTTGTAAAAGGGTGGACGATAGGGTATTGGGCCTGCTATTTTGTGTATATGCCGCTAATGGGGGTATTTAATGCAAAAATTTCTAAAGGTCGGCGGTTGAAAGAAATTGCTTTTGGGCAGCTTGTTCTTTGTACACTTGGCTGCTGGGTAGCTATGGCCACCTTTGGGAATTATGGGATGAGCCTGCAGGTAAATGGAGGATTAAATATTGCGTCATTTTTAGAAACAGGTGATGAGGCCGGTGCCATTCTGGCCATACTGGAAACAATGCCAGCTTCTAAACTTTTAATGGTTCTGCTTCTAATTATATCTTTCGTATTTTTAGCAACTACAATGGATTCAAGTGCATTTGCAGCAGCAGAGATGACAATGCAGCAAAATAATGAAGAAAATCAGGCTCCTCGTTGGTTGCGCATTATGTGGGCAGGAGCGGCAGCGCTGGTCGCATTTGTTTTGCTGCAGATTGGTGGTGTGAAAGCGGTCCGCTCTTTATGTTATATGACAGGACTTCCTTTAGCACTCGTGACATATTTAGTGATATTTGCAGTATGGAAGATGTTGAAAGAGGATTATGGAAAGAAAGATTAGAGATCAAATGATTAAGGAGTCTTTTTAAGTATGTATGCAAAGTTTTTTAAAAGAATGTTTGATTTTGTAATTGCTCTTTGTATGCTTATTATTTTATTTCCATTGCTAATATTTTTTACAATTATTGGTTCATTTAAAATGAAAGGAAGTCCTTTTTTCTGGCAGGAGAGAATCGGGAGAGATGAAAAAGTGTTTAAATTGGTAAAGTTTAGGACAATGACCAATAAAAGAGATCTGGATGGAAAACTGCTTCCAGATGAAAAAAGACTTACAAATTACGGCCATTTTTTGAGAAGTACAAGTTTGGATGAATTACCAGAATTATTTAATATCTTAAAGGGTGAAATGGCAATTATCGGACCAAGACCATTACTGGTTCAATACTTGCCTTTTTATACAGAAGAGGAGCATCATCGTCATGATGTACGGCCAGGACTTACTGGTTTGGCCCAAATCAACGGGCGTAATTTTCAATCTTGGGAAGAGCGCTTTGCCTATGATCTGGAATATATCAGAACAATTTCATTGAAACGGGATCTGGGGATATTGATTAGAACAATCAAAACAGTGATGATTCGAGAGGGAATTGGAGACTTAGAATCGGGAAAAATCAAGAAGGATGAGAATGGAAAATTATGGACTTTATACAATGGGCAATGGTGCCAAATATACAGTCCTTTAGATGAAGAGAGAAGAACAGGGAAAGGATAGAAAGAAATCGTGAAAAAAATGCTTATGCTTGGGACCAGTTACCTTAGCAAAGAAATGGTATTATATGCAAAAAGTCAAGGAGTTTATACAATTGTAACAGATCCGCAGCCTTTGGAGAAGTCGGTAGCAAAACAGGTAGCAGATGAATATTGGATGATAAATACTTGTGACCTTGACAAAATTGAAAATAAATGCAGAAGAGAAAATATTTCTGCGGTATTATGCGGAATTAGTGAGTTCAATTTAGAAATGACAATGGCATTGTGTGAACGCTTGGGATTGCCATGCTATTGCACTCCTTCCGCATGGAAATATTCTAGGGACAAGGCTGCGTTTAAAGAACTCTGCAAAAGAATTGGAGCGCCTGTTGCGACAGATTACTATTTATCAGAAGCGTTGAATGAGGAGGAATTGGATAGAGTTGCTTTTCCTGTAGTTGTTAAACCTGTTGATTTGAGTGCAAACAGAGGAGTGAGTTATTGTTATAATAAACAGGAACTGATAGAAGCATATCATTATGCACGTACTTTATCGAAGAGCGATAAAATTGTAGTAGAGAAGATGTTATTTGGAAAAGAGTGGTATAGCTATTATGCAATTGCAAATGGTGAAATACGACTTGTTGCATTAAATGGTATGTATGCGCAAACAGGTGAGTTGAAGAATTTATATTCTCTGACGACAACAGTTTCGGATAATGTGGAACGTTTTATAAATGAAATAAATCCCCAGATTATTGAAGTTCTAAAAGAAGTGGGCTGTAAAGAAGGGATTGCCTGGGTACAGGTTATGCTTGATGAGGATGATAGGTTTTATATTATTGAAATGGGATACCGGCTTCCTGGAGATTTTCCCTTTATACAGTATGAAAAACTGTTCAATTACAATTCTGTTTCTTGGATTGTTGACTATGCTTTGGGTAAAAAACATTCTATAGAAGAATTACCAGAAGAACAAAAGCATGCATTTATAAAATGTGGCTGCTCGTATTCTTTATGGACAAAACAGGAAGGGATTTTAGCAGAAATTAGAGGGATTGAAGAACTATTACAAGTACTAGATATAAAGTATTATACATTGTCACAAAAAGGCGACCATTTTGCTGAACATAGTACAGTTGGTGTTATAGTTTTTTGCGAGGATAACTGTGAAAATATGTGCAAAACCTTGGACATTATCAATAAAAAACTGAGTGTGATTGATGAAAAAGGTGAAGATGTGCTAATTCGTTATACAGATTTCGACTATTTAAAACAAATTTATAATATTGGATTACAGCAGAGAAATGCTTAAATAGTTTCTTTTCAATATGATTTGTTTAGACAGTAGCAGAATGGAGATTAGATTAAAATGATTAAAGTATTTACACTATCAGAAGCAAGCGCATGGGATAACATCGTGTATTCTTTTGAAAGATACGATATTTATTACTTATCCGGATATGTCAAAGCATTTGAAATTAATGGTGATGGAAAAGCTGTTCTTATATATTTTGAAAATGGTACAACGAGAGCAATGAATGTTGTAATGAAACGTGATATATCAAAATTTTCTAATTTCTTAGGCAAAATTGGAGAAGGAGAGCTGTTTGATATATCAACACCATATGGATATGGCGGTTTTTTGGTAGAAGGTAATGATATTAAGGAATTAAAAAAAGAATATGAAGAATTTTGCCATGCAGAGCATATTGTTTCAGAATTTGTTCGGTTTCATCCAATATTAAGAAATTGGATGGGATTGGATGTAATATATGATGAAGTCCAATTGGGGAACACAGTTTATATGGATACAATTAGTGAGGAAATTATCTGGAAGAATATAGCAAACAGAAATCGCACCAAAATTCGAAAAGCCCAGAGAGAAGGAATGAAAGTATATTGGTGCAGAGCTCCAGAGATTATTACGCCATTTATGGATATATATAAGGCTACGATGGATAAGGATAATGCGGAGGACTATTATTATTTTAATAAAGAATTTTATGAATCCATTATGGAAGATTTAAAAGATAATGCGATGTGGTTTTATTCTGTCATAGACGGCGAAATTGCTGCTATGACCATTTTTTTATTTTGCAATGGCCAAATGCATTATCATCTATCAGCGTCGAATAGTAAATTTCAGAAAATGGCAGCTACAAATTTATTAATCTATGAAGCAGCTTTATGGGCACAGAAAAATGGATATAAGACACTTCATATAGGCGGTGGTGTAGGTGCGAAACGTGATGGTTTATATCAATTTAAAAAAGGTTTTAATAAGGGGAAGGATGTAGAATTTCATATTGGTAGGAAAATTTTTGATGAAGATGCATATAAGCGGTTGGTTGATTTACGGATGCAAAATGATGAGCATTTTGATTTAGAAACAGGGTATTTTCCAAAATATCGAGCTTGAAGTGAATTGATTAATTTATTTATAAACTTAAAAAATGGAGATTAAAATGAAACAAAAAGTTATATGGATTGTTAATCAATATGCAGTTCCGACACAAAAAAGAGTGAGGCAAATTGTACTAAGTCAGCATTTGGAAAAACAGGGATACAAAGTTTACATTCTTTGTGGAAGCAAAATTCATGGTGTCAATGACAATTTTATTAAAGATAAATCTGACTTTAAAAAAGTAGAGTTTGATGGGGCGAAATTTATTGTTATACGAATTTCGAACTATGATAGTCAAATAAAAAGAGTAGCAGTTTCCGTCCAATTTCAAAAGAAAATTTGGAATTTGCGTAATAAACTACCAAGACCAGATATAATTGTCAGTGATTTTGCAGGACTATTTGGAAACGAATTTCTTAAATGGAAAAAAAGGTATGGGACCAAAATCATTTATGATATTCTTGATTTATGGCCGGAAGATTTTTTAGATGTAGGATTTTTAAAGAGAAATAGTATTTTAGCAAAGATATTATTTGACATGGAGCATAGAGCATATAGAGAAGCAGATAATCTTATATTCTCTATGGACGGTGGAAAAGATTATGTTAAAGAAAAGGGATGGGACATCGATAATGGTGGCGATATAGATATTAATAAGATAGGGGCACTTAATAATGGTGTAGATCTTGAAACAGTAGACAAAAATCAAAAAGAATTTGTTCTTGATGATGCAGATTTGGATTCAGAAAAATTTAAGGCTGTTTATCTTGGTTCTATACGTAGAGCAAATAATGTTGATTTGATTGTAGAAGCAGCAAAGATATTGCAAGAGCAGGGAAAAGAAAACATTATAATTCTTGTTTATGGAGATGGAGACTATCGCAAGAGATTGGAAGAGAAAGCTGATAGATTAAAGCTGTCCAATATAAAGTTTAAAGGAGGACTTGATGTTCAGTATGCTCCCAATGTATTGTCACGTTGCGATTTGAATTTATTTAATTTTATGAATGTTCCTATCTGTAGATTTGGTCTTAGTCCCAATAAGCTTTTTATGTATTTTGCCAGTGGAAAACCGGTTTTATCTATGATTCGTCCCAATTATGAATTGGTAGAAAGCCGAAAATGTGGTATTGTAACTGAAAATTCACCTCAAGCAGTTGCTGAAGGTATTATTAAATTTAGTAAAATGGATCAGAAAGAATATAGGCGATATTGTGTAAATTGTCGTTTGACAGCAGAGGAATATGATTACAAGAATCTGGTAAAAGTTTTAATTGATCAGATAGAAGGAAATTTTTCATGAATATTTTGCTAGTGACACAGATTTATCCAGAGCCAGATGATGGGAAAGGGTATGAGGCAACAAGGACAGTTGAATATTTTGCCAAAGAATGGGTTGAGATAGGACATAGGGTTGTTGTAGTACATTGTCCAAGCAGATTTCCATTTATTTATTATATGATGCCAGAGTTTTTAAAGAATGAGATAAGGAAACGGACATATATTTTAGTTCCCACTTGGTCATCTACAAAGACTTTTCACAGGCAAGAATATGGAATTGATATATACCGTCAACCTATGCGAAAATGGATTCCTTCCCAGGCTTATACAAAGCATACTATGTCTAGACAGTGTCGTGCCATAGGAAAAATATTGGAAGAGATAAATTTTGTTCCAGACTTAGTGGCGGGTCATTTTAGCAATCCTAGTACAGAATTGGTAAGCAGACTGAGTAAAATATATTATGCTATGTCATCCATTGTATTTCACAATGATTGTTCGGCTAAAAATATAAAAAAATATCGGATCAGAGAAAACATTGAGGGAATCAGAGCTGTTGGGGCAAGATCTGTATTGGAAGCAGTTTCTATAAAAGAACAATTAGGCTTGCAGAAAACACCTTTTATCTGTTATTCAGGAGTTCCCAATGATGCAGTAGAAGTCAATGACAAGATCTGTTCCAAACAGGACTATAAAGATGGTATTCGGTTTTTATATGCAGGCGGTCTGGTTCAAAAGAAGCATGTGGACGCAGTGATTAAAGCATACTCCAGACTAAGGGAAAAACATAGAGAAATAGAGTTATCCTTGAAAATAATTGGGGGAGGATCAGAAGAAGAAGAGCTACGAGAGTTAGTGCTGAAGCTGAATCTTACAGATTCTGTTTGTTTTACAGGAAGACAGCCAAGAAAGGAAGTTTTGAATGAAATGAAGAATGTCCAGATTTTTACCATGATCAGTCAAGGAGAAACATTTGGGATGGTCTATTTGGAGGCTATGCTGCAGGGGTGCATTGTGATAGCCTCCAAGGGAGGCGGCTTTGATGGAATTATAGAGGATGGTATAAATGGGTTTCTCTGTGCGACCGGTGATGCACAAATGCTGGAAAATATTTATGAACAAATTATAGGGCTGGATGCCAAACAGCGAAATCTCATTGGACAAAGAGCCATTGATACGGCAATGCAATATTCGGAGAGAGCTGTGGCCCAGCGGTATCTGAATGATGTGATAGAGAGAAATTAGCAGAGTGTTTAATAGGACAGAAGAGAGGTTATATTGGAAATGATAAATGTAATTGGATTAGGGTACATTGGTTTGCCGACAGCACTGATGATGGCTTCCCATGGTCTGAAGGTTGTTGGTACAGATTATAATCATGAATTGGTAGATATGCTGAGAGCGGGGCATACAACCTTTAAGGAAGAAGGGTTGGATGCTCTTTTTAATTCTGCTGTGAAAAGTGGTATTGTTTTTACAACAGAATATCAGACCGCAGAAACCTATATTATTTCGGTGCCTACCCCTTATGATAAATTCAGCAAAAGGGTGGATACCAGTTATGTGGTGGAAGCAGTAAAAAATGTGATAAAAGTTGCGCCGAAAGGAGCATCCGTTGTTGTAGAATCAACTGTTTCGCCAGGGACAATGGATAAATTTATAAGACCGGTGATAAAAGAGGCAGGACTGGAAACGGGCGAGGATATTTATCTTGTACATGCACCAGAAAGAATTATTCCTGGAAATATGATTTATGAGTTGATTCATAATAATCGGACGATTGGTGCAGACGAGAAAGAAATCGGGAAAAAAATCAAATCATATTATGCTTCTTTCTGCCGAGGAGAGATCGTTGTGACTGATATACGAAGTGCTGAGATGACAAAGGTTGTGGAAAATACCTATCGTGCAGTTAATATAGCCTTTGCAAATGAGCTTGCAAAAATTTGCAGACATGACGGGATTGATGTATATGAGATTATTAGAATTTGCAATATGCATCCAAGAGTCAATATCCTTCAGCCGGGGCCGGGTGTTGGTGGACATTGCATTAGTGTCGACCCCTGGTTTCTTGTGGGGGATTATCCTTCTTTAGCCAATGTAATAAATGAATCTATGAAAACAAATGATGGAATGCCGGATTTTGTATTAAATCGTATTTATGAGATTATGAAGGAAGAAAAATTGACAGACATATCCAGAGTGGGGCTGTATGGACTTACTTATAAGGAAAATGTGGATGATATGCGGGAATCGCCTACATTGCAGTTACTGGCTTCCCAAAAGAGACATTTAGCGGATGGATTAAAAGTATATGATCCAATGATAGAAGCGGATATTGTGGAAAATCAGTACCATGATTTATCTGGATTCTTAAATGATATAGATATGGTAGTTATAATGGTTGCCCATGATGAAATAAAGAAAAATTGCATGGACTTGAAAGATAAAATTATTTTAGACACAAGAAATGTGATTGGCAGTCTGGGGCGGGGATGGAAGTTGAGAACATTGTAAAGTACACCTGAAAGCAGAAGAAAAACGGTAAAATAAGGTGTTTCATAGGAAATGGGAATGATATGAATGTTGACTACTCTGTACTGGGGAGACAGTACAAAAAATACCAGAATGAATACGAAGAGGCTGCACTGAGAGCTATGCGTTCCGGATGGTATATACTTGGGAATGAGCTGGAAAAATTTGAAGCTGATTTTGCCGCATTTCATGGAATGGATTGTTGTGTTGGTGTAGGTAATGGGCTTGATGCACTCAGGCTTGCCCTGGAGGCTATGGAGATTGGAAAAGGCGATGAAGTAATTGTACAGGCCAATACTTATATTGCTACAGCTCTAGCAGTTTCAGAAACAGGCGCGGTACCCGTATTTGTTGATGCGGATGTGTTTTTTGGAATTGATTCAAATTTATTGGAAAAAGCAATTACATGCAAAACAAAAGCGATTATGGCTGTGCATCTGTATGGACAGCCTTGTGAGATGGATAAAATTCTTGCAATCGCAAAGGAACATAATCTTTATGTGATAGAAGACTGCGCACAGGCACATGGAGCTGTATATAAAGGAAAACTGACAGGTACATTTGGAGATGCTGGATGTTTTAGCTTTTATCCTACAAAACCCGTTGGAGCATTGGGAGATGCTGGAGCTGTACTCACCAATGATAATGTGCTGGCTGAACGAATTAAAATGCTTCGCAATTACGGCAGCCGTGTGAAATATCAGCATGAAATTTTGGGTCTGAACTCCCGAATGGATGAGATACAAGCTGCTGTTTTAGGAGTGGCATTAAAATACGTGAATGAGGGAAACAGTGAAAGAAGAAAAATTGCTGCTGCGTATTTGGAAGGAATACATAATACAAACATTGTTCTGCCCAAAATCAAGCCAGAAGCAGAGCATGTTTTTCATATATTTCCGATTTTGTGTGAAGAGAGAAACCGGCTTTATAACTTTTTAGAAAAGAATGGGATTTATACACAGATTCATTATCCAGTTCCCTGTCATTTAGCAAAATGTTATCAGGAATTGGGATATCAGGCAGGGGATATTTCAACAGCAGAGCATTATGCATCTTCAGAACTCAGCCTTCCTATATATGTTGGCATAACAAAGGAAGAAGTCAGTTATGTGATTGATAAGATAAATCAGTTTGAATAAGGTAGAAAAGAAAGATTCGTTATGGAGAATAACAGGTGAGACTAAGAGAGTTAGAGATGAGGGATGCACCGCGCATTTTAGAGTGGATGCATGATAAAAGTGTGACAGAAGATTTGAAAACAAATTTTTCCGTATTTACATTGGAGGATGCGCAAAGATTTATTCTTCAAAGCAGGGATACCCATATTAATATGCACAAAGCCATAGTGTCTGATACAGATGAATATATGGGTACAGTCAGTCTTAAGGAGATTGATTATGACAAAGGTAATGCAGAGTTTGCCATTGTAGTTCATAAAGATGCAATGACCAGAGGATATTCCTGGTATGGAATGACAGAAATTCTGGATATTGCATTTTCAAAATTAAAGCTGACAAGCGTTTACTGGTGTGTATCCCGTAAAAATAAACGGGCAGTTCATTTTTATGACAAGCACCATTTTCATGAATCTCTGGATATCCCTAAAGATATACTAAGAAGATATAAGAGTGTTGACAATTTAAAATGGTATTCGGTCCTTGCAGGAGATGATTATCACAATGAGATTTATAGACGTAAAAAGATAGCAGGCTGCAAAATTATATCGATTAAGACAATTCCTACAGTGGGTGCTGGGGAATTGTCTTTTTTTGAGGTAGGAGATGAAATCAATTTTGATATAAAAAGGATTTATTATATCTCTAAGGTTCCAGAAGGAGTACGCAGGGGGTTTCATGCTCATAAAGAGCTGAAACAGATTTTATTTTGTCCATATGGAAAGATTCATCTTATACTGGACGAAGGGAATGGTCGAGAGGAGATTACGCTCAGCGATCCATCTATTGGGGTAGTGATTGAGCATCCGGTCTGGAGAGAAATGCTTTGGATGGAGAAAGATTCTGTGTTGTGCGTAGCAGCTTCTGAGCATTATAGGGCAGAGGACTATATCAGAAATAGGGCAGAATTTGACAGATATATAAAAGAAGCACAGAATGATCGGGGAGCATGAAAATGAAAGTTTCATTTCGATTAAATGATGAAGAGAGAATATGCAATTTATTGGGGATGCTGTTTCTCAGTTTGTATATAGTTAATATATCGCCAGGGTTTGAAGAGCCGTTGGGAATTCCTCATGCGTTCGTATCAATGATGATGAAAATAGTGTTGGGATTAGGATTCTTTTCATGCATTGATGTGATTTTTAGACGGTTTAAAAAGAAAACTTTGATTTATTGTTTAATAACGGCAGCAGTTATTTTTATAAATACTATATTTTTCCCGTCGAATAATATAGTTTTTAAAAACACAGCAGTCTATTTTTTAGTGAATTGCTTATTACCAATGATTTTTTTTGCAATGGTTCGTGACTTTCAACTTTTAAAACAGAAACTCTTGAAAATATCAGAAATCATTGCAATCCTGACTATAATTGTTTTGATACTTAAAATTGCAATACCAAGGTTAGGGGGACAGTTTTCTTTAGGCTATTATTCCATGGGATTTGGTTATGCTTGTCTTGTGCCAATGATTTTTTTAATGTTGGAATTTGTACGGAAGCCAAATTTTAAATATGGGTTATATATAATTGTAATGCTTATTGCAATTATGAGCCTTGGTTCAAGAGGGCCTTTGGTAGGGATATTGTCATTTGCAATGATTGCATTTATAAAGATAAATCACGAAAAAAAGAGAGATGTGAGAATTATATTAGGATTTTTAGTAGGCTTAATTTTCGTGTTCTTTTCAGGCTCATTATTTACTCTTTTATATAATTTGCTATATAGTATTGGCATTGACAGCAGAACGCTGATTATGATTGCTAACCATAATATTGGTTATATGTCAGGCCGGGATGAACTGTATGAATTTTTTTTACAAGAAATAGTATCAAATCCTTTTATCATACGTGGAATTAACAGGGATCAGGCATTAGGATTCAACTATCCACATAATGTGTTTTTAGAATTATTGTACCAGCTTGGAATTATTTTAGGTGGATTGATAGTGGTTTCCATTGTTTTTAAAGCATTTAAAGCTTTGAAATCAAAGTGTATGAGTACAGATTCCAAGCAACAATTAGAAATAATATTTATGTGTGTTTCTTTATCAACATTGATGATAAGTGGTACTTTATGGAAACAGATTAATTTCTGGATATGGATAGCAATTTCAAATAATAAATACAGAGACTATAAAAGAAAAATTAGAGAGGGAACATAGGAATGAAAATATTGCATATTATGCATGATTACAAGCCTCGGATTGGCGGTTCTGTTGTCAGGAATGCTAATATGGTAGAGGCATATAAAAGAAATTCGAACGATGAGATATATTTGATAAATTTGGGCGGAAAGGAGTATAAACTGAGAGAATGTATAGGAGGAATCAAAATCTATCGGTGCAGATCTCTCATGGAGATGATTGTTACTGCCAGAAACATAATATTTAAAAATGGTATTGAAATATTGCACGCCCATAATTATCGATTTATGTTTGTTGCATTCATGATAAAATTTATGTGTCCATGGAGACACCTAAAAATTGTCACAGAGATGCATTCTTTATATAGGATGAAACGTTTTAAAGAATTGATATCCTATTATTTACTGAGAAAAAGTGATGCTGTGATTGTACTGGCGGATTCCGCAAAACAGTATTTAGCAGAGAAGATGAGAGTAGATAAGAAGAAGATCACTTCAATAAGTAATGGTATATCCGAGGTCAGTTTTAAGGAGAACAAAAATTTTAAGCTTTATGAGGATTTGTCAGAGAAAAAAAATAATTATTGTATAGCCGCATATTTTGGAACATTTTATGCATGGCAGGGAGTTCTGTTTCTTGCACAGAATATAGAGAAAATATTTCAGGAATGTCCGGACTTATATCTTGTTATGATTGGAGATGGGCCGGATTTTGTTCAGACAAAAGAACTTATTCAAAAAAGCAGATATAAGGAGCAGATTTTTTTATCTGGAAGTATAGAGAAGGAACAAATATGTAACTTGTATGAATTGGTTGATATCATTTTAATTCCCCGTTTAAGGGATTTGAGTACAGACACAGCTATTCCTCTGAAAGCAGTTGAGGCTATGGAGTTCTCAAAATGTATTTTGGCTGGAAAAGATAATGGGCTGAGAGAAATATTAAATGAGAAAAATGCGGGACTCTTTAAATCGGGTGATATAGAAGATTTCATTTTTGTACTAAAGAAACTTTT
Organism: Clostridia bacterium; assembly: GCA_910574255.1. Lineage (GTDB taxonomy): Bacteria > Bacillota > Clostridia > Lachnospirales > Lachnospiraceae > Laedolimicola. Next base: position 32,200 of record CAJTAK010000015.1, read on the forward strand.
AGCAGACAGACAGCTAAGGGGAGAACTGGGGCAGAAGGCAAAAATGGATTCACGAAATTTCTTTCATACCTGGGACACAAATGCTTTGCAGGTAAAGAAGATTTATGAGAAGATTCAAAAAATTAATCGGTAAGGAAGCTTATAGAAGATAATGAGGATTATGAACACCTATTTGGTCAGTTATATTCACAGTTTTGCCAATAGATATTATCATAGAAAATTTTTATTCAGTGTGGCAAACAGAATTGGTCTATCCGGCTTAAGCTATTTTCATTATAAAAAGACAAACAAGGCTGGTTTTAAAAATCTCATTGACATAGGAACTCTTTCCTGCATGGACAGCAGCAAAATAGTTATAGAAGATTTGTGGAGGCAATACTATAGACAACACCGTTTTTATATTTTAGGAACTGGATGGGTAAAATGGACCTATGAGGAAAAACCATGGGGGTTTGAGGGGATTGTAATTGATTCTGAAATCAGAGCGGATTTTAGAACGGAAATTGCATGGTGCCGGGATATGCGCACAGGATATTGTTTTAATCAGGACACTTTAACTGCTGATTTTTTTGATAAGCTTGAAAAAGGGGCAGATATTAAGGTCCCTTGGGAGTTAGCGAGGATGTATCACTGGCCTCAATTGGCGTTGTTAGCTTTATGGAGCAGAGGAGAACGTAGGCCTATTATTGATGAATTTATATTTGAAGTGGAGGATTTTGAAAAAATACCTGTTGGAAAGAGCATTCAGTATACATGTGCTATGGAAATTGCAATCCGGGCAGTGAACCTCCTAATTGCATTTGATATTTTTACACAGATTGATGAAGAAGGGCAGATGAGCGTCAGTTTTAAAGAAAGCTTTATTGCTTTAATGTGGAAGCATCGGGAAGTGATTCTCAATCGTTTAGAGGTTGATTTGAGGAATGGTAAGAATGGGAATCATTATCTTGCAGATCTGTGCGGTCTGCTTTTTTTGTGTTCATATTTACAGGGAAAAGAGGCAGAGCGATGTTTGGCATTTGCAAGGAGAGAATTTTTTAAGGAAATAGATAAACAGTTTTTGGAAGACGGCAGCAATATTGAGTGTTCTACAGCATATCACAGGTTATCATCTGAAATTGTTATATTAGGGCTGCTGATGATACAGAAGTCGGGAAAAAGAGTACCAAAAGCTTTGCATAAAAAGTTGATTGGCATGTATAAATTCTTACATATGATAAGAAAGCCCAATGGAAGAATCCTTCAAATAGGGGACAATGACAGTGGACATGTTGCTCGATTAAATCCAAAAGGGCAGTATGTAAATGAGAGAGAGTTATTTAAATATAATGTAAATTGGAAAAACTATAATGATGGAAAGAATTTGTTTTTTCTTCAAGAAGAGCTGTCTGTAGAATCATGTATGGCCATGTTTGAGGCTCTTTTTGGATTGACAAATACAGCTGACAAAATAGCATTTGGATTTTATAAATCTGTGATTGGAGAAAAAACATTAAAAATTTCTTTGGATGATACAGACTTTAAAATTCAGAATGGAGAAATAAGAGACCTTGTACCAGACAATTTTTTATTTAGAAAAGAAACGGTTATTCGGTTTGCAAAAAAATATGACTTTAGTTGTAAAAAAATTATTGTGTTCGAATATTTTGGACTGGTAATTGTAAAGCTGGATGATTTTTTTTTGGCAGTCAGATCAGTACCGGAATATAAAAAGATGCGCTTAGGTCATGTTCATAATGATGTACTTCACTTTGAATTATCAATTGGAGAAAATGAATATTTTACGGACCCTGGAAGCTATGTTTATACCGGACACAGAGAGTGGAGAGACCGGTTTCGTTCCGATAAAGCTCACAATGTTCCGATTTATAGGAATAAGTGGGTAGAAATACTTGATATGTTTTCCAGCAGGGCAGAGGTGGCTGGCGAATGTTTTGTTTCTGAAAACAGGATTATTGTGACGGCTATGTCTAAAAATGTAACTCATCTGAGGCGCTTTACATTGCATTGTGACAAGCTGGTTGTTGAGGATTTCAGCAATGAGGATTTTGAACTGAGAAAAGAAGCAGATATCAAGGATTGTTCTTTGGGATATGGAATGAGAACAGAGATAAAAAATCAAAGGATTAATATTATGACTCATATAACAGAATAGTCATAAGCAAAGGAATAGGGAAACTGATAGATGTATAAGAAAATAGTAAAAGGTATCTTTTCAGTTGGGGGCATTATATTGCTTTCAAAACTGTTTGGATTTATAAGGCAGACAGTTTTGGCTAACCAGTTTGGTGCAACGCAAGAAACAGATATTGTTTTTTTTGCAAATGGAATCATTGATAATTTGTCAAATTTAATAACGCAATCATTGTTGGCTGCATTTGTTCCAATTTATATTGCCTTTGCTTCAGATGAAAAAGGTAAAAAAAGATTTGTTTCAAATGTTATAAAAATTTTTCTTTTAATAGCAGGAATATTTGTTATACTGAACGTTTGTTTTGCTTCTGTTATTTGCGGGATTATGGCACCAACGTATAAAGGGGAGGTATACAGGCAATTTGTAAAAGATATGAGATTATTCGCTCCAAATCTTTTTTTGAGCGTATTAATAGCTATTTATTGTGTATTACTTCGGGCAAATAAAAAATTTGTGCCAGGAGAAATGGTAGGGATTCATCAAAGTGTTATTATTATTGCTTTAAGCCTGGCACTGGGGAAAAAATATGGAATTAATATATTGGTAGCAGGAGTATATATATATTCTATTTATAATGTTGTTTATTTGGGATTTTCTAGCAGAAAATATTGTAAATTAGATTGGGATAATCCATTTAAGGATAAAAATATTCACAGGCTGCTGCAAATGATTCTGCCAATGCTGTTTGGCTATGCAGTTGTGTATATTAATCAGCAGGTAGATAAGATTCTTACTTCCGGAATAGAACAGGGAGCTTTAACAGCATTAGGTTATGGAGCGGTTCTTATTGGATTTATTACGACTTTGGCATCGTCTATCTCTACAGTAGTGTATACTTATATTGCTGAATTGATTGCAACTGGTAAAAATAAGACTGTTGCAGATATGTATTTACAAATCAGTGTAATAATGATTACCATATTTCTTCCAATTAGCGTTCTTACCATGATGAATGCTGTTGATATTGTTAGTATAGTATTTGGCAGGGGGGCATTTGACGAGAGGGCAGTGCTCAATTCGTCATATGCACTAATAGGATATGGCATATCAATTATTCCTACGATCTTCGTAGAATTATTTTGCAAATTCCAATACAGCTACTGTGATACTAAGCATCCTATGTTTAATAATGCAATTGCAATAATATTAAATATTATTCTTAGTATATTATTGTGTCCACATTATGGGATATTTGGAGTTACTTTGGCAAGTAGTCTGTCAATGATATTGTGTGCATGTTTAAATTATTTAACATCAAAAAGACATAATTTATATTTAAAGATATCGTGTTTAGTGCCGTATATTCCTCTATGGGGGTTAGGGATAAGCTTTATTATTATATGTTCAGTAAAGGGGAAAGTATTATTAGAAAATAGCAATGCATTTGTACGTCTTTTTCTAATAGGGATTATTTCAACTATTGTATATATCGTTTTTGCTGGTCCAATTATTTATTTTCTAATTAAAAAAAATGGAATAAAAATGAAAAAGGAGTAGAAGAATGGGTGATTTAAAAGGGTATGAAATTTTCAGAGATGATTTAGATAACAAAATATCTGCTCCCACATGTATTCTGATTGGAGGTGATTTTGTTCCGACAATATCTAATAAAGAGTTATTTGAAAGAGGAGATATTGAGGGATTAATGGGTAAGCTTTTAGCAGATAAATTATTAGAAGCAGATTTGAGGATATTTAATTTAGAAGTCCCAATTACAAATGCAGAAGTGAAACTGCCAAAGGCGGGAAGTCCTAATTTAAAAACTTATGAGGAAAGCATTAGTATTTTCAATTATTTAAAACCGTTGATTTTATCTGGTGCAAATAATCATATTTTTGATTATAAAGAGGATGGCATTAAAAGTACGAAAAAAATACTTTATGAAAATGATATTAAAAATGTTGGATTTGGGCTATCATCTGTGGATGCAAAAAAGCCTTTTTTTTATAATATAAATGGTGTAAAGATTGGTGTGTATGCCTGTGCGGAAAATGAATTTTGCTGTGCCACAGAAAAAAGAGGGGGTTCAAATGGATATGATCCTTTGAATTCTTTTGATGATGTAAGGACAAGTAGTAATGATTGTGATTATCAAATTGTACTTTTTCATGGCGGAAGAGAAAATTATCGATATCCCAGTCCCCAATTAAAAAAAATATGTAATAAATTTGTTGATTGTGGAGCAGACCTTGTTGTTTGTCAACATAGCCATTGCATTGGATGCTATGAGAATTATAAACAAGGATGTATTATTTACGGTCAAGGAAATTTTTTATTTGACTATAATGATAGAGAGGAATGGCAAACAGGAATATTGGTAGAAATTCTTTTTTGCAATAATACAAAACAAGTAAGAGTTTATCCAATACAAAAAGAAAATAATAAAATTGCCTTTGTGAGAGAGGATAAATTAAAAAATGAAATAATAGATGGTTTTATTGAAAGAACGGAAAATATAAAGGAAGATGATTTTCTGAAAAAAGAATATATAAGTTTTTCAAAACAGCAGTCAGATATTCTTCTATTAAGGGGAATCATGGGGATTAATAATAGGTTGATACTTGGACTAAATAAAGTTTTAAGAAATAGAATCTTACGATGTCTATTTCAAATGAAGAGAAATAGGCGCTTATTAAATTATTTAAGATGTGAATCTATACGTGAAAGTATATTGTTATTGCTAAAAGAGGAATAAAAATACAATAGAATAAAAGGAAAATAGAGATTATATTTATTTGCTTAATAGATTTAAAAAAGTGTGAGCAATACAATAAAGGTGCAAAATTGGAGTAAATTGAAGGTATGAAAAAGCAAAATTCACAAGAGGCCGAAAAAGAAATTGATTTTTATGATAAGGCACGAAAAATATATACACATGTTCCCAATATTGGAAAAAAAACGATGGAAATCACATGGGGGATGATTCCACCTACTATAAAATATGGGAAGAAATATAGAGAATATACAAAACTGTTAAATGATTCTCAATGGTGGAATAAAGAACAGCTTGAAGCATATCAAATAAAAAAATTGAAAGAGACATTAATGTATGCAAGAGAATATGTACCATTTTATAAAGAAGAATTTATGAAGAATGGGTTTGAGCCGGAATGTTTTACAGAACTTTCAGAGTTGGAAAAATTGCCGTTGATTGATAAGGATATAGTTCTTGCTAATGAAGAAAGTCTGGTCAGCAAACAATTTCCTTTGTCAAAGCTGAAAGTTCATACAACCGGTGGTACAACAGGAAAGCAGTTAAGGCTTTATATTACAAAAAATGCATATGTAGGAAGGGAACTGCCCTTTGTAGATGCTGTCTGGGGACGTATAGGATATGACAGATTTTCCTCTCGAGTTGCCCAGCTAAGAAATCAGACGCTGGAAAATGGGAAGTTATGGGAATACGATAGGAAAAACAGAGAGCTGATATTTGATGCATATCATATGAATGATGAAAATATTTGTAAGATACTTAGAAAAATTACGGAGTGGAGAGCTGAATTCTTACACACATATCCCTCATCTGTATTGATATTATGTGATTATATAAAACGAAAAGGGATAAAATATGATAATTCTTTAAAAGCATTATTATTAACGTCTGAGAATATTTATGCAGGACAGAAAGAAACTATTGAAAAATATATGAATGCCAAATGTTTTACATTTTATGGACACAGTGAAGGGGCAGCGCTGGCTGGACAATGTGAATGTTCTGAGAAATATCATATACAGAGTGAATATGGTTATATTGAACTTGTGGATGAAGAGGGAAAAGTAATTAAAGAGCCAAATAAAATAGGTGAAATAGTTTGTACAGGTTTTGATAATAAAGCTATGCCTTTAATTCGGTACAGAACAGGAGATTTTTCTTCCTATTCAGAGAAAACAACTTGTAGATGTGGGAGGCATTATACACTGTTAAATAATATTGTAGGTCGTTGGACTCAAGAGATGTTTATTGGAAAAACAGGTAATAAAATTTCAATGACAGCGCTTAACATGCATACTGACATATTTAAAAATGTTGAGAATTATCAATTTGTTCAAGATGTACCTGGAGAATGCTCTATAAGAATCGTTAAAAATGATGATTATACTTCAATGGATGAAGAAAATATATTAAAGGAACTTCAAAATAAATTTGATAATTCCATAGAAGTAAAATTTGAGTATGTGCAAGAGATTGGAAAAACTATGCGTGGAAAACAAAGATTTATCATCCAAAACATAAAAGATGAGGAATTAGTATGAAAGAAAAGAACATGGATGAGGGAAGAGTAATTTTATAGATGTCCCAAAGCCTAAACAAACCACGTTTTTTTGGGATTATGATACTTGGAGGTATTGGCAATGAAAAAGTTTGATGTATTAAAGAGCCAAAAAGATGAAAAAGATTCTTCATTTTGTGATAGACTTATCAATCGGGCTGAAAGCCTTGCTCTGGTTGGACTGGGGTATGTGGGAATGCCTATAGCAGTGGCCTTTGCAAAGAAGGGGCTTAATGTAATTGGCTTTGATAATAACCAAGAAAAAATTGCAATATATCAAGAAGGCAAGGATCCTACAAATGAAGTAGGGGATATAGCAATAAAAGAAACAACAATGGAATTTACATCTGACGAAAAAAGACTTTCGGATGCAAAATTCATTATTGTTGCTGTACCAACACCAGTGAATATGGATCACACTCCGAACTTGTCACCAGTTGAAGGTGCAAGCAGAATTATTGGAAGAAATCTGACAAAGGGGACTATTATTGTTTATGAATCCACAGTATACCCGGGGGTAACAGAAGATGTATGTATACCTATATTGGAGCAAGAAAGCGGATTAAAGTGTGGTACTGATTTCAGAGTTGGCTATAGTCCTGAGCGAATTAATCCGGGTGACAAGGTGCATACGCTTCCGTATATCCGAAAAATTGTTTCTGGTATGGATGAAGAAAGTCTCGTAGTGATTAAAGATGTATATGACCTTATCATTGAAGCTGGGACATTTCCGGTTAGTTCAATCAAAACTGCAGAGGCAATTAAGGTAGTAGAAAATTCACAGCGCGATATTAACATTGCTTTTATGAATGAATTGGCGATGGTATTTGATCGTATGGGAATTGATACAAATGAAGTCGTAGATGGCATGAATACCAAGTGGAATGCTTTGGGATTTCGTCCAGGACTTGTAGGGGGACACTGTATTGGAGTGGATCCCTATTATTTTACTTATGAAGCTGAAAAGCTGGGATATCATAGCCAGATTATTTTGAATGGACGTATTATTAATGATTCTATGGGGATCTATGTTGCAGAGGCGGCAGTGAAGAAGATGATCGAAGCTGGACAGGCCCCAAAAAAGAGTCATGTGGTGATACTTGGACTGACATTTAAAGAGAATTGTCCAGATATAAGAAATAGTAAAGTGAATGATATTATCAGATGTTTGAATAATTATGGAATAAAACCAGATGTTGTAGATCCGTGGGCATCTGCGTCAGATGCGAAGAAGGAATATGGTGTAGATCTAACAGAATTGTCAAATATTAAGGATGCAGACTGTGTGATTGTAGCAGTTGCCCATGATGAATTTAAAAATTTGAACTTAGATCGGATAAAAAAATTATTGAAAGTCTCTACAGATGAGAAAAAGGTGTTAATAGATGTGAAAGGGATATATAAGATTGAAGAGCTGCAGAAAAGCGGTTTGAAATATTGGCGACTATAGGCTGTAACCAGGTGAGTAAAAGATTGAAATTTTATTAGATAATCGATGAATCAAAGCAGAAAGGGCAAGCAATACGGTGTATTTATGGAAGGTGTTAAAATAGCAATAAAAGCAGCAATTCAGCAATCTGTTCTTAGAAATCTGCTAGTATCAATATTTTTATATTCATTTCTGCATTTTTGTAAAGATACCTGGTACTATTTGACAGATTTGATAGTGGTGCTGATATATTATATAATTCTTGAAAAATTTGAAGATAAATTTTTGATTGAATATTTAAACAAAAATAAAATTTTTGTTTTTGTTATGTCTTGTTCTATTAGTTTTGGATTAATCGGTAATTATTTGTTATTTTTTGCTAAAATAAGTTTAGTATATAGGATAATATTGTTTCTTATTAGTTCCATACTTTTTATACCCATGTCTGTTGCGATTTTGCATATATTAGAAAAGTTTAATTCTGCTGGCTGGCCTAAAAACAGCTATTTCTTTATGAATGTGAGGGAGAAGAATGTAAAGCAGTTAAGTAGAAAAAAGATTTTTATAATTGTTTTTGGTTTAGTTTTTTTAACTGAAATAGTTTATTTAATTGCATTTTATCCAGGAATAGTTTCGTACGATGTATATGGTACTCTGGAAAGGATTACGACAGGTAAAGAATGGTCAGAATACCAGAGTCTTTTTTATTATTTATGTTTAAAAGTTTTATTAGGAATTATTAGCGAAGTTTGGTTTCTGGTGCTGATACAGATAGTTTATTTTACCATGGTCTATAGCATTATAATATCCTGGGCCATCGTATGTGCCAAATACTTAAATTGGAAGATACTGATTGGCATTGCTGTATTTATTGCTATGCTGCCTAATAATGCCTCAATGATAATTACATTAAGTAAAGATGTACCATTTTCTATTTCATTTATGTGGCTGATATATCTTTTGATAAGGATAAAAAGAGATAAAGATAAAATTTTATATATAGAGTTGGTGGTGGCTTCATGTGGTACGGTCCTTTTTAGGCAGACTGGATGGGTAATCGTACCTGTTGTGGCGTTCATATGCTTGAGTCTGTATGATCATAAAAAAATTTTAGCAGGTGTATTTGCCTGCTCTTTTTTTATTGCATTAATAACAGAGTATGGAATAAAAATGTCTTATGATTATTTGCCGGCCGATCCAAAGTGGAAATACATTGCAGGGTGTAATGATATGATAGGAATTTATTTGGGGGGGGGGGCAAATTGTCTGATAACACAATTAATATGGTAGAGGCAATTATATCTAAAGAACTGAGAGAAGAATATTCACCCTATTGGGCTCATTATGAATTTTTTGAAGATTCGGTTAGTCAGCTAAGGGTGTCGGATTTTTTTTGCAATTATATAGACACTTTTTGGCATAATCCGTATAGTCTTATAAGGGCGATTTGTTTAAGGTTGGATATGCTTTGGGATATTTCGCTTGGGAAAGAAGGAGGAGAATCGTGGCAGTGGTTAATAATACCCTCAGATCCGCCGAGAAAAGATAATTTATTGATGAAGATTTTTTCTATATGTGGAAATTTATCTTTAAAACATCCTATAAAAGAAGTTCTATGGCGAGGAGGAATATGGCTGCAGTTACATGTAGCACTTTTTTTGAATCTTGTTAAACAAGATAAAAGAAATATTGTCTGGTTTTCCCCAGCAATATCAGCTATTCTGGTGTTTATTTTATCTTTGCCATGGCACCATTTCCGTTATTATTGGTGCATTCAGCTATCTGGTTTGGTATTAATAGCAGCGTTTTTAACAAGGGCTCAATTGAATCAATCGGAAAATGCAGTAGCAAAGTATGAGAAATAGAGAAAAGAGACACGGATTTACAGTGGTCTATGATTATAATATAAAATCATAATTGTTTATAGCAGAAGGTTAAAAGTAAAATATAAAAACAAGCTTATAAAAAGTTATTCTTTAAGAGCTTGAAAAAATTAAAGAGATGATTATAGGTGTGATTATATAAATTTTAATAATGAGGAGTAAAGAAAAGTTGAAGACCATAATGCTCGTATTCGGGACAAGACCCGAAGCGATTAAAATGTGCCCGCTTGTAAAAGAATTGCAATCCAGAAAGGGCATAAAAACTCTAGTCTGCGTCACAGGGCAGCATAGAACAATGCTGGAACAGGTTTTGGCCGCATTTAATGTGCAGCCAGATTACGATCTTTCTATTATGAAGGACAAGCAGACGTTATTTGACATAACAACTGAAATTTTGATGAAAATCAAAGAGATTCTGGAAAATGAGAGGCCTGATGTGGTGTTGGTTCATGGAGATACAAGTACAACCTTTGCCACAGCACTGGCCTGTTTTTATTTGCAGATACCTGTAGGTCATGTGGAGGCAGGACTGCGGACATACAATATTGCATCTCCGTATCCGGAAGAATTTAACCGCCAGGCTGTGTCTATTATTTCAAAATATAATTTTGCGCCAACTAAGCTTAGTTGTGAAAATCTTATTCATGAAGGAAAAAAAGAAAATACAATTTTTATCACAGGTAATACAGCTATAGATGCATTGCAGACAACTGTTCGGGAGGATTACGCCCATCCGGAATTGGAGTGGTGCGGTGATTCCAGGCTGATATTAATCACTGCCCACAGACGTGAGAACCTGGGACAGCCTATGCAAAATATGTTCAGGGCAATAAAAAGGGTTTTGGATGAACATGAGGATGTGAAAGCGGTTTATCCCATTCATTTGAATCCGGTTGTTCGTGATATCGCCCATTCTATATTTGGCACAGATGATCGGATTCATTTGATTGAGCCTTTGGATGTGCTTGATTTTCATAATTTTATGAAACATTCTTACCTTATTCTTACTGATTCTGGAGGAATTCAGGAGGAAGCGCCTTCATTGGGCAAGCCGGTTCTGGTTATGCGTGATACAACAGAAAGGCCAGAGGGAATAGAGGCTGGGACGTTGAAGCTTGTTGGCACAGATGAAGAAGTTATATATTCTTCGTTTACAGAACTTCTTGATAATAAAGCGGCTTATGACGCTATGGCTCATGCTTCAAATCCTTACGGGGATGGGAAGGCGAGTGTTAGGATTGCAGATATTCTTGAATGTGAAGAATATTATAATATTGTGTAATTTTTTTGGGAGTATATGGAAAGTTTCTGGTGACTTCTATTTCCTTAAAGGGTGTGGGAGCCAGAATTTTTGAAACAGTACAAGATATGTTTTGTTCTATCATTGGCGATGAGGCAGTAAAATCAATGACGGCCTCTAGTTTATTGTGTTAACAAGTTGTTTGATCAACATGAGAGGAAATTCAAGTATGGAATTGCATGTAGGAAGATGCCCTTGCATTCCCAAAGAACATTATAGGTACAACCACATTAATGAAGGAAGACACAAAGGATATAGAATTCAGGGAAAGGAAACCGAACTATATATTTTAAAAAGGCTTCACTTTCCCATACTTATCAAAAATTGCTTTCTCAAATACTTCTTTATTAGAATCAAAAAACTGTGCCAAATCTGGATTGCATTCTGTACCCCAAAATAGTTTCGAAGCATATCTGGATATAATACATTTAAACCAAAATCCTTGAATCATTTCATCATCTGTATTCTCATGATAACAGCGTATTTCCTTATTTAATTGCATTATTGGAGCTTGATGTTTATTGGTTAACTCAATATATGTTTTTCTGTCTATGAGTCTGAAAAGTTCAGGATTTATAAAAAACAAAGGATATTGCAGTCTTGTTTTGCAGGCCTCCATGAAAACAATATTGTCATAATCGAAAGATAAATGATCCGTAAATTTATATTCATTTTCAATAAATGCTTTTGCTTTTGTAATTGGTGAAGAATAGCCAGTTTTCTTATTGATTCCTTCATAAATTATATCAATTGCTTTATTCCAGTCACTTAGTGCTCTTGGATTAAAAATATCATTTTTCTGAAGTTTCATGCATGTATCGCATTTAATAATAACTTCATTTACAGCAAAACATATATGAAAAAACCTTACAGCAGGCAGCATTATAGTAAGGTCTAATAAAGATGCATAGCTTTCCTCAAGCTGCGGTATCTGGGGAATTGGAATATTTATTGCATAATCACATATAAGGCAAAAAACAAAAATTATGAAATATTGGTCACAGCGTTCGATATTAACTACTATTGACTTAAATATGTTATATGCTTCTTGATAATAGTCTTGCTTAGTTAATATGTTTTTTACTGATTTATGAATATTGTTATCGCCAAATCTTCGCACATTAGATATCAGCCTTGTCAATTCACAATATCTTGCCTGGGCTTCTAAAATGTGATTATATCCAAAAGACACTCCATTGTCTAATTCTACAAAATAAAACTGAGGACTTGGAATTTGAATTTTACTTTTTTCAAAGTCTTTCAAGAAAGAGGAATAGAATGTGAATAAATCCTTCCCGGCAAGCTTATAATATTCAGATATAAAACTATATATTTTTCTTATTCCATAATTTGTGAAAGGCGTATTTTTAGTTATCAATTCCAGTTCCTTTTCGGAAAATCCCCCTTCCATAATCCACATTAGTAATTCTGCTTCGGATAAAGAATCAAATAGTACTTTTATGTAATCTAACTCTTTGGTTTGGTACTTACTGATTCCTAACTTATCTCTCATTAAGTATATTTTCTGATTAAATTCTTTTTCATGTTCTTCAACACAGTCAATAAATGGGGGAACAAAATCTAATTCATTAATAAAAGGTATAATGGAGTCAAGTTTTAGGTCTTCTAAACATGTAATAAAAAGTCCCAATGATGTAGAAGTAAATTGGTAATAATGCATTTTTTCATGATAATATGTATAGTAATTTAACCATGATTCAACATTAGCTTCTATGGCATTTGTGTCAAAAAGGTCGAAATCCTTAATTTCTATGAATTTTGTAATAGTATCAAAGGAGCCGAATACACTATTCAGTTTCATCTTGTTGCGCATCTTCAGAAACAAACAATTCTCTGATAAGTTCATCTGTTATTATATCCTCAACTTTTAGTTTGCTGCTTTTATTGTCATATTCTATCTTTAATTTGCAGTTGCCCTTTTGTATTGAGATTACGGTATTCCCTTTTTGGATGTATTGGATTATAATTTTTTTAACAGCGGCAATAATGGCGTTTAAAGTTCCCCCGGTGATTAATAAGGTTATTATATTGTTGATTTCATTATTTAGTATTTTTTTATTTCTGATAAAAAATTTAGTCTGTTCCATTGTAACAGTTCTTATCTGCTCTGAATTCTGGTGAGACTCCAGAAAGCTATTTTTATCATCGGCTGTTTCAAAAATAAGAGTAATTTTTTCTTGCATTTTTTCCTCCGACATTTGTTCCAATATATTTATATTTTTCTTGTCAGTAGTTCTCAGTTTCATCTAAAAGGGACTTTCCACCCCATTTTTGTCCAAAAACAAATTGACATCTGCCACACTCTTGTATTTTGTGTTAATACAAACAATAATCCCGGCGTCAGCAGGAATCTTGGGATGAAGCGCAGAGCACCCTGCCAGGGAAAGCGCTTTTTGAGTTTCCTTCAGGTTCATATGTGCCCCAATACAGAAAGCGGTTAATTTATATTTGGAAGGATTTTTTGTTCCATTACAAATTGGATATACATAATTTTTACTTAAATTTGAATTTTTAATAATAACAGAAGGTGTAATATCCGGATGTTGTGAAAGATAACTATTTATAAAATCTCTTAAGGAAGTAAATGTTTTTTCTACTTTCCTTTCATTTAAAAAGTTCTGATATGATTTATGTCCCAGAGAGATATCCTCTAATTCCTCAAACAAAATAGTAGTACGAGTTTCGTTTTCTGATTTCATAGAAAATCTCCTTTCCATGGATAATGCCGGAAATAAATGATATAATCATCATAAATGATTTTTAACGGAAAGACAAGAGGAGACATGGTAATATGACATTGGAAGAACAATGCAGGCTGTCTTATTACAAAAAAATAGCAGATATCAGCACACATAAAAATGTATGTCTTGTTCAGCATGTAGAAAACAACCGGATATTTGTAAAGAAAGAGCAGGAAATCTATTGCAGGGAAGTGTATGAGTACCTGAAAGATTGTAATAACCCCCATGTCCCGAAGATTTTTGAATGTATAGAGGCAGATGGAAAACTGATCATTATAGAAGAATACATACAAGGCGAATCTCTGGCTATGCACCTGGAAGAGAGCGGAGTGTATACACCAGAAGAAGTCTGCCGTTTTATGATCACCATCTGTGATGTGTTGGAACAGCTTCACCAGCTGCCGCAGCCTGTTATTCACCGAGATTTAAAACCAGAAAATATTTTAATTCAGGAAAATGGTTATCTGAAAATTATTGATTTTAATACAGCTAAACAGTATGAGAAAGGCAGGGAGTCTGATACAGTTATCATAGGAACCCGAAAATATGCAGCTCCGGAACAATTCGGCTTCCGCCAGTCGGATGCACGGACAGATATTTATGCTATGGGGGTTATGATGAACTATCTGCTCACTAAAAAGTATCCGGATGAATCTCTCTATATTTCCCAAAAACATGGGAAAATATCCATATCTCATATTATAAACAGGTGCATTGAATTTTCTCCCGACAGCAGATATCAGACAGTGATGGAATTGAGAAAAGATCTGCAGATAGTGTTGTCAAAGATAACGAAAGATGATCAACCAAAAGTATTACCCAGGAAAAAAGGGCTGTGGGAACTTCCGTTACTCCCTCCTGGTTTCAGAACAGGAACGAGCTGGAAGATGCTGCTTGGCGGGATTAGCTATTTACTTATTTTATGGATGGGAATTTCCATGGAATTTACGAATTCAGAGGGCAGTGCTATTACTGGGTTTTACCTGTGGGCGAATCGCTTGACTTTCTTGGCATGGGTCCTGCTGACCATTGCATTTTATGCAAATTATTTTAATTTGCAAAGGCATCTGCCATTGATGAAGAGAAAATATCTTCGCTGGGCAGGATATTTTTTGTGGCCGAGTCTCTTTCTGTTTGTGTTGGTTTTTATTCTTGTACTCATTGGCGGATAAAGATTGTGCTGGCAGCACACCAATATGAAATTTGAATGTAGTATACTTTCTTCAACGACAGAAAAGAAGGGAGGTGCTACAAATGCCGTATTACATTATTAATAAGGAAAAGACGGATGGTCATTGGAATGAGGTTCATACTACCACATGTACGTATAAGCCATCCTATCAGAATCAACATGATCTTGGCTGGCACGCAGATGAAATTGATGCAGTAGCCTTTGCAAAGAAAAATGGCTATCCGGATGCAGATGGATGCTATTATTGTTGTGAAAGAGCCCATCGAGGGTAAGTATGAATGGAGAGAGCAGGCAGCAGGTCCGGTAAGAGGAGTGCTGCCTGCTTTTGTACACAGGAATCCATGACTATATCAATATTTACAATAATATCCAGCCGATATGTGATACTTATAAGAAATAGAGTTTACTGCTGGAAGCCATGGGACGCAGGTTGGTACTGATGGAAAAATAGTGATAGAACAGGTATAAATATCTTTTAAATAAGATATAAATAGAAAAATGTGTTATTATATATCGATATAAAGTTTTGGTTTCGAAAGAATATGGGATGTTTGAGGCCAAAAACAGTTAATTCGAGGATGAGTAGTCAAAAATGCAAATAGTATGGTATAATTCTTAACGAAAGTATCAGATTCAGACCAGGAAAAGTGAACGGCTTTATACAAAAGATAAAACTGATCTGAATTTGATTCTTTTCAAATTTCTATTTATGATAATCCGATGCCATTGACAGCACTTTAAATGGATGTGGTACAATAAATAATAATACATTCAAAAGTATTAACTCAGAAGAAAGGCAGGCTTGGCCAATGACTCATAATCCTGAAGTGAGGAATGCGGTTATCCTTGCAAGTGGTTATGGAAGACGTATGAAGCGAAAAGAGAGTTTTCCGTCGAAGCCAATGACACCAATTAACAAAAAACCGTTAATTTCATATGTGATTGACATGCTGATAGCGGGAGGAATTGAAAAGATATATATTGTATATCATTCTGTAACTGCAGATGTTTTAAAACTTCTTGACTATTCTGCCTGCTATGCCAAATACCTAGAATTTATTGAAGAAGATGTACAAAAGGGAACCTTATTAACCTTTTCGAGGGTAAAAGATTATATTTCCCCCCCGTTTTTAATGACTTTTGAGGACATTGTAGCGGGGAAGAGTGAATTTGTCAATATGTTGGATTTGGGGAAAAGATATATGTCCAAAGACGCAGATTTGATTATTCAGACGGTAAGTGAGCCGTCGATTCTTTCTGAGAAAGCGTTCCTCACAGAACAAGGAAGAGTTGTCAGATACAAAAAAAATGGTATTGTTGATGAAGCGAGCGCAGCTCAAAGAAAAAAATATGGCGGAATGGTGTATCTTTGGATGAGTAATCCGTTTTCACTCATGGACAGATATATATCGGAGCAAAATTATAAATTTTCTTCTTTTTTAGAAGAGTATATTCAAAATCATACAGTGTATGAAATGCCCATTAATGATATGTGGGATATAGATACGCCGGAGGCAGTGATGTTAACAGAAGAATTATTGGAGAAGTGGGGTGACTGGAATGCCGGTATTGAGTGATGTTGATCTTCGAAAAGTAATGGAAGAGGATGAAGGAATCATAATTCTGAATATGCGTGAGAAAAGTATTACAGGCGCAGGGTACGATCTTACGATTGGTTTTATTCGTGATTCTGATACAGGCAGGATACCGGAAACATGCCCGAATGACAATAATAGATACACACTTTTACCCGGGCATAGGTATTTGGTGATCAGTAAGGAGTTTTTGTATCTGTCATCCCGATACATGGCGACGCTGCATTCACGCGGTTCTTACGCCCTTAAGGGACTGCTGGTGACATCAACAACAATTGATCCCAATTATGCAGGATGTATTGCCGGTTCGCTGTTTAATTGTTCTTCTAAAGAGGTTTATATTAAAAAGAATAATCAATTTGCAACTATGGTAATTCATGAGCTTTGCACATCAACGGAAACTTTTATACAAAAAAATGAACATGGAAGGCCTATGGATACACAGGAGACATTTCATGGCAAGTTTCCCAATATTCATCCCAGAGCATGTGAAGCGGGTGATGCATTTTATGGGAGAATCAGGAAGGAAATAGAATATGAATATGAAGCAGCCCGAGAGAGAATGTTTACAAAGGCTCAGAAGAATAAAGCCCCAAGTATCAAGACGTCATTAGATGAGTATATTGGGGGAGATATACCTTTGCAAGGAGATTCTCAAGAAGCTGAGCAGGCGGACGGGCAAAGAAAAAGAATCACATTTTTGATTGGAAATGGATTTGATTTAAATATCGGATTGGATACAAGATATAGGGATTTTTACGATTTTTACATAAAAAAACATGAACATGATGATGACATGCTGGCGAAGGAAATAAAGGAAAATATTGAAAACTGGTCGGACTTGGAGTTGGAATTAGGGAAATTTACAAGAAAGGTGCTGCCAGGATATGAGGAAGATTTTTGGGACAGTGAAGAAACTTTAGAAAATGATCTGGCGTTTTATCTGGAAGAACAGATGAAAAGAGTCTCCTTAAAGGGGGAACGAAAGCGAAGAGATATAGCGTATAAAATGCAAAACTCATTAACAAAGTTCCATGAGACACTCTCAGAGATTTTAAGGAATCAAATAGTGAGGATTTTCTTTGATACAAATGCTCCCATAGAGTATTCTTTTATATCGTTTAATTATACGGATGCGCTGGATCAATACCTAAGGACTGCCACTGAGCGCTTCCTGATTCATCTTTTTCCGGGAGAGGGCGAAGAGGTACTGCATATCCATGGGACATTAACTGATGATATGGTATTGGGAGTTGATAATGAAGAGCAGATTGCAAATAGAGAGTTTAGCAGCAATGCCGCAAACAAGCAGCGTCTAATAAAGGAAGAGATAAATCGGATTTGCGGGAATACGAGAATAGAGAAAGCATGTGATATTATTGCAGGAAGCAGTATAATCTGTATTTATGGGATGTCCATTGGGAAAACAGATAAGATGTGGTGGCAATGCATTGCTAAGTGGCTCCAAGGCGATGATTCCAGAAAGCTGATTATTTTTGCAAGAGATAGTGAGAGGTCTGGAAATAGAAAGTATTCAAATATATGTAAAGATAAGATGAAGAAGAAATTCAGAGATAATATCAAAATGATTTATGAGTGGGAACAGATAAAAGATCAAATTTATGTGGAGGTAAATGCAAATATTTTTGATTTTGGGTCTTTATAATATGACATAGTTGATGAGTTGCGTTGATATTTTAAGACAAAATGTGTCTGCATTTCTGGTATAATACGTATTTGGGGTCAAAAACATTCAATTCGAGGACAAATAGTCAAAAACGGAAATAGTATGTTATAATTATGATGGTATCTCAATAAGAACAAGAGAGTTTTAATACAAAAGATAAAATCTATCCTTGGAGACAGGGAGGAAAGTTGAAGAAGATTTTATGCTGAAGATAGCAGTATTAGATGATCAAGAAGAGTATGTAAAGAAGATTCGCGATTTGATCACGCAGAGCATGCAGAACTTAGGCGTTCCGTACAGATTCAAGAAATATACTCAGGCGAAGGAATTGCTTTCCGATTTGCAGGAAAAAGAATATTTTGATATCTATTTGCTGGATGTGGAGATGCCGGAGTTGTCTGGTCTGGAGGTTGCCAGACAAATTCGGAAGGAATGCTGGGGACCTATTATCATTTATATTACGAATTATGTTGAATATGCAGTGGAGGCCTTTGAGGTAAACGCTTATCGCTACATACCAAAGAGTATGTTGGAAGAGCAATTGCCGAAGGCCTTGGCGGCGTTGATTGCACAATTGGAGAAAGTGGAGGATGAAGTCTATAAGGTTGAAAAGGGCTATCAATTTGAACGAATTCCGCACCAGGAAATCTATTACCTGAAAAAGGAAGAAAAATATGTGCTGATTGTCCATAAGAGGGGAAAAAGCAGAGTAAGAAAGACTTTGATGGAGATGATGGATGACTTAGGCCGCAGCGATTACTTTATCAAGATTGACAGGAGCTACGTGGTCAATGTCCTGCACATTATGTCATTGAAGAATCAGCAGATTTTACTGCGGGATGGGAGTAAACTGCCTGTCAGCAAGCCGAGATTGGTGCAGGTGAAACGGGAAATTTTGGAATACTGGCGGTGAGACATGGTATGTTATTTGTATGTTATAGCTTTGTCCAGCTTATAGAGCAATTTTTGGGGATATGGATTCTTCATAAAGTGTATTCGGAGCAAAGATCTCAGTCAAAGGTAATAAAGTCTTTATGGATAATTCAGTTTTTTGTTGTAGCAACATTGTTTGTGTGGAATGCTTGGGGTTCTTATGTTTCTAATATTGCTTTTCTGATAGGCAATGTGTTATGGACCTTTTCTTATTTTTTATGTTTTAAATGTCCTTTTGATGTGATATATATTTGGCTAAGCTTCTATGATGTTATGATTTTGCTTTTGAAAATGCCATTATTAATTTTAATAGGGCTACAACAACACAAATTTTTATATGAGGTAAATAGAGAAACTCGAAATTTTGCGGAAGTAGTTTGGTCGCTTGGAATAGAATTTTTAATAGTTACATTAGTTATAAAGAAAAAAGACATTATTAAATTACTGAGACTGTTATTATATAAGTACAAAAAACTTTTAATAATTATTTTTTGTATAGAATGGTGTATGCTAACTTATAGTATGTTTTTAGGAAAACAGGGATTTACACCAATTGATTTCGTTTTACATCTTATTTTTATAATATGTGCAGTTTTGCTGATGCTGTATTTAACATTAAATATTCTTTATCAGGAAATAAAAAATGAGAATATTTTATTAGATGCAATACAGAGCAATTTGCAAAACCAAAATGATAAATTGCAAATCTTTTATAATCAAAATAACCAACAGATTCATGACATAAAACATATTATGGTTTATCTTAGAAGCTGTCTGGAAAGCGGGAATACAGAAGAAGCACTGGCACTGGCTTGCAATTTTACGAATAGTCTGTTAGGGATGGAGAGAAGGGTTTGGACAGGATTCTCATTTCTCGATTTTGTTCTAAACTCCAAAAAGATGGAAATGGATGAATATGAAATAAAGTTTGAATTAGAGGTCGATTTGTATGAGATACCATTGCAGGATGCTGAATTGGGAGTAATACTTGGAAATTTATTTGATAATGCCATTGAAGCAGCGAAAAAAAGTGAACAGTTTAAAAGAAGAATTTTTTTAAAAATTTGTAATCTAAATGAAATGTTTCTATTGCATTTATTTAATAGTAATACGCAAATGCCAGTGATTGTAGATGATAGATTTGTAACAGCCAAAGAGGACAAGTATGCTCATGGATTGGGGGTGGAAAGTGTAAAGCGTATTGTAGAAAAATATAATGGAGATATTAGTTTTCAATACGATGATGAGCATTTTGAAGTAGATATTCTAATTTAAATATAGGAGGTTGATGAGTATGAAAAACGAATATGAAGCTATTGGTAATCTTTTGTTTGAATTGGAGGAAGCAGAAAAAACTGCTATAAATTCAGCAGATGAGGGAACGTATTCTATAACTTATGATTATGGAGCTGCATTCACCTTGCTGTGCTGTTATCCGTAGGTATAATATCATTTGAATTTAAGCAAAAGAAATTATTGCTTACAAAGAAGTGTAAGTGTAAATTGTAGTGGGCTATATCCTTCCTTTTATAATGCTAAATCAAATAGTATTGTGAAAGGAGGGATTCTTTTATAGGAAAAGGAAATCAAGAAATTGTGCTTTAAATAATACTGGGACTGTTAAGCTATTACAATAGAGAGGAGAACTCATGAACTATAAAAATGAGATAAAAGAAAATGCTACTTTATGGAATAAAATTTTAGGTATAGAACTCTGTAATCGTTTATTAGATGATGAAGCAGATAGATATACAACGAAAGAAAACATAGTAGAAGAAGTCCCTGTTCTGGCTCTAATAGAACCTTATTACAGAAAAGCACTTACAGAAAAAATAGAAGGAGAGCAGAAGGTTCTGCAGGAGGGAGCATTTCCTGGATTTTACTGCATATTCATAAAAACTGCTTACTTTTACTGGAACACACAGAGCATATGTCTTCTAAAAAATGCATGGAAGGATATTACAGAGAACCTATACAAAAGAATCGAAAAGATACCAATAAAGATTTTGATTCAGGATATTCATAATTGTAAGAATAAAGGACTTTTGATTGGAGAAAACAGCGAAGAAGAATACGAGGATTACCAAAAAAGATTCATGGAAGATCCTGCTTATATAGATAACCTTTGCGAAAATTATTTAGAAATGAAGAGGCTGTTATTCCTGCAAATCTATCAAACGATAGGAACTATGTGGGAGATTGAGTCAGCATTACAGAGAGACAAA
This sequence comes from Clostridia bacterium, assembly GCA_910574255.1. Lineage (GTDB taxonomy): Bacteria > Bacillota > Clostridia > Lachnospirales > Lachnospiraceae > Laedolimicola. The sequence continues at coordinate 53,671 of CAJTAK010000015.1, forward strand.
GGAGTTTTGACAGAGCAGCTTTGCTCAGGCCATGATATTCAAAATGTTGTCCGTATGGACACCAGCCTATCGGACTGTCATAGAGGTGGAAGGACTGTTGCTAAAATTCTTTTGGACAATGGTTTTACACTTATCTATAAACCCCACAACCTGCAAAAAGAGATTTTGTTTGAACAAATATATGAAGAATTCTTGAATTGGTGCGGCCTGAAGAAAAGAAAGCTTCATATTATAAATAGGGGTTCTTATGGATGGGAGGAATATATAGAAAAAACCGGCTGTGACAGCATAGATGAAGTGGAGCGGTATTTTGAGAGAACAGGTATCCTTTTGTTCCTATGTTACATAATGGGAGCAACAGATATTCACGGAGAGAACCTTTTGGCGTCAGGAGAATACCCGATGCTTTTGGATTTGGAGACATTTCCCGGATGCAGGCAGCAGAAAGAAGTACAGAATGCAGAGCAGATGATAAGAGAAGAAATCAGCGGCTCCGTACTTTGCACAGGACTTCTTCCTGTTGTAGCTTGGGGAAATCAGGAGGCAGGAGTGATTGTAAATGCACTTCATAAAAACAGCAGAGAAATGACGCCTTTTCGTCTGCCCATGGTCTGCCGGCCCAAAAGCTCAGAGATTCATATTGAGTATCGGCCTGTAGAAATCAAGCTTAGCGGCAGCCTTCCGGTATTTCAAAATAAGGAAATGAATCCGGCAGATTTTGAGGAATGGATCTGCAAAGGATTTGCAAAGGCCTATGATTGTATGTTGGAGCAGAAGCAGAAAATGACAGAAAGCCTTGAGCGGTTATTTTCATACGAAGGCAGATATTTGCTTCGCCATACACAGCAATATAGCATGATTTTAAATATGTCTTTATTCCCGGAGTTTTTGAAAAGCAAAGAGAAAAGAGAGCTGTTTTTGCATGTGCTAGATAAGCAAAATTTGCGTCCTTCGGTTCATGATTATGAGCGTTGCGCCTTGGCTTATATGGACATTCCCATTTTTTATGCAAAGGGGAGAGATTTGCTGGATGGGAACGGAGGAAAGCATCCGGAATATTTTACCGGCTCTCCCTATGAAGCTTGGAGTAAAAAGGTAAAGGAATTGGGATGGAAGGACAAGAAGGAGCAACTGCGGTTTATAAAATTATCTTTGGCATTGCTGAGAGAGCAAAGGGAGATTCAAAGGGATGTCGATTATACAGAGGAAAAAGAAATAATTATTTCCAAAAGGGATTTACTTCGGCAGATAGCGGATACCGTTTGCCGCATGGCTGTTATTTATGGAGAGGATGAGGATATTAATTGGAGCGGACTAAGGTTTTTTGATGAAAAAAGCTGGAGCTTTGTACCGCATGGTATGTATTTGTATGACGGGATTGGCGGCGTGGCTGTGTTTTTGGCGATGGCATTGAAAAGCTACCCTGAAGCAGAGTTTGAAAGAATCTATAAGATGGTGTCAAAAAAGCTCTTCCATTATACAAAAAGCCTTTTAAAGGATGAGGAAAAGTCAGAATCTTCTCATACGGGAGCTTTTATTGGGGAGGGTTCTGTAGTTTATACATACTTGCTGCTTTATAAAGTTACCCAAAGACAGATTTATTTAGACTATGCCAAAATGCACAGTGAGATATTATTTAAGAAAATGGAAACGGAAAAGACCTCTGATTTTTTGTCTGGTCTGTCCGGGGCGGTTGTTGTGCTTTTGAAGCTTTATCGGGAAACGGGAGAGGAACGGCTTTTGAAAGCTGCGGTAGAGCAGGGAGAACGTATATGGGAACGGGCTGAGCGGCAAAAGACGGGTTATGGATTTCCTGGTGCAATGGAGGGGAAGGCTTTGGCCGGAATGGCTCATGGCAATAGTGGTTATATTCTGGCGTTTTCTTATTTGCTGGAGATTACAGGGGAACGCTGCTATCAGGAAAGAATTCGTGAGTTTCTTGCGTATGAAAATAGTTTGTATTCGGAGAAAACCGGAAATTGGAGGGATTTGCGGAAGGAGGATTCGGGGAGAAAGGATCTGAATGCATGGTGTCATGGGGCGGCGGGAATTCTTTTGTCCAGGATGAAGCTAAAGCATTTGAAGGAATTTCGGGATTGCGCTGAGGTTCAGAGGGATATGGAGCGGTGTGTTGAGGCGCTGCGCTTGTGTCCGGAGACGGAGTCGGTTTGTTTGTGTCATGGACTGGCGGGAATGCGTTGGATTATTGGGCATTATCTTAAGGAATATCGAGATGAGATACTGGAAGAGAAACAGGAAAGGCTGCTGAATCGGATTTTGCGGATGTGGGAGAAGGGGGAGGGAATGCTTCCGCAGGAGTATTATCAGGTTTCATTGATGACCGGGATCACGGGGGTTGGGGTGGCTTTGTGTGAGGGGGAGGATTATGAATTGTTATGTTAAAGTGATTCTGTAAAAAGTAAAATAATAGGAATGAACTGTAAAAAATGGATTCTCCAAACCTTTTATGGGGATATTATAAGGGGCTGATGTGTGAGCATCCGCCCCTTATAATAACAGATGGCTGCAAGATATCATGTAAGTTTGACATCTGTTGTTATTGTTTTTAAACCACATAATTTCCAGCCTGTGTATTGCCGGAATTTCCTGTCCAGTTTGTGTGGAAAAATGTTCCTCTGGGCCGATCTGTCCGCTCATAGGTATGGGCTCCGAAATAGTCCCTCTGGGCCTGCAGAAGATTAGACGGCAGGCTGTCACAGGTATAGCTGTCAAAATAAGCCAGGGCCGCACTCATAGCCGGAAGGGGAACGCCGTTTAAGGCTCCGGCCGCTACAACTCTTCTCCAGGATTCTAGGGATTCCGAAAGGGCCTCCTTAAAATATGGATCCAGTATCAGACTGGACAAATCCGGTTCCCTGTCATAGGCCTCCTTGATCTTTCCAAGAAAAACACTGCGGATAATGCATCCGCCTCTCCAGCTAAGGGCAATGCTGCCGTAATCAAGCTCCCAGCCGTAAGTTCGTGCCGCTGCACGCAGCAATCCAAACCCTTGGGCATAGGAAATGATTTTTGAGGCATACAAAGCCTTCTGCAGATCTTTTACAAAAGCGTCCTTATTTTCCTTCACGGGCGTAACCGTCCGCTTGTAGAGGGCGTGGGCTTTTACCCGCTCATCCCTTGCGGCCGCCGTACAGCGTGCAAACACTGCTTCAATTATAAGGGTCAGGGGAACGCTTTCCTGGAGAGAAGCCTTGGCTCGTCCATTTGCCGGTGCATTTCTTCACAGGACATTCCAAGCCCGTTGCGCATCAGCTGGTACGCTTCGCAGATAAGTTGCATATCTCCGTATTCAATCCCGTTATGTACCATTTTTACAAAATGGCCGGCTCCGTCACTGCCTATCCAGCAGCAGGGAACACCCTCTGCCCTGGCGCTGACAGCCTGGAACAGATCCTTTACCGCATCCCAGGCTTCCCGGTTGCCCCCTGGCATCAGACAGGGTCCGTGAAGGGCTCCTTCCTCTCCGCCGGATACTCCCATGCCCAGGTACAGCATCCCCTTTTCATTTACATACTTCATCCGCCTTCTCGTATCCTCAAAATAGGAATTTCCTCCGTCAATAAGGATATCTCCCGGTTCAAGCATGGGAAGCAGCAATTCAAGTATATCGTCTACTGCCTGTCCTGCTTTGATCATAAGCATGATTTTCCTGGGCCTTTTCAGGCTTTCCACAAGCTCGAAAAGGGTGTAGCAGCCAAAAATTCGCCTGCCCCTCCCACGCCCTTCTACAAAGTGTTTAACCTTATCTGTACTGCGGTTGAAGACAGATGCCGCAAAGCCCTTTGATTCGATATTCATAACCAGGTTTTCACCCATGACGGCAAGTCCAATCAAACCGATATCTGCTTGCATTTTTCTTTTCTCCTTCTATCGTTTAAAAAATTCCGGCAAAGGAACCCAACAGGCAGATCCCGATGATAATCAAACAAATAATTCCAAAATTATTTGTCTTTTTCATCAGTGCCCGGATTCCGAAGATGGCCCCCAGAGGAAGCAACCCTGGAACAATGGAATCAATGGCTTCTTGTAGAATAATCGGATCCTGCCCGGAAATGGAAATTTCAAGGGGGGGGGTTGCCAGGGATACGTAGGATGCGCCCAGAGCTCCCATCATAAAAAGCCCCATGGCCCCCGCAAGCAGGATCACCTTCTGGAAAATGCTGCTGCCCAAAAGCTTTGCAAAGGTACTTTTTCCAAGATTATATCCCAGATGGAACATGGCGCTTCCCTCATAATACAAGGCAACAGCAAAGATTACGGCAATCAGCGCGCCGACCCAGCTTCCCTTTAAAGCCATATCGCAGGCAATTCCCAGGAAGATTGGCTTCAGAACCGTCCAGTTTAGAGCATCGCCGATTCCGGCAATGGGACCCATCAGGCCCACCTTCACGCTGGTAATGGCCTCATCCTTTTCATCCTCCGGTTCTCCCATCATGGATTCTTCCATAGAGAGGGCTGCGCCTGCTACACTGGCTCCGATAAGAGCCTCGGTGTTAAAAAGCTGATTTTCCCTCTTTAGGGCTCGTTTTAGGCCTTCTGTGTCATCCCCGTAAAGCTTTTCCAAGGGATTGCAGAAGGCACGGCAGAGGGCCATTCCCTGCATCCGCTCAAAGGAATGGCAGGATTCTGCCCACATATGCCAGTTAAAATAAGCTTTCTTCAGATCCTTTTTCGTTAAAACCGAATTTTCAGATGTTTGTTCTCTCATATCTGTCATTGTTCGTCCCTCCTATTACTGTTTTTTTGCTCTGTAATATCAATCGTCATCGTCGTCAGCCATAGTAGCTGTCTGTGCCTTCATGGAATCTGCTGCCAGCAGGATTGCTACCACACAGAAACCAACAATGGCTGCGCCCATAACGGAAATTCCAAACAACTGGACCAGAAAATATCCGAGAATGAATACCGGTGTCAGCTTTGGCAGGCTGATGATCTTCATGGTTACCGCAATTCCGATAGCCGGAAGAACACCGCCTGCTACATTGAGGCCTGTGAGAATCCAGGCCGGAGTCGCATTTAAAATGGTATCCACCAGACCGGAGCCAAGATAGACCGTCAGAAAAGCTACCGGTGCCGATACCGCAAACATAGTGAGGGCCCCCAGCCAGGATGTCCGTTTCATGCCCTTGATGTCTGCTTTCTCTGCGTATTTGTCCATCATATGGGGAAATACATTTGCAATGGTGTATCTGGCTTGTATGGCCTCTTCTGGAGCTTATGCTGCTGTCGATCCAAAGCTCCTTCCCCTCTTCCTGCTTCTGGCTTTTTGCCGCCATATATCCGTAAGCGCAGGTCAGAAGAACTTCATTTTTCAAATCACCGATGTTGCTGTCACTCTCAAAAAGCACCAGATATTCGAGAACATTTCTGGACACCCGGATGGGCACACCTGTACGGGAAGCTTCTTGGGTGAAGAAAAGGGAAACCAGGGAAAAACGTTCCCGGACAGGGCGTTCCTGAAGAAGAGGAAGTTGGATGACCACCGGAATTCTTCTCTTAAAAGTAGACAAAAGGGCGCTGTCGGGATTCTCTGTGGTTGCGCACAAAAGGAGCAGCCGTACCTTGTGCATCTGAATGCCGCCGAGCCTGCGAAACTCTCCGTGATCCATAACAGAAAACAGAATTTCCTGCCCGGTAGCCCCAGGCGGTGGATCTCGTCCAGGAAGAGAATTCCTCCATCTGCCTGGTCGATAAGTCCTGTCTTTTTCTCTATTGCCCCGGTAAAGGCTCCCTTTTCATGGCCGAAGAGCTGGGATAGAAGAAGCTGAGGGTTGTCTGCATATTCAGCACAATTGAGGGTGATAAAGGGCATTTCCTTCTTCCGCTGTTCTACAGCATAGCGCCATATCTCCCTGGCAAGCATGGTTTTCCCTACACCAGTTGCTCCCAGAATCAGCATATGAAGGCCATCGGGCGGATAGCATACGGCTGCCCGTGCCATCTGAATCTGCATGGAAAGACTCCCCTGGCTTCCAATGATGCCGGAAAATGGCGGACGGTTTTTCCCTGCCTTTTGTTCTTCCGTCCCAAGATAAAAGCGGATGGGGGATTTTCCCCTTTGCTTCAAAATGCCTTCCTTCACCAGACGGCCTACAATAGCGGAAGCCTCCTGCTGCCAGATTCCCAGCTCTTCGGCTATCTCTTTTATAGAAAGCTCTTCCGGTTGGCGGCTTTTGACCAGATCCACAATAATCTTTTCCTGTTCTTCTCCCATTTATCTCACTCCTTTTCCAGTTTCATTCCAGTTCCGTAACATCCTTCAAAGTACACGGACAGGAAATTAATTTCCAGCCGCAGATACATGCGCCTGTAAATTAATTTGTGCACTTTGAAGAATGTTACTGTTTTCCAGTTCCATGCTGCCTTCTTCCGGAGCGGCTTAAAAGCTTCTCGGCATTCCTATATTTTGTAACGGTTCTTCTTGAGATATGGATTCCCTGCTGTGAAAGCAGCTCCGCAAGCTGTCGGTCGCTGTAATCCTCTCCCTGCTGTTCTAGGATGGAACGGATGGCTGCTCGGGCTGCTGCCGCCGAGCCGTAGGCTCCCTCTGCCTGGACTTGGGAGGAAAAAAGCTCTTTCAGTGCAATGACTCCGAAGTCTGTCTCCATGTATTTATTCTGGACACAGCGGCATACTGTGGAGACGCTGAGACCAAGGCACTCTGCCAGCTGTTTCAAGGTCATTGGCTTTAAGCAGGAAAATCCATATCGGAAAAAATCCTTCTGACAGACGGCAATTTTCCGAAGCACCCTCTCTATGGTACGATCACGCAGACGTAGGCTTCCCATTAGCTCCGAAGCTTTGCTGCGGCATTCCCGTAAATATTCTTTTGTCTCCCCATCCAGGAATTCATCCGGAATTCCATGGAGATAGTTTTCGTTGACGGATACAAGGCTTTCGGAACGGCGGCTCAATTCTATCCTGTTTTTCCCTTCTTAGATGTACTATAAGCTCTGGATAGACATAAGTTCCTCCCTGGCTTCTGTCTGTCAGATCCAGAGGATAGGGATTTAAAGAGCGAACATACGAGACCATTTCCTTTGCTTTGGATGCAGGGATCCCGTATTTTTTCTGTATCTGCCGGGTGTGAGTTCCGGCTGTCCAGGATAGATTCTCCAGCACCAGGCGACGGAGCAGGGAGACGTTTTCCATACTTTCATCAATCTGGAGAGCCAGGCATTCCGAAAGATTGCGGGCGCCGATACCGGCAGGCTTCAGGCTCTGGACGGCATGAAGGGCTTCTTCTGCCACAGATTCCGGAACTGCCAGGCGCAAAGCCAGTTCCTCCGGCTCACTCTTCCAGTAACCGTTCTGGTCAAGCTCTCCCAATATTATCAGGGCTGTCTCTTCTATCTCCCGGGGATAACCGCACAGAAGCAGCTCCAGGCGGAGAAGCTCTTCTTCTGTCTCAAAACTCCCCTGTACCGGCAGGCTTTCCCCTCTGTTTTTGCCCTTTACAGGCTCTTCCTCGTGCTCTGTCTCTATCAGATCCAGAGGAAAGTCATCCGCTGAATCTTCCATTTTCAGGAGGGGATTCTCCAGTGTCATTCGAGAAAGGAAGGGAATCAGCGCCGTGTAGGGCATGGAAAGGAGCTGCATGCTGTGTACCACTCCTGGGGATAACTGCGGTCTCTGCCGGAAGCTCTGGTGTATCTGCATATCCTGATTCATTGCCTTCCTCCCTTCTGTACATTGTGCCTTTCAGTGTTCTTTTAATCTGTCATCTATACTTCTGATAGTCTTCCCCGTATAAGTCCAGAAGGCAGCTCTCCAATTCCTTTTCCGCTTTATCCAGCAGTTCCGGGGTTTGCATCAGCTCAAGGGCCGTGGCTGCCATAGCCTTTGCCCCCAGCAAACACATGGCTTCGCCCTCCGGGGTAAGCACATGCTCCTTAAATTCCAGGGTGTGAAGGGAAAGCTTCCGCTCCGGGCATACGCTGAGGTGCGGATTGATCGCCGGTATCACATGGCTCACATTGCCCAGATCCTCTCCGCCGCTGTCATCGGGCATGCCGTCCATCATTTCTTCCCCATAGGTCCTACAGCAGTCTCGGAAGATTTCTCCCAAAACTTTGTTGGGAATCCGGTTTTTAAAGCCCTCATCCTTTTTCAGAATCAGCTCACAGCCTGTTCCTACAGCGCCGCACCGGAAGCACTGTTCCACACGCTCTGCGGCCTCTTCTGCCAGAAATATGGTCGGTGCGGAAATATCACATCCCAGTTCTGCGTAAGCAGAAATGGTTCCCTCATGCTACATTCCGTCTTTCACATAAGCATGGATGCGAATCCCATCCTTTACCATCTGCCGGGCATAGCCCAGGGCATTGAAAAAGAGCAGCACGGCATTTTGAGCGCTGATTCCCGCCCATGGGCGGCTTTCGCTGTGGGCAGATTTTCCCCTATATTCACAGGAATAAGTCAGATAGGCATGATTCCCTCCTGCAACTCTGGATTTGGCCGTTGTAGGATGCACTGCCATAGCGGCCCTTACGTTCCGGAAGCAGCCTTTCTTTAAAAGGGTAATCTTCCCTCCGGTAAATTCCTCGTCAGGCGCACCTGCCAGCATCAGAGTCCCTTCGATCCCCAGTTCCTCCATGGCTGCCTTTGTTGCTGCAGCCGCTCCCATAGCCGCAGCAGCAATCAAATTGTGACCACAGGCATGTCCCAGCTCTCCGGGAAGGCTGTCATACTCGCTGAATATGGCAATACATGATCCCTCTCCCCGGGAAAAGGTTCCGATAAAGGCTGTGTCAAGACCGCCAGCCTTTTCTTCCACGGTAAATCCGTTTCTGCGGAGAAATTCACATTGAAGGGCTGCCGCCTGGTATTCCTGGTTCCCGATCTCCGGATTTTGGAACAGAAATCTGCTGATGTCCCAGAGCTCCTTCCGATAATTCTCCACAATTCTAGCTACACATCTTTTTACATTTTCTCCGGTCATATTTCATCCTCCTTGTATTATATTCTCATTTTTTTCTTTTTCTATTTCCGGAATTATTTCTACATAAACTTGATCAAACAGTTCTCCCAGCTGCCGGCTTACATTTCGCTGGATATGCTTGAATTCTTTTACGGAGATGAGATCATTTTTGCTTTTTACATAGATTTCCACCCAGGTTTTGCGGCCAGTCTGTATAACGTCCAGAAACGCCAGAGCGTAGTCGGACTGCTGTATATTTTTTTCCACTGCCTGGCGGATCTGCTCCATAACCTCTTCCCTGGGAGCAAAGAGAATCAGCTCCTTCAGATTTTTTATAATCTGTATAATCGGCTCTTTCAGAAGAAACAGAGCAATCAGAATCGCCACGGAGGAATCAATGTAAGGGATCACAATTGCCCCAGCAGTCTTCTGCAGAAAAAGCTGTGCCGCAAATGCAAACATAATACTGCAGGTGCTCATGATATCCACCTTCCACATATAAAGCTCCGATTTGATAATCGAGGAGGCGTATTTCTTGCTGAAATGACGAAGAACAAAATAGATAATTATGCTGAACAGATTCAGGATCAGCTCAAAGCCTACAAGCATTCCGGCATCTACAGTGTGGCCGCCGCCAAAGAGAACCTTTGCGTTTTCAATAATCAGATTTAAAATCACGAACAGGAATATCATATATTTGATACAGACAAACAGGGATTCTACCTGGGAAAAACCGTAGGGCCGTTTTTCGGATACCGGTTTGTACAGGTAAGGTACCAGCGCAATAAACGGGTACATCATCACCAGGTCAAAGCAGGCGAATACGCAGTCCATCAAAATGGTCTTTGAGTGCAGAAAATATGCCATAAATGCTTCCAATGCTGCAACCAAAATACTGCCTGCCAGTGATACAGACAGAACACGTTTTTCAGTTTTTAGTTTGTCAGATTTTTTCTTGTATGCCATAAAATCTTAGTCCCCTTTATTTCTTTTGTATATTAGAAGAATATGCAAATTTCATGCCAAAAGATCGGAAAAAGCTTTTAAAGATTTTATTCCCGATTATAGAAGGCTATCGAAGTGGATTTGTTGTTAAATATAATAATACTTTAAAAGGGATTCTTCCTATTAAAAATGCATATGGGGATATGATTACTTTACCGCAGGATATGGAGCTCGGGATATTTTTCCGACTTGCTGCTTGCAGAGAGATTGTGCTTGACAGCAAAGAATACCAGGAATAAGAAAGTATATAAGCTTTTTAGAATATTCACTGCAGATATATGGTTATTGTTTAAATTAGAAACCTTCACGAAGACAGTCTTTCAATAAGTTTGAACACATTTTTGGATTGAAATTTTAAGGATTTTTAGGTGCAGATGGAGAGAAAGTTATTTTTACTTTTAGGAAAATTTTTTCGAGGTCAAAAATAGACAGATGAGGAATAGAAGGTCTACTGAGTGTCGAAAGATGTTATAATTTGTATAGAACAAATAAATAGTTATCCTTAGGAAGTGAGGATCTAATATTAGAGCCAATATAACTCTGAGAAAAGTATATCAAGGATTTGTATTGTTATGGATTAAAAGTGCCTTTTTATTTGTAACAAATGATGCTTTTGGCCTTTTGTCAATTAAAGCTTTTTATACGTAGAAATCTTACTTAATTGGTTTGAAAACTAATATTGGCAAGAATAAAAGCAAATTTGATTATAAATAATGAAGAACTATTTGAAACGGAAGGTTTAAAGATACAGATTATTAGGAACTTTAATAGAGTTAAAAAATAGTGTTTAAAGATAAAACATATTGAGACAGATTATTATGAGGGAGGTTCTGGAGATATGGAAAGGAGCAATAAGGAAAGCAACGAAAATGCAGTAAAACATATATTGGTAAAATCTTTAATTATGCCGGTAATGGGAATTTTACTCATTCTATTTTATAATCATAGTTTAAATATTAAATTTTTGTTTACGAGGGTTGAAGTTCATTTAATATTAATTTTGTTTTATATGTTCAGTAGTTTGCTTGCATTTCGTAGTCATCTGCTTAGAGATAAAGTTCATTGGATATTTTCTGGACTTGGTATCTTTCTGGTGGCTGAGTGCTTTGAACCGTCAAATACAGAAACAGTGGGAGATTTTTTTAGGGGTGGTTTTTCAACTATATGGGTGGTTTTAGCCGTTCCGTCAATTTTTTATCTGATTATAAATACAGTCCGTATTATACGATGGGGACAAGAAACATGGGAAGAGATACAGCAGGTAAGATATGCTGAATGCTTACGTGTAACGAAAGCTAGAAATTTGGAAAAAGAGAAAGAGGAAGAACATGAAAGCGAAATACGTAAGAAGCATAGACAACAGAAAGATGAAGACAAAGATGCTAAAAATGCACAAAAAGTTAGAGAGAGGGAGTTCCAGGAGGAACTTGATGCGATTCATAAATTCAAGAAAATTGTATTAGAGATTACTAAAGAAAGTGATGATAAAAGAAAGGTATGGAGAGCTTTGGAGAACGCCAAAAGTTTCAATTGGAATGGTTTTGGTAAGTTTGTTTTGTATATAACTTCTTTAATGGTAGCTACATTAGTTATGGCATTGTTTATCTTACTTCCAAGATGGGGAACTGCATCTGAAAATAAGGAAAATATAGATAATAACATTAGTACTGTTTTTGCCAGCTGGATAGATGATGTGCGGAATTTTATGGAGGAAATGGATGTATCGAAAAGTACTACCGCAGAAATGGAACCTTCTAAGAAAAATATAGAGCAGTCTGCCATAAACGCTATTGTAGGATATATAGTATTCTTTATTACCTTTTTAGTATGCTTTCTAAGTTTACCTCTGATTTTACAATATATAATCTATCAGATATTGTGTAATGCATTCTTTCATAAAAAGAAAAAGTCGGGGCTACTTGGAATGTGGAGAGAATATGGGACTCCGCTTAGTATTTTGATTGTTGCATTTTCCATTTTATCCTCTTTTATAGGAGGTGCAGGAGAAGACGAGTGGCTAGTTACTTTTTTTTACACACTAGCATTTACGATATTGGCAGTTATGCTCTTTTTGATTGCAGTTGACGTAGTACGTTTGATTGTAAATCAATGTATGGAACGAGGTTCTCTGCTGCGAACTGTTATGCATTTAATTTTTACTCTTTTGGTAAAGTGTGTGTCGGGAATTGCATTGTCTGTAGTAGGGGAATTCCAGATACAAGAAATATTTTCATCCTTAGTTTCGATTCTTATACCCGAAATCGAAACGGAGAATCAGAGCAAAGCTGTGGAAATTCTAGATGAAGCATATGACTTGGAGATGGAAGATGTCCGTAAAAATTTACATGAAAGAAATAGTAAAAGAAAATCATCTAAACAGTCTAGTGGATTTCAAAATGAATATGAAACAACTGTACAAAGGGAAGAATGGTCAGACTAATAAAAGGGGGATAGCTTATGAATGAAAAATCAAGAAATATGGAAGAAGCAATAGATAAAACAGAAGAAAATCAAACTGATATGAAACAACCAGAAGAATTGAGCTCATCAGGACAGAGAGGTGCTTTGTTGCTTTTGCGGGCGGGTACAGTACTTTTGGCTGCGGTATCTTTTTGGGCTACAGCACAGGGAATGGCAGATTATGTATTCTCTGAACAATGGCAGGCTTATGCAGCATCTTTGGCAATACAGGGGATTTTACTTGGACTAAATTTTTATCTTCCGACATTTTGGAGATACTTAAAAGGTCATGGAGGAAATAAGACTATTTTGGTCATGCTAACTGCGGTAGTCTTATTTTGTTCGTCATGGTTCAGTTTTATTTTTATTGTAGGTCAGACATATGGAGAATCATGGGGGATTGATAGTAGAATATTAGTTCAAAAGACTTATCGTGAGCAGTTGTATGCGGCTGATGACTATACAGAGGAGTACCAGGATTTGTTGCGTGAAGTGGTTGGAAATCAGGTACTTGATTTATATGACAGAGCAGGAGACTTGGGAAGTGATGAGGCGAAGATTGGTTCATCTTTAGATTGGAATCAAGAACGTATGAACTACACAGTAGAGGATTTTGCGGCCCGTAGTACGATGAGTGCAGTTATTGATGCCGTTGAGGTAGCTTTACAAGAGAATGCGCCTCCAAATGTTCGGGAACAGGCCTTGGGGATAGTGATGGAGATGCGTGGAAATCTTGAGAGTGAAGTAACTAGTCTGAATTCACAGTTGGGAGCGGCAAATGATGCAGTAGAGCAGGCGGCAAGAAATCTTCAAGAGGCTCAAGCACGTCTAAATGCAGCTCGTACTGCTGAAGAGCGTGCAAGCTTAAGTAATATAGAAGTAAACGCAAGGACCTATCTGGAAAGTAGTCAGGTGGCACTACAGAATTTGCAGAACCGTTTGGAAGATTATAGGGAGGCATTAAGTCGGGTACAATTTTACGAAGTGAATTTGGGGTTAACGGAGAGTGGGTCTGTTAATTTAATTAGTGCATCATTGCGGAAAATCCAACAGGAACTCTTTCAAGATGAGCCAGATCTAGATAGCCTGTATAGCCAAGCAGTCAATGTTTTTCAACAATTGCAATCAGGGATTAATATTGAAAAGGAAGGCAATGGAGTAAGTGGGGGAAATAGTAATGAGGCATATCAGGAATTGCTTGTTGCTATGGATATGTTTATGGCAAATCTTCGAGATTATCAGGCTATACGCATAGCACTTTCCCAGTTGGATGATATGGTTAGTGCAATGAGCACTGATACCGACATATTAATGAATAGTGAAGATTGGAAAGATGAATGGTTGTATAGGCTTGACAGCTTGAAAGCGGTAATATCTGGTCTTCCGGCCTATAGTGATGAAGAAAATGTAATTTTAGAGCGTTATAATCGAGCGTCTGCTTCGGAAGATTTAGATGAGATGATTCGTAAATATATTGCAGATCATAATGCCGTAGAACAAGGAATTATATATTTATTTAGCCCCTATTGTGGCTTAGCATGGTTTTCTTTGATTTTAGCCTTTTTTTTGGACATTGCAGCATTTATTACAGGAATGATTATTGATACGATAGATATGCAGAAAAAAAAGAGAGGAACTAAAGGTAGACAAAGGCAACTTCAAAAGAAGGATAACATATGGTATGTTCCCCAAGAAGTGCCTTTAAATCGATATGTTTATCTAAATGGCGATTATTCCAGAGAGGCTGGGAAAAATTTTTATCGCACAATAGAAAATGGAAATGAATTGAAGTGGGAGTTATCTTCTGGGGATTATCATAAAGGGATTTATATTGTTTGTGATAAAGAACTAAAGAGATTGATTGGAAAGGAATTGAAGTTTCTAGCAGAAGGCCCCCAAGATGGCGTCTATCTATCTAAATGTAATGTAAAATATGAAGAAGGAATTTTGACTCTTATATCTTATGAAGATGAAAAGGTTTTGTGTTCAGTGCAGGTTGAAACAGATACACCACTATATCGAATGGGGACAGAAGGGTGTAAGATTATGCCAGTTCAGTCGTTGAAAAATATGAAATCTGAGGAAATAGTGATTGCACTTAATAAAAAGGGGAGTCGTGTTATTGCTGTTTACATAATATAGTGATAAGATAATTTTGAAAATTGTAGATGAGACGAGACATATTATATAATACCTATCCATTATTAGGGACGATGAAAATTTCGTAGAGTACCTTACTCTACGAAATTTTTACCCTGTTTTTTACAGTTAAAGGAATAAAATAGAATATTTTTATTGAAAAATAGACAAACTTTAGAGTAAGATATGGATTATCACAAGAAACTCATACAAAAAATACGGCAGACACGAAAAAATATTTACGTTTGGATTTAAATGTGCTATGATGTTAAAGAAAAATGGCAGAAGAATGATTCTCCTGCCATCGTAGAGTAAGGTACTCTACGAAATTTCACCCCAAAATCTATTCCACATCTGAGGCAAAGAACCATGTCAGATCCTGAGAACCAATATTTTGTGCTGACATTACCGTTAAAACCGGAGCTATGGCAGCAGGACATTCTGGAAAAGCGGTTTGAGGTTAACCGTCAGATCTACAATGCCCTGCTTGACAAGGCAGTAAAGCAATATAAGCAGATGGCTCAAACCAAAGCATACCGAACAAACCGGGAAAAGCTGCTCCATACAGCCGAAAAGGAAGAACGAAAGAAGCTTCTGCAGGAGCGGGATGCCCTTGTAGAAAAGTATCGGCTTCGTAGCTTTGACATCTGCAGAGAAGCAACCCAGTACCGTCAGCATTTCAAGGAGCACACCGACAGTCCTATTGTCCAGAACTTGGCCAGTGAGGTGTGGCAGGCCATAGACGGTTTGGTGAAAGGTACAGCCAATCAGGTGTATCCAAAGAAACAGGGACAATTAAAAACCCTTTCAGGAAAAACAAATCGTTCCTCCGTCAAGTTTCGGGAGGACAGTCTTGTGTGGAAGGGACTGAATATTCCTGTGGACAAAAGAAAGCTCACATGGTATGAGGAACAGGCATTAAAGCAGGAAATACGTTACTGCAGAATCAAGAGAACTGTGATTCGGGGAAAAGACAGATATTTCTTGGAGATTGTTCTCAAGGGAAGCGTACCGGTAAAAGAAAAACCGGAAGCGCCGGGAACCGTAGGGCTGGATATCGGTCGGCAAAAGCTGTCTCTCGTATCACAGGACAATACTTCCGTATATATTCTTCCCATTAAAAACCAGGGGCTGGAATTTAAGAAGCGGAAGCTTAGTCAGTATATGGAGCGCAGCCGGAAAAGTATGAATCCGGAGAATTATCATCCCAACGGCCGGATCAAAAAAGGAAGCGCACATTGGGTTTATTCCAGAAATTATCAAAAGGCAAGGAAGCAGTACCAGGAGCTTTGCCGGAAGCAGACCGTACTGCAGAAGCAGGCCCAGTACAGGCTTGCCGGAAAAATCAGTTCCAGTGGAACATGCTTTTATATAGAAGAAACAGGTTCGGCGAAGGCGGATGAAGTGAAGATAGATCCATCCTACAGAACGAATACGGCGCCGGCCCGTTTTCTGAAGATCCTGGAATACAAACTAAATCAACAGGGAAAACAGCTTCTGTTTTAATCATAACAGAGTTGTGATAGATGTTACTGGTCACTGCGTGAACCAATGTTATTTCGCTAGCAATGATATTTGCATAGACTGATTTCACTGTTGCGTGAACAGTAATGTGATAGTTAGGTGGTCTTGAGGCGGGCCGATATCCGTAATGGATGAAAGCCTTCGCGAAAAAGGATTAGGGCAAAGGTACTTCGGTTCTTTGCAGAAGCCTGGCAGCGGAGGACCTTCTGCGAAAGCTTTTGCAGAAGAGCTTCGGTATAGAATATTTATAAAAAGACAAAATCTTAAGCTTTAAAATCGTCGCATTGCCGCGTTTTAAAGGGTGAGAGGTTATCATGTGTATTTGCGTCAGCATTTTTTATGCTGATATGGCGAAGCTTACCCTTTTTTACATGGTAAAATATTTTGGAAATTCTTTAAGACGTATTTTTGCGGCTGATTTATGCCGAATGTACCGAAATTTTGGTACAATAGGTTTTTGAGAATGCATAGATAAAGAAAAGGGTAAAAGTCATATGTGGTACGTGATACAAGTCAGAACCGGAACAGAGAAGGAGATTATACAGCAATGTCAGACTGTGATTCCTGAAGAGATTCTGGAAAAAAGCTTTCTTCCCTGCTTTGAGGAAATGAAGCGCTATAAAGGTGCCTGGCATAAGGAACAGAAGCTTTTGTTTCCTGGGTATGTATTTCTGATTAGTGAAGATCCAGAACAGCTCTATCGGAAACTGAAACAGGTCATAGGATTGACAAAGCTTTTAAAAACAGGGGATCAGATTATTTCACTTACTGAGACTGAGATTCAATTTTTGCTGGAATTTGGCGGAAAAGATCAACTGGTACAAATGTCAATCGGTTTTGTAGAACAGGAACAGGTGACTATATTGGATGGCCCGCTGAAGGGTAAGGAAGGGTATATAAAAAAAATAGACCGCCATAGACGGGAGGCCAAGCTGGAGATTCCTATGTTTGGCAGGATCCTGGATGTAAAAGTGGGCTTGGAAATCATAGCAAAGATGTAATAAGCTTCAACAGCTTTATTGTATTGTAACTGTTAAGGTACTGAACAGTTATATAAATAAAATCATAATTAAGTAAGCCGTGGAATTATCTGCGGCCTATTTTTATGTGGGGCAGTTGCAAAATGAAGGAAAGAAACAGTAGAATAACGAAAAGAATAATAGGTGCAGCAATAGTCTTAAGCGGAGTATATTTCCTTATGAGGGCAGCTGCAAAGAAAAAGACGGAGGGCAGAGAGATAGATGCCGGCAATCCATATATTGACAGAACAGAACTGCCCTTTTCTTCCGCAACGATTTACGAGCAGACATTTAAACCAATCCTAGATAAAAGCCTTGCATTCGCAGGTCTTGTAATCTTATCTCCCATTTTTGCCGCCATATCTATTGCAATTTTTATAGATGATCCCGGGGCAGTATTTTTTACTCAGAAGCGTGTAGGCAAGGATAAAAGGTTCTTCTGCCTCCACAAGTTTCGGAGTATGAAGATGTCCACCCCCCATGATGTACCAACGCACCAGCTGAGCGATCCGGAGCAGTATATTACGAGAGTGGGAAGGGTGCTGAGAAAAACCAGCCTGGATGAGCTTCCGCAGATCTGGGACATTTTCAGAGGGAAAATGAGCATCATAGGCCCACGGCCTGCTCTGTGGAATCAGGAAGATCTTGTGACAGAGCGAGATAAGTACAAGGCCAACGGAGTACTTCCCGGCTTAACCGGCTGGGCGCAGATTAATGGCCGGGATGAGCTGGAGATATTCCAGAAGGCAAAACTGGATGGAGAATATGTGAGACATTTAAAGCAGGGCGGAATAAAGGCCCTGTTTTTTGATGTGAGGTGTTTCCTGGGCACAATAAAATCTGTTCTTGACAGCGATGGTGTTGTAGAAGGAGGGACAGGAAAGCTGCATAAAAGTGCAGGAGTAAAAGATGGAGTAATCCGGGAATTTGAAGATTATGGCTATAAAAAGGAATTTAGCATAGACAGAACACAATGCAAATGCGTTCTAATTATCGGTGCCAACAGCTATATAGGGGAATCCTTTGAGTCCTATGCCAAAAAATATTATGGCGGGAATTTCCGGATAGACACGGCAGATACCATGGACAGCAATTGGAGAGAGGCCGATTTTGGATCCTATGATACCGTATTCCATGTTGCCGGAATCGCACATGCAGATGTAGGAAATGTGGACGAGGCCACAAAGCGGAAGTACTATGCGGTGAATACGGATCTGGCAATAGAGGCGGCCGGACTTGCAAAGAATGCAGGCGTGAGGCAGTTTGTATTTATGAGCTCCATGATTGTTTACGGCGAGTCGATGCCTTTCGGCAAAGAGAAAATGATCGATGAGCATACGGTACCGGCCCCTGCGAATTTTTACGGGGACAGTAAATGGCAGGCAGACCGGGGGGTAAGGCAGCTGCAGGATGAGAATTTCCGTGTGGCAGTGTTGCGTCCTCCCATGATTTATGGGCCGGGAAGCAAGGGGAACTATCCCACTTTAGCAAAGCTGGCCAAGAGTCTTCCGGTGTTTCCGGCTGTTAAAAATCAGCGTTCCATGCTTTATATAGACAATCTCTGTGAATTCCTGTGTCTGCTTATGCTGAGCGGAGAGGGAGGAATTTATTTTCCACAGAATGAAGAGTACACAAGTACATCCGAAATGGCGGAGCATATTGCAGATGCTGTGTGGCATCCGATCCGGGTGACAAGGCTGTTCAATCCGGCAGTAGCAGTTGCTTCTCGTATCCCGGGAAAAGCGGGCGGACTGGTGAATAAGGCGTTTGGAAACAGTACCTATGCCCGGAAACTGTCTGTCTATAAAGGAATGGATTATTGTGTCAAGGATTTGCGGACATCCATAGTGGAGACGGAAGCATAGTAGTTGGTAAAAAAGGAGCATAACAAAAATTGCAGACCATATGGATTATTGATCATTATTCATCGGAACCAATATACGGAGGAATTTCCCGCCAATACGATTTTGCAAAGGAGTTGGGACGGCGGGGATACCATGTAGTTGTCATTGCATCAGGCTTCTGCCATTTTACACACAGTTATATTTCGGAAAAACCAGTAAAGGTCAGTGAACTGGCAGAGCATGTTCACTATATTTATTTAAAAACAAGCAGTTATGAATCCAACGGCGGATTTGGACGCGCCAAAAATATGCTTGATTTTATGAATAAAGTTATGAAATATGAAGGCATTATTGCAAGACGCTATGGAAAGCCGGACGTTGTGACCGGCTGTTCTGTGCATCCTCTGGCCTGGATTGCGGCATACCGGGCAGCCAGGAAATACAAGGCCCGTTTTGTTGCGGAGGTTCGGGACTTCTGGCCGAGAATCTGGGTAGTCAGCGGTGACAAAAAGGCTGCGGATCCCATGGTGATATTTTTCGGAATGATTCAGAAATGGGCATTTCGGCATGCGGACCGCATTATATATTCCATGTTTCATGGAGATAAATATATCTGCGAGGAATTAGGGATTCCGCGCAGCAAGGTGTATTTAATCGGGCAGCCCATGGATTGCTTTAGATTTGATGAAAACCGTGAAAGGACAGATTTGCTGCCAAAAGAGGTGCAGGAATTTATCAGAGATTCCTTTGTGTGCTCCTTTGCAGGCTATTACATGACTTACGAGGGCGTCTATGTGATGCTGGAGGCGCTTAAAATATTGGAGTCAAAGGGGCTGCCTGTCAAAATGGTCTTTGTAGGATCCGGGCAGGAGAAGGAAGGAATGGAGAAATATATCAGAGAAAATCATCTTCACAATGCCCTGGTATATGGCAGGATCCCCAAGGAAGCCGTGCCGGCGCTGATTTCCCACTCTCATATCTGCATGGCGCATTTGGAGGTGGAGGGGCACAAAGAGGTTTACAAATACGGCGTTTCAAAGAATAAGGTAAATGAATATCTGTATTCGGGCGCATGTACCCTATATGGCTTTCTGTATAAGGATGACGAGGTAGCCGTGAGCGGAGGCGGAATGATGTTCGAGCCCTATGACGCAGAGGATTTGGCTCGGAAGATTGCGTATCTGTATCATTTGCCGGAAACGGAGCGGCAGCAGTACGGCATCAGAGGCCGGGAATATATCAAGGCGAATCATAGTGTGGAGGTTCTGACAGATCGAATGCTTGAGGTATTGTTCGGATGAACGGGATAGAAAAGACATGGCTGTACTGGAATACGGTAAAAAATCTGAAACCGGTCCAGATAAGACATCAGATAGAAAATCGGATATGCAGGGGCAGGAGAAGGAAATATCTGGACAGCGTAAAAGCACTGCAGGGGCCGAAGAATTGGAGTGAGATGAATCTTCTTATTCCGGAACTAGACTGTGATCCCGATTATTTGCAGAGATTTCCTAAGGACAAGCTGCTGTGCAATGAGGTTGAACTTCTTCACGAGTCTCACAGGATAGAAAAGGAATGGAGGGTTCTGAATGCTTCTCATTTATGGAACTACAATCTTCATTACCTGGAATTTTTGATTCCATTGGCAGTGAAATACAGTGATACAGGAGAAGAGGCCTATTTTTTAAAATGGAAGGAGTTCATGGAGGGATGGTTAAAGCAATCCTCCAATGACAGCTTTGAGCCCTATACCATATCCATGCGGATTCCCAATCTGTTGATTTGTATGGAGTTGTTGAGAGAAAAGCTTCGGAATACAAAGCTAGAGTTAGAAATGATGACGTCTCTTTATCAGCAATACAAATATCTCATAGGGATGCAGGAGAAGGCGCTTCTTGCAAATCACTATTTTGAAAATTTAAAAGCTGTCGTGATATCCAGTCTCCTGTTTCAAGAGACAGATATCTATCATAAATATTTTGACCTGTTACTAAAGGAGATAGAGGAACAGATTCTAAGCGACGGGCTTCATTTTGAAAGAAGCCTTATGTATCACAAAATAATTCTGGAAGATATTCTGCGTGTGCATGCGGCATTAAACAGCACAGGGCACAGGGCGGATGCAGAAAAGCTTGTTCCTGCAATTTTGATGATGGCATCAGCAATGAGGAAGCTGGAAGAGGGGTTTGAGAGAACGCCTCTTTTTAATGATGCCGGAAATAATGTGAGCAAGAACAGGGATGCCTTGCTTCAGGCTGTAACGAGATATTGTACAAACAGCGCAGCAGTCTGCCCATACGAAGGCTTTGAGGTCTCCGGTTACTATAAACTTGTCCACGGAGATACGACACTTCTTTTTGACTGCGGTGAGATCGGCCCATCTTACATGGGCGGACATGCCCATAATGACTGTCTTAGCTTTGAATTAAGTGTCTGTGGAAAGCCCTTATTTGTCAACTCCGGTACGGGACAGTACCAGGGAGGGCTTCGCTCCTTTTTCCGCAGTACGGCGGCTCACAATACGGTCATGATTGATGACCGGGAGCAGTCGGAGCTGTGGGGAGAGCACAGGGCGGCGAGACGGATAAGAAAGGTGAAGGGGGAGGCAGGAGGCGGCATGCTGACAGGCCGGTTCCAAAGCTTCCGGGGAGATTTCTTCCGAAGAAGCCTGAGGTGGAAGAAGGAAAATGAAAATGTTCTTGTGATAAGGGATGATATCGGAGCATGTGATAAGGAAAGGCATATGGCCAGAGTTTTTCTTCATCTTGCGCCGGGATATTGCTATAAACGGGATGGGAAGAAGATAGCGGTTCTGGAGGGGGAAGCGGTTCGGGCTGTTATTAAGCTTCCTGCGAAGTGCGACTATCTGATTCACAAAGAAGGAATGATGACAAATTATGCGGAGGATTTCGGGGAATATCAAAAAAAAGAGGTTCTGGAGATCCGGGCGCAATTTGAAGGCAGGGTTCAGCTGAAGCTTGAAATAGAAATAGAAATAAGCCTTCATACGTTTGCTGATAGATAAGCATCCACCAGATGCATCCGAAATTCCAGGGCAGGATTTCATGCGGTGGTTGTTCTCCGTGAACAAGGTGAGTATTCCCTTGTCCGCAGGGGGCGGTTTTAAGAAAATGACAGGAGAGTGAGAAACAAATGGTTAATGTAATCGGATTGGGATATATCGGACTGCCCACAGCTCTGATGCTGGCATCCCATGGAATAGAGGTTATCGGCACGGATTACAACGAAAGGCTGGTGGAAACGCTGAATGCAGGGCACACCACCTTTAAAGAGGACGGTTTGGACGAGCTGTTTAAAAATGCTGTAGAGTCTGGTATTCGATTTACAACGGAGTACCAGGTGACGGATACCTATATTGTTTCGGTTCCCACGCCTTATGATAAGTTTTCCAAAAAGGTTGATGCCTGCTATGTAGCGGCGGCGGTGAAGGATGTATTAAAGAAAGCTCCGAAAGGGGCTGTTATTGTCATTGAATCCACTGTTTCCCCCGGGACACTGGACAAATTTGTGAGGCCGGCAATGGAAGGGGCCGGGAAGGTGATAGGTGTGGACGTACATCTTGTCCATGCGCCGGAGCGGATTATTCCGGGAAATATGGTTTATGAATTGATTCATAATAACCGTACCATCGGAGCAGATGACAAGGTAATAGGAGAGAAAATAAAATCCATCTACGCTTCCTTCTGTCAGGGTGAAATTGTGGTAACAGATATCCGGACAGCGGAGATGACAAAGGTGGTGGAAAATACATACCGTGCGGTCAACATTGCATTTGCAAATGAGCTGGCAAAAATATGCCGGCATGACAACATGGATGTGTATGAGATTATCCGCATCTGCAATATGCACCCCAGAGTGAATATTTTACAGCCGGGGCCGGGTGTGGGAGGTCATTGTATCTCCGTGGATCCGTGGTTTCTGGTGGGAGATTACCCAAGCCTGGCAAAGGTTATTGACGAATCCATGAAGACCAATGACGGGATGCCGGATTTTGTGCTGAACCGTATCTATGAGATTATGAAGGAAAATGGAATCACAGATGCAGCACGGGTTGGACTGTATGGGCTGACTTATAAGGAGGATGTGGATGATATGCGGGAATCCCCGACGCTGCAGCTTCTGGAATCTCAGGAGCGGCATCTGGCTTCAGGGCTTAAGGTTTATGACCCGTTGATTTCGGAAGATATGGTTCCGAACCAGTATCATAGTCTGGAAGAATTTCTGGATGGGGTGGATATGGTGGTTGTTATGGTGGGGCATAAGGAGATTAAGAAGAATATGGATAAGCTTAGAGGGAAGGTTGTGTTGGATACGCGGCATATCTGTGGGCTTGATAAGGTTTATCAGTTATAAATTGTATTTTACGAAGCTTTTATGGAGAGGATTAGAACTTTGAAGCAGCTATTTTTATCGGTCAGTGATGGCTCTGTGAATGTTGTAGAAACACCGGCGCCTACAGTAAAAGAAAATACGGTTATTATTGAAACATTATATTCGGTGGTCAGCGCAGGAACCGAGCGCTCCCTTACATCCTTCGGCGGAAAGAATCTGATTCAGAAAGCCATGGAACGGCCGGATCAGGTGAAAAAGGTTACGGAGAAAATGTCTACGGACGGCATTCTCACAACAGTAGAAGCAGCCTTTGGAAGATTAAAGGATCCGATGCCTATGGGCTATACGGCTGTGGGCAGGATTGTGGAGATTGGAAAAGGTGTAACAGAGGTTGCCGTAGGAGATACGGTTGCGGCTGTAGGACAGGCCTATCACAGCGAAGTGAACCGAGTTGGGAAAAATCTGGTGGTTAAGGTCCCGGATGAAGTAGAGGATCTGAGACAGGCGGCATTTTCCGCATTGGGCGGCATTGCTTTAGAGGGCATCCACCAGGCAGAAGTTGTTCCGGGTGAGAGTGTTGCGGTTGTGGGATTAGGCCTGCTTGGACATATCACGGCGAGAATTCTGGATGCGTATGGATGTGATGTGATTGGATTTGACGTGGCAGATAAGACATTGCCGGATACCAGATTGAAGGCATTTGTCAATTCTACAGATGATCATGCAGCAGAGCTGGCACGTTCTCTGACACAGGGCAGAGGCGTGGATAAAGTGATTATCACAGCAGCAGCGGATTCCAATGCACCAATTGATCTGGCAGAAGAAATCACCAGGGACCGCGGGACGATCTGTATGATTGGCGTGACCAGGATGGAGCTTGACCGCAGGCCGTTTTATCAAAAAGAGCTTAGCTTTAAGATAGCCAGATCCTATGGACCGGGGCGGTACGACAGCAGCTATGAGGAGGACGGAGTTGATTATCCTATTGGATATGTGAGGTTTACAGAGGGGCGGAATGTAGAAGAATTTCTGCGTCTGCTTGCCACAAAGCGGCTGACTATAACTGATTTGATTACTCATACACTTCCGTTTTCGGATGCGGCAGCGGCCTATGAAATGATTACGAAAAATCCGAGGCAGGAAAAGTATATTGGCGTTGTTTTAAAATATGAGGAAAATGCGGCAAAATGGAACAGTGTGGTAAAGAATGAGGAAGCTGTAAATAAAAAGATTGCAGATATGAAACAGCTTAACCTTGGCTTAATAGGTGCAGGATTGTTTGCCAGGACTACCATGCTTCCGGTGATGCGGGCAGGCGGTCTGTATCATTTTAAGGGGCTGGCTACTACTGGTGGGATTGCTTCTGCACAGGCAAATGAGGTATTTCCTTTTGATTATACCACCAATGATTATCGGAAGCTGCTGGAGGATGCAGATATTGATTTAATTGCTATTTCTACCCAGCATAACAGCCATGCAAAATTTATTGCAGAGGCGTTGTCAGCCGGTAAGAATGTCTATGTAGAAAAGCCGCTGTGTCTGACTTTGGAGGAACTGGAACGGATTGAGGAAGCTTATAAGAAGAGCACCGGAGAATTGTTCTGTGGGTTGAACCGGAGACATGCACCTTTGATCAAAGAGATTAAAAAAGAGCTCCAGACCGATAAAATTCCGGCAGTGTATGACTATATTGCCAATGCCGGGTATATTCCGCCAGAGCACTGGACTCAGGATGAGAGCAAAGGCGGTGGGCGAATTATCGGGGAGGCTGTGCATTTTATAGATACCATTCAGAGTCTGGATGGGAGTGAGCTGGTGGAAGTGAATTTGTCTTTTGCAGCAAATCCGGCTTATCCCAAAAAGGATAATGCGATTATCAGCCTTCGCTTTGCTTCCGGTGCTGTGGGGACGGTTCTTTATACTTCTATGGGCAGTAAGAAGTATCCAAAGGAGCAGCTGCGTGTGTTCAGCAATGGCTCCGTGTATGTGATGGATAATTATGTGGGGCTTTCAAAGTTTGGGAGCAGTAAGAAGAAGGAAATGAAGCTTAAGCAAGATAAGGGAATTGGGGATGAGTATCGGTATATTTTTGATGTGGTGAACGGGAAGAGGAAGAACAGGATCATTAGAGATGTATTTGTAAGTCACAAGTTGTTAATCAAAGAATTGGAGAAATATAAAAATGGATGCAATGAAAGTATATAACAAATTTCCGATAGCAGGACAGAATCTTGCCTGTACAGTACAGGGAGAATTAACCAGAAGAAAGCGCTATAGCGCTTATTTTGAGAAGAAGCTGGAGCAGTATAAAAAGACAGGAAGATATAGTCTGGAGCAGGTAAAAGTATATCAGGATAAGCGTTTGCGGAAGCTGGTTGTACATGCTTATGAGACAGTTCCTTATTACAAAAAGGAATTTGACGAATGTGGCTTTAATCCCTACAAATTCCAGCATGCAGATGAACTGGCGGTTTTGCCGATTATCACAAAAGATGTATTAAAGGATCATATTCAAGAGTTTATTTCAACGGCGAAGTTGCCGTCGAAAACATTTATACACCTTACAGGGGGTACGACAGGCAAATCGCTGACTTACTACACCACACTAAATGAGCAGTCAGAGCAATGGGCGGTATGGTGGAGATATCGCAACAATCTTGGAATAGCAAGAGGCGAATGGTGTGGGGAATTTGCCAGTAAGCTTGTTGTGCCTATTAGCCAGAAGAAGCCGCCTTATTGGAGGTATGATCATGCAGAGCACAGACTTTTTTTTAGTCCTTATCATCTGAATGAAAAAACGGTGAGGGATTATGCAGAGGGGCTGATGAAGGTTAAATGGCTTCATGGTTACACTTCAAAGCTGGCGGATATGGCTTATTGGCTTGTGAAAAGCGGGATCAAGGTTCCGATGGAATATGTCACAATCGGTGCGGAAAATATGTATGATACGCAGAAGAAATTACTGGAGGAAGCTTTCGGAACTAAGGTTTATCAGCATTACGGTTTGACAGAAGGAGCGGCTAATTTTTCACAAGGCTTGGATGGAACAATTCGTGTAGATGAGGATTTTTGTTATGTGGAATTTATAGAAAATGAAACGGATTGTTCGATTGTAGGGACTCCGCTTCATTATTATCGTATGCCTCTGATCAGATACGGCACAGGAGATTATGCGGAGCTTTCGGATAAGCAGGACGGTAAGTTTAGAATCGTAAAATCACTGCATGGAAGAGACAGTGAGTTTGTCACAACAAACCAGGGAACAAAAGTGACTGCTGTTGAGTTTGATGAGGAGATATTTGCGAAGGTGAGTCACATGGCGGAGGCACAGGTCGTTCAAAGGTCGAAGGATGAGCTGGAGATAAGGGTGATAAGGCTGGAAGGGTATACACAGGCAGATGAACAGGTGCTTTTGCGAAGGCTGAAGGATGTTGTAGGGGAAAGTATGAAATATAAGTTTGTTTATCCTGAAAGTTTGGAGAAAGGGAAGAATGGGAAGTTTCGGTTGATTGTTACGTAAAACAGATAAAGTTATGTTAAATATACTAGGAGAGGCCTATGGAGAAAGACGATATAAAAGTGCTTCTTATTTCAGCAGTTCCGCCTCCGGTTGGCGGGATTGCAACTTGGACAGAGGAATATTTACAGTATTGTAGAAAAAAGGGATATAAAACGAAAATAGTTAATGAATCGATGGTAGGAAAAAGAGCATTAACTGCGAGTGATTCATGGAACATATACGATGAAGCTAAAAGATGTTTTGATATATGGCATAAAATTAATAAAGAGCTTAAGACATTTTCTCCGGATATTGTTCACTTAAATACGGCATGTTCTCAGACTGGAGTTATTCGTGATTTGATTAGCATTTTTTTCATAAAACTGCATAAAAAACCATGTGTACTTCATTGTCATTGTAATATACCAGATCAAATGAGAACTGGAAGGGTGAAAAAGTTATTTTTTAAGAATATGGTGAAACTTTCATCTACAGTATTAGTTTTGAACTCAAGTTCCTTAAATTATTTAGAACATTTACAAAAAGGTGATTATGAAGTTGTTCCTAATTTTATTAAAGATGACTTTATAGTCGGGCAGAGAACTTACAATGAAAAAATCAATACTATAATATATATTGGGCATGTAAGAAAGACAAAAGGAATTGATGAGTTGTTGCAAACAGCATACAATTATCCAAATATAAAGTTTCTTTTAGCTGGCCCTGTTACAGAAGACTATTCAAAAGAAGAAATTTTAAAAAAAAGTAAAGAAAATGTATTGTTACTGGGAGCTGTATCATTAGATAAAGTAAAAGAATTATTAGATAAAGCTGATATTTTTATACTTCCATCCTATACGGAAGGATTTTCTCGGGCACTATTAGAAGCTATGGCTCGAGGGATCCCCATAATAACGACAGATGTAGGGGCAAATCGAGATATGATTGAAGAAAAGGGAGGATGCATTATACAAAAAGAAGATAGTTTGGGGATTATAAATGCAATTAAACATATGGAATCTTTTCAGACCAGAGCTATTATGGGAGAATGGAATATTCAAAAAGTAAAAAAATTTTATTCAAGAAGCAGTGTAATGAAGAGAATTTACACTATATATCAGAATATACTATAAAAACAATAAGGCTGGAGATAAGATAATATCATTTAAATGCAGTAGGAAATATGAAAGCCGTTTTATTGTAAGGAAAGAGGTTAAATTTGATTAATGATGTAATTATTGTTGGAGATGGAGGCCGCAATGGTCTGGGAATTGTAAGGGAATTTGGAGAATGCGGCCAAATTCCTTTTGTATTGTTGATAGAAAGAGATAGTAAAGAGCAGAAATCTAATACAAGAGTAGTTCTTGCAAGTAAATATACGAAAAGATATAAAGTGTTTCCGCCTTCTGATTCCATTGAAACAGAAGTCATACAGTTCTTATTAAAATACCTTGGGAATGAAAAGTGTAAACCTATTATTATAACAACAAGCGACGTTGCATGTGAGATGCTTGACAGACATACAGAGGAACTTTCAGATAAATTTTTTGTTTCCAATATCAATGGCAGTGACGAAGGTATACATTATTATCTGGATAAATATAACACATATATGAAAATAAAAGAAATGGGACAGCTTGATGTTGCGGAAACATTTATTATTGATATTTCAAGTTCAACTCAACCTATAGACATATCAAAATATCCCTTGCCTTGTATACTGAAGCCAAGAGAAAGTGCGCATGGAAAAAAGTCAGACATTGAAATATGCCATACAAAAAACGAACTCTTAAATGCATTAAATAAATTTAAGGCACTCGATTACAAAGATATTTTATTACAGGAATACCTGGATTATCAATACGAGTTTTCAATACATGGATATGCGGCAGGCACAAAGACTGTAGTTCCGGGAATATGCAGATATTTGCATAAAAGCAGTATTGGCACAAATGATTATATGTATATTCAATATTTAAAACTTGAAGACTGTATTGAAAAAGAATTTGTACACAAAGTATGCGAATTTATAAAGAGTATAAAGTTCCAGGGATGCTTTGTCGGCGAGGCATTTTATTTAAACAACGGAAAATTTTATTTAAATGAGATGAACTATAGAACCTGCGATTTAAGCTATAATGAAACACCCTCAGGACGTTATATTGCACCAGAATATGCTGCAGAGCTGACAGGAGAAAAGCCGGAACTATATATAAAAGCAGGGAAGAGTAGCTTCTATTCTGTATTGACGTTTGCAAATATTCGGTTAGTTCTAAACAAAAAAATGTCATTGCGTCAAGCCATAACTGAAATTATATCGTCCTCCAGCTATCAATATTATGCGAAAGGCGATGCAAAGCCGCTATTTGCAAAGCTGGGTATTCCAGGTATGGTGAGATGAATATGTGGGAGTTAAGAGTTCTATGAAAAAGATAGATAAAGTAAGATTTGGAGCAACTGTAATAATTATTTTTGCAGTTCTATTGAGTGTCAGTATAAATATTACAGGTGTTCAAAATACAGTTGACTCAGTTTATTCGTTTATGTCCAAAAAATTTGGGTGGTTTTTTGTCCTGGCAAATTTGGCTGCTTTTGTTTTTTCTATATGGCTAATTGCGAGTCCAAAAGGTAAGATTAGGCTTGGCGGCCATGATTGCAAACCAGAGTTTGGGAGAATTTCTTGGATTGCAATGATGTTTACTACAAGCTGCAGTGCTGGATTAATTGTATTTGGATTTATAGAAACAATTTATTATTCATCTGCACCTCCATTTCAAATTTCACCTTTTTCTGTTCAAGCATATGAATATGCAGAAATGTATTCTCATTACCATTGGGGATTTAATGCATGGACACTTTATGTTCCTGCATCTGTAGCAATTGGATATATGCTTTACAATAAAGGAAGGAATAGCCTTTCGCTTGGAAATGCCTGTGAATCAGTGCTTGGCAGGCACAGCAAAGGTTTGGCAGGTATTGCTGTTGATATTTTGGGTATTTTTGGCACAGTTGTTGCACCTGTTACCTCTATGGGACTTGGAATGCCGTTGCTGACCCTTCTTTTTCAAAATATTTTTGGAATATCAGATCAGTATGTAACAAATATTCAAGCAATAATTTTGCTTATATGGGTATTGATTTTTGGAACAAGCACATATCTTGGTCTTTCAAAAGGCATTAAAAATCTTAGTAATATCAATGTTTCATTGGCATTTGCATTTATGATATTTGTGGGATTTTTGGGAGGAATATTAAAACTATTCCAAGCAGAAATTAATACGCTTGGCCTTTATATTCAGAATTTTGTACGTATGGCAACTTATACAGATCCTTATGGAGATGGTGTTTTTGTTGGAAGCTGGACTGTATGGTATTGGGCATGGCTGATTGTGTATATGCCGCTTATGGGAGTATTTAATGCCAGGATTTCCAAGGGCAGAACGTTACGAGAGGTTGCTATTGGGCAGATGGTGTTTTGTAGTCTGGGATGTTGGGTGGCTATGTCTACATTGGGAAACTATGCGATTAAACTTCAGCAGAGCGGTATAGATATTGCAACAGTTTTGAATCAAGAGGGACAGCCGGCAGCTATTCTTTATATTTTGGAGAATATGCCTGCCTCTAAAATGATGATGATTCTTGTGGCAATTTTGGTATTTGTATTTATGGCAACGACTGTAGATTCCAGTTCCTTTGTTGCGGCAGAAACAACAACAATACACATATCAGCAGAAGACAGGGCACCAAGATGGGTAAGAATTTTTTGGGCTGGTATGGCATGTTTGATTACATTTGTATTGTTACAGGTAGGAGGATTTAATGCTGTACAGGTATTAGCAATTCTAGTGGGACTTCCGCTGGCTGTTGTTATGTTTATTGTAATTGCATCAACCATAAAAATGCTTAAAAAGGAAGAAGAATATTGGAATAAGCAATGAAAAAAATTGTGTTTTATATAGGGAGTGTTTTGCGGCCTGGCGGAGCAGAAAGGGTTATGGCAAACCTTGTCAATTACTTTTTTGAGGAAAAATATGAGGTTCTTCTAGTGACAGATGTGATAAACCGGGAGAATAATGCTGAATATCCAATAGACAAAGAGATAAATCGTATTGTAATAGGGGAAGAGTATGGGAATGCCATAGTTAAAAATTGGCGCAGGATAAAAAAACTGCGAAAATGTATGATAGAGCATAATCCGGATATTGTGCTTTCTTTTATGGGACTTCCGAACATTCGAATGCTTTTAAGTACGATAGGATTGCCGTGTAAAAAGGTAGTATCTGTGCGCAATGATCCTTATAAGGAATATGGCAAGGGAGTATGGCGATGCCTTATGAATGGTATATATTCTCTTGCTGATGGATATGTATTTCAAACAGATAAGGTAGGCGCTTATTTTACCAGAAAAATTAATCTACATTCAAAGGTTATAAATAATCCTGTAAATGAAAGTTTTTTCAAGGCCAGGTGGCAGGGAAACGAAAAAACAATAATCTGTGTGGGGAGGCTGGAAAAGCAAAAAAATCATGCGTTATTATTAAAGGCGTTTGCTGAAATATGCAGCAGTATTGCGGAATATAATTTGATACTGTATGGAGACGGGGCATTGAGAGATACATTGAAGCAGATGAGTGTCGAATTAGGAATAGAAAATAGAGTAATCTTTGCAGGAGAGGTGACAAATGTAGAGGACATACTTACCAGAGCCTCTTTATTTGTTCTCCCATCTGATTTTGAAGGCATGCCAAATGCTTTGATGGAAGCCATGGCAGTAGGAATTCCATCTATATCAACGAATTGTCCCATAGGAGGACCGGAAATGTTATTTTCACAGCAGCTTTCCGAATTTTTGGTCCCCTGTTCTGATGAAAAAGCATTGGCAGAAGGGATGCTTAAGATATTAAAGCTTTCTCAAGATAGACGTAAAGAAATCAGTGTAAAAATGAAAGATCGTGCGAAAATATTTAACCCTCAAAAAATATATTCAGAATGGCAGAATTTTTTGGAAAGCATTTAAGAGAAGAAAAAATAAAATATATAAGGAACTGCACAGATGAAAATCGATAAATGTAAATGGAAGTATGGAAAACAGGCACCATTAGTTATTATGATGGATGATCTTGCTAATAAGTATATGATAGATAAGAAAGATGGTGCTTATATAGGAGCTGATTGGGGAGGGAGATGTAAAAAAAAGAATTCCTGGTATGATTTTGTTCAAAGAAATATTTTTGAAAAATATCCTTATGCTAAGATGACATGCTTTCTCGTAGTAGGGAGAAGGGAAGATTTTATTCGTAACGGTAAAAAAAACATAACCTTACCAATAGATGCCAATGACGAATTTATAAAATTTGTTAATGAAGTAGCAAATGATGAAAGATTTGAATTGTCATACCATGGCTTCACTCATGGGGAAATCACAGAAAATGGATTTATTCAAGAGTGGGATACTTTTTCTGATATATCAGAAGCAGTGCAGACAATACAAAAAGGACAGAAATTATATCAAAAAGTAACAGGACAGAAATTTTGGGGAGGAAAATACTGTGGCTATGCACGAAACAGATTTTCTGACGAATCTATTATAAAAAGTCATTTTGATTATTGGTGCAGACATTGGGATGCAGATATAATAAAAGGTTTAGATAGAGGAGAGGAATCTTTAGAGCTAGGCTTTTTTGGTGAGACAGTGGACATTCCATCCACAATTGATGGAAGCTTATTTTCACTTAAAAAGATACGGTATCTTTTAACAAGAAAGTATATGAAAGCTTTGTATTATTGCGTTAAATATCAAATAACACTGGAATCTATCATTGATTTGCTTGTATCCAGAGGACAGATATTATCAATTCAATCACATACATCTCCGATTCGGGAAGATAAAGAAAGGCAGTCCCCGAATATTATAGATGATATTAAAAATATACAATATATATTAGATTATGTAAAAAAGTATGATATATGGTATGCAACATGCAAAGAAATGAATGATTACTTTCGGATATATTCTGCAGTTGATCTACAAGTGCAAGGAGACGCAATTCAATTGGAAATAGATGAAAAACTTTTGAAAAATGTACTTGATAGGGAAATTTGGATAAAGATTTACGATCTAGATCCTGAGTTTAAATGGTATTTAAGACGAGGAGATGAAAAGTTTCTGTTATCTCAAAAAGATAATTTTCATATAACGAATTTACCTGTAATAAAAGGAAAGTTTGAAATTATCAAAGAGTAAGACTTGATTTACTAATAGTAAACAATAAGGAAAGAACAAATTATGCGTAAAATGGATAAATACTTAAAGGCCGGAAAAAAACTTCTAATAGATCCGGATTATCGCTTTTTATTTATGGCGGATAAGATGGGGCGATATAGCCGCATGCCAGATGAGCAATATCTAAGACGAAGATTTAAAGCAACCATAGGAAGAGAACTAAATTTAGAAAGTCCTCAAACATATAATGAAAAAATTCAGTGGCTCAAGCTCTATGATCGAAAACCTTTATATACAGAGCTGGTTGATAAAATTGAAGTTAAAAAATATGTTGCGGATAAAATAGGTGATGAATATGTTATTCCACTGCTTGGAGTATGGAACGATCCGGAGGAAATAGATTTTACTTTACTGCCAAATCAGTTTGTCCTTAAGTGCAATCACAATTCTGGTATTGGAATGTATATATGCAAGGACAAATCAAAACTTGATATAGATAGAGTAAAAAGAGGCTTAAATATTGGATTGAAAGAAGATAAATATTTACTTGGAAGAGAGTGGCCGTATAAAAATGTGAAACGTCGGATTCTTGCAGAAAAATATATGGAGGATAACACCACACATGATTTGAAAGACTATAAATTTTTTGCTTTTGACGGTGTTGTAAAAGCTCTTTTCATAGCAACTGAGCGACAAAGTGCAAATGAAGAAACAAAGTTTGATTTTTTTGATGCTGAATTTCAGCACTTGGATTTAATTAATGGACATCCGAATGCTGAAATTACACCTTCATGTCCGAAGATGTTTGAAGAAATGAAGCGGCTGGCAGAAAAGCTATCAAAAGGATTTCCACATGTAAGGATAGACTTTTATGAAGTAAATGGAAAGGTTTATTTCGGAGAATTTACATTTTCACATTGGAGCGGCTTAATGCCATTTGAACCTGAAAGCTGGGACTATACATTTGGTTCATGGATTACGCTTCCTAAAAGTTTAAAATAGAAATGTTATTTATTAACAGGAGATTAGGTATGGATTTTGTAACACTGGCATTTTACATTGTATTGTCATTTGTGTTGGTTTTTGGAGTAAAGATCTCAATAAATAAAAACTATTTCTTGAAAATTGATTCAAAATCAAAAAGCATTGCTTCATTTAATATAGGATATTTTTTTCTGGCAAGTATATTTATTTTCTTTGCAGTTTTTCGATATGTCTACAATGGATATGGCGGAACAGATGCATATTCATATGTGACATTCTTTCAGGAAATTAACGGTTCTGTTTTTGACTATTTTAAAATAGAACGTTTTTTGAAATTTTGGAATTATAGTGAAAGTCTTTTTAATATAATCACTCTTATTTTCCGTAGGATTTCAGCAGATTATCATTTATATTTTTTATTTACTTATGGACTTATTGTGGTAGGGTTATTTTCCTTTGTATACAATACTTATGATAAGAAGTCCAACTTTTTAACATTGATACTGCTGTTTTGTTCATACCTGCATAGTTATAATGTTATGCGTGGATGGATGAGTATCGCTATATGTATGTTTGCATTGATAGATATAAAAGAAAAACGCTGGGCGAAGTCTCTTGTTTCTATTATAATAGCGGTTTTCTTTCATACAATATCTATTATATTTATTTTAGTATGGGGAGTATGCCGAATAGAGGATAAATATCCCCGATTTTTTACCAGACAGAAGCTTTTCTTGTGTGCAGCATTGGTAAATCTGTCTTTTTTTGTAGGGAAGAATTTGGCTATTGCTACTATTATGTCAACGAAGTATTCATCTTATGCAGAGATGTTTAATATGCCTGTTTCTATTATAGGTTATATTCCTACTTATATAATATGTTTTGTTGCTGTACTTATGTATCCTAGATTTAAGCGCTTAGGCGGATTCAGTTCTACGGCGGTTATTATTCTTGCTGTGGACTTGTCATTATTATATTTTACGGTTTTTTTACGTGGATGGAGAATACATGATTATTTTGCACCAATTCGAATGTATATGTTATCCCGGTTTTATATTGAAATTCCAAAAGGCTTTAAAGAAAAAACGTTAATTAAGATGCTCATTAATCTCTATATTGCAGCACTTTTTGTTCAATCTATACATGGGCTCTTGGAGGGATCAAAGGTTTTCCCATATATCTTAAATATTTAATATGAGGTAAATGTAATCAATGAAAGATGTACTTATTTTGTATGAACATAGGAATAGGGAACTGGAAAATGCCAGTTTATTAGCTTCTGAATTGGAATACAGGGGATATACGGTGAGTATTCAATGTATTTATTCATTAAAAAAATATTTTACGCAAACAAAGCTTGTGATTGTTCCGCATTTATATAATGATGAACAGTTAATCAGCTTTGGAAAGAATTTTTGGCGTAATAATCATGCTATTATAGATATGCAATATGAGCAGGTATTGCGGAAAAGTGGAAGAAACGGGATTCATAATCCAAAAGGACAGGCTGTTTTTGCACAACATACAGCATGGGGACAGGCGCAAAAGGATGTATATCTATCTCATGGTATTCCAGAAGAGAATGTTCATGTAGTTGGACATATTGCAATGGATTTACTGCGGCGGGAGTTTGATACGTGCTTTATTGAGAGAAGTGATATAGCCAAAGAGTTTAATCTGGACGAGTCAAAAAAGTGGGTATTATTTATTTCCACATTTGCTTATAAGATGAAAACAAAAGAAGAACTCAAGGTCTATGAGATAAATTCACCCGGATCTGCTTTGATAATATCCATGTCAGTTCAGGCCCAGGGCATCATAATTGACTGGCTGATGCAGGCGGCAAAAAAACATAAAGATATGATCTTTATATATAGAAGGCATCCTTCCGAGCGTGAAGATCCGGATTTACTGGAGTTAGAAAAACAGATTCCAAATTTTAGATGTATTGATAAGTATAGCATGAGACAATGGATAAGGAGTGCTGACAGCTTTTATACTTGGTATAGTACTTCAATTGCTGATGCGTATTTTGGAAATAGGATGTGCTATATTTTGAGACCGGAAGCAGTTCCGAACGATCAAGATGTTGAAATTATGTGCAATGCTAAAACGATTACGGATTTTGATTCTTTCAATGCATCTCTTTCAAATAAGAATAATAGTTTTCCTATTTCAGATGATGTAATGAAATACTTTTATGGAGATGATAGAAATACCTTAGGGACTTTTGCATTTATGAGGGTAGCAGATTTGTGCGAAGAGGTGCTTCAAAATAAAAAGCTGCAGCATAAGTTTGATTATGGAACATCCAGAATAGATATGCATAATTATGGAAGTGCAGTTATGATATTGAAAGATTATATACATTTTCTGCTTTTTGATATATGCAAACACATTAAAATTCCCGTTCCAGTCTGGCTTCAAAGAAAGAAAGGATTTAAAGAAATTGTATATTATTTACATGAAGGATATCATTCCACAAAAGAAATAAAAGAATATAAAAAGAGGTTTTATTCTATTATCAAAAGTCTGCATAAAGAAGGATAAAGATAGTTATTATGGAGAATAACGAAAAACAAGAAAGCTTATTTGCCGGAATTTTAAAATATTCAATATCTACCTGGGCAAATTTAATCATTGGTTTTTTATCTGTTATTATTACAACAAGAATTTTGCTGCCGGATGTATACGGCATGATTTCAATTTTTTTATCAGCAACTAATTTTTTAATGTATCTGGTTACCTTTGGTATGGATGGTGCATATATTCGTTTTTATAATGAACCACCAAAGGAAAATACAAAAAATCAGATACTTTATAAAGTAATAATCATTTCTACCTGCATTTGCATTATTTTTGGAGTAGTATGCGTTGGAATATATTATGAAGATATTTCAATGTATATATTCGGAATTAAGAGCAGACTTTTGATGTGTATGGTTTCGATATATGTCTTTTCCCAGGCTGTGCTCAGATATTTGAATATTAACTTTCGAATGGGATTCAAAGTCAGACAATATAATATTCAAAATATAATGATTAGCTGCTTATCAAGGGTATTGATCATTGTAGCGGCACTTTTGATGAATGAAGCAACATTTATAATTTCTGCTGTTAGTATAGGAACAGCAGTTGTACTGTGTTTTTACTTATTTATTCAGAGAAAGGAAATGATTCCCTTTTCTGAATCAGGGAGAGTTTGCTTTTCATTAAGTCTAAAGCATTATGGTGATTTCTTTCGTTTTGCACTTTTCAGTGCTCCGACATATTTTGTGACATATTTCAATTCTTTTGCCGGACAGCAGATAATCAGAGAGGCTCTTGGGGCATATAAACTGGGGGTATTTTCTTCATGCGGAATGTTTAGCTCTATCTTTACGGCATTGAAAGGTGGATTTGCAACATATTGGTCTGCATATGTATATAAAAATCATGCATCTGAAAAGAAAAGAATTGCAGACATGCATAACTATGTTTTATTATTTGCAATTTTGTTTTCATCTGTTTTGGTTATAATGCGGGATATTGTATTTATCGCGATTGGCAAAGAATATCATGAAAGTAAGCAGTTTTTTTCTTTATTATTATTAATGCCAGTATTGAGCTTTGTACTGGAAACAACAGATAAAGGAATAGCTCTGGCTAAAAAAAATGAAATTGTCCTTTTTACACATGTTGTATCGGCAGCATCTAACATTTTGGGATGTATGGTACTAATTCCTTTATTCGGAATTATAGGAGCTGCATATGCAAATGCTCTATCTGCAATTATCCTTTATGCTGCAAATACCATATTTGGTCAGAGGTATTATAGAACGATTAATAATCCTATAAAAAGTGTGATTGCAACAGGATTAATTATTTTGTTAATGCTCATTCCATCATTTTTAAGTGAAATAGCAATCATTATTGGATTAACATTTGTATTGGACGTGCTGACATATTTTCTTTTTAGAGCAGAGTGCAGCTTTTTAATTTTGAAATGCAGACAGTATTTAAAGGTGATGTTTGCAAAGAAAGGATGATATACATTGCTCTTTAA
Organism: Clostridia bacterium; assembly: GCA_910574255.1. Taxonomy (GTDB): domain Bacteria; phylum Bacillota; class Clostridia; order Lachnospirales; family Lachnospiraceae; genus Laedolimicola. The sequence goes on from CAJTAK010000015.1 coordinate 91,707, forward strand.
CTCCTATATTTTTATATTATTTTTTCTTCCTATCTGTATAAGTGGGTATTTTATATTAAATCATTTTAAATATAAAAAGACAGCACAAATTTTTTTGCTTGGAATGTCTTTGTGGTTTTATGGCTATTTTAATATAAGCTATATTCTTCTTATTATTAGCAGTGTTGTTATAAATTATTTTTTTTACAGGTTTCTTAATTTTACAAAGGGTGGAAGAAAGTGTTTTTTCTATGCAGCACTGTTTTTTAATATAGGGTTATTATTTTATTTCAAATATTATAATTTTTTTCTGGAAAATATTAATTTTGTATTTAAACAGAATTTTGTATTAAAAAGTATTCTTTTGCCTCTTGGAATCAGTTTTTTTACGTTTCAACAAATTTCTTTTATAGCCGACGCATATAAGGGAGAGATTCCTAATTATCATTTTGTGGAATATGCTTCTTTTGTAACATATTTTCCGCAATTGATTGCAGGACCGATTGTGACTCATGATGAATTAATACCACAATTTCTGGATGACACTAAAAAAAGATTTTGTTGGGATAATTTTGCGAAAGGAATATATATTTTTTCTCTTGGCCTGGGAAAAAAAGTTTTGCTGGCAGATACATTTGGAAATGCGGCAAATTGGGGATTTGATAATATTGCGTCTTTGAATAGTACTAATGCGATTTTAACGATGCTTTCTTATACTGTCCAGATTTATTTTGATTTTAGCGGATATTGTGATATGGCAGTTGGAATTGGGAAAATGATGAATATTAATTTGCCGTTAAATTTTAATTCCCCATATAAAGCATTGACAATTACAGAGTTTTGGAACCGATGGCATATAACATTAACTAAGTTCTTTACAAAATATGTATATATACCTCTAGGCGGAAATCGTGTGGGGGGGGGCAAAACTTACATTAATATAATGATTGTTTTTTTGTTAAGCGGAATATGGCATGGTGCTTCCTGGAACTTTATTTTATGGGGGATATGTCATGGTGCTTTTGAGATTATTACTAGAAAATTCAAAAATTTGTTTAAATGTATGCATCCGGCATTGAGCTGGATGTTTACATTTTTATTTTTGAATATGACATGGGTTATTTTTAGGGCTAATACAATTCAGGATGCATTTACACTGCTTAACTGTATTATAAGTTTTGATTTTGGAGGAATAAGTTCTGAGATGACAAGTTGCTTTAATTTGCCAGAATTTATTTTTTTAGGAAGAGCGATTGTTCCTATATTAACATATTATCCTCAGTTTTTTTTGGTGTCATTCTTTATAGCCGTAATTGTAATATTATTATATTCAAGAAATGCATATGAAAAAATGGAAAGATTTGTCCCTAGAATATTTAATATAGTTACTACAGCTTTTTTGATTGTATGGTGTATATTTTCGTTCTCAGGAGTTAGTACATTTTTGTATTTTAATTTTTAGAGAGGTATATATGATTACAAATAAAAGATGGGGTATTCTTTTGTTGATAATGATAGCTGTTTTATTAATAGGCTTAGGGATGTTAATAGTAATAATTGATCCGTATTTTCATTATCATGCACCTCTTACAAGAATGGAATACCCTTTAAATAATGAAAGATATCAAAATGATGGAATTGTGAAACACTTTAAATATGATGCGATTATCACTGGAAGTTCTATGACTCAGAATTTTAAAACATCAGAGTTTGATGAATTATTTGGAGTTAATTCTATCAAGGTTTCCTTTTCTGGAGGAAGTTATAAGGAAGTAAATGAGAATCTACAAAGGGCTGTGGAAGCCAATCCAGAGATTAAAATAATATTAAGAGGATTGGACTGTGCTAAAATGATACAAGAAAAGGATAATATGACTTACTCGTTGGATTCCTATCCTGCTTATTTGTATGATGATAAGTGGTACAATGATGTGAAATATTTCTTTAATAAAAATGCATTATTAGATACGGAGCATGTGATAAGATATACAGCATTTGGAAATAAAACTACAACATTTGATGAATATAGTAATTGGATGAGTTACCATACTTTTGGCCGTGAAGCAGTTAATGAAAGATATATTAGACCAGAAAAGTCGAATGAAGTGCATAAATTTATAGCGCAAGATGCAGAGACATTACAAGAAAATTTGGAACAAAATGTAATAAAGTTGGCTGAGGAAAATCCTCAAATTCAATTTTATTTATTTTTAACTCCTTATAGCATTTACTATTGGGATAGTTTGATGCAAAATGGAAATTTAGAGAAACAATTAGAAGCTGAGAAGATGGCAATTGAAATTATTTTAGAATATGAAAATATTCATTTATATTCGTTTTTTGATGAGTTTGAGATGATTTGTAATATGGATAATTATATGGATATTCTTCATTATAGCGAAGATGTAAATTCTCAAATTTTAATATGGATGAATCAAAAAGAACATTTGCTTACAAAAGAAAATTATCAGGAATATTGCAATAAAATATATGAGTTTTATATAAATTTTGATTATGATTCTATGTTTACATCAAGGTGACGATATGAATTATGATACAGGGGAATAGAGGATATTTATGATTTCAACTAAGAAATGGAGTATTACATTATTAACAACAATAGTCATTTTACTAATAGGTTTAGGAGGGGTCACAGCAATTATTGATCCATTTTTTCATTACCATGCGCCGCTTGCTATAATGGAGTATCCTTTGCGAAATGAAAGATATCAAAATGATGGAATTGTGAAACATTTTCAATATGATGCAATTATTACCGGAAGTTCTATGACTCAGAATTTTAAAACATCAGAGTTTGATGAATTATTTGGGGTTACTTCTATTAAAGTACCTTTTTCGGGAGGAAGCTATAAGGAGGTGAATGAGAATCTTCAAAGGGCTGTGGAAAAAAATGCAAAAATTAAAATTGTATTAAGGGGATTGGACTATGCGGCCATTATGAAGGAAAAGGACAGTATAAATTATGATATGGATTCTTACCCTGCATATTTATATGATGATATATGGTACAATGATGTGAATTATTTATTTAATAAGGAAGCATTGCTGAACACAGAATATGCAATAAGATATACAAAGGCAGGAAATGAAACTACTACATTTGATGCATATAGTAATTGGATGGGTTCTTATGTCTTTGGAAAAGAGGCTGTGGATAAAAGCTATATTCGGCCAGAAAAATCAGAAAAAGTTTTAGAATTTACAGTTCAGGACTATGAAATTCTACGTAAAAATTTAGAACAAAATGTAATAGCTCTGGCAAAAGAAAATCCTCAAATTCAATTTTATTTATTTTTTACACCTTACAGCATTTATTATTGGGATGAATTAAAACAGGAAGGAATGCTGGAGAGACAATTGGAAGCTGAAAAAGTAGCAATTGAATTGCTGCTTGAGCATAATAACATTTATTTATATTCTTTTTATGATGATTTTGAGATGATTTGCAACTTAGATAATTATCGAGATATTCGTCATTATAGCGAAGACATAAATTCTCAAATATTATTATGGACACACCAAAGAGAGCATCTTCTTACAAAGGAAAATTATCAAGAATATTGTAGTAAGATATATGAGTTTTATATGTCTTATGATTATGATGGTTTATTTACATGAAAGTAATTAATAGGTTTAAGCATGTAAGAAACTTAGCTTTTTATAGAAAGACAAAAATCAAATAGTATTAAAAAAGAAGGGAGAAAAATGAAAAAGATATTAGTAACCGGCTCAGACGGCTTTATCGGAAGCCATCTGACAGAAGAACTGGTAAAGCAGGGATATGAAGTAAAGGCATTCGTATACTATAATTCCTTTAACACCTGGGGATGGCTGGATACGCTGCCCAAGGAAATCATGGAGCATGTAGAGATCTTCCAGGGAGATATCCGGGATCCTCATGGAGTGAAGGAGGCAGTGAAAGGCTGCGGGGCGGTATTTCATCTGGCGGCGCTGATAGCCATTCCCTTCAGCTATCATTCTCCGGACACCTACGTGGACACCAACATCAAGGGAACCCTGAATGTCCTTCAGGCAGCCAGAGACCTGGAAACCGGGAGGGTTCTGGTCACATCTACCTCCGAGGTATACGGAACGGCGCAGTATGTTCCCATTGATGAGAAACACCCGTATCAGGGACAGTCCCCATATTCGGCAACCAAGATAGGAGCGGACAGGCTGGCAGAGTCTTTTTACCGCTCTTTTCAAATGCCCGTTACAATTGTGCGCCCCTTTAACACATATGGTCCGAGACAGTCGGCACGTGCGGTCATTCCTACAATCATTACACAGCTTTTAAGCGGAAAAGAGATAATCAAACTGGGGGCATTAACGCCCACCAGGGATTTTAACTATGTAAAGGACACGGTCCAGGGATTTATCGAAATCTATAAAAGCAGCCGGACCATAGGGGAAGAGATTAATATTGCAACACAGCATGAGATTTCCATCGGGGAGCTGGCGGAGGAACTGATAAGCCAGATTAATCCCAAAGCGGAGATTGTATGCGACGAGCAGAGGCTGCGGCCGGAAAAGAGTGAGGTCAGCCGGCTTTTAGGATGCAATGAAAAAATACTCCGTTTAACGGACTGGCGGCCCCGTTATACATTCCGGCAGGGACTGGCGGAGACCGTTGAGTTTTTGAAAAATAACTTGGAGCGGTACAAGACAGATATCTATAACTTATAATTTCAGCCAAAACAGGAGCAGACGTTTATGGAGAAGCAGTTTATACCATTATCAGTGCCAAACCTAAAGGGAAACGAACTGGCATATGTTACAGAAGCCGTAAAGACAGAGTGGGTGTCAACCGCAGGGCCGTACATTGCGGACTTTGAAAAAGCCATAGCGGATTATGTCCGTGTTCCGGCAGCCTGCGCATGCCAGAGCGGGACAGCCGGCCTGCACCTGGCCTTAAAGGTACTGGGAATACAGCCGGGGGAAGAGGTTCTGGTTCCTACGCTTACCTTTATCGCAGCAGTGAATCCGGTGCATTATGCGGGGGCAGAGCCGGTTTTTATGGACTGTGATGACACATTAACCTTAGATCCAGAGAAGCTTAAAAGGTTTTGTGAGGAAGAGTGTGAGTTTGACGGAGCAGTTCTGCGAAACAAAATATCCCGCCGGAAAGTGACAGCTCTGGTGGTGGTGCATGTATTCGGAAATCTGGCTGATATGGAGGCGATCCTATCGCTTGCCCGGACCTACGGTCTAAAGGTAATCGAGGACGCAACGGAAGCCCTGGGAAGCTATTATAAGGAGGGGGCTTATGAGGGCCGCTGTGCCGGAACCATCGGGGATATAGGCGTATTCTCTTTTAACGGAAACAAAATCATTACCACCGGCGGAGGGGGAATGATTGTTTCACAGGATCCGGAACTGACAGAGAGATGCCGGTTCCTCTCCACACAGGCAAAAAAGGATGCGGTTTATTTTATCCATGAGGAAATCGGCTATAATTACCGCATGACAAATCTCCAGGCAGCGCTGGGTCTGGCACAGTTAGAGCAGCTGGAGGAATTTATCAGGATTAAGAAGGCGAATTACGAGCTTTATCAGAGGGAAGGAATAAAGCTGCTTCCTTTCCGCAGGGATATCCGGAGCAATTACTGGTTCTACAGTTACCTTACGGATAACCGGGACGGGCTTATCCGTTACCTGGAGCAGCATGGAATCCAGAGCAGGCCCATATGGAAGCTGATTCACACCTTAAAGCCTTATGAGGGATGTCAGGCATACCGCATCGAGAAGGCGGCCTGGTACTATGACCGGGTGGTGAATATTCCATGCAGCAGCGGCCTGGCAGAGGAAAACGTGAAGCAGGTGGCGGAAAGGATTCATTTGTTTTTAAAGGAGCAGGCATGGAGATAAAGGATTTTCTGGTTGTTCCGGACTGTTCGGTGCTTGAGGCCATGAGGCAGATTAACCGAAATGCCAAGGGGATCGTATATGTCTGCGAAGAGGAAAGGCTTATCGGAACGGTGACCGACGGGGACATCCGGCGCTATATTTTAAAAAACGGAGAGCTGAAAGACCCGGTTATAAAGGCGGCCAACAGGGGCACCAGGACGCTGTCTGAAAAAGAAAAAAGCAGGGCGGGGGAAGCGATGAAGCGTTATAAGATTTCCTCCATTCCCATTCTGGACAAAGACAGAAGGATAAAAGAGATCTGCTTTGAGGAAGAACGTGTCTGTCAAAAGAAAGAAGCGCTGGATGTTCCGGTAGCGATTATGGCCGGAGGAAAGGGAACACGTTTATATCCTTATACGCAGATACTTCCCAAGCCGCTGATCCCCATAGGCGATAAGACCATTACGGAGCACATCATAGAACGCTTTATGGAATACGGATGCAGCCGGTTTGATATGATTGTAAATTATAAGAAGAACTTTATCAAATCTTATTTTCTGGATAATGACAATCCGATAGACATCAACTTCATAGAGGAAACCGAGTTCCTAGGAACCGGCGGAGGGCTTAAGCTTTTGGAGGGAAGATATCCCTCCACTTTTTTTATGAGCAACTGCGACATTCTGATTGAAGAGGATTACGGGGAGATCCTGAGGTTCCACCGGGAGCAGAAAAATGTGATCACAATGGTCTGTGCCTTAAAGCAGATAGAAATTCCCTATGGAACGGTTGAGGTCACGGATGAAGGGAAGGCCCTGCGGCTTAGGGAAAAGCCGCAGATTTCATTTATAACCAATACCGGGCTGTATGTGCTGGAGCCGGAGTTTCTGGATGAGATACCGGGACAGACATTTATTCATATCACGGATGTCATACAGAATTGTATTGACAAGGGAAAAAACGTAGGGGTTTATCCCATTCCGGAGGAACACTGGCTGGACATGGGCCAGGTGGATGAGCTGAAAAGGATGCAGAAGGCATTGGAAAAGAGGTTGTGAAAAACATATGGAGCTTGGCAGTGAATTTAACCTTTCCTTATCCGGGCTTAAGCTTACGGATCATAATCTGTTTTCTTATTTAAATGAATTTCAAAATAAGATATATTTTGACAGCGGACGCAGCGCATTAAAATATATTGCCCGAAGCCTTCCAAAGGATGGCATTACATTACTGCCGGAGTTTATCTGTGAATCCGTGATTGACTGTTTTGACAGAAGGAGGATCCGTTTTTATAAGATAGAATCGGATTTTACGATTGACATGGAGAGCATAAGGGTGCAGGTGACACCGGATGTAAAGGTGATTTTTTTGATGCACTATTTTGGAATGGTGCAGCCGGCGGACAAGCTGGATGCATTAAAAAGGACTGCGCAGGAACAGGGGATAGTCATTATCGAAGACGCTACGCATAGTATTTTCTCCCAAAAACGGACCATCGGGGATTATGTTATTTCAAGCATCCGCAAGTGGATGCCCCTTCCGAAGGGCGGAGTCCTGTATACGGCGGATAATGTGCTGGGAATTGAAATGGAGAAACCAGGGCTTCCCGTCAGTACGGAGAATGAGCGTGCAGCTGCGATGATATTAAAGGATTTGTTTTTAAAGGATTTGCTGGACTGTAATTCTGAGTACAGAAAAATATTTGCGGATTGTGAAAACGCCCTGGATAAGCAGGAAGAGATATACAGGATCTCAGACCTTTCGGGATTTATGATATCCTGTACGGATATCGGGGAAATCATTTTAAGAAGAAAGAGGAACTATCAGTTTCTGGAAGAACAGATGGCGTGCCATGATATTTTGCCAGTCATCCGGCTTAAGCCGGATGACTGTCCCCTTGTATTTCCGATCCGCATCCGGCAGAGGGACATGTTCCGGAAATATCTGACGGATCACAGAATCTACTGTGCGGTTCACTGGCCCTTTGACGGTATGATGGAAGAGACAAGAACCTTTGCCGCAGAGAATGCGGCTTTGTTACTATCGCTGCCGATTGATCAGAGATACGGCGAGGATGAAATGAGATATATGGTAAAAGTAATATCAGAGTATAGAGGTGCTTAAGTATGCTGGCAGTAATTAGTCCCGGGGACAGGGAGAAGTGGAATTTATGCGTAAAGAGCTTTCGGCAGTGGGATATTTATTACCTGTGCGAATATGCGGAGTCCTTTGAGCTTCACGGGGACGGAGTGCCGTTGCTGATTTATTATGAGGATGATAAAACAAGATTCTGTTACGTGGTTATGAAGAAAGATATAGCAGAAAGCGCCCTGTTTGGAGAGAAGCTTCCACGGGGCTTATATTTTGATTTTGAGACGCCTTACGGTTACGGGGGAATCCTCTGTGACGGGACTGTTCCAAAGGACAGCCAGAAAAGGTTCGGAAAGGAGCTTGGAAGCTACTGCCTGGAAAATCATATCATTTCCCAGTTTATACGGTTCCATCCCCTTCTTTCCAACTATGACAAGCTGGATCTGATCATTGAAAAAAGGTATATGCATGACACGATTTATATGGATACTGCATCGCCAGAACTGATTTTCTCCAACATGGACAGCAAAAACCGGAATATGGTGCGCAAAGCAGTGAAAAGCGGAGTAACAATTGTGCAGAAGCCTGTTACGGAATATGCGGCATTTATGGACATGTATGTGGAAACCATGAAAAGAAACAACGCAGGCGGCTACTATACCTTCCATGAAGACTACTTTGAGTTTTTAAAGTTCATGGAGGATCATGCATGTATTTTCTATGCGGTATATGAGGAAAAACCTATAAGCGGCGCCATTATGTATTTTAATAATCAGTTTATGCATTATCATTTATCTGGGACCCATACGGAATACAGAAAATATTCACCAGGCAATCTGCTGCTTTATGAGGCAGCCTGCCGGGCATGTGAAAAAGGAATAAAAATGCTACATCTCGGGGGAGGCATGTCTGCGGATGACAGCCTCTTCGGATTTAAAAAGCAGTTTAACAAAAACGGCAGACTGCCGTTTTATATCGGAAGGACCGTCTTTAATGAGAGTGTTTATCAGGAGCTGCTGCATATAAGGAAGGAACTGGATGCTGGTTTTAATGAAGACAATCATTATATGATTCAATACCGCAGCCCATAAATGGGGGTTGCCGGAACAGGTTTTATTGGATAGGAAATCAAAAACGAAAAAGGAGAATGCTTATTATGAAGAAGGTAATTGTATTTGGAGCTACTGGAAATGTCGGATCCTATTTTACAAAATATGCACAGGAATATTTTGGGGAAAAGGATTATCAGGTAATTGCATCCGGAAAGCGTCCAAAGGCGGAGGTTTTCAAAGAAATGGGAGTGGAGTATATTCCTGTTGATATCACAAAGCAGGAGGAATTTGAAAGGCTGCCCTCTGATGACGTATATGCGGTGGTACTGCTTGCGGCCGTTATTCCGGCCTATATGGACGGATATCATCCGGAGCAGTATCTGGATTCCATTATCAAGGGAACGTTTCATGTCCTGGAATACTGTAGGAGGGTCCATGCGGATCGCCTTTTGTATTCCACCAGCTGTTTTGATGTGTGGGAATATCCCTCCGGAACAGTGATTAAGCCTGATATGCCCCGCAATTTCAGCTATACCGGAGATCATGCGGTGTATATTATTTCAAAAAATACATCCATTGAGCTGATTGAACACTACCACCAGGAATATGGACTGAAAACCTTCATTTTCCGCCTGCCGACGGTTTATTCCTACAGCCCGAACCACTATATCTATCCCAACGGCGTTAAAACATTAAGGCCGCTGTATAAATGCATTTTCAATGCAATGGAAGGAAAACCCCTAGAAATCTGGGGCGATCCGAATTATGCCAAGGATATGCTGCATGTTTATGATCTTGCTCAGATGTTCTGCAAGGCGATTGAAGTGCAAAACCTGAATAAAGGATTTTATAATTGCGGGACGGGAATTCCGGTGACACTGCAGCAGCAGATGGAAGCAATCATTCAAGCGTTTTGCCCGGAGGGGCATAAATCGGAAATCGTTGTGCGAAGAGACAAGATTGCAGGAGGCGGACTTCTTATGGATGTTCAAAATGCAAAGGATGAATTGGGATATGAGCCCGTTTACGACGTGGTCAGACTTTTTGAGAATTATAAAGAGGAGATGCGATTGGATCGTTTTGCGGAGTTAAGGAACAGGTAAAAAAGGAACAAAAAACTATGAAGACCATTATTATTGCCGAAGCAGGCGTCAACCACAATGGAGATATGAAGCTTGCAAAAAGATTAATTGACGAGGCGAAAGCTGCGGGAGCTGATTTTGTCAAATTTCAGACAGCCGTAAATCCTACATCTAAATATGCGCCAAAAGCAGAGTATCAAAAGCGTGAGACCGGCGCTGATGAGACTCAGCTGCAGATGGCTTTGAAGCTTAGACTGACCTTGGAACAGCATTATGAGCTTTATCAGTACTGCAAAGGGGCCGGAATCTCATATCTGTCAACGGCATTTGATATTGAAAGCGTTCATTTTCTGGATTCCCTGTACCTTCCATTCTGGAAGATTCCGTCGGGGGAGATTACCAATCTTCCTTATTTGCTGGAAATTGCCAAAACGGCCAAGCCTGTTGTAATGTCAACGGGGATGGCAGATATGGACGAAATAGAGACGGCCATAAAAATTTTACGTGATAATGGAAGCGGAGAAATTACATTGTTACAGTGTCATACGGATTATCCTACAAAGATGGAAAATGTGAATCTTCGAGCTATGAATACGCTTTCAGAAGCTTTCCGGGTTCCGGTGGGACTTTCGGATCACAGTATTGGAATTGAGGTTTCGATTGCAGCGGCAGCCTTGGGGGCATCCGTGATTGAGAAACATTTTACATTGAACAGAAATATGTACGGACCGGATCACAAGGCAAGCATCGAACCGGAAGAGCTGTGCCAAATGGTTAAAAGCATCCGCAATATAGAAGCGGCACTGGGAGACGGGAGGAAAATGTGCTCTCCTTTAGAGAAGAAAAACCGAATTGTTGCACGAAAAAGCATTGTTGCAAAGCGGAACATTGTGGAGGGTGAATTTTTTACGGAAGAGAACATTACGACAAAGAGACCGGGAAACGGCATCTCCCCGATGGAATGGTTTAAGGTGCTTGGAACTCGGGCGGTCCGTGATTTCGGCGAGGATGAATTGATATGCAGGGAGTAAGGATTTGTGTAATCAGCGGGAGCAGGGCGGAGTTTGGGCAGCTGACGCCGCTGCTTTTAAAATTAAACAAGGATCCGTTTTTTAAACTGGATTTTGTAGTGACCGGGTCCCATTTGTCAGAGGATAACGGAAATACCATTACGGAGATTGAAGAATATCCGATTGACATTACAGCCCGCATTCCGATTAAAAGCATTGCCGATAACAGCAGAAAAGGGATTGCGTTTCAGATTAGCGAAGTGATTGCGGCATTTGCAGATTATTTTGACAGTCACAGGCCGGACATGCTGATTGTGATTGGGGACAGATATGAAATGTACGGAGCTGCAATTGCAGCCTCGGCGTTCATTATTCCAATGGCGCACATCTGCGGAGGCAGCGTTACAAGCGGCGCCGTTGATGAAGTCTACAGGCATTCCATAACGAAGATGAGCATACTTCACTTTACTACCTGCGATGTTTACCGTAGGAGGGTGATTCAGCTGGGAGAAAATCCGGACTTTGTTTATAACGTGGGCTCCCTGGCAATAGAAAATTGCCTGAATATGGAGCTGCTTACGGAAAAGGAATTGAGAACCCAGTTAGGAATGCCTTTGGAAAAGCCGTACTGCGTAGTCACATTTCATCCGGTTACGCTGGAACAGGATGATTCGGAAAAAGAGTTATATGAACTTATCCATGCCTTTGATATGTTTCCTCAGTATCTGTATCTGATTACATTATCCAATACGGATTCCGGGGGAGATAAAATAAATAGAATATGGAAAGAGGAAGGCACAGGGAGAGATAACTTTTTTGTGGTTTCCTCTCTTGGCATGAAAAGGTATCTGACAGCACTGAAGCACTCTGCAATGATGATAGGAAATTCTTCAAGCGGAACCACAGAAGGACCTGCAATGAAGATCCCGGTTATTGATATTGGTGACAGGCAAAAGGGGAGGGTGTTTGCAAAAAGCCTTCTGCACTGTGAGCCGGCAAAAAAAGAGATAGTGGAGGCAATGGAAAGGGCGGGGAGCGCAGAGTTTCAGGCCATTGCCAAAAAGGCGGAAAATCCTTTCGGGGATGGAACGGCATCGGAACAGATGGTGTCCATACTTAAAAAGGTGTTATCGGCGCCCATAGAAATGAAGAAAGAATTCTACGATGTGGATTTTGAGGTGGGGGAATGAGGAATATAGCAATTATACCGGCGAGGAGCGGTTCCAAGGGGCTTACGGATAAAAATATCAGGGAACTTGCAGGCAGGCCCCTCATTGCCTATACGATTGAAGCGGCATTGAAATCAGGAATGTTTGAGACGGTAATGGTATCAACGGATTCTACCCGGTATGCTCAAATTGCCAGAGAATATGGCGCAGAGGTGCCGTTTTTCCGAAGCAGAGAAGCATCATCGGATACGGCGTCCTCCTGGGACGTTGTCAGGGAGGTGCTTGATAAGTATCAAGAGGCAGGAAAAGCCTTTGACACATTGATGCTTCTGCAGCCCACATCGCCTCTTAGAACGGTACAGAACATCAGGGAAGCCTATGAGGAAATGGAAGAAAAAGAAGCAAATGCAGTAGTTTCCTTATGTGAGATGGAGCATTCGCCGCAGCAGTGCAATGTTCTGCCGGAGGATTTATCGCTGGAGAAGTTTATCCGGCCGTCTGCAAAGGGAAAACGCAGGCAGGAGATGGAGAGGTTTTACCGGTTTAATGGGGCCATCTATTTAGTGAAGGTGGAGGCTTTCAGAAGAAATGCTGGTATATATTCAGACAGGTGCTTCGCATATCTGATGGGGCGGAGGGAGTCGGTGGATATTGATGATGAATTTGATTTTGCGGTGGCGGAGAGTTTCCTAAATATGAAGCAATGATCTTATTGGTACAACGTTTACCTATTATAATAGAAGAAATATCAAAAATGATAGATACATTAAAACAGACTTTTTCTATCGTTGTCTAATAACAGCGGAGATATTTGATGAATATAGAAGAGCAGATTTATAAAAAGTCTGGCAATTTATTATGAGGTGAAGGCATGCTTTTTAATTCATTACAATTTTTGGGTTTTTTCCGATTGTCGTATTTCTTTATTATATTATTCCGGCAAAATTTCGTTATTTATGGCTTTTGATATCTAGTTATTATTTTTATATGAGTTGGAATCCCAAATATGTGACATTAATGTTTTTATCTACATTCCTTACTTATTTAAGTGGGATTTTGATTGGGGGGGGGAAAAACAAAAAATTATGGGTCGCCCTTAGTTTTATATTAAATTTATTTATTTTGTTCTTTTTTAAATATTTTGATTTTGCCTTAGAAAATATTAACAGAGTTCTTTATTTTTGTAATCAGAGTGTGATACATCCAAAATTTGATATAATGCTTCCAGTTGGAATTTCATTTTATACATTCCAAGCCCTTAGTTATACTATGGATGTATATCGAGATGATATAAAACCACAAAAGAATTTTGCAAAATACGCATTATTTGTTTCCTTTTTTCCCCAGCTTGTAGCTGGTCCCATAGAACGCTCAAAGGATTTATTAGGGCAGATTGATGAAGTAAATGTGTTTGAGTGCAAAAGAGTGGAACAAGGATTACTGCTGATGGCATGGGGGTTTTTTGAAAAGTTAGTAATTTCTGACAGAGCAGCCATTGTTGTGAACCAAGTTTATAACAATTACCAAGATTACCAGGGAATCACTCTCGTATTTGCTACAATTTTGTTTTCAGTTCAAATATATTGTGATTTTTGTGGATACTCAGATATTGCTAGGGGTGCGGCAATGGTATTGGGATTCCGACTGACAAAAAATTTTCTTCAGCCATACTTTTCAAGGACAGTTGCTGAATTTTGGAAAAGATGGCACATTTCTTTGACTTCGTGGTTTAGAGATTATTTGTATATTCCCATGGGAGGGAATAGAAAGGGGAAACTGCAAAAATATGTAAATATTATGATTGTGTTTGGGGTCAGTGGTTTGTGGCATGGAGCAAGCTGGAGTTTTGTGGTCTGGGGAATGCTGAATGGATTATATCAGATATTAGGAGAGATTACAGGGCCTATAAGAAAGAAACTGGAAAAGCAGTTTCTTTTTGAACATCAGACATTTGGAAGAAAACTGTTTCAAGTATTAGTAACATTTCTATTAATCAATTCAACATGGATATTTTTTCGTGCAGAATCTTTACATCAAGCAATGGGAATATACAGGCAGATATTTGCAGTGTTTAATCCCTGGATTTTATTTGATGGTACATTATTTCAATTAGGGCTCGGTGAGGCGGAAATTTTAATAGGTGCTCTGGCAATTATTGTAAAAATTGTATGTAGTGTTATGGGATATTATGGTAAATTGTATGTGGTGTGGGATAGGCAGGGAAATTTGACAAAATGGATTCTGGCATATGGTTTAATTGTAAGTATTATAATTTTTGGCATTTATGGTTCGGAGTATGATTCTGGACAGTTTATTTATTTTCAGTTTTGAGTGATATGGGAGGATTATATGTCGAAGTTTTTGCGCCATTTGTTATTTATGGCTTTAATACTGAGTTTAACATTTCTGCCGATTTTTACATCTGGGGAAATGAGTAATATTGATTATGTAATAAAAAGGCAGCACAAAGAAGATAATAATATTCTTTTTGGATTAGGCTATACAGATCGGAATAGATACTATAAAACATAATGTACTATAATTGAAAATCCTAAAGTATTGGCACTGGGTTCATCAAGGGTAATGCAAATAGAAGACGATTTTTTTGGGAATCCTCAAAATTTTTATAATGCAGGCGGCGCAGTGAATTATCCATCAGAAATGCAGTGTTTTTTAGAGCAGATGCCCAGAGATAACAGGATTGAGCTTGTCATCATTAGTGTGGATCAATGGATATTTAATATTAATTATACAGGTAAATTGTTAGAACCGGATGCGGAGTCTTTTATAGATTTTTCATTAAACGAAACATTAGATTTTAAAAATGCAATGAAACAGATTATAGATGATTATACAGAACAGAAGTTGAGTATTTTTCAACTGCTTAATCATAATAACAGGATCGGTGTTAATGCTAAAGTGAATGGGAATGGCTTCTTGAAAGATGGTTCTTATTATTATGATAAACGTTTCTTGCAAAAAAATAATCCAGATGAAAGTTATTTTGCAGATACTTTTCAGAGGATTGAAGATGGAAATGCAAGATTTGAATATGGGGAGAAAATTAACCTAGATATTGTCAATCAAATGGAAGCTTTACTTGCATATTGCAAAAAAAATGAAATTAGAGTAATTGGTTTTGAACCACCTTTTGCAGCTTCTGTGGTTAAAAAATTAGCGGAAAAAGGGGAAGAGTATAAGTATATGAATGAAATCCCAGTTAAAATGTTAGACGTTTTTCAAAAATACCAATTTGAGTTTTATGATTATTCAGATGTTTCAGATTTGGGTTGCGGTGAAAACAGTTTTTTTATTGATGGTTTTCATGGAAGTGATGCGGTATATATAAAAATGTTTCAAGATATGATTGAGCAGGGTTCCTGTTTAAAAGAATATTGTGATTTAGATGAACTCATCAATTTATATGAAAACAGAGATTCAGATGTAGCTGTTCACGGAATTATAGAGAGTTTATAATGAGATTTGAGTTGTAAAGAATTATATATGGAAGTGTAATGATAGCAGTATAACGAAATACTATGAAGGGGGCGAACAACATGTTAAATAATATGTGCGTTAAACCCAGATATATACATTTGGCGTCTTTCGCTGGAAATATTGGTGATGTGATAAATCATAAAGGATTTTATGAGAGTTTTAATCTTGATATATCTCAAATAGACCAAATTGAGATGCGAAGATTTTATAAGAATTGTAATGGAAGTCAAAAGCTATCATTTGATAGCTGGTTACTCGAAAAAATTAACAGTTCTGAAATGCTTATTTTAGGCGGCGGTGGTTTTTTTGATGTGTATTGGGATGACTCCCATACTGGTACTACGATTAATATGTCAAGGGCATTTATTGATTCAATAAAGGTTCCTGTACTTGTGAATGCAATGGGGGTACACTTTGATAAAACAAAAAAGCAAGGAATAAATAATTTTTTTGAGTTTTTCACTGATATTAAAAGTAGAGAGAATTGGTTTATATCAGTAAGAAATGATGGCTCATTAAAACGAATGAAAAACATATATGGAAATGAAATAATTAAAGGAATACAAGTTGTTCCAGATAATGGCTTTATGGTAAAGTGCGGCCATGAGAATTTATACCACAGTGGCCAGAAATGGATAGGATTTAGTATTACGAATGAATTATTAGCGCCACAGTATTTACAGGGATTATCGCTTGAGCAATTTAATTTAGAAATAGGAGCATTTATAGCAGATTTATTACAATATTATTGTTGTATCTTTTTTTTGCATGGACCACAGGATTTTTTGACATTAATGCATATACAAAGCATATTAGGGAGAGAAGCATTTAGAAATAAGGTAATTGTTGCACCCTACTTTCCCTTTGACGGAAGGGAATTGTGTAAGTGAATTGCTAAGATATTATAATGCATGTGATGCAGTTATTGGTATGCGTTTTCACTCTAATGTTATAGCAATAGCTAATAACATTCCAGTTGTTGGGTTGGCTATTCATGAACAAATATCAGATCTTTATGAAGAAATAAATTTGGATGCTTCTTGTGTAAAGGTTGGGGAGCCTGACTATATAAATAAGTTGAGATACTTATTAAATGAGGCTATTTGTAAGGAGCATATGTATAAAGCTAATGAGAAAAAAATAATGGATGAAATAACAATTAAACATAGAAGTTATAAAAGAATTGTTAAAGATTTTATTCAATCTCAAAAGATTAAGCAAAAATAAAATGTGATTTGCAAGTATGAGGTGAAATATAGAATGAAAGTATTAACAGTATTCGGTACCAGACCAGAAGCCATAAAAATGTGCCCTCTGGTTCTGGAAATGAAAAAACACAAAGAAATAGACTGCAAGGTCTGCCTGACCGGCCAACACAGAGAAATGCTCCAACAGGTCATGGAAGCCTTCGAAATACGGGAAGACTATAATCTTGACATTATGCGTGAACGGCAGACGCTCACAACAATTACAACAAGTGTATTAGAAAAAATGGATCCGGTTTTGCGTGAAGCAGAGCCGGATATTGTTTTAGTACACGGAGATACCACAACTTCTTTTGCAGCGGCATTGGCAGCTTTTTATCAACAGATTCCGGTAGGGCATGTAGAAGCAGGCCTTCGCACGGGGAATATTTATTCTCCGTTTCCGGAAGAAATGAATCGGCTACTGACAGGAAGAATTGCTGCTTATCATTTTGCGCCTACAAAACGTAATGAGCAGAACTTAATAAAAGAGAATGTCAGCAAAAATATCTTTGTTACAGGGAATACGGTAATAGATGCATTTAAAACAACCGTAAAGGATGACTACGAATTTAATAACCCAACTTTACAGGAAATGGATTATGCAAAGCACAGGGTTATTTTGGTTACAGCACATAGAAGAGAGAATCTGGGGGAGCCTTTGAAGCAGATTTGCCAGGCTATCAGGCAGTTGACAGATAAATACTCAGATATAAAGGTTGTTTACCCGGTTCATTTGAACCCAGCCGTGCGGGAGACCGTGTATCAAATATTAAGTAATAACCCTCAGGTGGAACTATTGGAACCATTGGATGTGCTGGATATGCATAATCTAATTGCACGAAGCTTTATGGTGATGACAGATTCCGGAGGCATCCAGGAGGAAGCTCCATCCTTTGGAAAGCCGGTTCTGGTTATGCGGACAGAGACGGAGCGGCCGGAGGCCGTGGAGGCCGGAACGGTGAAGGTGGTTGGAGTCAAGGAAGATGACATCTTCAAATTGGCTAGTGAATTGCTGAGTGACACAGAAAAATATTCGAAAATGGCGCAAGCTGTGAACCCGTATGGAGATGGACATGCCAGTGAGAGGATTGTAAATATTATAATTAATAATTGAGAAATTGCCAGAAGATCTTCGTTGGTTAATGCCATTACCATCACGCTCCTTTGCGCATTGCCTGTTTTTATGTCCTTTATATGGAACGGTATATCATATTTGAAAAGTGAAGTCCATTTTATTACAAAGGAAAATTCAGTCAAATTACTCCTTTTGGCAGTTTAGGGGTGACAGAACAGGCCTTTTTCGTAACAAATCTCCTGCATCTCCAGTGAAAGACTTCTCACATCAATTGGTAATCCGTTTACAGATACCATCTACAGCATGGCATTGCCACCGACTTGTGAAGGAAGGCACCACCAGTATCCTGGATACCGCTGCGAGAAAGGAAAAGAAAGATACAAATACTAAGCCGGCGTTCTCGGATTCTTCTTCAAAGCTTTCGATAACGGTTCTGCCTTGGCCGGCGATCTCAGATAAAATAACTGGTTCAGGATAGTGAAGGGTATTCTGCAGATAGTCCTTCAGCTTATATTTTGAAAGCTCATCATGTCCGTGTACAATAAAGCTCTTTATGTCATTCAAAAACGGTCTGCTTTTAACTTATCTTTTAGGTTATTGGTTATCCGGATTAAATTGTCCGCCTATCCGGAAGGCATCTGGCCGGCCAGTTTTCCCAGAAGCCCCGGGTATTTGTGGATTTTTAACAGAAAACTGCCAAAATCCTCTCGTATCCGGAGAAGCACTTTAGTATGCTTTGAAAAGAGACAAAAAGTTTACCCTCTATTGAAAAGTTATCAAAAAAAGTTCTTTATTATCATAGAAAGTCCCTTGAGAAAATTAAAAATTTCCCATATACTAAACCTTATCAGACAAAATGTAACCATTCTAATTGGAAATGTATGAATAGAGCACCCACAGAACATAAGACAGAAAAGAAAAAGGGAAGCAGATTAAGGAGCTGATCAATTCGTTGCGATATGAAGGATATATTGATGATCAATGGCAGATAGATGAGGTCTGGAAAATCTGTGAGGCTCTGTGCAGACGGGAGGAACTGCAGCAGGAGCCCTGGGAAGTGCGCCGAAAAGTATTGTCGGATATTATGGAAAATGATTATTATGACTATTATGGCTGTGGAGATCCCACGGGTGATTTGTCAAAGAAGCTTTGCGTGACAAAACAGGAATACCTGGCCCTGGCGGATATAATGGATCGTACATACCACTCCAGAGAAGCGGCAGATCTATATCATAAATATGGAAGAGATGATAAGTATGTTTCTTATCTGGAAGACAATCTGGGCAAAAAAAGCGAGATTTATATTGAATTGATGAATTATTACAGGGAACAGGAAGACTTTGAAAATTCAAGGAGAGTTGCAGAGCAGGCCTTGGTAAAATGCAGGGACAATCTGACGGAAATTTTTATCTACCTCTTAGAGGATGCCAAAGAAAAGGGGGACAAGGATAAATATAATAAGCTGTATGCAAGTGCAAAGAGAAGAAGAGGGGCGGATATTAATTGGATTGACAGGGCTTTGATAAATCAGGAAGTATAAATAAATACTTCTATATTTTATTAATTTACGGTCAAATATAAACAATTAAGAAATAAGTGCTGCACTTAAGCTGCGGACGTTTATCCATCAAAAACAAAGAAAGCGGATGGGGCGAAAGGAACGAGCATTATTGAAGGTTACAATACTGTTTTCCTATATAATCAAAGAAAACAAAGGAGATTATACATGGAAACAAAAGAAAAAAGAAACTCAAATGCAGCACAGCAATTCCACGCTTCTAAGATGTTTAGGGCCACAAAACACAAAATGGCGGTCAGCTTTGACACTCTCTCCGCTCAGTGGCTGAAAAACGTAAAGCTGAGAATCAAAGAGTCCTCTTACGTAAAGTATTATAATATGGTACAGAATCATATATTGCCGGATCTGGGCTCCTGGCAGATGGATCAGCTGACCACAGAAGCGGTAGAACGATTTGTACAGAAAAAGCTTACCTGCGGAAAGCGGGATGGAAACGGCGGCCTGTCAGAAAAAACCGTGAAGGATATTCTTGCGATTCTAAAAGAAATATGCCTCTATGCAGTAGGCCTGGATATGGAGGTGCCCTGTCGGTTTGAACTGATCAAAATCAGGCGCAGAGACTTAGAGGTGCAGGTCCTGAACGGTCAGAATTATATGGAGCTGGTACGTTTTTTGTTGCGTGATAATCACCCGAGAAAGACGGGTATTCTTTTGAGTCTGTATATGGGTCTCCGATTAGGGGAGGTGTGCGCCCTAAAACGGCAGCATATATTATATAAGGAAGAAATCCTGTGCATTCGCAGTACCATGCAGAGAATCCAAAATGTGGAGGGAGAGGGGAAGAGGAAAACAAAGGTGATTGTTACAGATCCGAAGAGCAGCAGCTCTGTGCGGGATATTCCGATCCCATCGTTTTTGATGGAGAGGATGGAGGATTTTCGGCGGCTGCCGGAGGATGCGTATCTTTTGACGGGGAGAACGGACCGCTTTATTGAGCCCCGGACCTTGGAATATACCTTAAAGCGTTACCTGCAGGACTGCAGAATGGAATATATAAACTATCATGCCCTCCGTCATACATTTGCAACCAGGTGTATGGAGGAGGGTTTTGATGCAAAATCATTAAGTGAAATACTGGGTCATTCCAATGTAAATATTACATTAAACCGGTATGTGCATTCTTCCATGGAGCAGAAACGGAAGAATATGGGGAAGATTACGCCGCATCAATTTTGCTGAATTCAGTAACCAAAAAGCCATGAAATGCAATGAATAAGCATCTCATGGCTTCTTTTAAGCAGATAACGGGAATCGAACCCGCCTCCCCAGCTTGGGAAGCTGGTGTTCTACCAATGAACTATATCTGCACATGTTCTTATTATAGCATAAGAAATCCAGAAATCAAGCCTAAAAATCAAAAAAGAAAACAAAGAAAAAGACGCCCGGGGGGACCGGGCGTCTTTTTCTTTCTTATGAGGGGGGAGATAGTGATATTCAAATCCCGTCTTTAGCAGTTAACACCATATTCTTTCGAAGCAAACCGTATATTCAACCCTTTTTAAACGCCTTGAAATAAGGCTTTTTTTATTTCTCATAACTCTTGCATTTTTATTTTTTCTATGTT
>CAJTAK010000016.1 GCA_910574255.1 Clostridia bacterium
TTTATCCGATTTAAACTTTCTAACATTCATGCTATCACCTCAGTATTATTTTACTAAGGTATATCTGAAAAGTAAATAGAAAATATTTATGTCGTTTACTATATGTACTGACATTGAGCGATGCAACGGAACATACTGCGCTGCGGATATTGCCGCTGGATGAAAGGTGCAGGGAATTAAATCGGAAATATATTTTACCAATTGGTTATGAACAAAATAATATGTTTCTTACGGATTGGAGCGAAGGAGATTTTGGGAATTTGGATTTTTATGATGTATTTGACTGCTTCTATCCCATTTTGTATCAGAATCCGGTTCCCTATGTCTTAGATGAAAATCCAGAGATTGGAGCAGTTTATCAAATACCGGAGGACATATTTGAAAATGTTATTATGACACACTTTCATATAGATAGAGAAGCGCTTCGCTTAAAGACAACATATCTTTCAAAGGATGCTATGTATGAATACAGGCCCAGGGGATTTTACGAGGTTGAATATCCGGATATTCCCTACCCGGAAGTCGTAAGTTACACGGAAAATCAGGACGGAACCATTACGCTTATTATCAACGCAGTATATCCGGATGAAAATACATCGAAATCCTATTCCCATAAAACAGTAATACGTCCATTGGGTGAGGAGGATTTTCAATATGTATCGAATGAAATACTTCC
Organism: Clostridia bacterium; assembly: GCA_910574255.1. Classification (GTDB taxonomy): domain Bacteria; phylum Bacillota; class Clostridia; order Lachnospirales; family Lachnospiraceae; genus Laedolimicola. The sequence goes on from CAJTAK010000016.1 coordinate 677, forward strand.
ATCGTTTCCTTCTGGCGGCACAAAGGAATCTGCAAAAGATGAGTTTGATATTTGGTGGCATTCGGACCGTTTGACAGAGGAAGAGTGGCAGGAGACGTATGGGGGAAATGAATAGTGGGAAAATTTATTTTATTGGCAGGTATACTGAGTATTGTCTTATTTTGCTCCTGCAATAGCAGTGGGAAAGGTATGAAAGGGATATATAGCAGTGAAGCAGAAAAGAATAAACTGAAAGAAAATGCAGAAAGCACAGGCGAAGAGCCGGACACAGGCGTACAGCCGGAAATAGGATGAAGTATCAAGAAAAGTTCCAACCGGAGGTTACGCATATCAAAGAAAACGATGACGGAACAATTACTTTGACCGTAGATGCGGTATGCCGGATGGTTTTGTGTGATGATGCAGTTATAACTCATGAACTTACAGTTAGATTTTCTGAGAATGGCAGTTTTCAATATTTGGGAAATGAGATTTTAAATGACGGGATAAAAGGGCTTCCGGATTATCAATATCGTATCAATGAGATGAATAATGAATATTGCTATAACAAGGAATGACCATTTACCGGATTATTTATTTCCAAATATTGAGCTCTGATAAGACAGACTTGGTTATCCTGGCGGCGGTGCTTCCGTCAGCGTTTGTATCATTTTGAATATTAGCGGCAAAAAAGCAGGTGTTGTCATGTGTTTCAACGAACCCAACAAACCAGCCGTTCACATCCTGATCATCTATGCGTCCGGTTCCGGTCTTTCCGTAAAAAGCCATGTCCTCAGATGAAAAAAGGCAAATGGAATCCTTTACTGCGTTTATATTTTCCGGATCAAAGCCAAAGCGGTTGTTATACAGGTCTGTTAAAAGTTCAACCTGCTCCACCGGTGAGATTTTTAAGGAAGACTGCATCCAGAACGAAGAAACGCCTGGGTGGATGCTTTCATTTCCATATCCGATTTTCTGAATATAGTTTCTGACAGCAGATATGCCAAGCCGTTCCTCTATTTCCTGAAAATACCAGTTTACAGAAGAGGGCATTGCAGAATACAAGTCCTGCTCTCCATTCCATGCTTCAAATGGGTAATTCACACCGTTCCATGCAATGAAAGAATCATTGGGCGCAATCACGCCTTCTTCCAATCCAAACAGAGCATCGTATATCTTGTATGTAGATTCCGGAGAGGTTCTAAGCGTGGCATGCTCCATATCATAGATATGCCAGATATCGTCCCTCAAGTTATATAGAACAAAGCTCCCTTCATATTCGGAAAAATATGCGGACAGATCCATCAAAGAAATCCGTTCAGGAGATACGTTCCACTTATAATGGCTTTGGTCTGCCCCATAGGTGGACAGAATTGGGGCAAGTCCCCAAAAAATAATTGCAATGACACAAAAAGCAGCCATTCCTTTTAATTTTTTCCGGAAAGAAGGTTTCTGATAAGAAGAAATATGGAGAATCCTTTTTTGCATTTGCTTCATGCTTCCGCTGATCCCGGCGGTAAAAGGGAATGGTGTGAGTGAAGTTTTTTCCGCAAAATTGATCAGGGTATTTCCGTAATCCTCATAGTCGTTTTTATTCAAAAGCTTCAGGACAGAAGCATCACAGGCTATTTCCCTGTCGTTTTTCATTTCTTTTAATGCATACCATACCAAAGGATTGAACCAATATAACACGCTGATAAGATTCATAAGAGAACCGGCAAGGGCATCCTTGTGCCTGTAATGCTGTAATTCATGCAATAACATGTACCGTATCTGTGAAGCATGAAAGCAGCCGTCGGGCATCTCTTTATGTCCTTCGACATTATCATAGAAATTTGATATCAAATGGATCGGCAGATAAATGCATGGTCTGAATAATCCTGCAAGAATGGGAGACTTTAAAAATGCAGTACTGTAAATGGGAATATTCTTTTTGATTTTCAGTTCTTTTAAACAACTGCCATACAGGATACGAATCGTTTTATTTTGTAAAGGAAGAGCAGACTTTCTCAAAAGGCTTAATTGTTTGTTGGATTTTATCAAAAACAGGAGCATTGCAAAAACACCGGTAAGCCATATCACGCATAGTATAAGGCCCAATATAGAAGATATCCCGCTGCTGACAGACAGTGTAAAATCGTCTATTTGCTTTGCTACTCCGGAAATATTCATATTTCCGGCAGCTTTTAGGGCAGTCTCTGCCTTTGCCGGCCCGGTGCCCGGCCATTTGCCAAGCCTTAAGAAGAATTGCAAAAGCCCAATGGGGCGGACGGGCAGAAAGGGAACGGCCAGCAATCCGGCCAGCAGAAACCACAGATTAAACTGCATCCGGCCGGTCAGGTGATTTTTCAATACACGTTTTACCATAAGAAAGATGCCTGTGATGACGCAAATGAAAATATTACATAGAAAAAAACGTATGCCAAAAGCTGCCATATTAATCCCTCATGCCTTTTTCGCCCTTCAGGAGAAGCGAGCGTAAAGAGGCTATTTCCGATTCGGAGAGTTTATCATCTTCAATATAGGCAGAAAGCATAGCGGCAATGTTCCCATTATAATAACGCTTAAGAAAGGAATGGCTTTTTTGCCCGATATATTCTTTTTCTTCAATCAAGGGGGTGTAAACAAATACCCTGCTCTGCTTTTCATAAGAAAGCGCCCCCTTTGTTACAAGCCGTTTGATCAAAGTCTGGATCGTTTTGGGGCTCCACTTGGTGGTTTGGGTCAATCTGTCCGTCACCTCATTGGTACTGATGGGTGCGTACTTCCATATAACTTTCATTACTTCAAATTCTGCTTCTGAAATTTGCGGTAGTGATTTCATTTTGGGCTCTCCTTAAATCCTACATTTGTAATATAGATTATAGTGTGGAGAGTTTGAAATGTCAATGAAAGTTTTGGAGTGATTTGGACGCTTTTTGTGCAGAACTGTATGTCCTTTTGTACATGGAGGGGAAAATATAGAGAAAACATATAAGGGAGTTGAAGCTGCATAGATTGTAATAAGAATTGTTATAGCGGTGAATTTTATGGAAAATTCCAAATTGGAAAATATGCTGAATTTAGCTTTGGATGCTACGGAGCAGGAGAGGGAAAAATCCCTGAATCTGGATGTGGGTTATGATCAGCAGGAGCAGACCTGGGAGCTGATTGTCAAGTATAACGGAAATTTAAGCAGTCTGGAGATGGAGGGGATTCAGGTAGTAGAACTGATGAATGAGTATGCCATCCTGACTGTTCCGGAATCCCGGATTTCCCGTCTGGCTGAGTACTCGGAAATTGAATATATTGAGAAACCAAAGAGGCTGTTCTTCGCTGTGAATCAGGGGAGGGCAGCCTCCTGCATTACCGGGGTGCAGAATGCGGCGTATGATTTATTTGGTGACGGTGTAATCATTGCATGCCTGGATTCCGGGGTAGATTACACCCATCCGGATTTTCGCAATGAGGATGGAAGCACCAGGATTCTGGCTCTGTGGGATCAGACCATTTCCGGAAATCCGCCGGAGGGCTACCATATTGGAACAGAGTATACGAAGGAGCAGATTGACGAGGCGTTGAAGGAGTATGACGCAGGCAGGGGAAGGGGGCTTGTACCCAGCGTAGATACCAGCGGTCACGGAACCCGGGTCCTTGGAATTGCAGCCGGGAACGGAAGAGCCAGCAACGGCCAATACCGGGGTGTGGCCAGCCGCAGCCCTATTCTGGTTGTGAAGCTTGGGGTTCCCCGAACGGAATCATTTCCCAGGACTACGGAGCTGATGCAGGCATTGGATTATGCACTGCGAAAGGCCATAGAATACCGGCTTCCTGTGGCAATAAATATCAGCTTCGGCAATACCTACGGCGCCCACAACGGAACCTCTCTTCTGGAGACCTACATTACGGATATGGCAAATATCTGGAAATCGGTGATCTGTATCGGAACCGGAAATGAGGGCTATGCGGCAGGGCATACGGGAGAAGTGCTTGAAGAGGGACGGGACACGGAGATTCCTTTGGCTGTGGGAGAATATGAAGCGGCATTGAATGTACAGGTATGGAAATCTTATCTGGATACGGTGGATTTTATGCTGACCAGTCCCGGAGGGAGAAGCGTCGGACCGATTCAGAACGTTCTGGGACCTCAGAGATTTACCATGGAAAATACGGAGATTCTCTTATATTATGGGGAACCGTCTCCTTACAGCCCTTATCAGGAGATTTATGTGGAGTTTTTACCCAGAAGAGATTATATTGATTCCGGTATCTGGACCTTTAAGCTTATTCCCAGGCAGGTAAAGGACGGAGTATACCATTTATGGCTGCCAAGCAGCGGAGCTATAAATGCAAATACCCGCTTTTTGTATCCCACTCCTTACACAACCATGACCATTCCTTCCACCGCAGGAAAAATCATTGCGGTAGGGGCCTATGACAGCAGAAGCCGGACTTATGCGGACTTCTCCGGACGGGGCGCCTCCGGAAACGAGCGCATTCCACGACCTGATTTGGTGGCTCCCGGGGTAAATATCATGACAACGGCTCCTGGCGGCGGCTATGCACAGGCTACGGGAACCTCCTTTGCCACGCCTTTTGTGACAGGGGCGGCGGCTCTTTTGATGGAATGGGGGATTACGGACGGGAATGATCCGTTTTTGTATGGGGAGAAGGTGAAAGTGTACCTTCTGAAGGGAGCGCAGACCTTGCCGGCTTTTCAGGAGTATCCTAATGCGCAGATTGGGTGGGGGACGCTGTGTGTGAGGGAGAGCCTGCCGGGATAGAGTAGATTTGGGGATAATAGGCACTTTATTTTATCATATATGGCATCAAATAAAGTGTTTATATACGTATTGTTTGAATCTTGTTCTTGCAATTGATAAAGCTAAAAGATGCATTAGAACGGACAAATGGAGGAAGTCAGTCATCATATATTGATTAAAATGGTGAAAAAGGATATTATTTAAAGCATAAGTATAGGAATAGGAAGCCCGGAATGGAAAAGAAAGGATTATACATATGAAAGCGAGAAAGAAGATCTATCTGTGCTTAGTTGCGATCATAGCATTGATTTATATCAGTCTGCTGATCATTCTTTACTGTTCGGAATCCGTTGACAGCGATGCAATGATCAGGACCTTTGGAGATGCTTTCTGGTATTCATTGGTGACATTAACTACGGTAGGATATGGTGATCTGGTGCCAGTGACACCACTGGGGCATACTATAGGAATGATATTCCTGCTTTTGTCCGCAGGTATCATGGTGACAATGCTTGGTGCTGTAGTATCCTTTATTACCAGCGAAGGATTTCCTTTTCTTATGCTTAGCCTGCAGCGGCATAAAAATTGGTACTATTTTGCAGATTGCGGAGTGGAATCAAATACACTTGCTGCTAATATCTATAAAGAAGACTCCAATGCACTGATTATCTATGGAGAGAAAAGAAACAGCCAAAGTGAAATTCCCAATTATCCTTGTATCTATCTAAGTGCTTCACCAGCAAAGATTGTGGCGAAAAAGAAAAATATCGGAACAAAGTGTAAAGTCTTTTTGATGAAAGAGAATGATATCGGCATCAACAGGCGGGCAAGTAATCTTCATGAATTGCCGGTAGAGGTTTATGCAAGGACTACAAACGGGCAGGATAAGCTTTCAGGTAATATTAATTTCTTTCACAGCTATGAGTGCTGTGCTAGACAGTATTGGCGCTCCAAGCCATTATGCAGGCATGAAAATACAATTGTGCTCATCGGATTTGGAAATTATGGAAGCAGTATTCTGGAGCGTGCTATATTAACCAATATTGTTTCTGTAGAGCAACATGTGGCATATCACATTTTCGGAAAAGCAGAAGAATTCCTTGCTATTCATTATCGGTTAGGAGAGATGTTTTCTCTGGATAAAGAATCTGAAACGAGAGATTCTTTAATCTTTCATGAGGAAGCCTGGGAAGAGAATCATTTTATTCTGGAACAGGCTGACCGCATTATTATTTGTGAGGATGATGAACAGATTGGGTGGGGGATTTTTTGGACACTGAATAGATATTATAGAATCTCCGGTCGTATAGATTTGCGCAGCAGTTGGAAGGTTCCGGAGATATCTTGCTTTGGGATAAATGAGGATATCTATACAACACAACAGATCATCCGTACAGAGCTGAATAAAGCAGCTGTTATGATTAATGAGATTTTTCGTAAATCTGTTTCTTATCCGACCCGCTGTTGGGATGAATTGGATGATCTGCACCGACAGTCAAAGATTGTAGCAGCAGATCACCTTCTGATGAAAACCAGGATTCTTTTAGATGACGAAACAATTACAGAGCTTACCGCATCTGTAGTAAAGAAGGCGTATGAAAGGTATTGTAAGACAAAAGATTTGGATACTGCAAAAGAAATGTATCGTAAGTTGGATCATATGCGGGGACTGCGGTTCTATACCTTTTATAATTGGAGCTATGGTCCTGTTCGCGATGATACGGCAAGGCAGCATCCAATGCTGTGTCCATATGAAGAATTGACGCCGGAACAAAAGCAGGAAAGGGATGCGGCATGGGAATTGATGGGGAATATCTCTGTTGAACTTGAGTAAAGGTTTCTTCTGTCTGTAAATCAAATAATTGTGCAGTATTTTTAAATATGGGATTTAAATCAAGGAAATAATTTTTAATGGTTGACATGTGCAATGAAAAATGCTAATATATGTGTAATAAAAAATGCTGAAAATGAGTTGCTCAGATTGGCACAGCTGATTTATTTGTAAAATTGCAGATATAAGGATTTAAGTGTAAGGAGAGATTGCATGAATGAAGGAATGACAATATTTTTAAATATGGATGAAAGGAAAACGGATGAGAATGAAGCGCTTATCAAAAGGATAGATGAGCTGCTGCTGAATTTCGGAATAGAATACACCGGAATCAGAAATCTATATAGACCAATAGAACAAGCAAATAGGGATCAAGCAATATTTTCTGCATGCCGTGCACTAAGAGATACGGCCTGGCTAAAAGATATACTGGCTTATACTCCCATTATGAACCGAACAGACACATGCCCCATGACGCAGATACGATTAGACCATATGTCGGAACCGGCTGCAGCAAAATTAAAGTATTATGAAGAATATTATCAGGAATCCCACACATTGGCCCATGGAATCGTAGTGGATGAGTCGGGGCAGTTAAGAGATGGTTATACTTCTTATATTATTGCTAAAAAGTACGGGATTCGTCCGGATATCTATGAAGCATTTGCAGAACAGCCTCTTAAAAAGGTTGTAAGGGGTCGGCATGTAGTATGGGATAAAGAAACATGGAAAATAAAAAGTGATAGATATTATACTTGGAACTATACCCTAAGAGATCCGGTAGTCTGCGGAGACATATTGAAGGTTCGAACGAAAAAAGGACAGGCATTCATTTGTGTGGATAAGATTGATTATGTAACAGGAAAAGGATTTTGTGAAGAACATAGAAATGTAATAAAGCATATGAAAAAGCATTTATAGTCCACTCATTTATTAATTCAAATTGAAATAAATGGAGAAGATGATGAGAAGTACTACTTATGACAAACTAAATCATTTATATCAAGAATTCGGAGGTTATGTCAGCACTCGAAAGCTGATGGAGGAAGGCTTTACCAATCGGCAGATTGCCTTTTTGATAAATGAAAATTATTTGGAAAAAGTGTGCCACGGTTATTATTGGATGTTGCAATGCGGGCATGAGAAACCCTTTGATTACAAATGCATCGAAATATGTTTGAGCAATCCGAGAGCAGTTATATCAATGGCGAGCGCATGTTATTATCAGGGAATTATCAAACGAGAACCGGAACCATTAACCATAGCCACAGAGCGTACCGACCGCAGTGCAATGAAAGTGATGTTTCCGGTGAAAAGGCACTATTTTTCAAGCAGCAATTTTGAGATTGGTATACGTAGAATTCAGACAAAGGATGGAAGTTACAATATCTACAATATAGAACGTGCTTTATGTGATATAGTTCGCTTAAACACTCAGGATACATCTGATGAATTTATGGTAGAAATTTTTGATCATATAAAAGAGAGAAAAGAGCAATATGAACGAATCTCCCAATATGCAAAATTGCTTAAAGTAAAGAGTTTAATACCATAAAATTAAAACAAATGTTAAACAGGGAAAAGAAAGTGGCTTGAAATCTTGAAAAATAGCGATTTTACAAGGGCTTAAGCCACTTTTGATTTTTAGGAGAAGTATCATAACTTATCGCAGAATGGTGTAGTTTGAAGAAAAATTGGTGTCAAAAATGGTGTACAAATCTGACTGATGAAATGATGTATTTGTGTGAAGAAACGAATTAAAATTGTTATTCACAGGAAGCACAATCTATGGAGAAGAATTATCTGATGTAGTGGCAGGCATACAAGTGTCTGTCATTTTTATTGAAAGCTATAAATTGGACAGCGAAAACGGAGGATGCGAAAATGAGCAGAGAAAAATCAATATTTGAACAGATGGGCGGCACTTATACAGAGATAGACGGTATCTTATATCCTAATATCCTTATCGACGAAGAACAAACAGAAACAATGCAGGATGTGTTTGCAGGAAAGTACGGAGATTTATGGAAAAAGTACATGAAAGAAAACCAACCGGAAAGATATTATCATCTGGTTCGTTTAGGGCAGTTGAAACAAAAAGCGGAAGAAATCAATGAAGAAGCAAATGAATTGTTGGACAGGATTATGCAGCAGTATTTACAGAAGCATAAACCGGAGAATCCAGATTCTACAATGGAAATGTGGCAGCTTCGGGAACAGGCTAAGGCAATGGCAGAGGAAGTCGTTCTTCATGATATTGTCTACTGCTATCACTAAATTAAAACGAAAAGAGAGGGAAAAATTATGGCGAATATAAGAGAATATAACATGAATGGAACATTGATTTTAGGAATTGATCATGGATATGGAAATATCAAAACAGCACACAGGGTATTTCCCACCGCACTGATCAAGAGTGAGAAAGCGCCAACTTTCAGCAAGGATTATCTGGAGTATGACGGATATTTCTACATTATCGGGGAAGGTCATAAGAGCTTTATCGCTGAAAAGCAGTCAGATGATGATAATTATATCCTGACGCTTGCAGCAATAGCAAAAGAATTGAATGCAAGGGAATTAACCTCTGCCAGAGTGCATCTTGCCGCAGGACTTCCGTTGAAATGGGTGCAGGCGCAGAGAGAATCCTTCCGCCAGTATCTTATGCAGAATAAGATTGTGAAGTTTCGTTATAAAGGCAGACAGTATGAGATTGAGATTGCCGGATGTACGGTCATGCCGCAATGCTATTCTGCGGTGGCTGAAAACCTGAAAGATTTTAAAGGGATGAATTTACTTGCCGATATTGGCAACGGAACAATGAATATCATGTATTTAAACAATGGCAGGGCGATGGAGAGTAAATCATGGACAGAGAAGCTCGGTGTTTTCCAGTGTATGCAGCGTATCCGCAATAAGGTGTTGGACGAAACGGGAACAAACCTGATGAACGAGGTCATTGAAAATTATCTGAGGACGGGGGAAACGGATATTGCAGAGCCTTATGCCTCACTTATGAAAGAAGCAGCAGTTTCCTATGTGCAGGAGATTTTTCAGAAGCTGAAGGATTATGAGTATAATGAAAGCCTTATGCATCTTCACTTTATGGGAGGCGGTGCAAGAATCGTGGAAGCTGTCGGGGAATATAACCGGGAGAGGACGCATTTCAATCACGATATCTGTGCGACTGCAAAGGGATATGAATATTACTGTTACATGATTTTGCGCCACAGTCAAATACCCAAAAGGCGGGGTATTTGACTCTTGCGGCATTCGCCAAATGCCCATGCAAGCATGGTCGGTTGGCTCATTGCTCGCGGAAATAAAAAGTGCAGCTAGAAAGAAGGTGCAGGAATGACAGGAAATATCCGTAACCGCAATGTGCGGTTTTATGAGGAAAAGGAAATTGACAGGCGGGCATGGGAAATACTTCACTCAGAAGCTGTCAGGGCATTTCCCTCGCAGAATGACTTTATCATTCGGGCAGTCAATGATTTTTATGACCGACATCTGGCAATATCGGATGATCCGTATCTGGAAACAAGGGAAAAAGAGGATGCCTTTGCAGACAGGATCGTGGAAAAGGTGGAACAGAAAGTGCTTGGCAACCTGTCACAGCTTATCGGGATTTACCTTTTGCAGCAGCAGAATATCTTGGCAACGGGAAATGATGCACGAGCGGAGAATTATTTGAAAGACAATAGGGATGTGCAGGTATTAAGTTCTGGCGGTGGTATTCTGCAAAATGGCGGGGAAGCGGAAACAGAGGAACCGGAGGAGAATGAGTTCCTTGATTTCAGTTTTGGAGGATAGCCGGAATGGGGGTTCTTAGGGGGCAAAGCCCCCTGAGCAGGTAGCACCGGTGGCGCAGACAGAGAGGAAAAAATAAAAATCGGAGTGTCCGGCAGGCACTCCGTTTTTTATTTTTGACGAACTGGCAAGCCAACGGTACTACCTGCCTATATCATTCCCACCACATCGGCGGCAGGTGGAAAAGTGCCTGAACGGGAAAGCGATGTGGGAAAGCCGGACGGAGCGCAGAGCGAGGGGGAGGCTTTCGTCTGGGAGCTGCGTTCTTTGCAGCGGACAGACTTATGGGAATGATGTGTCCTGCTTACGGAGCATTTCTACGATAAGGCTACAGAAAATGCGGTATATGGTATCGGATGAATACAAAGGAAAGAGGGATTGGAGCCAATATTTGAAATGAAATCATGATATTGAAAATGTATCCACTACTGCAAATGTCAGTAGCCAATTCAATAAAGGTGGATACAGGAAGTGAGAATTTAGGAGCCATACACGTTGAGAAGAATGTGTCCGGTTCTTTTTTGATGGAAGGTTGTTTTAGAAGATAGGCAGACCGTTATCAGATTGGAGGGATTTTATGGGAAACAGGACAAGGGATAGAGTAATTTATATCCGAACCGATGAAAAGCTGCAGGCAGAGTTTGAAAAACAAAAAGAAGCCAGCGGATATGGTAACAATGCAGACTTTGTAGATTATCTGTTGCGGGTAAGTGAAGGAAAACAGGCAGATGGCGTTACGCTGAAGGATGTGCGCAATTTATTGTCAGAGCTTTCGGCGGAACTAAAAAAACAGGGAGTCAATATCAACCAGATAGCAAAGATACTCAATACCCATGGCGGTATGGATATGAAGCAGCCGCTTGAATATACGGAATACAGATATAAACAGATTGAAAACAGCCTGCTCCGCATATGGGAGAAAATAGCCTGATCAGGAATAAAGAATAAGAGGGAGGATGTGGTCTATGGCAGAGGTTTATGGGAATGTCAATGTGAATTACAGTTACTGCAAATCAGTCGCACAGTTAAAAAGTGCGGCAGATTATATTCTTGGAACGAAAAAAGAACAGATAAAAGAAGGAATACAGAAGACAAGACCGGATTTGTACGGAGCGTTTGGGTGTAACAGGGATAATTTTGCTAACAGTCTGCTGATAACAAGGAAGATGCACGATAAAAAATATTCGCGTTACAAACAGAAAGATATTCTGGCACATAAGATGTCGATTTCTTTTCATCCGGATGATAACGATAAGCTGACCTATGAGGAAGCAGATAAGATAGCAAGGGAATTTGCGCATCAATTCTTTTGGAGCAAGGGATATGAAGCAATGTGGGCGGTGCATACGGACACAGAGCACATCCATGTTCATTTTCTTGTGAGCAACTGTAATCTGAAGGACGGTAAATCTTTTCGCAGGGGAATGCCGAAATTGAAGGAAATGTCACAGTTTTTCGGGGAACAGTGCAGGGAGCGGGGGCTGACGCATTCAGTCAGGGATACATTTTATAATGAGGAGCGGACGCAGGAAAGGAAAAGTTTTGCGGAATGTCAGATGCAGAAGCATGATAAGCTGTCTTTTAAGGAAGAGATCAAGACTTATGTAAGACTGGCAATGAACAGCACTGGAACAAGAACACTTGAGGATGTGGTGGAGATGTTAAAGAAAATATATCTCATGGATATACGATTAAAAGGGAATACCATCAGTTATGCGCTTCCGTACCATGCGGGTAAAACAGGAAAAGCGCAGGCGGTCAGGGGAAGCAAACTTGGGAACCGTTTTACAGTGGCGGGAATCAGACAGTATATGCAGGAAAAAGAGCAGAAGCAGGTGGAATACAGGCGTACCATGCAGGATATTGAGGAAGCAAAACAGTATCTTGATGATTATGAGGAATGGCGGGAGGAGACGAAAAAAGTTGGGGATTCATTTTACGAAGCATTTGACCACTTTCAGGCAGATCATGATGTATCTGAAAATGATGAAGAAATCTTTTACGGAAGTGTTTTTCAGGAGTTCAATGAACAATGGCAGGGGAACAGTGAAGCTGTTTCAGAGAAAAAATCAGAAGTAACCAAAGAGGAGAAAGTAGATTTTTCAAAACTTTCATTGGAAGAGCGTGCAAAGTTGCTTCCGCCGCCGACAAGTGATCAAATGGCAGAATTAAAAGAATATCAAAAACGGATGGGGTATGATGAAAGTAAAATGAAAAGTATGAAATATAAGATGACAGTCTATAATGAATTTTTGAGTGAGTATGATTATCGGAAAAAGCATTTTGGAGTGGAGAAGGGTATTCAGAAAAAACAGAGAAATAGGGGGCGATGATTTTCTAGGCAAAATGCTTTATTTTAAAAAATATTTACAAAAGTGTTGGATATCAATGGTATTGTTTTTTTATGGTAAATGTAGAAAAAATGTGGTAAAATATTTATGTATTTATTTCTGAAATCGAGATGAAAACAAACTGGAGAAAAATAATGAATAAGAAATATCAAATTTTTATTAGTTCTACTTATACAGATTTAGTAGAAGAAAGAAAGTATGTACAGGATGTTATTTTGTCAATGAATCATTTTCCTGTAGGAATGGAATTATTTAGTGCAGCCAGTGAAGAACAATGGAATATAATAAAAAGAACTATAGATACATCTGACTTCTATGTATTGATAATAGGATATAGATATGGAAGTGAAATGCCAGATGGAATTGGTTATACGGAACGTGAATATATGTATGCAAAAGAAAAAGGAGTTCCAGTGATAGTGTTTATAAAACAAGAAGGACTTCCAGTTAAAGAAACAGATAGAGAGGCAAGTACATCCAAAAAGAAGAAATTGAAAGACTTTATTAATAGGGCTAAAATGGGAAGGGAAGTATCTTGGTGGTCAACAAAAGAGGAATTGGGACAGAAAGTTACAGTGTCTTTGTATAAAGAGTTTGAAAGAGTAAAGCGACCAGGTTGGGTAAGAGCAACGGAAGTTCTTGAGAAATCAAAAATGGAAGAATTGCAAAGAACAATTATGCAGTTGCGAAGTGAAAATGAAGAATTAAAAAGAGAATTATCTAAAAAGAAAGTTGGAGTCAGAGAATCATTGTTCAAAAGTACCGATTTTTTGAAAATGAAGAATAGTGGAAAAAATCCGTGTGATTCTCTTTCTGATATGCATTTTATTGATTACTTTGATGATTGAATAAAGGGGAGATAAAGTTGAATGCAGGGAATTAAGAAACAAGTGTGGGAGATGTTTGTTTCAGTTGCGGAGCAAATGATGAAAGATGATTCTGAGATTGTATTGAATTATGCAGCAGTACAGCAATTTAGTGATGGTTTTGATAAACTATATATATATATCAAAGAAGTATTTATGCAAGATAGCGTAGTATATTTAGATAGGCATAAAGTGGCGGCAATAATTATAATTTCTTTTGTTAGAGCAAATGCATTAGGTTATGGAAAAAGTTTGGACAGTAGTATGTTTTGGGGGAATTATAAGTTGGCTATATCTGTTGGACTTTCTTATATGCTCGATATGTTCAATCATGAGTTGAGAGAAGGTGGTTGTCAAATAACAATAACAAAATATATTATGCCTAAAGTTCTTATGGACGATATACCCTACATAGATGTTTTGGCTAGAAATATTTATATATCCGAGACTCAAAGAAAATCTGATTCTTATGTGATTGACCTAGCTGAGAAGTTGTTTTTAATAGAATTTATTACAATAGAAAAATATGACATTTCAACATTTGCTTTGAAACATTTCTAGAAGGAATAGATAATTGGGAGATTTTATATATATGAATAACAGAGATGATTTTCCACAAAGGGTAAAAGATATATTATGTGAACGGGTAGGCGGAAAGTGTTCGAATCCCGGTTGTAGGCATGAAACCAAAGGCCCCCACAGTGATTCCAAAAAGCGAGTATCAATAGGACAGGCTGCACATATAACAGCGGCTTCTAAAGGGGGACCAAGATATAATCCCAATATGACTTCTGAACAAAGAAAGGATATAGAGAATGGAATTTGGTTATGTGATTCATGTGCAAAGATGATAGACAGTGATGAAAGTCAATACCCAGTAGAGTTATTAAAAATGTGGAAAAGTATGGCTGAGTATGAACAATATCGCGCTATTAATCAGAAAGCTAATTCGCTAGAAACAAATTGTGGATTTGAAAACAGAAAAAATGTTGCATGTAGAAAAACAAAAGAGGCATTAGATAATCTACATAATACCTTGCAATACGGATATGAATATTGGAAATTAAATTTTGAGAATCGATTTAAAAGTTATGATTTAGAAAATGAGTTAGACAATCATTGGGAGCTCTATCGAACTAATTTGGAACAAATATATACTTATGAGGAAAAACAAGCAGTTTTATATGCTACTATAACCGAATATGCATTAGATTTGGGTGTTGAATTGTGCGAAGAAATAAATGGATATTGCAATTTGTTGAAATTTGTTTATCAGAGTGACAACTGTGGATTATATAACAATTATTGGAGATGTTTTTTTGAAACACTTTCAAAAAACATCAATTCACTAATTAATCATAAAAGGACTATTGATACTTTGTTACATCAGAGATATTCAGCATAAATGCTAATGAAAATATAATTAGGGAAGTAAACTAGTAGAAGATGACATCTATCAAACTGTCTGCAAATGATGTTGAAATGCAGGTGATATTGTCAAGGTGTCTTAGTTTCCGGTGGATAAAGTTGCGTAAACCTCACAAAACCCTTAAATATGGCATTTCTTCCACTACATAGGTCTGAAAGATACATTATTTTCTTGTGTTTTAAGGGACATTTTTACATTTGAGAGTGGGTGGACTTTTGTTCTGTGGATATTTGCCGAAAAGTATAGGGTTTCGCCAAATAGTGTATGGAGGGTGTAAAAAATTCTGTGTCTATGGGAAATTAAGTTCCTCTGATAAGAGTTCGATATGTAAAATTGCTTGTCGATTTTATGAATTTCTTCTTGTCGATTGTTCTTTCTATTTATAGTTTAACCACTATTGGACTTTTTATACATCTTATTTCATTTTTTTGTACAAAAAATAAGGCATTGTACGATTACCTTCTTCGTGGGCTCTGCCCACACCCGACCTCCGGAATAAGACTGGGATTTTCTGGCAATACTTTAAATGCCGATGGAATAAGGTATAAGGTTAGGACAGCTGGCACTTCAGATTCAGATGCAGCTGCCCTGCCTTTTCCTTTTTATAAATACTGCGTCAGCCGTTCTCCATACAAGACAATTAGCTGATTCAAAACCTGGTCCCAGCCCCGGTATCTCTGGGTCCATTTTTTTATGATATTCTCACTGGCCAGATAGAGCATCTTCTCTAATGACTGGTCGCTGGGAAATACGCTTTTTGTCTTTGTTACTTTCCGATACTGCCGGTTTAATGCTTCTATGATATTCGTCGTATACATAATGCGGCGGATGTCATCGGAAAACTGGAAGAAAGAACTTACGTCCTCCCAGTTGTTTTCCCAATTACTAATTGCATAAGGGTATTTCTTTCCCCATTTCTCTTTGACTGCTTCCAGTTTTGATCATGCGGCTGTTTCATTCGGGGCATTATATACCGCTTTAAAGTCACTGGAAAATTTCTTCAAATCACTGTAGTTGACATATTTGAATGAGTTACGCAGCATATGGATCACACACCTTTGGATTTGTGCATGAGGATAGACGGAGCTGATTGCGTCCTTAAAGCCTGTAAGTCCGTCCACACAGAAGAACAGCACGTCCTTTACCCCTCGATTTTTCAGGTCATTGAGCATTCCCAGCCAGAACTTGCTGGTTTCGTTAGTTCCCACGGTAATACTGAGGATGTCTTTATACCCCTCCGTGGTAACCCCCAGCACCACGTAGGCTGCCCGGCTAAGGATGCGTCCCTCTTCCCGTACTTTGTAATGGATGCAGTCCATAAAGATGAAGGGATAGATGGGGGAAAGAGGACAGGACTGCCACTCTTTGACCTGAGGGATGATTTTGTCGGTGATCTTGCTGACCATTTCAGCAGATAACTCAATGCCGTAAAGATCCAGGAGCTGCTCATGGATATCCCTTGTGCTCATCCCTCTCGCATATAAGGAAATAACCTTTTCTTCAATACCGGAGATGTCACGCTGGTATTTGGGAATGAGTTTGGGTTCGAACTCCCCATTGCGATCCCTGGGGACATCCACCTGGAATTCCCCATACTGGCTTTTCAAGGTCTTGGGCGAATGGCCATTGCGTTTGTTACTTATAGGAAGGTCCCCTTTTTGATTCTTTTCGTATCCGAGGGAGGCATCCAGTTCGGCTTCCATAAGCTCCTGGAGAATGTCTTTAAAGCTTTCTTTGAGAAGGGCATACACATCAGCCACACTGGATAAGTTGTTTTGTGAAATGATTTGTCGAATTTGCTCCTTAGCTACCGCCATAAAAATACTCCTTTTCGATAAGAATTGTCATATCTGAATTCTTACCAAAAAGGAGACATTTTTTTCCAAAGACACAAACTATTTTACACTACCAGTGTATGGGTAAAATGTTAAAAATATAATGGAAAAATGATAAGGATTTTTGCAGGCTCTTTTTTCAAGCAATTCATGATTTTCTTTATTTCTAAAATGTAATATTCTTACAAAACACCTCAATGCACATAGAATCAGCTTTTTCTATTAGAAAATAAATATGATTGTCATAAATCGAGCATATTCTATAAACTGTTAATTTTTTTTGCATTGTTAAGAATGTTAGCAATTTTTGAAAACGCATTGACAAAAGCAGGGTAAGTGTTAAAATTTTAATCATAAAATTATGAGTTAGAGTATATGGGTAGAAAAGGAGACCAATTATGGCATATTCAAAAAGCAACCCTTTTAACCAAGCAATTGGGGATAAAATAAGAACCTACAGAGAGAATGCAGGGGAAACACAAAAAGAATTTGCTGAAAAGATAGGGGTCAAAAGAGCAACATTGAGTCTGATAGAGTGCGGAGAGCAACCTCCTAGTCTGGAGGTGTTGGCAAAAGTTATTCAAATCACAAAAATGGATATGGCTGAAATACTCAATCTACAACCCAAGAATCACATGATATTGGATACGAATATTATTATTAATTGTCCAGAACTTATGCGTTCACTGACCATATATTGTGATATGGTATACATTCCGAGAACTGTTGAGCGTGAATTAGAGCATCAAAAAAACTCAACAAGAGAAAATATAAGAAAAGATGCTAATTTAGCCTTGAATAAAATCATAGAAATGCGTAAAAGCCATCCAAAACAGTTTGTCATCGAGGAAGAAACAGGTGAAGGCAGCAATAATGATGACAGAATTTTTTCTGTTGCATTAAAAATAGCGAGTGACAATCCAAATGATGATGTATATCTGCTGACAAATGATAAAGATTTCCAGTTGAAGGAAGCTGGAAAGATAACAAATTTGAAAGTAATTACATCAAGGGATTTTGAAAGAATTTTCAGAAGGGACGAAAATTTTAATATTCCATTATCTCAAAAATTCTTTTCGGCAGTTTTGAAGAAAGATCTGGAAATGGTCAAACAGTTATCGGAAAAAAACATTGATGTAAATTATGTTGACACAAGATCAGGGTATACGCCATTGATTCAGGCAGTCAGGAATCGTGATTGTAAAATGGTGGGTTTTCTGTTGACACTGCCTCAGATAAAGATAAATGCTGTGGATCATAAAAAACACAGGCTGCCGGCTATTTCACATGCTGTCCAGATTTCGCATTTAGGTCTGGTGAAGCAGATGATTATGAATGGAGCAAATGTTAATGAGCCATCCCAAAGCGATAAAAATCCTTATAACACACCTCTCATGATTGCTTCTTATGATGGAAAATTAGACTTTGTAAAGTTATTGGTTGAACATGGGGCTTGCATTAACCAGCAAGATAAGGGAAATGGATTTACTGCATTGATCAAGGCAGCATTCCAAAACCATGCAGATATTGTTAAATTCCTTTTGGATAATAATGCAGATGCTACAATATGCTCGTTTGAAAAGAAAAAAGCAATTGATTATGCACGAGAAAAGAATGATGAGAACAGGTATAGAGCTGTGATTGATTTGCTTGAGGGGTGAGGTGATGATAGATAGAGCATGTATTTCTTTAAATAATAATTGCAATATGCGTTGCAGATATTGTCACTTTCAAGACAAACAGAAGGATTTTGATTCTTTCAGTTTCCAACAGCTAAAGCTGATATTGGATAATATACATGCGTATTGTTTTAAAAGAGCGATTAAGAAATTCAAACTTGGGCTGGTAGGGTCAGGTGAGCCGATGCTTAAAGCCGATGTCATGTTGGAAGCACTTGGGTATGTATCGGCATTGGATTATTCGGAATTGTCAATATATACAATATCGAATGGTACACTATTTACTGTGGATTTATTGAGAAAGTTTTTAAGATATAGGGACAAAATAAAAATATGTGTGTCGTTAGACGGATATGAAGAGATTCATAATATTGGAAGACAGGCATTTGACAGGGTAATAGGCGGTATTGAAACGTATAAAGCTGTTTTCGGAGAATATCCAGCAATAAATGCGACGGCGACTATGGTTTCATATAAAAACAAGGAAAGGCTGGTTAACTTTTTTAAAGAAAATGGACTATATGATGTTACATTTTCCATATTAGTCGGCTGTTCTGAAAAGGATCTGTTTATCAGTTACGAGGATTTTCTTGCCTTTATGGAATATGTGAAGGAAACAGGGTTAAAATCCAGGCAATTCAGGGATGAGAAATGTTATGACTGCACAATGTATGGAAAACTGTGTGGGGTAGGCAGGAGTAATATTTTTATTACACCGGAAGGAATTTACCCATGTGGTAGATTTTATAAAATGTCGGATTACTATCTGGGTGCATATGATGCGACACTTGACGAAATTGAGGAGCATATGCATCGTTTTACACCCGTGCAGGATGGAAAATGCTATTATATTGAAAATGTAGAGGTAATGAGATGAAGATTGCTATATATGGTGTCTCGAGAAGTGGAAAGGACTATCTGATAGAAGAACTGACTGAATATCTGGTACAGCGGAATGTGCCATTATATCATGTGAAGGGTTCGGAAATGCTTAATAAAATTTCCATGTCCAAATATCAGAAGCAATTTAAGATCTTGTCTGAAGCTGAAAAAGATATTTGCAGGAAAGAATTTATTTCCGGACTATCCCAACTGGAATCCCAGTATAAGAATATTGTTGTTGATGGACACTATTCTTTCTTTGATAGGAATATGAATTTATATGATGTTATTACAGAAGACGATTTAGATTGCTATGATCATTTTTTTTACCTTGATACAGATGCGGATAATATAATCGAAAGAATGCGGTTATCGACTGACGAGAAAAGGAATGATGTATACACCAGGGAGGATATATTACGGTGGAAGGCATATGAATTGGATGGATTGTCGTATGCACTCATTGGAAAGGGAAAGGAATTACATATCATCAATTATCGGGATGAGAGAGCATTAGAATATATTTCAGAGGTGATAGAAGGAAAATATTCATCTCCAGATATTGCGAAACGGCTGGTTGCCTCCATTGAACTGCTGAATGAATATAATACGGTCATTCTAGTAGACTGCGACAAAACGCTTTCACTGGAAGACACGACAGACCTTGTTTTAAAAAGCAAAGGGATTGATGGTGGGACATTGAAAAATATTTATCAGGGAGACAGATACTCCAACTATCAAGCAATGCTTGCAAAAGAATACCTGCAGCAGATGGAAGTTTCACAGATGGATTCAATTGTGTATATTAATGAGAATATAACGATAAACAAGAAACTTATTCAAGAACTTAAATCGAAAAAAGCATCTCTTATCATAGGAATAACTGCTGGGGATAACCATGTGTGGGAAAGTATATTGAAAAACAGCGGCTTAGAAATCATGGTGTTGAATGCTGAAATGGTAATGTCCAGATTTATTAAATATTACGTCATGAAAGAACTTCAGTTGCTCGGAAAATATGTTATTGCAATAGGGGATTCAATGCTTGATAGTTTGATGCTTGAATACTCCAACAAATCATATATTATCTCAAACAAAGGGTATAGGGATAACATATATGATTTGCTATCTAAACATGAAAATATCCACCAGCTTTTTTATAACCAATATATATACGAAAGTATTATGATTGAGGACAGCATTAATAGCATTAAAACTTTGGATACTGATAAGGAATTAGTAAAAAGCAGTATTGAGATTTGCAAAAGTGGTTCTGGCATTGAAGGAAAGAAACTGCGTGAGGCGCATTATCTGCTGGGCGGTGATGTAGCTGAAATGATAAAAGCAGATTTTTGTAATGCCCGATATGTGGTGGTTATAATGATGCGATCAGGATTGGCGTTTGGACAAGGCATCGCAGACTGTTTAGATTGCCCAGAGTTATTCTATGATGAATCATCAGCGGAAACATTTATAAGATCGTTTCTGGAAGATGGAAAATATAAAGGATATAAAATCATTGTATGTGACGGGGTGATAAACTCTGGAAAAACCATAAAAAGAATTGTGGAGCAAATGGCAGGGTATGATATTATAATTGCCGCGAATGTAATTTCAAGCAAATTTAAAACAAGCAGTCTGTATCCTATATATGCGGCCAGAATATCAAGAAATTCATTTGTTGGATCGAAACAAAGAGTTGTCTCGAATGGAAAAGGACCGGATACTTCCGATAGGCTTTTCAGAACAATATGACAGTAATATTCCGTGAATAACCTGTGGTATATCCGCAGGTTTTTCTTATGCTTACAGTTGACCGATGTTAAGAATTTTAGCATTGCTAATAATGTTAACAATTATTGCAAATATATTGACATAGATATAGATTGTGTTAAAATAATTGACACAGGGCAATAAGAAAGGAGCGAAGAATATGTGCAGATATGCAGTAGTTGATCTTGAAATGTGTAGAGTTCCCGACAGTGTAAGAACAAAAAAATATTGTTGGGCAAATGAAACAATCCAGATAGGAGCAGTGCTCTTGGATGAGGTCCTAGAAGTCCAGGATAGATTTGTCACCTATGTATTTCCTCAATTTGGATACATAGACACTTATATCAACAATCTTACTGGTATCAGCCGAAATGATGTAAGTAAAGCGCCTACGATGAAAGAGGCGTTGAATGCTTTTGTAAGCTGGCTTCCAGACGATGTGAGGGTGGTTTCATGGAGTGATAATGATAAACTTCAAATTCTCCATGAAACCGAGGCAAAGAATATTTGCATTGATAAGTTGAAGGATATCCTTAACGGTTGGATTGACTGCCAAAAGATATTTGGGGAAAAAATGCACTCTCTCAAATGCTACAAATTATCTGAGGCGCTAATTGCGGCAGATATTTTATATGAGGAAGGCGCACATGATGGATTAGTAGATGCATATAACACAGCTCTTTTGTTTGCGAAGATGGAACGGGAAGAGGAACTGATCTTAAATCCATATTACCAGAGTGCAGTTTCTGAAAAGGCAAGTGATGGAGGTTTTACGATTGGCAGTTTATTTGTAGGTTTAGAGTTACAAAATCTGGTAGTGGCATAGTGAGAAAAGAAAGGAGAATGCGTTATGAATAATTTTATGAAGGGTTTGGTAATGATGGCTGTTTTGATGTATATTGTTTCCCCAATAGATGCTTGCCCAGGACCGATCGATGATATCATAGTACTTATGCTTGGACTTGCATCACGCAAGAAACTGGCGGACGGCAACTAAAGAGAGGGCATATATCAGCATATAGGTGACAGAGATTATGTGGATTGATTTTGACATTCATATGTTTTAAGGAGGAAGGCAGTTATGGGTAAAAAAGCATTATTAGCTTGTATTATATTAATAGCAGTGAGCTTAGGTCTGACTGGATGCAAGAGTTCAGATTATAATGCGGCATTAAAGCTGGAAGAGGATAAAGATTATTCTTCCGCAGCGATGATTTATGAGGAACTTGGAGAATATAAGGATTCAAGGGATCATTTGGAGAATTGTAATGCTATGATAGAGGCAATAGAAAAATACAATGGGGCACAGATTGAATTAGAAGAGAAGAATAATGAATTAGAAACTGCTATTTCTGCCGCTGAGACTCTTGTATCGGAAAAGAAACCAGCATTAGATGATACATTGGCCCCCGCTTTAGAAACCGCTATTTCAGAAGCAAAGGCCGCTAAAAAGACTGTCCCTGCAATGCCTGAGACAGAAATTGAAATTAATGCATTGATTGACGAGCTTAATGCAGTAGAGTATAAAGATGTCTTGTCAAACCTTTCTGATAAGCAGATGTCTTATGAAAAAAGCATAAAACAGTATGCATTAGTGGATGCTCCGAACGAATCATATATCATTGAATGTTTAAAGAAAGTTCCAAATGTTGTTGATATATCAGCGGTTACAGAGGACAATGATCCGAATGGACATTTGAACAAGGCAGGCGGCTATACTGCTCAAGTTTATTTTTCAAGCGATCTAGTGGATCAAGGAAAGGTACTTGGGGATACAGTTATTGAAAAAGGAACCGATTGTGGCGGGAGCATTGAGGTATATTCTACAGTTGAAGATGCAAATTCAAGAAACGATTATTTGGCATCATACGATGGAGGAATTTTTGCTTCTGGATCACATATTGTCATTGGGACAGTATTAGTTCGTACCTCTGATAAATTGACTGCATCACAGCAAAAAACAATGGAAGATAACATTATTACAGTTTTAACTATGATTGAGTAATAGAACTATAAATAATTGGTAGGAGGGAATCATGGCAAAATTAAGACCAGATTTATTTGCAGAGGTAGCAGCGAGTCAGGGACTGGAAGAGGCAGAAAGATGTTGGCAGGATGTTCTTCATGGCAGGTCATCAAATGAGGATATTGAACGGAAGATTAGGCACTCAAATATTGACATTCCGCCTGAGAGGTGGCAGGATTTTGAAAACGGATGGCGCCCTGAGGGATGGGACTGATACATAAAAGACAATAATCATCTGAATAAGATCATTTCATTCTAAAATGAGAGTCAGTAAAAACTGACCCCTTATGTAAGCGATGTAATCAAACAAGGGGCAACATATAGATGTTTCTGTTTAACTTTCGCTAACTTTCACTAAATAACAAATTTGCAATCTGCAACGATAAGAGCAATGTCAAAGCCTGATATTTCATGCGGTTTTTGACATTGCTTTCTGTAATTTTGGAGATTTCATAGCTCTTTTAACTTTCGCTAACTTTCATACTCATAAAATTTGGCATCAATTTTACTTGGAACATTCAAGATATTTATTTTTATACGCCAAAGCCTGTTCCGGTTTCTGCCATCGGGAATACAGGTTATTCAGGTACAAATAAACCGTTTTGGCATAATCGTTATCGCTTCCCATGACTTCCGAAATAATATTCTCCGCAGATAAAAGATGAAGTTCGGCTTCTTTAGCGTTGCCCTCGGAAAGCGCAATCGCGCCATACATCATCTGGCAGACTCCGTTATCTAAAGTCTGTGTTCCCTCATTTTCCAAAACAAGATTTTCATAGGTGGAAAGAACCTGTTTTGCCATATCTGTATTTTTGGAGAGGATCAGCATATTGGTAAGGTTCAGCAACTGTTGCAGCATATCATGTGATTCTGCCAGCCCGAGATATGCATATTCCTGCCGGATGGTTAAAGCAGTATGGAGCATTTCAGCAGCCTCTTTTGCTTTTTTCATCAGCAGGTATGTATTGGAAAGATTGTTGTACAGGTTTGAAAGCAGATTTGCTGTCCGCTGGTCAGCATCTTCCGTATGGTACGGTTCTAAGATACTGACAGCTTTTAACCGTTTCTTCAAGGCGTTTTTATAATCATTTTTGATAAGAAACAGTTCCGCTTTATAGTCAAGAAGCAACGCCCTGTCGCAGTAGGAATGCGTATCCTGTTTCATTACATGCTCTATCCGTTCTACAAGTTTTGGCAGATAGTCCGTCACAAGATATTTTTCAAGATACGGGAACATATCCTGAAGGAACAGCAGATAATCCTCTGGTATGTCCGCTAAAATGTTTTCTGTAATGCTGATAAGTGAATCAATCACATTCTGCGGTCTTTTAACTTCCAGTCCATGCACAAGGCAGATACAATGCAGGCTGTCAAGCAGCGTATGGCAGTTTGATACGGACGGCAAAGTTTCCAGTGCAACAATTTCT
Organism: Clostridia bacterium; assembly: GCA_910574255.1. Classification (GTDB taxonomy): domain Bacteria; phylum Bacillota; class Clostridia; order Lachnospirales; family Lachnospiraceae; genus Laedolimicola. The sequence continues at coordinate 25,304 of CAJTAK010000016.1, forward strand.
CTTATCAGTGGGTGCAGGCTGATTTTCCGGTTTTCTCTGTCATCATGGATAAAACCGTATTTGGCAAGATAGTTCACATCATTTAATGAGGTCAGTTTCAGCCAGTTCTTAAAGGCATTTTTTAATACGCCGGAGGCAGAAAGCAGGGAAAGATTACGGAGAACATCAAGGCAGGGATCAGACAGTTTCCCAAGCTGTAACAGTTTCTTTAAATGCTCTGCCATCAGTCCGTCGGTGTAATCTCCATCCTTATATAATTCAACAGCTTCACCGGAAGCAATACTCAGTCCGCAGGTCTGTAATTCATATAGCAGTTCTTCCGCTTCCATACCGCTTGCGGATAAGGACAACGCAGACAATACAACAGTCAGCGTATGGCTGTGTACGGTTTGTATGATCTGCTTTGTTGCCAGTGTATCTTCTTTTGCGGAAGGGCACAGACGGTAAAACAGTTCCGACAGTTCGGTATCTGTATCCAGCTCTTTTAGTTCCATAATGGGGTACTGCGTAGGACGGCATCTGGTTGTTATCAATAGCTGGAAATCATTCTGTGCAAATTCCTTGAAAAAGCTTTCATCCTTTGGGAGTACATTAAAATTGTCAAGAATAATAAGGCTGTCATGGCGCAGCTTTTTTAATGTCTTATAGTGTCTGTCAAAAAGCGTTTCTTCAGTCATTTCACTGGTATCACCGTCAAATTCTATGCCTGCAATGCTTTTCTTTAAATCTCCTGCATAATAGAGGTAAATGATATTTGTATATTTCTTACGGTTTTTGTCTGCATAATATTTCGCAAATTCACTCTTCCCGATCCCTGCCACGCCACTGATAAATAGTGTGGGGTGTTCCTGTAACAGTTTCCCGCATTCTTTCAGTTCATTTTTACGTCCTACAAATTCTTCCGTGATGGAGGGCAGGCGGCTGTTTTGTATAGTATCGAATAAATCAGGGGAAAATAAGCCGCTGTGTTCGTGGTCTGACAGAATGGCATAGCGGATCGTGGCAGTAAAAAAAGCTGCATTATCGGTAAGTGCAAGCATTTCATCTGCGGTTTTGTTGCCGATGATATTGCGGCTGTCATTGATCAGTTCTTCTATTTGGGAACGTGCCTGTGATTCATTTATCAGGTTCGGAATGATCTTGCACAGGAAATCTTCTTCCATGACCTCAAAATTATTATCCTCATAAATGCGCAGGATCTCCATAGGTATTGGTCTTGCTCCGGTACACCAGCGGCTGTACATAGTGTTGTCTTCTGCATATATTTCACCGCTTGAAAGTTCATCGTTTAAGTATGCGGAAAATAAGCTGCGGACAAGCTGGTGCTGTTGATAGGTTTTCTTTTTATTCTCAAGAAGTATGCTTACTGTATTGGCAAAGGTAAGTCGATTTCTCAAATGATTCTCCCCTTCAAAAATTTCTATGTCAATGGATGGTCAAGTCTCCGTCAATGTTTTTCCACTCTCTGTATTGGTATCATAAATCCATTAAGACGTAGCCGCTTAAAGCCAACAGGCAGACAAGCCGGTTACAAAAGAATTATATCATGCCGCGGATAAATCTTGTGTCGAATTTTAAAAAATTGGAAGAAGGTTTTGAAAGCAGCAAAAGAACATTGATAAACAATCCGTCAAAACGGATTCATGAGCTGTACTTCATGCCAACAGACCTGCAAAGAACCTTTTACAGAAAAGGGGAGCAGGCAGACACTTCCGAAAGGGTGGGAATATTCCGAGCAGGGGAAGCCCACAGGCAGATTTTGATACAGAAATCGCTGCTAAAGGTCAGCAATGACAGCATGGGATACGAATGGAAGCCGACAGGAAAATTACACCGCTTATGCCAGTCTTAGTTCTTTGACGAATTTATTATGTGGAATTAAAAAGATTGTGGAAGGGGATGAAGTGATGCAGCAGGGAATAGACAACAGAAATGCAGATTATATTCCATTTGAGGATAAGGCATTATTGAGCGTGAAAGAGATGTGTGTATATCTTAGTATCGGACAGACAAAATGCAGGGAGCTTTTGGCTGATCCGGCAAACGGTTTTACCGTAAGGATAGGCAACCGCCTTTATGCGCACCGCAAAAACCTTGATAACTGGCTGAAAAACCAGATATATTAAAGGGATTAAAATGCGAAAAAAGTTTAACATTTTTTCAGAATCTGATTGAAGGTAAGCAGACGATTTGGTAGAATATCAGTATCAGATAATTCTTTCCAATAAATGATTTGCTTTCCTGTGTGGAAAGGAAGTGGAACATGGGAAGATCATTGGCAGGAAAAGAATTAGGGCAGGGCATAACGTAGCGTAAGGATGGACGTTATCAGGCGAGGTTTACGAACCGCTTCGGGAAGCGGCAGACTATTTATGCAAAGACGCTGAATGAAATCCGCCAGAGGCTCCGCAATGAGCAGTATGAGGATGAAAAGAATCTGAATGTTGTTTCTTCGGATATGACGTTGGATGAATGGTTTGATGTCTGGATGGATACCTGTAAGAAGAATTGCAGGAATACCACCAGAGCCAACTATACACACTCGTATAACCGTATCAGGGAAAGTCTTGGATGGCGGAAGCTGAATAACATCAATCTGATTACCATGCAGCAGGCTTTTAACGAACTGAAAACGGATATGTCCAGAAAAGACACACGGCGTATCCTCATTGATATGTACAACAAGGCGATAGATGCGGATCTCGTACTGAAGAACATACCAATGCAGGTGAATACAGTTGTGAATAAGGACAGTAATTCGGAAGAGCCGAGAGTGCTGACGCTTGAAGAAACGGATATATTCTTGGAAGCAGCACAGCATTACAGATATTTCAACACGTTCAGCCTTGCTCTTGAAACTGGTATGCGCATCGGAGAGCTTTTAGGCTTGAAGTGGTCAGACATTGATTTTGAAAACCAGACAATCTATGTTAATCGTACTTTGGTTTATGTGACCTGTAAGGACGAAACAAGTCCGAAGTACGGAAAGAAAATCAATGAATTTCACGAGCCAAAGACAGAAAAGGGAAAGCGTAAAATCCCGATGACCTTAAAAGCATATCAGATTCTGAAAAGACAAAAACTCTGGAAAGCTGAAATTGAAGCCAAAGGAAAGAAAGCACCAGAGGGATTTGAGGACTTGGTATTTGTTACTACAAGGAATGCTCCCGTCAGTCAGAATGACACGGATCTGGTCATGAAGGTTATTTCAGACCGGATAGCCAAAGAACACGAAAAATTCAAACCATTAACACCGCATACGCTCAGACACACATTTGCGACCAGATGTATTGAGCGTGGCATGAACCCTAAAACAGTGCAGGTTATCTTAGGACATTCAAGTGTCAATATCACAATGAATCTGTACTGCCATGTGACGGAAGACACGCTCATATCTGAAATGAGTAAATTTGAAGCAGAAGAATTTGAAAAAGGTGTCAATCGTCGAATTGGTGTCAAAGTGGTGTAATTTCTAAAATTCAACTCAATAAAACCCTATTTTTCAAGGGAAATTTCCCACAATTAACATTTTAGAAACAAAAGTGAAGAACTATAAAATGAAAAACAGCCAGTATCACAGTAAGCAGCAGAGTGAAAGGAACAAGAGAGGCTAAGGCAGGCGATTGACACAAATAAATGATGATGCTAAGAAAGAGTATCTAAACCAATAGGAGGTTTAGGTACTTTTTTTATGATGGAACACCAAAAAAGCAGATAGGAAGGAGGCTAGAAAAAATGAAGTGAAAACTGAAAAAAATAATTCATTATGAAGTGCGGAAAATGGGGAAATTCGGAAAAATCACGATTTTGAAGTGAAAATGAGTACAAAAAATGAAGCCTAATTGGGCATAATAGCAAAAATACAGCCCAATATTTACTTCAATTTTTTAACTTGTTAAGATCAAAATGAAGTTGAAAAAGCAAAAAGAAACAGGCAAAAGTAGCGTATCAAATAGTAAAGGAATGATAATTATGAAGTATTACATTGGTTTGGACAATGGGGGTACCACAACAAAAGCAGCACTCTACAATCGAGAAGGGAAAGAAATTTGTGTTTCTTCGATGGCAACGAAGATGCTTTCACCAGCTCCCGGATTTGTAGAACGTGATATGGAAGAAATGTGGGAGGCAAATTGTATTGTAGTCCGCAAGGTTTTGGAAGAAAGTGCAATTGATCCCGCAGATGTAGCAGGAGTAGCTGTATGCGGCCATGGCAAGGGCCTGTATCTTTGGGGAAAAGATGGAAAGCCTGCCAGAAATGGAATTATTTCTACAGATAACCGGGCATGGGAATATCCGCTTAAATGGATTGAAGACGGAACGGATGATAAGGCTCTGGATCGGGCATGCCAGCAGATAATTTCCTGTCAGCCGGCATCCCTTTTGGCATGGCTCCGTGATCATGAGCCGGAGTGTCTGGACAAGATTGAGTGGATATTCGAAGCAAAGGACTATGTGCGTTTTCGTTTGACAGGAGAAGCAAAAGCAGAGCTTGGAGATTATTCAGGGACAGACTTAATAAACCTTCATACGCGGGACTATGATGCGGAATTATTGCAGCTTTTTGAACTGGAGCAATACAGGGAAGCATTTCCGCCCTTGTGTCAGGCAGCTGAAATCTGCGGTTATGTGACAGACGAAGCGGCGAAGAGGACAGGACTTGTCAAAGGGACACCTGTAGCAGGAGGAATGTTTGATGTACATGCCTGCATGCTGGCAGCTGATGTTGTGACAGAAGAGAAGCTGTGTATGATTGCAGGAACCTGGAGCGTGAATCTGTATCTTTCCAAAAAGCCAGTAACGAACAAAGAAATTCTCAAACACACTAGGAATACAATTTTTGTGCTTCCAGAATATTATCTGGCGGAAGAGGGCTCACCTACTTCAGCAGGAAATAATGAGTGGTTTATTCAAAACCTCTTGCCGGAATTTGTACAAGAATGCAAAGAAAAAGGTAGCAGTGTTTACGGTAAAATCAATTCCTGGGTCGAGGAAATTTCTATCGAGGAGTTTTGTCCGGTATTTCTTCCATTCTTAGTGGGCAGTAATGTTCATCCTAATGCAAAAGGCAGCTTCATAGGTATAAGCAGTTTCCATACAAGGAAGCATCTGCTCCGCAGTGTATATGAGGGAGTTGCGTTTTCACACAGGATGCATTTGGAACGTCTGATGAAATCTTATCAGGGACAGCCGCAAGTGATTCGTCTGACTGGTGGGGTGGCAAAATCAGAAGTATGGACACAAATGTTTGCGGATGTGATGAACATTCCGGTAGAAGTATTGGATGCAGACGAGACGGGAGCCTTAGGATGTGCCATTGTAGCAGCAGCGGCAGTTAAAGATTATCCAAGTGTGGAAGCGGCGGCAAGGCATATGAGTAGGATATCAAGGAGAGTTATGCCCAATCAGAGAAATGTTGAAGTTTATAATCAAAAATATGCTTTGTATTGCAAGACAATAGAGGGTCTTAACGGAGTATGGGATTCCTATCAAAAGTATATTGACAAAACCATAAATAACAGAAAGAGAGGAATCGAGTGAACGAGATTGCTGTACGGCTCAAATTTTTAATTCCTACATTACCGCGGGCGGAAAGAGCAGTAGCCCAGGCATTGCTGGAAAAACCAGAGATGATTTGCTTCATGACATTGGCGGAACTGGCTCGTGCAACGGAGAGCAGTGATGCTTCAATTATTCGTTTTTGCAGAAAAATGGGTTATACAGGTTTTACGGATATGAAGCAGGCTTTTTCTCATGCATTGGATGAAAGCAGTATTGTAACGGTTGAGGAAATCAGTAAGGAAGATTCTATACTTGATAATTTGCGAAAAGTGTATAAGAGCAATATGCAAGCATTAAGTGATACGATTCTGCTTGCGAATGAAAAGGACTACGAAGAGGCGGTGCAATTACTATTGAAAGCGGAATCCATACATTTTTTTGGGGCGGGGGATGCTGCTGCAATTTGTCAATTAGCGTTTTTTAAGTTTTTGCGTATCGGGGTTCCAGGCTCAGCACAGAGCGATCCGGTTATGCAGTTAATAGAGGCAAGCAACATGAAAGAAGATGATGTGGCAATTATCATCTCTTATGAGGGGCGTTCCAGAAATATTATTAATGCAATGCGAGTGATAAAGGAACGGGGAGCTAAGGTGATTTGCATTACAAAGCTTAATAAATCGCCTATGTTGAGGCTGTCTGATATAAATCTGTTCATAGCTACAAGCGATGTGACAGCAGGCAAGGATAAGGTGGTTCGAAGGGTAGCTGAACAAATGATTATTGACACGTTATATGTGAGCTTGATGGTCAGAAGCAATGGAAAATATGAAAGGAGGTTAAATAATACTTCTAGGTTTTTTGAGTTTAATAGGATAAAAAGGAAGCGGAATTAAATTATTATATTTTGGCGTAAGGAGAGCAGAAATGAATTTAGAAACATTGAAACAGGAAGTTTATGAAGCAAACATGGATCTAATGAACAAAAAGCTTGTGATTTTAACATGGGGAAATGTTTCAGGGTATGACGAAGAGAGGGAATTAATGGTAATTAAACCCAGTGGAATACCTTACTCTGAAATGAAGCCTTATCAGATGGTGCCGGTGGATTTGAATGGAAATATTGTAGACAGCACTTATGTGCCATCTACAGATGCGCCTACACATGCAGAACTGTATAAAGCCTTTAAAGATAAAGGGATCAAAGGTATTGTGCATACACATTCTCAGTATGCAACTATGTGGGCTCAGATGGGAATGGATATTCCCTGTTATGGAACAACACATTGTGACTACTTTTTTGGCAATATTCCTTGTACTCGCTTGATGACGACAGAAGAAATTGAAGAAGACTATGAGAAAAACACAGGAAAAGTAATTATAGAGGCTTTTAAAAATATAGATTGTGTGGAAATGCAGGCAGTTCTTGTGCACAGCCATGCCCCATTTACTTGGGGGAGGACTGCTCATGATGCGGTAGAACATGCATTGATATTAGAATATATTTCGAAAATGGCGTTGTTTGATTATCTTGCAACACAAGGGAAGTGTCCGTTAGTAAAAGACAATATTAAAATGAAGCATTACAATCGAAAATTCGGGCCCAATGCTTACTATGGACAGCATAAACAAAATACTGCAATTTATAGAATTAAAAATGAAGTAAATGAATGAAGTAAACAATTCAAAATGAAGTGCCAAAAACTTAAAAATTGTGTAAAATAACGAAAAAATGTGCAATTTTTATAAAATATTACCAATTTTACCGTCAAAATTGTTAAAAATAAACTACAATATTTACTCCAATGCTTCGCAATGCTAAAGTTAATTATAGCAAAAGGGAATCAGAAAATGGATGAAAAAGGAGGGTGTGCCATGGGAAGATTAGATGGAAAAATAGCTCTTGTAACTGGAAGCACCAGCGGAATCGGCTATGAAATTGCAAAACTGTTTGCGGCAGAGGGTGCTCGTGTTATGGTATCTGGCCGTGATGAAAAGCGTTGCATGAATGTGGTAAAAGAGATTCAGGAACAGGGTGGTGAAGCAAAAACATTACTCTGTGATCTTTACAAAGAGAATGCTTCCCAAATAGTTCTGGAGCAAATGAATGAATCCTTTGGCGGAATTGATATTTTGGTAAATAATGCAGCTTGGTGGACAAATGAACCGTTTTTGGAGGTCAGCCGTGAGAATTTTCGAAGAGGGTTTAATGAATATTTAGAGTCGGTGTATTTTTTGACTCAGGCAGTTGGAGCCCAAATGGTAGAAAGAAAAACGCGGGGAAAAATTATTAACATTACATCTACAGCAGCTTTTTATGGAGAGCGGGGAATGACAGTTTACTGTGCTGCGAAGGCTGCAATTGTAAATCTGACCAGGGCAATCGCTTTGGAATTGGGGGAACATGGCATTTACGTGAATGCTGTAGCACCAGGAACGACAATTACGAATAATGAGAAACGTCCGCCGCATGTGTTGGAATGTTTCCGATTGATGGGAGCATTGCCGGAATTGAATACAGCAGATAAAATTGCTCCTGCAGTTCTCTTTTTGGCAAGCAGTGAGAGTGATGGAATTACAGGAGAAACCCTGTGCGTAGATGGCGGCGGTGTTCAGATTCGAATGCCGGAAAAGCTGTTTCAGTCACCAATTTTACTATAAAGAAGAGGAAAAGGAAATGGGACATAGAGAGAGATTACGACAAGTTATAAAAGATGAAGCGGAAACCATATTAAAGATTGCAGATGAAGTAGACTATGCAGTATTAGACCAGATTACAGAACTGTTTTGTTCTGTAAAAGGTAACAGCAAGAAAGTAATTTTGGCAGGATGCGGAACTGCAGGCATGGCCGCAAAAAGAATTGCACACACATTAAGTGTGGTGGAAATCCCAGCCTTTTTTCTGTCCCCGGCAGACTCGATTCATGGCGGAATGGGGGTTATGCAGGAAGGTGACATTTTAATTCTTATCAGTAAAAGCGGTAATACAACAGAGATTTTAAATTACTTACCGGCAGCAAAGAAAAAAGGATTACGTATTATAGGTGTTACAGAAAACGAAGAATCTGGTTTGGGAAAAGGCTGCGATATCCTATTAAAAGTTAAGATTGAAAGAGAACCAGATCAATGGGGAATTGTTTCTTCTGCCAGCACGCTTGCATTTATTTCTGTTTTTGATGCTATAGCGCTTACAGCAATGGAAGAGACACACTATACAAAAGAAGAATTTTATCTGATTCATACAGGTGGCGGCGTTGGAGATATTTTGCGGAAAGAGGGCATTGGGAAGTAAGCCCGGTGCTGCTTGGAGTTTTAACAGGTAGCATAACCGTCACGGTTATAAGGTTTAGATAAATTACCTTCAAAAATGAGGGAGTTTATAAAGAGGGAATCCTAGAAATCACAAAAAACTGGAGATTCCGGGAGCGTTCCAAAACAATTAAGGAGGAAAATAACTATGAAGAAAATGAAACAAATGGCTGCATTTCTATTAACCTTAACAATGGTTTTTGCTTTGGCTGCCTGTGGCAAAAGTGAGCCTGAACCAGAAACTGCTGCACCAGCAGAAGAGTCAGTCTCTGCAGAGGAAGCTGCACCGGCAGAAGGAGCTGAAGCTGCTGCAGATGACTTTGATCCTACAAAGTATCAGCTTGGCATTGTTATGATGCTGAAAAACCATCCAGTTCATCGTATGGTACAGCTTGGCTTTATGCAGGCTGCGGAGGATCTGGGATACACAGATGTTCAGGTGGTTGGTACCGAGGGAACTGACATGAACGAAGTCTATGCTTTAGCTGAGGCATTTGCCACTACTGGAGGCGATGCGGCCCTTCTATGGTATCTGGACGAGTCTTGTTATCCTTCTTTGAAGACTTTGAAAGAAGCTGGCATGATTACCGGTATTCCGCATTTCAAGTTTGATCCGATTCCGGAAGGACTTGACTTTGGTATGGCTTGTAATCCGGAGACTTTCGGACGTGAGTGTGCTGATTTTATTGCTGAAAGAATTGAAGGCCAGACAGGTAGTATTGCTCTGTGTCAGAATAATAAAAATGTTACGGAGAACGCTGCAACCGACGCATTCATTGCCCGTATAGAGGAATTGAATCTTGAAGGTGTAAAGTGTTTGCCTGTTGAACTTCTGGGAGCAGATGTTGATAGCGGGACAAATCTGGCGACTGCTATTATTCAAAAGAATGATGACCTGATTGCTACTTTTTCTACAATGGGCGAAGGGTTGCAGATATGGGCAAATGCATCTGAGAAAAGCGGCATGACTCCGGATGATCTTGTGATTGTTGGTATGGACTACACAGAGGCCAATCTGGCTTTGCTTAATGACGGCAAGGTAGATGCGCTTGTTGCCCAGCCCCTCTATGACGAAGCTTATAAGACTATGGAATACATTGATACAATGCTTCGCAGCGGAACGGTTCCGGAGTGGACTGATTTGGATGCTCCACTGGTGTATCAGGGCGGAGAAGGCGCACATGATCCGGATTACTATAATGGCCTGATTGAAGAAGTGAAGACATGGTTTGGTGAGGAATAATTGTTTTATTAATATGACATAATTTAAACTTCCCACACCAAACGGTATGGGAAGTTTAAATTTTAATAGAGTCAATTCTTCAGTGTATGCGAATGCGCAACTAGAAAAAATGAAAGGTGTTTTCATGGGAAAATACGTATTAGAAGCAATAGGAATTACAAAGGTTTTTCCGGGAGTTTTGGCTAATGACAACGTGAACCTGTCCGCTATGAAAGGAGAGGTGCTGGGGCTCATTGGTGAGAACGGTGCCGGAAAATCGACACTTTTAAAAATTTTGAACGGTGTTTATCCGGCAGGAACATATAAAGGGGTCTTAAAGATTGATGGAGAAGAAGTACGGCCGACAGATCCCAATCATGCATCAAAGCTTGGAATCAGCTTCGTCCCACAGGAGATTAGTGTACTGAGCAATATGAGCGTAGCAGAGAACATGTTTATCGGCGATTTGACCCTGGGGAAAAAAGGAAAAATTATAAACAGGACAAAAATGAACCAGCGTGCACAGGCGGTTCTGAAAGAGAACAACATTGCCCTTGATATGAATGCAGATGTTCGAAAACTCAGTGTAGGTCAGCAGCAGCTGTTGATGATTGCAAAAGCCTTGTCTGGCAATCCGAAGATTTTGATTCTGGATGAGCCCACAACATCCTTGTCTTCAGCAGATGTAGAGCGATTGTTCCAGGTTGTATTGTCATTGAAAGAAAAGGGTACCTGTATTATTTTTGTTACTCATAAAATGGAAGAAATTTTACAGCTTACGGATCGCGTCTGTGTATTGAGAGACGGAAAAAATGTGGGCTTATTCAGCAGAGAAGAGTACGATAAAGATAAAATCATTGAGGCAATGATTGGACGCCAGATTTCAACCATGTATCCGGAACGGAATGTGGAAATTGGTGAACTTCTTTTGGAGGTAAAGGATCTATCAGTAGATCATCCGTACATTGCTAACAGGAAGTTAATTCGAGATATTTCATTTCAGGTTCACAGAGGTGAAGTAGTGGGGTTGGCTGGGTTAGTTGGTGCAGGCAGATCTGAGGTTGCACAGTCCATTTTCGGCATGATGGGTAAAACCACAGGTACAATGACGCTGGACGGGAAGAAACTTTCCATACACAGCCCGGCGGATGCAATGAAAAATGGCATAGCACTTGTCACAGAAGATCGGAAAAAATTTGGATTAGTGCACATCTGGAGCATTATGAAGAATATTACTCTTTCCAACTTGAAGGAGATGTCTTCCTTTAAGGTGCTGATTTCAAAAAAGACAGAGCAGACTCGTGCAAAAAAATATTTTGACTATCTGCGTATAAAAGCTCCCACTATGCGGACCCGGGTAGATACGCTTAGCGGCGGTAATCAGCAGAAGGTTGTTATTGCACGTTCTTTGAATTCGGAACCTGAACTGGTTATGCTGGATGAGCCAACGAAAGGCATTGATGTAGGAGCTAAGTATGAAATCTATAATTTTATTAATGAAATGGCCGCACAGGGGAAGGGACAAATCATGATCTCATCTGAACTGCCGGAATTAATGGCAATGTGTGACCGATTTATCGTTATGGCGGAAGGGAGAATTGTGGGTGAAGTGTCAAAAGAGGATGCGAGCACTGCAAAGATTATGGAGTATGCTGTAACTACCTTTAAGAAAAGGGGTGAGATTCGTGAAAATGAAAGCTAGTGGTGCAGAAATCAGGAAGCGTCTGATAAGAATTCTTTTGACTCCCGAAATTGGTATCCTGATTCCTCTTTTGTTGCTGATTTTTTATACAGGATATCAAAAACCAGCATTTTTGAGCATAAATAATTTTGCTGTTATTTTGCGATATGCAACATTTATGGGTATCATCTGTGTGGGACAGGCTCTTGTCATTATGACAGGTGAGGTGGATATATCTCTTGGCTCTAATCTTTGTTTTTGCGGCATTGTGTTTGGCACATGTTCCATGACACTGGGCCTGCCAGGGGCAGTATCTATCATTATAGCAATTTTGGCAGGAGCCTTCATGGGTGTGATTAACGGATTTTTAGTAGCAAAGGTCGGCTTGATCAACTTCATTGCCACATTGTCCACACAGTATCTATGTCAGGGACTTGCTACTGCCATCTCAAATGGGGCTGTGCTGGCTCCGCTGGCAGATTCATTCTATAAATTCGGCGCTATGCGCCCTCTGAAGCTTTCGTGGCCGTTTTTCATCTTTGTAGCTATTTTTATTTTTATGGAAATTATGGTCCGCAAATCAAAAGCAGGCCGTCAAATTCAGGCAGTAGGCGGAAATATGGATGCAGCTTATTGCAGCGGAATCAATGTGGTGAAAGTAAAATGGATGGTTTATGTCCTTGCCGGGGCTCTTGCTGGTGTTGCAGGCGTTCTGATGTCTATCGATCAGGCATCCTCCAGCCCTACAGCAGGTATTGGCCTGGAATTCCGCGCTGTTGCAGCTTGTGCAGCCGGCGGAATCAGTATGCAGGGCGGAACAGGAAGTATTCTAGGATGTGGCATTGGCATTCTTTTGATCTATGTATTGCAGAACAGCCTTCAGATCCTGGGGGTCCAGTCTAACTGGCAGATGATAGCAATGGGCGTTATTCTGGTTATGTCAGTATTGTTTGATTTAACAAAGAAAAAATTAGTTGCTGCGGACAGCATAAATTAAGGGGTATAGGATATGAATGAAAAGATAAAAATGAAAAGGCCGTGGCAGAAGCAGTTGGAAAAAATGAATTTTGGAGATTTCAGTGTTGTAATTCCTCTTTTACTTATTATGATCGTTACAACGGTCATGAATCCTAAATTTCTTGCATGGAGTAACTTTTCTTCCACATTGCAGCTAATGCCGTTTCTGGCTTTTACAACTTTGGGATTGAGCTTTGCTCTGATCACGGGTACTACCGATCTTTCTGTGGGCCGTGTAACCGGTCTGGCGGGCATGGTATTTGCCTTCTTTTTAATCAAAAAGGGATGGTCAGTTGCTCCGGCTTTACTGATTTCGCTTTTTATTGGTGCGGTTTTTGGATTTGTTAATGGCTTTATGATTTCGAAAATGAATATTCCAGATTTTATTATGACTCTGGGTACGATGTATATTGCAGATGCCATTCGCTATTTGATTACCAATGGTTATCCATTGACCCCGTTGCCTTATAATCTTGGTGAATTTGGTGATGCTTCTGTGTTAGGCATGACATGGCCTTTCTGGCTGATGATAATAGCATTTGCTATCGTATTTTTTATACAAAAGAAAACGGTATTTGGGAGAAGACTTTATGCCATTGGCGGAAATAAAGAAGTTGCAGCCCTTGCAGGAATCAACGTGGTACGTATGAAAGTTATTGCTTACACCATATGTGGTATTCTGGCAGCAATTGCGGGTGTATTATTGACCATTGATTTGAACAATGCACTGCCACAGAATGGTGACGGCTGGGAATTTAAGGCGGTAGCAAGCTGTGCGGTGGGCGGAGTTAGCCTGCGGGGAGGAACAGGAACGGCATTAGGAGTGTTTGTAGGTGTATTTATAATCAGGATTCTGGATAATGCTCTGATTATGGTTGGCGTTCCGGCGGAATACCAAAAGTGTGCAACAGGCATTGTCTTGGCTACAGCGGTTATGTATGACCTTGCCAAGCAAAAGCGTAAGATTAGAGAATGAACAATGTTGCTGTAGATGAGATTGAGGATAAGAGAATAGAGCTTTTAAATTGATGTTTTGCCAAAAGAATAGGAGAGCAAGGATTCATGAAGACGAAAATTTGTATTTATATGCCGGATTTTGGACAAGATTACAGCCGTCAAATGAAGGATTTAGAGGAAGCGGGTTTTGAAGTTGTATGGAAAAAGGAGCATGCACAGACTCAGGATCCCAAGATACTGATTGAGGATGTGAAGGGGTATAACTGTGTAGTAGCTGCATCAGAAAATTGGGGAAGTGTTTCCTTAGAAGGTGTATCGGATTCTTTGAAGCTCATTGCGCGGCATGGTGTGGGTGTGGACAATATTGATATTCTTTATGCTACAAAAAAGGGGATTGCCGTTACCAGCGCACCAGGACAATTATCATTATCTGTGGCAGAGGCGGCGCTTGCACTGGCTCTTTCATGCATTCGCCGAGTAACAAAATATGACAGAGAAATCCGCGGCGGTCTATACCGCTCTGTTATGACTTCCTGTCTTAGCGGAAAGACATTTGGATTGTTAGGATTTGGGGCCATTGCACAGGAATTGGCCCGGCTGCTCCAGCCATTTCACTGCCGTTTGCTGGCTTATGATGTGTTCTTTAATCCGGAAGTGGCCGATGGATTAAATGTTGAGATGGTTGGACTTGATACTCTTTGCAGAGAAAGTGATGTGATTAGTCTTCATATTCCGTGTAATGATGAGACACAGGGCATGATCAATGCAGAATTTTTAAATAAGATGAAGTCTACAGCATTTCTTGTAAACACTAGCCGCGGCGGTGTGATTGTTGAAGAGGATCTATATGAAGCATTGGAGGCAGGTGTGATTGCAGGGGCAGGGTTGGATGTTTTTGCTGCGGAACATACAGAACAGCGCAGCATACTGTTTACATGTGAGAATGCAGTACTGAATCCGCATTCGGCGGCTAATACAAGAGAGGCACTTGGAGCAATCATGGATTGCTGTGTTCGCAGTATCAAGGCGTTCTTTGCTGGAGAGGAACCATTTGGTCTGCTGAATCCGGATTATAAAAAATATGTTTGCTGAAGGGAGGGGATTTCGTGAAAAGTATGGTTGTTTATGGTCCGAAGGATATTCGGCTGATTGAAGAGCCTATGCCGGAGCCGAAGGATGATGATGTTATCACTGAGGTAAAATTTGTGGGTGTATGTGGTACGGATAAGTCAGTCTATGAAGGTACAATAGGGTATTTGAAGACCGGTCTTATGAAATATCCTATACGCCTGGGCCATGAATGGTCAGGGATTGTATGCAGAGTTGGAAAAAATGTGACCAAATTTAAACCAGGAGACCGTGTTTGCGGTGACAATGTAGTAACATGCGGAAAATGTGAGAATTGCAAATCAGGTAATTATGCATTTTGTGAAAATCTGCGTGCTCTTGGCTCTGTGTATACCTGGCCTGGTGCATATACCCAATATATGTGTATGCCGGAAAAACATATGTATAAGCTGCCTGATTCTGTGAAACTGGAATACGGAGCATTGATTGAACCGGCAGCTACAGGCTTATATACTGCTGTAAATGGCAGAATTAAGCCCGGATGTACAGTAGTGGTGCATGGAACAGGCCTTATTGGACTGGTAGCTGCCCAATGTGCAAAGCATCTGGGCGCCAGTACTGTTATTGTAACCGGCAGGAAACGAGAAAAATTGGAAGTGGCCAGACAACTGGGAGCAGACTATACCTTCTCTTGGATTGAGGAAGATGTAACAGCAGCGATTTTAAAAGTAACAAACAACAAAGGCGCTGACAGTGTTTTGGAGTCTACAGGTGCGGCACAGGTGCTCTGTGCCTCTCTTGAACAGGTAAAGAGTTCAGGAACTATTAGTGTAATCGGTTCTTATGATACGTTGGTCGATGGCTTTGACGCAGATATGATGGTTTTTAAAAATATAACGCTCACCGGTCTGAATGGATGCCCTCATATGTTCCAGCCAATGCTCAATATGATGGCAGCAGGACAGATTCATATGGAACCGATGGTTACAGATATTTTCCCGCTGGAACAGGCAAAGGAAGCGCTGGAGAAGATGGATCAGGGTGAAAAAAGAATAAAGATACTTTTGGAGGTTTAAATACAATATGAATGCAAAATTGGAAAAAATCAGAGAAAAATTTATAAATAAGGAGCCGGTCTTTGGATTTCACATTTTTCTTAGGGAGCCGGATATCAGTGAAGCGGTTGGCAATCTGAATTACGATTTTTTGTGGATCGAGGGTGAGCATACGGCTATTGATCGAACGGCGATTCACAATCATATCATGGCTATGAACGGAACGAATGCGGCTTGCTTTGTGCGAGTACCCTGGAATGATCCGGTTTTAGTTAAGCCGGTAGTAGATATGGGACCGGACGGAATTATTTTCCCCATGATCTGTTCAGCAGAGGATGCCAGGCTGGCAGTGGCATCCTGTGAGTATCCGCCTAAAGGAATCCGCGGTTTTGGCCCTCTTCGTGCAGCTAAGTATGGGCTTATTGGAAATACGGACTATGTTGCATCTGCCTCTCGTGACTGCTTTAAAATTATTCAAATTGAACATATTAATGCTTTGAAGGAAATTGATGCGATTCTTGAAGTGGAGGGAATAGATATGGTCGTTTTCGGACCAAATGATCTTTCCGGATCTATGGGTAAGCTGACACAGGTGCGCGATCCGGAAGTGATGGATGTTCTGGACCAGTTTGCGGCAGCTTGTGTACGGCATAACATGCCATTTGGCGTATCCATGGGCAGTATTCCGGAAAATATGCAGGATTGGGTACGCAGAGGGGCCAATTTCCTCTCCCTGGATGGAGATATCTCATCCATTATGGCTGGTGCGCAGGCTACCTTCGCCAAAGCACAGGCAGCCTATGGCCTTCAGAGTGACTTGGAGATTAAAAGAGGTGCATATTAATGAATGAAATTATAAAAGAGATCCGAGCTTATACACCGCAAGAACAGGAACTGTTAATCTGTTGGACATCGGGGGCAGGATTTATAATTAAAACGGCAAATTGTACTTTGGGAATTGATCTTTTTTTGTCTGATTCTGTACGGGAGGGGGATACGTATAAACGATTAACGTTGGCGCCTTTTACAGCAGAGGATGTGGAGCTTGATTTTTTGATTATATCCCATGAGCATCCGGACCATTTGGATTACGGCAGTGTAAAGCATTTACTGCAAAATGAGAAGACAAAGGTTTTGGCGCCCTCCTGTGTCATAGCGGAGCTTGAAAAGCTGGGTATTTCAAAGGAGCAGATGGTAAAAATTGACCGAGGTGCTCGTTTCCAGTGTGACCAATTTCAACTGCGAGCAGTGAAGGCAGATCATGGAGAACTGTCACCTCAGGCTATCGGTGTATTGCTAAGCTTACAGGAGAAAAATGTACTTTTTACTGGGGACACGTGCTATCGAGAGGATTATCGGGAGATGATTCAGCTGCAGGAGAAAATCCATGTATTGCTGGTACCGATCAATCCGACTTATGGAAATCCGGGGCCGGAAGGTGCAGCAGCCCTCGCAAGAGATGTAAAGGCAGATGTGGCAATTCCCTGTCATTACTGGCTGTTTAAAGAACATGGCGGCGATCCGGGGGCTTTTCTTGAAGCATGCGGTAAGATTGCACCAAAGACCAGATGCAAGATATTGGCAGTAGGTGAAAGTTTTATATACGGAAATTGAGATAGAAATAATGTTATAGATTATGAATAAAACGCTCCTGGCAGCTCTTAAGCCAGGAGCGTTTTTTTGACTAAATGGGACAACCTATTTATAATACAGAGTATTTTGCGAATATGCAGGTAGAATTCTTAAAGATATTAAACGGGCAATTGGAAAAAGCAGAGCATCTATTGATCCAAAAGAAAAAATAAAGTATGATAATAAAGAATGACTATTTATCATATGGAAAGCACAGGGGGAATAGGAGATGTACCATTGCCATCTTAAGTTTTATCTTATAGGTAATTCTTGCGGGATATTTGAAGTTATAAAGGAAATGGCTCCATTTGAGCACTTTACCCATACGTTTTGGGAAAGTGAGAAACCGGAGATCTCTCTGGCAGAAAAAGCCGATGTGATTCTGGTGAGTACACAGGGATTGGAATCAGAGGAAACGCTTAAGCTTTTGCTTGCTCATAAGCAGAAGTATGCTGAGCTGCTTTTGCTTGCGGATAAAAGCCAGATAGAAATGCTGTCCGACTGTATGCAGGAGATAAAGGATATTTGGACAATGCCTATGTCTGAGGAAGAGATCCGTTTTCATTTCTTAAGGTGGCAGCAAACCTGCAAGATGAGTAAGGACTTCTGGCAGACCAGCCATTATCTGGAGGCGACGATAAATAATGTGCCCAATCTTATCTGGTATAAGGATAAGGATGGTATCCATGAAAAGGTAAATGACAGCTTCTGCAAGACAGTCAATAAGACAAAGCAGCAGGTTGAAGGCCGGGGACATGCTTATATCTGGGATGTGGAAGAGGATGATCCTGCTTGCATTGAGTCAGAGCGAATCGTGATGACAAAGAGGGAAACCTGTGTTTCAGAAGAGGTTGTGAAAGCCGGAGAGGACACAAAGCTTCTAACTACATACAAATCTCCATTGTACGACCTGGACGGAAGCGTTATGGGAACCGTGGGAGTTGCTATTGATGTGACTCAAGAGCGAGCCTATGAGCAGGAGGTTATACAGAAGAATAAGACGTTGGAAACGATTTTTACTACTATGGACTGCGGAATCATGTGTCATACGGTAGATGGTACTCGTATTTTAAGTATCAATCGGGCAGCCCTGGAGATTTTAGGCTATAAATCCCAAAAGGAAATGGAGGAAGCCGGATTTGATATGGTGGCTGCTTCTGTGGTGGAAGAGGATAAGGAAAAGCTTCGGACATGTATACGGGAACTGGATAAAGAGGGCGACAGTGTCAGTGTGGAGTACCGTGTGTATTCCAGAGAGGGCAAAGTCCGCCACATAATGGGGAATATCAAGCTTCTAAGAGAGAATGGAGAACTTCTTTATCAGCGCTTTCTTTTGGATTGCACGGCGCAGAAGCTTCGGGAAAAAGAAAAAGAACAACGTCATATGGAGCTTCTTCATGCCTTGACCATTGATTATAACCTTGCCTGCTTTTTCGATTTGGATACGGGCCGGGGAATGCCTCTGCGCATGGAGAATTATGCAGATGTTGTCTTTGAAACGATCTTTGATGAGAGATCAACTTTAAAAGAAAGCATGGAGCGCTATATAGATCAGTTTGTTTACGAAGAGGACAAAGAAATGCTGCGGCGGACACTGTCTGCAGAAAGATTAGAAAAAGAACTGGCAGAAAGAAACCAGATATATATTAATTATCGTGCGGTTTTAGCCGGCAAGATGAAATATTATCAGATAAAAGTGGTACGTGCAGGAGAATGGAAGGAAAGCCATGGCATTGTTCTGGGACTTCACAGTGTAGATGAGGAAATTCGTCATGAGATGGAGCAGAAAAGTCTTCTGGAGGATGCGCTTTTACAGGCAAATCGGGCGAGTAAAGCCAAAAGCATATTCCTTTCCAATATGTCTCATGACATCCGCACACCTATGAATGCGATTGTCGGCTTTACGGCATTGGCGATTACCCACATAGAGCAGAAGGAACGGGTGGAGGAATATCTAAATAAAATAATGACTTCAGGAAACCATCTGCTGAGTCTTATCAATGATGTTCTGGATATGAGCCGGATTGAGAGCGGAAAAATGCGCTTGGATGAGAAGCCCTGCCGCCTGCCGGATATACTTCAGGGTCTTCGTAATATTCTTCAGGGAGATATACGTGCAAAGCAGCTGGAGCTTTACATGGATGCGGTAGATGTGTTAAATGAAGATATTTACTGTGATAAGCTGCGCCTAAACCAGGTACTTTTGAACTTGCTCAGCAATGCAGTGAAATATACGAAAGCGGGCGGAATCGTCAGCATTCGGGTTACGGAAAAAACAGGAGCTCCCGCCGGAATGGCCAATTATGAATTTTGTATTCGGGATACCGGCATTGGCATGAGTGAGGAGTTTGTGGCTCATATTTTTGAGCCATTTGAAAGGGAAAAAAATTCAACTATCAGCGGAATCCAGGGAACCGGTCTGGGAATGGCGATTACAAAAAATATTGTGGATATGATGAACGGCACGATTCAGGTGAGCAGTGAGCAGGGAGCTGGTACAGAGGTGAAGGTTTCTTTTGCATTTCGTCTTCATAGAGAAGCGTCGAAAGAGCCTCAGGATATTCCTGAATTAAAGAACTGCAGAGCTTTGGTCGTGGATGATGATTTCAACACCTGCGACAGCGTGTCCTATATGCTGGGGCAGATTGGAATGAGGGCAGAGTGGACACTATCCGGAAAAGAGGCGGTGCTTCGCACCCGGCAGGCAGTGACGCGCGGGGATACTTACTGTGTTTATATTATTGACTGGCTGCTGCCTGATATGAATGGTGTAGAGGTGACAAGAAGAATCCGTAAAGAAATGCGGGAGGATGTTCCGGTAATCGTTTTGACGGCCTATGACTGGACCGATATTGAGGAAGAGGCAAAGGAGGCAGGAGTCACTGCATTCTGCAGTAAACCTTTGTTTTTATCAGAGCTGAGAAGCTGCCTGAAGTCCATTGTAAGCGCAGAAGAGGAAGAAGAGAAACCAGAAGAAAATACCAGAATCGTAAATGGCCGAAAAGGCCGCATTCTGCTGGCTGAGGACAATGAGCTGAATCAGGAGATAGCCGTTGCAATTTTAGAGGATGCCGGTTTTACGGTAGAGGTTGCGGATAATGGACAGATAGCCGTGAATATGCTGAAAAGATCAGCGCCGGGATACTATCTGCTGGTGCTTATGGATGTGCAGATGCCGGTTTTGAACGGATATGAGGCAACGAAACAGATTCGCGGGTTTAGCAATCGGAAACTGGCTGACATTCCTATCCTTGCGATGACTGCCAATGCTTTTGAAGAGGATAAACAGGAAGCAGTAAAATCTGGGATGAACGGTCACATTGCAAAGCCTATCGATATTGATAATCTGTTTGACACTTTAAGCCAGGTACTGCTCTAAAGCCAGAATACCAGAATCATAAACTTTTTATTCAATGATCACACTTTGAACACAATTTGTTGCTAGACTAAAAGCAGATTAATTCATATTGGCATAAGTTCAGCATATACAGATTAAGTAAATGGAGAACCATGTACCAAGGAAGGAGTTTTTGACTTATGTATGAATATGGCAGCGGAAGTTCGGATTCTTCCAAAAGTTCATCAAGTGAGTATCGATACAGCGGTCCTTTTTATCAGGATAATATTGGGTCCGGTTCCGGGCACAGAACCACTTTAGAAGTTTCGGAGGGGAAAAAGAAAAGCTTTCCGAGGCTGATGTTTAAGGCGGTCTGTGTGGCATTGGTATTTGGTATTGTGGCAAGCGTTGCTTTTCAGGCAACGAATTATGTGGGGGTTCAGCTTCGCGGCGAGAATGCGGCGGCAGTAACAGGGGAAGAGCCTGCAATAGTGCCGGAGATTGAGACGGTAGCACCCCAGATAGGAGATATCCAGAGGCCGGGAAGCGGCGATGTTACTGCTATCGTGCAGGAGTGTATGCCTTCTCTGGTAGCTATTACGAATGTAAGTATTCGGGAGGTGGAGAACTTCTGGGGTTTTGGTTGGTATAATATGCCCCAGCAGAGAGAGCAGACTTCTACAGGCACGGGAATTGTTATTGGCCAGAATGATACAGAGCTTTTGATTGTCACGAACAATCATGTAATTGCAGGAGCGACCAATTTGACAGTGCTTTTCAGTGTGGATGAAGGCAGAGACGGTGCCAGCGCTGTTGAGGCACAGATCAAGGGTACGGATGCAAGTAAGGATGTAGGCGTGATTGCAGTTCCGTTAAAGGATATCCCGGCAGAAACCTTAAACGAGATTAAGGTGGCAACCATAGGGGATTCTTCCCAGCTGCAGGTGGGCGAGCAGGTGGTAGCCATTGGGAATGCATTAGGCTATGGACAGTCAGTAACCACCGGAATTATCAGTGCCTTGAACCGGGATGTAACCCTGCAGAATGATGATGGAAGCCTGATTAATAATAGCCTGATACAGACAGATGCAGCAATCAATCCGGGAAACAGCGGCGGAGCTTTGCTGAATATGAATGGAGAGGTTATTGGGATCAATGAGGCAAAGTATTCTTCCAGCTATGTGGAGGGCGTGGGCTATGCCATTCCCATTTCGGATGTGGAGGGAATTATCGGAGACCTGAAAACCATGACGATTCGTCCGGAGGTGGATGCAGAAAAGATAGGATATCTGGGGATTAACTGCCAGGATGTGACAGAAGAGATTTCCAAGCAGTATGATATGCCTGTGGGTATTTACCTTAAGTCTGTAGTGAGCGGTTGCGCAGCGGACAATGCAGGGTTGAAGAGAGGCGACATTCTTACCAGATTTGACGGAATCGGCGTGAGTACCTATGATTCCCTTCGGGAGCGGCTGCAGTATTATGAGGCGGGCGAGACCGTAGAAGTGACAGTGATGTCACCAGAGAATGGGGAATATGTAGAGAAGACGGTTACGGTGACCTTGAGCAGCAAAGAAGAAGTGGAGGCAGCTTCCTAATCAGGAGACGGTGTAGAATAGAAAAGGCCGGACACCGGGAAAGAAGGTATTTTTTTCCCGGTGCTTGGTCTTTTTTCAAATCTGTGTTATACTCGTAGAAAGGAGTGGATGTATGGACGAAAAGGATTATTTGGAAGAAGTGGAAGTAGAAGAAACAAAAGAACAGGAACAGAGAGAGGATAAGGACAATGATTATGAAGATGTCTGCTTTCTCTGTCATAGGCCGGAGAGTAAAACCGGAAAGCTGATCACCCTTGCAAAGGGAATCTGTATCTGCTCAGAGTGTATGCAGAAGACCATGGATACCTTTCAGAACAGCAATCAGGATTTTTCTAAGATACCAGGATTTAGTTTTATCAATCTGGCGGATCTGCAGAATATGATTCCCCAGAGGCAGAAGGTAAAAAAGAAAAAGCCTAAGGAAAAAGAACCCGTGAAGGAGTTGGATATCCGAAGCATTCCTGCTCCCCACAAGATTAAAGCGAGCCTGGATGAATATGTGATTGGACAGGAATATGCCAAGAAGGTTATGTCGGTAGCTGTTTACAATCATTACAAACGGGTGGCAACGGGAACCCAGGACGAAATTGAGATTGAAAAGTCCAATATGCTGATGATTGGCCCTACCGGAAGCGGAAAAACTTACTTGGTGAAAACGCTGGCCAGACTTTTGGATGTTCCCCTGGCCATTGCAGATGCCACCTCTCTTACTGAGGCCGGCTATATCGGCGATGACATTGAGAGCGTGCTGTCAAAGCTTCTGGCTGCGGCAGACAATGATGTGGAGAAGGCGGAGCGAGGGATTGTTTTCATTGATGAGATCGATAAGATTGCTAAGAAGAAGGATACGCATCACCGGGATGTAAGCGGAGAATCCGTGCAGCAGGGGATGCTGAAGCTTCTGGAGGGCGCAGAGGTAGAGGTTCCGGTAGGGGCTAACAGCAAGAATGCCATGGTGCCTTTAACTACAGTCAATACCAGGAATATTCTCTTTATCTGCGGAGGTGCATTTCCGGAGCTGGAGGATGTAATTAAGGAACGGCTGAACAAGAAGTCTTCCATGGGCTTTCAGGCAGATTTGAAGGACAAGTATGATAAGGAGAAAAATCTGTTGCAAAAGGTGACAGTGGAGGATCTGCGTAATTTCGGTATGATTCCGGAATTTTTAGGTCGGCTGCCCATTATATTTTCTCTGGAGAGTCTCACAAAAGAGATGCTGGTGCGTATCTTAAAAGAGCCGAAGAATGCTATTTTAAAGCAGTATCAGAAGCTGCTGGCATTGGATGAGGTGCAGCTGCAATTCAATGAGGGAGCTCTGGAAGCAATAGCAGAGAAGGCCATGGAGAAAGATACCGGAGCCAGAGCTCTTAGGGCAATTATTGAGGAATTTATGCTGGATATTATGTATGAGATTCCCAAGGATGATAACATTGGCCGTGTAACCATTACACGGGAGTATATTGAACATACGGGAGGCCCAGTGATTACTATGCGAGGAGTTCTTGAACTGGAAGAACGGGATGAAAAATGAATGTTTGAATGTTTGGAAAGGGATAGCTGCCTTTTTCATTGTGTTTATTCATTGTAATTTTCCAAGTCCTATAGGCGGTATGATGAATGGACTGGCTCGTTTTGGGGTTCCCCTGTTTTTTATGGTCAGCGGCTGCTTTTCTTATGGGAAAGGACCGGATACCATAAGAAGGCGCATCCGAAAGATTTGGAAGCTGTTTCTTACGGCTAATGGGGTATACTTTATCTGGAAGCTGTTTCATCTCTGGCTAAAGAGAGAAATCACTGCAGGTGCAGCGGCGGCCCTTTTTGCTCCGGACAGTTTGATTGACTGGCTGCTTTGGAATGAGTCTCCATTTATGGGACATCTCTGGTTTTTAGGAGCCTTGCTTTACTGTTACATTTTCTATTGGATTCTGGTAAAAGTAGGGTGGGAGGAACGTCTGTATTTCCTGATTCCTGCCTGTCTGACTGCCAATCTCCTGTTGGGAGAGGGGCTTTCCATACTGGGAAAGGAAATCTCCTTTTTATATGTGCGGAATTTTTGGCTGACAGGTTTGCCGTTTTTTCTTTGGGGTCACTGGATGTTCCGGGAGGAGTCTCAGGAAAAATTAAAAATTCGGCCCGGCATTTGTCTGGTGGGAACAGTTATAGGCGCTTGCCTTTCCATGGGAGAAATGCTGTTGTCCGGGGGCGGCGAGCTGTACTTAGGAAGTGTTTTGATGACAGGGGGAATCTTTTCGTTGGCTTTGCGGAAGCCTTCTTTTGGAAAAGGGAGTCTTTTGGCACATGTTGGGGAGAAAACAGCCCTGCACATTTATCTTTGGCAGATGATTGTATTTGACGTGATAGAGAAGCTTGGGTATATGTGCGAGGTTCATGAGCATATGGTATATCAATGGATGATGCCGCTGGGAGTCGGGGCTGCTTCCTGGCTTTTGGCAGAGGCGCTGCTTGGTATGAAGAAAGGAGTTATGAGACAATGAACAGAGAAGTATTGGATGACATTGGGAGAGTAATCTCGGGGGCAGCAGACACAGTCAGTCGGAAGACAGGAGAGCTGGTAGAGCTGACGAGGCTGAAGAATCAGGTTTTCAATCTGGAGCGGGAGATCAAGCGGGATTACGCAGATTTGGGAAAAATGATTTATGAGCAGTATTTAAAAACTGGCGTTGCGGATGAATCTCTGCAGCCAATCTGTCAGGGCATTACCAAAAAGGAAAGACTGGTGGAGCAGTATGAAGGTGAGATCGAATGCCTGAAAAAAGAGCATTAAAACTCCTGCCCTGGGGAATTATGCTTTGTGTCACTTTGCTTTTGCATCTGGCTGCCCGCTTATGGCCTGGGTTTGCAGAATGGTATGCAGTTCAGGTATATCCAATCTTTGTGGGAACATTAGGGCGCTTTTGCTCCCTATTCCCATTTTCAATGATTGAGATTTCCCTTTATGTGGGAATTATCTTGATTTTAGCCGGTATTGCAGCGGTTTTGATGAAAAAACTGTCTTTGAGACGTGCTTTGTGGATTTTGGGAAGAACCTTGGTTGCGATTTTTTTTGTGTTTACGCTTAACTGTGGGATTAACTATCAGAGACTGCCTTTTTCTGAACGAGCAGGTTTTAACATTCAGGAATCTACAGAGGAAGAGCTGATTGCTCTCTGTGAGCGTCTGGTGGATGAGATTAATGAGGCGGCAGAAGAGATTGCATTGGACGAGGAAGGGTACTGCATGCTGCAGGGCAGCCCTGTGGAGACGGCAAGGGAAGCTATGGCGGCGGCAGCATTGGAATATCCGGAGCTTAGGGGATACTATCCCAAGGCTAAGCCAGTGCTTAGCACCTGGTATCTGTCCAGCCAGCTTTTACAGGGAGTGTACAGTCCCTTTACGGTGGAGGCCAATTATAACAATGGAATGCCGGATCAGGACAAGCCTTCTACTATTTGTCATGAATTGTCCCATTTAAAGGGATTTATGCGTGAGGATGAGGCAAATTTTGTGGCTTATCTGGCCTGCAGAGCTTCAGAGGATGCACAGTTTCGTTACAGCGGAAGTATACTGGCCTATATTTACAGCGGCAATGCCCTGTATGCACAGAATCCGGCGGCTCTTCGCCAAGTGAGAGAGAAGCTTTGTGAACAGGCTGTGAAGGATCTGCTTAATCATAATGCATATTGGGATACATACAGGGGTAAAATTTCGGAAGTTTCGGATAAGATGAATGATATGTATTTAAAGGCCAATGCGCAGAGGGCAGGGACAAAAAGCTATGGGCGTATGGTGGACTTGCTTCTGGCTTGGAATCGGGAGCAGGGAGTTGAAGAATTGGAATGGAAATAATTATGGAATATATTGATCTGCGTAATGAGGACGGAAGCCTGACAGGGGAAGTTAAAGAGCGAAGCTTGATACATAGAGACGGGGATCTCCATGGAACCTCCCATGTATGGCTGATTCGTTATCAGGAGGATATGCATTCGGCAGAAGTGCTGTTGCAAAAAAGAAGCAAAAACAAGGATTCTTTTCCCGGAAGCTATGATATCTCATCCGCAGGGCATATTCCGGCAGGAGTGGATTTTATAGATTCCGCCCTGCGGGAGCTTGAGGAAGAGCTTGGGATAAAAGCTAAGGCAGAGGATTTACACTACGGCTTTACACATATTGGATATCATGAGGAGGAGTTTTACGGAAAGCTCTTTAAAAACCATGAATACAGTAAGGTCTATCTGTATGAATGTAATTTATCCCCGGAGGAAATGAGGCTTCAGGACGAAGAAGTGGAAAGTGTGCTCTGGATAGACTATCGGGAGTGTCTGGAGCATATACGGAAAGATGATTTGAAGCATTGCATTTTCAAGGATGAGTTTGAACGTCTTGCGTTGGAGATTGAGACTTATTTTGCCGGGACTGGGCGCCCTCTTTGGAAGAAGGAATTGACAGAAACCTGGGCGGAGGATGCTCAGAATGAGCTGGAGGACTGGATAGAGGAACAGGGAATTTACATTCGGCAGTAAGCGGCAGGATTGTGAGCATGGGGAAAGGCCATAAGGCTTATTCCCCGATCATTTCACTTTTGCTTCCCTTTGGCGGAAGCGCTGAGGGCTGTGTCTTTTGGCACAGCAGGTTATTAAACAAGGCTTTTTCATATCTGCGTCTGGCCTCCGTCCAGTTGATGATGTGGAACCAGTTGTGGATGTATTCTCCCCGAAGATTCTGGTATTCCAGATAGTAGGCGTGTTCCCACACATCAAGGTTCAAAATGGGGTTAAGGTTCTTGGGAAGCGGGGTATCCTGATTGGGCAGAGGAAGGATCACCAGCTTGCCCCTTTCGTCGGCTGCAAGCCACAGATTGCCGGAACCGAAAAGGTCCAGGGCCATTTGGAAGAAGGTCTCATAAAAACTTTCCCAGGTTCCGAAATCCAGCAGAAGGGCATCTTTCAGCTTGCCTGTGAGCTGGGTGGAGTTGGGGGACATTGCGGCAAAATAGAGCTGATGGTTATAGACACCCCCGGCATTGTTCCAGACCTTTTTGCGGATATCCTCCGGAAGAGCCTGGTTTTCCAGAATCAGCCGTTCCAGAGTCCACTCATGAAACTGGGGATATGGCCTAAGCAGGGTATTGAGATTGTCTACATAGGCTGCAAGATGCTTGGAATGATGAAAAAACATGGTTTCCATATTGATATAAGGCTCCAGGGAATCATAAAGATAAGGGAGCGGCAGTACTTCAAAGGGGTAATGCTGTATCATAGGTGTACCTCCTAATGGGTGTCGCTTTCATTATATGTGTTGATAATATAAAATATGCACTTGACAAATGGCGCAAAATCGCATACAATAATATTCGCACGTAACGGAGTATGGCGTAGCTTGGTAGCGCGCTCGGCTGGGGGCCGAGAGGTCGCAGGTTCAAATCCTGTTACTCCGATCTAAAGGCAGGAGCTGTAGCAGACATTGCAACAGCTCTTTTGTATTATACAGCGTTCTGATTTTTCCTGCAAGGAGTAAGATGGGGCCGGATCTTTCTATTGACAAAGTCCCCGGCAACTGCTATATTTTGAAACAGAGCAAAGGCGTTCAATATAGGGAAAGAGCGCCTTTTTTTGCATCTTAAAAGCTTTATGTAAAAAAGCACGGATAGGAAAGGAGAGATGAAATGAGCCGTTATTCAAAAAAAGATATTCTCAGGCTGGTAGAGGAGGAAGACGTGGAGTTTATTCGCCTGCAGTTTACGGATCTATACGGCAATCTGAAAAATGCGGCTATCACTGTGAGCCAGCTGGAACGAGTGCTGGATAATAATTATGTATTTGACGGTTCCTGTGTAGATGGATTTGTGGATGATAATGATACGGATATGTTTCTGTGCCCGGATCTGGATACCTTTGTAATATTTCCATGGAGGCCTCAGCAGGGGAAGGTTGCCCGTCTGATCTGTGATATAAAAAGACCGGACGGAACTCCCTATGAGAGTGATCCCAGGTATATTTTAAAAAAGGTTTTAAAAGAAGCGGAAGATATGGGTTATCAGTTCGATGTGGGGCCGGAATGTGAATTTTTTCTGTTTCATACGGATGATAATGGGGAGCCTACGACCTTCAGCCATGAACGGGCCGGATATTGTGATATGAGCCCCATTGATCTGGGTGAAAATGCAAGGCGTGATATGGTTATGACCCTGGAGGAAATGGATTTCGAGGTAGAATCCTCTTTCCATGAGGTAGCCTCTGCTCAGCATGAGATTGATTTTCGTTATGGCGAGGCAATGCTGACGGCGGATCACATTATGACCTTTAAACTGGCGGTAAAGGCTATCGCAAGACGGTTCGGACTTCACGCTACCTTTATGCCGAAGCCGAAAACCGGTGAGAATGGTTCCGGTATGCATACCAATATGTCTCTGTCCAGAAACGGGAGAAATATGTTTCAGGATGACAAGGATCCCAATGGCTTAAGCAAAGAGGCGTACTATTTTATCGGCGGAATTATGAAGCATGCCAAGGGGATTACGGCAATCACCAATCCCTTGGTAAATTCCTACAAGCGCCTGTTTCCGGCCCAGCAGGCATCGGGCTATATGGCTCCGGGCTATGTGGCATGGTCTGCGGTAAACCGTGCGCAATTGATTCGGATTCCTGCTCAGCGGGGTGAGAACGTAAGGATTGAACTGCGCAGTCCGGATCCCTCCTGCAATCCCTATCTGGCGCTGGCCGTATGTCTGGCAGCAGGATTAGAGGGAATTCGGGAGCATATTATGCCGCCGGAACCGGTGGATCGAAACAGCCGCCGGATGGCAGAAGAGGAACGGAAGGCCAAAGGAATTGAGGCGCTGCCCCGAAGCCTGGAGGAAGCTCTTGATGCCATGGAAGCGGATGCTTTGGTGATGAAGGTTTTAGGAGAAAAAGTCAGCCGCAGTTACATTCAGGCAAAGCGCAGGGAGTGGGAGGAATATTGTACTCAGGTATCTGCCTGGGAGCTTGACAGCTATCTGTATCGGATTTAATGCTTTACAAAACGAGATTAGGAGGGGCGCATAATGAATATCATTGTATTGTTTCCAAAGGCAGAGGATGCCGGAAATGTGCGCAGCCTTCTGGTGCGGCATGGATTTCAAGTGTCAGCGGTCTGCACTACGGGGGCGCAGGCATTGACACAGGCCAATGCTCTGGATGATGGAATTCTGGTCTGTGGTTATAAATATCCGGATATGATTTATTCAGAACTGAGGGCCGCCCTTCCCTCCCATTTTGAGATGCTGCTGGTAGCTTCGCAGCGGGTATTGGGTGAATGTTATGATCCCTCTCTCATGTGTGTTGCAATGCCGATCAAGGTGCGGGAGCTTTTAAATACGCTGGATCTGATGGGGGAGCAGATTGCCCGACGGAAAAAGCGTCTTCGGCTGAAACCCAAAGTGCGCTCAGAGGAAGAGAAAAAGATACTTTGGGAGGCCAAGCACCTGCTTATGGAACGAAATCATATGAGTGAGGAAGAGGCCCACCGATATATTCAAAAATGCAGCATGGACAGCGGCACCAATCTGATAGAAACGGCGCAGATGGTATTAAGTATTATGAACTTTTAAAGTTCTGCGGAACTGGAATATTTAAAACAGCGGAACTTAGACAGTGCACTGTATAAGTTCTGCGGAACTAAAAATGGAGAGAAAAATGAAGTTTACAAAAATGCATGGAATCGGCAATGATTATGTCTATGTTGACTGCACAAAGGAACCCTTAAAGAATCCGGAGGAAACAGCCCGGCTGGTGAGTGATCGGCATAAAGGCATCGGAGGAGATGGTTTGATTCTTATTCAGCCTTCACAAGAAGCGGACTTTGAGATGGCTATGTACAATGCGGACGGTTCCTACGGAAAAATGTGCGGCAATGGAATCCGCTGTGTGGCAAAATATGTGTATGATCACGGCTTGACGGACAAGACGGACTTAAAAATTCTTTCCGGAGGTGCAGTGAAGTATCTGAAGCTGACGGTGACGGATGGAAAGGTATCACAGGTACGGGTGAATATGGGAGAACCTATCTTAAAACCGGCACTGATTCCGGTAGTCGGGGAGGGGGAACGGCTGGTGGCGGAACCTGTCTGTGTTGATGGAAAGTCCTACAAAATGACTTGTATATCTATGGGAAATCCTCATGCAGTTGTTTTTATGGAGGATGTAAAGGGCTTGGAGTTGGAAAAGCTAGGTCCAAAGTTTGAGAAACATGAGCGTTTTCCGGACCGAGTGAACACAGAATTCGTGCGTATTATTGATAGAGCAACCCTGGAAATGCGTGTGTGGGAACGAGGCTCCGGCGAAACCATGGCCTGTGGAACAGGAGCTTGTGCGGTAGCGGTGGCTGCGGCTTTGAACGGCTTTGCAGGACGCAGCGTTACGGTCCGGCTTCTTGGGGGAGACTTACGGATTGATTGGAGTGAGGAGGATAACTGTGTATATATGACAGGCCCTGCGGCAGAGGTCTTTCAGGGAGAGATTGATTTGGAAATGCTGCGGAACCAGTGCGTAGCAACTTAATCAGTAATATCCCATCAATGCACAAATCAATTTACAGACGCATGCATCTGCGGCTGGGAATTGATTTAGATTGGGGTGTATTGATGGGATATTACGGAACTTAGAATAGGAGGAAATACCATGTATAAAATTAATGACAATTACTTAAAACTGCCGGGCAGCTATCTTTTTTCTACTATTGGCAAGAAGGTGGCGGCTTACTCGTCAGAGCACCCGGAAAAGAGCATCATTCGTTTGGGCATAGGAGATGTGACCCAGCCTTTGGCTCCGGCGATTCTGGAGGCTATGCATAAGGCTGTAGACGAGATGGGGGATGCAAAGACCTTTCGGGGTTATGCGCCGGATTTGGGCTATGAATTTTTAAGAAATGCCATTGCCAGGGAAGACTATCAAGCCCGGGGAGCGGACATCAAAGCGGACGAAATCTTTGTGAGTGATGGCGCAAAATGTGATTCCGGTAATATTCAGGAGATTTTCAGCCTGGATAATAAGATTGCGGTCTGCGATCCCGTGTATCCCGTTTATGTGGATACCAATGCCATGGCAGGCAGAACAGGAACCTACGATGCCAAAACGGAAATGTGGAGCGACGTGATCTATATGCCCTGTTTGGAAGAGAATGGCTTTGCTCCGGAGCTTCCAAAGGAGACACCGGATCTTATTTACCTGTGTTTCCCCAATAATCCCACCGGTTCCACTATCACAAAGGAGCAATTGCAGGTATGGGTAGATTATGCCAACCGTGCAGGGGCCGTGATTATCTACGATGCAGCATATGAAGCGTATATTTCCGAGGAAAATGTGCCCCATACCATCTACGAATGCCAAGGAGCTTTGAACTGTGCCATTGAGCTGAAAAGCTTTTCCAAGAATGCAGGCTTTACAGGAGTGCGTCTGGGTTATACAGTCATCCCCAAGGACTTGAAATGCGGAGATGTGTCTCTTCATGCATTGTGGGCAAGACGTCATGGAACCAAATACAATGGGGCTCCCTACATCATCCAGCGGGCGGGAGAGGCTGTCTACTCCGAGGCGGGAAAAGCTCAGCTAAAGGAACAGGTGGCCTACTACATGAAGAATGCCAAAACCATCCGGGAGGGTCTTAAGAGTGCCGGCTACACTGTATCCGGAGGAATTAATGCCCCCTATATCTGGTTGAAAACACCGGGCAATATGACCTCCTGGGAATTCTTTGACTATCTTCTGGAAAAAGCCGGTGTAGTAGGAACGCCTGGCTCCGGCTTTGGTCCTAGCGGAGAAGGATATTTCCGGCTGACAGCCTTCGGCTCCTATGAAAATACACTGGCGGCGCTGGAGCGGATTAAGAAGATGTAGATAGGAATAAAGAATTTTTTGAATTTAAGCCATAGGAAATGTCAATACAGATTGTATTTGACAGATTCCCGTGGCTTTTTAGGTATTATAAAAAAAGCCGGATTGCAGTTATGGATGTAATTTTCTATTTGATATTGCAATAGCTGTATTTTTGAATTTGAATATTGGAGAAACTATTTCTTGCATAAGGTTTAAGAACAAAAGTCATTTTTCAGACCTGCGCTAATCACTTTGCCGATTGATATGGGGCTATATGGTTAAGATATTAAAATTAACAAGCTTAAAATTTTGTATAGAAGTTTCCCGTAGAAAAACATTTACATTGAAATCAGATTTTACTATAATGGTGTGTAGAAAAGCTGTGAGGGCAGGCAAAAGGCCTGCTCCAATGACGCAGGAGGGAAAGCATGGCGGCAGTACAGGTAAAAAAGGCACAGATACAGGCGGAACAGACTATTTTTGCTCTGGATATCGGAACCCGGAGCATTATCGGAATGGTGGGAACCGTGGAGAATGAAAAGGTCCGGATCATTGCGATTGAAAGGGAAGAGCATGCGGAACGGGCGATGATCGATGGACAGATCGAGAATATAGATAAGGTAGCGGCTCTGGCCGGAAAGGTGAAGCAGAGGCTTGAGAGCAAGCTTCATTTTAAGCTGGAGCGTGTGTGCGTGGCGGCGGCTGGAAGGGCTCTTCGGACCAAACGGGCGGAATTTGAGATGGAGGTTTCGGGAAAGGAGCTTATTGATGACGAGATCATCAGCCGTTTGGAGGCAGGAGCCATCAGCAAGGCAGAGGAAGTTTTTGATGCGGAGAACCGGGCTATGGAGGACAACCGCCGGTTTTATCTGGTGGGTTATACGGTGTGTCAGTATTATCTGGATAAATATATGATTTCCAGTCTGAAGGATCACCGGGGAAAGAGCGTGAAGGTGGATCTCATAGCCACCTTCCTGCCAAGTGAGGTAGTGGAAAGTCTCTATACTACTATGAACAAGATCGGGCTGGAGGTGGCGAGCATCACCCTGGAGCCTATTGCTGCTATCAATGCGGCGATTCCGGCCAATCTGCGGCTTTTAAATCTGGTAATGGTGGATATTGGCGCCGGGACCTCGGACATTGCGGCCTGCACGGACGGAAGTGTGACCGGCTATACTATGGCTACCGTGGCAGGTGACGAGGTGACGGAGACCTTGATGAAGGAATATCTGGTGGATTTTCAGATGGCGGAATCTATGAAGGCTCAGGCGGACCAGGAGGAGGAAATCACCTTTACGGATATTCTGGGCTTTGAGCAGACGATTTCCAGGGATGAGCTTTTGGAGTGTATACAGGACACCTCGGATCTTCTTTGCAGGGAGATTGCGGAGAAGATATTGGAAATTAATGGGAATCCGCCCTCGGCGCTGTTTCTGGCAGGAGGCGGCAGTAAGCTTACGGGGCTTAAGGAGGGCTTGACGGCGGCTTTGCAGATGGATGCCAAGCGTGTAGCCATTGCGGGCAATAATTTCCGGACCAGTGCATTTTCCGATGAATATGACCTGAACAATCCGGAATATGCGACACCTCTTGGGATTGTGGTTTCTTCGGGCTTGAATCTTATTAATGCCAGCTTCCGTGTGCTTTTAAATGGCAGACCGGCGAATCTGTTCCGAAGCGGCAGTTTTACGGCCCTCAATCTTTTGATGATGAACGGCTACAGCTTTTTGGATATTATGGGACGCAGCGGTGCGAATCTGGTTGTGACAGTGAATGGAAAGCGGAAAGTGTTCTACGGAACACCGGTGGAGCCTGCTGCGCTGTTTATTAATAAAAAGGAAGGGCGGCTGTCAGAGATTATCCAGGCAGGGGATGAGATTGATTTTACTCCGGCTGTTTCGGGAGTGTCCGCTAAGGCGAGCCTTGGAGATATTGACGGGGCGGCGGATGCTGTGGAGCTGACCCTCAATGGAATACCTGCGGATCTGGAAACACAGCTGAAAATGGGCGATGTGATTGTGATGAGGTGTCCGGGTGAGGATGCGGAGCCGGAGGAAGCTGCAGAAACCGAAGGAACTGTGGAATCGGATGCTGTGCCTGAGCCGGAAGAAGGAACGGAGCCGGAAAGGGCGGTTGCGTCAGAGAAAGCAGCAGAGCCGGAAAAGACAGTTGTGCCAGATAGAGCAGCAGAGCCGGAAAAAACAGTTGTGCCAGAGCGGGCAGCAGAACCAGAAAGGATAGCTGTGCCAAGGAGGGCGGCAGAGCCGGACATGACAGTCGTACCGGAGCCGGCGGAAGCCGTTGAAAAATCCGGTGAACCGTTAAGTGGGGGAGAAGCGACCAAGACAGCGGATGATGTGAAGCCGGAAGAGGCACCGAAGCCGGTGCTGAATCCTCAGGGGAATTTTGCGCAGCGCTCTGTTTTGGAGGCGGTATCTTCCGGCTCTGAGGCTGCAAAAGGGGAAAAAGCGCCTGTGCAGCCTCCGGAGATACATTTTCATCTGAATGGCCTGCCCATTACTCTGCCCAGAAAAGCGGATGGGACGCCTTATTTTCTGATGGATATGATTCAGTATTCCGGAATTGATTTGAAGCAGCCTAAAGGACGGATTGTTCTTATGGTCAATGGGATTCAGGGATTGTTTCAGCAGGAGCTTAAGGACGGAGATAATATTCGGATTGAGGAAGAGATGTAATCATTCCGTTATCTGAATGAATGATATGTTTTCGTAAATGCAGTTATGGCAAATGTGTTAATAAGGTCACGGACGAAAAGGGACTTGTTTTATCCTCTGTGGCAGAGAAGGAAGAAACATTTATGAAGATAGCAGATATTCATATACACGTATTTCCAGATAAGCTGGCGGAAAAGGCGGCGCATTCCATCGGTGAATTTTACGACAAAACTGCTTATACTATTGCGAGTACGGAGCGTCTGGTCAATGAGCTTGCAGAGGCCGGCATCAGCCGTTGTGTGATAAGCAATTCCGCCACCACGCCCAAGCAGGTTCGCAATATTAATACCTTTTTGGCCCAGGCAGCCCATGAGCATCCCGGTTTTATGGGCTTTGGCTCTCTCTATCCGGGGATGGAGGGCTATGAGGAGGAGTTGGACCGGATGGAGGAGCTGGGGCTTCGGGGGCTTAAGATTCATCCGGATTTTCAAAGGGTTCCCATTGATGCTTCCTGTGGAATTGATATGTATCGTTCCATAGCCAGAAGAGGACTTCCGGTGCTGTTCCATATGGGGGATGACCGCTATGATTATTCCTCACCCAAGCGCCTGACGAATCTCCTTAGAAAGGTGCCGGATTTGAAGGTGATTGCCGCTCATTTCGGGGGATGGACCATCTGGGAGCGATCGTTGAATCATCCCCAGCCGGAGAATGTTCTCTATGATACCTCCAGTACGATTCCGCTGGTATCTGAGGAACTGGTATACCGCATGTTTGACCGCTTCGGTCCGGAACGGTTCCTCTTTGGCTCGGACTTTCCCATGTGGAAGCCTAAGGATGCGGTGGAGCAGCTCTTGCGCTTTGATCTGGGAGAAGACGTAATGGAGAAGATTTTGTATGGGAATTTCTGCAAGCTGCTGGGGCTGGATGCGGAGGAGGCAAGCAGCTAGTAGTCCGTTATGTCCCATCTTCTGAACTTGCACACACAAGAAAATATCCTCGAAAATTTGCACGGGAACTTCAAGTATGGACTACGAGAAGACAGGTATAAGAGTGTGGAAAGAGCATAGAATAGATATATGCCTTATATGCTTCTGTGATAAGGAGCCATATAAGGCATATTGTTTGCAAGTCAAAAATTACTAATGTGTAATTTGGTAATGTATAAATTACTAAAATGTAATTGACTAAATAAAAACGGTATGTTATAGTATAGGCAGGAAAGAATCTTGGGAGGTTAGGGGATGTTTATTGGCAGAGATCGTGAACTGGCTTCTTTAAATCGATTGTACGCTTCAGATAAATTTGAGTTTGCGGTGCTCTATGGCCGCCGGCGGGTGGGAAAAACTGCCCTTATTAATCAATTTATCAAGGACAAAAAAGCGATCTATTTTATGGGAGTGGAGAGCAACGTCAAGCAGAATCTGGAGAACTTTAGTAAAAATGTCATGGAGTTTGGGGCAGGCATTGAAGCGGAAACCGCTTTTGTATCTTTTCAGGCAGCTTTGGAGTATGTTTTTAAGCTGGCAGAAAAGGAGCGCCTGATACTTGCCATAGATGAGTATCCCTATGTGGCCCGCTCTTCCAAAAGTCTTGCTTCCACCCTGCAGCTTTTAATTGATAAATACAAAAATAATTCAAGATTGATGCTGATTCTCTGCGGATCTTCTATGTCCTATATGGAGGATCAGGTACTGGCCTACAAAGCGCCGCTTTATGGCAGACGAACAGCGCAGATGAAGATATTGCCCTTTGATTTTGCAGATACTTGCCGGTATTTCAAGAACTTTACCCATGAGGATGTGGCTCTGATTTACGGCATTGCAGGCGGAACACCTCAGTATCTTTTGCAAATGAACGACAGGCTGAGTGTGGAGGATAACATTAAGAATACGTTTTTAAATTCCGCCTCATCACTTTTTGAAGAAACGGAAAATCTGCTGAAGCAGGAGGTCCGGGAGCCTGCCCTTTATAACGCCATTATTACTGCGATTGCCAACGGCGCATCCCGAATGGCAGAGATCTCTACAAAAGTAGGAGAAAATACGAGTGTCTGCACTGCCTATCTGAAAAATTTGACAGCGCTGGGGCTGCTCAAAAAGGAAACACCTTACGGTGAAAAGACATCTCGAAAATCAATCTATACAATTGATGATAACATGTTTCGGTTCTGGTATCGGTTTGTGCCGGAGAACCAATCCATTATTGTTCGTGGAGCGGTGGAGCTGGCTTATAAGCGGATAGAGCCGCATTTGTCAGATTATATGGGAAATGTGTTTGAAGAGATCTGCAGGCAGTATCTCTGGAAGCTGCTTCTGAATGGAGAATCGCAGGTGGAGTTCAATGATCTTGGCCGTTGGTGGGGAACCGATCCGTCCACGCACAGCCAGACGGAGATTGATATTATGGGAGAGCAGGACAAGGATTGTGCTCTGTTTGGGGAATGTAAATGGACAAATGAGAAAGTGGATGTGGGAGTTCTTGAGAAGCTGGAAAAAAGAAGCCGGCTGTTCCATTACCATAAGGTCTGGCTTTATTTGTTTGCAAAGACCGGATACACGAAGGGCTGCAGGGATAAGGCGAATGAATTGGGGAATGTGACGCTGGTTACGTATCCTGATATTTTTGAATATATGGTTCCGGGGCTATATTCTTAAAGGGTATCGGCAGATGTGCTGGCACTTCCGTTTGAACGGCACAGCAAAATCCAAAATGGAAGAGGCACGGACTACTCCGTCCGTACCTCCCCGTCCTGGGTGCTTAGCAATAACTGACACTGGTTCAGATAAGCATCCATCTGCCCTTTCCACTGGCTGAAGATTTCCTCGTTATAGGGAATCCGATCCTGGTCAAAGGTAAAGGAGCTGCCGGCAATCTGAAGAATCTCCCCCTGTTCGCCCAGGCGGAACACCTGATAATCATACCCGCCATAGGTATCCCGATCCTCTATATGCACTCTCATGAGAAACGGCGTTCCATTAAGTTCCCCCAGATAAATATTGTTCCATCCGGCCCG
Source organism: Clostridia bacterium (assembly GCA_910574255.1). GTDB lineage: Bacteria > Bacillota > Clostridia > Lachnospirales > Lachnospiraceae > Laedolimicola. The sequence continues at coordinate 63,221 of CAJTAK010000016.1, forward strand.
GGCGGTGTGGGCGCCCTCTGAGTAGAGAATGTCTCCGTTTTCATTTTTAAAAAGTACGATTCCGCTGTCACCGTCCCCGATATTCCCCGTATATACCTCCGCCGTTTCCGTTCCGGCGCCATCCCCAAAGTCTTCCTTTACATTGTACGCCTGGGTATAATAGGTTTCCAGAGGATCAATTCCCTCCATTTCCGGAAAGCTTAAGATGTCCTCATACCAGGTATCCGGGACAAATGGCTCATAAGTAATGCCAGAGCCGTACCATGCGCTTTCCAGAATTGCATAAGTAATTACATTATCCTGAAAATGCAGGGTGCACAGAGGATTGATCCAGGAAAATCCATCCTCAGCAAGCTTTACGAATTCGTCAAAGTCCACATCTTCGTAACGGATAGAATTCATCTCCCGGTTTACCCGGAAAACACAGTCCTCTGAAAATGCAAGAAAGGGAAGCTCGTCTATGGAATCCTCCGTAAACATATCGATCACATAGCGGTCAATTCCCCGGGCACTCCGGGCAATGCTTTGGATGTTCAGCCGGAATGTCCCGTTCAAATCTGCCCTTGCCAGAAGCGTTTCCAGATCCGACCGGGACAGATAGGGAACGGACATATCTAACAGCATTTCATCTTGGGATCCGGGGGAAGAACTCTCGCTGCCAGAAGGCTTTGCCTGTCCCTGCGTCTCTTCCGAATCCTGCTTTATAAGCTCGCACCGAAGCCCAAAGCCAAATTCCGATAAAAATCCCTCCACTTCCTCAGGTGACATATTCACCCAGATCTGATAAGTTTCCGGAATTACCTCCAGAACCTCTACAGAGTTTAAGAATTCCTCATTCTGTACCTGGCCGTTCTTATCCTCCGTCTGCCGGTAGATATTCAGCATATCCCCGGGCCGGGCGTCGGGCGCCATCCCAAGGGGTACGGTAAAGCGATACCGGTTTTCCTCGGCAGGCTGTAGGGCAAAGGGTCCCCGGCCCATGATCTCGATTTTCTCGGCCTTTTGGGAAAACTGGGCGGGATAGGTTTCCATAACGGAGATTTCTTCCCCCTTTGGAAATGTAATCCGGATGAGATCTCCGGCTTCCAGGCCGTTAAAATCTATTTCAATGTAAGGCTCGATGCTGTCGGCTTCCGGAATTTCCACATCACCGAAACGGGGAATGCGGACTACCAGGGGAAGTGTCTCTCCATGGGAATCTTCGTAAGCAACTATGCCGTAAAATGTATTTTCCCCGGCGGCGGAATCGGTTTCATCCGTTGGATAAGCAAGAAATTGTATTGCAAGGGTGACACAGGCAATGGCAGCAGCAATGATTAGAATCCGGGCGGGCTTTCGGTAATGAAGAATGTTTTCAATTCGCTGCTTTGTGTCTCCCTCTCCAAAGGCAAGGGGAATTCCTTTTATTATACGGTGGCCGGAAGCCAGGGCTAAGAGAGAAGCGGAGTAATCCTTTTTTACACTGCTTCCGATTTGACGGATTACGGCTTCGTCACAGGACATTTCCATATCCTTTTCGCTTAAGGAAAAGGCCAGCCAGACAAGTGGATTAAACCAGTGGATGCAGAGAGCCACATAAGCCAGGGTCCGGAACAGGGGATCTCTTCGGCGGATATGAATCTGCTCGTGAAGAAGCATATAGCATTCTTCCTCTGGTGTGAGGGCCTGGGAGAGATAGATGCGGGGGCGAAGGATGCCGTATACAAAGGGCGTTCCTTTTCCGGGCATTCGGTAAATATTTTCTTTTTCCCAAAGGGCGGTTCTTAGCTTCTTTTTTAGGAAAAACAGGGACAGGGCGCTGCGGAACGCCATGACTGCCATACCAAGAATCCAGATCCACATTCCGATAAAAAGTACAACCTGCAGGGGATTTACGGAGCCTGCAGGATTGCCGGGCGGAAGCGTGTCATTTACAGCGTTGCTGATGCCCGGAACCGGGAGGCTGACTTTCGGCTCCATCTGGTAGCCGATGTCCTCCGGAATATATTCCATCCGTCCGTCATTTACCGCTTCTTTTGCAAAAATACCCACGAAGGAGAGGCTGGAAGAAAAGGACACCGGGCAGAGCAGACGGAACAGCACTACGGCCCACAGGATGTAGGAAAAGCTTCTTGGGGCACTGCGAAAGCACAGGCGGACTATGAGCATGGCTAAAATGATCACGCTGGCTGTAAGGCTCATATTTAGGATAGAAATAAATAATTGTTCCATCATTTGTCGTCCACCTCTTCTTCATATTCTTCAATCAGCTTTCGGAGATCTGCGATCTCCTGTCTGCTTAGTTTTTTTCTTTTGGAAAATGCGGTGAGGAAGCGGGGGAGAGAGCCGTCAAAGTTTTCTATTAAAAATTGTTCTCCCTGGGCTGCCTGGAAGTCTTCTTTGGATGTTTTTATTTGAATGGTGCCGTTTACGTTTTCGAAGAGATTTCGCAGGCAGAGGCGTTTTAGCATTGTGTAGGTGGTGGTTCGCTTCCAGTTGAAGGATTGTTCGCAGAGGGTTGTTAGTTCCTTTGAGGTGATGGGGGCGTGGGTCCAAATTAAATCTGCGAATTTTTGTTCCATTTCTCCTAATTTGTAGGGGTTCATGTTGGCCTCCTGGGTTATGTTTTTTTGTTTTTGTATGGGGCGCTTTGTTACATTTTGGGGATACGGAAGGCTGTGTGGGCTGCGGGCAGGTACGGACTACTAGATCCTAAGGAATCCACCAAGCCCTGCTTGGTACCCCTTAGGATAACTCCTGCTCGGGGCGGCCCTCATCCCCTCCGTCGGTAAGCTTTTGATATAAGAACTCGTCGCTTTGTCTAATGGTATTAGACATACATAGTCTAACATTGTTAGACATATCTGTCAATGGGGAAAATGGGCGATGGCTATTTTTAAAATATTAGTACTTGACAATACATAGTAGTTGGTGTAATCTAATAGCAGAACCGGATAATGAAGGGGATAGGAAACTGGAATGGAAATTAGTATACCTTGGATGGTGTCTGGGTGGATTTATGGACACAAGGTTTTGTGGACGGAAATGCATCTAAATCAGGGGATGCTGTACATGGGATACGGAACGGGAATGGAGAGTACATGAATCCACAATTTAAAAAAGGGGTATTGGAGCTTATTGTTCTGGAATCTGTGCGTAAAAAGGACATGTACGGATATGAGTTGGTGGAGGAGGTCTCCCAGGTGATTGATGTGAATGAAGGGACGATCTATCCGCTGCTGAAGCGATTGACCAATGAGCGTTATTTTGAAACTTATTTGCGGGAATCTTCTGAGGGGCCGCCCCGGAAGTATTACCATCTGACTGCGGCGGGGATTCTCTATCGGGATTCTCTGGAGGCGGAGTGGGAAGAATTTCAGACAAAGGTCTGCCGATTTTTGAAGGAGGGAAAGGAATATGAATAAAGAGACATTTTTGGAAGATCTGCGTGGGTACCTCCGGATTCTTGAGGACCAGGAGCAGGAGGATATTCTGGCGGAATATGCACAGCACATAGACATGAAGCTTCAAAAGGGCTTGAGTGAGGAGGAAGCCATACGGGATTTCGGTCCTATGCGGGAGCTGGCGGCGGAGATATTGGAGGCTTATCATGTGAAACCGGAATTTGATGAAAAGTCTTCGTCTCGTCGACTGGATATGAAAGGGATTAAGATAGTGGACGCAGGAAAGAGTTTTCGGAAAATGGGAGGCTTTCTGAAGGGTAAGTTTGTGGCCTGTATGCATGGAATCCGTCGGGGCTTTCAATGGTGTGCCGGTAAATGCCGGATGACGGCAGCCTGGATGGTAAGGCCATTTTTCAGGAAAAAGGTTTTAAATGGGACAGGAGATGAATTTATGTATGGAGAGACAGGGGTGTTACATAATGAAACCTATGTGAATGGAGAGCATGAACAGATTGTTTCGGAGCAAATGGAGGGCGGAAAGGAAAGGGTTCTGATAGAAAAGGGCATAGAGATGAGGCAAAAGCCAAAGAGAAGTTTTCTCTCAGCCGTTTTTCAGGGAATCAAAGCAGCATGGAATCTGTTTGTAGCCTTTTGTATCTGGTGGCTGCGATTGTTCTGGAATCTGACCTGGCTGTTTATGGCCGTACTCTTTGGCTTCTTTGCAATGCTTACGCTAATGGGCCTGGGGGCAGGGGTGGTTTTGATTCCACAGGGATATCCGGTTGTGGGAATCCTGCTTATCTGCCTGGGCGGAATGCTCTGCTTTGGGGCGCTGTCCTGCGGTTCGTTCAGTCTGCTTATACGAAAGAAAAAGGGCGTTTCCAATAGGGAGGCAGTGATAAGTCGGGAAGAGGAAAAGGCGGAAGAAGAGGAAGCTACCGGTGAAGAGACGGAATTAATGGAAGAGCAGGCAGACCCGGAAGAAAAAGCAATGGATGAGAAAATTTAACTGTAAATGAATTACGGAACTGGAATATAAAAATAGTAATTCTCCTTGGAAGTGCCAGAACGATTTACGGACACATGCATTTTGTGACCGGAAATCGTTCTAGATACAGGGTACTGGAAAGGGGAATTACGGAACTGGAATGGGAGGCAAAGTATGAGAAAGCTTCATATAATTTTGATTGGCGTATTTGCAGCAGGCGTTCTGTTGACCGGAATCGGTGCGGGGGTTCTGTTTACGGAATTTACCGCATTGTCCTACGGAGGAAAGGAACTGCTGGGAAAAACCGATATGCGGACAGAGAATTTTGATGTGGAATTTGAGCCGGGGGAGGAAAGGGCCTTTATCACTGGCTGGTATAACTGGGAGCAGGATGAGGTGCTGACGGATGCCAGGGTTCCGGAAAATACCGTTCGCTTTTGTGTAACCTACAATAAAGAACGGACCGTACCCCTTCCCAAGTGGGAAGAAGAGTATAATGAGGTTGTGCTGCTGACACGCTGGGTTGCTGAGGATGATGATGTGGAGCTGATGATGGAGGCAAAGGATCTGCTCCTTGAAAATCTAAAGGAGGGACGGCTTGTATCCTTTGATGCCCTGGGGATCGAGGAGGTTACGGTTACGGTGAATCCGGCCAACAAGGATGACGTGCGGCTGGTCTGGTAGTGCAGGGGACATCTTTGAACTTAGTTTTCTGCTACGGAGAAAAGGATTTTTTCATTGTAAGAAATCTGTAAGAAATACCACGATTCTTTTGTAAGAAATATTTCCTACCATAAATACAGGCTTGAAGGATGTGGCTGCCGCAAAATAAGCCATCAGTCATTTCCATATCCCATGTTCGGACGGTTCACGTACACTCAGTTTGCTCTGTACAGACATTACCTGGAGCGTTTTGTGATTAAGAAAGTATTTGAGGTAATGCCTGCCCATATCAAACAGAGCCTTCGTGAACAGCCGGACACTGGATATTGGAAAAGCCTGTTGTCTTATTTTGCGACAGTCCATGCATAAGGAAGGAGAACGATAATGAACGAATGTGTGCTGGTGGTGGATGACGACCGGGAGATTGTTAAGGCCATTGGGCTTCTGCTGGAAAAGGAGGGCTATCAGGTGCTGAAAGCTTATGACGGCATGGAGGCTCTGGAGCTTGTGGCGGAGCATCCGGTGCGGCTTATCATTATGGATGTGATGATGCCGAAGCTGGATGGCCTGTCTGCAGTTATGAAGATCCGGGAGCGGAAGAATCTTCCCATCATCGTCCTGAGCGCCAAGAGTGAGGATACCGACAAGGTTCTGGGGCTTTCCATGGGAGCGGACGACTATGTGTCTAAGCCTTTTAATCCCCAGGAGCTGGCGGCCCGGGTGAAAAGCCATCTGAGACGGTACACGTCTCTGGGTGATATCCACGCACAGCAGCAGGCAGACGTGATACGCAACGGACGTCTCTGTTACCGCATGGAGGAGCGCACCCTCTATGCGGACGGGGAGCCGGTGAAGCTTACCGCTACGGAGACGAAGATTGTGGAGCTTTTGATGCGGAACCGGGGGCGGATCTTTCCGGCGGAGGAGATTTACCAGAGGGTCTGGGAGGAAGATGCCTTTGCACCGGAAAATACGGTGATGGTGCATATCCGGCGCATTCGGGAAAAAATCGAACTCAATCCTAAGGAGCCAGAATATTTAAAGGTGGTGTGGGGAATTGGATACAAAATGGAGAAAATTGAGAATCATTGTTAGTTTTACGGCGTTTTTTGTGGGCATGACCCTGTTGCTTGGAAACTTTCTGTCTATGCTCAGTCTCATTGGCAGCAGCTCGGAGAGTCTCAGAAGCCGCATAGGAACCGATTACCAGGAACAGTCGGATTTCCGTTATTATATTTCCAGCCGATTGGAAGAGCTTCTTGCAGTGGCAACCGGCGGTAAGGGCTGGAATAATTATGGCGTGACCTACGCTGGTGACAGCTATTATTTTTATGACGGATATTATGGAAACGGGTGGTGGGGCTATCCATGGGAGACAACTACTGAGGTGCAGGAGGCGGAACGGGTATATTTAGATGAGATTGCTGAAGAGGAGGTCGACGCTTCGGAGGGCACCTGGGATGAGATACAAAGAGAGTATGGCATAGCGGATGATACCTGGGATGCAATACGCAGAGAGTATGATATATCGGACTACAGCAGGCCCAGGGATCAGAAAGAGGCTCTGGAAGCTTACATGAAAGAATATGCCAGGGACAAGAATCTCCGCTATGCGGTGATTTACCAGGGAAAGCTTCTTTATACCAACATGGAGCAGTTAGAGCCACGGATAGGTGCAGATTTGAACAACCCGGACTTTCAGAGCTGCCTGCCGGCAGAGGAAGAGTATAATTTCTGCCTGTGGTATAACGAGAAGGGTGATGGTAAGGTTCGCATCAGCAAGGACGGGGGAGAGCTGGATGTCTATGGGGACGGTGTATACACGGAGGACAGTCTCTGGTATGTACCCGGCTATACCAATTTTAATGTGGATGAATCTGCTAAGGATGCCGTGATTTTTATGGCGGCAGCCAGGAATCCGAAGCTTTATATTACGGGAGATTATTCGGAATATGGTGCTGTTTGTAACAGGGGAGGGCTTTATTGGATGCAGAAGAACCAGGCGTACCGTTATGAGAGGTATCAGGCGGTCAAATGGCAGCTTATTGCGGCCCTCTTTTTGCTGACCCTGGCGGTTTTGCTGCGGAAAGACAAGCGTCTGGCGGATGGTGCCATTGGGAGATTTCTGGGTCATATCTGGCTGGAGCCGAAGGTTTTGCTGTTTGTAGGAATTCCGATTGGGTTTTTGCTTATAGGAGGGAGAGAGATTCTTCAGGAGCTTATCTGGATCTATGAGGATGGCATCTACATGAACATGGAGGAGCTGGGCTATTATGCCGGCAGGTTTGTGGCCAGAGGTTCGTTCTTAACGGCTGCATTTTGGATGATTTATCTGGGCGTGGTGGATCTGCGTACCAATAAGGGGAATCGGAAGTCTCTTTTGGGACCGGTGATTCGGAGTATGCGGACGAAAGAATTGAAGCTTTCCGTGCAGAAACGGATGGTGGAACGGTATTGTCAGGTGTTTGTTTTGGCAGTGTTGTTTTGCGTATTTGCCGTTTTTGCGGCGGTTCTTTACTGCAGCACGTATTATTTAACGGCTCAGATTCTTGTGTTGCTGTTGTTTGCGGTATTTTTTGGTATTTGTTTTCTGCTGGTTGGAGTATGGAATCTGCGGAGGAATAAGGAGCTGGCTCAGGATCTGGGAGCTTTGTCGGATCAGATTGCGGCGGTTCGGGAGGGAAATTTGACTGAGAGACTGGCTCTGCCGGAGGATGCGGATCTGAAAACGGCTGCGGAGAATCTTAATGAAATCCAGCAGGGGATGGAGATGGCTCTTCGGGAGCAGACCAAGAGTGAGCGCATGAAAGTGGAGTTGGTTGCCAATGTGTCCCATGATATTAAGACGCCGCTTACTTCGATTGTGAGTTATGTGGAGCTTCTTAAGCAGGAAGAGGATTTGCCGGAGCATGTGAAGGAGTATGTGCAGATTCTTGGGGAGAAGTCGGAGAGGCTTAAAACTATGGTGCAGGATGTGTTTGAGATAAGCAAGGCGGCTTCTAATCAGCTTCCGGTGAATCTGGAACGGTTGGATCTGGGCAAGCTTCTGTGGCAGACGCTGGCGGATATGAATGTACAGATTTCGGAAAGCGGGCTGGCTATGAAGACTGTGATTCCGGAGACGCCGGTGATGATTCTGGCGGATGGGCAGAGGCTTTATCGGGTGTTTCAGAATTTGATTCAGAATGCTCTTAAGTATTCTCTTAGCGGGTCACGGATCTTTCTTACGCTGACGGATAATGGGAGTGTGGCTGTGGCGAGTATTAAGAATACTTCCGGGGTGGAGATTGACGATGAGGTTGATTTTACTGAGAGATTCGTTCGGGGGGATGCGAGCCGGACGGATGGGGGCAGCGGACTTGGGCTGTCTATTGCTAAGAGCTTTACGGAGGCTTGCGGGGGGAGCTTTCAGGTGGAGCTGAATGCGGATTTGTTTACGGTGACGGTGGAGTTTCCGAAGATCTCTTAAGGTTTTTGTGGCTCAATGTGGTGATTGGGCATAGGATGGTATGGGGGTGGACGGCTCCGAGACAGGCCGGGCGCTGAGAATTTTCCATATCCTGTGTTCGGACAGTTTGTTCGACATCAGTCTGCTCCTGGTGGACTTTGTATTTAGGGATTTTGATGGCTTCGCCTGGAAATTTCTTGCACAAAGTTCGCCAGTATCAGACAGAAGTCGCCAAACAGCCGGACACTGGATATAGGAAAATCCTCAGCGCCCGGCCTGTCTCGGAGCCTGGTTGTTGAAAGAAGTTTTATTATATTTTGATTGTGAAGGAGAGATTGGCTGTGGAAGAGGTTTTGTTGGAATGGGCGAAAGCCATACATAAGGAGAATCCGGTGGTGGATGCGCATCTGGATCTGGCGGCGGAGGTGTATAGCCGGAGACTGTATGGGGAGAGGGATGTGGTGGAGCGGCGGTATCTTACGGATTTTTTGGAAGCTGGGGTGAATGTTTGTGTTTCTTCGGTGTTTGTGTCCGGTAGGGATCTGCCGGAGAAGGGGCTTCATGTGGCTATGGGGCAGATTGCGGCGCTTCGGGAGGATTTGGAGCCGGTTCGGGATGTGATTTGTGTTGTGACGAATCGGGAGGAATTGGAGACGGCTTTGGGGGAGGGGAGGATTGCGGTCCTTTTGTCTTTGGAGGGGCTTGATCCGGTTGGGACGGATTTGTATCTGCTTCGGGCTTTTTATGATCTGGGGGTCAGGGGAGCCGGACTTACCTGGAGCCGGCCCAATGCTTTTGCCAGAGGATGCTGTAAGGCGGGAGAGATGCTGGAGATTCGTGGGGGGCTTACGGAGCTTGGACGGGAGGCTGTGGCGAAGCTGGAGGAGCTTGGGATGTATGTGGATGTGAGCCATTTGAATAATGATGGGTTTGCGGATGTGCTGGGGTGTGCAAGGAGGCCCTTTGTTGCCAGCCATTCGGATGCTTGGAGTGTGCATGAGAATTATCGGAATCTGCGGGATGATCAGATTGGGGCTTTGGCGGCTCGTGGGGGCGTGATTGGGGTGAATGTCTGTGGGACCATTGCCGGAGCTGCAATCTATCCCAGGGAGCAGGCGGTGGAGTGTCTCTGCCGGCATGTGGAGCATCTTGTGTCTGTGGCCGGGGAGGAGCATGTGGGCTTTGGGTTTGATCTGTGCAATGGGCTTTCGGCTTCTGTGCCAAGGCTTGATTTTCAGGTGGAGGAGGATGATCTTTTGCTGAATCACAGGGAGATGCTGACGCTTAGTGCTGCGCTTTTGGGGCGGGGGATGTCGGAGGATACGCTTGTTGGGGTGATTGGGGGGAATTTTCTTCGGTATTTTCGGACTGTGCTTTCGTAGATTGGGGGCTGGTATCTGCGGAGTGCTTTGCGTTTTATTTTGACGTAATCTGGGGAAATATTCAAAATAAAAGAATGTGAAAGTGACAGGCACAGGGCATAACGGTACGCCGGTACAACGTCTTAACCACATAAGGGCTTGTGCGAGGGAGATTATGAACGGGGGGATTATTTACATTTAGACATTGATGGCGGTAGAGAGAAATCTTTGCCGCTTTTTATTGATTTTCGGACGCATGTGTCGTATAATAATTTCAGACACATGTGTCGGGAAGTTGGATTGCTTATGAATAAAAGAGGACAGGAAACACGGAAACATATAAAGAAATGTGCATGCTCTTTATTTGCAGAAAAAGGTTTTAAACAAGTGACAATGAAGGATATCTGCGATGTGGCGAAATTAAGCAGAGGCGGGTTGTATTGCCATTACGAAAGCACACGTCAAATCTTTCAGGAGATTATTGATGATATGACCAGTGAGCAGGAGAATGAGATTGATTTAAGAATAGAACAAAATTGCTCGGCAGTAACTATTTTGGATGAAATGTTAAACAAGTATGAGAATGAAATGCTTGACAGCCAATCTTCATTAAGCATAGCAATATATGAATATTTTAGCATTCGTGATATTGCAAATCAAAGTAATACGTTATATGAACAATATTTAATTTCAGAAAATACATGGAAGAAGCTAATACAATACGGGATAGACAGGCATGAATTTAATGAGGTGGATATTTCCGCAGTATTCGATTTGATTGTGTTTTCGTATCAAGGGGTAAGGATGTACAGTAAACTTATGCCTGTGGATAAAGCAACACCTTCCGGAATAATAAAAGAAATAAGAAAAATATTAGTGAAAAGGGGCAGTAACAGCGATACTGTTTAAATATTTTCACTTGAATTCTTGTTCCTTGCAATGAAGGTAAAAGGTGGTGTGAAAGATTTGAAATTAAAAATTATTGGCAGCGGCGGTATGTCAATTATTCCCAGTTCATTTTGTAAATGTAAAATTTGTGAAGAAGCCAGACGAAAAGGCGGCAGGTATGAACGGTTAGGACCAAGCCTATATATTGACGATATAAAAATGTTGATAGACACACCCGAAGATATTGCGGTAGCCTGCAACAGACAAGGAATATCGGAAGTGAAACACCTTTCCATTTCCCATAGGGATCCTGACCATGTCAGGGGTATTCGGATTGTTGAAAAAATAGGTTGTGACTTCATCAATGGAACAAGTATGCCTATTGGCTTTTATGCTCTTCCTGAGGTCATCAAAGATATAAACCAAATGAACCGTGACTGCTTTAAATATTATGGCGACGTTCTTCGCTGTATTTCTGTTAGTGAAACATCGCATATAAAAATAGATAATATTGACATAGACTTAATTAACAATAACCCAAGCCGAAACATCACTTTTTATGTTCTGAAAGAGCATGAAAAAAAGGTTATCTATGCCTGTTGCAATCCGAAACCTTTTGCTCATAATGATTTATATTTTGATGCAGATATTTTGATTATAAGCATGGTTTCTGATGATGGAGTATTAAATGATGGAACGAAGCTTATGGATACGCCTTTAAAAGATGAAATATTCACTTTGGATGAGGTTATAGAACTGAAAGACTACTATCGAATCAAAAAGATTATAGTTACACATATTGATGAAATATGGGGAAAATCATATGGCTATTACAAGGAACTTGAAAAAGAACTTGACAATATTTTATTTGCTTATGATGGTATGGAAATCATAGTTTGAAAAATCCAGGAGAAGTTTCATTTGGCAGAAGAAGCAGCTAAAATGTATTTGTAAGCATTACAGGCAGAGCATACAATGATGTTCTGCCTTATTTGTCTGAATCATATTTGACGAATTTACGCACTTTGGTATGTTATGGAGAAGCATATGTATATTTAATAAAAATTTAAGCATGCCGCCTGCTATGGCAGCGGTTATTTCAAAACGGGAGGTTGTTTTTCTAACAATTTCAAAAATCTCTTGTCGTTCATCTGCTCATTTGTAAGATAGCTGCCGTCTAAAAATAATGCATAGGTAGTAATTGGCGTTGGAGCATTTTGTGCGTCTTCTTTGCTCTGCAAATGAATGGATTTAAATTTGATTGATTTCTCTTTTGCAATATTTTCGATTATGGGGACATATTTTGCGTTAAACGGGCACTGGCTGGTGTAATACAAGACGTATCCCGTATCTTCAATATGAGGGTGCTTCGCACATTCTTTGAATTTGGGCGAGAAAGCATTTTCTGCAAAAGGCAAATGCCATAGCTGAATACCGTTATCTGCCTCATCACTAATGGCAAAGCCTTTGTATTTTAGGAATTTAGGGTCAGCCAGAAATGGTTTTTTCTTTGACGCAGATAAGATGCACAGTCCTTTTTTTCCTTTGCTTTTGCTGTCTTCAATGCAGGCATTCAGAAGTTCTGTTGAATAGCCATGTCCTTTGAACGAGCCGGCCACCCATAAACAGTCAATATACATGCAGCCATCTGCGATTATGGGATTCCACGCATTTTCAGCGGGAATATATTCAATAAAACACTTTCCACGCTGTTCGCTTTTTAAGAAAACCAAGCCCTCATCAAAACGTTCTTTCAGCCAAATCTTTTTTGATGACACTTGAATATCGTTATTGTTTGAAATTGCACAGCATATATGTTCTTTTTCGATATTCTCCTTTGTTACTCTAATATATTCCATAAGGATACCTCTGTAAATTTCTGATTTTCCGTTGCTTTATCATAGATCCTTTTTTCCAAATGTGAAAGAGATTTCTTATACTTTCTGTTCATCAAAAAGGAGTTTATATCCATGCCAATCGGTGGAGTGATTGGCATGGATATAAAAAGTAACGAAGCTTGAACAAGGCGGCGGGGATTAGTTTTTCCAACGCTTCAGTGTCGGGAACCATTCAAGCATGATTTTTCTGGCTTCTTCCTCACTCATATTGGGGTTGGCGGCAGCCATATTTGGTACACATACCTCAATCATTTCTTCCATTGTACCATCGAAAGTAAACTTGCCGTTTTCAAAACAATACCTGCAATATTCCTCATTTTTGCTGCCATCGGCATTGGTCCCGAACAGTTCATCGGTATCTCCCATAGGCATACCGCAACACTGACAAAAGTTTTGATTCATTTCCTTCATTTTTTACCTCTTTCTTTCTGATGTGCTTAAAGTTACTGTATAGCTGTGCTGCTATGCATTTAATTTAACACACATATCTTGACACCTTTTGTCAGGGTTTATTTTTTTATAAATTGCTTGTGTTTGTGCGGCTGAAACACATTTCAAATACCGTTCTTTGTGTTTACTTTAAATATTCATGAAAGAACTGCTCCAGCTTATCAAACGGAATTGCATCTTTTCCACCTCCGTCATACAGGTCAGTATGGACTGTATCGGGAATAATCAGCAGCTCTTTGTTGTCAATATATGGATTATTTTTCACCATAGCGGCATATGCATCACGGCTGAAATAGCAGGAGTGGGCATTTTCACCATGCATCACCAAAACGGCGCTGCGGATCTCATTGCTGTATTGAAGAATGGGCTGGTTTAAAAAAGACATACATCCAATGGTATTCCAACCTCCGTTGGAATTTAAGGAACGCTTGTGATAACCACGCTCCGTTTTATAATAATCGTGATAATCCACCACAAAGAAAGGCGCATCCTTCGGAAGCGGATCAACAACACCGCCGCCCAGTGCATAACTGCCATTTTTATAGTCTGTAATCCGCTGGGCGTTTAAGGCTTTCTTTTTGGCATATCGTGCGTCGGCGGAGTTCTCGGCATCAAAATATCCGTTGGCATTGACACGGGACATATCATACATTGTGGAGGCAACGGTCGCCTTGATGCGGGTATCCAATGCCGCCGCATTCAAAGCCAGACCGCCCCAGCCGCAAATACCGATAACACCAATACGTTCCGAATCAACATTTTCCTGTACGGAAAGGAAATCGACTGCCGCCTGAAAGTCTTCGGTATTGATATCCGGAGATGCCATATATCGGGGCATCCCTCCGCTTTCTCCGGTAAAGGATGGGTCAAATGCAATGGTGAGAAATCCTCTCTCCGCCATTGTCTGTGCGTACAGTCCGGCCGCCTGTTCTTTGACTGCACCAAAAGGACCGCATATAGCGATAGCAGCCAGTTTGTGGGCAGCTTCTTTCGGCTCATAGAGATCTGCTGCCAGAGTGATACCATAACGGTTGGGAAATGTCACCTTATGGTGATTCACCTTTTTGCTTTTGGGGAAAGTCTTATCCCATTCATTTGTTAATTCCAGCTTTGTAATATTTTCCATTTTACATATACCTCTCTTTCTTTTTTGCTCTTTTTGATTATATTCTCTTGTGTTTCATCTCACTAATGGCTATATTTTATATCATGATATGAATTTTAGGAATATCAAGGGAGGCTATATGGAACTACGAACCATGAGATACTTTCTTGCGGTGGCAAGAGAAGAAAATATGACACGTGCGGCAGAACTGCTTCACGTTACCCAGCCTACGCTATCCAAACAATTAAAAATACTGGAAGAGGAACTGGGGAAAAAGCTGTTTACACGCCACAGCTTCAGCATTCAACTTACGGAGGAAGGTATCTTGCTGCGGAAACGGGCAGAGGATTTGGTGAAAATGGCGGATAAAATTACGACGGAATTTCTTGCATTAGATGATGTTTTAGGCGGGGATGTCTACTTTGGTCTGGCAGAATCTTACCAGATCAGGCATCTCGCCGGGGCAATTAAGAGATTCAAAGATACTTATCCGGATCTACATTATCATATTACAAGCGGAGATACGGAACAGGTTACGGAGAAGCTGGACAAGGGCATCATTGATTTCGCTGTGCTGGCACAGGAACCAAATACTGCAAAATACCATTATTTACATTTCCTGACGCTGATTTGTGGGGAGTTGTCATACCCGCCCACTGTCCTCTGGCGGAAAAAAGAGCTATCTGTGTGGAGGATCTGGTTGGACTTCCCTTGTTTTGTTCAGAACAGGGCTGGAATCATGATATTTCTAAATGGTGCGGCAGCAATATGGATAAATTACATCTTGAGGGATCGTTTCGTTTGTCCTATAACGGTTCACTTTTTGTCAAAGAGGGACTGGGCTATCTTTTAACCTTTAAGCATTTGATTGATACGAATCCTGATAGCGGGCTTGTCTTTCGTCCCCTTACACCAAAACTGGAAACAAGTATATATTTAATATGGAAAAAGTATCAGGTTTTTACGCCTATTGCTGAACGGCTGCTTGAAGCATTAAAGTCTGAGTTTTCAGAATCATAGTCAGGACAAGGCGATAAAAATTTTTTTAGATGCACAGTTATAAAAGTGAAAGGAAGTACCGAAGCAGTACTGCCCCGTCTTCCATGCGGATGTCTGCGTATTCGAAGCACATCCGCTCAGGGTGCCACTGAACGCCCAGGATGGGCAGATGCTCGTGGTACATGGCTTCTATGACGAAGTCATGGCTGTACTGGGCCACCAGAAGCCCGTCGCCTACGGTGCCTGCGCCCTGGTGATGGGCGCTGTTGGTTATGGGGGTGCTTCCGTAAAGCCGTTCGGGGAAGGTTCCTCCTGAAGCTTTTGTGGGGTGGATTTTGTCCCCGTTTTTGCGTATTATGGGCATTTTGTGGCACATGTCCTGTTGGGGAGGGCAGGCTTCCCCTGGTGCGGTATATGCATGGACAAGCTGTGAGTGCTCCGGCAAATCCTGGATGATGGTTCCGCCGAAATGGACATTTATGATCTGGAGGCCCTTGCAGATGCCGAGGACGGGTTTTTCTGCCTGTATAAAGTCTCTGAGGGTCCGAAGCTGAAGGCAATCCAATTGTTCATCAATATCACGGGAGCCCTCGTTTGCAGCTCCGAAAAGGGCAGGAGCGATGTCCTCGCCGCCGGGAAGAACAAGACCGTCGTAGTCAAAGGGACAGTAGGACAGCCGGGGCAGCGATAGGGGAGGAGCCGTAGGCCTCTGGTCGGATGTGTGCCCGGGAGCTTTGGGCGGAAGGGTATCAAAGGAAGCGCCCAGCCTTTGAAAGGCATTCTGATAGTTTAAAGTGGAATCGGCATAACCGGCGATTAAGAGCTTTTTCATGGGAGATCTCCTTATGTAATGCTTTTGGGACTGATGCTAAAAACAGGTTTTAATAAAATATATGAAAAAATATGAAGAAAAAGACGAGCCGTTTTCGTTATATTAGATGAACCTTCTCATAAATTTTGGTAATAAGAGCTTTTAGGAAAACACTTTGGAAATGAAGAAATAGAGAAATAAAACTTAAGATTTTATGAATCCTATTGATCTTATGACTGGATGTGTTATTGTATTATTCAAGTAATACATAAGGGAAATGATTGAAAAAATTTACGGAACCGGAAACAGTATCTCTTTTCGGTTAGGTTAGGGTGTAGCGAAAAGGGATTACGGAACTGTAATAAGAAAGGGGAGCTGTATGAGTGCACTGGTAGAGGTAAGGGATATATGCAAGGTCTACAATCCCGGCGAAAATGAAGTACGGGCATTGGACCATGTAAGCCTTACCATTAACAAGGGAGAATTTGTGGCAATTATCGGGCAGTCCGGCTCCGGCAAATCCACACTGATGAACATGCTGGGCTGCCTGGATGTTCCAACCTCCGGGAAATATTATCTGAACGGAAAGGATGTTTCCAAGCTTACGGATGATGAACAGTCGGATATTCGGAATCTGGAGATTGGATTTATCTTTCAGGGCTTTAATCTGATCAGCAATCTGACTGCCATTGAAAATGTGGAGCTTCCGCTGATATACCGTGGCGTGGGCAAACGGGAACGGCACAAGCTGGCAGTGGATGCCCTTAAAATCGTGGGCCTTTCCCATCGTCTGAATCACAGACCCAACGAAATGTCCGGCGGACAGCAGCAGAGGGTGGCCATTGCCAGAGCAATTGCGGCGAAGCCCCCGGTGATACTGGCCGACGAGCCTACGGGTAATCTGGATTCGGCCTCCAGCAAGGAGATTTTACAGATTTTAAAAGAACTGTATGTGGGAGGCAGAACGGTGATTCTGATTACCCATGACAACGGCATTGCGGCTCAGGCAAAACGGGTGATCCGCATTATGGACGGAAAAATCGAATCAGATATGGAAAATGAGGAGAATCAGTAATGTTTAAGAGGAAAAAGAACGAACAGGAAGCAATGGAAGCGGAAAATGCAATAGGGATGAGAAGCCCTCTGGATGAGTGGAACGATTCCCAACAGGATGATTTGGGTGCAAAGCCGAAGAAGCGGTTCTTCTTTCAAAAAGAAAAAGGAGAAAAGCCGGAAAAGGAGCCCCTGACACCGGAGCAGAAGAAAAAGCGGAGAAAGCGTCTGATCATCGGCGGCATTGTGGTGGTTATTCTGGCCCTGAATATTGTGCCGAAGATGTTTGCGCCGGAAGTATTGCCAGTGGTAAGCGTGGCGGAGGCCTACCAGGGAACGGTGGAGCAGACCATTGAGGGCAGCGGCGACGTGAAGTCGGAACGGGTTAAGACGTATTTTTCTCCTGTGTCGGCTACGGTTTCGGAATTCGACCTTAAGGTAGGAGATACGGTAGAGGCAGGAGCTACGCTGCTGACCTATGATGCCGTGGAATTAGATGAGCTTTATCGGCAGGCGGAGCTGACAGGAAGTGCCGCAGGCTATGGCTATCAGGATGCGATTACGAGAGATAATAAAAATGTATCCGAATACAACCGTTCCTCTGCTGCATTGGGCGTTCTTGAGCAACAGGTGGAGGACGAGAAGAACGAGAATGAGCATGTGCAGGATCGGATTACCGAGTATACGGAAAAGCAGGCCGCTTCCTCTATGGTGATTGGCGAACAGCAGGCCATAGTTGCGGATGCGCAGGCCAAAATCGACCAAGCACAGGCAGACCTGGCGGAAGCGAAAAAGAAGCTGCAGGAGTTGGAGGCAATGGGAGCATCGACTGCAAGTATGGATACGGCTCCGTCAGCAGCCCCGGAAGCGGCTTCAGCCGACGGCTCGGCCCCTGCGTCAGATGCAGGGGCAGATCCGGTTGCTGCACCAACTGCACCAACAGCTCCTTCCACCCCGGATCTGACACAGGAAAAGGCAAAATGGGAGGGTGTAAAGGCAAATGCGGAAAAAGTGATCCAAGAGCAGACCGCAATCCGTGATGCCGCTCTCCAGAAAATCCGGGAAGAGCAGGGCGCCTTAAATGAAATCAACGAAAAGCTGAACAAATATCAGGATCGCTTAAAGGATTCCACCGAGAACCTGGAAAAGCTTCAGACCAACAAGGCCAAGGAAGAAGGAATCAAGGATTCTACGGATGCCTCCAGACTGACCTCTGCGGCAAGAAATGAGCTGTCAGCCAATAATAATCTAAGCAGTCTCAACGCTCAGATGACCAAGGATGAGATCAATGAGGGCAAGGCCGGAATCCAGGCGGAATTCTCCGGTGTTGTGACGGAGGTAGCAGCCGTATCCGGCGGACCGGCGGCGAAGGGCGGCAGTCTCTTTACCGTAGCAAGCAATGAAGATGTTATAGTTGACATGTCCGTGACACGGTTTGACCTGGAAAAGCTGGAGGTAGGCCAGAGCGCTGAGATCAGTCTGGCAGGAAAAACCTACACCGGAGAGGTGAGCAAGCTGAGCCGTCTGGCGGCGGAGAACAGCAAGGGAACACCGGTGGTCAGCGCCGAGATTCATATTGACAATCCGGACGATAACATTTACCTGGGACTGGAGGCTAAGGTAATAATCAGCGGCCGTAAGGTAGAGAATGTGATTGTGGTTCCGGTGGAGGCAGTCAACACGGGTATGGACGGAAGCTTCTGCTATGTGGTTGACGAGAACGGCGTTGTTGTCAGAAGAGATGTGGTAACCGGCCTTGCTTCCTCCATGGAAATTGAGATTCAATCAGGCTTAAATGCCGGAGATAAGGTAATCCGCAATACAACCGGCATGATGCTGGAAGAGGGCATGAGAGTTACGCCTATGGAGGAATAGGGATGGCACAATTACTGGAATATTTGAAAATGGCTGTGGATAATATCCGGGCCAACAAGGGCCGCTCCATTCTGACCATGCTTGGAATCATCATCGGTATTTCTTCCGTAATTATGATTATGTCCATCGGACAGGGAGCCAAAGGAGAGATTGGAGATCAGCTGAATGCCGTTGCAGGAGGTCAGATATACATCAGCGGCGCTTATGGAGACAGTGACTTGATTTATCTGACGCCGGAGGATCTGGAGGCAATCAAAGGGGTGGAGGGCGTCAAGGGCGTAACGCCGAATGACAGTATGTCCGGAAAGCTGATTTCTCCCAGAGATATTGAATTTGATGTGGGAATTACCACCGGAACGGAGGATGTGAAATATACCCACAATCCGGAGATGAAATACGGCCGTTATTTTACAGATTCCGATGTGGAGGCCATGAACCTGGTGGCGGTTATAGGTGAAAATGATGCCCGGAAGCTGTTCGGAACGGACGATGTGGTGGGAATGAGCGTGGAGGCCACTATATACGACACAACTCAGGAGATCACCATGATCGGCGTTATCAAGGAGGAGCAGACGGAAGAGAGCGGCCTTGTGAACAGCATGATGTACAACTCCAACCGGGTGTCCCTTTACATGCCCTATACGGCCAACTATGCATTTGGTTATATTTTAGAGGATTTTTATGGTATTTTTGTCATAGCGGACAGCGGCTACAGCAGCATAGCTGTCAGCAGTGAGGTTGTAAGTCTTCTGGAGCGGCGTTATCAGGTCCAGGGGGAGGATAAATTCTATGTGGAGGATGCGGAGAGCCAGATTAAAATGATCACGGATGTGCTGGATATGCTGACTGCCTTTATCGCATTTGTTGCGGCCATTGCCCTGCTGGTAGGCGGCATCGGTGTTATGAACATTATGCTGGTATCCGTAACCGAGCGGACCAGGGAGATCGGCATCCGAAAGGCTCTGGGCGCCAGAACCCGGTCTATTATGATGCAGTTCCTCTCAGAATCCGCCATTATTACGGCCATGGGCGGTATCATAGGCATTGTCCTGGGAATTATGGGAGCCAAGGCCATCTGTTCTCTGCCCATGCTGGGCTTCCCTGCCAGGATCAGCATTTCAACGATTATTCTGGCAACTTTCTTTTCTTCTTGCGTGGGTATTTTCTTTGGAATCTATCCGGCCAGGAAAGCGGCGAAGTTAAGTCCGATTGAGGCGTTGAGAAGGAATTAAAAAATTTTAGAAAAATGATGATTGAAATAGCCCCCGGTATCTGACTAGGGGCTATTTTAAAAAACTATTTATTATTAACAATCAAAATTACTCAGTTTGAATATGGCCGGCAGATTCATTTGCGGTATCATCAAAGGCTTTTGCAGCAGCTTCAATATCGCCTCCGGAGCCAATTTCCTGAAGCATCTTCCACCATGCGGTACGTGCCTCCGTCCAGCCGGGGGTTATTTGATGGTAATCGCTCATATACTGGGTGAAAGTTCCATATTCTGTCATAAGCCGGTCATTGACATAGAGATCCTCCATGGGACGCACGGGCCAGTAGGTGGTGGAAAGAACTGTTTTGGCGTATTGGCTGTCCGTTCCAGTCATAAAATCCACAAAGGTCTTGGCAGCCTCTATCCGTGCGGCATCGCCATTGTCAAAGATTCCAAAGCCCCAGATGCCGCCCTCTAAAACAGGAACGCCAGTGGGAGAGGGAAAGGCCATGGGGAACACATCAAAATTAAGATCGGGATTTACCAGGGTTTCGTTGATCTCTCTAGCCACATTCCAGCAAAAGGTCATAGCCAGATCTCCACTGGAGAAGCGCTTTACCTCATCGGCACCAGTCATATCCGGTGCAAAATCAATCCCTTCCAAATCATATAAAAGCTGCAGAGCCTCAATATTCTCCGGTGTATTGATGGTGTAATAGCTGTGCTCGGGGTCTGTAAAAGAGCCGCCGTAAAGATTATTCACCAGAGCCCTGGTACCTTGATCTCCTGCCTGGCCGCCGCAGTAGACGGCTCCCACCTGTTCTACGCCATATTCCTTAAGTGCAGCAACCGCCTTGATAAAACCTTCCGTGGTTCAGGTGTGAGTTTCCTCATCCAGATACTGAAGTGCTCCGGCTGCTTCAAATAAATCGTGATGAATCGCCATGCAGTGAGCGCTTTCGCAGACGGGAAAGATATAATAAGCTCCATTTTCTGACTGACAGGCAGTCTGAACATGATCATAGATTTGACTGGCAGAGCTGGAGGACCAAAGCTGGGAGAGATCCGCCATAAGACCTCTGTCGCCCCAGTTGGCACACAGGCGCTCAGGACCTTCAAAGACAATATCTGGGGCTTGCCCCTTTGCGATAGCGTCTTCCATAAGGCTGTCGCCGGTGTTGTAATCCAGATATTTCACAGAAACCCGAATGTGGGGATACTGCTTGTTAAAATCGGCCAACAGACTTGCAACCATGGTAGAATTGGACCAGTTGCCGATAGGATAGGTCCACAGAGAGATTTCAGTAAGGTCTGGTTCCTTTTCGGAATGGTCGGCAGAGGCAGCAGCTTCCCGGCTTTCTGTCTGGCTGTCAGAGGCACTTGCGCCAGGAACGGTTTGGCAGGATGCAAGGCTGAGACAGAGAATGAGAAACACAGTCAGGGAAAAAATAATCAGTACCAATCCTAATTTGTTTTTCATAGGAGCACCTTTCCTTTCTTAAGGATTGAAATATTACTTTATATATTGTTCAAGTAGACGGGCAACCTCTTCCACATCAATCGGCTTAGCCATATGAGCGTTCATACCGCTGTCAAGGCAGTGTTTGATATCGTCGGCAAATACATCAGCACTCATAGCCAGAATAGGAATGGTGCCTGCATCCGGTCTGTCAAGGGCGCGAATAGCCTCCGTAGCTTCAAAGCCTGTCATTATAGGCATCCGCAGATCCATCAAGATGGCATCATACCAGCCGACATCTGAGCGCTCGAATTTCTCCAGGCAAAGCTTCCCATTTTCTGCCCAGTCCAGGGTAAGCCCCAGATCCGAGAGAAGCTCGTTGGCTATCTCCCAGTTCAGATCGTTATCTTCCGCCAGAAGAATACGCTTTCCGGTAAAGTCTACAGAAGCAGGTGCCTCATCTGCCTCTCTGTGTGTTTCCCCCTCAGCAAACTGGCGAAGGGCGAAAAACAGGGTAGAGCGGAACAAGGGCTTGGCAATAAAACCGCTGATTCCTGCTTCAACAGCATCGAAGGTCAGATCGCTTCGATCCCCGGCGGATATGAGAAGGATAGGCACCTCATTGCCGCAATGTTCCCGAAGCCGGCGGGCTGTGTTTAGACTGTCTGTCTGAAGCAGTGTCCGGTCTAGAAGAATGATATGGTAATTCTGATTCTGAGCCTGGCGTTTTTCCACCATTTGCAGGGCCGTGTCCCCGTCGGCTGCCCAGTCCGCCCAAACGCCCAGAGATTTCAGGGAGGTTACGGCGCTTTCGCAGACCATCTCATCATCGTCTATAATAAGAAGGTTCCAGTTGGGAAGAATCATGTCTCCGTCCTGGTCAATGGCCTTTTCCATATCCAGAGTAATGTGGAATTCCGTACCCTTTCCGGGAGCACTGTCTACCGCAATGGTACCGCCCATAGCGTCCACAATATATTTGGTAATGGACATGCCAAGGCCGGCGCCCTCAGTTTTCTGAACCCGGGCATTGTCCTCGCGGATGAAGGATTCAAAGATTTTGCTCTGAAATTCCTTTGTCATGCCGATTCCGTTGTCTTTTACACGCAGATGAGTGCGGATGTAGTGGCTGCCCAGAGGGGAAGGTTCCTCATAGAGCACTACTTGAATGCTTCCGCCCTCAGGAGTGAACTTGACGGCATTGCCCAGAAGATTCAGAAGGATCTGGTTAAGCCTGAGGCTGTCGCTGCATACATTTTCTACGGAAATATCCTGTATATAGACATTGAAATACTGTCGTTTTTCCCGGATCTGGGGCTGCATGATATTTACAATGCCCTGCATAATGTCTTTTAGGGAGATCTGTTCAATATTCAATGTCATTTTGCCGCTCTCGATCTTGGACATATCCAGAACATCATTGATAAGCCCCAGGAGGTGGCGGCTGGAAGCGGTGATCTGCTTTAGGCAATGCTGTACCTGCTGGGTATTTTCAATGTTGGCAGAGGCAATGGCCGTCATTCCCACAATGCCGTTCATGGGGGTGCGGATATCATGGCTCATATTGGATAGAAATTCGCTTTTGGCTTTGTTGGCCTGTTCAGCGGTTCTGCGGGCAGCATCCAGAGCATAAAGCTGCTTTTTTGTCAGCCGGAAATATCCTACAAATACGAGCAGCAGGGCGCCGAGGACCAGAAGACAACTTCCAAGAGCGGATATGTTCCACTGATATCCAAGCTTGTCGATGGATTCGTCCAGTGCGCCGTAGGGCATAGACAGAAGCAGATACCATTCGGAATCGGGCAGTTTGGTGCAGTAGAGGTTTCGTCGTTCTCCCTCAATGGAGATGGTGGCAGCGTATTTCTGATTGAGCTCCATGGCAGCCTGGATCTCATTCAGGTATTGCTGAACATTTTTTTCAGGGGTATTGTCATAGAGCTCCCGAATACGGTCAAAATAATTTTCTCCTTCCACACCATTTCCATGAATGATGAAGCTGCCGTCCCAGCGGATGACAGAGTAGTTGATCATGGGATCGTCCATGTTAAGGGCCAGGGTTTCCCCTATGTAACTGCTGGGGAGACCGGCCACCAGTGCCAGACAGCTTGTTCCGTTATCCAGGCTGTAGGCAGCAGGAATTCCCATAAGTATGATATCATTTCCCTGGATGTCGGTTCCTACAGCTACCTTGCTCGCTCCATTGCTTAAGGACTTATGAAATGCCTCCGGGTCAGTCAGCGTCACCTGGGAGCCGTAGATCATGTCGAAGAGGCCGTCATTGGTATAGAAAGCCAGATAGTCAAAGCCCCTGGCTCTTGCGTTGTAGGTCAAGGATACCAGCGCAGAGGTGTCTACCTCAGAGCTTGCCGGAGGAACGGAATCTACCAGTGCTCCTACCTGGGAGAGACGAAGCTCGATGATGGTTTTGAAGTGTGTGTCCACCTGCTTGCCCATGCCGGCCATGTAGATTTCGCCGATTTCCTGGATGGTCTTGGCACCTCGCCCATTCATCCGGGCGGCCAGGGAGGTGAAGACGAAAACGCAGAGAATGGACACAGAAATCAGGCTGATGGTTAAAAATCGAGTAGTTTTGTTTTTCAAACTTGGGTGCCTCCTGTTCCAGAGTTTATTCTAGTAGTACGGACTACTTGTTCCGCAGGATCCTTATAATTTCAGAAGATGCGGATGTTTCTCAGTTAAATTTATCATAAAAAGCAAAAAAAGTATAGTGAGGAAGGAGATATATTGCCTGCCTTTACCGTATCTGCTGCAAAGAAGCTAAGTCTGATTGAGGATTTGAAGAGAAATTGAAACAGCATTCTGTAAAAAATACTGGAAAGTGCATCAGCAACATTATATAATGAAAACAATTGCAAAAGTATCAGAGGAAGGAAATGATTATGACAAAAAAAGAACTGGCATTAGAGCTGATTGACAGGCTGAAAAAGGAATATCCGGATGCCGGCTGTACCCTGGATTATAATCAGGCATGGAAGCTGTTGGTGAGTGTGCGCCTGGCCGCCCAATGTACAGATGCCCGGGTAAATGTGGTAGTAAAGGATCTCTATAAAAAATATCCGGATGTAAAAGCTTTGGCAGAAGCGCCGGCGGAGGATATTGAAGCTATTGTAAAACCTTGTGGTCTGGGCCATAGCAAGGCAAAAGATATCAGTGCCTGCATGAAGATTCTGATGGAACAGTATGGAGGAAATATACCAAATACCTTTGAAGAGCTTCTAAAACTGCCTGGTGTGGGGCGGAAAAGCGCAAACCTCATTATGGGTGATGTGTTTGGAAAGCCGGCCATTGTCACAGATACCCATTGCATTCGTTTGACAAACCGCATGGGCCTTATAGACAACTGCAAGGATCCTAAAAAGGTAGAAATGGCTCTTTGGAAACTGATACCTCCAGAAGAAGGGAGCGACTTCTGTCATCGTCTGGTATATCACGGACGAGATGTGTGCACAGCCAGAACCAAGCCCTACTGTGATAAATGCTGTGTAAAAGATATCTGTGCCAGAAATGGTGTGGAGGATTAACTCATGGTGCATGCAGCAGTAACCCTGAAGAAGGGTGAGGGCCGAGCTTTTAAAGCAGGCGGCCTGTGGATATATGATAATGAGATTGCTTCTGTTATGGGAAGCTTTACAGATGGAGATTTGGTACTGGTTCATGATTTTGACGGGTATTGTCTGGGACGAGGTTTTATTAATACCCACTCCAAAATCAGAGTTCGTATGATGACCCGAAGAAAAGATCAGGAAATAGATGAAGCATTTCTACAGATGCGTCTTCAGAATGCCTGGGACTATCGGAAGCATACCGTGGATACAAGCAGCTGTCGTCTTGTTTTTGGAGAAGCAGATTTTCTGCCGGGGTTTGTGGCGGACAAGTTTTCTGATGTGTTGGTAATTCAGTCCTTAGCGCTTGGAATTGAACGAATGAAAGAGAGTTTGGTACGGCTTCTGAAAGAGATTTTGGAAGAAGACGGAATTTTTATTCGGGGCATTTATGAGCGGAGTGATGCTAAGGAGCGAGAAAAAGAGGGTATGGAGCGGTACAAGGGCTTTCTTGGGGAAGCTTTTGACACCAATGTGGAAATTCAGGAAAATGGCGTTCGTTATCTGGTGGATGTGCGGGATGGACAAAAGACAGGTTTTTTTCTGGATCAGAAATACAATCGGCTGGCTGTGCAGAAACTCTGTAAAGAAGCAAGAGTATTGGACTGCTTTACCCATACAGGTTCCTTTGCGCTGAACGCAGGAATAGCCGGAGCCAAAGAGGTTTTGGGTGTGGATGCTTCGGAACTGGGCGTGGAACAGGCTCGTAAGAATGCGGCATTGAACCATCTGGAAGATAGGATACAATTTCTTTGTGCCGATGTTTTTGATCTGCTTCCAAAACTGGAAGCCAAAGGAGAGTGTTATGATGTGGTAATTTTAGACCCGCCGGCATTTACCAAGTCCCGCAGTTCTCTAAAAAATGCGATCAAAGGCTATCGGGAGATTAATATGCGTGGTATGAAGCTGGTGAAGGACGGCGGATTTCTGGTTACCTGTTCTTGTTCGCATTTTATGACTTATGAGCTGTTTACCCAGACAATTCATCAGGCGGCAAAAAGTGTTCATAAGCGCCTGCGGCAGGTAGAATACCGCACCCAGGCACCGGATCATCCCATTTTGTGGGCGGCAGATGAATCGTATTATCTGAAGTTTTATATTTTCCAGGTGTGTGAAGAAAAATAGAGTTTTGGAAAAATACTGAAAGGAAAAGGGATCATGACTCTGCCACAAGAATTTAAGGTGCGGATGGAACAATTTTTGGGAGAAGAATGTGAGGCGTTTTTAGAGAGTTGGGATCGGGAACAGGCTTTGGCTCTCAGAGTAAATCCTCTGAAGATAACCCGAGAAGAATTTGTAGCGCTTAGCCCCTTTGACCTGCGTCCGGTTCCATGGGCAGACACTGGTTTTTATTATGGGAAAGATGCCAGGCCCGGGAAGCATCCCTATCACGAGGCAGGTCTCTACTATATCCAGGAGCCAAGTGCCATGGCAGTGGGAGCTCTTGCCAATGCCAGGCCGGGAGAACGAGTGCTGGATCTCTGTGCTGCGCCAGGCGGCAAGACAACTCATTTGGCAGCGTCTATGAAAGGGGAAGGGCTTCTTGTATCCAATGAGATTCATCCTGCACGGGCTAAGATTCTTTCTTCCAATGTGGAACGCATGGGAATTCGGAACTGCATAGTTACCAATGAGAAGCCAGAGCGTTTGGCAGAGCGCTTTCCTGGGTTCTTTGATCGGATTGTTGTGGACGCCCCCTGCTCCGGCGAGGGAATGTTTCGGAAGGAGCAGCAGGCGGCTTTGCAGTGGAGTCTGGAAAATGTGTCTATATGTGCTGAACGCCAGAGAGAGATTCTTCAGGCAGCAGCGGGTATGCTGCGGCCAGGCGGTATGTTGGTATATTCTACCTGTACTTTTTCACCAGAGGAAAATGAGGGGAGCATCAGTACTTTTCTGGATGATTGTCCGGAATTTTCGGTGAAAAAGGTATTAGCCTGTGACAGCTTTTCAAAAGGAAGACCAGAGTGGATTGACGCCCGGCCAGAGACAAAAGATACTTTCCGCCTTTGGCCCCATTGCCTGGAAGGAGAAGGGCATTTTATAGCAATTCTTAAAAAGAATGGAGAGGCACCTTCCAGAGAATTTTCCTGGAAGATGCAGACAGTTGAACGTAATATATGGAAGCTTTACAAAGAATTTGAGAAGGATTCTTTGGACTGTGAATTTGAGGAAATTCCGGCGTTGTTTGGCGAACAGCTATATCTTTTGCCTCAGGCATTCCCATTAAAGGGTTTAAAGGTGCTGCGAGCCGGACTTCACTTGGGAACAGTGAAAAAGAACCGATTCGAGCCGGCTCATGCACTGGCTTTGGCATTGAAGCATCAGGAAGCAGTTCATTGCTGTTTATTGAATGTACAGGAAGCGCAGGAGTATCTGAAAGGGGCGGTTTTTGAGAAATCCGGAGAGAAGGGCTGGCAGCTTATGCTGGTGGACGGATATTCTCTGGGCTGGGGGAAGCAGGCAGGCGGAATGGTAAAAAACCACTATCCAAAGGGACTGCGGAAAAATTAAGTAAGCCGGATGAATTTGAGCAAAGGAAATTATTCCTGTGGGCAACGAGCCAAGCGGACGTGCTTGCACGTCCATTTGGCGACTGTCGCAGGGGTCAAATACCCCGCAGCTCTGTTGTGCTGCAAGCTTGATGCCCCGTCAGCTTGCTGCGGGGTATTTGACTCATAGGTAGATTTCGTCTTGTTCCGGCAACACAAAAAGGAAAAGAATGAGATTGGCAGGAGCTGTCGTTATTTTGCGGCAGCTCCTGCGGGCATTTCACAGCCGCCGGAAGATTTTTTCATAAAGCAGTCCGGTGAAAAACCACACCGGAGCATAATCCAGACGGATCACACCGTCAATGTTCCAGCGTGCCTTGCTGTAATCCCAAGGGCACATATCACGTTTTTTCAGCAGACTTCCGGTGATGAATTCCCCAAGGAAAATGGCGCAGGCATAGACGCTCCCCCGAAACAGCGTCCCTTTTTTTTGAATCCAACGGGAGACAGGAGCCAGAAAAGCAGCCATTCCGTAGATGGGGAACATCCAGATAGAGGAATGGCCTATGAGCTTCATCTGCCGCCGTTGAAAGGATTTGAGGCCTGTCCAGAAGATTTCCAGGCACCAGCCGATAAGTCCGCAGAGGATAAATTTATTTTTCATGTGGATAGTATGCGCCAAAAGCCGGGAAGAAATTCTATTGAAATAAAGCGGAGGGTGTAATATACTGGAAATGCGATAAAGGAATAAAGGCGGAACAAAAAATGACATACAAAGAAGCAAGAGCCTTCATTGACGATACATCAAAGTACGGCTATATCTTAGGTTTAGACACAATAACCGAGCTGCTTAAACGGCTGGGGAACCCTCAGGATGATTTGAAGTTTGTACATATTGCCGGAACCAACGGCAAGGGCTCCATACTGGCCTATGTATCTACCATATTAAAGGAAGCAGGCTATCGGGTAGGAAGGTATATTTCTCCTACGATTTTTGAATATCGGGAGCGGATTCAGGTAAATGAAGAATATATTTCTGAGGAGGCGGTTGCCAGGCTGGCACAGCGGATCTATGAAAAGGGGCAGGAGATGCTGGCCGAGGGCCTGGCTCATCCTACGGCCTTTGAGGTGGAGACAGCCATGGCATTTCTGTATTTTCAGGAAATGAACTGTGACATCGTAGTGCTGGAAACCGGTATGGGCGGTTTGACCGACGCTACAAACGTGGTAAAAACCACCCTGATTTCGGCATTTGCCTCTATCAGCATGGACCACATGGGATTCCTGGGGAATACCCTGGAGGAAATTGCAAAAATCAAGGCAGGCATTATCAAGCCGAATACCATGGTGGTGAGTACGGCCCAGAAGCCGGAGGTGCGTAAGGTCTTAGAGGCGACCTGCAGACAGCAGAGAGCTTCCTACCATGAGATACGGGAAGAGGAAATCACCGACAGACAAGTGAGCTTTGAGGAACAGAGCTTTACCTACAAAGGCTGGAAGAAGCTAAGGCCGGGAATCCTGGGAAGCTGCCAGCTTGAAAATGCGGCAACAGCAGCAGAGGTCATCTATGAGTTAAGAGATCTGGGCTATCCGGTTTCCGAGGAAGCCATAAGACAAGGTCTGGAAAAGACCCGTTGGATTGGCCGCTTTACCATCGTGGATGAAGATCCGCTCTTCATCGTGGACGGAGCACATAACCGGGATGCGTCGGATCGGCTTTTGGAGACATTGAAGCTCTATGTTCCCCATAAACGAAAGGTTTTTATTATCGGGGTTTTGGCGGACAAGGAGTATGATTATATCATGAGCCGCCTGGTGCCGGAGGCGGAGCGGATTGTGACGGTCATGACACCGAATAATCCAAGAGCCCTGCCGGCAAAAAAGCTGGCAGAGACAGTGAAGCAGTATAACTCAGAGGTGGAAGCCGCCCAAAGCATTCGGGAAGCGGTACAACTGGCAAAGGGCTATGCGGATAAGGATGGCATGATTCTGGCATTTGGTTCCCTGTCTTACCTTGGGGACCTTATAGAGGAAGTGCGGAAAGGAAAAGAGACATGAGAGATCTGGCGGAACTGAGAAAAGAGATTGATGAGATTGACCAGCAGATGGTGAAGCTCTTTGAGCAGCGCATGGACGTCTCGGAAGAGGTGGCAGAGTATAAGGTAGCCGTGGGAAAGAAGATTTTGGACAAGGAGCGGGAGAAGCTTAAGATTCAGGCAGTACAGGCCATGACCCATAATGAGTTTAACAGCCATGGGGTGGAGGAATTGTATCACCAGATTATGGCCATGAGCCGGAAGCTCCAGTATCAGCGTATGGAGCAGCAGGCCATCGGGCGTCTTCCTTTTGTCATGGTGGACGAGCTGGAAAAGAAGAGTGTCCGGGTGGTTTATCAGGGAGTAGAGGGAGCCTATGCCCAGCAGGCGATGTTTGAGTTCTTCGGGGAGGATGTGAATCATTTTCATGTGGAACGCTGGAGAGACGCAATGGAAGCGATTGCGGAGGGTATGGCAGACTATGGGGTGCTTCCCATTGAGAATTCTTCGGCCGGGATTGTAAATGATAACTACGATCTCCTTCAGGAATTTGACAATTATATTGTAGGGGAACAGGTGATGACCATTAGCCATGCTCTTCTTGGAACACCGGATGCAGAACTTTCCGATATACGCACCGTCTATTCTCATCCCCAAGGCTTGATGCAGTGCGCCAAATATCTGGATGAAAATCGTCAGTGGCAGCAAATCAGTCTTCTCAATACGGCGGTAGCCGCCCAGAAGGTGGCGGAGGACAAAGACAAGACCCAGGCGGCTATTGCAAGCACTTTGGCAGGCAAACAGCATGGACTGAAGGTTTTGAAGGAGCAGATCAACTTCAGCGGGCAAAATTCCACTCGTTTCCTTATTGTAACCAATCAGAGGATATTCCGGAAGGATGCGGGAAAGGTGAGCATCTGCTTTGAGGTAAGCCATGAGAGCGGCTGCCTTTACAATGTGCTGTCTCATTTTATTTTCAATAACCTGAATATGTGCCGGATTGAGTCAAGGCCCATAGCAGAGAAAAATTGGGAGTATCATTTCTTTGTGGACTTTGAAGGAAATCTAAATGACAGTGCCGTAAAGAATGCTCTCAGGGGGATTAAGGAAGAGGCATTGAATATGAAGATATTGGGGAACTATTAGGGAAGCTGCGGAATTTACAATAGGAGGCATAGGATGAACAATTATATAATTATGACGGACAATATGGCAGATCTGCCGGAGAATTACATTCGGGAGCATGAATTGGAGATTCTGTCTCTAAGCTACATTTTGGATGGAGAGACCTATGACAGAAATCATCCGTTAGAGGAAGCGGAGTTCTACAACCGAATGCGGAACGGTTCTATGCCTACCACTTCTCAGGTGAACCCGGAACAGGCAAAGGAGGCATTTACAGCTTGCCTTAATCAGGGAAAGGATGTACTTTATATTGCCTTTTCTTCAGGACTTAGCGGAACCTGTAACAGTGCAGGAATTGCGGCAAAGGAGCTGAAAGAGGAGGGAAAGTTCCCGAATCGTAAGCTGGTTGTTCTGGATTCCCTAAGCGCTTCCTTGGGCGAGGGGCTTCTGGTACACAAAGCAGTTAAACTGAAAGAAGCAGGAAAATCTTTGGAAGAGGTGGCGGATTGGGTGGAAAAGCATAAGCTGGAGGTTTGCCATAACTTTACCGTGGATGATCTGTTCCATCTCCACCGGGGCGGCCGGGTATCTAAGGCCACGGCAATTTTGGGCACCATGATTAATATCAAACCCATTCTCCATGTAGATAATGAGGGGCATCTCATTGCCATCGGAAAGGTTCGGGGAAGAAAGAAATCCCTGACATCTCTGGTGGATCGGATGGGCGAGCAGATTCAGGGTTTTGAGAATCCAGAGGTATTCATCAGCCATGGGGATTGTCTGGAGGATGCCCGGTATGTGGAAAAGCTGGTGCGGGAGCGTTTTGGAGTGGAGACCTTTATCATCAATTATGTGGGACCTACCATCGGCGCCCATTCCGGCCCTGGTACGATGGCACTGTTCTTTATGGGGAATCCTCGATAGAAAAAAGCCCTGTTTATTAGGGGGTGTCGGAAAATAAGACATCAGCCGTTTCTATACCCAAGAGGCGTAACGCCATATTTTTCTTTAAACAGCTTTCCAAAATAACTGGAGCTGCAAAACCCGCAGGAATTGCCGATTTCAGAGATGGATAGATTCGTTTCCTTTAATAAATTGGCAGCCTGGATTAAACGATACTCATTGATATATTCCATAGGCTTCTTACCGGTATATCGGTGAAAAGAGCGGAAGCATTCGCTTCGGCTCACATGGGTGTAATTCGTAAGATCCCGGATGGTGATATTCTCAGAAAAGTGCTCCTGTATGTAGGCAATCATTTTCTTAACCGTATCGCTATGGTGATGGGCAGCAGCTTTTATGACAAAGGAGTGAGTTTCTTCGGATATATAATCCAGCGTATAAAGCCAAAGCTGACTGACCAGACTGAAGCAGCGAAGTTCAAAATCATAATCCGTTTCCTGAAGCCCACAGATATCTTTAATTGTTTGAGATATTTTAGGATAGTAAGAATTGGCGGTTTCTATGCGAAAACCTTCAATAGGCATCCGAATAACAGATTGGAAATATTTATGAAATGCATTTCCGCCGGGAAAAAGGGTGGAGGGAAAGCCTACGCCGATCATAACGGCATTTTCCCGAAGGCTGGTCTGCTTTGCCATATGAAGGACGTTGGAATTGACAAAGATACAGTCTCCCTTCGTAAGCTTCAGGCAGGTTTCGCCTGTATAAAAATCCAGATTCCCTTCCGTGAGTATTCCAAATTCAAAAGCATTGTGCCAGTGGCAGTTCAAGGTGTGATCCGTAAAGCTGCCGTATACATCCTTCCAGATATCCAAAGGGAAGGAAGCGTCTTTGTAATCAATAATCTCCCTTAAATGTTCATCTGTCTTAACTGGGCCTGTCTGCATGAAATCTCCCCTGAGTTGAAATTATAATTATAATATTTTGGACTATAGTTATATACAAATTTATTTTTTGACATTATTATTATATTTGTTCAATTTACATATGTCAAGGAAGGAGAGGAATATAAAAATGCGGTTTCTGGGTATTGGAAAGCGTATGGCCGGTCACAAGAAGAAGGGCAGCAGAGTAAAGGACATGACACAGGGAAATCCCACAAAGCTGATTTTTTCATTTGCGCTGCCGCTTATTTTGGGAAACCTGGGCCAGCAGTTATATATGATTACGGATACAGTAATTGTAGGACAGGGAGTAGGGCTTAATGCCCTGGCATCCCTTGGAGCAACAGACTGGATTTATTGGCTGGTGCTCTGGCCGGTGCAGTTTTTGACACAGGGCTTTGCAGTCTTAATTACGCAGAATATCGGAGAGGGAAATGAGAAAAGCATTCGAAAATCCATTGCCATGTCTGCAATTTTATGTGTGGTAATCGGTACGCTGATTTCTGTGATTTTTCCCTTTTTGGCAAAGCTTATGCTTCATTTGCTGAAAACGCCGGAAGACATTTTTGACGGTGCCCATTCCTATGTGACAGTGATGTATGCAGGCACCCTGATTGTAATGGCGTATAATATGGTCTCGGCCATATTGCGTGCTTTCGGTGATGGAGAAACGCCCTTGATTGGTATGATAATTGCGGCGGCTGTGAATATCGGTCTGGATCTGCTTCTGGTTATGGGATTTCATTGGGGAATTGTAGGAGCTGCGGCAGCTACGATTATTGCTCAGTTGATTGCTTTCCTTTACTGTCTGCGGATGATTGGGAAAATTCCGGCAGTGAATATGGAACGGGAGGACTGGAGAGCGGATGGAACTGTGATAAAGAGACTGCTGAAGCTTGGAATGCCTTTGGCTCTTTCTCATGTTGCCATTGTCGCCGGAGGCATCTTTCTTCAATCTGTGATCAATGGTTTTGGGTCTCTGTTTGTTGCGGCTTTTACGGCAACGAATAAATTGTATGGTTTGTTGGAAAGCTCGGCTATTTCTATCGGTTTTGCAACAGCAACCTATATAGGGCAGAATTGGGGAGCCCGTAATCTGGAAAGGATCCAAAGAGGAATAAAGAGTGCGATGAAGCTTTCCATAGTATTTGCAATATCCATTACGATTGGAATGCTGCTGTGGGGCAAATATTTGCTGATGATGTTTATCTCATCCGCAGACGCCGATGCATCCATGGTGCTTGAGATGTCCTATCAGTATCTTACTATTATGAGTGTAACGCTGATTATCCTTTATGCTCTGCATGTATACCGGTCTGCTCTGCAGGGAATGGGAAATACAGTCATTCCAATGATTGCAGGCATTTTGGAGTGTGTGGGACGTATATCGGTTGCGGTATTCCTTCCGAGCATTATGGGCGAGTTTGGCTTGTTTTTTGCTGAGCCCACCGCATGGCTGTTCAGTGCGGTCTGCGTCACCATATCCTATCATGTTTTGGTGAGTAAACTGCCTGTCCGGGATGGGGCCCATGTGGGCTTACAATGATTCCGCCCCTTTGTTTTTCAGATTCTCCCATATGTCATAAGGAACTTGAAGATTCCCTTTGCCGCTGCCCATCTGGATCAGCGGCTTATTTTTTCCGTGAAAAT
Source organism: Clostridia bacterium (assembly GCA_910574255.1). Taxonomy (GTDB): domain Bacteria; phylum Bacillota; class Clostridia; order Lachnospirales; family Lachnospiraceae; genus Laedolimicola. The sequence continues at coordinate 97,582 of CAJTAK010000016.1, forward strand.
CAGAACCGCCGGAGATGGAAAGGCCCATCTCTTGTGCCAATAGGCGCAGATTTCGCTCGTCATTTCCGGAATTGGAGGAGTGAATGGCTTCGATTCCTTTCAGGCCTGATCCCTTAAGCTCCCGAATAAGTGCTCTGAGCTCCGGATCCGGCATATGATACAGCAGGGGATGAGCCAGAACCGGGATGCCTCCTGCGTCCAAGATTCCGTGGATGGACTGATCGAGGGAGGAAAGCTTTTTGGGAACAAAGCAGGGGCAGCCTTCACCGATATAACGGGCAAAGGCTTCGGATATGGAGGTTACATAATGCTGTTCAAAGAGCCAGCGCCCGAAATGGGCACGGGTAAGGACAGAGCTTTTATAGGTCTCCTGAAGCTTAGGGAGTGTAATATCAAAGCCTTCCATGCGGCGCAGCCGATCTGCCATTTCTTCATTTCGTGCTTCCCGGCTTTTCTGAAAGCTTCTTAATAATCGGGAGAAGTCTTCCTGCTCCGGATTAAGGCCCAGTCCCAGAATATGAATATCCCTGGCATGGTATGCTGCGGAAAATTCGATTCCGGGAATCAGCTCGACATCATATTTTTCTGCAGCTGTCATGGCCTCTGAGATTCCCTCCATAGTATCGTGATCCGTCAGGGCAAAAGCGGCAAGCCCTTTTCCTGCGGCACAGGCAGCGAGCTCGGCGGGAGTCAGGGTGCCGTCGGAAAATGTGGAGTGAACGTGAAGATCGATGTATTTCATGAAAGAATACCTGCCCTTCTGTAAGTTTTTGCAAAATACCTTGTTCATTGCTCTTATTATACCCCCAAAATTCTGTGTTGTCACAAAAATGCTACTGTCAGGTACATATTTTGTATTCAGGAAGATATGCGGTTATCAATAAGAAGTATATAAGGTTGACAAACATTTTCGGCAAATGTAGAATAAAAGAATAACTTCTGCATTTGCCGAAGATTTGTTTAGATGAAGGATAGAAGACGGAATACTGCGGAACTTAAAACAACAATATTACGGAACTTAAAATAGGAGAAATGGGATGAAAAGACTGCCGGATTCGGAATTGGAACTGATGATGATTATTTGGGATGCTAAGGCACCCATAACACGCACGGAGATAGAAGACAGGCTTCCGCCGGAGCGGAGGCTCTCTTCCACCACGGTACTGTCCTTTCTGGCAAGGCTTCAGGAGAAGGGCTTTGTTAAGGTGCAAAAAACGGGCAGAAACAATATTTATGAGCCGCTGGTATCCAGAGAAGAATATCTGAGAACAGAGAGCAAAAGCATCTGGAAACGGCTTTATCAGGGATCGATAAAGAATTTTATGACAGCTCTAAGTGATGGAGAAGGGCTGTCGGATCGGGATCTGGAGGAGCTTCAGGAGTTTTTGGATCAGAAGAAGGGAGGACGCTGAATATGTTTCAGGCAAAATATCGAAAAGTACTGTGGGCAGTGCTGACAGTACATCTTCTGCTGGTCCATTTCTGGGGAGTAGGAAGGCTTTGGGCTTTCCTGCAGCGGACTCTCGGCTATAGACATCCCAGAGTATTTTTTATGAAAATTTATCCATTATGGTTTGCCGGGACTCTGTTATTTACGCTTTGGCAGCTTTATTCCTATCAAAGCTTTCGCAGAAAAGCGCTGCGGGGTATGCATCCCATAAAGGAATCATGGATAAGGGGAATCAATCTCCAGGCAGCAGAGGAAGCCGGCTGTACAAGGGAGCTGCCCCTGTATCGGAGCAGTGAGGTGGAAACGCCAATGGTGATAGGCTTTAAAAGCCGGGTGCTTTTGATTCCGGAGGAAGAATACGATTCGGCATCTCTTCGGATGATTCTTCTCCATGAATACATTCATGTGAAGAACCATGATGTGTGGTATAAGCTGTTTTTTACTGCGGGAATCTGTATGGTGTGGTTTCAGCCTCTTTTATACCTGTTGAAAGGGGCGGCTTTTCGGGACGTGGAGATTGCCTGCGATCAGAAGGTAGTCAGAGGAAAAGGAGAGGCGGACCGGAGTGCATATGGCCAGCTTCTCATAGACAGCTTAAAACGGCGGCGCAGCAGGGAGCTTCCTTACTCGGCTTATTTCTATAACAGCCGTGCCGTTATGCGGGCAAGGCTCTCTGTGGTAATGGATGAGGCGGAGCATCCTGCCTATCTGGGAGCCCTTATTAGCCTCCTTCTGGCAGCTGAGACCTTTGCTCTTGTACTGACTCTTGGATTTCATACGGCCAGAGAGATTCGAAGGCAGCAGGAACCGGAGCCCTTAGTTAATATTTACGAAGGGTATGAGCTGCCGGAAAGCTTCACGGCAAAGGCTGTGGAAGCTATGGCGGCCGTAGAGACAGGGGAAGGCTTGGGTGAGGAATACGAGACAGCAGCCCTTGACGGGCCAAAGGATGTTCCTGTCATAGAAAAGCAGGCACAGGGACCATGGCAGATTGACAATCCCTATGCGTATTGGAGGGCGGTGCCGGATTTCCTCAACCGTTATGTGATGTACTATGAGGATCAGGAGCTGGGAAGCCGTCGGGAACCGGAGCTTTTGGAGTATATGACAGGCGGTATAGGGGTAGAGATAAGGGACAGCACTCTGATTCTCGGAGATGAGGAGGAATTCGTTTACGGGCTTCGATTCCGTGAGCTGGTGTCAGACGAGGAAAGGGCAAAGACTTTGAGAAGGCTGCCAGGGGCTCAGTCCGGTTATGAAGATGGGTACGAATATCTATATTTTGAATGGGCATTACATATTCGGAAGGTAAAAGAGAATCTCTATGAGCTTGCAGGCGTGGCGGAGCTTAAGGAGCTTCAAGAGGCATGCAGGGGAAAGGAATTGTCCCCCAAATATGAGGAATTTGCCGAAATAGACTTTTGGCAGCGGCCAAAGTGCAGGGCAAGAACCTGGGATGGTGTGACAGAGGTTACCTGGGATGATGGGAAGAACTGGATTGAGGTTCCCATTTCTTTGGATAAGCTTACAGCCCGGGGAGACGGCATGGAAGGAATTTTAACCGGCGTGCAGGAGAAGAGCTATGTAGTATCGGAGGAAGTGACTGCATTTGCCTATGGCGGCTCACCAGAGGTTCCGGTTACGGTGACTTGCTCCTTTGATCAGGGAGTGACTTGGAACACAAGTGTTCTTACCTACGCTTATCCCAGTGTCCGGCGTCTTTTTCTGTCTTTTCCGGACACACAGCATGGATTCCTTGTTCTGACCTGCGATCGAACCATGTGGCAGGAGTGCAGCATTCTCTTTCGGACCTGCGATGGGGGAAAAACCTGGGAAGAAGCGGGCATTGCCGGACCAGGAATAAATCAGAGCCATTCCCTGACTACAGGGGCCGGGTTTATTACCCCGGAGGTTGGATTTTTAACCATACGAAGCTCTCAGGATCCGGAGCTTTATCGCACGGCAGACGGAGGCGAAACCTGGGAGTGGCAGGAACTTTCGGATATTCCGCTTGAAATGGCGGAGGACTACGCTTTGGAGCGTCTGAAAAGGGGGGACGAGTGGAAAACCCTGATAGGCGCCATGGGCTACTGCATGGCTTATCCGCCGGAAGGAGATGAAGAAGAACTGCGTCTTTATATTACCATGGAGGAATATTCGGAGCTGGGCGGTATGAAGGTAAAATACCATTCGGAGGATTTGGGGGAGAGTTGGATCTTAGACGGCTATGTGTACCGCAGATAAACAGCAGTAATTTTTCCGGTGCCGGAAGGCTGCTTTGCACAGGAACTTCAAGTATAGACTATGAGAGGTGCATAGGAACTAATAGTAGGAGAGATGGAAAATGAAACAATGGAAAAGAAGGCTTGGAGGCTTATTGTTTGCCCGGCGGCTGTTCAGTCCCTGGTTTGCGGCAGTCTATGGTGCGGCCTGGTATCGATTGGCTCGCCTTTGTCGCTTTGGCGGAATTCGCAGGAATCTGCCGATTCTGGGATTATGCGTTTTATTTTTTGCGGCATATTTGATTTTCTATTGGATAGAGCTTTTTCTTTACGGGAAAAGGAGCAGCCGGCAGGTGATGACAGAGCTTTGGATGTCAGAAAATCAGGTTAGACTGCCGGATGGAACAGAATTTGATTATCAAGAGGTTCGCTGGTATAAAAAGAAGAAAGAACAGTTCTATTTGTTTTTAAAGGGATATCGCTTTGTATGGCTGGATACGGAGGACTTTTCTGAGGAAAACAAGGAATATTTAACCATCAAATTGACCCAAAGGGGGATTCTTGCCACACATTTCTGGAAGCTTCCTATGGCAATTCTGATTGGAGCAATCACTGGGGTAGGGGCATTTCAGGTAGTCCAAAGCGCACAGCCCTATAATGGTAAACTGTCCTGGGCTATCAATCGCCTGAAGCATGAGCGCCGGGTGACCCTTGTGCACAATAATATTTATGAAGATGGCCTGGATGGAATTTTTGAGGATATTCGCAGAAAGGTGCCGCTGCCGGAGAAGCTGTATCTGGAAAATAGCTTCAATCTTCATTTTGCCGCAGATGGGACGGTGCTCACTCTGGATACCTTTTTGCGGGGATATGACAGTGAGGCAGGTTTTGGAGGTACTTATCTTATTTCCTATAATAGCGCCGGATCTGATAAGATTGAGATCTATGTCAATGAATTTCAGAAGGAACCTTCCTTTGATGATGTGGAAGACCTGGAGCCGCTTTTACAGGGCATGCGGGTGATTCCGCTTCAGGATACGGTAAAGGACTGGAATCAGGATACTTACGGGATTTTATACTATGGTCTGAGAAACTGGGGCTATAATGCAACGGGTATCTGCTACATCAGTCCGGACGGAACGATAACAAAACCGCCGGAGCCTATTTTGAAGGAGATTGAGGGATGCAGCATTTCCGTGTTCTGTCCGGAGGATGAAAGCATTACCCCGGTCCGCTATATTTATCAGGGGACCTTGTAACACATAATGTTCAGACCCAACCAATCACCCCGCTGATTGGTTGGGAGCCAATACAGTAACGGAGCCAAAGCGGCTGCCCCTCGCCGTAGGCGACTTTAAATGGGCAGTTGCTGTTACAATTCGCACCAACAATGAATGGAAATAGTTCAATACTGATATAGGTGTGAATTGTAACACATAATGCGGATAAGCCGAAGAGGAATCTTTGGAAGGTCTTGTATCATATTAAGGAAAATGCTAAAATAATTTTGAGTGCAAAACAACCTATAAGTATCATAGGCTTGCGAACACTACAAAGGAGAGATTATATGAAACGTCTGCTGGCAGCAGCGGTCCTTATGCTTAGCCTGACAATGGTGGCAGGCTGCGGGAAGAAGGAGCCCCAGCCTGAGGAGCTGCTTACGGAATATATTGATTTGCTGAATGAAGAAAAATACGAGGAAATGTACGCCTATCTGACAGAGGAGGCAAGGGCATCCATTGCTCAGGAAACCTATGTGGAACGGTATCAGAATATTTATGGAGGAATTGAGGCCATGAATATTCAGGTAGATATCGAAGAACGGGAGGAAGGTCACAAGGATAAAAAGGCCGTAACACAGAGGGTAAAATATAAGCTTACCATGGATACCCTGGCAGGAGAGCTGGCCTTTGATACGGTAGCTATTTTTACAAAGGATGAAGAGGGCGCCTACAAAATGAGCTGGGACAGCCAGGATATTTTCCCGGGGCTTTATGAGGGGGACAGAGTGCGTGTGAAAACCATCTCTGCCAAGAGAGGGAATATTTATGATCAAAATCAGACAGCCCTTGCAAGAGAGGGCACAGCTTCTTCTGTGGGCCTGGTGCCGGGAAAGCTGGCTGAGAATCCGGACCGGGAGGAGAACCTTGCCCGGCTTTCCGAACTGCTGGAATTAAGTGTGGAGCGGATAGAAAAGGAGCTGAATGCCAGTTGGGTTCGGGATGATACTTTTGTACCTCTGCGCACGGTTTCCAAAGAAAATTATGAGCTGAAGGAACAGCTTTTGGAGATTCCGGGTGTGATGATTACGGATACGACAGTACGGTATTACCCATTTAAAGAGAAGGCTGCCCAGCTGACCGGATATGTGCAGAGCATCACGGCAGAGGAACTGGAAGAACGAAAAGGTCAGGGCTATAACAGGAACAGCCTCATAGGAAAAGCAGGAGCAGAACGGATTTATGAGGACATTTTACGTCCAAGGGACGGCTATTCCATTCAGATTATTGATGAGCAGGGGGCTGTGCGAAGTGTCGTGCTGGAAAAGCCTGCGGAGGACGGAAAGGATGTAGTGCTGACCATTGATATTGTACTGCAGCAGCATTTGTATCAGGAGCTTGAGGGGGACGAGGGCTGTGCGGTTGCCATAAATCCGAAAAGCGGCGCAGTGCTGGCCATGGCCAGCGCCCCGGCTTACGATCCCAATGATTTTGTTATGGGTTACACTTCCAATGCATGGGAGGAGATAAATAGTGATGAGACCCAGCCCCTCTACAACCGTTTTCTGGCTTCCTGGGTGCCGGGGTCTGTCTTTAAGCCGGTTACGGCGGCCATAGGACTGACAAACGGAACGCTGGACTCCAAGGAGGATGTGAAAAACGAGGGACTAAGCTGGCAGAAGGATTCCGGCTGGGGCGATTATTATGTGACGACCCTTACGGATTATGCGGTAAAGAATCTGGAAAATGCTTTGGTTCATTCGGACAATATTTACTTTGCAAAGGCGGCGGTGAATGCTGGAGAAGAGGCCTTTACAAAGGGACTTGATCAGGCGGGGTTCGGCGAAACGCTCCCATTTGATTTTGAGCTTAAGCCGTCTGTCTATGGCAGTGAGGGAAAGCTTGCCTCGGAGACAGAACTTGCGGACAGCGGCTATGGACAGGGGAAGCTTTTGGTGAATCCTCTTCATCTGGCAGTTATTTATTCGGCTTTTGTAAACGAGGGAAATATGATACAACCTTATCTGACAGGGGATGAAAGCGGAAAATTTTGGAAAGAAAATGCCTTTGCGCCGGAAGCGGCACAGAACGTTCTTGATGCCCTCTATCAGGTAGTGGAACATCCGGAGGGGACAGCCCATGAGGCTGCCCCGAGTGAATACCGATTGGCCGGAAAGACGGGAACGGCGGAGATTAAGGATTCCAAAGAGGACGTGAACGGCACGGAGCTGGGCTGGTTTGCGGGAATCAGCGGGGCGGACACGGACAAGCCCCTTTTGATGGTGATGATGATAGAGGATGTAAAGGGACGTGGGGGAAGCCATTACGTGATTTCCAAGGCAATGGTGGGCTTTGACGTTTACAATAAGGGGGAAGCGGAATATGAAGGATGATTCATTTCGGAAATATTTGTTTATCAGTCTGGCAGGAGCAATAGGCATTATTTTGTGTATTGTATTCTTCTTTGCCCTGTTTCGGTTTCAACAGATGATAGAGGGAATACGGACCCTGGAAAATATTCTCATGCCTTTTATCTACGGAGCGGTAATTGCCTATCTTCTGACACCGGTGTGCAATTTTGTAGAGCTTCGCCTGAATTTATTTCTGGCAGGAAGACTTAAGGTAAAGGAGAAAAAGGCGGCCAGGCTTTCGGCGGCTCTGGGAATTGGACTCAGCCTTTTGTTTGGTTTCTTTATTGTCTACCTGCTTCTTGCCATGGTTCTTCCGCAGGTGTTTACCAGTGTCCGGGGGATTGTACAGGTGCTTCCCGGCAATGTAATGAAATGGAGCGACTGGATACAGCAGAAGCTGGCAGATGATGAGGTTCTTGCCAACTATGCGGAGCAGTTTATCAACACGGCTTATCAGAATATGCAGAGCTGGCTGGAGACAAAGCTGCTGCCCAATATGCAGGTGATAGTCAGCGGCGTGTCAGCCGGCCTTATCAGCGCTCTCGTTGCGGTGAAAAATATTTTGATTGGTATTTTTGCAGCGGCCTATATGATGGGAAACCGAAAGAAATTTGCCGCTCAGGGGAAAAAGCTTATTTACAGCTTTGTAAAAGTGCCTGTTGCCAATGGGATACTGGATGAGATACACTATATTAATCAGGTGTTCGGCGGCTTTATTGACGGGAAGCTGTTAGACTCTCTGATTATCGGCATTCTCTGCTTTGTGATTATGAATCTGCTTAACATGCCTTACAGCATGCTGATCAGTGTGATTGTGGGAGTGACTAACATTATTCCTTTTTTCGGTCCGTTTATTGGGGCGATTCCCAGCGCGCTCATTATACTTACGGTCAGTCCCATCAAATGTGTGTATTTTCTGATCTTGATTTTGGTGCTGCAGCAGCTTGACGGAAACTTTCTTGGACCGAAGATTCTGGGGGATTCTACGGGATTGTCAAGCTTCTGGGTGCTTTTTTCCATCCTGCTTTTCGGAGGTCTCATGGGCTTTGTGGGAATGGTGATCGGCGTGCCGACCTTTGCGGTTATCTATGACCTGATCAAGAAATATTCCAATTGGATGCTGCGGAAAAAACAGCTTTCCACGGATACGTCCGTTTATGAGGATCTTTCTTCGGTAAAACAGGGAGGAGAAGGGTATTGCTATATTTATAATAAGGAAGAAAAGATTGAGGATTAAGGGCAGCAGGACTTGGCAGAGATAAGAGACGAAGCCAGGAAACAGGAATAAGAGAGGTCAAAAAGTATGATTTTGGCAATTGATATCGGAAATACCAATATTGTAATTGGCTGTATTAAGGAAAGGCAGATTCTTTTTGTGGAGCATCTGCATACGGATGCAAAAAAATCAGAGCTGGAATATGCCATCAGTGTGAAAAACGTATTGGAGCTTTATGGAGTGGAACGAAAGGAACTGGAAGGCGGAATTATTTCCTCCGTAGTGCCTCCTGTGACAGGAACCATTCGTAATGCGGCGGCCAAGATTATTGGAAAAGAAATGCTGGTGGTAGGGCCAGGCGTAAAGACGGGACTGGATATCCGCATTGACAATCCGGCGCAGCTGGGGCCGGGCCTGGTGGTAGGGGCTGCGGCCGGTATTGAAGAATACGGAAGCCCTCTGGTAATTATTGATATGGGAACGGCCACCGCCTTTACTGTGGTGAATGAAAAAAGGCAGGTGATTGGAGGAATGATCATGCCGGGTGTGGGAGTGGCTCTGGATTCATTGACGAATCGAACCTCTCAGCTTCCCAAGATCAGTCTGGAGCCTCCTAAGAAATTTATTGGAAGCAATACGGTTGACTGTATGAAAAGCGGTGTACTCTATGGCACTGCCTGCTGTGTGGACGGAATGATTGGCCGGATTCGTGACGAGTTGGGGGCATCTCCCCAGGTAGTGGCTACGGGAGGGCTGGCAAAGCGTATTATTCCTTATTGCAGGGAGACGATTCATATGGATGATGCGCTTTTGCTCAAGGGGCTGAACCTGATATACGGAAGAAATCAGTGACTACAGAAAACGCCCTCTTTTTATAGCATCTTTGCCGTATTTTCTGCGAATGGAGTCCAAAGCGGTGTCAAGCTGCTTCAGCTTTTCAGGGGAGGGAGCGGCTGCTGCAGTTTCCTCCGGCTTAGGAGTGAAAGGCAGATCAAAGATGGAGAGCTGAACGGGTTCTTCCTCGGATACAAGCCGGGAGCTGCGGACACCAAGGAGACGGATGGGCCGTCCATCCCAAAGCGCTCCAAAGAGGGAACAGGCAAGCCGGTGGATCTCGCCGGTTGTATTGCAGGGAGATAAGGTCTGGGCCTGATGGGAGGCTTTGGTGAAGTCATGATATTTTATCTCTACCGTAATGGTTCCGGCCAGCTGTCCGGCCTTTCGCAAACGCCCGGAGACACTCTCGCAGAGGGCAAGGAGAACCTTTTCGGCTTCCCCTGGATCAGTAATGTCCTCTCTAAGAGTTGTGGAATTGCCGATTCCTTTGGCTTCCTGCTTTTCTGAGAGTACGGGAGAATCATCAATGCCATTGGCAAATTCCCACATAAGGCGGCCATGGCTTTTAAAGTGGGTGGTGAGAAAGGCAGGATCCGTGCGGGCCAGTTCACCGATGGTTCGGATGCCGAAGCCAATCAGCTTTTCGGCGCTGCGCCGTCCTACCATAAATAGATCCGACACGGGCAGAGGCCACATTTTTACAGGAATTTCATCGGGATAAAGGGTATGGATTTTTCCGGGCTTTTCAAAATCGCTGGCCATCTTAGCCAGAACCTTTGTATGGGCAATTCCGATATTGACGGTAAAATGCAGGGTGTCAAAGATCCGGTCTCGAATAAGGGCCGCCGCATCCTCCGGGGAGGAATACAGATGGGCAATGGGCGTGAAGTCCAGGTAGCATTCATCAATGGATACCTGTTCCAAATCTGGGGTGAAGGAGAAGAGAAGCTCCATCATGGCATGGCTGTAGCGGTGATAGAGATCGTGATTCGGAGGCTCCATCACCAAAGCAGGGCATTTTCGAAGGGCGGACGCCACAGGTTCAGCGGTGTGAATGCCGTATTTTTTGGCAGGTATGGATTTGGCCAATACAATTCCATGGCGGCTTTTCTCATCGCCTCCAATGATGGAGGGAATGGTGCGCAGATCCACGCTGCTTCCATTTTTTAATTTTTCCAGGGCACTCCAGCTTAGGTAAGCGGAATTTACGTCGATATGAAATATGACAGGGGACATAACAGACTCCTTGCTTGTGTGAAAGTATGTTATCCGCATTGCAGATTTGGAAAAATGTGCTCCTTTCCATTATAGCACATCAGAACATTTGTTTGCAATAAAGAAATGGACAGAAAGAAGGAATTTACAATGTATAACCCAGCATCCAAAAGGGCGGAAGAATTTATGGATCATGAAGAGATCCTGGCTTCCATTCAATATGCACGGGAAAATAAAAACAACCGGGAATTGATAGAATCTCTGCTTGCCAGGGCAAAGGACTGCAAGGGACTGTCTCACCGGGAGGCGCTGGTGCTGTTAGAGTGCGAGGAACCGGATCTGCTGGAGCGGATATTCCGGCTGGCCAGGGAGATTAAGCAGAAGTTTTACGGAAACCGGATCGTGATGTTTGCACCTCTGTATCTGTCCAATTACTGTGTCAATGGGTGTACCTACTGTCCTTATCATTTTAAGAATAAGCATATTGCCCGTAAAAAGCTGACCCAGGAGGAGATTCGCCGGGAGGTGACTGCCCTGCAGGATATGGGGCATAAGAGGCTGGCTTTGGAGACAGGGGAGGACCCTGTGAATAATCCCATTGAATATGTGCTGGAATCTATTCGGACCATTTACGGGATACGGCATAAGAACGGTGCCATCCGCCGGGTGAATGTAAATATTGCGGCGACTACGGTGGAAAATTATCGAAAGCTTAAGGAAGCGGGAATCGGGACATACATTCTTTTTCAGGAGACCTATCATAAGGAAAATTATGAGAAGCTTCATCCTGCCGGACCCAAGCATGACTATGCGTACCATACGGAGGCTATGGACCGGGCCATGGAAGGAGGCATTGATGATGTGGGAATAGGCGTCCTCTTTGGCCTCAATCATTACCGCTATGATTTTACGGGATTGTTAATGCATGCGGAGCATTTGGAGGCGGTGTTCGGGGTGGGTCCTCATACCATCAGTGTTCCGCGGATTCGGAATGCGGATGACATTGATGCCTCCGCCTTTGAGGATGCCATATCCGATGAGCTTTTTGAGCGGATTGTGGCAGTGATTCGGATTGCTGTTCCCTACACGGGAATGATTATTTCCACCCGGGAATCAAAAGCTACCAGAGAAAAGGTGCTTAAGCTTGGGGTGTCCCAGATCAGCGGCGGTTCCCGTACCAGTGTGGGCGGCTATGCCAGGGAGGAGACGGAAGAGGAAAATTCCGCCCAATTTGACGTGAGTGATAAAAGAACCCTGGATCAGGTGGTGAATTGGCTGCTTAATCAGGGGATGATTCCAAGCTTCTGTACAGCCTGTTACCGGGAGGGGCGTACCGGGGATCGCTTTATGAAGCTGGTAAAATCCGGACAGATTGCGAACTGCTGCCAGCCCAATGCGCTGATGACTCTGAAGGAATATCTGATAGACTATGCTTCGGAGGACACCAGAAGGAAGGGGGAGGCCCTGATACGGGAAGAATTGAAAAGCATAACCAGTGATAAGATTCGGAAAAGGGCGGAGCAGAATTTAAAGGAGATTGAGAATGGAACAAGAGATTTCAGGTTTTAGACAGGGATGGGAGGCATCCCGGAAATATCGCTGGAAGGAAAGTAAGGAGGGGGAGGATATGGAGGAAGACCGGGCCTACGTCCAAAGGTTTGAGACGATTTGCCCCGTAGACTCCTCGAAGGTGGTGCATACGGTGCGCTTTCTCAAAAGTACCTGCACTCGTGTGGATGATATTGTGGATGATTTTCACTGCAGCCGTAATGGGAGCTGTGTGAAATGCACTGAGAATTACCGATAAGAATTTAGCAGGAAAAAATATTCCGGTCAAATTTTCGGGCAAAAAGATGTGGCAGGGAGCGTAGAAATTCTGCATCCTCCTTTTGAAAAGTATAGGGACTGTTTTCATTTCCCCGTTCCCAGTCAATATAACGAAGATTTCCCAGAGAGAGACCGCTTCCAAATGGATCAAAAATCTGATCCATAAAAGAAGAGTTCACAGCCAGGGTTTGGAGGAGCAGCTCGTCTGCACAGACAGAATGGCGGAAATGCTTTTTAATCCAGTCTTCATGATTTAGGACATACTGTGCAAATGCATGCGTAATGCTGAACCAGTTAGCCCCTTTCTGCAAGGAAAGGGATTGCCCTTTCAGCCGGTCTACATGGAGAAGCCGCTGAAGCTTTGTAAGAAGCATATCTGCAGGCTCAGCCAGGGAACAGGAGCTTTCCCGAAAGAAATGATAAAGGGAAATGCGCTCACGAATCTGGGGAAGAAATTTTGGCGTATCAAAACAGAGAAATTCTTTCCCGGCATGCTCTTCAAAGAACTGATGAATCTCGTCCTGGGTTTTTAAGGGAAAGTCGGAACCGGATAGGAGGTGATAGTAGGCGTAATGACGGGGAACGGCAGCTTTTAAGAGTACCAGCTCGCAGGCTGTCTGACTGTAGCCGCCCCAGTGGACATTCAGGCGTTTGGTAAAATACAGGGATGACTTTTGAACAACATGAGAAAAGCCCGTAAAGTCAAAGTTCTGAGCTTTTTGATCTATATGAAGATAAATATCATTGCGTTCATCATCCAAAGCCAGAAGCAGTTCTTTTAAAAAGGAAAATTGATGGTGGGCCATGATCAGGTATGCATGACGGTTCATAGAGTTCTCCCCCTATGTTTTTTATCTTCTCATTAACGCCCATTGTATCACAACAAAAGAAAAAGCACCATTCTTTACAGCAGATTTTTGAAAAATTTTATTACAAGGAACATATTGCTTTTTACTTAATTTTCTTGGGAACTCTCATCACATTGAGCTAAATAGTTCAGGTAGGACACTAAATGGTTTTTCCCGGAAGGGGATAGATGATCATAGGTTTCCAGCAGATATTCCTGCTCAGTAGTCAAATCTTTGGAAGAACGTTCAAAAAACTGGGACACAGAAACACCGCAGGCAGAGCAGATCTTTTCAAGGGTCTGCACACGGGGATCGGTATTTTTATCAAACATGGAGGTCAGAGTGGAAAGAGAAATACCGGCCTTACATGCAAGACGGTATGCATTAAAATTGTTCTTTTCCATAAGCTCCTTGATACGTCTAATACAAAAATTTTCTTCGTACATGAAAAATAGCTCCGTTACGATTATTATACGTTCTATTTTAGTATATTATGCGGTGTATATAAAAGAGTTAGAATCCGATGAAAAACATAGAATATGCGTCGTGAATGTGATATAATAACGACATACCCGTCTTTAGCAGTTAACACCATATTCTTTCGAAGCAAACCGTATATTCAACCCTTTTTAAACGCCTTGAAATAAGGCTTTTTTTATTTCTCATAACTCTTGCATTTTTATTTTTTCTATGTT
>CAJTAK010000017.1 GCA_910574255.1 Clostridia bacterium
CTTGATAATTGGTTTTCAACTTTTAAGAAGCCCAATGACAAGCTTGCTACTTTATGCTCTTTTTCCTAGAGTCAAACGGAAAGAATTAACGTCGTTTACTATAAGTAGAGAGACGAGAAAGAATATATGATTATTGAATTTTTCTATTTAATATCAATGAAAAAGGTGCATTTACTTATATAAGCTAGTATATATAAGTAGAGGGATAAGAAAGCAAGATATAGTTCTTTAAGGCGATGTTAATAACTGCATATGCAGTTAACATAAATTCATCCATATATGATTGCCCTTTGTGGGTATGGCTGGTATGGGGTCATAGCTATATCAGCCCTTCGTGCTTCCACAAGGCACACAATAACAACATAAAATCCTGTATACACCACATATGCAGGTCATCCAGTGACAGGAATCCACAACCTGTTACTGGATGTTAGTATGATATTTTTTTATTGATAACTACACAAACAAATAGATAAATGAGGAAAGGGGTGTTTAAATTGGAGTTAAGAGAAAAGGTCAAATCTTTTCTGAACGATACTGGGGCTACAGTTACATCTTTTTGTAAAAAAATAGAAATTAGTCCTACCTATTACTATAAATGGATAAATAATAACGTGGAATTTTCAGACCAACTCATCAACCGTATCAATAATTTCCTAAATGAAGTTTATGCAAAGTAAGCGTATTAGTAAATCATTTGTAAAGTAACCCATTAACTCAGCAAATCTTTGAAATTCAAAGAAAATCTTATAATCTTAAATTCAAAGCAGCCTAATAATCCAGGCTGCAAAAATCAAATTGAGACAACTAAATAATGTAGAAAAACTGAATATGGAAAAGAATCGGATTTGTGGATTCCGATTAAGAGAATAATGAAATATGGAGGAATTAACTACGGAAAGGAAACAGACGAGTAATACTAACATCACCCTTAATAACATTTATAATGGTATCAAAAAGCTGAAGCCGGAATATCAGAAGATAATTCTTGGTTATAAGCTTCCCGATTTGTATTTGCTCTTTGAGAATAATACAGAATACCAGAAGTATTTGAAAGAACTAATCAACAGTGCAACAATATACATTAATACATTTGGTGCATTGATTGCTCTGCATAAAGAAGCACTTGAAGAAAGCAAAAGAACACAGGAGTTTGATATCTTGGATACTATGAATGAGGTTTATGATAGCCTATCAGAAGATAAGAAAATAGAATTTTGTGAGAATATGCTTTCTAAGAAAGAATTTTTTGTAGATGCATATAAAAGGATGATGGATACGTTTGAAAGTGCAATAGATACGCAAAAATGTGAGGTGGTGGAGGGTGTAGCAGAGAATTAATTATAGAAGGAATGATTAAAAGAGAATAAGAAAATATGTTCGACAGTACTTGAAAATGAGTAATGCTTATAGTACAATGTATTAAAATGATAAGGTTCCCTGTTGGATGATTAAGTATAGGAGACAAACTATGATCAAATTATATGAATTTGAAAGACATGCAACAAGCAAAAATGAAGCCTTAATTCGTGCCAGTGATTATACAGGTTTTAATAAAGAAGATTTTAAATGCGAAGTCGTAAAAGAGCCAAAGAGAGTTGGCCTATTTAAAAAAGAAGATGGTCTTTATAATTGTTGGTATGAATATGAGGGTATGGATGCTGATAAGGAACTTAGAATTGTTGATGCCCACTTATATGTTGACACCACACAGAAAAAAATACTCGTTATTAGATTTGGTTTTAAATCATATGAGATTGATTATTCTGACTTAATAGATTATGAAATGGTCATAGCATCCAGTACACAAACACATACAATAAGTAATAAGAATAAAGCACTTAAAGGGGCTATACTTTTTGGAACAACAGGAGCGGTTGTGGGAGCAGCAGATTCAGAAACAGTGACACGTACATCTGAAATTGCAGAATTAATTATTAGACTAAGGTTTGCGAATAAGGAATCATTTGAAATTTTGACTTGTAACACGAAATGTAATACGCAAAACAAAAAATGGCGGGATATTTTAGACCAAGGCAAAATAGCTGATGAATTTTTTAGGGAATTACTAGAAGAGCAGTAGAAAGAGAAAACTGAATAATGAAACACAAAAGGGCAGTCTTAGGACTGTCTTTTTGAATGCAAAAATATATTTAAAGGAGTATGTAATACATGGCACAAAATAATTTTATACTTGATCTAATTGCTATGCTGAAGAAATCTGAATCCAAAAAGCAGATCAAAGAGGATCTTAAAAATCTTGGAGATTTTAAACTTCCTTTGATTGGTACGATTAATAAATCTAAAACAAAATCCCAGGTAAAGCAGGATTTAGCATCTTTAAATGGCACGGTAAATTTAACAGGAAAAATTGATGGCAAAGGTATTAATTCATCGGTACGGCAGGCAGCACAACAGGCACAAAAGCAGATGGATGCAAAACCTGTTGAAGTCAGCTTTTCAGCTAAGAAGGATAAGCTGGTGAAGGATATTAAGCTGTTAGCACAGCAGAACAGCCGTTTGTTTAAAGATGCTGATATGACTGCAAAATATAATTATTTACTTGACAGTACAGAATTGTCCTCCAATACAACGGAATTGAGTATTTTAAGAACAGAATTAGGAGCGTTCCGTTCAGAATTAAAGATTACAGGGAACAGCGGCTTGACAATGACGGATGCATTAAAGAATGGATTCTCAAAGATATTACAGCTTTTTGGCGGACATGGAATTATAATGCAGTTTGCAGCTCAGCTGCGTAATGCTTGGACAGAAGCAAAAGAACTTGATGCATCAATTGTATCATTAAGTAAAGTGTGTGATGAACTGGCCGATAGAAGATCTTTTCCGGCATACATAGATAAATCTATCTCTAAGGCAAAAGTGCTTTGTACAGATGTAAATGATCTTCTATATGCGGTTACAGAATTCAAGAAATTAGGCAATTCTCTTGAAAACAGTGAAATACTTGCAGAGTATGCAATAAGACTGCAAAATGTAGGTGATACCGATATTGACACGGCCATTTCTTCGATAAAAACGGCTATGGCTTCGTTTGACGAAATAGGTGGATATACAGATAATGAATATGAAAATAAAGTTGAAGCTTATATTGATCTAATCAACAATTTATCTAATAAGTTTTCAATAGACGCTGAGTCGCTTGCTAACGCTGTACGAATTAGTGCAGGTACCTTAACTGAGGCGAATACAAGTATTGAAGAAGCAACATCTATTATTACTGCTGCTAATAAATATTATGATGATCCGGCATATTTGGCTAATACTCTTAAAATTGGTGCTTTGAGGCTGAGAGCATCAAAGACATCCAATGAAGCAAAGAAACTTGCAGAGATGGGAGAAAATGTAGATGACTTGGCAGAATCTGTTTCTAAGCTGAGAGATGAAATGATGTCCCTTACAGGCGTTGATATCATGGTAGATGAAAAGAATTTCAAATCATATTATCAGCAGCTTCTTGATATTTCTGAAGTTTATCAGACATTGGACGAAACAACACAGGCAAACGTTCTTGAAAAAATGTTCGGCAAAAATAGATCGGCAGCTGGTGCTAATATTTTAAAAGCAATGTCAGACAGCGTAGAAATTTATAATGAAGCATTGCAGTCAGCAGGATCTAGCGAAGAAGAATTTTCAAGATGGTCGGAGAGTGCCGAGGCAGCAACCAAAAAATTCGGTATAGCTATGACTGAAGCCTATAGCAATATTATTAGTGGAGAAACAGTAAAGGGATTAGCAAATGCAGGATCGGCAGTGCTGGATTTTGCAAATTCCTGGAATCTCCTAGAAGGAACACTTAGAGGGTTCGTAGTGTTAGGTGTTCTGAAAGGTCTAACTACCCTTACGGTAGCATTTAAGAACGGTACGATACAGATTTCAAATTATGGTAAGGCATTAAATGCGGTCAAGGATTTGAGTGTTTATGCACAAGGAACAACAAAATATGCCGATGCAATGAATACATTGAAAACATCATGTGTCAACCTGACAGATGCACAATTGAAACAGGTTCTTGCTAATAGAAGTTTGGAGAAATCCCAATTAATTGAGATTTTACAATTAGATACATTAGAAAAAGAACAGATAGAAGCAAGATTATCTCAGCTTGGACTAATACAAACGACAGAAACGCAGACAGTAGCACAAGGCGCAGCCACAGCAAGCACATTCAGTTTTACCGCAGCAGTCAAAGGGCTTGGTGCCAGTTTAAAAGCAGCCTTTTTAAGCAACCCTGTTGGAATTGCTATTATGGCTATTAGTACAGTTATTGGTATTGCCACATCTGCTACTACAAAATACAACCAGCAATTAGAAGAAACACGCCAGAAAAACATAGAAGCGGCAAATGCAGCATACGAAAAGTCCAATAATCTAAAAGACCTCTATAATGAATACAACCGTCTTGCATCCATTCAGGCAAGGACAACTTCTGAGGAAGAATCTTTTAAGACAGCAGTAGAGAATATTACAAAAGCTTTAGGCGACAAGGCTCAAATGCTCGAAGGACTTACAGTCGGTACGGATGAATATGCACAGGCTTTGTCCAGAGCTACAAAAGAGGAATTACAAAGTCAGGCAGTAACCGCCGCTATTGGAAGAAAATCAGCAGAGGAAGCGTTACAGGAAAAGATATGGAGCAATTGGGCAGGCTCAAAAATATCTGTTGATTCTAATAATAAAGGAAGAGCACTATCCGATGAAGCACGAAAAGCAGTAGATATTGTTTCAGATTCTCTGAAAGAATTTGAGGCTATAAACCGTACATGGAATAATCTATCATGGGATATTTCATCAAATAATCCAACAGAGGCATTAGAATTTTACAATGCATTGATAGAAGCAAGGGAAAGGCTGGTTTTAGCATCACAAGATAATGAGAGGCTGTTAGACACAGAAATTTATTCAGATATGAACAATGCAATCAATACCATGTCTGAAAGCCTTGATACCTATATACAACAGCTGTATGAGGAGAAAAAGCTTAATTATTTAGCAAATAACAGCATTCCGGTTACAACAGAAGAATATAACGCCATGGAAGCAGCTATGATGGATGCTGCTGGTGCAAGTGTTGATTTACAGGATAAATTCAAAGAATTATTAGTAACAGATTTTTCAAGCTTGGCTGTAAATGTTGAGAATGCTGTTGATGCGGTAAAAGATACTGTAAATTCTGTTTCGGAGAGTAACAGTATTCCTTTATCTATCACCCAGACAGTAGACCAACTAAATACCCAAATAAAGCCAGCCTTCGATTCGCTTAAATCAGCATGGCAGGACATTTTCACAGATGAAGGATTCAAGCTGAACAGCATAGACATCCTTTCAACATGTGATTCCATAAAGTCAAAGCTTGACGAAATGTCAGAAGCAGGCTTATCCATAGACTATTCTGCTTTCGAGGATTTTGTACAGGTATTGAATAACGCAGAAGCCACAGAACAAGATGTAAAAGATGCATTTGACGGGCTTGCATCCTCTATTACCAGTGCAGGACTGAGCGGTGCAGAAGATTTTGAAACATTGAAATCAGCCCTTGAAGATTTGGGGATAATCAATGATGAGCTTGTGGCATTTGAAGCCTTAATCAGCAATACAGATGTATTGAAGGAAAAAGGGCTGGATTTAGCTGATGCCACGGAAGAACAGATACGGTCATTTGCTAATGAGGTTGTTTCTGCCGAAAATCTTGAACAGGCCATTGCAATGCTGACATTCCAAAAAGAATTATGTGCGCTCCAGGGTATGGATACTTCCGGAGAAGTTGCAAATTTACTTACGTTGGCTGAGAATGCAGGGTATACAGGAGAAGTAATCCAATATTTAACCGAACTGGAACAATTATATCAGCAGGTGGCAAGCGGTACATTAACGCCGGGACAGTTGGATGCCAAATTAGCAAGAGCCGAAGAACTACAAAATTTAATTAAAGAATCTGCCAGCCAAATCAATTATGAACCAAAAGTTGATTTTTCCAATGTTGGAGGCGGCAAATCAGGTGCATCAAAAGTAGCCAAGGAAGCGGCAGACACATATCTGAAATCCTTTGAAGATGAACTGAAAGGTTTAAAAGATCTGAAAGATGCCGGAGTTATTACAGAGAAACAGTATCTGGATCGTTTAAGGGCATTATATGTAAAATATTTCAAAGATAAAAAGCAGTATGCGGAGGAATACGCAAAATACGAGAGAGAATACCTTAACGGCATGAAATCCCTCTATGAATCTGTGTTCGCTCATTTCATTTCTAAAATTAATGACAGAATTAAGGGCATTGAGGATGAGAAGGATGCCGCCGTGGATGCATTGGAAGAGGAAAAGGACGCCGCTGAAGCTGCTTATCAGGCAGAGATTGACGCTATAGAGAAAGCTAATAAGGCAAGGGAACGCCAGCTTGACCTTCAGCAGAAACAATACAACCTTGAAAAACTCATGAACCAAAAGACAGTCCTTTTGTACAGTGAAGGCAAGGGAATGCATTATGAAAATGACATGTCCGGGGCACGAAAAGCAAGGGACGAAGTGGAAAAGGCAAAAGATGAAATCCGCATTGCAGAGCTGGAGGAAATAATAGAAAAGAGCAATGCATACTATGATGAACTGATTGAACAGACAGAGAAGTATTATGACACTTTGATAGATGCATTAGAGAAGCAGAAATCAAAGTTTGAAGAGCTTCAAGATCTTCTTGATCAGGCGCAGATGCAGGCTGTTCTTAAAGAACTTGGAATTAATGAGGAAGCACTTCTATCTGGTTCTGAGAAAGAGTTTAATAAGCTTCGTGATTCTTATATAGGCATACTGGCTGATTTGAACGCAGGAAACAGCGACGTGCTGAGTGCTCTTTCAGAATTGTCCGGCATGGCATCCTTACCTAGTTATCTGGGTGAGACGGTTAATACGGTAAATGCTCTTGCAGACAGTGCAGGTTCTTTGAATTCAAGTCTTTCGGGCATAGATGCCTCTGCTGTAAATTCTGACTTTGATAATATGGCAGCTTCATCTTCTAATGCAGCAGGAAAAGTCCAGAGTGTTACAGATGCGCTTAATAACCTGTCAAATGATGTTTCCAACTATATAATCCCTCCGGTCAATTCAGATAACTTTGTATCCTCTTTTGCTGAGGATGGGGTTATTCTGACTACATTAACAGGATTTGTAGAGAGATTCAAGGAAATATGCAGCGATATTCCTGACATATGGAATTCTACGCTTTCTGAAACATTTGGAGAAGGTGGAGGAAGCGGAGATCCATTAGCCGGAGGTCTTTCAAATGATACAAAATATGATGCTCTCTTTGAACCAATACTTACAGCACTTGATACATGCAAAGCAACAATGGAAGAGAAACTAAAGGAATGTGCTGACACATGGGTGCAATTTCAAACAGATTTGTCTGAAATAATCGGTGTCAGTGGAGGTTCATCTGATCCTGAAGGCAATAATGGAGCTTCTGCTGGTGCTGGACAAGGAACAGGAAAACAGAGAGAATCCAGCGGCTCAGATACAATTGTTGGTACCATTCAGGAAGGCGGCACGCTGATTGATGAATCTTTAAACGGAGAAGAAGGCTGGGCGGCATCATTCATCACGGCACAAGATTCCATACACGGGACTGCGGCATCTATTGTTGAATGTATTGAGTCCATGGTACAAGAAATTGTAAATGCGTGCATTGCAGCAATTGAAGCCATAAACATGTTGGAACGGGCAAAGGGAGGAAAAGGGAACCATCCTACTCCACAACCATACGGACGTGTCGGTCACAGCCATGCAAAAAGCGGAAGCGCATTCGCTGAGGGAACCGTAGGAAACGCATTTGCAACTGGAACTGGCTACCGTGGATTGCCTGAAGCAGCGAAAAATGCTCTCCGTTCCGAATATGGACAGCCAGAACTAACACTCTATCCGGATGGCACAACGGAACTTACCAATCAGCCTATAATGAGTGACCTGCCCAAAGGCACGATTATCTTCAATGAGGAACAGACCAAGAAAATTTTAAATGGCGAACCTGCCATGAAAGGCAAAGTTTATCCAACCGGAGCAATAGCATTTGAGAATGGAACAATTGCCAGACCCAATGGCGAGATCCTTACTCCCCTTCCAGATGATGATCCGTTCATGATAGCCCAGAAGAAATTCGAAGCTTATGTACAGAAAATGGGGAGTGGTATAGAAACTGTTCTGGATGCCGCTGTAACCAGCATGATGAATGAACGTAATAAAGAGGTAGATAGATTTATTAACCAGCTGAATGCCGGGAATGTTATTAATAATAAGAATATTCAACCAGTGATTAATCAAAATGTAACATTAAATTGCCCTAATGTTACGAATAATTCTGGTGTAGAATATATCCAGAAAGAATTAGGGCACTTAAGTCTGATGGCATATCAGGAACCATTAAAGAGATATTAATTTTAGAGAAAGGACAACCACCTCTAAGATTAATATCTTATGTGGTTATAGTTAATTTATATGAGATACAATGATGACATTTTAGAAAGATTAGGAGAATTTTATGCGGATTTAGAACTTGGCAACTGGACTGACTATCTTAGCGGAAAACCAAAAGGATTTGATGGCATGGAAGATAGTGAAAAAATGCACTATGCACTTCATATGATGGTTAAGATAGATAAAATTATGGAAGATCCTTGGGAGGTAATAAAAACATGGTCACGAAGATTAACTCTGGATAATCCTCCTTTTGATGCCTTTGATATGTTTATGGATCATGAACTTGAGCGTCTGTCACTAAAGGAGCAGATCCGGGAACAGAAGCGTCAAGAGGCTGTGAAGAAACATTTTTGGAACCGGTTGAGTAAATAGAATGGATAAGAGCAATCAATGCAATTATTAATGTAATCCACGCTCGGAATTCATTCCAGAATTCCTTGCGAGTTTGTTTATTATGTACTTGTTTATTTTTGAAATAGTCAATACATGTAGAATCAAGATGTATATTACAAGGAATACTTAAGTCATTATGCACTGATTTTTTAGTTACCCGAAGCCACTTTCTATCTTCCATGATGGCAATATATTGCATAACTTCTTTCTCAGGCATATTTAATTTATCTGCATCTTTACAGCTGATTGAAATATCTAAAGAATTTTTATTTTCAAATTTTTCAATAAAACATTCAATCAGTTGTTCTTCTCCAGTAAGTTGTTTTTTCATTATGACTGCCTCAATATAAAAATCTGTAATTGTAAGTATTTTATCATAGATAAATATAATGAGGTAGTCGGAACATTAGTTTGAAATAATGCGAGGTATAAAAATGGAATTAGGGAAAGAACTTCTAAAAACAATCCAAATTATGATAGACCGAAAACTAAATAATTATAAAGCAGACCGCACATACCAATCCGTCATAAAAGAAATCACGCCAAAGGGATATGTAATTTTAGACAGAGCAGGAAGTGAAAGAACTGTGCAGTGCTGTATACCCGGGATAGAATTAAGAAAGTTCCAAAGGGTCTGGGTGAAAGAACCGATGGGAGATTTGAAAGGGCTACATATTTGTGGTGTAGTAAGGAAGTAAGGTTTCCTACCCGATTTTGATTCAAGTAACTGATAACAAAGCAAAAATGAGGATATGATTTGCCTAAAAAGTGGCTCATATCCCATGTAATATATAGATGATGACTGAAAACTGAATATTGATATTGATTATAAGGTACTGCTGGTTTGGTGGTACCTTTTTAATATAAATTATTTATAGAGGTGATAAAAATACAAGGGGCATTTAATCGAAAAATGGATGATACTGCAATGCGAGATACATTGCAATTTATGATAGATAATAGTATGATAAACCTAGACGATGTGCGAGAGAATATGCGAAAGGAAGAAGAAAAACGCCTGTTATCAAAACACAAATATGAAATTTTCCAAGGAAGTGACGGAAGATGGAAAACTACGGTTTTAGATGATACGAAGAAAAATGGAAGGAGGTTAATAGCAAAAAGCAGCGAGGAAAAGCTAAGGAAAGAACTTATAAAATATTATGCTACGCAAGAAGATGACCAATATATTCAAAAATATGATCCAAATTCTGTTACATTAGAAACAATATTTTATGACTGGCTTAAAGTAAAAGAAAGTCATACAAATTCTGGTTCTTATATTAGAAGGATCTTAAATGACTGGAATAAATTTTATGCGAAGCAGGAGATTGCTTCTAAGCGTATCACTGATTTAACATATTTATATCTGGATGGCTGGATTCATAAGGTGATTAAAGAAAATAATATGACAAAAAAGCAGTATTACAATATGTCAATTATTATTCGACAATGTCTTGATTATTGTTGTGAAAAAGAAATAGGAATTATTGAATCCAATCCGATAGATAGAGTGAAGATTTCTAATAAGATGTTTTTAAAAAAGAAGAAGCCGGACAGAGAAACACAGGTATATTTGCAAAACGAGCAAAAATTAATAGCAGAAGAGTGTGTGAAAAGATTCAATACACGTCCCTGGTGTACAACGTCACTTGCAATATTACTGAATTTTCAACTTGGATTACGTATTGGTGAATTGGCTGCTTTAAAGTGGCCGGATTGGTCAGAAAAAGATTCTGATTACATACATATTCAGAGACAGGAAGTAGGAGATTTTTATCTTGATGAAAGTTCTGGAAATGTTGAAATGATTAATAATGGCTACAAAATAGTAGAGTATACAAAATCTGATGCCGGAGATAGAAAGGTTTATTTAAATAATGAGGCAAAGGAGATTTTAAGGCTTATAAAAAAGGTAAACTTAAAGAATGGATATTTTGATGAAAATTTTATCTTTATCAAAAGCCGGTATAAAACTCGCTCCACTACCAGAACAATATCAAAATATATCGAAGACTTATGTAAAGATGTAGGAATTAATATCAAAAGCAATCACAAAATCAGAAAAACTTATATATCTTCTTTGTTTGACCAAGGTATAAATATTGATACAATTCGGGGACAGGCCGGACATGAAGATGAAAAGACCAGCCTAAGGAATTACTGCTTTGACCAAAAGGACAGAAGCAATATCGAAAATCAGCTTGAACATGCGGCAAATCATATTGCTGGAAGCTCCATAAAGAGGATGATTCTTTGAAAAGTGTAAACAAGTGTAAACATACTGCTCAAAAAAGAAAAGCCTCAAAAATACTGTAAATACAGTACTTTCAAGACTTTTGGCTAGTAGCGAGGAAGGGACTTGAACCCCCGACACTGCGGGTATGAACCGCATGCTCTAGCCAGCTGAGCTACCTCGCCGTAATGGGACCTATAGGGCTCGAACCTATGACCCTCTGCTTGTAAGGCAGATGCTCTCCCAGCTGAGCTAAGATCCCATTTGTACAAGCCGCTATCGCTGACCTGCTTTGCTATTATACTATTGTTTGGTAAAGAAAGTCAAGTCTTTTTTGAACTATTTAATTACTTTTTTGCGAAAGTCTTACATATTTTTACATTTATTTTTAAAATACAGTAATAGTGAAAAAAATCAATGTTTTATTTGCGGCAAATACCTTGATATAGTATAATGAATCCCTATAATACATGCCCTTTCAGGGCGGGTGGACTTCGTACGTAAGATATGAGAGGAAAGAGATAAGAGATGACAATTTTTACGGTGTTTTTTCAGATGCTGGCGCTTTTGCTTATGATTGGTGCGGGATATTTTATTACTAAACAGGGGATGCTGGACGAGCATACCAATAAGCAGATGTCCAAGCTGCTGGTGGATGTTTTTAATCCTCTGTTGATTGCAGCCAGTGCTGCTAACTCAGTGGGGCTTATCTCGCAGGCTGCAATGCGGACAGTTGGTTTGATTGCAGCAGGCATGTTTGCGATTTTTATTTTTGCTGGAATGTTGCTGGTTCCTGTCTTTGAACGGGATCGAGAGCAGCAGAAAATCTTTCAACTGATGTTTGTTTTTTCCAATCTGGGTTTTATTGGGATCCCGGTTGTTTCCAGTATTGTTGGAGCGGAATATGTGGTCTATGTTACGGAATTCATACTTATTTATACAATTTTGCTTTATACCTATGGGGTGGCGTTGCTGAGCAGAAGGTTTTCTTTGTCCTCTTTAAAAGAAATGATTAATCCGGGAACAGTACTTGGCGTGGCAGCTATGGTGATTATCATTTGGGAAATACAGATTCCGGACTTTCTTAAAACGGCAGCAACTTATCTGGGAAATGTTACATCGCCTATGGCTTTGGCTGCGATTGGCTTTAATCTGGCTCATTCAGATCTGAAGAAAACCTTTGGCCAGGTGCGTTTGTATCTGTTTGCCATTGTAAAGCTTTTAATTCTTCCTCTTTTGCTGCTTCCTCTTCTGCGGTTAATAACAAATGATCTGCCTTTGATTTCAGTTTGCATGGTGATGTTCGGGATGCCGGTGGGCAATATTCCTGTGATGCTGGGAATGGGCAAGGGTATTGACGTGTCTACAGGCAGCGCTGCAATTATTCTCACAACGGTTCTCTGCGTTTTCACAATTCCTATACTGATGTTTGCAGTTACATATTAACCCTCATGCCCCATTGATGCGCCGCTATAAATGAAGATCAGAAGCGGCGCATCAATGGGGCATTCCTGCTGAGTTTAAATTATTCAGGGTAAATCAGCCTGTCTTCTTTGATTCCATATAATACCTCATCCAGATACCGCTTGGCCAGCCAGTTCGCCATAGGCAGGTTCATATCCAGATAGTTTCCGCAGTCCTTGGCGCAGGCGCCGGGCACTTCTCCGGCAAAGTCACGGATAAACTCCCACATTTCTACCATCAAAGGAACAATGTCTTTGGACTCGTAATCTCCGGTAAGAAGCAGATAGAAGCCGGTGCGGCAGCCCATGGGCCCAAAGTAAATGGTTTTGGAACCGAAGTCCTTGTGATTTCGCAGGAATGTGGCCCCCAGATGCTCAATGGTGTGGATCTCGGCCGTATTCATTACCGGTTCCTCGTTGGGATTGGTCAGCCGCAGGTCAAAAGTGGTAATTACGGCATTTCCCGCAGGGTCTTTTCTTGATACATAAACGCCTGGTTTAAGCTTGTTGTGGTCAATGGTAAAGCTTGTGATTTTTTCCATAATTTTCATCCTTTCCTAAGTAGCAATATTCGGAAGCTTTCAAAAATTCTACTTAAAGGCTTCTTTCTCATAACAAAAAGTTTACCACATTTGTAATAAAACAGAAAGTAAAAAATGAATCTATCCGGTGGTTGACGATAACCATCAAATAGTGCTATGATGGTTATGCAGGTTTTTTCAAACCAAATTTATGCAAAAAAGGATGTGAAGAGTCCGTGGACGGGCGAAGTCGAAGGTGCAGCTTAAGACGGAACAGAATATGGATAGACATGGACTCTTCTCGTCCTGTGATCTGATAGATGGCGGTGCTGTAGGCTTGTCAAGGGGCCATTATTTTCAGCAGCGGGAATAGGGAGGATAAATCTGACATTCACAGGTCCGGCTGTGTATTGCCTGACAGGACTGTGAATGATTTTGCCATGTCCATCCGTAAGAATGGAGGAGATTGACATGGCAATAGGAAATTTTGACTGGGGACTGCTGACAGAGCTTTTGGAGAGCAGACAGTTCCGAAAGCTTCGGGAAACCATGGCTGAGATGAATGAGGTAGATATTGCGGAGTTCATTGAAGAGCTGGAGCTGGAAAAGAAAGTACTGGTGTACCGGATGCTGCCAAAAGAATTGGCAGCGGATGTGTTTTCTTTTCTGGAGGTGGAAGATCAGGAGCACATTATCAACAGTATTACTGACTATGAGCTGAGAAAGATTGTTGAAGATTTGTATGTGGATGACGCAGTGGATATGCTGGAGGAGCTGCCGGCTATTGTTGTAAAGCGTGTCCTTAAAAATGCGGCGCCGGATACCAGGGCGCTTATCAACCAGTTTCTGCAGTATCCGGAGAACAGTGCCGGAAGCATTATGACAGCCGAATATATTGGCCTTAAGCGGAATATGACCGTAGAGCAGGCATTTGCCTATATTCGGGAAAACGGCGTGGATAAGGAGACTATTTATACTTGCTTTGTGACGGACAGCAAGCGCCGGCTGCAGGGTGTTGTCACGGTAAAGGATTTGCTGATGAATCCTTACCATACCATTATTAAGGATATTATGGATGAGAATATCATCTATGCAGTGACCACAGAGGATCAGGAGGAGGTTGTGGAGACTTTCAATAAGTATGATCTTTTGTGTCTGCCAGTGGTGGATCATGAGTACCGTCTGGTGGGAATTGTCACCGTAGACGATGTGGTAGAGGTTATGGAGCAGGAGGCTACGGAGGACTTTGAGAAGATGGCGGCCATGCTGCCATCGGAGAAGCCATATTTGAAGACGGGTGTCCTGGAACTGGCACGGAATCGAATTCCCTGGCTGCTGCTGTTGATGTTCACTTCCCTGCTGACAGGAGCAATTCTTATGAACTATGAGAATGCGCTTCAGGTAGTTCCGCTGCTGGTGAGTTTTGTGCCCATGCTGATGGATACCAGCGGCAATTGTGGAAATCAGAGCAGTACTATGGTAATACGCGGAATGGCAGTAGGAGATATTGAACTGCGGGATGTGCCAAAGGTGGTTTGGAAGGAATTCAGGGTAGGGATTCTCTGCGGCATGGTGTTGGCAGTGGCTAATTTTGTGCGTTTGGTGATTCAGTATCCGGGTCAGATTACAATGAGTCTGGTGGTTGTGGTGTCCCTGGTTCTGACTGTGATTTTGGCAAAGACTATTGGCTGCACCTTACCTATGCTGGCAAAAAAGATGAAGTTGGATCCGGCAATTATGGCGGCGCCATTGATTACAACGATTGTAGATGCCTGCAGTCTGATGATTTATTTTCGGATTGCATGTGTCTTGCTAAAGATATAAAAAGCGGTATCCCCTGTACAGGGAGACCAGCTATGAAAAGTCAAGTGTTTTAAGGAATATTTTCTGTTGGACGGTAAAGTCGCAAAGGCACACGAGAGGAACTTTCATGAGTGTCTTTTCGAATGAAAGTTTCTCTCATTACAGGTGTGCCGAAGTGACTTTACCCTTTAGTGCCGTCACGAAGTGATTTTAAATTAGGAGGATAATGATAGTATGTTGGGAGATAAAAAAGTTCTGTATAGCGGAATGCAGGCCACAGGCAATCTGACCTTGGGGAATTACCTGGGAGCTTTGAAGAACTGGATTACTTTAAGCAGTGATTATGAGTGCTTTTATGGCGTGGTGGATCTTCATTCTATTACCATCCGGCAGGATCCGGCGGAGCTTCGCAGGAGGGCCAGGGCACTTCTGATCTTGTACATTGCGGCAGGACTGGACCCGGAGAAGAACTGTATTTACTATCAGTCCCATGTATCGGGACATGCGGAGCTGGCCTGGATTCTCAATTGCTTCACCTACATGGGCGAGCTGAACCGGATGACCCAGTTTAAGGATAAGGCGGCGAAGCATGCGGACAATATCAATGCAGGTCTCTTTACCTATCCGGTACTGATGGCTGCGGATATTCTTTTGTATCAGGCGGACGTGGTTCCGGTGGGCGTGGATCAGATGCAGCATCTGGAGCTTACCAGAGATATTGCCCAGCGGTTTAACGGTGTCTATGGAGATGTATTTACCGTTCCCGAGGTTTATATCAGCAAGGTGGGAGCGAAGATTATGAGTCTTCAGGATCCATCCAAGAAGATGTCTAAATCGGATGAGAACCCTAATGCAAGTATTTACCTTATGGATGATCCGGATACCATTATGCGTAAGTTCAAGCGTGCGGTGACGGATTCCGAGAGCCAGATTCTTTATCGGGATGAGCAGCCGGGAATCAAGAACCTGATTGATATCTATTGTGCCAGCACGGGAAAGACACCGGATGAGACTGTACGGGAGTTTGACGGCAAGGGGTATGGAGAGTTTAAGCCTGCAGTTGGCGAGGCCGTAGTTTCCGTGCTGAAGCCATTGCAGGATCGGGTTGCGGAATTGACCAAGGATAAGGCGTATATTGATTCTGTGATTAAGAATAATGCGGAAAAAGCTCAGTATTTTGCTGCGAAGACTCTAAGGAAAGTGCAGAAGAAAGTGGGATTTCCGGAGCGTGTTCGGTAAGGATGCATTTTGAGTATAAAAACACAGCAAAGGATTAAAAGAGATACATGAGGCCTGTAAAATAATATATTATTATGTGGAAAGGATGCCGTGGAGGCATTCTTTCTTGTTTTTTTGGAAAGATTATTTATGCATTTTATAACACAAGAGACTGTTTCTACAGGATTGCACTTGGTTTATTGCAATTTTATAGATACTATTGTATATATAGCTTAAAATGATATAAAAATATGAAAATAAATTATGAAAAAAGACGTAAAAACAAGACATTTGTCCTATTTTAAATCGATAAGGATAGTTATAATAAATTTATACAGGAGGATGCTTTATGGAGCCGGAGGAAATTAAAAAGCTGATGCAGACATACCCGATTATCAGCGGATGGATTCAGGAGCTGCCGGAAGCACTGATGTATCGCTGCCGCTTGAGCTATCCGTCTCGGGGACAGAGCCTTTTTTGCAAAGGTGATGAAATGCAGAAAGTCTATATTGTATGCAGGGGCAATGTAATTATTACCAGCAGTAACTTAAACGGCAATGAGATGGGGGTTGTAGTAGTTCCGGAAGGGGCCTCGGTGGGGGAGATGGAAGCAATGATGGGACTTCCGCAATTGGTTTACAGCGCAAAGGCTCTGACAGACTGTATTCTTTTAGAGATCCCGCTGGGTATCTTTAAGCGATTGATGGATATAAACCATTCCTTTTGCAAACGGTTGGCCATGGAATTAAGCAGAAAACTCTATAGCTCATCTGTGTCTACAGTTCACTATCAGAGCTGGCCGGCCCAGACACGCCTGAAGCTGTTTTTGATTGACTGCAAAGAGGGCAAGGTTTTGGAGACACGTGAGAAGCTGGCTGAATTTTGCGGGGTAAGTACACGTACGATCAATCGTTGTGTAAATTCCTTGAAAGAAGAGGGATATCTTAATCTTGTTAAGAGGAAGATTTTATTAGACAAGGAACATATTCGGAAACTGACAGAGAGTATTGCGAAAGAGATTTGAAATGATAGAGCATCGGGAGGCAGAGCGCGCAGCTTTTCGGTTCACTATAAACATTTTACCAGGAGGTAACTATGAGAAAAATAATTATGGATTGTGATCCGGGGCATGATGATGCGATTGCGCTGCTACTTGCTTCCCGTTCGGATGATTTGAAGATTCTGGGTGTTACAACGGTGGCCGGAAACAGTGAACTGGAGAACACAACCAAAAATGCCAGAAAGATACTGGACTATGCAGGCGTTACAGATGTGGATGTCTATCCGGGATGCGATAAACCCATGATGCGTTCCCTGTACCGACTGACAGGCGCAATTATCCATGGAGAGGATGGTCTTGGGGGGCCAAAAATTCCGGAACCCATAACTCCGGTGAAAGAGGAGCACGGAGTGGACTTTATTATCCGTACGCTTCGGGAAAGTGATGAGAAGATTACATTGATTCCCACCGGTCCGCTGACCAATATTGCAATGGCTCTAATCAAAGCGCCTGATATCAAGGAGAAGATTGACCGGATCATAATCATGGGAGGGGCAGTCATGGATCCGGGCAATATTACTTCTGCTGCGGAGTTCAACATTTATGTAGATCCGGAAGCGGCAAAGATTGTATTTGCCAGCGGCTGCAATATCTATCTTAATACATTGGATATTTCTATGAAAGCGGTTTTTTATGAGGAGGATATAGAGGCGCTGCGTGCTCAAGGGGATAAAGTGAGTGATATTGTGGCACGGCTTTTGGACTTCTTTGCATCCACTCATGTAAAGCACTTTGGGTTTAAGGCCTGCCCCGTCCATGATGCGCTCTGTGTGGGCGTTTTGATAGATGAGAATCTGATTGAATACCAGAAGACATTTCTGGATATCTCGGTCAATGATCCTCTGACTCTTGGAGAGACGGTAGCGGATCTGTGGGGAATTACAGGAAATGAGCCAAACTGCTATATTTCTACCAAGGTGGATCAGAAGTTATTTGTTAAAATGATACAGGAGCATATGAAGAAACCGTATCATTCAAAGTAAAGGAACTTAATAAATGAAGAATACATAGTAAAGGAGGAAAAATACTATGAAAAGGTTACTGGCTTTAATGCTTTCGGTGTGTATGATGGCAGGGGCATTGTCCGGATGCGGAAAGAAAGAGGATCCTCAGACAGCCCCGGATTCCCAGACGGAAGAGCAGGGTGAGGAATCTGCAGCGGAGGAAGCGGCGGACAAAGAAGCGAATACGGAACTTCCGAAGGTTGCCTGCCTGCTAAATGGCAATCTGGGAGACAAATCATTCTTTGACTCTGCCAATGCAGGAATGAAGCTGATTAAGGATGAATTGGGATGCGAGACCAACGTGATTGAGATGGGCTTTGATAATACCGTTTGGGAGACGACACTCTATGAGGTGTCCGATCAGGACTGGGACATTATTATTGTAGGAACTTTCCAGATGCAGGAGGTTTTGGAGAAAGTAGCACTGGAATATCCGGATAAGAAATACATTATTTTTGATTCCACTGTATCCTATGACAATGCAGATTACAGTAATGTATATTCCATTTCTTTCAAGCAGAATGAGGCTTCCTATCTGGCAGGAGCTTTGGCGGCTATGATTGCCGCAGACGATTCACTGCCCCTAAGCAACGGCCAAAAGATGATTAGCGTAGTGGCGGCTCTTGATATCCCTGTACTGAATGACTTTATCATGGGCTATATCCAGGGAGCAGTGGATACGGTTCCGGATACAAAGGTTTCCATTTCCTATATTGGCAATTTTGATGATACAGCGAAAGCAAAGGATCTGGCAAAGGCACAGTTTGGCCTGGGCTCCTGTGTGGCATTCAATGTGGCTGCCCAGGCAGGACTTGGTATGATTGAGGCGGCAGGCGAAGCGCAGAAGTATGCGATTGGTGTAGATGCGGATCAGGCCATGGCGCTGGCAGAGAGCCAGCCGGAACAATCCAAGGTAATTGCAACCTCTGTTATGAAGAATATTGATCAGGTGCTGCTGCTCTCTGTAAAGAGACACATTGCAGGTGAGCTTCCTTATGGACAGGAAGAATCCCTTGGCATGGAAGAGAATGCGGTAGGTCTGGCTGTCAATGAGGTATATGACGGAATTGCAACAGACGAGATGAAAGCGAAAATCGAAGAGCTGCAAGGAAAGATTCAGTCTGGTGAGATTAAAGTAAATTCTGCGTTTACCATGACAGATGATGAAATCAAGGAGGTAAAGGACAGCGTAGCACCGTAGGAGAATCAAGGAGGGCTGCTGCCCTCCTTGAACTATTAGTAAAGGGCCGGTTTCCATGGAGAACAAAGGAGACCGCCGGAGGCAGATATGAGTGAGAAAATAAAAAATAATCTATCGCCCATCCTGGAACTTGAGAATATTTCCAAGGTATATGGAAATGGGGTTTATGCAAACAAGAATATCAGCTTTTCCGTGGCAGAAGGTGAGATCCATGCTCTGGTGGGAGAAAACGGAGCCGGTAAAAGTACGCTGATGAAAGTACTGTTTGGCATGGAAAAGCCAGATCAGGGAGAAATTCGGATATGGGGAAAACCTGTGGCCTTTCATTCGCCTCAGGATGCCATGGCCCTGGGAATCGGCATGGTACATCAGCATTTCAAACTGGTGGATTCTCTGACAATTACAGAGAATGTTGCCCTGGGATATGAGCCTGTCAAAAAGGGGATGATTGACAAAAAGGCAGCAGTTGCAAAGGTGGCGGAATTCTGCGGGATCTTTGAACTGAAAGATGATCTGAATACGCCGGTTGGCAGGCTGCCGGTGGGAACCAAGCAGAAAGTAGAGATTGTGAAAGCTATGTACCGGGGCGCAAAAGTATTGATATTGGATGAGCCCACGGCAGTTCTGACGCCTCAGGAGACGGAGGAACTTTTCCGGCAGCTGAAGCAGTTGAAAAAGCAGGGCTTTACCGTTATTTTTATCTCCCATAAACTGCGGGAGGTCAAGGAACTTTCGGATCGCATCAGCATTATGCGAAAGGGGCGTATGGTGGATACACTTCTGACGGAGGAAGTAACAGAGCAGGAAATTTCCTCTATGATGGTAGGCAGCAGCTATACCAAGGAGTTAAATAAAAAGGAGGCAGATCCAAAAGAGGTGATTCTGAAAGTCCGGAATCTGGAAGCCCTGGATGTCAATAAGAAGAAAGTGGTGGAGAAGTTAAGCTTTACGGTTCGGGCAGGCGAGATTGTGGGAATTGCAGGCGTAGAGGGAAACGGTCAGGATGAGTTAATCCAGATGATTGCCGGTATGCGAAAGATTGACGGGGGTGACGTGGAGTTCTGCGGCCGCAATGTTAATAAGGCATCCATACAGGAGAGACGGGAATTGGGGATGACTTACATTCCCAGTGATCGGATGACTACAGGACTGTCCGTTACAATGTCCATTCGGGAGAACCTGATTGCAACAAAGCTTAAGATGAAAGAACTTTATAAGGGTTGTCTGCTGAGTGATCAGAAAGCTATGGAGCTTTCAAGAGGACTGATTAAGGAATATCTGATTAAATGCGATTCGCCGGATACAGAGGTTGAGATGCTTTCCGGCGGAAATATGCAGAAAGTAGTTGTGGCACGTGAGTTTACTCAGAACGCCAGATTGATCATTGCCGAACAGCCGACCCGGGGCATAGATGTAGGTGCGGCAAAGTTTATTCATGAGGAACTGATACGCAGGCGGGATGAAAATTGTGCGGTTTTGTTAGTGTCAGCGGATTTGGAGGAGTTGTATAAACTCTCGGATACAATTCTTGTCATGTATGACGGGGAATTTTCAGCATATATCAAAAAGCCCCGGGAGGTATCGGAGAAAGAACTGGGAACTTATATGTTGGGTGTTCACAGACAGCAGCCGGAGGAGATTAAGGAGGCTTACCATGAAGAAGAAAAATCTGTTGTTTAGCTCGGCGACTACTGCACTGGCAATCATCATTTCTCTTGGGATTGCACTGGTGATTATTGCTTTTGTAAGTGAAGCGCCCGGGCAGGCGATTTTCTCTCTGCTTCTGGGGCCTTTGCAGTCAAAGCGTCTGATTGGATCTATTTTTACCACAGCGATCCCCATCTGCTTTACGGGACTGGCAGTGTGTATTATGTTTCAGGCATCTATGTTCAATATGTGTGCGGAGGGTTCCTTTTTCCTGGGGGCCATTGCAGCGGCCTGGGCAGCTACAAGAGTTTCTATGCCTGGGATTCTGGGAGTGCTTTTCCCTATTTTAGCAGGTGGAATAGTTGGAGCAGCGCTTTGCCTGATTCCGGCCCTTTTAAAGGCAAAGCTGGATGCCAGTGAGATGGTGTCTTCCCTGATGCTGAATTATATTTCGCTGTACCTGGGACTGTATCTTTTGAATAATTTTCTACGGGACCAGAGTTTTGGAGCGTTGGCATCGGAAAAATTGCCGGCATCAGCAAAGCTGGGAAAAATCATATCAGGGACAGCCGTACATGGCGGACTTTTTATTGCAGTTATCTTTATTATTCTGTGCTATCTTCTGGTATTTAAGACTAGCCTGGGATATCGGATCCGGGTCTATGGGCAGAATCCGGTTTTCGCAAAATATACAGGAATGAAGGTGGGCGGAATCATTGTTATTTCCCAGATTTTAGGCGGAATGACAGCTGGAATCGGCGGTTCTGTGGAGCTTTTGGGAATGTATGAACGTTTTCAGTGGACATCTCTGCCCGGCTATGGCTGGGATGGCGTAATACTGGCGATTTTGGCCAGAAACAAGCCTCAATATGTGCCGCTGGCCGCAATTTTCCTTTCCTACCTCCGTGTGGGAGCCTCATCTATGGCATCCAATACGGATGTGCCAAAAGAATTGATTACGGTAATTCAGTCCATTATGATTATGCTGATTACAGCAGAGGCATTGCTTAAGGGCCTGAAACAGAAGAATATTATAAAGGAGGCGCTTGCAAATGAAACTGCTTCTTGATATTATTTTCTCAGCAGATTTTCTGCATTCGGTGATTCGGCTTTCCACGCCTCTCTTGTTTGCGACCATGGCAGCGCTGATCTCTGACAGGGCCGGCGTGCTGAATATCGGAATTGAGGGCACTATGCTGTTTTCGGCTCTGATGGGTGTGGTGGGCAGTGCGTATCTGGGGAATGTTTGGCTGGGGGTTGGCGCGGCTATTCTGGCAGGAATTGTGTTTTCGGCTTTGATTTCCTTTTTCCATTTGAAGATGGAGACAGATATTGTGCTTACGGGAATTGCTTTGAATTTGATGTCCAGCGGACTGACGATTTTTATTTTATATTTGTTAACGGGAGATAAAGGAGTGTCAACGGGGCTTTCCAGCGGAACAGTTCCCAATATAACAATTCCGATTATCGATGGGATTCCGGTGGTGGGAGATGTTTTGTCAGGACACAGCGTTTTGACCTATGTGGCATTTTTACTGGTGGCAGTGATTTCTGTATTTTTGAAGAGAACAAGGCTGGGCACTTATATACGTGCAGCGGGAGAGAACAGTGATTCTGTGGAAACAGCAGGTATTTCCGTAAAGAAGATTCGTTTGGAGGCACTTTTGATTTCCGGAGCAATCTCAGGCCTTGGAGGCGCATTTATGTCTATGGCTTATGTGTCCATGTTTACGAAAGACATGGTAGCTGGAAGAGGATTTATTGCTTTGGCGGCAGAGGCAATGGGGCATGGAACGCCAGGGCTTTCTATGTTGAGTACCCTGTTCTTTGGTTTGGCGGATGCTTTGGGTAATAATTTACAGCTTTTTAATCTGCCAAGTGAACTTACCAGACTGATGCCCTATGTATTTACGATTTTTGCGCTGGCGGTATATGCGGCACAGGAAAAGAAGAAGAAATGAAAATGATAGAGCAAAGGCACAAAAAGCATGTGCGGGAAAGGAGAAGAGTAAACATGAAAACAGTGAAAGACAAACAGATTTTGGTAGGTGCGGATTTTGCAGGGTTTCCTTTAAAGGAAGCAGTGGTGGAGCATTTGAAGAAAAAGGGATGGACTGTGACGGATATCGGTGTTCGTTCGGAGGATGATGAGGAGAAAGAGATGTTCCATCGCATCGGATTGAAGGTTGGAGCAAAGATTTCCGAGGGAGAGTTTGAACGTGCGCTGATTTTCTGCGGGACCGGTATGGGAATTCATATTGCGGCAAGCAAGTGTCCTGGGGTGCATGCAGGTGTTGTAGAGAGTGTTCCGGCCGCTCTGCGGGCTATTACAGGCAATGGGGTAAATGTGCTGGCTATGGGAGCCTTTTATGTGGCGCCCCAGATGGGCAAGGACATTGCGGATGCATATCTGTCTCACAGCCTGGGAGAGGGATATGAATGGTGGCCGAATTTCTATGAATTCCATAAGCTGGCTATTGATGAGCTGGATGCATTTGATTATGAGAAATTTAAGGCTAATGGGTTTGAGGTGGAGCGTTTGGGGGATTATCCCTTGGAGTTGATGGATAATCCGGAGGTGAATTCTTGATTCTTTTTTGATGGAGACAGGTTAAAATAAATTTTGGTTTAGGGGACGGATGGCAGCCGCAAAATAAGCCTACAGACTTTTCCATTTCTGTGGGCTTATTCTGGGGCTGTCTGTTTTTTATAAAATATTTTGTATTTTTGTGACATATGCAGTTCTTTGAAAGTATAATAGGTACAGGCCTGGAAGGAGGAGCATATGAATCGGGACACACAACGGAAGCAGCAGATTGAAGCTCTGATTTTAAAATATGAAAAAACGGTATATAAGCTGGCTTATTCCTATATGAAGAATAGGCAGGATACCGACGACATTTATCAGGAGGTCTTCCTGCGGTTTTTCCGGAAAAAACCGGAGTTTGAAAGCGAGGAGCATGAGAAAGCCTGGTTTATCCGAACGACCATTAACTGTTGCAAGAGTTATTTTCTGTCGGGATGGGTCAAACGGACTATGGCTCTGGAAGAACGGACTTTGGGCCAGGAGGACAGCTATGAGATGGAAGAGCGGAGTGAACTTTTCTATGCGGTGATGGATCTTCCGGTAAAGTATCGGACGGTGATACATCTTTTCTACTATGAGGGCTATACGGTGAAAGAGATAGCGAAGATTTTGGAGGAAAAGGTGACTACGATTACCACACGCCTCAGCCGGGGAAGGGAGCAGCTTCGTGAGGTGCTGGATGCGGAGGCGGCCGGGGATTCTAAAATGGTGAAGGTGATTCACGAGAGGCACTCCGGCGCTGACAGGCCGGGAGGCAGGAGCCAGAATTCCAAAGGAACGGGAAGATTGTCGGTAGTGGGGCAAAAGGAAACCTGTATCAGATTTTAGAAAAGGAGGAGTGCGAGCATGAGTATAAAAGGATATAAGAATGCATTTTCGGGGATTGAGCCTTCTAAGGAGCTGCACGACTCTTTGCTTTATGCAGTTCTGGAAGAGGAGAATAATATGAAAATGGAAGATAGAGGACGAAAGCAGACGAAACGCAGCAGACGTAACAGGCATGTAAGGCCCAGGCTGATTGCGGCTTGTGCGGCAGTGATGATTCTGTGTGTATCTATGACGGCAGCGGCAGCCTTTGATTTCAATGATATTTTTCAGGGCTTCTTTAAAAAAGAGGTGGCCGCCCAGGAGGGTGGAAATCAGGCGCCGGCGGTGCCCCTGGAGGCGGGAAATGACTTTCTTGCAAGTGCGGGAAATGTGATTCATGAGGAGACCACCGGGAACGGCCTTAAGCTGACTCTGCGGGGAACAGTGGGGGACGGGAATGTCCTTTATGCGGCCCTGGATGTGGAGACGATGGACGGAAGTCCTTTTACCACAGAGCAGAAGGGCAGCGTGCAGTCTTACCGGTTTGAGGAAGTTATGCTTGAGGGCGAGGGCATCGGAGGCGGTGAGCTGAACCGGATTTATTGCGGACTGGAACGGATTGACGATGGCAGCGTGCCAGGCAGGGCAACCTTTTTGATGTCGGAGATGTTTGAGAATGACATGAAGTGCAAGGAGATCAAGATGTCTCTGCGGAACCTGATGGCAGAGAGCAATGAGATCATTGATTTGGGCATGGACAAAACCATCTGGGAGCTGATGCAGGAATTTGAGCCTCTTAAGATTCGGGAAGCCAGGGAAAATGCCGGTTTGATAGTAAACAGTTACAGCACCGAGGAGGATGCCGAAGGAAATGTGAATGCTCATGAGAGCTTTATGGTGGAAAAAACCGATAAGCGGATTGCCTTTTCCTCCAAATACCCGGAAGCACGTATTTCCAATATGGGTATCTATAAAGGGCAGTATGAGGATAATCTCATTGTCAATCTGGATTTTGGAGGAGAATTTGACTGGGATCTTCTGGATCAGAAGAGACTGATTGTGGTAGACCGCCGTACCGGACAGGTGCTTGATGACAGTGCAGGAGCCGCAGCTATTGGAAATGGCGCAGAGGAGGACTATTTCCCGGGCATGGAGGGCCAGGCGGATATTGTGGGGGACGATTACCTTTCCTGTCGTTATTGCTTTAACGATATCGGGGAGAGCAAGGTGAAAAATGCGGTCTTTGCCTTGGGCGGCGACGGCTCCTATGAGGAATTGTTCGGCGGTGAGTGGACTTTGAGCTTTACCGTGGACTATGAGGACACCATGAAAACCTGGGAATTGCAGGAAAAGACTGCGGTTGGAAATATGGAAATCAAAAAAGTTCAGATTTCGCCCGTGTCTGCTATTGTGGAATACGACACATTGTCGGATGAGAAGGCAGAGTTTGAGGATGTCTCTCTGAAGCTTAAGAATGGAAGCCAGGTGGGATGGAGCGCCATGAGCTGGGACACTGATGACAAGGGCGTATCTCCCTGCAGGGTTATCTGGAAAAGCGTGGTGGAACTGGATGAGATTGAAAGTGTCATTGTAAATGGGACGGAGATAAAGCTATAGTTGCGGGATGTATTGTAGTCTGCGGTATAGCATAGATGGATAGTCCGGATAAAAATAGGTGATTCAAAATGGTGGGGAAATGTGATTTTGAGGTTCACATTTCTCCACTGTCGTTTTTTATAGGTTGACTTATTTCACCCTATATAGTAAAATGCAAATGGAATTAAAATTTTATTGGTATAATAGATGCGTTATAGTAACACATAGTATATCTGCATGCGCCGTACTGCCATAAATTAAGGTCAGAATCAGAGGATGTACGGAGGGACAGCAGGGAGAAAGATGGGGATTTCCTGCGGGGGAAAAGATTATCTTTTAAAATTTCCCGGCAACTTAAAAGAACAGCATATGAAAAATATCAATCTCAGTTATTCCAATAGTCCGGTGTGTGAGTATATTGGTTCAAAAATATATGAGCTGCTCGGGATACCTGTGCATAGCACAATTCTGGGAATTCGAAACGATAAAATTGTTGTAGCCTGTGAGGATTTTTTGAAGAATGGGGATAGACTTTATGAATTTGAATTGCCTTAACAGTAAATGGGATGATGTTAAGATGCAGGCAGTACTGGAAGATGAGAAAAAATTGGAGGCGGAAACACATAAGGCCAGAAGATGTATTTACGAATTGCATGGTAAGAAAATAAATCCGTATCAGCTCGTAGAAGGAATGGAATATAGGGAATGCTGTGAAGCGGTTTTAAGGCTTACACCAAGGATAGGAGATTGCATATCTCAAATTTATGAAATAATAGAAGATATTCCGGTGCTGTCAAAGGTGCAGAAGCAGTTTTACTCTGTAATGGTAAAAGAAAGATACGAAAAAATATTCGTTCCGGTGCATCAAAGGCTTATGCGAAAGAGGCGGTGCAGTTATGTATGTGGATAAAGAGATTCAATTGCGGCCGGATCTGCCCTCCGGTTTACAGCGAGATTTTCAGGAATTGCAGGAATACTATGAGGCAGACGACTGGTTTATGTTTGACACTTTGTTTGAAGCAGTGGAGGCAAGTGTTAAATCATACTATCTGGCAGGAAAAATCAGCAGAGAGGATTTAAATCTTATTTTTAAAAAATATGGAATTCTTTGATTAAAAGAAAAAGTTTGTGAAAGGATTGCAGGATGATGAATGAGGATTTAAAGCATGAATTGGATATTTATTATGAGACTATTAAGGAGGGACGGCCGAATTACAGATCCTGCTATAACAGTTTTTTAGAATATTGCTCTAAATTCTCCGAATATTCCTTAAGGAAACTGCTGGAGGAGACAATCACAATATCTGATATAGAAATGGCTTGCATCCAATATTTTAAAAACAGCAGAAAAGCGACTTCTCTGGAAGCAATCCAACGGTTTTTGACAGCCATAGACCAATTCTTCAAATATCTGAAAAATAAAAAAATTGTAAATTCTCATTTGGAGGATGGGTGCCGAAGAAAGGAAGTCATTCATCGAATCTGCATTGGCTTAAATGAGGAATTGGAACAAAAGATTTATCTTCCCTTTGATGGAAAAAATGAATTAAAGATTGTGGAAGAGCAGATAAAACTTTTGAATAAAAATAATTTTTATCAGTTTGGACAGTCCGTTATTTACCGGCTTTTAACAAATTATGGATTTAAAGAAAAGATTATTATAAATTTAAAATTAGATGATTTTGACCGAAAAAAAGGAACTCTTTTGATTAATTTTGAAGAAGAAGGCAGTATTTCCATTCATTTAAGGGAAGATATATTTTTGGACTTGGATAGGTATTGTACTTTGCATAAGTATCAAAGCAGAGTGCATTTATTTACAAAGAGTAATGGAATTTCGTTAACGCCGGACAGTATATTGGGGACTTTAAAGGGAAGGATGAAAAGATTTGATATACCTAATTTTACCCCCACCTCCGTAGCACTGCAGGGAGTTGCGGCCTTGATAGAAAAAGGCCTGACAATTGGAGAGATAAAAATACTCACAGGCTTCGAAACACAGAAAATAGAGGATGTCTCAAAATATTTGCTGACAGATGTGGATGTAGAAGAGACGATTAATGCGAAATTATCTATTTTGAAAAATTTAGGAGTTCCGCAGCAGACAATCCTGGCTAATATTCAGGAGCAATATAACCTCAGCCCGGAGGATTCTAAAAAGTATCTGTAAAATGAATGATTGCCAGTCCCCTCTGTTACATCTGCGGGACTGGTTTTTTCTTCCTTGCGCACCATGTCGGTTTCATTCCTGCAGACAGAGCTTGGATTGGTTAAGTGTGGAAAAAATCAGTTGGTTTCTTTGAGTACAGAGGAAATATAAACACTTTGTAGGATATATAATAATGAAAAAGAAGAAGCATGCCAGAATGAGAGAAGGGTGCTTTGAACAGAGCATTCATAGTCGCTCTTTCTAAGATACATGTCAGAGATTTTGGGTAATATAGTCAAAGCATATAATTGCTTTAACAATTTGTAATAGGAAAAGTTTACATTTATACGGTAAAGACGAGCAGAAACATCCGACAGTTTGTATGATTGTCGGATGTTTTTCCGTGGAATATAATGGGGACAAGGTAGATAAATACAGTGCGTCATGGATTGTTAAATTATCTACAAAATAACACCTAGCAAAGAAACACCCTACAGGCAAGGTGCATTTGCCTGCAAGGCAAAGAGAAGGTGCTCTGGGGC
The DNA here is from genome assembly GCA_910574255.1 of Clostridia bacterium. Classification (GTDB taxonomy): domain Bacteria; phylum Bacillota; class Clostridia; order Lachnospirales; family Lachnospiraceae; genus Laedolimicola. Next base: position 28,712 of record CAJTAK010000017.1, read on the forward strand.
ATATACTTCTATGTCCGAAAAGCCAAGGGTGGATCTGAAAGAAATACCCTTCGGGTATACCTCTATACCAAAAAAACAAGGGTAGTTCAAAGAAACACCCTTCGGGTATCTCTTTATACCCGAAAAAATACGGGTGGATCAAAGAAAGGAGACGTTTGAAATGGGATTCAAAACAGACATCGAAATTGCACAGGAGACAGTCATGCAGCCGATCACAGAGATTGCGGCAAAGGCAGGAATTGACGACAAGTATCTGGAGCAGTACGGAAAGTACAAAGCAAAGATCGACTACAATCTGCTGAAAGAGACCAATGCGGAGGATGGAAAGCTGATTCTGGTAACGGCAATCAACCCCACACCGGCAGGAGAAGGCAAGACCACTACAACCGTAGGTCTGGCAGACGGTATGCAGAAGCTTGGAAAGAAAGTTATGGTAGCTCTTCGTGAGCCCTCACTTGGACCTGTATTCGGTGTAAAGGGCGGAGCAGCAGGCGGCGGCTATGCACAGGTTGTTCCCATGGAGGACATCAACCTTCACTTTACCGGTGACTTCCACGCAATCGGCGCAGCAAACAATCTTCTGGCAGCTATGATTGACAACCATATTTTCCAGGGCAACGCACTGAACATTGACCCCAGAAAGATTACCTGGAGAAGATGTGTGGACATGAACGACCGTCAGCTTCGTAACGTAGTGGACGGCCTCGGTGGAAAGACCAACGGAATGCCCAGAGAGGACGGCTACGACATCACCGTTGCTTCCGAGATCATGGCAGTTCTGTGTCTGGCAAATGACATCACAGATTTAAAGGAAAGACTTGCAAGAATCATCATCGGATATACATATGGAAAGGCTTCCGAGCAGAAGCCCGTTACCGCCGGCGATCTGAATGCACAGGGCGCTATGGCAGCTCTTCTTAAGGATGCGTTAAAGCCCAACCTGGTACAGACCTTAGAGCATGTACCGGCTATTGTTCACGGCGGACCTTTCGCAAATATCGCTCATGGCTGCAACTCCGTAACAGCTACCAAGATGGCTATGAAGCTGGCTGATTACACCATTACAGAGGCAGGCTTCGGTGCGGATCTTGGTGCTGAAAAGTTCCTGGATATCAAGTGTCGTATGGCAGGTCTTAAGCCCAACGCAGTTGTTATCGTAGCTACGGTACGTGCTCTTAAGTACAACGGCGGCGTTCCCAAGGCAGACCTCAACAACGAGAACCTGGAGGCTCTGGAGAAGGGACTTCCGAACCTGTTGAAGCATGTAAGCAATATCAAGGATGTATACAAGCTGCCCTGCGTAGTTGCTATCAATGCATTCCCAACAGACACCAAGGCTGAGCTCGATCTGGTAGAGAGCAAGTGCAAGGAGCTTGGCGTAAATGTAGCTCTGTCTGAAGTATGGGCAAAGGGCGGCGAAGGCGGCGTGAAGCTGGCTGAGGAAGTGATTCGTCTGGTAGAAGAGCCCAATGATTTCACATATTCCTATGAGCTTGAGGGTACCAGCATTGAGGATAAGTTAAATGCAATCGTTCAGAAGATCTACGGCGGTTCCCGTGCGGTTCTGACAGCCAATGCTCAGAAGCAGGCTAAGGAGCTTGAGGCGCTTGGATTCGGCAATTGCCCCATCTGTGTGGCAAAGACACAGTACAGCCTGACAGACGATCAGACAAAGCTTGGCGCTCCCAAGGATTTCGAGGTTACTGTGCGCAACCTGAAGATTTCCGCAGGTGCAGGCTTTATCGTAGCCCTGACCGGCGAGATCATGACTATGCCTGGTCTGCCCAAGGTTCCGGCTGCAGAGCGTATCGATGTGGATGAGACAGGAAAGATCTCCGGTCTGTTCTAAATTAAGATAATTACATTATAAACCTAATAAAAACACAGTCGGGAAGGACCCTTAGGCCCTTCCTGCTTGTGGGTAAAGCAAAAAACAGCAGAGCTTTATTTATGCACAGAAAGAATTACAGGCACGCGCTTTTGTGATGGAATTTCTTTTTATAGAGGTGTACGAATAAAGGCTTGCGGAACTGGAATAGGAGATAAATTATGGGATTTTCAACCAGCAAATGCGATGAATTTGTAGAGGTTCTGGCTTCCAAGGCTCCCGTACCGGGCGGCGGCGGGGCTTCCGCACTGGTAGCGGCAGTAGGTACGGCTCTTGGGAACATGGTAGGAAGCCTTACCGTAGGAAAGAAGAAATATGCGGACGTAGAGGAAGAAATGTACGCTTTAAAGGAAAAGGCTGCGGCTCTTCAGGCAGATTTCCTGCATCTGATTGACAGGGACGCAGAGGTATTCGAGCCCTTGTCCAAGGCTTACGGGATGCCCAGAGAGACCGAGGAGGAGAAGGCAGAGAAGGCTCGTGTTATGGCCATTGTTCTGAAGGATGCCTGCTCCGTTCCTATGGAGATTATGGAGAAGTGCTGTGAAGCCATTGATCTGATTGTAGAGTTTGCAGCAAAGGGATCCGCACTGGCTATCAGCGATGCAGGCGTAGGTGTGGCATTTTGTAAGGCAGCTCTTTTGGGGGCATCCCTGAATGTATTTATCAACACCAAGTCCATGGCCGACAAGGAGTATGCGGCGGAACTGAACGCAAAGGCAGACGCTATGATCGAGAAGTATACGAAGATTGCGGATGATGTATTTGCAAGCGTGAATGGAAGACTGAGATAATATTACAGTACCTAAAGAACAGTAATATTCTTTCAGTGCACAAATCAATTTACAGACACATGTTCTTGTGGCTGGGAATTGATTTATATAGAGGTGTACTGAAAGAATATTACGGGACTGGAATGAATAGGAGATTAGAAAATGGCTAAGCAATTATTAGGAAAAGAAGTTACTGCTGCCTTAAATGAGAGAATCAAGGCAGACGTAGAAGCATTAAAGGCAAAGGGCGTTAATCCTACCCTTGGTATCATCCGTGTAGGCGAGCGTCCCGATGACCTTTCCTATGAGAGAGGTGCAACCAAGCGCTGCGAAACTCTGGGTGTAGAGTTTAAAAAATACCTGCTTCCTGCCGATGTAACGCAGGATGAGCTTCTGAAGGTTATTGAGGAAGTGAATAACGACGACAACATTCATGGCGTACTGATGTTCCGTCCACTGCCCAAGCATATTGATCAGACCGTAGTTGAGAATGCACTCTCCGCAGAGAAGGATGTAGACTGCCAGACAGATGCATCCCTGACAGGAGTATTTACCGGAAAGCAGATCGGGTTCCCGCCCTGTACACCTCAGGCTTGCATGGAGATTCTGGATCACTACGGAATCGACTGTACAGGCAAGAAAGCAGTGGTAATCGGCCGTTCTCTGGTAGTAGGAAAGCCGGCAGCTATGATGCTTATTAAGAAGAATGCAACCGTAACCATCTGCCATACCAGAACCAAGGACATGCCCAGCGTAACCCGTGAAGCAGAGATCCTGATTGTGGCAGCCGGCCGTGCAGGCGTGGTAGGTAAGGAGTATGTATCTCCTGGCCAGACTGTTATTGATGTGGGAATCAATGTAAATGAGGAAGGCAAGCTCTGCGGCGACGTGGCTTATGCAGAGGTAGAGCCTATCGTAGAAGCCATCACTCCAGTACCGGGCGGTGTTGGAAGCGTAACAACCTCTGTGCTGGTAGGCCATGTGGTAGAAGCGGCTAAGAGGAAATATTTATAAGTAGAAAACAAAATATTTAGAAATGAAGAGGGTCCGGAATGCTCCGAATTTAATTGGAGGATTCCGGACCCCTTTTATTCCCATAATATCGTTACTGAGTTGAGGTGCCAACATCCTCCTGCATCGTATCCCAAAAAGCCTGCAAGGCAGCTTTTTGCCGGGCATTTAACTTCTTGGGAACTTCCACCTGCAGCGTTATATACAGATCGCCACGGTTTCCAATCTTTGGCGGCATCCACAGGCCCTGACCGGCCAGACGGATGCGGGCGCCGTTTCTGGTTCCCGGTTCCAGGTGGTATTTTGCCGTACCCTCAATGGTGGGAATTTCAATTTCTCCTCCCAGCGCCATAGCCATATAACTGACCTGCCGTACGGAATAGAGATGATAATTTTTCCGTTCAAATCCTTTTTGTTCCTTTAGAAGAACAATGATTATGATATTTTCCGGAAAGATGTTTTCTTCCTCTTCATAAAGTATATCGGCCAGGGGATAAAAACATCTTTCATAGGTTCTGGCAGGAATACGGACTTTAACTTTCTGTTTTCGTTCTACATAGCCTCTCCCGTGGCATGCATGGCATTTCCCGGAAGCCGCATTTGATTCACCTTTGCAGGAACTGCACGGCTCCTGCAAAGGAATTTCTACAGATTTTACAGCCCCGGTGAATATTTCCTGGTAGGACATTTTAACTGCCACACGTATACTGTGGGGAGGCGGCTCATCCTCATTATCGTCTTTTGGGGTCTGGCAGGCGCCGCAGTGGCCGTTCTCTCGGCTGTAGTCCTCATCCTCCTGCCATGTATATCTGCCTGCGTGACCGGCATATTTGCGGTAAGCAGTATGACCCCAGGAATCGTATTGCTTCCGGCTTTCCTCATTAGACAAAACCTGATAAGCTTCCGAAATTGCCTGAAATTGTTCTTTGGCTTCCTCCGAATGATTATTGGCATCCGGATGAAACTTTTTTACCAGATTGCGATAGGCATGTTTGATTTCTTCTGAAGCGGCGTCTCGCTTTACGCCTAATATTTCATAATAGTTTTTCAATGAATTTGTTCTCCTGTCAAAAAGAACCGTGGAGCCAGCACAGAGCTCTTTGGGGATGCGGTTAAATGGGATTTAATATTTCAAATAGTATCATATTTTTTAATTCTGTACAAGTTTGAGGATAGAGGGACTGCCCTAGATCCTAAGGAATCCACCAAGCCCTGCTTGGTACCCCTTAGGATAACTTTCGCTGCAAAGGTTTTTAGATGAACATACATGGAGCAGTCATTAAAAAATGAAAGATATATGAAAGTGGGAAAAGATTTATAATTTCTTAAATCTTTTTCTGCTTTTTTTTCGTTATAGTATGTGTAAGACGTTTTACATGAGAATACTTTTGAAAATACATCACAGGCGGATTTTTGAAAGTGCTTCATGAGGAAGAGGACATAAATTGAAGGACAGCGATCTGATAAAGAGAATCAAACAAGGTGAGACAGAGCTTCTGGATGTTTTGATTGAGAGCCATTATGATGGAATCTATCGGTTCTGTTATTACAAGATCGGGGATCGGGAGGCAGCCTATGACTGCACACAGGAGACCTTTCTAAATCTTCTGCGGTATCTGGACACCTATGTGGAACAGAAAAAGTTCAAAGCATATCTGTACCGGATTGCAGGAAATGTCTGCACGGACTGGTTCCGGAAAAATTCCGTGCAGCTTGCAGGAGATGAGCTCCTTGATACCATTACATGGGATGATCCGGAGCTTAAGAGGGTGGAACTGTCCGATGAGGTATTGCGGGCTCTTCAAGTGCTTTCACCGGCACAGAAGGATGTAATAATCCTGCATTTTTTTTATGACTTCAAGCTCAGGGAGATTGCACAGATAACCAATGTTCCGATGTCAACGGTGAAATCACGGATGAAACAGGGAATGGATAAGCTGAAAGACACTGTTGGACGAATTGCGAAACTGGAATAGGAGGTCAGCGTTGAAAAAAAACACAGAGAATGTAATGGACAGGAGGCAGGATGAAAAACTCCGGGACTTTTTTAAAAATGCGGAGCAACCAGACATAGATGAAGAGAGGAAGCGGCATACTCTGGAGCTGTTGCGCATGGAGAGAAAACGGCTTCATGTGCGTTCGAGAAAGCCCTATGTACAACGTGTTTTGGAGCAGGCAGCGTATCTCTCTCCGGCCGCATGGCTGCTCCAGGCAGCGCTGGTTTTGTTCATAGGATGGGGATTCCAGGTAAGAGAAAAAGAAGAAACTCTGTTAAGTCTGTTGCTCTGCGCCCCAATCATCGGAATCGTGGGTTTTACGGAAATTATGCGAAGCTACCGGCAGAATATGTGGGAGCTGGAGCAGGCATGCCGCTATAATCTGCGGCAGCTTATGGGGATGCGGCTGTTGATTTTCGGAATCGTGGATTCTCTTGTTGCATGCGGTGTGGCGATTATGGGAATCGGAGCAGGAATACGGACATGGGAGCTGCTGTTTTTCTTTTTCATTCCGCAGATACTTTCGGATTGCGTGTACCTGTATCTGATGGCCCGGTTCCGGCGGCGCTTTCAGGGCACAGCTCTCCTTGGTGCTGCGGTACTGATGACTTTTTTGTGGATGATGTTACTTGAGGGCATTCCGTATAATCCGGAGTTGATGCTAAGACTTGCGGACCCGCTTGCATTGGCGCTCATCCTGCTTGCATGTGTAGGACTGCTGGCACTGTGCTGCATACGGTTTCTAAAAGGAGCGGAAGCGGAGTGCTGCGAAGCTTAGGATTATGGGATTTAAACAGGAGGTTAGAATATGGAATTAAGGTTAGACCGGCTGACCAAGCAGTATAAACAAAAGTTAGCGGTAGACAGAATAGATTTGGAATTGAAATGCGGAGTTTACGGGCTTCTGGGAGCAAACGGGGCAGGCAAGACCACCTTAATGCGCATGATATGCGATATTCAGGAGCCAACCTCCGGAGAAATACTCTGCAACGGGCAGAACATCCGGGAAATGGGAGAGGAATATCGGGATCGCTTAGGCTATCTCCCCCAGAATTTCGGCTACTATCCGGAATTTACGGCCTACAAATTCTTGCTGTACATTGCATCCCTGAAAGGAATGGGAAAAGAGCAGGCAGCGGTCCGCTCCCTCTATCTTCTGGATATGGTGGGGCTGGCAGACCAGAAAAAGCGGAAGATCAAAACCTTTTCCGGCGGCATGAAGCAGCGTTTGGGAATTGCTCAGGCCATGTTAAATGAACCGGAAATTCTCATACTGGATGAACCCACAGCCGGCCTGGACCCCAAAGAGCGTGTCCGCTTCCGGAACCTTATCAGTTCCTTTTCCAAGGATAAGATTGTCATTTTGTCCACCCATATTGTATCCGATGTGGAGTATATTGCAGATGAGATTCTGGTCATGAAGGATGGCAGGCTGATTCATCGGGGAGCTCCGGAAGTAGTGACACAGGAAGCAAAAGGGCTGGTTTGGGAATGTAAAGTGGATTCTAAAGACGCTGAACACTATATAAAACGATACAATGTGGGGAATCTGAAAAATACAGGGGAGCAGACCGTCTTACGCATAATCTCCGATACCTGCCCCTGTGAGGGGGCCGTGGAAACGGATCCTACCCTGGAGGATCTGTATCTTTACTATTTCAGCGAGGAGGAAAACAGACCATGATTTGGATGATCCGGTTTGAATTTGAAAAAATATTTAATAAAAAAATCGTTTATGCGGCCATTGCATTTATTATCATTATGGGCGCCGCTATGTGTATAGGCAGAGGGGCGGGAGCACAGAAGGTCCTTAAACCGGACGGAGGTTATCTGGAGGGTCGGGAGGCAGTAGAGTATGACAAGGAGATTGCGGCCCGGTATGAAGGCATATTGACTGGGGAAAAGGTAGATGAGATTCTGGAAACCTATCGTCCTAAGGAAGAAGTCGAACTCTGGTGGATGGTAAATAATGTTTATAACACTGTGTCCGGCAAATGGGGAGAAGGGGACGAAACCTATGACGGCACGGATATTTTGTCGGTCTTTCCTGATTACCAGGATAAAAGGCCTATGATATTGGGTTACAGCGAAGGCTGGCTGAATTTTCTGGAAACAGGACAATATATGATGGTATTTATAGGCTTTTTACTGGTGATTTCCCTGTCACCGGTTTTTTCCGAGGAATACACCAGAGGAACGGATGCGCTGATTCTTACCTCCCGGCATGGAAAGCACAAGTGTGCTTGGGCAAAAATTATTGCCTCCTATCTTTTTACTCTGCTGATTGTGGGAGTCTGGCTTTTGATTCAGAGCTTTGTATATTGGAGAGATTTCGGACTTGACGGCAGCGGGGCCAGCGTGCAGCTTAATAATCATTGGACATTTGCTAACGTCCCTTATTTTTTGACCAATATGGGGGCGGCAGGTTATTGCCTGGTCCTCTGGATAGGCTGCTCTTTGATTCTGACAGCTTTTGTGCTGCTCCTTTCCGTGTTATGCAGATCTTCCTTTGCGACAGTGATTGCAGCTCTGGCCTGCTATGCAATCCCGGCTATGTTTGGGCAGATGGGGGTTCCGCCGCAGCTTTTAAGCCTGAATCCTATCTGGGGATTTTTATCAGAAGCGCCCCTGGCAATTCCGAAGCTTTCCCTTTCGGGCGGCGTCCAAGTTTCCTATGTGTGGGTGGTAGCAGCCTTTGCCCTGGTGATGACGGCGGCGGTTTTTGTCTATGCTCGTAAAATCTTTGCAAAGCATCAGGTGTCATAAAAAAATGACAATTGGCGGTCAAAATCAATCAATTAGAGACAAAGGTATTGATCTTTTTGTGATTTTTGTTATACTAGATATAATATCAATTTTCGAAGTGATCACTTCGGTAATGTAAAAATATGTTTTACAATCAAAATATTTTCGAAAACAGAATAGAGGCATAGTTGACTTTCCTTCGCATTTTTCATACAATTTGTATGAAGGTGCAAGCTGCTAAATATCTTCTTGAGCCTGGAGAGGGGACGGCACGTTCCCCCTCTCTAAATGGCTAAAAGTTTGCTCCAAAAGATACGGGAGGCTATCACACTATGAAACTCAGTACCTCTATTTTGGCTCACAAGCTTAAGTCCAAATTTACCCTTCAGAATAAGAAAGCATTATCCGATGAATTGCACCTGGAGCAGGTTTTATTTTATTGTGATGGAAATGATATGCTAAGTCACAAAATCTATATTTGTTCTCAGGAGCAGGTTTCGGAGCAGGATTTGATAGTGCCGGAAGATGCGGTTCTTTTTTGTATTGGAAAGGTGCGCACCCAAAATACAGGAAGAAACGGACAGGTATTTCAGCTTGTGGATGACACTTCGCCTTTCGTATTATTCAATGAGATTCAGCGATTGTTTGAGTATTACAGCGGGTGGGATGAACGGCTCTGCGAGCTGGCCAATCAGGAGGGAAATATTCAGGAAATGCTGGATGAAAGCTTTCGAATATTTCGCAATCCGGTGATTGTAAATTCCGCCGATTATTTTGTGATAGGCTATTCCAGCGTGATTGATACCCGTTCGGAACTATCGGGTCTTGTGGATCCGGATGCAATCTTTGAGTACAGCGGTGAATGCCGTGATACGGAGCAGCAGCAAAACTTGATAAAAAAGAAAGGGTCCTATTTTTTCCCGGATTATATTACAGGCTCTAAAAGTCTTTGTGTAAATATTTTTGAGCATGATCGATTTGCTTATCGTGTTACTATGGTGGAGAGCTTGCGGCGTTTTGAGGCTTATGACGGTGCGCTTTTGGAACATCTTACCGGTTACATTAAAATGGCTTTGTCCAAGCAGTTGACCCTGCAGACCGACATGGGCTACCGGCTGGATCGGATTCTTTCCGACATTCTGCTGAATCCTGGGCAGGATGATGAGGTAACAAGGCAGTGGTTCTCGGAGTTTGGCTGGATGCCGGAGCATCGCTATTTTTGCATTAACTTGAAGGTGGCGGCCCTTGATCTGGAAAATATGACGGTTCGTTTTATCTGCAGCCATATTGAAAATATGCTTGGCAACTCCTGTGCTTTCCAATATGAAAACAATATTACCATTTTTGTAAATCTCACCCGGTTTGGCGGGGGGATTGATGATGCGATGGATAAAATTGTCTATTTTCTGCGGGATAGTTTTTTGAAGGCGGGACTTAGCAATGAATTTACCGGATTTGAGGCGATTCATTATTATTACCGTCAGGCGGCGGTTGCCCTGGAGGTGGGGAACCGGCGGGCGCCTTTTCGCTGGATTCACCGATTTGATGAGATTGCCCTTGACTATCTCCTGGAACAGAGTAAGGGAGAGCTGCCTAAGGAATTGGTATGCTCTCAGAAGATATTGAGCCTTAAAACCTTTGACGAGGACCATAATACGGATTATTACAATACCTTAATGCTTTATGTGAAGAATCATTTGAATGCGGTGCAGACGGCAAAGCAGCTTTATATCCACAGGAGTACATTTCTTTACCGAATGGAGAAGATTAAGGAACTGATTCACCTGGAGCTGGATGATTATGATACGCTTCTGTATGTGATGATGACGTTTCGGATGATGGAGCTGGAAGGACCTTCATAAAGGAGAGTCTGAAATTCAATTCATTTCTTTTTTGGCACAATATTGTAATTCCTGTCTGTTCGTGCTAGAATAAGTCGAAGATAAGCAGCAGGACAAGGAGGGAGTTAACATGGAAATTATTCAGGATTTATTGGCAGCTATCGGCGTGGTGCTGAACGGCATTCCGCAGGGCTTGCTGGCAATCTCATTTGGATTTGCTTCGGTGCCTACGGCATTTGGATTTGTTATTGGTGCGGTAGCATGTGCGGCGCTGGGGTCAGTGGCCCCTATTTCTTTTCAGGCGGAGACAATTACCTTAGCCGGAACTATGGGAAGGAATATGAGGGAACGGCTGTCCATGGTATTTTATGCAGGCGTTGCCATGCTGATTTTGGGCGCATGCGGATTGCTTGGCGTGATTACGGAGTTTGCAGGGGACGTAATTGTCAATGCAATGATGGCAGGCGTAGGGATTATGCTTGCAAAGGTTTCTTTCAGCATGATTAAGGAAAATGTACTGGTGGGCTGCATCTCTCTGGCTACGGCAGCGGAAGTGTATTTTTTCTTTGGTCAGAATCTGGTTTATACCATTGTTATTTCTCTCATTGTTTCTTCTATAACGGCATGGGTCGCAGGGCAGGATATTGGGGGAGGCATGACGGAGGAGATGGGTGGACTGGAGCTTAAAAAGCCTGCTTTCAATTTGAGAATTCTGCGGGGAGCGCTGGCTCTGTGCTGTCTGACCATAGGGGGAAATATTGCTTTTGGTTCTATTACCGGCGGAATTGCCGGAGCAAATGCGAATATTGACCATCTGACGCTTTATTCAGGCTTAGCGGATGCGGTAAGCTCTCTCTTTGGCGGCGGTCCTGTGGAGGCGATTATTTCCGCTACGGCAGGCGCCCCGAATCCGGTGCTGGCCGGTGTGCTGATGATGGCAATTATGGCAGCGATTTTGTTTGTGGGGCTGCTTCCTAAGATTGGCAAGTTTGTACCGAATCAGTCCATAGCTGGATTTCTCTTTATTCTTGGCGCAGTGGTGACGTTGCCAACTAATGCAGCCGTTGCCTTTTCCGGAACGGCGCCAGGGGATAATATTGTGGGCGGTGTGACCATTGTGGTGACTGCAGCTGTGGATCCTTTTGTGGGTATGCTTGCAGGACTGGCTTTGAAGATGCTTTTTAGTATTGGTATCGGTGTATAAACCTGGCATGTATGTTTTACTGGTATGCATTAGAGCGCACCCTTTTATCTAAGATTGGGGCGGTGGAATAGTTACGAGAATATGATGTTTTAGATGGAGGACGAAGAAAATGAATTACTATGAACTCTCGGTGGCAGGCGTAACCCGTCAGCTTCCTATTATGCGGATTGCTCCGGATTTGGCGATTGCCAGCTTTGTGATTCTGGGGGACTGCGAGCTGGTTACGAAGGCTGCGCCTCTTCTGGAAAAAAAGCTTCCCGAGGTGGATTATATTGTTACGGCGGAGGCGAAAGGAATCCCGTTGGTACAGGAGCTGTGCCGTCTGCGGGAGCTGCCCTATTACATTGTGGCACGTAAAAGCATTAAGCCTTATATGGATCAGCCTTTGACGGATGAGGTGGTGTCTATTACCACTCAGAAGGTTCAGACACTTTGTCTGGACGGGAAGGATGCAATGCTGCTTCGAGGCCGACGGGTAGCGATTGTGGATGATGTGATTTCCACAGGGGAGTCTTTAAGTGCTATTGAGCGTCTGGTGGAAAAAGCGGGCGGAAAGATTGAGGCACGGGCTGCGATTTTAGCTGAAGGTGATGCGGCGAAACGGGAGGATATTATTTATTTGGAGGAACTTCCGCTGTTTCCTGTATCTTAATTCGGATGAAGCGAAATTTTGAATTGGCATTCCATAATAATAGATGATAAGGGATTGTCTTATATTAACGATGGTCTTTTAATCTTAGTCATATGATTATTTTATAGCTTTGGTGAGACGATTCTATGTGCTGTTGAAGGCATAGAAAGATACCTCTTCACATATATTATAACAGCATATATGGAAGGGGTATTTTTATGGACAAAAGTTCCGAATATAACTTGTATAAAGACATACAGACCCGGACCGGCGGCGAGATCTATCTGGGCGTGGTGGGCCCGGTGCGAACCGGAAAATCTACCTTTATTAAACGGTTCATGGATCTGTGCGTGCTGCCGGGGATTGAGGATGAGAATGCCAGAACCAGGGCAAGGGATGAGCTGCCCCAGTCGGCGGCAGGGAAAACGATTATGACTACGGAGCCAAAATTCATTCCCAAGGAGGCCGTAGAGGTGCGGATCTCCGGGGATGTGGCGGTAAAGGTACGGATGATTGACTGTGTGGGCTTTATGGTGCCCGGCTCTGAGGGACATATGGAGGATGATGCGGAGCGGATGGTGAAGACGCCCTGGTTTGATTATGAGGTGCCGTTTACCCAGGCGGCGGAGCTGGGGACGAAAAAGGTTATTACGGATCATTCCACCATCGGGATTGTAGTGACCTGTGACGGGTCTTTTGGGGATATTCCAAGGGACAATTACATAGAACCGGAGGAGCGGACCGTGAGCGAGCTTAAAAAGCTTGGGAAACCTTTCGTGATCCTTTTAAATTCGGAGAAGCCTTACAGCGATACGGTCTCCGGTATGGCGGCTAAGATGGAGGAGAAGTATGGTGTATCTGTGCTTCCGGTGAATTGTGAGCAGCTTCGTAAAGAAGATGTTACACGGATTTTGGAACAGATTCTCTATGAGTTTCCGTTGGCGAAGGTGGAGTGCTATGTTCCTAAGTGGGTGGAAATGCTGCCTATGGAGCATCGAATTAAGCAGGATGTGATTGCAAGGCTGCGTGAACTGGCTCAGAAATTGAATACTATTCGGGATGTGACCCCGGAAAATCTTCAGACCGAGAGTGAATTCATTGATCGGATGAAGTTGGATCAGATACATATGGACTGCGGAACGGCCAAAGTGAATATGGAGATAGACGACCGGTATTACTATGAGCTTTTAAGTGAGCTCACGGGAAGCGAGATTCTGGGAGAATATGAGCTGATGTCCCTGATTCGGGAGCTGTCCAAGATGAAAAAAGAGTACGAGAAAGTAGCTACGGCTATTACCTCTGTGCGGCAGAAGGGCTATGGCGTGGTAATGCCGGATCAGGAGGAAATCACTTTAGAAGAACCGGAATTGATTCATCAGGGGAATAAATTTGGGGTAAAAATTCGCTCCATTGCGCCCAGCATCCATTTGATTCGGGCAAATATAGAGACAGAGATTGCACCGATTGTGGGAAGCGAGGATCAGGCAAAGGATCTGATTTCTTACTTAAAAGACAGCGGCGGAGAGAATGAGAGTATTTGGAGCACAAATATTTTCGGAAAATCGGTGGAAGAACTGGTGGAGGATGGAATTCGTGGGAAAATCTATCAGATCGGAGACGAGAGCCAGGTAAAATTGCAGGAAACCATGCAGAAAATTGTAAACGACAGCAACGGCGGATTGGTTTGTATTATTATCTAGCTATGAGCCGGGCGTGGAAGAAAATAAGAGAACCGAATGGGGTGCTGGCACACCAGGCGGTTCTCTTATTTTCTTTCACATGCGGCGACAGCCGCAAAACGAGGAAAGCCGGATGGCTTTCCGAGGTGACCGGCGAACGTTGCCAAAGCCTTCAGGCCGGGCATCACACCCTCCCCAACTCCCAAAACGCAACCGCACTTGCCGCAGCGACATTAAGTGAATCCACTCCATGATTCATAGGAATACACACCGTATAATCACAGGCATTTATGGTATCTTCTGCTAATCCCTCTCCCTCATTTCCCAGCACGATAGCCAGCTTTTCAGCAGTTTTTAGGCGTGGGTCCGTGACAGAAAGGGAATTCTTTTCCAAAGCCATAGCAGCGGTAACAAATCCCAGATCTTTAAGTATGCGAATATCCGCTGGAGGCTGCTTTGGAAGCTCTCGGTCAAAAAAGGACCAGGGGATTTGGAATACGGTTCCCATACTAACCCTTACGGCTCTCCGATACAGAGGATTGCTGCATGCAGGGGTAAGTACGATCGCATCTATATTTAAAGCTGCCGCATTACGGAAGATAGCCCCCACGTTAGTAGGATTCATAACATTTTCCAGTACGGCGATCCGGCGTGCCCCGGCACATACGGTTTTCAAATCCGGAAGAATGGGACGATGCATGGCGCACAAAGCCCCTCTTGTCAGCTTGAAGCCTGTGAGCCGGGTCAGAACTTCAAAGTCGGCGGTATAGACAGGAATTTCCTCACAGCGGGCAATAATCCCCTTTGCCTCGCCGTCTATATGTTTCCGTTCCAGAAGAAGAGATACCGGAGCATACCCGGCATTAAGAGCCCGTTCAATTACTCTGGGGCTTTCTGCAATAAAAAGCCCATGTCCCGGTCCCCAAAGATTCAGAAGCTGATTCTCCGTAAGGCGTGCATATACATCCAGTTCAGGTGCATGAAAATCTGTGATCTCAATAATATTCGGCATGTCTGTCTCCTTTAGTGTCTCTTTGAACGGAATATTTGTAATAAATGAATTATAGTATTAGCTGGGAAAAATCACAATAAGAAACCGCAAAAGTCTGTTATTTCGTTGGCTGTTCTATATTGAATGAGATGTTTAAATATAGTATGATATAAGGAAAATTAAGGAAATACCCTCCGGGTATACCTTTATGCACAAAACCTGTGCAAGTTAAGGAAAGGATTCATCAAATCTTATGGGACTAAACGACACAGCATGGAAAAGTCTTTTCGATAAATACAACATCTTAGACCTTATCGCCCGCCAGGGTCAATTCACCATATCTGCCGCCCGGATAAAGGAATTTCGTGAGCCAAGGCTAATGACCAAATTCGATCACAAAATCAACCTCCCGAAAATATTTGCGGAGAATCATTTAGCCATTCTCCCCATTACCAGAGGTGACTATGTGATTTCCTCTTTTCAAGCTTACAAAGACTTTCCTCTGCCGGAGGGGGAACCAGAGAGAATCACGATTCCTATGCATATTCAGACTCTTATGCCCAAATTCCTGGTAAGTGAAGCGATTGCCCTTAATTGTGCCAACGCCTGCGGAATCCTTAAGGACTTTTTAGAAGAAGATATGCTGATTCCCACAGTCAGCGGCCGTATGAGCTCCGGTTCCTTTGAATTTCGAATAGATACAGAGGCGGGGCAGCAGACTCTTTTGGTCAGCAATTCACAGATTGAGATTGATGCGGCATACGAGGGTGTGGGGAGTCTTTCCTTATTTGAGGCCAAGAGGGACTTAGCCGACGACTTTCTGGTACGGCAGATTTACTATCCTTTAAGAGCCTGGAGCAGCCGCATTACAAAGCCGGTGAAACCTGTATTTCTGGTCTTTTCCAATGGCGCATTTCATCTTTATCAGTATCATTTCGAAGATCCCATGCATTATAATTCTCTGGGGCTTGTGAAGCAGAAAAGTTATGTTATTGCTACGGAAATTACTTTGAATGACATTGAAAATATTTTAAAGACCGTACCTTTGGAGCCGGAGCCTGCTATTTCCTTCCCCCAGGCAAACAGTATGTCACGAATTATTAATCTTATAGAGCTTCTTCACGAAAAGCCTATGACAAAGCAGGACATTACAACGGAGTATGCTTTTGACGAACGGCAGACCAATTATTATACGGATGCAGGGCGCTATCTGGGGTTCATTGAAAAGATCAGTGACCATAGGAATGGAACGATTACCTTTCTGCTTTCAAGCTTGGGACATTATATTATGGAGCTTGGCTATCGGGAACGCCAGCTTGCCATTGTCACACAGATTCTTAAGCACAGAGCTTTCCACGAGACGCTGAAAACCTGTCTGCAGTGCGGTGAGATGCCTGATTCCCGAACAGTAGTAGAAATTATGAAGAAATCTCAGCTTTTCCAGGTAAAATCCGAAAGTACATATGTAAGGCGCTCTTCTACCATTGCAGGATGGATTCGTTGGATTTTGAATATTGCACAGATAGAAACAAAATAGCAGGCATACAGTAAGCGTACGGCCAGCAAGACCGCTTGAAAGATTACGGGAAATATAAAATTAAATTTCGGAGCATTGAATAGGAAGTCTAAAATTGTTATACTGAAATAATAAGAGTGAAAAGCCTTTGACAAGAAAGGAGGCATCTGCGGTGCAGACAGTAGGAATTGGACATCAGAATTTTGAACAGGTGATTACAAAAGATATTTTCTATATAGATTAGACCCATTTTATTAAGGAATGGTGGGAATCGGAGGATCAGGTAACACTGATTACCCGTCCCAGGCGTTTTGGAAAAACCCTGAATATGAGTATGACAGAGCAATTCTTTTCCGTAAAATATGAGAACCGGGGAGAGCTGTTCGAGGTTCTCTTTGGGGATCTGGAAGCGATGAATGAGTATATGAATCGTGTGTCAGAGGAGACCTTTAGTTTTTTGATACGGGAAAGAGGGCCTCGGGGAAGCCGGAGCCGAAAGAGGATGGGGATGATGCCATTATTATTGAATTTAAGGTTTTTCGCCCGGCAAAAGAGCAGACTATGGAGGATACGGTGCAGGATGCGCTGAATCAGATACAGGATAAGAAATATGGTGCATTGCTGGAGGAAAAAGGGATTGCGGCCAAGCGGATTCGAGCTTATGGGTTTGCTTTTTCGGGTAAAGATGTGTTGATTGGAATGTAGGTTGTAAGGGTCTGTCACAAAATAAGGCATTCGTCATTTCCATATCCCATGTTCGGACTATGGAAAAGCCGGATGCCTTATTCCTTTGCCACAGACCCACAGAAGTTTTTTGTACAAAGACTGTAACGAATTCCAATTTTGAAGCACTTACTGATAGAAACAAAGAAACACCTTGCGGGCATCTTCCGTACGCCCAAAGAGTATGGACGAATTGGGGAAACACCCTACAGGTATACCTTTATGCACAAAAACATGTGCGGATCAAGGAAAGGGGGGAGAAAGTGGAGTCTCTTGAGGAAATTTATCAAAAGCATGCCCAGACTGTGTATGCATATTTGCTGAGCAGGGCGAGGAACAGTGATCTGGCGGAGGAGCTGACCCAGGAGACCTTTTTCCAGGCTGTCAGAAGTATCGGAACCTTTCAGAGAAACAGCAGCATCACCACTTGGCTGTGCGGAATTGCAAAGAATCTGTTGCGCCAGCATATAAGAGAGAGCAGCAAAACGCAGTCCCTGGAGGAAATGGAGGGTGCGGCGGGGACGAGCGGGCCGGAGGAGGAGCTTTGCCTTCAGTGGGACAGCCTGGAGGTTTTAAAGCTGCTCCATAAATTAAAGGAACCCGTTCGAGAGGTCATGTACCTGCGGCTGATTGGGAATCTTAATTTTGGGCAGATTGGAGAAATCATGGGAAAAAGTGAAAACTGGGCCCGGGTGAATTTTTACCGGGGAAAAGAGAGGATCAGAAAGGAGGCGCTGAAGCATGAAGAATAGTATACCCTGTGCTCTGGTTCGGGATCTGGCTCCCCTCTATGCAGAGGATCTGGTATCCGGTGAGAGCAGAAACCAGTTGGAAGCACATGTACAGGAATGTAAGGAATGCAAAGCCTACTATGACAGAGTGACAAAGGAAATGGAGTGTGAAAAAATGGAAGAAGTAAAACAGGGAACCATGGAAATTGATTATATGAAGAAGATTCGTGGGTATCAAAGGATAAACACCATTCTGGGAGCAGTGGTAAGCTTCTTACTGGGCGTATTTCTGCCGGTTGGAATGGTGGGAATATCCGTATTTGCACGGAACGGAATTCCTGATTACTATTGGGCCCGCCTGCAGCTTGCCTGGCCCCTGGCAATTTTGCGGATGCTTGTGTCGGGAATTGTTGTGTGCGTGATCTATTGCATAATAAACCGGTTGATTCGAAAAAGGTGGAAAATGAAGTAGTATTGAAAGAAAAATTTACGGCATAACCAATAAACAGCAGGCAGAAAGGCCCGGATATCCCAGAAGACGTGTCAGCGCAAGCGGAGCAGGGAGGGATATCCGGGCCTTTCTGTCTGTGTCCGTCTTTCAAATTCAAGACTGCAAGATGCACAAGCTCTCAGTTTTTCTCATAACTAATTTTACTACACCACTAGATTCGACAATACAGATGCCGCCTTCACTTCTTCAGCAGTGACTTCGCAGTTCCTACAATCGGACAGAGTGATGCCCTCCTGGATAAGAAGCGTGGTAAGCGCCAGTTCTGCGGTGGGAATCATAGGAACTTTTCCAAGCAGTGCAGCAATCCAGTGGGCCTCGGAAGAGGCATAGGCAAACTCATTCGGCTGTGTATTTTTCCATCGGAAATCCATTTTTTCCAGATCACCTGTACAGTCAAGTTCCGCGTCACAAATGGTGGTATGGAAGCTGAAAGGATCCAGCTTAATACCACCCTTGGTGCCAAGCAGGATACCAGGATCCATAGAATCAAGGTGAACAGCCCAAGATTCAAAGAGATCCATAGTCATGTCGTTTTCAAAGCGCACAAAACCAACCCCCAATTCCTCCACATCATAATGCCCGCTGCTGCGGCGTGCTTCATCCATATCAATCTTCTGATACAGCTTCCCGCTCATTCGAGTGGGAGCAGGCAATCCCATTAAATATAATAAAAGAGAGATATGATAAACTCCAAAATCATAAAGAGCGCCGCCTCCGGAAAGCCGCCTTTCTACAAAGTCTGCGCTTCCAAAGCCATCTACATAAGGACGGTTCCTTCTGCGGAAACCTACAGAACGGGCATGGTAGATTTCTCCAAGAGCACCGCCGTCCACAAGACGTTTGGCTGCCCTGGCGTAAGGGCGATATAGAAAGCCAAGCTGGATGTGAAGCGTTTTCTGATTGCGTTTGGCGGCTTCCAGCATGGCAAGCCCATCTGCATAGGACATGGCCAAAGGCTTTTCACAGTAAACATGCTTTCCGGCATTCAGAGCAGCAATTGAGACGGGGGCGTGGAGATGATTGTGCAGGCAGATGTCTACGGCATCAATGTCTTTCTGTTGGATGAGCTGATGGATATCCGTATAAACATTGGGAATTCCCCATTTCTTTGCACAACATTCTGCAGACTCCTGTGTGCGGCTGCAGACAGCAATCACTTCAGCTTCCGGAATCTCCTGATAAACACTTAAATGCTTCTGAGAGATCATTCCGGCTCCGATAAGTCCAATTCGTATCTTCCCCATAATATGTGTCCTCCCCATAAAAAGTAAATCGTTTTTATGAAAACCCTAATTGACAACAGTTTTGCATTGCTTATTGAAAAAGTCAAGCATAAAATTCAGTCAAAATAGCAAGATAGAATAAAAAAGCCATACAAAATAAGGCGGTTATACAAAATGACGAAAAAAGCATGCGAAATTTGTAGAATTTTGACTATAGACAAACGTGTGAAAAAAAGTTATCATTCAGATAACCGATTACGTAATCGATTACGTCAACAAACGGTTCAAAAATTATAGGAGGGTTTTGCGATGAAAAGGCTATTGGCATTGTTACTATGTGGAGCGCTTTGCTTGTCAACATTGACGGGGTGTGGTGCAAAGGAGGAAAAAGCAGCAGAAACACCTGAACCAGTGACGGAGGAAAACAGTGAAGAAACAGAGACTTCGGAGGGTACAGGAGATGGGACCATTGATTATAACGGAAAAAACAAACTGGCTATGTTTGGCCCGTTGACAGGAGACAATCTGCAGTATGGTGTTAAGATCAAAAATGGTGCAGAGTTGGCATTGAATCAGTTCAATGAGGAACATGGAACAGAATTTACCATTGAATTTATGGATGACAAGGGTGACCCCAACGAAGCAGTCAATTTGGCGAATAAGATTGTATCTGATGATACGGTGTTCTGTGCCCTTGCAGGTTATGGTTCCTCTTGTGCTATGGCTACGGCTCCTGTTTTTGATGAGGCTGAGCTGCTGTTAATGGGAGTTGCAGCTTCTCATGCGGATCTGCCAGGTATGGGGGATTACATTTTTCCAGTTCCTATGAGTGCCCGTTGGGAGAGTGTTGGCTTTGCTGAGATTATGAAGGAATGCTTCGGCGCAGGCAAGCTGGCCATTTTGTATCAGAATACGGACCATGGAGTACAGACCTGCGAGTATATAAAGGAGGCTTGGGAGTCCTACGGAGGAGAAATTGTTGTATATGAAAGCTTCGTTCCGGGCGAGACAAAGGATTTTTCTGCTGTTCTGTCGAAGATTAAGACGGAGGAACCGGATATCTTTTATGCCAGCGCAGCCTACAGTGATGCAGCACAGATCTTCATGCAGGCGAAGCAGTTGGAACTGGATGCGCAATATGTAGGGCCAGGTATGTGTTTGAATGAGGAATTTACGAATTTGATTGGAAACAACATTGATGGAACCTATATATTGAGCTCAACTCCCTGCTTCCTTCCCTCTGTTTTGGAGGCAGGAAATGTGGATGAGGCAACCAAGAAATTTATTGATGACTATGAAGCAGCATATAATGAGACGCCGGACGGTTTTTCTGCACAGGGCTATGATTCTGTGAAGATTGTTCTGGACAGTGCACTGAAGGCAGGGACAACAGATACGCCGGCTGTGGCAGAACAGATTCTTGCAATCCGCAGCTATCCGGGGCTTTCCGGTTTAAATATGGCTTACAACGAAAACAAAGAGATGAATAAGGGAATTTATACATTTGAAATCAAGGACGGAAATTTTGTTCCGGTAAATTAGTAGACTTGGTATATCTGTGGTATCTGTTGTACGTATCACGGCAGATACCGCAGAATTTTTTTGGAGGGACCATATGTTAATACAGCAGATTGTAAACGGTTTTACAATCGGAAGTGTATATGCGTTGGTAGCCATTGGCTTCACAATGGTATTTGGTGTACTGGAATTAACAAATTTCTCTAATAGTTCCTTGTATATGTTCGGCGCATATATTACATTCTTATTCTACACTGCAACGGGGATTCATTTTTTCCTGGCATTTGGTATCAGCATTGTACTGACGGGACTTTTGGGCTATAGCATTGATCGCTTTGCCCTCCAGCAGCTTCGAAAAAAGAAAGCGCCAAAGCTTTCCGGGCTGATTACTACCTTGGGAATGTCCATGGTCGTGGATAATGCTATTATGGTTTTTTTCGGGACAGACAGTAAATCCTTTGAGAATTTTCTGGATTTTGGAAAAATTCATATTGGAAATGCTGTGGTGACCTGGACACAGATTATTATTTTGGTGGCAGCCTGCATCTTGATGATAGCACTTTCTATCATTACTTACCGCATGAAGATCGGTAAAGCTATGGGAGCTATTGCACAGAATCAGGACGCAGCAAAGCTGATGGGAATTGATACGGATAAAATCATTTCTCTGACTTTTATTATCAGTGGTTTTCTGGCTTGTATTGCAGGAACGATGGTTGCTATGTATTATCGAAGCATTGACACAGCCATGGGTTCGTCCATTGGCATTAAGATTTTTGCGGCTGCTGTTCTGGGCGGTGTGGGAGTCTTGCCAGGTGCAGTTGTCGGGGGACTTGTGCTGGGTATTGTGGAGACGATTGTTTCTGCGTATATCAGTACAGGCTATCGGGATGCAATTTCCTTTTCCATTTTGATTTTGGTACTTCTTGTAATGCCGAATGGCTTGTTTGGGAAAAAGGCTATTAATAAAGTGTGAGGTGAGTGGCTATGATAGAAAAATTGAGTACATGGCTGGTGAGTTATAAGCGGCCGCTGTTAATTATCACAGCACTTCTCGCAGTGCTGTTCCCATGGATTTTTTCTTCAAAATATGTGCTTCGGATTGCAATTTTGTGTCTGATGTACTGTATGCTGTGTGTAAGCCTGAATCTGATGGCAGGAATTTTGGGACAAATTTCTTTTGGACATGCGGCTTTCTGGGGAATAGGTGCTTACACAGCAGCAATCTTGAGCAAAAATTATGGCTGGAATGGGGTTGCAGCACTTTTTATGGCTGCTTTGGTGGCCGGTTTGTTTGGACTTCTTCTAAGCTTGCCTGTGATGCATTTGAAGGGATACTATTTTACAATTGTTACTATGGTATTTTGCCAGATTATCCGTGTCATTGAGATTAACTGGATGACTTTGACCAATGGACCGCTTGGCATCATGGCGATCCCCAAGATAAGCCTCTTTGGAGTTACTTTGAAATCACAGCGAGCATATTTTTATGTGATTCTGTTCCTTCTGGTGGTAACAACAATCATTGTACAGAAGATTATTCACTCACGTATGGGGTATGCAATCCTGGCAATCAGAGATGATGAACTGGCAGCGGGAGCTATGGGGATCAATGTTTTCAAGTATAAGGTGTATGCAATTGTTATTTCCTCTATGCTGGCCGGTGCGGCAGGCTGCTTCTATTCTCTGTATACCAGTTACATCGATCCAAGCTGTTTCACCAATGCTATATCGAATAACATGTTGGTTATGGTGATTTTCGGAGGTCTTGGAAATGTGTTCGGAAGCTTTTTCGGGGCAACCGTGCTGACTATATTGCCTGAGGTTTTAAGAGGATTTTCGGAGTATCGGCAGTTGGTATACGGCGCACTTTTGGTATTACTGATGCTGGTTCGCCCGGATGGATTGTTTGGCTCTGTAAATTTTAAATACATTGAACAGCGTTTAACATGGAAAAAAGAGAACATAGGAGGTGACGGGCATGAGTGAGGTACTGTGTGCAGAGAACATAACACAGCGATTCGGCGGTCTGGATGCTTTGAAGAATGTAACGATGCATGTGAAGGAGGGCGAGATCATTGGCGTTATTGGTCCCAATGGCGCAGGAAAAACGACGCTGTTTAACTGCATTACCGGTATGTATCGTCCTACAGAGGGTAAAGTAAGCATGCTGGGAACAGATATCACTGGTTGGCGGCCTTATGAAATCACGGCCCATGGCTTTGCCCGTACCTTTCAAAATATACGATTGTTTCCCAAAATGACAGTGCTGGATAATGTTATGGTTGGCATGCATGTGCAGACAAAGCTGTTAGGAAAGGAACGATTCATTCCGGGAAAGGCAAAGAGAGCAATGAATGTGGCCATAAAGCGTGCAGAGGAATTACTGAAGCTCTTTGGTTTGTATGAGAATCGTTTTGAGATGGCCACCAGCTTGCCCTATGGCGATCAGCGCAAGGTAGAGATTGTACGTGCATTGGCTATCAGACCAAAGCTTTTGCTTTTGGACGAACCAGCAGCCGGTATGAATGGGGCAGAGACAGAGGAACTAGGTAAGCTGGTGTATAACCTGCGGGATATGGGGAATACCATCCTACTTATTGAGCACGATATGAGGTTTGTAATGAATATCTGTGACAGGCTGTATGTTTTGAATGACGGAGCATTGATCGCTGAAGGGACGCCCGCCGAGATACGGGCAAATCCCATTGTCATAGAAGCATATCTGGGAAAGGATGAGTGAGATGGCGCTATTGAAATTGGAAGATGTGACTGTAGATTATGGAAGCATCCATGCGTTGAAGAAGATTAATATGGAAGTGGATGGCGGCGAGATCATTACTCTAATTGGAGCAAATGGAGCAGGCAAGAGTACAACCATGAAGACGATTATGGGACTTGTGCCGTGCAAATCCGGAAAAATTATCTTTGACGGGATGGATATTACGAACTGGGAGACAAAGAAGGTAGTTCAGTCGGGAATCATCTTATCGCCGGAGGGAAGACAGGTGTTTCCCCGTTACTCAGTGAAAGACAATTTATATCTGGGAGCTTACCTGAGGCCGAAACAGGAGATTTCGGACAGTTTGGAGATGGTGTATCATTTGCTGCCCAAATTAAAGGAACGAGAAAGCCAGATGGCAGGTTCCTTGTCAGGCGGAGAGCAGCAGATGCTGGCTATCGGGAGGGCTATGATGGCGAAGCCGAGAATGCTGCTTCTGGACGAGCCGTCTCTGGGTTTGGCACCTTTGATTATTAATGAGATCTTTGGAATGATTGATGAGATTCGGACATTGGGAACTACAATTTTATTGGTGGAACAAAATGCGAGAATTGCATTAAAACATTCGGATCGAGCCTATGTTCTTGAAACAGGAACCATTGTATTGAGTGACAAGGCGGAAGATATGCTTCAGTCAGATGAAGTGCAGAAAGCATATTTTGGCGTATTATGAAGACTAAGGGAGAATAAAGTAATGATTACACATACACAACGAGTAAAGGCAGCTTTAGAGGGAAAGATTCTGGATCGGCCGGCATTTGCTGCTTGGGGTCCCCATATGAATCTGGTGGATCGCAATGCGAAAGATTTTGCAAAGGCAACAATTGATTATCAAAATGCCTATAATTTTGACTTTATTAAAGTGATGCCCAATGGCATGTACTTTCCGGAAGCTTTTGGTCAGAAACTGCGTAATGCAGAGCATATTCTTGATGAGACCTGGCAGAATACAGAGATTAATGCAATTAATGACCCCCATGAATGGGCAAAGCTCAAGGTTCCCAGTATGAAGGAGGGTGTGTTTGCCCGAGAGATTGAGGCAGTAAAACGTATTGCCGATCATTTCCAAGGTGATGTACCGGTACTCCCTACAGTATTCAGCCCTTTTATCTGGATGGGTGAGATGACGGGAGGATTTTTCCGCCAGGAAACGATTTTGGCTCATTTCAAGTATTCGGAGGAATATGCGAAAATCGGTCTTCGGATAGTAAATGAAACGAATGAAATATTGATGGAAGAATTTGTAAAGGCAGGTGCAGACGGATTTTTCCTGGGCTATCAGGCAGGTATGGCAGGCTTGATGGGGAAAGAGATGTTTGAGGAATACGGCAAGAAGTACGACATTGCCAATATTGAAAAGGTCAAGGGAAAAACCTGGTTTAATATGGCCCACGTATGCCATGGTAATGCAGAATTGACCGAATGGTTCCTGGATTATCCGGTAGAAGCCTTTAACTGGGCGGACCAGGATCCGGAGCATCATTCTCTGGAAGAGATGCGGAAGCTAACGGATGCTGTTCTGATAGGCGGATTAAATCATTCCGTTAACGGAAGCTATCGGGATCTGTCGATTATGCTGAAATCTCCCTCGGATTTAAGCGGCGGGGATCGGGAGACAGTTAAGATGCGAGTCAAACGCAAGGTGGAGGCTGCGATCAGGGCGGCCGGCCCCAAAGTGATTATTTCCGGAGGCTGCGGCTGGGGAATCGGCTCTCTGCCGCGCTTTGGCCTTTGGGAAGAGGTTATGGAAGAAGTAGGTGCAGAAATAAATGCGGTAAAGTAAGGACAAAGAATATGAATAGGAAAGACAAAAATTATCATCAGTACATAGCAATTTTAAAAGAAGAACTTGTACCGGCCGGCGGATGCACAGAGCCTATCGCTATCGCCTATACTGCGGCAGTAGCCCGGAAAATCCTGGGGAAAATGCCGGAGCACATGGAGGTCTATGCCAGCGGTAATCTGATTAAAAATGCCAAGAGTGTTTACATTCCCAATGGCGGCGATCTGCGTGGTGTGGATGCGGCGGCTGTGCTGGGTGTGATTGGAGGGAATCCGGATCGGGAACTGGAGGTCCTTCTGGATATGCCGCCGGACAAAGTGGAAGAGACACGTCTTCTTCTGGAGAAGAATTTCTGCAAGGTATCGGTGTTGGAGAATTCGGAGGCTCTGCATCTTGTTGTTTGCTTATATGCAGAAGGCGAGAAGACAGAGGTTGAACTAAAAAATGCACATCTGCACATTGTCCGCATTGAGAAGGGCGGGAAACTTCTCTTTTGCAGCAAGGACGATGAGGGTAATGAAGACGGGCTTACGGACCATGATTGCCTGAGTGTGGAGAAAATCTATGATTTTGCTAATACATGCTGTCTTGAGGACATCTCCGAGGTATTGGAAAAACAGATTGCATGCAACCGAAAAATTGCAGAGGAAGGCCTGAAGAATTCCTGGGGTATCAATGTGGGTAAGCTGTATTATAAGAATGGCAGGTTTTTGCAGGCTTATGCAGCAGCAGCTTCGGATGCCCGCATGAGCGGTTGTAATATGCCCGTGGTCATCGTGTCAGGAAGCGGAAATCAGGGAGCAACCGCTTCACTTCCGGTGATTCTGTTTGCGGAAGAAAAAGGAATTGGACATGAAAGGCTGCTGCGTGCATTGGTGCTTTCAAACCTTATTACGATTCACTTAAAAAGCGGGATTGGACGTCTGTCCGCTTACTGCGGCGCCGTGTGTGCAGCGACGGGAAGCGGCTGTGCTATGACGTATCTGGACGGAGGAAGTCTTGAACAGATTGAACAGACCATAACCAATTCTATCGGGACTTCTTCGGGGATGGTTTGTGACGGAGCAAAGCCCTCCTGTGCAGCCAAGATTGCCACGAGTCTGGAGGGGGCTATTATGGCTTATGAATTGGCTATGCGCCATCAGGCCTTTTTGCCAGGCGAAGGAATTATTATGGACTCTGTGGAGAAGACAATAGGTGCAGTGGGATGTATGGCGAGTGAAGGAATGTATGAGACAGATCGGGTGATCTTAGATTTGATGACAAAGTAAAGGAGTGTATTATATATGAAGGAACAGAATTATTTGGATCATCTGGTGGGAGTATTTGGACAGCCAGTGGCAGAGAATCCAGGTGTTGTTATTCAGGATGCAGCATTTGAAGCCATGGGCCTTAAGCGCTGGCATTTTCTGACTCTGGATGTGGATAAGGATAAGCTGGGGGATGCTATTTGCGGACTGAAGGCTTTCAAGATGCGCGGCATCAACTGTACAATTCCCCATAAGATTGAGGTTATGAAATATCTGGATGAAATCTCCGAGAGTGCACGTCTCATTGGTGCTGTCAATATGATTGTAAATGATAATGGTCATCTTTTTGGAGAAAATACGGACGGCAAAGGCTTTATGATGTCTCTTGAATCCAATGGAATTGAGGTAAGAGGCAAAAAGGCTGTGGTATTTGGCGCAGGCGGTGCAGCTCGTGCTATTTGTGTTGAGATGGGGCTTGCCGGTGCGGCCGACATTATGATTGTAAACCGTGTACAGGATCGTGCTTTAGGAGATGCTTTGATGGAGATTATTCAAAAGAATACAAAGTCTGAAGTGCATTATGTAGATTGGGATGGTTCCTTTGCAATTCCAGAGGGGACAGATATTGTGGTTAATGCAACCTCTGTGGGGCTGTATCCGGATGTAGATGCGATTCCTAATATTGATTTGGATTCTATCAAGCCGGAAATGTTTGTGCAGGATGTGATTCCAAATCCTACCGAGAGTGCGTTTATCAAAGAAATGCAAAGAAGAGGGATTCCCTGTGCTACGGGTGCAGGTATGCTGATTAACCAGGCAGCCTTGAATATCGAGATGTGGACCGGAAGAAAGCCTGATAAAGGGGTCATGTATAAGGCATTAGAGGAAGCACTTTCCTAAAATCAGTAAAAGGAATAAAAACAGCAGAGATAATTCATGAAATATGCGCATGGACAAAATAAGCGGACTTTGTTAGACTATATGTGGCTTAAAGCGTAAACGGTTACGGTAAAAAACTAAAACGATGTTCGGAGGGGCTTTTCATATGGCAGTAACAAATAGGGACGTGGCAGCAGCAGCAGGAGTATCTACAGCAACAGTTTCTCATGTATTTAATGGGACTCGTTTCGTGGCGGAAGCAACAAAGCGGAGAGTGATGGAGGTGGCAGAGCAGCTGCAATATGTGCCGAATGTCAGTGCCAGCAGTCTCAGAAGCAACAAGTCCAAGCGTATCGGACTTCTTGTTCCATCCATTTCATCATATTTTTCGGTAGATATTCTTGATGCTGTAGAGCAGATTATGAAGGAAAACGGATATCAGGTAGTGCTTGGCTGTTCTCATGATGATTTGCAGCGGGAAAAGCAGCAGATAGACAGCTTTAATTTTCAGCAGGTGGATGGGATGCTGATGTTTCCGGCACCCGGGGATCACAGTTATCTCGATCAAATGCCCAGGAAGTATCCCATTGTGTTTATCGACCGTGATGCAGAAGCCTGTGATCGGGATTTGATAGTTGGTGATAACGAGCAGGCTACTTACCAGCTGGTCTGTCAGATGATTCGTGAGGGACATAGAAAGATAGGGATTATAAGCAGTAAAGAAAAATTGTCCTCTTTAAAAGAAAGAGTGATAGGATATAGAAGGGCTTTGGAAGAAAACGGAATTCCTTTTGAACCACAGTTTGTTCGTGAGGAGGAAGGTACGAAGGAAGGCGCATATCGGGCAACAGAGCAGTTGATTGAGGATGGAAGAGTGACGGTTATTTTGCCTTTATCTCCCGCTCTGACAATTGGATGTATGAGATGCCTTGTGAAACATCAGATTAAAATTCCGAAGGAAATTGCACTGGTAGGATATGGAGATTCTGAGTGGGCGGAGGTTACAAACCCACCCTTGACAACCATGTGGCATCCCTTATTTGAGATGGGGCAGCTGGCAGCCAGGAAGCTGCTGCAGCGTATGGAAGAGAGTGAAAAGCCGGAGCAAAGGGGAACGATTGCACCTTATGAGACGGTTCGCCTTCCGATACGCTTGATTCGGAGGAAGTCCTTTTAGAAACAGGGAAGCGAAAGGAGAAATTGTAATGATTACACATACACAGCGTATAAAAGCAGCTTTGGAAGGAAAGATATTGGATCGCCCGGCCTTTGCAGCCTGGGGACCGCATATGAATCTGGTGGATCGCAATGCAAAGGATTTTGCCCGGGCTACGATTGATTATCAAAACTCATATCATTTTGATTTTATCAAGGTAATGCCGAATGGAATGTATTTCCCGGAGGCCTTTGGCCAGAAGCTTAAGGATGCGGAGTATGTTTTGGATGAGACCTGCTGGAATACACAGGTATACCGAATTAATGATCCCCATGAATGGGCCAAAATTAAGGTGCCAAGTATGAAGGAGGGAGCGTTTGCCCGGGAAATTGAGGCAGTAAAGCGTATTGTTGATTATTTTCAAGGCGATGTGCCGGTACTGCCGACAGTATTCAGCCCTTTTATCTGGATGGGCGAGATGACAGGAGGTTTTAACCGGAAGGATGTGATTGTTTCACATTTTAAATACTCCGAGAAATACGCTAAGATCGGTCTGGAAATTGTAAATGAGACAAATGAGATTCTCATGGAGGAATTCATTAAGGCTGGAGCAGATGGCTTCTTTTTTGGCTATCAGGCTGGTATGGCAGAGCTTATGGGAAAGGAGATGTTTGAGGAATACGGCAGAAAATACGATATTGCCAATATTGAGAAGATCAAGGACAAGACCTGGTTTAATCTGGCACACGTATGCCATGGAAATGCAGAACTGAGTGAATGGTTCTTAGATTATCCGGTGGATGCTTTTAACTGGGCAGATCAACATCCCGGACAGCATTCCTTGAAAGAGATGCGTGCGTTGACGGATCGGGTGCTGGTAGGAGGATTAAACCACTCTGACAATGGAAGCTACACGGATCTGTCTGTGATTGTGAAGTCCCCCTCGGATCTCAGCGGCTCCAATCGGGAGACGGTAAAAGCACACATCAAGAAAAAAGTTCAGCAGGCGATTAAGGACGCAGGCCCGAAGGTAATTATCTCCGGCGGTTGTCTTTGGGGAATCGGCTCTCTGCCCAGATTCCCGCTCTGGGAGGAGGTTATGGAGGAAGTTGGCGCAGAGATGAATGCAGAGGCTTCATACACCGGTTGAGGGAATTAAGATAGTAGATCTAATTGTTTTTGTGAAAGAAGTGGAGGGGCAGGAATAAAAATTTTTTGCCGTATCGAGTGCTTCCCGGGAATATAGAAGAAAAAACAGGAGAACTGCCTGCCTTTCGCATTTTTAGGATGCGGGGCAGGCGGTTTTTGCTTATTTTTGTGAACAGGGAACGGATTGCCTTTTTTGCAGACAAGTAATACGGATTTGCATGAATCCCGGAACGTGTTATACTAAAACTATCAAAAACCAAGGAGCATCATATGAGAAAGATATTGATTGTAGAGGACGATGAAAAGCTCTGCCGGGAGCTTCAGACTTTTCTTACGAATAACGGCTATCAGGCAGAGAGCCTGCCCCAGGGAGAATATGGGATACAGTCCATCTTAAATGCGCAGCCGGATCTGGTTCTTCTGGATCTGGGTCTTCCGGGGACGGACGGTCTGTATCTTTGCCGTGAGCTTCGGAAAGTCACGGAGCTTCCGGTGATCGTGATTACCAGTCAGAATACCCAGATGGCAGAGCTGATGAGCTTAAATCAGGGAGCCGATGACTTTGTGACGAAGCCCTTTCATCCACAGATTTTGCTGGCTCATATAGAAACTGTTTTAAAACGGGTTTACCGGGAGCCGGCGCCTGTGGAAAAGCTGAATTTAGGCCTTTTTACCCTGGATATGGCAAAGGCGGTTATTACCTCCAAGGCAGGAAGCACGGAGCTTACAAAAAATGAGCTGCGTATTCTGGACTGTCTGGCTCACCATCGAAATCAGATTGTGTCCAGAGACCAGCTTATTTCCCATCTGTGGGACAGTGAGCTTTTTGTGGATGACAATACGCTGACGGTCAATATGACCCGTCTTCGGGGAAAGCTGGAGGCAATCCAGGTTCGGGATGTGATACAGACAAAGAGAGGATTGGGGTACGTGCTGGTATGCGATACGGAATCTATGTAAAAGAGCGGCTGGGACAGCTTTTATTTGTAAGTGGCGTGATGGTTACGGCAGAGATTTTTCTTCTTACGGTTCGGGCAAATCTGGTGGTGAGTATTTACACGGCCCTTTGCTTTTATGGGGTGTACTTTCTCATTTCCTGGGCAGAATTTTGGAGGAAAAAGATTTATTTTCACAATATAAGGGAAAGTCTTGGGGGCCTTGACAAAAAATATCTTCTGCCGGAGATGCTTGGATATCCGAAGAATCAGGAGGAGCGGCTTTTAAAGGAGATCATTGAGGACCTGGGAAAGTCTATGACGGATCACGTGAGCTGCTATAAAACTGCGGAAAAGGAATATAAGGAGTATATTGAGCTTTGGATTCATGAGGTGAAGACGCCCATTGCGGCGGGAAAGCTGATGGTGGAGAATCATCGGACAGAGGTGGCGGCGGAGCTGGAGGAGGAGCTTGAAAAAATTGAAAATTATACGGAGCAGGCCCTTTTCTATGCACGCAGCGCCCATGTAGAGAAGGATTACCTTATTCGAGCCGTAAGCCTGAAAGAGCTTGTGACAGAGGCGGTAAAGCACAATAAGCGGGCATTGATTGCCAAGGGAGCCGGCATTGAGATGGAGGGGCTTGACACCCTTGTCTATAGTGATGAGAAGTGGCTTGCTTTTATTTTGAACCAGATTCTCTCCAATAGTATCAAATATTCGGACAAGAAGAGCTTGCGGCTTTCTTTTAAAGGAAACGCGGAACGGGAGCGAATCTGCCTGATAATCGGGGATAATGGCCGGGGCATCAAAAGCAGTGATTTGGACAGGGTTTTTGAAAAGGGGTTTACGGGAACAAGAGGAAAGCAGGCGGCCCAGGCTACGGGGCTGGGACTTTATCTTTGCAAGAAGCTCTGCCGCAGACTGGGGCATGGGATTGAGATTGCGTCTACAGAGGGAGAGGGCTGTCAGGTGACGCTTATTTTTCCTAAGGGCAGCTATGCGGCTGTGGGCATAGGCCGCAAAAGCTTACAAAAATGAAAGGCAGGTGTAAGGTGTTTCGATGGTACAAAAAGTGCAGCTTTTCTATAATCAAAGCATTAAATAGGAAAATCAGGAGAGGAGCGAAAAACGTACCATGGCTGTTATTTTAAATGTAAACAATATTGAAAAATATTACGGAAGCAAGGGAAGCGTCACAAAAGCCATAGACAATATCAGTTTTCAGGTTCAGGCCGGTGAATTTGTGGGGATTATGGGGGCCAGCGGAAGCGGAAAGACCACCCTGTTAAATTGTATTTCCACCATTGACCGGGTGACAAGCGGCGAAATTCAGGTGGGAGGACGGGATATCACGAAGCTTCGGGGAAATGCCTTAAATAAGTTCCGAAGAGAAGAGCTTGGCTTTGTGTTTCAGGATTTTCATTTGCTGGATACACTGACGGTTTATGAGAACATTGCGCTGGCTTTGTCCATCCGACGCATTTCGCCGGGGAGAATTGAAAAGAGTGTCAGGGAGGCTGCCAAAAGGCTTGGAATCACGGATATTTTAAATAAATATCCTTATCAGATCTCCGGCGGCGAGAAGCAGAGGACGGCGTCCGCACGGGCGATTATCGGGCAGCCGAAGCTGATTCTGGCGGATGAGCCTACGGGGGCTCTGGATTCTAAGGCATCCCGGATGCTCCTTGACTGCTTTGCGAGGATGAATCAGGAGCTTGGGGCAACGATTCTTATGGTGACTCACGATGCTTTTACGGCAAGCTATGCGTCCCGGATTCTGTTTATTAAGGATGGGGGGATTTTCAGCGAGATCCGTAAGGGGGAAGAGGACAGAAAGAGTTTTTTCAACCATATTATTGATGTGGTTACGCTGCTGGGAGGTGATTTGAATGATGTTGTTTAAATTGTCTCTGCGGAACCTGAAAAAGAGCTTTCAGGACTATACCATTTATTTTCTTACGCTGGTATTGGGAGTTGCGATTTTTTATGTATTTAATGCCTTGGATTCTCAGGGGGTTATGCAGGCTGTTTCTGCTTCAACCAGAGAGATTATCGAGCTTATGCTTGCAATGCTTGCCGGGGTTTCGGTTTTTGTGTCCGTGATTTTGGGCTTTCTCATTGTGTATGCCAACAATTTTCTGATTCGGAAACGGAAAAAGGAGTTTGGGGTGTATATGACTCTTGGCATGAGCCGTGGAAGCATTTCACGGATTCTTCTGGGGGAGACGGTGATTATCGGACTGATTTCTCTGGCAGTGGGGCTGATTATCGGCGTGTTTGCCTCTCAGCTTATGTCCATTCTTGTGGCACGGATGTTTGAGGCGGATATGGATTCCTTTACCTTTGTTTTTTCGCCGGGAGCAGCGGGAAAGACGGTGATTTATTTTGGGATCATGTATATTTTGGTGATTCTTTTTAATGCGGGGGCGGTGTCCCGGTATAAGCTGTTGGATCTGCTTACGGCCGGACGGAAAAATGAACGGGTGCGGATGAAGAGTCCGGTTTTGTCGGGGATTTTGTTTGTATTTTCTTTGGGGATTTTGGTGTATTGTTACTTGAGTGTTCTGGGGGTTTTTGGAAGTGTCAGTCGAAACCGGGTGATGGCTTTGATTGGTCTGGGAAGTTTGGGAACCTTTCTTTTTTTCTGGTCCCTGTCCGGGCTGATGCTGCGGATCGTTCAGGTAAGAAAGGGATTTTATTTAAGAGAACTGAATCTGTTTGTATTCCGGCAGATGAACAGCCAGATCAATACCATGGTTTGCGCTATGACGGTGATTTGCCTGATGCTGTTTCTGACCATTGGGGTTCTCTCCTGCGGTGTGAGTGTGAATCAATCTCTGACTGCGGAGCTTGAGGAACTGACGCCCAGGGATGTTTGTATGACCAAATCTATGGAGGCAGGAGAAAATCAGTCCCGGGCTGATGCGGCCAAAGGGATTGGGGAATATTTGAGGGATGCGGGCTTTGATGTGGAGGAAGAGCTTCGGGAGGGATACGTGGAGGTCTCTACCTATGTGACGCCGAAGCTTACCTGGGAGGACACCCTGGGGGAGAGTAAGGAACGAGTGATGGAGCAGTTTGCCATGCTGGACTGGACCCAGAAAGAGGAGCTGATATCTCTTTCCGAGTATAACCGGATGGCAGAGCTTTATGGGATTCCGACCTATGAGCTTTCGGAGGATGAATATCTGCTTTTGTGTACCTTTGATTCTATGAAAGTGATTCGGGATATGTCTCTTAAGGCGGGGGCGCCCCTGACAATAGGGGGAAGACAGTATGTTCCAAAATATCAGGAGTGCCAGGAGGGATACCTGAGTATGAACAGCTCCAGGACGGTTCTGGGGATCTTTGTACTGCCGGACAGCGCTTTTGAGGGGGATGAGCTTAAGCTCTACTGTAATTATCTGGCGGCGGATTACCGGGGAGAGAATGAGGCGGATCGGCTCCTTGCGGAGGAACGCCTTGCCGGGATTACGGACCATTCGCCGGTGTATGTGGTTTCGAAGATGATTCTTCGGGAGAGCAGTGTGGGAGTTGGAGCGATGATGACTTTTATTGCTCTTTATCTGGGAATGATTTTTCTGATTTCCAGTGCGGCGGTTTTGGCTCTTAAGGAGCTGTCGGAGGCTTCGGATAATCGGGACCGGTATGGGATTTTGCAGGAGCTTGGGGCGGATCAGGGGATGATTCGTAGGGGGCTTATTCGGCAGATTGGGATTTTCTTTTTGCTGCCTCTTTCCTTGGCTTTTGTGCATTCACTTTTTGGGGTGCAGTTTGTGAACCGGATGCTGGTGCTTTTTCATGGGGGATCTCAGCTTGGTGCTATTTTGTTTACGGCGGTGTTTATTTTGCTGATTTACGGGGGATATTTTTGGGCTACTTATTTTGGGAGCAGGAGGATTATTGAGGAGGGGGAGTGAGAGGGAACGGTTTAACACATTCAAGGCAGTTCTTTTGATTCGCCATGCAAATGATGACAAGCTATATTTGTATGATCTGGTAAATATAAAAAAAGAAACGGGTAAGCCGCTTGAGCAGTAGCCTGATTAGATACCCTTGGGGATGTCCGAAGGCGGATATCTCCGCAAGGGTATTTCTTTTCTGTTGCCAATTATACTGCTGCAAAATGTATTTGGTTTTTTATAAATGCCGGAGATTTTTGCGGTAATGGTGTAATTCTTCCTCGCTTACGGTTTCAATGATTTCATCTAATGCGGCTAAGAGGTTCTCTTTTTCTTTTGGCAGGGTGCCCTGAATGGGGATTGGGTTGGAGGCGCCCAGGGCGCCGAACCAAAGGGGGACCTTAAGATGCTCTATGAGAACTTTCAGCTCTTTGTATTTTTCAATTTCTGTTTCTTCCTGCCAGTTTCCTTTTTGAATTTCTTTATAAAGCTCTGAGCTTGGATAAACAGTCAGCATGCTTGCTCCGATGATTTCCGGGTGCAGCCGGTTGCAGACTGCTGCGGTTGCTTTTGCTCCCTGGTTTCCTTTTCCCATGCCGGATATGCCGGTAAGGTAAAAGAAATTGTAGCGGATGCCTGCCTGGTCAAGCCGCCTGCATTGAGTGAGAATATCCTTTGAACGATAGCCCTTGTTCATAAATTCCAGCGCTTCGTCATCACCTGTTTCAATTCCTATGGTCAGGCTGTCGTATCCGGCCCTATGCAGCTTCACAAGCTCATCATCGGTTTTCAGGGCAATATCCGTTACTCTTGAGAAGCATCCAATGGTCTGGCAGCTTGGAAAGTATTTTTTAATAAGGTCTGCGATTTTCAGTAATCGGGCTGCCTTTAGCACGAAAGGATTTGCGCCGACCAGGAAAGTCCGCAGTACTCGAAGGTTACTCCACTGGCTGAGCTGTGCGCCGGCTTCCTTTAGATCGGCTTCAATGTCCTCTAAGGGCGACATTTTGAATTTGAAAGGCAAATCCTCATATAAGGTGCAGAATTTGCAGCTGTGATGGGTACAGCCTGCAGTGACCTCCAAAAGAAAGGATGAGGCTTCATAAGGCGGTCTCCATATGGTTCCTGTGTAATGCATAACAATCACTCCTTTTTTATTTAAGATAGCGCAGGATTTCGGATAATAAAAGTACTGTCTTTTTTTAGTAATAGTACTATTTTTGATACTAATAAGCGGAAAGTTGACTTTGATTTTTGTTTGGAATATACTTTGGACAAGAGGGGTGCTTGTATGGCTGAAAATAAGTTTAGTGATGAAAATACCATTGCCCGGTGCGTTCCTATGAGTAAGCTGCAGTCGGTGATTGGGGGAAAATGGAAGATTCTGATTCTGTGGTATGTTGCCTTTTATAAGGTTCAGAGATTCGGGGAGCTGATGCGCCGCCTTGAGGGGATTACCCAGTCCACATTGACGAAGCAGCTGCGGGAGCTGGAAGATGACGGATTTCTTCACAGGGAGATTTATAAGGAAATACCTCCTAGGGTGGAATATTCTCTGACGGAATTGGGAGAGAGCTTTATTCCTGTTCTTCAGACAATGATGACGTGGAGTGAACAGTATTTATGTCCGGATTATGTGAACCCTTATCATTCCGAAAAGTGCAGCCGGCATATGACTTGAAGCTGCATGTCCCAGGCAGGCATTTTCTCAGATAATCTATACAAAGGAAGAAACAGAGTTTACCTTTCTGCCAGCCAGAGAGGGAGATTATTACCGAAAGCAGTGTGCTGGGGAGATGGAAGAGAATGAGAATACGGCGCCCCTGGAGCTTGTACCGGAGTATTCTAAGGAGCCTATGCCGGT
This sequence comes from Clostridia bacterium, assembly GCA_910574255.1. Lineage (GTDB taxonomy): Bacteria > Bacillota > Clostridia > Lachnospirales > Lachnospiraceae > Laedolimicola. The sequence goes on from CAJTAK010000017.1 coordinate 65,394, forward strand.
GATCCGCTGCTGCAGGGCCTGTGAGTTTTCCTGCAGGTATACGGGAAGCAGGGAGAAGAAATAGGGGCTGCTTATCAATCTTACTCAAAACGCTTGACAGCTCTTTATCCTCGTTTTATGATCTTAACTAAAAGAAAAGGGATAGTACATGTGCGGAACAATAAAACACCCTGCGGGTATCCCTTTATGCACAAAATTATGTGCAGAACAATGAAACACCCTACGGGTATCCCTTTATGCACAAAAACATGTGCAGATCAATGAAAGGAGAAAATATGAAGTACTTATTGGGAATTGATAATGGGGGAACTTTTTCCAAGGCGGCGCTATTTGACGAGAACGGCAGGCAAATATCCGTAGCCAGCGTCCCAACCGTCACACTGACGCCAAAGCCAGGCTACACAGAAAAAGACTTGGATGAGCTGTGGCAAGTCAATGCAGACGCCATCCGGGGAGCTATCGAAAAGAGCGGTATCGATCCAAAAGACATCGCAGGCGTATCCTTCTCAGGAGCAGGCAAGGGCCTGTACATGATAGGCCATGACGGAAAGCCGTCCTACAACGGAATTATGTCAACAGACACAAGGGCATGGGCGCAGGCGGAGCGGTGGTACAAGGATGGAACCAATAAAAAGGTATACGAAAAAACCTTTCAGGAAATCCTGGCCGTACAGCCTGTAAGCCTTTTAGCCTGGTTTAAAGAAAATCAGCCGGAGGTACTTGAAAACACCAAATACATCTTTGCTGTCAAAGACTACATTCGCTATATGCTCACAGGAGAAGCCTACAGCGAGTATACAGACTGCTCCGGCGGTAATTTGGTAAATATGATAACAGGGCAGCATGATAAAGAGCTTATGGCTCTCTATGGTTTGGAGGAATGCTATGAAAAGCTTCCGCCTCTGCGCCACTCTGCAGATCTATGCGGTCATGTAACCAAAGAAGCCAGTGAGAAAACCCGGCTTCCGGAGGGAACGCCGGTGGCAGCCGGAATGTTTGATGTAAACGCCTGCGGAATCGCCTCCGGCTTGTCCGATGAGGAGCAGATGTGTATGATAGCAGGTACTTGGAGCATCAACGAGTTTATAGGAAAGAAACCTGTAACCAACGGAACGGTAGCTTTAAATTCTATGTTCTGTATTCCGGGATATTTTCTGATAGAAGAAAGCAGCCCTACCTCTGCCGGAAACATGGAATGGTTCATTAACAATTTGATGAACTATGAAAAAGAAGAAGCCAGGGAAAAAGGCGGATCTGTATACCAGATCACCAATGAATGGGTATCCTCCATGGAACCTCAGGACAGCAACATTATTTTTCTTCCATTTTTAAACGGTTCCAACGAAGATGCTCTTGCAAAAGGAACCTTTGTGGGCTTGACCGCTTACCACAGCAAAAAGCACATGTTGCGTGCAGTTTATGAAGGAATCGTATTTTCCCATGTGACCCATGTAAAGAAGCTGCTTAGAAACCGAGAGATTCCAAAGAGCATCCGTCTCTCCGGCGGTGCCGCCAATTCTGATGTGTGGGTGCAGATCTTTGCGGATGCGTTGCAGATTCCCATTGACGTGATTGCGGACAAGGAGTTAGGAGCTCAGGGAGCAGCCATTGCAGCCGGAATTGCGGCCGGAATCTACCCGGATTATCAGGAAGCTATCCGCCGCACTGTAACGATTACCAAGACGATATATCCCCGTTCGGAGTACAAAGAGATCTACGAGGAAAAATATGCAACCTACCGGGCAGTCATTGAGGGCTTAAGCAGCGCATGGGAACGCTTTAAAAATTAAAAAATACTTGAAATGCAGAGTGTTTTATTATAGAATAAGGTGTAAATTTGTGCAGCATGTCCACTTGGCTTCTGCCGTTTCAAGAGGGGCGGTTCACAGGACTTTTTTGGAAGACAAAAATGGTTAGAAGAAGAGCAGCCATAAAAAGAAATAAGAAGTACTAAATTTAAAAGCAGCAGAGCACAGATGGTGCATAGAAAAAAGGAGGAAAAGTGAAGAATGATTTCAGCAGGAGATTTTAGAAACGGTGTTACCCTTGAGATCGAGGGAAATGTTTATCAGATTATGGAGTTTCAGCATGTAAAGCCGGGCAAGGGCGCTGCATTCGTAAGAACCAAGCTTAGAAATATCATCAACGGAGGCGTAGTGGAGAAGACCTTCCGTCCGACCGAGAAGTTCCCGGCAGCACGGATAGACCGTGTGGATATGCAGTATTTGTATTCTGACGGAGATTTGTTCCACTTTATGAATGCAGAGACCTATGACCAGATTGCACTGAATGCAGAGGATATCGGAGATGCTCTGAAGTTTGTAAAAGAGAACGAGATGTGTAAGGTATGTTCCTACAACGGAAACGTATTTGCTGTAGAGCCGCCTCTCTTTGTGGAACTTGAGATCAGCGACACGGAGCCGGGCTTCAAGGGCGACACCGCTACAGGTGCAACCAAGCCGGCTGTTGTAGAGACAGGCGCTACCGTATATGTACCCCTTTTTGTAGAGCAGGGTGACAAGATCAAGATTGATACCCGTTCCGGCGAGTATCTGTCCAGAGTATAAGATATTAACGGATTGAAAAGAGAAGAGGGTATCGCAGAATCATCCAATTAGATGATTGAGCGATACCCTTCCTTGATTACTTAAAATCGCAGGTATCACCAATAATCATATTTTTCTTTCTGCAATTTAGGAGAACGAGCGGTCCCGCAATGGGCGCCAATACTCCGGCAAGAACGATACCGAAAAACATCGTTCCGAATTTTCGAAGCATTGCTCCCGACAAGGTCCCGATATATACCATATCATTGAGCGTGCTTCCGGTAAAACTCTGTTTATACCACCAGAGGGAAAACGGATAAAAATATGCACTGAGAATTGTTAAAATAATAAGAATGATCGTATCTATAATTGTGGGGGTCCATGGCATCAATAGTCCATCAATCAATGCGTAAATGAACAATACTACTGGAACGACAAGAACCAGGTGGATCAATTTTCGTTTCCGGTAATCCGGGTGCAGATATGAATAAGCGCCTTTCATTGCTCCGGCAGTGTTCTTAAAAACAGAGTTCTTTGGCGGTTTCACATAGTCGTTCTTTGACATCTTTTATTTTTTCCTCCATCATACATTTTCTTTGGTTATTATTTATACAGCATCTATATCCTCTTGCATAATCAACACTAAATTCGCATTTGGATCTCTTGAAACTCGAAGGGCCATCTTACGGATCAGCTTTTCATTCAGGTTACGCACCCATCGGCCATTACTATTATCATCGGATTCGGAATGTTTTTTATAAACCAAATCCGCATATGCCTTTTCGTCTATTTCATATTTTTGGTTATGCAGATCATCCAGACCTATCCGAATCAATTCCTCTTGTGTATAGTCTTCAAATAGGAAGGTATTTGGAATACGGCTTTTCAATCCTTCATTACTTTCAAGAAATTGTTCCATACTATGGGTATAGCCGGCAAAAATAAGAACGATATCCTGACGATGATCCTCCATGAACTTCAGGATTTCATTGATTGCCTCAATTCCATAATCTTGTGAATTTTCATTTCCCGCCCATAAGGTATATGCTTCGTCAATAAACAGTACTCCTCCCAGCGCTGACTCCAGTACTTCCCGTGTCTTTACCGCTGTTTCCCCTATGTACCGGCCAACCAGATCCGAACGTGAAGTTTCCACGAATTTTTTAGAACTGATAATTTCCTTTTCATAAAGTATCTCACCCAGAAGACGTGCAACGGTTGTTTTTCCGGTCCCAGGGTTTCCCAAAAACATGCTGTGCAGCGAAAAGGCCGAATTTTGAAACCCTTGTTTTTCACGCCTTTTATTCATCTCAGCAATAGCGACAAATTCCTCCACCGCCTGTTTTACGCTGGCGATTCCTACCATTTGGTTCAAACGCTCGAATGCAGTCAATTCCCCGAAATACACAATTTCTGGAGCATCGCCTGTTTTCTTCGCCGACCCTTGTTCATCTGGGATGAATTCCCAATTTTGGGAATCATATGCTGCCTGTATCATCATCCCCACATTTATCTTTGTATTTCGCTCCGCTTTGGTATTTGGTTCTATTAGCTGTCCAAAACATACGATATCTGCTTCCAGCGTAGATTTCTTAGTCAGATAAAGATTCACTTTTCCGTTGTGCCTTCCAACAATATAGATTCCTCCTGCTTGTACATGTGAACTGTCACAAATGAAAAAGCTTTCTACAACACAAATATTTCCGATGGAAGCCTCCGATTTCTCAATGCACAGTGAATCATATCTGCCTGAATCCAATGTAAGCTTAGAATTAATTGCATACAATGCTTTGTCATATTCTGATTGTTTTACAAATATATCCGCGGCGTTCAGATTCGAATCCAGTAATTTGACAGAAGACCAGGCTCCTTTTTCAGTCCTGCACCCTCCTTCCAAGGTTGACGATGATATGGTTACCACACTATTTTTTTTGGCAAAGAGTGCACAATTCTCCGCATACTGAATCACAGAACTCTGAATATCCAGCTTTGAATTAGAAACCTGTATCCATGCATGGAGTGTAGAATTAGCTATTTCCAACGTTGAATTTTCCGCATAAACTTGATAGTTTTGGTCGTGCAGATTTCCAGGAGCAACTACACTATTGACAAAGGAAGCCTTCGAACCGTTTGAAATAAAGACAACCGGATAGTTCTCACCTGCCGCTGCATAAGAGGTAAGAAGGACATTTTCTGCAGCCAGAACTGCGCCCTCTTTTACATTGATGTTATTGCTCTTATCTACGCCCTTGCGTACTTCCAGATTTTTTAAGGTGACAACGGCTCCATTTTTTATGACTACTCCATCAATGATATTGGTCAAAGCCCCATCATTATCCGGATGTCCTTCAATGGTAATATTCTTGGTAATTGTTATTGACTTATTGTTTTGCTCATAAAAAGGGCTGAACCCTTCCTCCAGTTCAATGATATCTCCGTCACCAGCTGCCTCCAGCGCCTGGATGAATTCCCATGTTTTCTTTAAGAATCCATTTTTTCCTACCAGATAACGTGCCATTTATTTCCTCTTCCTCCTTAACATCTTTCACATTCCTTTTTCTATATCAAATTCTAATTTTTCCTCCTCGTTTTGTCAATCTGTTCTTTAGTGTCTGCCAGTGATAATTATACACTTACTTAATTGAAAAATAAAGATTTTTATAATCCGATAGTATTTCTTATGCTATATCTTATACTTGTACGTGGTGCGGGCCTATGATAGGATTGTAACGATAATAAAAAATTTTGAGGATATCTGCAACCAGCGGTACCTTCTATTCGTTCTATAGGTGTACGGATAACTCCCGAACAGGGCGAAAAAAGAGGAACTGCGCCAAAATATTATGAGTCAGAAAAAGATAGAGGAGGGACAATAAATAATGTACTGTACTTCTTGCGGAAAACAAATCGCAGACGATGCCGCATTTTGTCCATACTGCAAAAAGCCTGCTTCCCAGGACAACGTGTTGGCGGATCTGGTGGCAGCGGCGCGCATGGGCGATCAAAATGCCGTCGGCGCTTTATATGAAAAGACTTACAGTAAGGTCTATTACACCGTCAAGTCCATGATCAAGGATGAGGACGCAGTGTTTGACATCGTACAAGATACTTATATAAAAGCATTTGCCCACTTGGACAGCTTTCAGGGCGACACAAAGTTTTTGCCATGGGTGCGCCAGATTGCTGCCAACACAGCTCGGGATTGGCTGAAAAAGAAGCGTCCTATGCTGTTTGCGGAGCTGAGCTCCGGCGATGAACAGGATACTTCCGTGGAGGAGCTGTTCCCAGATGAGCGCATGGAGAATCTCCCAGAGCAGATCATCGACCAGAAAGAGACAATGCGCCTGCTTCGGGAGATTCTTGATGAATTGCCAGAGGAGCAGCGCGCTGCCATCGGCATGTTCTACTACGAGGAACTGTCAGTAAAAGAGATTGCGGCCGCTATGAGTGTCTCTGAGAGTGCAGTCAAGAGCCGGCTGATGTATGGACGTAATAAAATCGAAAAGAAGGTTCGGGAACTGGAGAAGCAGGGCACGAAGCTCTACGGTCTGTCTCCGCTTCCATTCCTGCTGCTGCTTTTCCGCAGCCAGAAGGCATACGGGGCTGCAGTGCCGAACAGCCGGATTCTTCATGCCATTCTTGCTTCGCAGCCCATGGATGCCGCCGGGGCAGCCGGTACTGCGCAGGGAGCTGGTACGGTTGGAGCAGCGGCCGGCACCGAAATGGCAGGCACTGCGGCTGGCGGTTTTGGCACACTGAAGATAGGACTCATTGCTTTTGCTGTCGTGACAGTTGTCGGCATTGGGGCTTTTGTCGTGACCCAGCTTACATCCCATTCCACTGACACTCAGGAACCATCGGCCATGGAAGATGTTATTGTTGAGGAGGAGCCAGAGGCAGCGGAGGAGTCTTCCCCCATTGACGAGGCCTTTGAGCAGTATCGTAACATCATTCGTCAGGCGGACGATTATAAATATGGTGAATATGACGATGAAATAAACCTGCCGGGGCGTGAGTTAGTCGGCTATCGGTATGCGTTGGTGCAGATGCAGCCGGAGGACCCGGTTCCGACGCTGCTGTTGGAAAGGGAGGTAATGGATACCGAGATATCCGTATCCTCGAGTTATGCCCTTGTTTTTCAATATGACCCGGATACAAAGACGGTATGTCAGCCCGCCGAAGCGATTGCGGATGGCGGAATTCACGGCGGCCTCACTATGGCCGGGGACGGAGACGGAATGATGAGCACGGGATGGTCTGGCGGAACCGGTGAAGGCTCTGTTATGCGCATCACACTGGACGGAGATTCCCTCAATCGGGACACCTATTGGACCGGGCAGATATTCGAGATGCCCGACTCGATCACCTTTATTGAGATTGAATGGCATGAGATCGGAGATCTGTCCCCGCTGGACAGCTGAACACGGCCTGAAGCAGACGGGGCAGAGCCGTCTGCCGTCTGAGCCGGAGAATGAAAAAACGAGCCTATTGACCGATTACGTTGGGACCTATACACTTTACGAACCCTTTGATGACATGTACGGCGGCGGTTTATAGGGTTTACCCTGCCGGCGTTGTGCCGGATGGCTTTTCCTGCCGCTATACCAATGATTACTGGCAGGAAAAGCATTAGTGTAAGTTGGAAATACAGCAGTCGATAAGAATGACAGAAAACAACAGAAATAACTCCGAGTACAGGAAATAGCCAGACTACAGGAAATACTACTGGTACAACTGATAAGACTGCAGATAAAACAGGTGCTGAGAAAAAAGCCGCAGAAGATGAGTCTGCAAAGAGAACTGAAGAAGAAGCCGCTCAGAAGTAGGCTGATGGTGTAATCGGACATCGCAAAACCATCTAATTTGATGATTTTGCGACACCTTTTTCTTTCTTTAATGCATCTGACTAGATTCGAACTAGCGGCACCTGGCGTCGGAGGCCAGTGCTCTATCCACTGAGCTACAGATGCATGAAATTGATACCTTGATTATTCTACAACAAAATTCCAAAATATGCAAGCAGAATCTTAAAAAACAGAATTGTAAATAAATGTTAAAAATTTAAAAAACTCTTGCAAAAGGAAAAATTTTCTTGTATACTAAGCTTGTCTTTCAATTCAAAGTAGCGTTTCGCTGTATCAATCCCCAAAAGACAAATTAAAAAAGAAAGGATGAAAAAAATGAACTATCAAGAATTTGTAGGCTCTGTGACCGGTTTTTTGAGGGAAACATTGCCCTGCGGCACAGAGCTTAGCCTGATTCCTCTGGAGAAGAATAACGGAGTGATTCTGGAGGGGCTATCCGTGAGAAAGGAGGGAGAGCGTGCGGCTCCGGCCATTTATCTGGATTCTTATTATCAGGAATATCTGGGCGGCCGCTCCATGAGGCAGATTCAGGAAACCATACTGGAGTGCTGTGAAGATAATTGCTTTTCCGAGCATTTTGACGCAGACTTTTTTGCGGATTATCGGAAAGTAAAACCTACCGTTGTCTACAAGCTCATTAATTATGAGAAAAATCAGGAGCTTCTTGGGAAGATTCCTCATGTACCCTTTTTGAATCTGGCCATTGTATTTTACTGTCTTTTGCCAGATACCCCTGTTGGAAATGCTACCGTGCTCATTCATAACAGCCATATGAAATACTGGCAGATAACCTGCGGCGAGCTATATAAGGATGCTAAATTGAATACACCACGGCTGCTTCCGGCAGAGATCAAGTCTATGTCAGAGGTACTTTCCGAACTCTCCGGCGGATTGGATGGTTCCAGGGAGGATGGAATACCAATGTATGTATTAACTAATGCGAGAAAGGCTTTGGGGGCTTCCTGCATTTTGTATGACAGTATGCTCAAGCACTGTGAAGAATATCTGGGATCTTCCTATTATCTGCTTCCAAGCAGCGTGCACGAGGTAATTTTGATTCCGGCGGAGGCTGTGGCCGATTCCGGTGAGCTGGCTGCCATGGTGCGGGACATTAATCAGACCCAGGTACTGCGTACAGAAGTGCTCTCTGATCAGATTTATTTCTATCGGCCGGAATCCGGTCAACTATCCATTGTAAAAGAATAAAAAAGTATTTGGAGTATAAAAGAGGATAGATTTCACAAAATTGTCACATTTTACAGTTGCCTTTTTTCTATAAGTTTGCTACAATCTCTTTATTACGAAATTGTTACATTTGTTAAGCATATGTAACTTACAAAGAAAAACTGGAAAATTTAATAATATAGAATCGAGGATGTGAAAAAATGGGAGAAAATTTTGGGAATTGGATAGCAAGTTATAAGCGGCAGGCAGCGGTGGGCTGTATTGTGCTTTGTCTGGTGCTTGTGGCGGCAGTTGTAATACTTGGTAAGAAGAAAGGGGCAGCACAGGAAGCAGAGGCGGCTGATGCTCCTATTCAGAGCGAACAGGCAGATGAGGCAGAGGACTCAGGTGCCATTTTGTCAGCAGCAGGCAGTCAGGAGGGAACGGCAACACAGATAGAGCCCAATGTATTGGAACAGGATGCCTACGAGGATGTAAATGCCATTGTAAAGCAATATTATGAGTATTTGTCATCGGGAGATATGGAAGGTCTGGCTACTGTGGTCGATGAGATCAGTGATGATGAGAAAAGCCGTATTTTAGGCTCACAGGCATTGGTGGAGGGGTATGAGAATATATCCTGCTATACAAAGAAGGGAATGGAAGAAGGTTCCTATGTTGTCTTTGCTTACTATGAGCTTAAGTTTAAGCAGATTGAGACTTCTGCACCGGGCTTGTCCCCCTTGTATGTATATACCAATGAAGAAGGCAGTCTGTGCATTATGAACCGGGAGGCCAGTGACGAGCTGAAGGAGTATGTAGAAAAGATTGCTGAGGGCGATGAAGTAAAGGCTCTTCGTGAAGAGGTTAAGATAAAGTATGAAGCTGCTAAGGCGGCAGATGAGGATCTGGCAAAGCAGGAGGAGCGGTATGTGCGTCTCTCATCAGAGCCGGAAGAAGAACCGGCGGAAGCAGCGGATGCAGGTGAAGAGACACCGGAAGAGACACCGGAAGAGACACCAGAGGAAGCCCCGGAAGAGGAGGCCCCACAGGAAGAACCGGCTCCGGCAGCAGAGGGTACGGCCCAGAACCGGGAGACACGGTTTACAGAAAGCGTGCGTCTGCGTGCACAGCCCAGCACAGAGGCCGAAAGCCTTGGGACAGCTTATCAGGGTGAGCATGTGACACAGATTGAGAGCTATGGGGATGGCTGGAGCAAGATTCGGTACAACGATAAGGAATGCTATTGCAAGACAGAATTTTTGGAATAAAAAAGATGAAAAATCAAAAGCGGCAAAGCCAGAAAAAGGCTTTGCCGCTTTTTTTAAGTCTTATGAAGTTCCATAGGAACAAGCTAAACAAGTGTGTTCAGCATTGAGCCTACTGCATAATAATTGGTAAGGTTATAAGCGCCGCCCAATGCAAATTTGGAAAAGATCTCAAAGTCATCCAGATCACTGATGGAATTTGCCTTGCTCTCCTTTTCGGTAACCCCGGCGATCTTTTCTACGGATGCATGGTCAAGGATATAAGCAGCCTTGGAAGCAGCACGTTCAGCGATGCCGAACTGACCGCCCATAATATCTTTTACGGAATTATAGTTCTCGTTCAAGGTCTTTTTAAGCTTATCCTCATCAACCTGAAGGTTTCCGGACTTATCGAAGCTTAAGCCGATTCGAGCCATTGCATCCTCGGTGGTCAGGGCGTTCTTCAGAGAATTTAACTGTCTGACTACAGTAGAACTGCGGTCGGAATTGCTTCCCAGGAAAGAAACAGCACTGTTGTAAGCCTTGGCAAAATCCTTTACCGCAGAGATGATCTCCTCCTGTGCCTTGTCTACGGCTGCCTGAGCAGAAGCCTTATCCTCATCCGTAGTAGCTCTCTGCAGATCTTTCATAGCCGTTTCGTATTTGGAGAATACGTTGTTCCGACTGCCGTAACGCAGCTTTTCGGAAGCAGACTCCAAAGAAGTCAGGTTATGCTTATAGTTCAGCAGGAATGTAGAAGTACTGGAAGAACTTGAAGTGCTTGTGCTTGAAGTACTGGTACTGCTGGAGCTTGAACTACCGGAGGTTGTATTGGTGCCGCTTGTACTTGAAGTTTTGGTATCGGAGCTGTCGGATGTATCGATGCCCAGTTCCTTTTCCAATTTCTCCTTATCAGCATACGCATTATCCACCCAACTTTGATACACATTGTTTGTACCATAACTAGATACTGCACTTACTGCCATGTTTTCAACTCCTTTCTGGTATAAAATACCGTATTTTATAAAAGGAAAACTTAGGTTTCCCTCTATTTAATATATCGGCAGAAAATTTTGAAATAAAAGGAAAAGGAATAAAAGGTTAAAGATTTTGACTTGAAAGATGAATAAAAGTAAAAAATCTCCACATGCTAGAGAAAAATCAGTATGCGAAAGGAGATTTTTATGCTTACAGGTGAAGATATGGCAGTGCTGAATGAAGCGTACCGAAACAGTAAAATGGGAGTAGAGACAATTAATGCGATTATCAGCAAGGTATATGATGAGGATCTGGCTTTGGATCTGAATCGGCAGGCGGTACGTTTTCTTTCTTTTGAGGATAAGGTGACAGAGAAGATTCGGGAGGCCAATCAGCGGCCGGAGACCTCTTCACCAGTAGGAAAAGCCATGCTGTGGACCTCCATTCAGGCCAATACGCTTTTGAATACCAGTACGGAGCATGTGGCGGATCTGATGATTCAGGGGAATACCCGGGGGATTACCGATCTGATGAAGACAGTGAAGTCAAATAAGGGAGCAAAAAAAGAGTACTGTGAACTGGCAGAAGAGCTGATGGATTTTGAAGAAAAAAATATTGAGCAGTTAAAAAGCTATCTCAAATAAAACGAATGATAGATAGGGGTATATAAGGCAGGATTTTGAATGGAAGATTATCAAAAGCGGAATTGGAGAAGTGGGTGCAGGGTTTGGAATTCTGAAGCAAATGAGAAGAACTTGGGCAAACAGATCGCTAATTCAATAAAGACTTTACACTTTCGGACGTTTTGAAAATCATTTTAACATCTTTTGGCATTAATTTAAATGAATTGGGCAAGATCAAAGAATAATGAAATAGTATACCTGCATGTGCCACATTGGCGCACTACCATAAATCAAAATCGGTAGTGGCATATGGGGTATCCCTAAACTTAGTTTTCTGCTGCTTAGAAAAGAAAACGAGTCATTGCATCTAAGAGGGACGATTCTGCAAGAATCATGAAAAAATCCTATAAGCTTCTGGTATAACAGCGTCTATGGACAAAGAAAAATTCTTTATCCATAGACGCTGTTTGTCTTATCCATACTTAAGAAAGGAAAAAGGAAAATGGAAAGTCAAAATGTGGAACCAGTTGAAGAAGTGATTTCCTACATTGAGTCCAATCTAAGTGAAAAGCTGGACTTAAGCCAGGCTGCGGCCGGGGTTCACTGTTCCAAATATCATCTGCACCGGATGTTTTCAAATACGGTTGGAATCACTATCCATGACTATATCCAGCGCAGACAGCTTACGGAAGCGGCAAAGCTTTTAATATGCTCCGAAAAGTTCATTCTGGAGATTGCTCTTATGGCAGGCTTTGAGAGCCGGCAGGCATTCACCGACAGGTTTAGGGCTATGTACAAAAAGCCCCCGGCAAAATACAGGGAGCAGGGGAGCTTCTGACGGAGTTTGGCTATCCTGCTCAACGGCTGATTTTACCCATAAAGAGGGAAACAGCCCATGGAAAAGCAGAGGGAGGGATAAAGCAATGAAAGAAAATGCTCTGAACAGGAACTGGGACTATGGCTCTCCATTCTGGGAGAAGACGGCGCTGCCTTATCTGTACGATTAGTAATATGCATTTTTGAAAAGGCATATTGAAGTTCCGCACATAAAGTGCTATAATCTTATTGCTGTTACATAAACAAATAATAGATATAAATAAAAGCTGACATACATGGGGAGAGACCGCCGGGCAAGTGAGGTGGTTTTTCGCTTTTCCCCAGGTTTTGTATGGCTTTTTATATGCTTAAAACAAAGGGAAAGGAGAAGGGTGAAAATGACAGGGACAGAAGAACAATTAAGCTGCAAGCGTTAAGACATCATTCAGGTTGATTAAAAAAATCATTAAAAGATATGGAGTTATGCGGTTATGCAAAAGAATTTTTCAAATAATAAAAACAACACACAAAAAACCAGGCACATTGGCCGTAAGGTAGGAAATCTGGTGGCGGCCATGCTGGGAGTCAGCATTACTGTGGTAGTTATAGTTTGCGTACTGATGTTTTACCGTCTTACCATGTCCATGATGCAGAATGAATGTGTAAGCGGAACGAATGTGCTGGCTTATGAGCTGGCCAATTACAGCGGTCCCGAGGACAGGACGGCGCTTCTGGATGCACTTAAGGAGCAGATGGGATGCGAATTCACCATCTTTCAGGGGAATGAGAGAGCCTATACAACGATTCAGCAGAACGGCCAGCGGGCCGTAGGCACCCGGCTTTCCGATGATTTGTCCAAGACGGTGCTGGAGCAGGGTCAGGCATATGTGGGGCGGGCTTCTATTCTGGGGGAAGAGCATCTGTGCTCTTATGTGCCCACAAGAGATGCTGACGGCAACATTGACGGATTGATCTTTGCCGGAATTTCCATGTCGGATGCCGCTACTCAGATCAACCTTACGATGGCCTTGTCCTGTCTGATTGGTGTGGTGCTTATTATTGTAGGAATTATGATTGTGGGAGCCTATATCAAACGGACGGTTACCAGGCCGCTCTTCCGTCTGACCATATTGGCAGAAACTCTGGAGCAGGGCAATCTGGGCCTTGGTATGAGCCAGAACATGCTGGCGGATATTCATTCGGATGATGAGATCGGGATTCTGTCTCAGAGCTTTGACAGAACCATCAGCCGCCTGCGGAATTATATCGGAGAAATATCCAATATGCTGGAGTCTGTTGCCGCAGGAGATTTAACGCTCCAGATCAGTCAGGAATATGTAGGGGACTTTGCCGCTATTCGTACATCTCTGAATGATATTCTTCAGAATCTTAACAAAACCATGGGCCAGATTGTTTCCAGCTCCGAATGTGTTTCCGGCGGAGCGGCTCAGATGTCATCTGCAGCCCAGGGGCTGAGCCAGGGCGCTGCGGAACAGACCGGCGCCGTGGAAGGGCTGGAACAGACCATGCAGGAGGTTGCCGGCCGTATCAGGCAGACTGCGGATAATGCCGGACAGGCGCAGAAGCAGGCCGGGGACATGGGACAGCAGCTTACGGAGAGCAACGAGAAAATGCAGGAAATGACAATGGCTATGGAGAAGATCAATAACAGCTCCAGAGAGATCGGAAAGATCATCAAGGCTATTGAGGATATTGCTTTTCAGACGAATATTTTGGCCCTCAATGCTTCCGTGGAGGCGGCACGGGCCGGGGAAGCAGGCAAAGGCTTTGCCGTGGTGTCCGAGGAGGTTCGGAATTTAGCAGGAAAGACGGCGGAAGCATCCAAATCCACGGCGGCATTGATTGAGCATTCCATGGCTGCGGTAGAAGAGGGAACGCAGATTGCCGGCGTTACGGCAAAGCAGTTGGAGGGAGCCGTTGCGGAGGCACAGAGAATCGTAGGAACGATCAATGAAATTGCTGCCGATGCCCGGACGCAGGCAGACGCTATGGAACAGGTTGAAGGGCAGATTAGCCAGATTTCCAGTGTGACTCAGAGCAATTCCGCAACCGCCCAGGAGAGCTCTGCGACCAGTGAGGAGCTCAGCGCCCAGGCCGGACTGCTCAGAGAGCTTGTGAATACCTTCCGTCTGCGGAATAATTGATGAAACAGCAGAAAGTGATTAAAAGAAGCCATATGCGGCTGACAGCAACCGGCGCTATGCTCCCGACAAAGGGAGCATAGTGCCGGTTTGCAATCAGAGTTATTTTTTGCGAGGGATTTTGTTAAGAGGTGTGAAATGCCTAAAATAAAAAGTTATTATTATAAACCTTCAATAGAATTGGTTTTAAATTTATATGAAGAAGGACTGATATACGAAAAAGAGCAGGAAGATTATCTAAATTGGATTCCCTATAAGCTTGAATTAGCAGTTGAGAAAGATAAACATGTAATTGATGGCATATCATTCAGCCTGGAAGGATTAAAATGTTTTATCAAAAAAATGGAATATGTTCTTAACGAACGAAATATATCCAGCGAGTATGAGAAAATTAGTTATTGTGGTCCTGAGGCTGAGTTCGAAATAATTTTTCAGAACAAGGATGACTATTGGGAAGACAGAATAATTGATACAGAAGTGTGGCTGAATGCGTCTGTGATAGAAATGCAACAGGGAGGATATTTTCTGGGGTATAAATTTAATATTAAGTTTGAAGATTTAAAACAATTTGTAAGAGAGTTAAAAGAGAAATTGCAAGCGTTGCTGCAAAAAGGAGAAGGAGAGGAAATGATTGATAATTCTATCTAAGGGACTCAAGGCTTATGAGATAAGAAGGACAGATACTTCAGATATGAAAGAGATTTACAGGGCAAGCGGTGAATAACGCATTTTGTGATACTGCTCACGAATACCGGCTGACAATGCCAAGCAGAAGACTCCCGGCAGGATGGGACAGGGACTTCTGAGGACGTTATAACAAGTCTGGAGAAAATAGATATGACAAAATGGATGTATCATTCTGATGATAACGTCTATTATCAGATTGGCATATCGTATTGTGAAATTCCTGTGGATGCAACCTATGAGAAACTGGCGGTTTTTTGTGCCGGGGTATTCGGCTCAGGCAGCCCTGACAGCTTATACAAGTCTGACGGAGTATACGGATGCCGGCTTTGTATACGTTCATGCCGGATGCCGTGGAAGAGATGCGGGCGCACCGGCGGGTGTCACGGATCTAAAGGCTGCAATCCGCTATCTGCGTTATGTAAATAATACAATGCCCGGAGATGCGGAAAAAATCTTTGTGTTTGGTATGAGTGGCGGCGGCGCACAGTCAGCCCTTGTGGGCGCAACTGGTGACAGCGAGCTTTATGATCCTTATCTGGAACAGATTGGTGCGATACAGAGTGTCAGTGATGCCGTTTATGGTTCCATGGATTGGTGCCCGATCACCAATCTGGACAGTGCGGATGAAGCATATGAGTGGATGATGGGCGTAACAAGAAGCGGGCTTTCTGATGATGAGCAGGCGATTTCTGATGGACTGGCGGTTTCTTTTGCTGATTATATTAACCGGGCAGCTATTATGATTATATTGTGGGTGTGATTGAAGAGTCTTTGAATAGCTTTCTTTCAGATACGGAAATTCCGTATGATTCCAAAGAAGGCGGTTATGAAGAGCGGGATGATATAGCCCGTACTGAGGCCTTAAATGGCATTACAATCTCAGGAGTTTATGAAACTGCCAGTGATTATATTGATGCCCTCAATGAGAACGGTGCATGGGTCACCTATGACGCCGAAACAAATACGGCCTCAATTACGAATATTAGTGATTTTGTGAAAGACTTTAAGAGCGCATCGAAGAATCTCGGTGCATTTGACCAGCTTGATGCCGGACAGGGGGAAAATGAACTGTTTGGATATGGGGATGGAAATGGAGCCCATTTTGAAGCTTTGCTTGGGGAGCTATTGAACGAATTGGAAAGCAGCTATGCTTCTGATTTTGAAGAGGATCTTCAAAAAAACGATGCCGTGGGGTATACTGCGGCCCAAAGACTGAATATGTATACACCTGTTTATTATCTGCTGGAATCCCAGGAGGGATACAAAACCAGCACGCCTGCAAAGCACTGGAGGATTCGCAGCGGCATTGCACAGAGTGATACTTCCCTTACAACAGAAGTAAACCTGGATCTTGCGCTTCAAAATTATGATGAGGTGGGACCTGTTGATTTTGCAACCGTCTGGGGACAGCAGCATGTGAAGGCGGAGTGCACAGGAGACAGCACAGCGAATTTTATTATGTGGGTAGATGAATGTATGAAAAAATGATGCTGCAGGAGTACGGCTTTAGAAATTGTTATTTCAAAGGAAAGCTTTCGTTGCCGGGGGAGACAACAGGTAATAGAACGTGGAAGCCATGAGCGGGTGCTTGTGGCTTTGTTGATTTTAGGGTATAATTACATGATACGATACATTGACGGTTATTGATTTTACCGAAAGAAAAGCTGAGATATGTTCGGTTGCTATTGACCATTCATAGTTCAGCAGCTGAGGGTTTACTATGAAAGATCCTTTTCTGCGTAGCAGAAAACTAAGTTCAGGGATGCACCATGCACCACTACCGACTTTCATTTATGGTGGTGAGCCAATGGGGTGCATGAGGGTTTACTATGGAAATAAAAAGATTACGTGTGGGAGGTATTTTGCTGCCCTCCAATGTTCTAATGGCTCCCCTTGCCGGGTACACCTGTTACCCGTTTCGGATGCTGGCCTATGAGCTGGGGGCAGGCTTATGCTTTACGGAAATGTCCAGCGCCAATGCCTTAAAATACGCAGACAAGGCCACCAGGCGTCTTCTCTTTACGACCAGCCGGGAGCCTGTCAGGGCAGTCCAGCTTCTGGGCGGAGATCCGGCCGTGATGACACAGATGGCTTGCTCCGGGCTTCTGAAAGATTTTGATATCATTGACATCAATATGGGCTGTCCCGTTCCCAATGTGTTTAAAAGCGGAGAGGGCAGCGCATTGATGACAGATCTCAAAAGAGCGGCGGCCATTATCCGGGGGTGTAAGAAAAGCGGAAAGCCCGTTACGGTCAAATGCCGCACAGGAATCCAAAAAGAGCATATGTTTGCAGCAGAATTTGTCCGCATATGCGAGGATGCCGGGGCAGACATGGTGACTGTTCACGGACGCAGCCGCAGTATGATGTATGACGGCGCCTGCTGTTACGAAGAGATTGCGCAGGCAAAGGCAGCCGTTTCCATTCCTGTTATTGCCAACGGAGGGATCTTTTCTGCAAATGATGCAGAGGAAATGATGGAACGAACAGGTGCGGATGGGGTCATGATTGCCCGTTATGCACTGGAAAATCCCTTTGTTTTCAGTGAGCTTACCCAAAAAAACAGAAAGAAAACTACTCTGCAGATTCTTTTGGAACAGATGGAGCTGACAGCTTCCTGCTATGACGAGACCTTTACCATTGGCTATATGCAAAAATTGGTTTCTTATGGGATGAAAAAACGCAGAGGGACAAAGAAGTATAAAGAACCCATGTATCAGTGCGGAAGCTTGGAAGAGCTGAGAGAAATCATAATACAAATATTTTCTGATGACATGTGATGGCATATTTAAGGTTGTGCGGCTATAAAAAGCTTCGGATATTTCGGAGGGTTAAATGAAGGAGTCCTCTTTTATGGAAAATGATTTTTACATTGAAAATGGGATTTTGAAGGCATACAGGGGCAGAGATGAGCTTGTGGTTGTTCCGGAGAATGTTCACACCATCGGGGAGGGTGCATTGAAAGGATGTGTATCCATAAAAAAGGTAGTTCTGCCTTTCGGTCTTAGCCGTATTCTGTCCGGCGCATTTAAAGGGTGCCGCAGGCTCCGGGAAATTGAAATACCGGCAGGGGTTGTCTATATAGGTGATTATGCGTTTCACCGCTGTCATAGCCTGGAATCTATCACCCTGCCCCTGTCCGTAAAAGAATTGGGAGACTGTGTATTCCTCTACTGTGACAGCCTTACTGAGGTGCGGATTCCCGGTGTGGAATATCTGGGAAATCAGGTGTTTGTCAATGATGTTCAGCTGAAAAAGCTGGAGATTTCTCCCGGACTTCGGGAGGACTGCCTTTGTGATGTCTTTACGGGCTGCAGCCGGATTTCGGAAATTTCCTTTTTGGATGGACAAAAGTTTGTATTTCCAAATGCTGTGGAGGTGATAGCCGGAGAGATGGAGGTTCCTTTACTGGTACATGCCATTGCAGTTGATATCTTAAGAATGATGGATTTAGAGGGCCGGTGTCTGGTAAAATTCCTCACGAATTTGAAGCATGTGGAGATACCCGAGGGGATTGAAAGGATTGGAAAGAGTTCCTTTTTTGACAAACGGGGAATTATTTCTGTGAAATTTCCATCTACCTTGAAAGAGATTGAAAGCCGGGCTTTCCGAAACTGCATCAGCCTGGAAGCTGTGGTGTTTGGGCAGGAGCAGGCGGTCATTCATGAAGATGCGTTTAAGAATTGCAGTTCTTTAAAAGAAGTCTGTGTTCCAGGCGGCGGGTCCTATGGAATGGAGGGGATTAGCGGTGTTTTTGGAGAGGAGATTCCGGTCTTGGTCAGAACTATCCAAAAACAGGTTCTTGGGAACTTTCGTCTCAGTGGCTCCGTTCTCCTGAAATATCTTGGCAATGAATCCAGAGTTGTCGTTCCTGAGGGTGTTTCCCATATTGCTGAGGAAGCTTTTGCCGGAAATGAAACGGTTGATCGAGTGATTCTTCCCCAATCGGTAGAGGCGATTGGAGCAGGGGCTTTTCGTAACTGTCTGACCCTGCAGGTTGTCAATTTTCCGTCTCAATTAAAGTATATCGGGACGGGGGCTTTTGAGAACTGTGTGAAGCTGCTTCGTGCCCTGCTGCCGGATAAGCTTGAGAGGGTGGAGGATCAGGTATTTAAACGCTGCCGGCGTTTGAAAGAGCTTTCCTTAGGAGAGGGTGTTCGGGCTATTGGAGAGCAGGCTTTTTATGGCTGTACTTCTTTAAGCGAAGTACATTTTTCGGATCATTTGGTTTTCGTGGGCGGCATGGCCTTTTACAGGTGCCGGTCTTTGAGGGAGGTTCAGCTTCCGAAAGGAATTGAAACGGTGGGAAATCTGGCTTTTGCACAGAGCGGTGTAAAAAAGGTCCGGATGGAAGGAAACGCCAAGAGATATGGGACGGATATTTTTTCCCGGTGCCTTAGCCTGAGAACTATAGTAGTTGGAAAAGATGTATCTCATATTCCGGATAAGCTGGCTTACGGATGTACCGCTTTAAAACAGGTAATCCTGCCGGATACATTGGAATCTGTGGGAAGAAATGTGTGGGAACATACGCCTTTTCTGAGTAATTGGCTGAAGAAGCAGTCAGAGGATCAGGATGGGGGCAAAGACGTGATTTTTTGGGATGGCCGCCATTTGAAAGGGGATGTTTCGCTTCCCTCAAATACCCGTATTGTAGCAGGAGGGGCTTTTTATGGAAATCATGCTCTTACTGCCCTTCATTTTCCAGGCCATGTTACGTGGATTGGAGGGGCGGTTCTGAAAGGGTGTATAAAGCTTCGGCATGTGGTGTGGCCAATGGATGTGACAACTGCGGAGCCGGAGGTTTTTTCCGGCTGTGCCAGCTTAGAGTCTGTTGTCTTGAATTCTGACAGTCAGAAGATACCGGAGGGTTTGGAGCATTCTTTTCCTGCGGCTGTTCCCTGGAGTATTATCAAAGAGCGGGCCTTTTACAATTGCCGGAAGCTTTCTGGTATTCAATGGAAAGATATCCGGATGATCGGGAAAGAAGCTTTCTTTGGCTGTACCTCTCTTATGCTTGGGAAAATGGCTTCTCTCAAGGAGGTGGGGGAGTTGGCCTTTGAGGGAGTGGAGGGTATAGGGGAAGTGCCGGAAGTATGTGGACTGCGGGCTGTTGGCAGCATAATTGTCTCCGGCAGGCAATGTGAAGGAGAGATTTATGTACCAGAGGGGATCACGGCAATTGCTCCCTTTGCGTTTTCAGGGAATCGCCGGATTACAAGGCTTGTCTTTCCGGAAACCTTAAGCAGTATTGGTGAGGGCGCATTCCGGGGCTGCAGCGGGCTAAAGGATATCTCTTTTCCGGCGGCTTCTTGTGTTATCAGTGCCCGTGCCTTTGAAAAATGCACCAGGCTTTCGAAAGTCTGTCTTTATGCCGGCTATGCAGGCACTGGGGCTTTTGCCTATTGTCTGTCCCTGGAGAAAGCGGAGGTTCGTGGGATTTCCGTTTTGGAATGCAGGCTTTTTGAGGGCTGTGAAAATCTGAGGGAATGCATTTGTGAGCAAGTGCTTGTAATCAGAGAGGATTGTTTTTGCGGATGTAAAAATCTGGAAAAGTTTGATTTCCGGTTGATAGAAGAAATCGGAAGCTATGCATTTTCGGACTGTGACGGGTTAAGAGAGATTGCCTTGGGGGAGCATGCCTTATTGCGCCCTCATGCGTTTGAGGATTGCGGCTGTCTGGAGCGGATTGTCCTTTTGGGAAGTCAGGAGGGTCCCAGGCTTTGTGAGTATGCCCTTTCCGGCTGTACTGCTTTGCGTCAGGTGGTGCGGCAGGGGCAGCTATGGGAGCTTCATACATATAGGGATATCCTGTCAGAGCGGCTTCCAAAGGCTGTCCGGCTGATTTTTCACAGCGCCCTTAGTTGTTTTGAGGTAGAGAGGGAAGAGAGCCTTTGCGGCTACAGGGGATTTGGGCGTATTATAATAATTCCCGAGGGCATCAAGCGGATTGAGGGGGAGGTTTTTCAGGACCGCCTTATGCTGGAGCAAGTACATATTCCGGATTCTGTGGAATATATTGGCCCACGTGCATTTCACAAGACGGCCTGGATGGAGAAACAGCGTGAAAAATCTCCTATGGTAGAGGTCAACCATATGCTTTTGGACGGTTCCTCTTGTACGGGGGAGGTGGTTGTTCCCGAAGATATCCGTCTGGTCTGCGGATGGGCATTTGCAGGGGGACTGGGAATAGAAAGAATACGTTTTTTATCGGATCGAGTAAAGGTGGAAGCTTATGCTTTCCGAAACTGTATTTATCTGAAAGAGCTTGTGCTGGGAGACGGCTCATCATTTGTGTTTGAGGGAATCGCTGATCGGAAGAAGGAGCTGCCGGCGTTGGCAGAGCAGGCAGTGAGGGATAAGCTGAACTGTTTTAAAACGGATGAAAAGGATGTTCTTATTGAATGTACGGGGAATATTTCCAGACTTTTGGTGGCGGACGGGATTACTGCCATTGGGGAAAATGTTTTTCGGGAAGGGAATCTTCTTACGGAAATTGTCCTGCCACGGACTGTTTCTTCTATTGGAAAGAATGCATTTGCCGGCTGTAAATGGCTGCGGAGGGTGTATGGAGCCCAAGGGGTGAAAGCTATTGGCAGCAGGGCGTTTTCCGGGTGCAAAAGTCTGGAGGAGATTGAGCTGTCAGAGAAGCTTGCAAAGCTTGGTGTAAGGGCTTTTGAGAACTGTACTTCGCTGAAAGAGATTTTGCTGCCGGAGGGGATGGAAGAAATTCCGGACAGGGCATTTTTCCGGTGTCACAGTTTGCGGCGGGTTCATTTTCCCTCTACGCTGAGACGGATTGGAAAAGAGGCATTTGCATTTTGCAGAAATCTTGAGATACCTGTTGTGCCGGACGGCGTTCTGGTGGAGGAGCGGGCATTTGTGGGGGCTGGTGAACGGACAGGATATTACGGAACTTATAATCAGTAATATCCTGTCAGTGCACAAATCAATTTACAGACGTGTATTTTTACGGCTGGGAATTGATTTATATACAGGTGTATGGGCAGGATATTACGGAACTTATAATCAGTAATATCCTGTCAGTGCACAAATCAATTTACAGACGTGTATTTTTACGGCTGGGAATTGATTTAAATACAGGTGAACGGACAGGATATTACGGAACTTATAATAGGAGGAGTTATGCGGTACCGTAAACTGGGAAGCACCGGACTTATGGTTTCTGAGGTCAGTTTTGGCACGATTCCTATATTAAAGGGCAGTGTTCCGGTTCTCCCGAAATATTATAATCTCAGTGAGGAGCAGGCTTTGGCTGTGATGGACCATGCCTTTCGCCTGGGCTGTAATTTATTTGATACGGCGATTGTTCCTGAATATGGGGATGCGGAACGAAAGCTGGGGAGGTTTGCGTCTGGTGATAGACGAAAGAAAATCATTATCTCAGACAAGGCGCGTTTTTTTGATGGCAATGAGATGTATATGGCAGTTCTTGAGTCCTGTGAGAATCTTGGAACCTGGCCGGATGTGTACTTCGTCCACCAGGCGGACTGGGATCATGAAGAAGAGATCTTCCAAAAGGGAGGGGCTTTGGATGCTCTTAGTCAGTTAAAGGAGGAGGGACGGATCCGCTTTACCGGACTGGCATCTCACTATTATGATATTCTCCTTAGAGGGGCGGAAGATCCAAGGGTTGATGTGCTTCAGGGCAGCGGCAATCTTTTGGAGCGGGGGATGTTGGACAGGATCAGAAAAGAGCCGGTTTTTCGACAGAAGGGAATGGTGATTAATAAGGTATATGCGGCCGGGCTTTTACCAGGCTTTTTCTCTACGAGGGTCTTGCTGGGGAGTGTGCTGTCTTATCCTGTATCCAGCGTCTTAATTGGAATTGGATCTGCAGAACAGGCGGATGAGGCATTCGGCCGGGATATGGGATGTGAATCCGTGATACCTGATTTTGAACAGGTGCTGTCTGTTCTGGAAAAGGATTTTATTCCCATTCCCTGCGACCGGTGCCAAAGGTGCCGCTGTCCCTATGGAACAGAGATTCATACGGTTTTCCGGCAGTATAATTATTTTTTTCTCGGAAAGGATCACTGGGCGCTGCGCAAATTGGATATGGGGATTCGAAAGAGCGCCCAGCTGTGCAGGACATGCACGGACATGCCCTGCCTTTCCATGTGCCCTTACGGGATTTGGATTCCGGATGAGATTCAGAGGGTGTTTGAGCTTGTTAAGAGGTATTTGTAATAGGTATATCCTGCGGGTACCCATACTCTTAAGCGAACCTGCCGCTCCTGATATTTCCGTAAGGCTTTGATGCGGTATGGATTGTTCCCATAGCCGCACTTGCGAGAAGCTGGAATAGAAGAGTGCTCCCTTTTAATATCAAACATAAATTCGATATTGTTCAATAAAAAAGGGGCAGTCGGGAAATAGATAGCCCCCCGAGAGAAAAAATACTGTATATCTTTACCTTATAAATATATTTTTTGTGTGCAAAAAAATTTTCGGAATATCTGCAACCAGCGACATCCCCTATTCGTTCTATGGATGTAAGGAATACACCACGGACAAAAGGAAAGGAGATGAGATTATGCTGGATGATTTCATCAGGCTCTTGCTCCGGGCACTCATCGAATCATTCCCAATAGACGAGACGGAAAAAGCCGATATACTGCGGAGCATTGCAGGACAAGAAAATAGCAGCTCCCCGTACACCGAAGGCATCCCCTGGGACAATGCCCAAAAGGATTCACAGACACAGTATTAAGCGGCTGGAAATTCTTTTAGCGCAGGGATACTGGAAGGGAACTGCAGTACTTAAAATAGAGACAATAAATTATGTACTGCATTTTTTCTATTTTTTTAAAAAATCTGCAACCACCTGGCTTTCTTAATCGTTTCATAGGTGTAAACAAACAAAATTAATTTTGAAAAGGAGAAAAATGATGAAAAGTATCGTGTTAAAAATGTTAATAGGAGTAACCTCAACCGCTCTTACAGTGACAGGTATTGCAGTACCAAAGGTAATCAATTCCGCTCAGGATACGGCAGAGGCTTCTGCAATTGCTGGTGAAAATACTCTGGCAGCAGAAACGATTGCTGACGCAGACAGCACCAGCGATGAAACTGGCAGCGCAGAAGAAGATATTGCAGAAGAGGTCATGACAAAAACTGAATATATTGTCAATGACGAACAGAAGTCTGATAACGAACAGGGGTCTGATGACAGGCAGAAATCTGATAACACACATGCGATTGCTGTTACACAGACTGCTGATACTAAACAGGTGGTTACCGCTGCAAGCACTGGTACTACCGAACAAACTGTAAAGGAGCCGAATGCTGCTGAACAGGCTGCAGCAGAGAAAGCAGCAGCTGAAAAGGCAGAGACAGAGAGACTTGCAGCAGAGCAGGCAGAGGCAGAGAGACTTGCAGCAGAGCAGGCAGAGGCAGAGAGACTTGCAGCAGAGCAGGCAGAGGCAGAGAGACTTGCAGCAGAGCAGGCAGAGGCAGAAAGACTTGCAGCAGAGCGGGCAGAGAGACTTGCAGCTGAAAAGGCAGAGGCAGAGAGACTTGCAACAGAGCAGGCAGAGGCAGAAAGACTTGCAGCAGAGCAGGCGCAGGCAATTGAAAGAGAGAAGTACAGTATCACAGTCAAGAGCGAAGAGGCTACGCTTGTACTGGGTGCTCCAGAAGACCAGCCTAAGGTGGCTCATTACCACTGCAACTGTGGACATTCCACAACCGATTATGATGCACTGGGACAGCATATGCTTCAGCATGCTCTCAATGGTGACAGAAACAGCTACTGCACAACCTACGAATAAATACCATAAGGGCGGTGACAGGGACAGGAATGTTCTTGTCGCTGCTTTTTTTCGGGATTTTTCTCTTTGGGGCAGTCGGGAAATAGATAGCCCCTTTATAAATATAATGCCGAAAAGAATCCTGACCGCAATAAGGTCATGAAGCTCAACGAACGATGGGAAAAAATGAAAGAAGAATCCAATGGGAACATTCAGAGTGAGACGGGTAGCTGTGTAAAAAGACTTTATATGTGATGCATTCATGGGTTTCTCATTTACTTTTTTCTCAAATTTTATATACTTAATTTTGTATCAAAATAGATTTAAACCAGCTGAAGAGGGATATTACATGAAGAAAAAAATTTATGCAGTAAGAAAAGGACGTAATCCGGGTATTTACGATGTATGGGCAGAAACAGAACAGCAGGTAAAGGGATTTAGCGGTGCGGAATACCGTAGTTTTACGTATATGACAGAAAAAGAGAATGAGGACGAAACGGTAGAAATGAGTTATGCTCATGCGAAGAAACAGGCAGACGAATATTTGAGGAAAATCCCGGAAGAATCAGAAGCGGCAGGGGACTTGCCTTGGGAAGGGTATGACGAGAAGGCGGCATTGGAGAAAGAAAAATTCTATCAGGAAATTTTGAAGACAGCAGGTTTGAAATTGGATTCCTATGGAAACTCTCCGTGGATTGCGCTCCTGTTGAGGGAATGTGCCGGACATACCAGTTTATTTTCCGGCATAATACGAACTGGCAAATACGCCTGCTTCGCACTGTATACGGCGTTGCTCTATCTGGTTTTAGATGATGACAAATTATTATTTCCATATCAAAATAGATACTCGAGGAAATTAGAGGGATTGTCATCTGCTGATGACAATCCCAGTATACAGGAGATATGGCATGAGACAGAAGATTATATCCGATTAAAAAAACATTTTGAAGACAATGACATGACGGCTGATGATTTATCAGAGGTTCTCAGCAGGCTTACTGTAAAAGCAAAAAAATTAGAAAATTTTGTAAATCCAAATCCCACAGCCTGTATCGCCCTGAGAAAATTTTTTCATCAAAGCCGGCATGGACATACGGTTATGGGGCTGTATAAGGAGCTTGTGGGGAATCCCTTGTACCGTGCTGAACTTTTGGAGATATCCGGCCCTTTCCAAAATCCGGATTTGCTGATAAAAGAACATAAAGAATCCAAGGTATCTATGCAGAGTATTGAAGCGCGGGCCACTGCAATTGATATTGCATTAAAGAGTGAAGTAATTGGACAGGATGATGTGATTGACAAATTTACAAATGCCTATTTTTCCGCAGAAAAAGCAGTAAATGCAGGCAGTAAAAAGAAAGGCCCCAGACATGCATACATGTTTGCAGGACCATCAGGTGTCGGTAAGACCTTTATTGCAGAAACGATTGCCGATACCCTGGGAATTCCTTATAAACGTTTTGATATGTCTGCCTATTCTCATCGCAGCAATGCACAGGATCTGGTTGGACATAACACTGCATGGAACAATGCGAACCCCGGTGTACTGACGGACTTTGTCGACAAAAATCCTCGATGCGTACTATTGTTTGACGAAATAGAAAAGGCATGCAGGGAAGTAATTGTCCTTTTTCTCCAGATTTTGGATGATGGAAAATGTGAGGACAAGCATTGGAATAAAAGTATAGATTTTCGGGACACGATTGTCATCTTTACCACGAACGCAGGAAAACAATTATATCAGGATGCCGAAAATGAAAATTTGACACTGCTGCCGGATAGTGCCATTATAGATGCCATAAAAAAAGATGCGAATCCCCAGTCAGATGTGCCATATTTTCCACCCGAAATTATTTCAAGAATGTCTTCCCATACAATCATTATGTTTAACCATCTGCGGGCAGATGCGATTCTTAAGATTATAAAGACAAATCTGGAAAAACAGATACAACTGTCAAAAAAAGAATACGGATATGATATAGAAAACAAAGATGATATGTTTGCAGCTACCGCACTGTATTCTATGGGAGGCAGTATGGATGCCAGAAACGCAACAGTGCTTGCGGGAAAGGTTTTAGACAATGCACTGTTTTTACTGCTGTCTCGGGCAAACGAAAAACCGGGATTTAACTGGAAAACCGGTTTGAAAAAAATCACATTGGAACATGATTTCTCAGAGGCGGCGGATGAAATCCAACAGTTCTATCTCGGTGAAAAGAACTGTGTGATTGCAATATTCGGGCAGGCAGAGGAAATCCGCAATGAAAGATTGGCGGAAAATAATGTTCAGATTAAGGCGGCGGCTGACACGGAAGAATTCCTGCAGATTCTCCGCAGGGAAAATGTCATTCTGGCGGCAGTTGATTATGAATTTGGAATGAAAGAAAATAAAAACAGCTTGAGTATTACAGATATCTGTACTGAGGGAAGCAAGGTATTTTCAGATATAAGAACAGATTATGCGGATATTCCTGTATATATTTTACATGGAGACAAAGGGTATTCCTATAGCAGGACGGAAAAGGATGAATTATGCCGCCGTGGAATTTCAGGGTTTATCAAGCGGGAAAATATACAAACTGAGCTTCCGGAAGCTTATTGGGATGTATGCTGCCAAAAGACAATGGAAACGCTCTCTTTGCGGCATCAGAAAATTGCATATGATAAAAAAATAGAACTGGATGAAAAACAAAAATCCGGCAGGATTATTTTTCGCAATTTCAAACTGGAAGATGCTGTTGAAGCGGAGGACAAAGACCTTCTGCTGTCGGCAGATATGCAGCCGAATAAGCACTGGGATGATATCTACGCATCCGATATCATAAAAAAAGAACTGAATTACTTTATTGATTTTTTAAAAAATACAAAGGAATATCTTCGAAAAGGTGTCAGGGTACCTAAAGGTATTTTGCTGCATGGACCTGCCGGAACAGGGAAGACTTCTCTCGCAAAAGTAGTTGCCACAGAATCAGGCGTGTATTTCCTGGAGATTAGTGCAGATAAACTGGCAAACAGCGACGGAGCTGAACAGATACATCGCATATTTCGTGTTGCAAGGAAGTATGCACCGGCGGTACTGTTCATGGATGAAGTGGATGCAATTGCCCAGGATCGGCAAAAGACAGGCAGCAACATAATCCTGAATGCACTTTTAACAGAGATGGATGGATTTAAGAAAGTCGATAACAAACCAGTATTTGTCATGGCCGCAACGAATATGGGAGAGGAGTACTTGGACCGTGCATTTCTAAGGCGTTTTGACAGAAGGTCACGTGTCAATCTTCCGGGTGAAAAAGGAAGACGATGGATGCTGGAACATTTGCTCATAAAACATAAAGATATGTTTGACGTTTCAGAAAGTGAGATTAGCAGTATCGTTCTTCGGTCGGATGGAAAGAGCTTTGCCGACCTTGAAAATGTGATAGAGGCGGCACTAAGAGAAGCAATTCGTGCTGATGTCAGGGTAAATGACAGTCTGCTGGATGAGACATTTGAAGAATTGCTTTACGGGGAAGAATGGGAAGACAGTTCTAAGGAAGAAATGAGACATACAGCGTACCATGAAGCAGGTCATGCCCTGATTGCCCTGTTTTATGGGAGAAGTCCCAGATATATGAGCATTGTGGCAAGAGGCTCACAAGGCGGTTATGTGCTGCAGGAAAATCTGCCTGTTCACTGCACAAAAGAGGAGTATCTGCAAAGAATCAGCGAGATGCTTGGGGGAAGAGCGGCAGAAATGGTACAGGGGTATGGCCTTACATTCGGAGCGTCCAGTGATTTGAAATCTGCAACAAAGCTTGCTGCAGGGATGGTCTGCGGCGGGGGAATGTATGAGAAAGAGGTCGGACTTTCTGTTATTTCAGAAGAACAATTGCTCCATAATGAGAAAGCACAGAAGTTGATCAATCAAATTTTATCAGAGCAGCTGCAGGAAGCAGTCAGGATTATTAACGAGAATAGGGATGCACTGGAACGGCTGGCGAACGCAGTTATAGGCAGCGAGGAGCATTACCTTACAGAGGAGGAAATCAAGGCTGCTTATAAAGGATGACAGCATCCGCAAAAGGAACAGATGATAGATCTTTTGCTGCCGAGCTGTTTAATGGCAGTAGAAGATTCTCCCCGGAATTTTTTTTGATATTGTCTAAAATTATAGGGGAATTCTATCATCGGATTGCAGCGGCGTCAAGATTTTGTATCGGCTTTGCACAGATTGATTTAGACCACGTTTTCGCAGAAAGAGTGGCATAAATCCCATTCTGAAAATGTGATGTTGCGTGCGGAGGTGGAAGAAAATATAATAAGCTTACGGATAAGAATATTTTTGACAAGGAGACGAACAGATGGCACAGGGGAAATTAGGATTTGGGTTTTACAAGATAGGTGCTATAATTGGAAAGGCAAGCTACATGGAAAACCCACAAAAATACCCATAGACATCGGTGTCTGGTGCGAAAACTGCGGCATTTCTCGCTTTATGTCGTGTTTTTCGTCATCAGAAAAAGGTAGTCTGTATGTGAAAGGAGGGGAACAGGTGAATCCAAAAGAGATTGGAGCCTTTTTAAAACAACTTCGCAATGAAAAGGGAATCACACAGGAGCAGTTGGCGGAAATTTTAGGTGTTTCAGGAAGAACCGTTTCCAGATGGGAAACAGGAACCAATTTGCCTGACCTTAGTATTTTGGTGCAGATTTCTGAATACTACCATGTGGAAATCAAAGAAATTTTAAATGGAGAGAGGAAAAGCGAGAATATGGATCACGAATTAAAAGAAACATTATTAAAAGTTGCGGACTACAATGAGTTAGAAAAGAAAAGAGCCGCAAGGGCGGGAGCCCTTTCATTTAACATTATGTTTTTGGGATGTGCCTTAGTAATTGTAATGCAGCTGCTTATGACAGGGAAGTTTTCCCTGATTATCGGAGAAACGTTGATTCTGTCTGCCGGAGGGCTGATATACATTTTCTGCGTTGTAAAAGATGGAGCGTGGAATGGAGCATTGATAAAAAGTACTCCGAAGAAAGACTTGCTCACCAGTTTGATATGCGTAGGAATATTCAGCATTGTGCTTTGCTTGATGCTAAAGAAAAATATGGCCGTTTTGCAGGCGATTGAAATGGCAGCTTGTTTTTTCGTTGCTCTTTCGATAATCTCATACTTTTTTCTTAGAGGACTTTCCTGTCTTTCGCAGAAGAAGTCTGAGAAATTGAAAGACTGAAACGTTTTGCAGGGAAAACAATATAAATATGTTGAACTGCCGGAAGAAAATAAAGTATAATCAATCGGTTTTAACTTTTAAGAAAGATACCTTTGTGATATGATTAAGAAAACAAATCAAAAGTTAAAGGAGTTAACTGCAGGATGAAGTTAAACGCAATTCATCACGTTGCGATTATTGTATCTGATATTCAGGCCGCAAAGGACTTTTATGTGAATAAGCTTGGCTTTGAGGTTGTCAGAGAAAACTATCGGGAAGAGAGAAAGGATTGGAAGCTGGATCTGAAAATTGGAGAGGGTTCGGAGGCGGTTGAACTGGAAATCTTTGCCGAATCAAATCCGCCCAAACGTATCAGCCGGCCAGAGGCCTGCGGTCTGCGTCATCTGGCATTCCATGTAGAGGATGTGGAGGCAGCCGTTGCCGAGCTGGAAAAGTGTGGAATTGAATGTGAACCGATTCGATATGACGACTATACAAATAAAAAGATGACTTTTTTCTTTGATCCGGACGGACTTCCGCTGGAATTGCATGAATAAGGTTTTTACCTTAAAGAAACAAAGTGTCTGCTTCCCATATAGGAACTAAAAGCGGATGCCCATTAGAATAACTCTCGCCGTAAGCAATTTTAATGGGCAGTCGCTGTTACAATTGGCACCAGCAATGAATGGAAATAGTTCAAAGCTGACATAAGTGTGAATTTTAACGAGAGACAACGCAATGCCCAGACATACATTTTACAAAAAATGATGCTATCTGCTCAGGCGTATATTGTTCATGCTTTGTAATCCACCACCGCACTGTTTCGGAAAAACTGCAGACAACATGATTTAACAGGTAATCAGCCGGAACATCATAGTGCAAGTCCTTGATAAATACTGGAAATGTCTCTTCCAGATATTCTTTAAAATACCCCATAAAAATGTCGCCGCTGTCGCAGGAAAAAAGTCCTTTCAGATTTTTTCCGTTATCCTGTAAATGGTATAAAATATGTGTGATTTCTTCTTGAAAGTCATGCCCTGCATGAGAAAAGTCATGGCTGCTTTCCTGTCTTAAGTCATTGGAAAATACATGCTGAAAGATGTCGGTGCACATTGCTTTCAGCAGACTGTCCTTTGTTTCAAAATGGGCATAAAAGGTACTTCTTCCTACATTTGCCTCATCTATAATCTCCTGAACGGTAATATTGCTGAATTTTTTCTTTTCAAGAAGACAGCTGAACGCCTGAAAAACAGCCTGTCTTGTTTTCTGTTGTCGTCTGTCCATAGAATCCCCGTACATTTTAATCAAAATGTTCCGTATCGCACAGAAAGAACATTTTGATTATTGATTTGTCTTTCCCAATTGTTACAATAGATATAGAACAAAGTGTTTGATAATGTATAGATTGTACAACTGTTGGAATCGGTTGTCAATAAAAAACTTGTTTCCGGGAAAGGCGGTATTACTATGATAATACGTGTGAATGATTTTCTGGCAGGTCTGCCAATGACAATCGTGGGCGGCATTTTTCTTGTTATGAGCTTTGTATTTCCAAGAACAGGCATTGTACTGCCTGTTGATCTGGCTTGGATAACGGTAATTATCTGCGGGCTTCCTTTGCTGTACCTTGCAGTATGGAGAGCGATAGACAATAAGGGAATCCGCAGGATTTCCTCTGCCCTGCTGATAAGCATTGCCATGATTGCGGCGGTTGCCATAGGTGACTTGTTTGCGGCGGGTGAAGTTGCTTTCATTATGGAAATGGGCGCTGTTTTAGAGAATATGACAACGAACAGGGCAAAAAAGGGGTTAAAGAAATTGATTAGCCTGGCTCCCACGCAGGGACGGCGGATTACGGCTGATAATTCCGGGCAGGAAGAAATGATTCCGGCGGACCAAATCCGGCAGAATGATATTCTTCGGATATTGCCGGGAGAAACGGTTCCTGTAGACGGCATCATCATTCAGGGAGAAACTTCCACTGACCAGTCTATTATGACAGGCGAATCGCTTCCGGTGGATAAAGGCATAGGGGAGGATGTATTTTGCGGAACAATCAACCGCTTTGGTTCTATTGATATAAGGGCGGTCACTGTTTTAGTTGTATTCTGCCCTCTGCCCCTGTGCATTAGTTCTGGCCACTCCAACCGCCATTATGGCAGCCATAGGGCAGGCGGCAAAGCATGGCGTGATTATTAAATCGGGAGAGGTACTGGAAAAAATGGGAAAAGTAAATACCATTGCCTTTGATAAAACAGGTACGCTGACTTATGGAAAATTGGAAGTAAGCGATGTGCTCTCTTTTGACAGTCATATTACCGAAAAGGAACTGCTTGCCCTGACAGCTTCTGCGGAAGCCAGGAGCGAACACCCGTTAGGAAAAGCGATTGTGGCTTATGCGAAAGAAAAGGGAATAGCCATAAAGGATTCGGATTTTTTTCAAATGCAGAGTGGAAAAGGCATTTGTGCAAAAGTATCCGGCAGGAAGCTGTATATCGGAAATGAAAAATATATTCGGCAATGGGGGATAATGATTCCGCCAAATGTAGAAAATGAATTGGAAAAGCTGCGTATTCAGGGAAAGGCATCGATTCTTGCTGCTGACGGCAATTCCTGTTTGGGCCTGCTTGGGCTGTCTGATGTACTAAGACCGGAAGCAAGGGAGATGGTTTCAAGGCTGTCGGATATGAACACAGACATCGTACTGCTGACAGGCGATAACAAAAAGACGGCGGACTATTTTGCATCACAAGCAGGAATTAAAAATGTAAAGGCTGATTTGCTGCCGGAAGAAAAGGTACAAAGCATCTTTGAAATACAGGAACAAAAGAATAATGTATGCATGATAGGCGATGGCGTGAATGATGCCCCTGCACTGAAAGCTGCTGATGTAGGCGTGGCGATGGGAAGTATGGGAAGCGACATTGCCGTGGAAGCGGCAGACATTGCCCTTATGAGTGATGATATTTCCAAAATCCCTTACCTGAAAAGACTTTCCAATGCTGCGGTTGCAACCATTAAAGTAAGCATAATGTTTTCTATGTGCATCAATTTTATTGCGGTGACTTGTTCAGTTTTAGGCATTTTGAATCCGACAACAGGCGCTTTGGTGCATAATGCAGGCTCTTGCTTTGTGATTTTGATTGCTGCATTGCTCTACGACAGAAAATTTGAATAAGCCTGCAGGTGATGTGATGGTGCGCCAAATGTCCTTTTAACCGTCATCAATATGTCTTTGCGTTTAATTGATTTACACTATTTAAAAAAGGGCAGAAGTTTAGTATAATAAAAGGGCCATACAAATGTTAAAAGATTATTAAGCGATAGAATATAATAAAGTACCAAAGAAAGCAGATTCAGTTAAAGGTTACAAATAGCGATAGGAGGTTGTGATCATGTTACCAGCAGTAAAAGGAGTTATACAAGGAAATATGGTTATTATAAAAGATGATGATATAAGGGAATATGATGGAGCCGAGGTTGTTGTTACCTTATTAAATTATCCGCAAAAGAAAGTCTCAAAAGCTCCGGTAGATTGGGACAGTTTTGTTATACCAAGCGAACGGGGAAAAAACGTAGATGAATATATGAGGGAGATGCGTGAAGATGATAGACTTTAAGATTGTTTTTTTACTGATTTCTTTAGCAATTAAATGCAAAAATGCAGTAAGAGATTAATGATTGGGTACACATTCATCACTTTATCGTTCTTAATGGCATTAGAATGCAGGTAGAGTGGACCAATGAATTTATTTTGAACATGTACAAAAAGAAGAGAAGAAGGCAAATATGACATTACAGCAGTTAAAATATATGATAACCGTAGCGGAAAAGGGTTCCATCACAGAGGCGGCAAAAGAATTGTTTCTTTCACAGCCAAGCCTTTCCGGGGCCGTCAAAGAGGTGGAGAGTGAAGCGGGGATTGTCATATTTAACCGCTGCCGGTCCGGTGTGGCGCTGACGGCGGAGGGCATGGAGTTTCTGGGATATGCCCGGCAGGTGGTGCAGCAGATGGAACTTTTGGAAGCCCGGTATATAGACAACCGGCCGGAAAAGCAGAGATTCTGTGTATCTGCCCAGCATTATACATTTGCCGCAAATGCTTTTGTGGAGCTGGTCAAGCAGTTTGGACAGGAAAGATATGAGTTTATTTTGAATGAGACCCGGACTTATCAGATTATTATGGATGTCAGGAACCGTTTCAGTGATCTTGGGGTTCTCTATCTGAGCAGAGGGAATGAAAATGTGCTGTCAAAGCTTTTTGAAGATTATAATCTGAAATTTTATGAGCTGTTTACGGCGTCACCTCATGTGTTTTTGCGCAAAGGACATCCCCTGGCAAGCCGGGAGAGGATTGGGCTTAAGGATTTGGAGCCGTATCCGAGGTTGAATTTTGTACAGAGAGCGTATGAATCCTCCAATTTTGCAGAGGAGCTTTTCAGCAATGAGATTGTGGAAAAGAGCATTAAGATCAGTGACCGTGCCGCTATTGTGAACTTTATGATTGGACTGGACGGCTACACGATTTCAAGCGGTATATTCCCACGATATCTTCATGGGGATTCAATTATTTCCGTTCCCTTAGACGGGGATGAAATCATGCGGATTGGATATATCCTGAACAAAGACAGAGAGCTGTCTCGGCTGGGGGAAATCTATATAGAAGCGTTGAAACAGTATCAAAATAATTGAAGCAATTGAAGCATAGGCTCAGCCTATGATAAAGCATAAGAGATGCGTATTACCTGTTACATGGCATTTCGCAGTATAATTACAGGCGAGAGGAGCTTTCGCAGGCTTTTCGAGATTAAGGTAATTACATTGGCGAAAGGAGGCATAGCTATGCCGGGCTATGTGATAGGTAATTTTTTTGTTTATTCCATAATCAATGCGTTTACACCGGGGCCGGGGAATATTCTGGCTCTGAATACGGTCACCAATTATGGGTGGAAAAAGGGAGCGCCCCTGTTTTGCGGTATTTTTTCCGGATATTATGTCGTGCAGCTGATTTGCGGGGTGTTTGTTTTTGGAGTGAGCACGCTGCTGCCAAGAGGGCTTGGCGTGATGAAATATGTGGGAGCCGGGTATATCCTCTGGCTGGCGGTTCATATTGCATTTGGGCGTCCGGACGGGGAAGATCGGGAGGGCTCGGCTTCGTTTTGGAAAGGCTTTGTGCTGCAATTTGTGAATGTGAAGATTTATCTGTTTGGGATTACGGCATTGACCGGATATATAACGAATTACAGTACCTCCCTGCCTGTGCTGATCTTTTTTGAGCTTGTGATAGCAACCATTGGGACGATTGCCGCTTCGGCATGGATTGGTGTGGGGCTGGCGATCCGGAGGGTGTATATGCGGTATTATCGTGTGATTAATATTCTTCTTGGGGCTGCTTTATTGGAATGTGTATATGGTATATTGAAATAAATATCTGCTGATATAAGGAGGAATATGACAATTTTTATCTTGACAGCCTTTCCTGTTACTGCAGTTGCAATTAAAACAAAGAATAAAGAATTAAGGGCCACTGCATTATCCTGTACAACGACTGCTGTTTTAGCCGGTGTAACGGAGCCTGCCATGTTTGGTGTGAATCTGCGTTATAAAAAACCGATGATTGGCGTGGTTGCAGGAAGCTTTGTGGGCGGTCTGTTTGCAGGATTCTTTCATGTAAATGCATATTCATTCGGAACAACGTCCGGGCTGTTTTCTTTCCCGGGGTATATGGGAGCGCAGGGTGTCAGCAATGTGGTATTTGCCGTTTTGTCATGTGTGATAGGATTTGCCGTGACCTTTGTTGTAACTTACATTTTGTATAAAGATGAGGCTGAGGGGTAAAGGATGAAGTTTTGTGAAAATTTTTTTTGGGGCGGCGCTACGGCGGCGGTTCAGTGTGAGGGGGCCTGGGATGCAGACGGACGTGGAATGACACGTCTGGATGTGACGACAGGCGGAACGGTT
This sequence comes from Clostridia bacterium, assembly GCA_910574255.1. Lineage (GTDB taxonomy): Bacteria > Bacillota > Clostridia > Lachnospirales > Lachnospiraceae > Laedolimicola. The sequence goes on from CAJTAK010000017.1 coordinate 101,413, forward strand.
CATTCGCCGCGCATGGTAACTTATGTGGATCGGGACGGAAACAGGCAAAAAGCGCCCATCAGAGGATTTAGGCTGCCAAAAGGGGCGCATTACGCAGTTTTTGAGGATGAGTTTTATCCAAGTCATGAGGGCATTGACTTTTATCATCATTATAAGGAAGATATCGCTTTGCTCAAGGAAATGGGCTTTAAAATGTTCCGGTTATCCGTTTCCTGGTCAAGAATTTATCCTACAGGCGAAGAGGATAAACCGAATCAGGCCGGATTGGACTTCTACCGCAATGTGTTTTTGGAGCTTAAGAAAAACGGCATAGAGCCATTGGTGTCCATCTGGCATTTTGACACGCCCCTTGCCCTGGAAGAAAAATATGGCGACTGGACGGACAGAAGATACATTGATCTGTATGTAAAATATGCCCGTACTCTTTTTATGGAGTATAAAGGCCTGGTCAAATACTGGCTTACTTTTAATGAAATCAATAATACCATCAATCTTCTGCCAGAGGATGCCCCCGATGAAGTGTACCAGGAGGCTTATCAGCACCTCCATTACAAATTTGTAGCAAGCGCAAAAGCTGTAAAGGCAGGTCATGAAATTGATCCGGAAAATAAGATTGGATGTATGATTTGCGGCATTACCTACTATCCGGGCACCTGTGATCCCAAAGACATTCTGTTTCATCATTCAAAATGGGAAAAAGGAATTTTCTATTGCGGAGACGTACAGTGTAAAGGAAAGTATCCAACCTATACGAAACGGTTATGGGATGAGCACCATGTTAAGCCTGATATTACAAAAGAAGATATGGAAGCTTTGCAAAAGGGAACGGTTGACATGTATACATTTTCGTATTATATGTCGCAGGCGGTTACGACACATCAGAATGATGATATTGTTTCCGGAAACATGTCTTCTGGGGTACGCAATCAATATCTAACATATTCGGATTGGGGCTGGGCGTTAGATCCGGACGGTTTGCAGTATTATTTAGAGCTTATGTATGACCGGTATGAGCTTCCGATGATGGTCGTGGAGAATGGGTTAGGTGCCGTTGATGCTTTGGAAGAGGACGGCAGCATTCATGGTTCCTATCGGATTGATTATTGCAGAGAACATATCAAAGCAATGGGGAAAGCTGTTCAAAACGGCGTTAATCTGATTGGATACACTGCATGGGGCTGTATTGATTTGGTCTCTGCAAGTACGGGGGAAGTGAAAAAACGATATGGCTTTATTTATGTTGATAAGCAGGATGATGGAACCGGAACGCTGGAACGGATGAGAAAGGATTCTTTTTATTGGTATAAAAAGGTTATAGAAAGTAATGGGGAGGATTTAGAATAATCTGCAGAAATGCTTTTTGATTTTTAAACTCCAACAAGGGGGCTGTCGGGAAATAAGACATCAGCCATTTCTATACCCTGTGTTCGGACGGTTTGTGTACATTCTGTCTGCTCTGTACGGACATTAAAAAGCAATATCCGTACATATCAGACAGTCTGTACACAAACAGCCGGACACTGGGTATCAGAAAAGTCTTCTGTCTTATTTCCCGACAGCCCCCTTTGCTGGTATTTGCAAATCTGCTAGATACAAACATTTTGCATTCCTATATTGACAAAATTTCGATTTCGTATTATAATATAATCCGAAATCGAATTATTAATTTGGAGGAAGACAATGAGCGAGACACGAGAGGCTGTTCGGAGGCTTGCGATTGCAATCAGTAATTTTGAAAAAATCTATATTGCCAATACGCCGAAGATCGGCAGGCAGTCATCGGAATTATGGCTTATGTATGCCCTTAATGACGGAAAAGCGCATTCGCAGAAACAGATTTGCGAGGAATGGGGATTTCCGCGCACTACGCTGAATACGGTTACTAAAAAGTGTGAAGCTGCCGGCTATCTGACATTGACCCTCATTCCCGGAAAACGGCGTGAGATGCAGATATGCCTTACGGAAACTGGGAAGAATTATGCAAATCAGATATTAGACACCGTATACCGTGCGGAGGATAGGGCAATGGAAAAAATACTTGAAAAGTATTCTGCGGATTTTATTGATATTTTAGGGGATTTTGTAAAATGCCTGGAAGCTTCATTTGAGCAGGAATTAAGACAGCAGGAGGGGATCTGATTGGAAAATCAAGAGTGGATATTATGCCCGGTATGCAAAAATAAGACACGGATAAGAATCCGGGAAGATACCGTGCTTTCCCGTTTCCCTTTGTTTTGTCCGAAGTGCAGGCAGGAAACTTTAATCAATGTGGAACAATTGAAAATATCAATTATCAAAGAGCCGGACGCAAAGACGCAGATGACCGATAATTCGTTACCAAAACGGACTATCGGCTCTTTTTTGTTTTACTGCTTTGGCGAGAAAATTCAGGAGAAGTTAAAAATGTGAAGTTTAAGAATTAATAAATGCTGGTTTGAGATAAGAAATTGAATTAAAACAGGATGGAGAACCTATGGAAAAGTTTTTGGAGTTTGTGTTAGGAGATCAGGATTATGCAATTTCGGTTGATAATGTTTGCAATGTTTCGCAGCCTCATAAGATAGTCGGGATGCCGAAAGCTCCGAACTTTATTTTAGGCGTCACAAATTATAAAGAACAGATTCTTACCGTAATCGACTTAAAATTCTTATTGGGAATTTCCAAAGGACCTTTGGGCAAGTGCCGCTTCACGATAAATGCTTGTATTGGAAATTCATTTTATGCACTATTAGCAGATGATGTTTTGGGAGTGATTGATGTGAGCCTGCATAACGCCAAACAGATAGAAGTGTTGAATTTCAAATTTTTAATGCTTGACAAATAAAAACATTAGGCTCTGACAGGCCCCAGCCTATGGAGGCTGTGTAAGTTATAGAGGGTGTCGCAAAATCATCAAATTATGAGATTAAGCGATACCCTTATTTCTTTGTTTTACATTTGTTCATTGCTAAAGGTATTGACAAATTTGTTATTGTATATTATTATATATATACAAAATTGGTTATATATAAAATTATACATAACAAAATTTCGATTATAAAACAAGACTTGATTTTAGATAATAGCTTGCTGAAAATTATCTTTCATCACAAAGCAGTGCTCCGCTAAAAGAGTGCCGGATTGATTGACGGCGGCAAGAATCTCTTTATCCGGAATGTTCAGAAGATGGAGGGCATTGGTAACATCCTGATAGGAGCACTCCTCCGTACTGAGGGGAAGGTTCCCGGATAAAAATGCATTAATAAGCTCCACCTGACTGCCGATCAAAGCCAAATCACGAATTTTACAATCCAGCTCCGTAAGGCCGAGACGGTAATGGTCATTCAGGGAATAGCAGGAGGCAAGGCATGGAATAAAGACAGCTTCACTATGGATACGAATATGGATCACTTCTTTTACAAAGCGGGCATAAGCCGGGCTGTCTCCAAAATATTTCCACATGATGCGAAAGAGCATAACAAAATGAAGCAGCGGCTGTTCCTTATCCACTACGGAAGAGATGAGCTCATTTGTCTCGTCAATAATGGAAGAATAAATTTCCTTTGCAAGAAGCTCTTTCTTTTTGAAATGGTAGTGAACCAGTCCGGTATTGATTCCATATTGGCTGCGGAAATCTTCAAATCTCGTCTGGTTATATCCCTTTGACCAGAACAGGCTTCTTGCGGCATCAAGGATATGCTGGCGTGTTTGTTTTCCGTTTTCATATTCAGGCATGGTATTGTCCTCCAAATTTTGGTTATAAACAAATTTGATTATATCATTTTCCGGAATATTGTGCAAGTAAAACGGCAGTTGTGATACAGAGAACTTATAAAATATATAACGGTTCAGACAGGCAGCAGCGGGCTCTGTTCTGTTATATAAAAATAAAAAAGGAGGTATTTTTACAAATGGCAAAGGAGTTTAAGTTTTCAATGGGCCCCTCAAGGGAGTTCATGCTTCCGCCCTACTTACCGGAGGACCCAAGCGTGATATTTTATGGACGCATGGGCAACATGATGATTCCAAGGGAGTATACGGGCTGGCTGGATGAAACTATGTCATGGAAGGAGAGCTGTTATCTGCATACAGGTTTGAGCATGCGGGGGACTTGGCTGCATTTGAAAGGACCGGATGCGGAAAGGCTTTTGACGGAGACTACGGTAGCAGATTATTCTAATATGAAAGTGGGAAGAGCCCGCCATGTGATTTTCGTGAACAAATTCGGTCATGTTATGGGACACGGCGTGTGCCTGCGGCTGGCGGAGGATGAATTTGCCACCTACGGGTGTGAGCAGATTACCATGTATTATGCAATGTCCGGAAAATATAATATTGAGCCTGCATTCCCGAAATTTAACGATTTTGTATTTCAGATTGGCGGGCCCAGATCTCTTGAAACGATTGAAGCCGCAACGCAGGAGGATTTTCATGATTTGAAATTCTGCTGCTTCCGTTATGCAACGATTGCCGGACATCGTGTGCGTGTGCTTCGGCTTGGCATGGCAGGCACCCTGGCCTATGAGGTGCATGGTACGGTGGACATGGGTACGGATGTATATGAGGCAATCTGGAAAGCGGGACAGCCATTTGGCATCCGCAGGCTCGGAGAGTTTTACTGGTCATATTTTTGCCAGCACACGGAAAATGGTTTTCCCCAGTCCTTTGGACATTTTTACAATGCTTATCGTGAGGATGAGGACTTTTATAAGTGGTATCGCCAGAATATCATTCCGGAGCATCCGGGGTATAAAGAAATATGGGATGCGGCCAATGACGTGTGCGATATGGAGGGAACCTTAGGCGGCTGCCTGCAGGATTATTACCGCAATCCTTATGAAATCGGCTGGGGCAAGATGGTGCATTTTGACCATGACTTTGTAGGAAAAGAGGCTCTGCAGAAGATTGCAAAAAGCAATTACCGCCATGCCGTCACTTTAAGCTGGAACAGTGAGGATGTATTGGATATTATGGCATCTTATATGAGAGAGGGGACTCCTTATATGTTTCTTGACTGGCCGAGAGATAATAAATACGCAAACTTCCAGTTGAGAGTGGAGGATAAGGATGGAAAAGTAATTGGAGTGACTTCTTTCCGAACTTACACGTTGTATCAGAGGAAGCATATCTCTCTGACTTGTCTGGATGCGGAATATGATAGACCCGGAAATGAGGTATATATCATTTGGGGAGATCGGGATAAATTTCCAATTAAGAAAGTGCGTGCAACTGTGGCCCCGTTCCCGTCATTGGATTTGCCCAGAAATGAAAAATACGATATTGAATCAATCCCACATTTGGTAAAGTCCGGCTAAAAAATGTCAAGTGTTTGACAGAAATATTTTCTGCTGGACGGTAAAGTTGCGAAAGCGCACGACAGGAACTTTCATGAGTGCACTTTCGAATGAAAGTTTCTCTCGTAGGTGTGCGTTGAAGTGACTTTACCCTTTAGTGCTGTTGCGTAGCAACTTAAAAAAGGAGGAAAATAATGCATTTTAATATTGAAACCAGTGCTATGTTTGAGGGAGTCTATAATGTAATTAATTTTTTGGGAGGGTGGCTTCCCTTTGAATATTCCGGCCCTCGCAGTGAATATATGGCAGGCAGGGAGAGTGCATGGCTTGGCGTTAATTTGAATTTTAGCCCGGCATATGATGTGTGGGGAAAAGATGTAAACACATTGATGAACTATGTGTGTGTCAACCGTGACTTTGCAAAGCTGAGAGAGGGTGCTTCCAGACATGCTGTAATCTGTAATGAAAAAGGACAGATGATGGCAGATGGGGTTGTGATTCGCATAGAGGAAAATCATTATCGCTGTTATTTTTTGGCACCGGTATTGCAGTACTATGTGGAAACAAGCGATTTGGATGTGACCGGAAAATATATTGAGGACGAATATTTTTACCAGATTGATGGCCCCAAATCTTTGGAGATTATGGAAAAAGCTACTGGCTGTGATCTGCACGATTTGAAATTTGCACACAACAAAAAGGTTCAGATATGTGGAACAGAAATGACTATTCATAGATTAGGCATGTCAGGGGCACTTGCATACGAAGTACATGGTGCGGCAAAGGATGCAGAAACTGCATATAAGCGTATCCGTGCGGTTTTGGAGGAATATGGAGGAAAACCACAGGGAATCCGTAATTACGGAATTGTGAATCATACTCCTGCCGGATATGCAAATCAGATGCAGCATTATATTTATCCACTGTTTAATGGTGATCCGGGTCTTGCAAAATTCTGTCAGGGGAAAGCAATTAATATGCCGCTGAGAGGGAGTGCGGCAGATGACGAAAATAATTTTTATTTAACTCCTTATGATGTTGGATGGGGCTTTCTGGTAAATTTTGATCACGATTTTATTGGGAAAAAAGCCTTGGAAAAGATTGCAGAGAGTCCAAAACATCGGATTGTTACTTTGGAATGGAATGCGGAGGATGTGGGCGACGTGTTTATGTCCCAGTTCCGTGGACAGGACGTTGATATTTATGATCCGATAGAAGATCATACTTCCAATTCGGATGGTTCTTATGGTGCGTTTGTCAGGGGAGATTATGTTATGGCAGAAGGAAAGAAGATAGGTGTAGCATCTGGAAAGACTTATGCCTATTATGAAAAACGAATGATATCGCTGGCTGTCATAGATACGGAATACGCACAGGAAGGAAAAGAGCTGACTGTCTTATGGGGGTCCGAGGAATTCCCTAAAAAAGAGATTCGGGCAGTAGTTGCACCGTTCCCGTATTATCAGGGAGAATTTCGAAATGAAACATTTGATGTAGAAAAGATCCCTCATCCTGATTTTAAAGAGCAGGAAGTCGTAAAGCTGGATGGTAAATATGATATCACAGTTGTGGTCGCAGGAAAAGAAAATAAAGGCAGTTTTGATTATGTTACAGATGGAACTGTATTAAAGGGGACGGCAACAGCAATGGGAGCGACTGCCGAGGTTGTTGATGGAACCGTAGATGGCAGTCATTTTTACCACAGTATGCGGATGAAAACGCCAATGGGCAAGATGGATATTAAAGTTGACGGGCATCTGGATGGAGATACAGTATCAGGAACTATGAAAGCAATGATGATTACCATGCACTTTACCGGAAAGAGAAGAAAATGAAAGTATTGGTGACCGGAGTTACAGGGACAGTTGGAAATCTGGTAGTCCATCAGCTTTTGGAGAAAGGAAATTCAGAGGTTACAGTACTGGTACGCAGCCGGGAACGGGCAGATTTTCCCGACAATGTGAGGGTGGAAGCAGGAGATCTTTCAAAAGCCGCAGCCTGTAAAAAGGCATTGGACGGACAGGACGATATACCCAATTGAAAAGCAGCTTAAAAATTCCGGTATTCCCACAGTAATGCTTTATCCGGTAGAATTTATGAAAAATACTCTGATCTTTTGGAAAGAGAGCATTCAATATGAGGGGGTATCCAAGACGCCGTTTCCGGATGCAAAGGGAGCTCAGATTCATGAGAGGGATATTGCGGATGCGGCAGTAGTTGCGATTTCGGAAGCGGGGCATGAACCGGTAAGGTCTTAAGCCTGTTTTGGATAAAGCCCTCAGCAGCCTTTTGTCTGTATGGCGGGAATTTATGTAGAAACCGCACTGTGATATCCATCAACAATTTCTTTCATAGTAATGGATTTCAGGCTGATTTTTAAATCATCCCGGATTTTGCCATAGGGAGCTTCCAGCACGGAATGGATATTTTTTCCCACGGGGCAGAAGGGTGACGGAGCCATGTGGGTGCCAATCAGTTTATCCAGTGCGTCCGGCTCTACTGCCATACAGATACGATACAAATTGATTTCCTCCAGCGGGCAGCACAATGTTGTGCCGCCCGTTCCAAATTTGACGGAAAGAATTCCGTCCTTTTTTAAAGCGCTCATAATATTGCGGATCGTAACCGGATTGCAGCCTGTGGATAATGACAGCAGTTCACTTGTTACCCGTTTGCTTTCTCCATATTCATTTATAAAAATCAGGCAGTGGACTGCAATGGAACATTTGGTGCTGATGTGCATGATTTGGGACCTCCTAATATTGACAGTATATCATATATTTTTGATGGTGTAAATCTTGACATTACACCATGGGGAGGATATAATATAGTGTAATTTTAAAAATTACATAGGAGGCAGAGACATGAGATATATTCAATTGATTTTTAGTCCTACGGGCGGTACAAAAAAGGTGGCCGATGGGATCACGAAGCATTGGGATTCTGCCGTGGAGACCATAGACCTTTCTGATGGGGAGGCTGATTTCTCGCAGCACGTTTTTCAGGCGGAGGACAGGGTCCTTATTGCAATGCCCTCTTATGGAGGGAGAGTACCTGCTGTTGCAGTCGAGCGTCTTCACAAGGTTCAGGGTAATTCCGCAAAATGCACATTAGTCTGCGTATATGGAAATCGTGCCTATGAAGATACACTGGCAGAGATGGAGGATGCGGCCAGGGAAAGCGGATTTGATGTAGTTGCCGCTGTTTCTGCCGTGGCAGAGCATTCCATAATGCATCAGTATGCGGCAGGAAGACCGGATGCCTCAGATTTGTCCCGGCTTGAAACGTTTGCCGGACAGATAAAGGAAAAGATGGATTCATCCCAGGATACCGGAAAAATTCATATTCCGGGAAATCGGCCTTACAAAAAGTCGGGCGGTGCCGGACTGGTGCCAAAGGCAGCCAAAGACTGCATTAACTGCGGCTTGTGTGCAAAACAATGTCCCGTAAAGGCAATCAATCCTGCTAATATAAAGTCGACTGACAGTAAGAAGTGCATTTCCTGCATGCGCTGTGTAACCCAATGTCCCCATCATGCAAGAAAAGTAAACGGTGCATTGGTATCTGCGGCATCTCTGGCTATTAAAAAGGCCTGCTCCGTAAGAAAAGAGTGTGAAATCTTTATATAGTGTGGAATCAGTTACAATTCGCACCTTGTGAACTAAAAACTTTATAAAATCTGACATAGGTGTGAATCAATGTCATTAAGTTAAGCTGATTGAAAAAATCTTATCCTATGGTCTAACTCAAATTTATCAATAAATTTCTCAAAAAGTGGTTGACACAGAGCCTAAAATGTGCGGCTGCTCTCGCTGCTGATTATATTTTAAGAGGCGGCGAGAGCGGCCCTTGAAATTGAAGACAAAACTATTATTTCAATTTCAAGGAGGTACTTATATGTCATTTCCTCAAAAGGTCAAGTCCACTCTTTGGGCGATCGTGGACAACATGGCCTGCAACACTGCCTGCTTCGTTAAAAAACCAAAAAAGGACTTTACCCGTAACCGTAAGCTGGGCTTTGCTCAACTCATCCGTTTCTTTCTCTCTATGGAAAGCGGCTGCATCAACCACGAACTATTGAAATATTTTTATTTCCTTCCCGATGAAATCCCCTCTGCTTCCTCCTTCATCCAACAGCGGGCCAAACTCCTTCCCGAAGCTTTCCGACATGTCCTCACGCAGTTTAACCTTCGTTTCCCGGCAAAAGGGCTTTGGGGCAAGTATTCCCTCATTGCCGTAGACGGCTGTGAATTTAACATTGCCCGGAACCCTGGGGACCCTTCCACCTTCCATCCTA
>CAJTAK010000018.1 GCA_910574255.1 Clostridia bacterium
CGAAACCAATATCATTGTAACATAGGAGGATTTTTTTACTCTAGGTAACGCTACGGCTTTGCCTCGGCCCCCATTTCAAATGGGGGATATAGATACGATTTCATCATGGCAATGCACGTCTTGTATTTGAGCAGATTCTGGAAGCGGATGTGGAGCCTGCCGCTTATATGGAAGAGCATGGAATGAAAGTGATTACGGATGACGATGCACTTCTTACGGCGGTGGATGAGGTTTTGGCGGAGAATCCCAAAGTTGTGGAGGAATTTCATAGCGGTAAGGAGAAAGTCTTTGGCTTTCTGGTTGGACAGGTGATGAAGAAGATGAAAGGTAAGGCGGATCCCGGGAAAGTGAATGAAGCTTTGAGGGGGCGGATTTAGGGAGTTTTTGAACTGAGACAGGGCGGTGTCTGGTTGTGACCGGACTGTTTATGTGAAACAGCAGAATATGCGGGATAGAAATGTTATGGGGCTGTCAGGAAATAAGACAGCCCCATATGATGGTGGTCTTGCGGTTTCCGGTATAGATTTTTTATTTGTCCATTTTTTGATTACGATTTGAGTTCCCGGCATAATCAAATTGTGGCTCTTTAAGCTCGAATACAAAATTTTCTCTGTTCACTACACCTACCACTTTGTCGCTATCATAAAGTTTAAGCAAAAATTCGGCCACCTGTGTACCGATATGATATGTGCCAAAGACCTTATCATAATCATATTCGGTTACATGATTAGCGACTTTTCCGAATTCCGTCTTAGTTGCTGCCGGAGCTAATACTTTTGCCTGCATTTTGCAGTCATTTTCCTTTAATTCCCATGCCAATCCCTCGGTAAATGTGCTGACATAAAATTTGGACGCACAATAAGTAATAGCTGCAGGTACGATCGTATAGCCGCCGGCAGAAGAAATATTGATAAGCTGTGTTCCCTCTACATCTTTGAAATCCCGCACAAACAGTGAAGAAAGAACCGTGAGGGCTTCCACGTTTAAGTGAAGCATTTGTGTGATTTTGTTCAAGTCCTGATGACTTACGGTGTCGTAGTTTCCAAAACCGGCACTGTTAATCCATGTCTGCAACGGATACTTCTTAATTTCTTCATACAGCCGAAAAACATTGTCGTGAATGGATAAGTCCGTAGCCTTGATTATAATATTCAATGCCGGATAGCAAGATAAGATTTCCTGTTTTAATGCTTCGAGCCTGTCTTTTCTGCGGGCTGCTAAAATCAGATGACTGCCACGTCCTGCAAATGCCTTTGCCGCTTCATACCCGATACCTGAACTTGCTCCGGTGATTACGGTATATTTTTCTGTGTTGTGAATCATTTACAAAACCTCCCCGTTTTTGATATAATGCAAGCATACAATGTAGAGTGAACTCTATGTCAAGAGATGGGAAGTGATTTTTTGAAATATTCCATAGGTGAATTTTCAAAGCTGACAGGTTTAGGCATACATACCTTGCGTTACTATGAGCAGGAACATTTAATCACACCAGGGCGTAATTCCGGCAACCGCCGTTGCTATACGGATCGGGATCTGGCCTGGATTGATTTTATCAAGCGGTTAAAAGACACGGGTATGCCAATCAAAGAAATCCGGCATTACGCTGAATTGCGTGCAAAGGGTGAACCTACTTTGTCTGCAAGAATGGAAATGCTCATTTCTCACCGAAAAGCTCTGGGTGAACAAATCAATCAATTACAAGAACACATGAATAAATTAGACGAAAAGATTGAATTTTATCGGCGGGAAATTGGATGTATTACAAAGGAAACATGATTCTGGGAAATACTTTTGATTACGAAGACTGAGCCATTTATGAGGATAATAGCAGGATGGAGACAGAAGATCTTATTCTTGGGAAAGCAAAATATGAGGATTGGAGATCTATATACCATAATGTCTGGTCCAGGCCGGAGACGGCAGAGTATATGGTATGGAAAGTGACGGTAAATGAGGATGAAGCCAGGGAGAGGATACGTAGGACAATCGCATGGCAGGGGACCCATGATGCATGGCTGATCTATGAGAGAGACAGCGGGCAGGCCATTGGTTTTGCAGGAGTGGAGGAAACAGAGCCGCATATTTATCATGAGACTGGTATTGCTTTGGGGCCGGAGTATGTGGGAAAGGGATATGGGAAGCAAATACTGTGTTTATTGATGGAATACTGTGTTTCTTTAGGCGGGCAGGAATTTTATTATTCTACACGGGCAGGGAATCTTGCTTCAAAGGCTCTGGCATTGTCCTGCGGACTGACCTATCAGTATTCGGAGCAGAAGCTCGACCCATGTAGTGGGAAGACTTATGAATTGGAGGTTTATAAAAAGGATCTGAACTGATATTTATGCCGTATGTAAAAGGACGGACGATTGGGGAGCAACAGAAAAACTCCATATTTATGCCACATGAAAAAGAGCAGACAGTTGGCAGATAACAGAAGAATCAGTAATCGGATATGACCTCCATGTGTATACGGTAATCCCTGTTATCTTTGATGTTTTTCAACCACAGTATACAGGTAAATCCACAAAACTACAAATTGGAGATCATTGCATATTGTCTGTCACCTTTCTTCGGTTAATGTCTGTCAAAATATTTAAAACAAACCACATAAACGACTTGGCTTAGCAAAAAGATACTTATGGCAATCATGCAGCCTGCCATATCTGCTTTGCAGATGGCAGAATACAAAGCAAGAACAATAAAACCTATATTGGCAAATTCAGATACAAGAGTATATGCTTTGCCGTTAATAAGCACATTCCTTTCATCCTCATCCATGATTCTGGCACGACCAATTTTATGGACAAAGTGTTCAAACAGAAAATCCACAATGCCATAAGCTATGAGGGCAGAACCGGCAGAAACAATAAAAGCTGCAGGAAATCCCTTTATAAGACTAAAAGGCAATGCCAGAATACCAATACCAATCAATAAACACGCAAAAATCTTCTTACTTTTTCTCATGTCAATCCTCCTCAAAATGAAATAATTCTTCAATCCTTAATCCAAATATTTTAGCCAGCTCATGTGCCAGTAAAACGGACGGATTGTATTGCCCTTTTTCCAATGAAATAATCGTTCTGGATGATACCTTGACTAAATCAGCAAGCTGCTGTTGAGTAAGCTGTTTCTTTATTCGGCATTCTCTTACATTGTTTGATAGCAGTGCAGGAACTTCTTTTTTCAATCCTTGTCTCCTATGTATGAAATAAACTTCATGTGAATTTTATTTCATATTATCATTTGGATATGCTTTTGTCAACAATATTTTCCGTGTACAAGGACATTATCTCGCTTGACAACTTTATTATACAGCTGTATAATATATTATACAAATGTATAACCAGGAGAAAACTTTATGATCAATACCACAAAAAAGCTGGGGGAAGCCGAGCTGGAAATCATGCAGGTCATCTGGAAAAAAGAAACTCCGGTCACTTCCAACTACATTTTAAAAGAACTTAAAGGGCAAAGAAAATGGCAGCTTTCCACTCTGATGACCTCATTAACACGCCTGTCCAACAAAGGATTTGTAAGTTGCGACCGTTCAACAGGAAGCAATCTCTATACCTCTCTTATTTCCGAAAATGAATATAAGGCCAAAGCCAGCAGGCACTTTCTTGAGAAGCTGTATAACAATTCCATCCAAAATATGATAGCTGCCCTGTACAGTGATAAAGCTATCAAGAATTCGGATGTGGCAGAGCTTCGAAGATTTCTGGACGAAATAGAAGCGGAGCATTCCGGGGAGGATGAGCAATGCTGACAAACCTGTTTCTTTCCGTTTTGGAAATATCCCTGTCAGTCAGCCTGATTGTCACTGTACTGCTTCTGTTTTCACCCCTTTTAAACAGACGGTATGCTTCCAAATGGAGCTATTGGATCTGGATCTTTCTGGCTCTGCGTCTTGTGATTCCCTTTCATCTAATACAGGGACAATCGGTTACAGCCCTTTTCCAAAGAAAGTCCCCGAGCACATCTGTTTCAAAAGAAACCTCACCGGATATTGCTTCTAACGAGACGGTCTTAAGTCCCATGACGGTTGAACTGCCGCCCCAATTGACAGCACCAATCCTGCCCCGGACGGAAAAGAGCAATATCCCCATCACCTTGCTGGATATCGCAGCCCTCCTCTGGTTGGCCGGATGCCTGTGTTTTCTGTCCGTCCATCTGGTAAGCTATCTCCATTATAAAAAATGGCTGCTAATAAGGGGATCGGCCCTAAAGGACAAAAAGATCTGGGAGCAGCTATTGGCATTGGAACAGGAATTACAGGTGGATATGATAGATTTAATTGAATCCCCCAGAGCATCCAGCCCTATGATCATAGGATGTAGGACGGATTTTGCGGACATTCAAAATAAAAAAGAATGTGGAGGTAATAGACAATGGCAAAATCATTATTTGAGGAACTGGGTGGCAGATATGAGCGGCAAGGCGATTACTTAATACCGTGCATAACTGTACCCACCGAAGAAGAACAGCCGATAGGCATATGGGGACAGCGGCATCTGGACTATCTGAAGCAATACCGCAGGGTTACATACACTAATCTTCTCACAAGCGGCAGGCTCAACGCCTATCTTGTAGATGTAGACAGACAGGCGCAGGAACGCTTTGAAAGGCTCATAGAGGGCATGAAACAGGCGCAGGGCATAACGGAACGCCTAAAGGAAGAAAACGCCTTAGAATGGGTACAATACTTAAATAATATAAGGGCATGTGCGAGGGAGATTGTGAACGAGGAAATTATTTTCGCATAGACAGGCAAGGTGGCAGAATGTAAAAGTTCTGTCACTTTTCTTTTCATAGGGCTGATTAAAGTTCATATTTGCCAGAAGGAGTTTCAGCATGGTAAAATATAAAGAACTATATCATTATCATTGCATCTGTAAATTAATTGAGGAATGCGACATACTTGTTGTCACATTCCTAATGCTATAACTAAAATGAAGGAGGAATTGAATATGCCGTTTACTGAAATATGTATTTATCAAGTCAAGCCGCAAAAGGTAGAAGAATTTGAAGCTCTTATGCTTGAAGCCAAAAGCCTCTTAGAAAAACAGGAGGGATTGCTTCTGCTTCGGTTCGCAAAAAGAGGGTATCGCATAGACATGGAGCAAATTAAGGAGGGGCTTCCACCTCTTAAAATTAACCGTATCGTAAAAAGTGTTAAGTATATGCTTTACTGGGAATTTGATACGAAAGAGAACTACGGAGCAGCACAAAAAAATCTTTATGACAGCTATTGGAAGTCTATTGAAAAATGTTTAATAGTTCCGCACGACAAATATTTAGGAGAGGGAGTGTTTTAATGGATTTCGCATATTGTGGATTGGATTGTAGTGAATGTCCTGTTTATTTGGCTACTATCAGAAAAAATACAGATGAACAAATCAAATTGGCAAACGAATATTCAACTGATGTTACAAAATTCTCAAAAGAAGATATGTATTGTTTGGGATGCCATTCTGATATGGTGTCGAAAAAGATGTGCGGTAATTGTGAAATAAGACTATGTGGCGTTAAGAAACCCTATGGAAGTTGTGCCGAATGTGACAAATTTCCATGTTCTATACTGGAAGAAAATTTAGGTGATAATTCAGAAAACTTGAATCATTTAAAACAGCTTGCCATTAAACACAAAAAGGCAGAGTGATAATATGCAGATAGACAGACTTATTCAAATTGTGTTTCTCTTGTTAAGGCATGAGAATATAACTGCAAAGCAACTGGCGGAAGAACTTTGCGTTTCCACCCGCACGATATATAGGGACATCAATATACTTTCGATTGCGGGAATACCGATTACATCACAAAAAGGATATGGCGGAGGATTGTCGTTATTACAAGGCTTTTCACTGGACAAATCTTATTTTACGCAGGAAGAACAAAAGAATATTATACAGGCGTTGCAGATTCTAAAGTCGTCAAATTATCCCAATGCTGATAAATCATTAAACAAGATTGCTGGATTGTTTAGTCACAATTTGCAGTCCGAATGGTTGGAGATTGATTTTTCCTATTGGGGCAGTCCTGAAAAGGAACGAAACAATATTACGGTTTTAGAACGTGCGATAATCAATAAGTATGTGATTACGTTCACTTATTTTAATGCAGAATTGACAATCACCAATCAGATTGTCGAACCGTTGAAATTGGTTTTCAAATCTCATGCATGGTATCTTGTTGCCTATTCAAAGCGCAAAAATGATATTCGCACTTTTAAGATGTCCCGTATTAGGGAGCTTCAAATAACAGACCAATTATTTGAACGTGAATTACCAAAGGATTTTTCCATTACCCCTGTCTACAAGGAAGAATACAATACCCCGATATTCATATTACATTTTTCGGAAAAGATAGCGTATAAAGTCTATGATGAATTTCAAGAGAAATATATTAAAAAATTAGACGATGGAACATTGGAAGTGACTTTTAGATACCAGCTTAGTGATTGGACTTTCCTATATCTGCTTTCTTTTGGGGAATATGTCGAAATTATTGAACCTGTTGAAGCAAGAAATATTCTAAAGGAAAAAGCCAAAAGAATATCTGCCATGTACTAACAATGTCGGAAATGTAGATGTTTGCCGTAATTTAAAAGATTATAAATAGCAATTATAGGAGTGTATATGAAAGAAAAGTGGATACGCTGTCCTGTTTGCGGTAATAAAACCCGTGACAGAATTAGAGAAGACACGGTTTTGAAAAACTACCCTCTCTATTGCCCGAAATGCAAGCAGGAAACTTTGATTGAGGTCAAAAGTTTGCAAATAACAGTCATCACAGAGCCAGACGCATAGACGCAGAGCCGATGAACGTGTGAAATAAACTCACAGTTCGTTGGCTCTATTTTATTTCATAAGGTTTTAAGGCAAATGCTCACCAAATAAAAAAACGAGGTTCGGTGGGCGGTATTGCTATGCCCGAAAAGACTTAACAAATACTCTCCAGACCTGTTTTTGAAGTTTGGAGGGATTTTTTTATGTCCTTTTTTCGGGCAGTTATCCATCTGCTCATGCAAGGCAGATTTGACTTATACATAGCATATCGGGGATTGGCAGGAAGCCAGTTAAAAAAATCCCTGCCCATGCAACGCTACTTCTCACCATGAAACCAGAAGTAGAATCTCTTCTTAACAGAATATGTATCTCCTATAACCGTAGAGGTCACAGAGCCTTTGCGGTTTTTCTTTTGTCGTTTTTTATCAGATTATGCCGCAGGGCGTTATGCGGTATTCATTGCCGTTCACCCCCTCTCCATCTGGATTTTCAGCATTTCAAAAATTCAGATGGGAGGTACTTACGGTGAAGTATGCACCAAGAAAAGTATATATCAAAGAGAATGGCGGCTATGTGGAGCTGTCCTATATGGACTTCTGCCGCCGCAGGCAAGCCGACCAGAGTTACATGGACAAGCTGTTTATCCCCGTGCAGGGCTGTCTGCTTGAAGTCGTGCGGGAACAGTACGCAGATTTCTACAAGGAGAAAGAACGGTGGCGTTATCTGAAAAAACTGGATACGAACCACAGCCTGCTTTCATTGGAGGGATTTACGGATAGCGAGGGAAATGTGATTGACTTCGTTATTGATGAAGCGGTGGATGTTGCAGAAACCGTTGTCCATTCGGTGATGGTGGACAGGCTGAAAGTCGCCCTGCCCTTATTGTCGGATAGTGAACAGACGTTGATACAAGCAATCTTTTTTGAGGAACTTTCCGAGCGGGAAGTAGGATTAAAGTTAGGCGTGACGCAGAGCGTTGTCAATAAACGCAAAGCCAAAATCCTTGCGAAGCTGAGGAAGATAATGGAAAACAAAATTTAAGGCGTTCAGCCCCCTTGTTTTTTCCTTTGGGAAAATGAGGGGGCTTTTTCCTGCCCTCTCAATCAATTCGATTGGAGGAAATAAGGATGGCATACAACCACGGACGGGAGGACAGGAAATGGCGTATCTGGAAAGAAGCCGAGGAAAAAATTTTGCGTGAGTGCGGCGTTGATGAAGCGGTTATTGAGCAAATCCGCACAGACGACAGGGCAGATTTTAATTCCAACAGGCGGTTTTACCGATGGGCGAGTGACTTTGGCGAATACCTTGAGGGCATGGCGGACAGGGAGAAGCAGGCGGAGGTAAAGTCTGTTTCTGATTTACTGGACGAGATTGAGAACGAAACTCTGTACCTTACTTTAATCACGGTGGACAGGCGCACGTTACAAATCGTCCTGCTAAAAATGCAGGGCTATTCCACAAAGGAGATTGCCCCGCTTGTGCATTTAACGGCAGGGGCTGTTTATGCGAGGTTAAACCATCTGCGGAAGAAGCTGCGGAAAATTTTATAAGCGTCTCATATATCCTGCTTTCCTATGGGCTATCGGGTGGGGAGGGAAAAACTCTCTCCTACTTTTTAGCAGGAGGAAAGGAAATGGCATACAAGGCAAAGACATACACGCTTCGGGAGGAATCCACGGAAAGCGGCAAAAGGTATTTTATCAGCTTTAAGGACGGGCAGGGGGAACACCACGAACTGGAAGTGTCCGAGCAGTTATTCATTGAATTTCGGCAGATGGAGCGCAGGAACAGGAACCTTCAGCAATGGAACCAACGGCACAGGGAATTTAACGAGGTATGGGACGAAACGCTTTACAGACGGGCGTTGCGGGTTCCTAAAACGCTTGATGAAAGCATGATTGAAAAAGAACGGAATGAAATATTCGTTAAAGCGGTTGCCCGACTGCCAGAGATACAGAGGCGGCGTTTCCTGCTCTATTACGAGTATGATTTCAATTTTTACCAAATCGGCGAAATGGAGCATTGTACCGCTTCCGCTGTCCAGAAGTCCGTTTCGGTTGCAAGGGAGAAAGTTAAGGCAGAAATGAGGAAGTATCTCAAACCTTGACGATTACCGCCCGAAAAAGAAAGCCGCTCTTTATCGGCATGGGATTGGCGGCATTACATACTCTCACTTTTTCCGTGGGAGTAAATCAATTTTAAGGAGGTCACACCTATGTGCAACAAAGCCAAAGACACCGCCCGAAAGGAGGAAAGCCATGCAGAAGCTTCAGACAGTGGGCGCAGACACGCTCCTCTATGAGCCGCTTGAAAAGCCGTCCTTTGTGGTGGGCGGTCTGATACCCACAGGCTTAACCCTGTTCTGCGGCTCACAGAAAATCGGCAAGAGCTGGCTCATGTTAAAGCTCTGCCTATGTGTGTCGCAGGGAATCCCCTTGTGGGATATGCCGACACAGGAGGGCGACGTGCTTTACCTCTGTTTGGAGGACACGTTCTGCCGCATCCAGGACAGGCTGTTCCGCTTGACGGATGAAGCAAGCGGGCGGCTTCACTTTGCAGTGGCAAGCGATAAGCTGTCAGACGGTCTTATCGTGCAGTTGGAGGATTATCTAAAAGAATACCCCGACAGCAGGCTCATTGTGATTGACACCTTGCAGAAAGTCCGCACCGCATCCAAAGACAACGCCTATGCAAGCGATTATGGGGACATCTCCCTCATCAAAGACTTTGCCGACAGGCATTCCCTGGCGGTCATTGTCGTACACCACATCCGAAAGCAGAACGACAGCGACGTGTTCAACAAAGTGTCTGGCACGACGGGATTGACGGGGAGTGCGGACGCAACCTTTGTCCTGCAGCAGGAAAGCCGTGCGTCCAATGCCGCAAAGCTGTATGTGACGGGCAGGGACACGCCCTATCAGGAGTTCACGCTCCGCTTCCGCGATTGCAGTTGGGAACTGGTGGAGCGTAAGGAGCAGGAACAGCTTGCGAAAGAAGCGATACCAGACGTCCTTTTTCGGTTAGTGGATTTCATGCAGGGCAGGGAGGAATGGACTGGAACGGCAACGGAGCTACTGGAAGCGATGGGGGAAACGGGAACGCCGCCCAACATCATGACGAAGCGGCTCAACGAATATCGTGCCGGTTTCCTCAGTGAAAACAATATCTGTTACAGCTACCACAGGAAGAAAGGGGGCAGGGAGATTTCCCTCACAAGGCAGTCGGGTGACGGTGGTGACGGTGATGACGGTTAGATTGGGATACCCCCGCCGCTGTCATCCCTGCGGGAGAACACCCCATAAACGCAAAATGCAGGCGTGGGCATTACTCGCCTTTTTCGGCTCGTAAAGCCACCCCTGCGGTCAGAAAAATCTTCCGATTTTTCCGACTGCGTTTACAGGGTGTAACACACTACACTTTGCCCTGCAAAGTCGTGTGCCAGACGTTCCCTCTGGACTCCCTTAAAGCAGGGCTTGCGCCCTGCCCATCCTCTGCCTGGCGGCTTCGGATGGAAGAATGTGCGGTGACAGGCGGTGGCTCCCGTGGGGGCATCCCAAAAACACCGTCACCACCGTCACCAACCGTCACCCTCTGGAAGATTACCCGCCGAAAGAAAGGAAGATTGATTATGCCCTATGCAATCCTGCGTTTCCAAAAACGCAAGGCAGGCGGCGTTGCGGCTTGTGAACGCCACAACGAGCGGAAGAAAGAAGCCTATAAAAGCAATCCAGACATTGACGTGGGACGCTCCAAAGATAACTACCATCTTGTGGAGCCGCCCTGCTACACCTACAAAAAAGAGATAAACCGAATGGTGGCTGAAGCAGGGTGCAGGACGAGGAAAGACAGCGTGATGATGGTGGAAACGCTCATCACCGCTTCACCAGAATTTATGAACAGCTTACCGCCCGAAGAACAAAAAGCCTATTTCCAGACGGCTCTTGACTTCATTTCGGAGCGTGTAGGAAAGCAAAATATCCTTTCCGCAGTCGTCCATATGGACGAGAAAACGCCCCATATGCACCTATGCTTTGTGCCGCTTACGCCAGACAACAAGCTGTCAGCGAAGTCTATCTTAGGCAACCAGAAATCCTTATCCGAGTGGCAGACCGCCTACCATGAGCGTATGTCCGCACGGTGGAGCGAATTGGAAAGAGGTCAATCCTCAATGGAGACGAAGCGGAAGCACATCCCCACATGGCTCTATAAGTTGGGCGGCAGATTGGATAAACAGTATGCGGAAATCGTGTCTGCCCTCTCTGATATTAACGCCTTTAACGCAGGCAAGAAAAGGGATAAGGCGTTAGAACTGCTCTCCGCATGGCTTCCAGACGTGGAGAAATTCTCTAAGGAAATCGGGAGACAGCAGGCGTATATCGACAGCTTGAAAGAGAAAATCGGGCAGGAAGCCGATTATGCGGGGCGTATGCGTGATGAAAAGTACGAGCAGGAATTAAAGGTACAGAAAGCCAACCAGAGGATATTTGAGTTGCAGAAAACCAATCAGCAGATGGGGCGGCTGCTCTCCAAAATCCCGCCAGAAATATTGGAAGAATTGCAGAAAAGCAATCGGAACAGAGCGAAGGAAAGGCAGGAATGTGAATGAAGAAACAGGATTTTAAGGTATTAAAGACCGCAGATTTATATCCGTTTCCCGATAACCCGTTTCATGTGGTGGAGGATGAAATGCTGTCAGAGTTAGCAGAGAGTATCAAAGAGTTTGGAATCGTAACGCCGATAATCACACGCCCGAAAGAGGACGGCAACGGCTATGAAATCATTGCGGGACAGCGGCGTGTGCGTGCTTCGGAGCTTGCAGGGATAAACACAGTCCCCGCCTTTGTCCTGCCCTTAGACCGTGACCGAGCCATCATTACCCTTGTGGACAGCAATCTCCAAAGAGAAAATATCCTGCCGAGTGAGCGGGCGTTCGCCTACAAAATGAAATCCGAAGCCATGAAGCGGCAGGGCTTCCGCACGGATTTAACCTCGTCACAAGTTGGGACGAGGTTGCGGACGGACGATAAAGTGGCGCAGGGCTTCGGCGTTGGCAGGATGACCGTGCAGAGATTTATTCGATTGACGGAACTGATACCGCCGATTTTGCAGATGGTGGATGAGGGAAAAATCGCCCTCACGCCTGCGGCGGAGCTGTCCTTTCTGAAGAAAGACGAGCAGGAAAATTTATTCGCCACGATGGAGAGCGAGGAAGCAACGCCCTCACTTTCACAGGCACAGCGGATGAAAAGCCTAAGCCAGAGCGGGCGGCTTGACATGGATACCATCTTTGCGATTATGACGGAGGAAAAAGGAAACCAGAAAGAAACCGTGAAAATCGGTATGGAGCGGTTAAAGAAATATTTCCCGAAAGGCACAACGCCCAAGCAGATGGAGGACACCATCATCAAACTTTTGGAGCGTGAATTGCAGAGGAAACGGGGCAGGGACAGCCGCTAATCTTCTCTTTTCGGGCAGTAAATAGAAACTTTGGACAGATAAAAAAGCAGAAAGGCAAGACAGGAAATGAAAGATATTCAATATGAGATTGTAAAGGAAATCGCCGTGTTGTCGGCAAGCGACAGCGGCTATACAAAAGAAATCAACCTTATTTCATGGAATGGGAAAGAGCCTAAATATGACATCCGTAGCTTTTCCCCGAACCGTGAGAAATGCGGAAAGGGAATCACGTTGACTGCTGATGAAGCGGCGGCTCTCCTTAAAGCATTGCAGAAAGAGATAAACAGCGGGGATTGATTGTATCAGATTGGCGGGGCGGGAGCATTTTTATATACTCCCCTGCCCTGTCTGGAAAGGAAGATTTGAATATGGGCGAGGATAAGACAGCGAACAAAAAGAGAAAGCGCAATGTGGCAGGACAGCCAGTGCAGATGGTTGTCAGCCGTGAATATGTTGGCACACAGACCGTTGCGGAAGCGTTCATCCCGATTATCTCCGAGGACATCCGAAAGAGCATTACGGGAAATGACACCTTCGACAATGACGGGTTATCCGCTTAGAATGTACGCAATGGAACATGAAATTTAGTAGAGCAAAGACGGAGGTTTAACAGTATGGCAGGGACAAGAACAGGAAGTATGATTTATAATGTCGGCGATTACTGCCGCTTGTCAAAGGACGACGGTACGGATAACGAGAGTGCGAGCATTGCAACACAGAAATCCATTCTTGCTGATTATGTGAAAAAGCAGGGATGGAATCTGGTAAAAACGTATGTGGACGACGGGTATTCTGGGACAAATTTCCAAAGACCAGCCTTTCAGGAAATGCTTAAGGACATTGAAAACGGGCTGATAAACTGCGTGATTACGAAAGATTTATCAAGGCTTGGGAGGAATTACCTTGACTGCGGCTTGTATCTCGAAGTCTTTTTCCCAGAGCATAATGTGAGGTATATAGCGGTCAATGACGGCGTGGACACGCTCAATAAATCGGCGATGGACATCACACCATTCCGCAATATCCTAAACGAAATGTATTCCGCCGATGTGTCGGTCAAGATAAAATCGGCGTACCGTGCGAGGTTCCAGCAGGGGAAATTCATGGGGACATATGCACCCTATGGGTATATCAAAGACCCCGCCGACCACAACCATCTGCTGATTGATGATAAGGTGGCGCACGTTGTAAGGGAGATATTTGACCTTGCATTGGCGGGAAACGGACTTGGAAAAATCCGTAAGCACCTTAATAAACAGCACATCCTACGCCCTGCCGCTTATGCGGCGGAGCAGGGGGCGGCAGGCTATGAGCGATACTTTGAGGATAACGAGGAAAACCGCTATATCTGGAGCGAGAACAGTGTGAGGGGCATTTTAAGAAGCCCTATCTATGCGGGGAACCTTGCAGGCTACAAGCGGATTGCCGCCAATATGAAAAGCAAGAAAAGACCCTCTAAGCTGCCCGAAGAATGGGAAGTGATACCCGACACCCATGAGGGCATAGTTACACAAGAAGAATTTGATACTGTCCAACAGCTTATGACGAGCCGCAGGCGGGAAAAAAATAAGGGCGGTTTTGAGAATATTTTTTCAGGCGTTATCAAGTGTGCGGACTGCGGCTATGCTTTGCGGGCGATGAGCGCAAACAGGAGGAAACGCCCCGACATTATCGACTGCGTACAATACACCTGTAATAATTATGGCAGGTACGGCAACGTCATGTGTACTGCACACGCCATTGAAGCGAGGGACTTATTCAACGCCGTGCTTGCCGACATCAACCGTTTTGCGGATATGGCGGTGAATGATGAGCGGGCGGTAAGGGCGATTGAGAAGCGGCTTACGGAAACAGACCAGAGCAAGGCAAAGGCAATGGAGAAAGAACAAAAGAAGCTGAACAAACGCCTTGCGGAGCTTGACAGGCTATTTTCTTCTCTTTACGAGGATAAGGTCATGGAGCGTATCACCGAGCGGAATTTTGAGATGATGTCGGGGAAATACCAGAAAGAACAGCTTGAGATTGAATCAAGGCTGAAAGAGGTAACAGAAACGCTTAACGAAAGCTACGAAAAATCACAGGGAATCCGTGACTTCCTCTCCCTTATCCGTAACTATCAAGGCATTAAGGAACTGGACGCAACCATCATAAACGCTTTGATAGACAAGATACTTGTTTCCGAGCGTGAGAAGCTTGCAGACGGAACAGTGAAACAGGAAATCAAGATTTACTATAAATTCATCGGCTTTGTCGGTGAATTACATATCACACCCACAAAGCGGTGGACAGCGTTGCCCGCTAAATGCTGTACAGTGTGCGGCGTTGAATACGTCCCTGGCTCTGGCATATCAAAGTATTGTCCCGTTTGCGCCAAGAAGATGCAGAGGGAGAAGTCAAACGAGAGCAAACGCAGGAGCAGGGAGCAGAAACGGATGGCATGTATTGAACTGTCCGCAAAAAATGACCGACTGATTTCGGATGCCTGTTCTGGTTCTTCCAAAGGAAAAATACACCTCAGAGGAACTCTATTTTATCTTAAAACATGAGTTGATTCATCTGAAACGCAGGGATGTATACAAGAAGCTTCTTTTTGTAATTGCAAATGGAGTACACTGGTTTAATCCCTTAATCTGGCTGATGCAGAGAAATGCCCTTATGGATATGGAATTGTCCTGCGATGAGATCGTTGTGCAGGGAGGGGATTATACCCTGCGGAAAGCATACACGGAAACCCTGTTTTCCACACTTCACAGGCACTGTACCAGGAAAACTCCTTTATCAACACAATTTTATGGAGGAAAAGATATTATGAAAAAGCGTTTTCTTAACATTTTAGACAAAAAGAGAAAGAAAAATGGGGCGGGCCTGTTCCTGTGTGCCGTTGCTTTCACGTTCATTTTCGGAATGCTTATAGGCTGTACGGTAACAAAGGAAGCTGCCAACGATACGGATGACACAGCTAATCCGCCAAAAACGGAAGAACTTCCCGTGGATAAAGAAGAGGAAATCATTGATGAGGAGACTTATAGCACTCCCGCCGAAAACGGCGATCCTGCTGCCGAGATTCCCCAAAACGGACAAATCTACGGCTATATCTCTGAATTTAACAGTGATTCCATCACCCTGGACCGGAAGCTTTGGGTAACTATGGAAAGCGAGGACTGGAAGCCGGAGTATAACGAGGATGCAGGCTTTGAGGTTGTTGACGCAGAAAGTGACGATATCACATTTCCCATCCATAAGGACTGCACTTACTCCGCCCTTAAAAATCACCACGATCCGGTAACAGAGCTTAACAGGGAAGAATTTGAAACTTATCTGCGGGATATGGAATATCCCATTCTCTGGGTTATGGAACTGGAGGACGGGCAGATTAAAAATATTTCGGAGCAATATCTTCCATAAGCAGGAAAACAGCCAGATACTACGGAGCGGATTGAAAAGCAGGGAGGTATATGATAGTATAAAAATCAGAGGATCTGCATATAAGAAACGAAAGGGCTGTCCCAGGGGGGCAGCCTTTCGCAGTAAACTTTAAAAATACAAGGAGAACCACAGCCATGAACAAATATAAAATCCTGCTGGTGGAGGATGACAGGGAAATCAGCGAAATGCTGAAAAACTATCTGACAGCAGAAAACTATGAAGTAACCTGTGCTTTTGACGGTCAGGAGGCATGTGACAAGTTTGGCGCTTCCCCCTGCCATCTGGTGCTTTTGGATCTCATGATCCCAAAAATCAGCGGTATGGACGTAATGCAGCATATCCGAAAAACCAGCTTTGTTCCCATTATAATCCTTTCCGCAAAGGATACGGAGGGAGATAAGATGCTGGGCTTAGGTCTGGGGGCGGACGACTACATTACAAAGCCCTTTTCCGTGGTAGAGCTTCTGGCAAGGATAAAAGCAAACCTGCGCAGGAGCACCCAATATGACAATGCGGCCATTTCTGCCCCGTCTATCCTTACGGCAGGAGAACTTCAGATGAATTTGTCAGATTACACCCTGACCAAAAAAGGAAAGAAAATCGATCTGACAGCAAAAGAATTTGAAATCTTAAAACTGCTTCTTAAAAATCCCCAAAAAGTCTATACCAAAGAACAAATCTATTCCCTCGTCTGGAAAGACGCATATTGCGGCGATGAAAATGCCGTAAACGTACATATGAGCAGGCTGCGGAACAAAATAGAGGACGATTCCCGGAATCCAAAATATGTAGTTACCGTCTGGGGAATCGGCTACAAGCTGGGAGAAAGCCTATGAACGGCGGGGCAGTCCTGTTTTTTCAGTGTCTTATCATTTGCGTTCTCCTTGGCATCATCCTGTATCAGCAATGGATATTTCGTACCGGAACTCAGAGAAAAATACGGGTAATTCACAAAAAGCTACAGGAAATCATAGCATCGGACAGCAGTGAGTCCATTATGGTTTTCACGGACAATCAAGATCTTCAGGAACTGGCGGCGCAAATCAACGATATACTGGAACACCACAGGAAAGCAAAGGCCGACTACAACCGTTCCGAAATGGCATCCAAAAAAATGCTCTCCAACATTTCCCATGACATGAAAACACCCATGACAGTGATCCTGGGCTATCTGGAAATCATGCGGCTGAACGGCAAAGCTACAACGGAAATGCTGGCAAAGACGGAGGAAAAAGCCGAAAGCCTAATGGAGCTTATAAACCAATTCTTTACCCTGGCAAAAATAGAAGCAGGCGATATGGACTTGGAGCTTTCCAGGATAGATATTTGCGAAATCTGCCGGGAAAGCATTTTGGATTTTTACGAAATATTGACAAAGGCGGATTTTCAGGTGGATGTCCGCCTGCCGGAATCTGCCGTTTACATTCAGGGAAACCGGGAAGCCTTAGAACGTATTTTATTAAATCTTATTTCCAATGTAATCCGCTACGGCTCTGAGGGAAAATATCTGGGCCTGCTCCTTAGAACGGAAGAAAAATATGTATGCATTGATGTGGTTGACAAAGGGAAAGGAATTGAAAAAGCCTTTGCAGAGCATGTGTTTGATCGGCTTTTCACCCTGGAGGATTCCCGAAGCCGCAGCGTACAGGGCAATGGATTGGGGCTGGCAATCGCTAAAAATCTGGCATTGCAGCTGGGAGGGGAGCTTTCCCTTGAGAGCATTCCCTATGAAAAAACCGTATTTACAGTGAAATTAAAAAATAGCTGCGAAAGAAATTTGTAAGATTTATTCAAGAGTTTTGAAAAATGGAGCTGCTATTATGATAAGTGTAAGGAGTCACTTGTTAAGAAACACCCTGCGGGTATCCCTTTATGCACAAAAACATGTGCAAATCAAGGAAAGGAGAAAATATGTCTTTTATTTTACAGACAAACAATCTTACAAAGATCATAGGCGGAAAAGAACTGGTGAGAGATGTAAATCTTCACATGAAAAAAGGCGAGATCTACGGCTTCCTTGGACCCAACGGGGCCGGCAAGACTACGGTAATGAAAATGCTTGCCAACCTGTGGAAGCCCACAAAAGGAACCATAGCGATCTTTGGAGAAGCCCTCACTCCACGGTCTTATGAGGTATTAAAGCGCATAGGAAGCATCATTGAGTTTCCTACCTTTTACGAGCATATGACAGGGTATGAAAACCTGAAGCTCCATTGCGAGTATATGGGCTACTACCATCACGGAAGCATCAGAAATGCCCTGGATCTGCTGGATTTGACAGATGCGGCGGCAAAGCCCGTGAAAAATTATTCCCTGGGTATGAAAGAACGCCTGGGAATTGCAAGAGCCATTCTTACGAAGCCGGAGCTTCTGATTCTGGACGAGCCCGCAAACGGGCTTGACCCGGCAGGCATGAAGCAGATTCGGGATCTGCTTAAGAAGCTGTGCACGGAATATGGAACTACCATTATGATATCCACCCACATTCTGTCTGAGATCGAAACCATCGCTGACACTATCGGCCTTATTCATCAAGGGCGGATGATAAAGGAAATCGGTATGAAAGAAATCGAGAAAATGAGTCTGGCATATATCGAACTGTCGGTGCAAAGGCCCAAGCAGGCGGCTTACGTGCTTTCTGAAAAGCTTGGCCTTGCAAACTTTCGGATTGACGGGGACGGGCAGATTCGCATTTATGACAGCCATATTTCCTCACAGGAGCTATTAAAGGCTTTCACTTCAAATGAAGTAGAAGTAACCGCACTTGGAAAAAAAAGCGAGACTTTGGAAGACTATTTTCTGAAAATGACAGGGGAGGCGGCAGCTCATGTTAAAATTAATTAAACTGGAATGGAAGAAAAACCATATTGGAAAATACATAAGAAACGCAGTCCTTTTGGCCGGAATTCTCTGCCTGTTTCTTTTTGCCCTTGCCTACCTTGGAATTGCCAATGACCCGGAACTGGGCGTGCCGGATACGGCCCCGGGCATGGGAAACATGTCCTCATCCATTGAACTGCTCACAAGCATGTCATTCCTCGTCTTTACCAGTGCCATGTTGTCTTCCTTTATAGTAAGCGCATATCAGAACAAAACAATGAATTTAATGTTTTCCTATCCCATCAAACGGCAGAAAATTCTTATTTCCCAGATGCTTGCGGTCTGGATCTTTAGCTTTGGGGCATTGACGCTGACAAAGCTGGTGATTTACGGTTGTATGCGGATAGGCAGCCGGTACATGGTATCGGCATTCCCCATTGACTATGATATGGCAAGTCCGGGGTTTTACATGCAGCTTATTGTGAAATCCGTCGTTATTGTTACCATGAGCTTTATTTCCCTTTTTGTGGGGCTGAAAATGAGATCCTCGAAAGCTACCGTTATTACGTCATTTTTGCTTATCTTTCTGACACAGGCAAATATCGGCGATCTGACCATGAGGAACAATGCCGTATTTCCTGTGATATTGACCGTAATTTCACTGGTATTTGCATTTTTTTCGACTTACAGAGCAGAGATGAAAGATTTGATGTGATGCTTGTTTGTCTGCAAATTTTCACGAATTACTATTTTTAAATCTTGACTGTTAAAATAGGCCGTATTATACTTTTGTAAACAAAAGCCAAAAAGGAGTTGTATCATTATGTTCAATTTGTTTGGAAAAAAGGAAAGTTCCCCAAAGGATCGTCTGGCAGAGTGCCAGCGCAAGCATGATTGGGCAGGACTTGCGAGAGCCTATTACCAGTTAGGCGTGGATGCCATGAATGAAGGAGATCTGAACAAAGCCAATCTGTGGCTTCATCGGGCGGATACCATCTACAGCGCCAGAGATGAGGTTTACAAAAAAGTCGGAGAAGAGCTTGTGGACGACTGCTCCGAGCGTATCGGAGAATTGGAGGATGCCCCTCTTTTATATAATGATGTGCCTGCCCTGATAGAGGAAAAATCCGAGGGGCTGCGGTATGAAAAGGTGCGGGTGTGGGGCCTGCTGTCTCTGGCAAGGCTGGTAAGATTAGGTGAACAGTTAGCTTCCCTGCCCGGCTGTGAGGCGCTTGGAAAGCTTGGATGGGCAGTGGATACCGTACTAAAGTCCTTTCAGGGGCCCCTTACAAAAGAAGAGTTTCAGGGGCTTCGTGATCTGGGCAGTGCACTCTATCAGTTGGGAGATGATCCGGCTTTCTGGGGAATGGGCAGTGAGATTCCCGTATCCGGCGGTGCGCCTTTCCAGGTTTTTGACTTTAACGGACTGATGGGAATTCATCTGGAGATAGATGCCTATCTGGACAGTCATCTTGGAATGCTCTGTGCCCTTGCGGACGAGGAAGAGCCGCCTGCTCCGGAGACAGGAATCATTGCAGGCGCTCTTATGCCGGATTACTACATTCGAACCGGCATGGGCAAGCCGGAGGAAAATCCCCGGATTCAGGCTGAGCTTCAGCGAATCTGGAGCGACTATGAGTTTGCAGGATCTGACATTACCTGGGAGATGATAGGGGCAAGGGTTGCGGAGTATAAGAAATTGGATATTTTGGCGTAGGAATTTTCAAAAGGTGATTTTACGATTCTGCTTTTGATAATTGTAAAATTGAAAAATGTAGTGGAAGCATAGCTTTCGTTATTAAAAAGCGTGTTTCTGTGGCAGTTAAATAGCATTTGCATAAGAGGGTGTAAGGTCTTTTGGAGGATGAAAGATATTGCACCCTCTTAATTTTAGCAGAAGTAAGGCCGGAATCGGGGAAAATTAGGAGTGCAGCTAAATATATTTAACATGGGAAGAGCCAGTGAAAATTGTTCTTGTAATTATCAAATTATCATACAAGTGTCAACGATGTTACGTTCACGGTCATGGTGTTTACAGTAACCCAACGATTACTTGACACATACCGTAGAAAAATTTAACTTGCTATTTGAGAGCATTTCATGTATACTGACCTCATCAAAGGATTCTAAGAAATTTTCGGACGTTTCTGTCAGAAAAATCCAAAAGATGACAATTAATTTTAGGAAGAAGAAAGATATTGTATCAATTAGGGAAATCTTTTATAATGAAAGTAATCATACTGTTGTCAGAATCTTTCTTCTTGGGAGATATCTTATGGGTATCCCTTTATGCACAAAAACCATGTGCAAATTAAGGAAACACCCTGCGGGTATCCCTTTATGCACAAAAACCATGTGCAAATTAAGGAAACACCCTGCGGGTATCCCTTTATGCACAAAGACCATGTGCAAATTAAGGAAAGGAGAAAGCAGTATGAGTGATGAGACATTTTTAATGAAACCAAAGGTGGATTTCTGCTTCAAGGAGCTGATGGAGGACGCAGAGATCCGTAGAGGATTTATTTCCGCATTGTTGGGGGTGAAGCCTGATGAGATTGAGGGGACAGAACTTCTTCCTACTCATTTAAGGAGGGAACACGAGGAAGATAAGCTGGGGATTTTGGATATCCGGGTTTACATTTATGATAGGACAAAGGGCGGGGACAGTTCCTTGAATGAAAGAATCCAGATGGATTTAGAGATTCAGCTTGCACCTTTTTCTTTATGGCCGGAACGTTCCGTATTCTATCTGGCTAAAATGTTTACAGGGGAGATTAAAAAGGGAGAAAGCTATGATGTGCTGCAGAAATGCATCCATGTAGGGATTCTGGATTTTCTTCTTTTCCCGGAGGATGAGGAATTCTATTCCCGTTTCCATCTCTGGGAGGATAACAGGCGGCGGATGTATACGGATAAGCTGGAGATACATATTCTGGAGCTTCCCAAGCTTAAAGAGAGGAACTATCCGGAAACCGAGGTTTTGAACTGGGCCCGTTTTTTCAATGCAGAGCATAAGGAGGAATTTGAGATGGCAGCAGAAGCAAGTCCATATATCGAAAGAGCCTATGAGAGATTGACGCAGCTTAGTGGGGATGAGATGAAACGTTTGGAATATGAAGCCCGTGAAAAGGCCATCCGTGACCACAATTATCTGATGAAATATAATCTGGAGCTGGGAATGAAGAAAGGCATGGAGGAAGGGCGGAAAAAGGGGCTGGAAGAAGGTCTGGAGGAAGGAAAGAAAGAAGGTCGTAGAGAGGGTATAGAGCAAGGGGCTAAAGCATTAATAGAAATCTGTCAGAGCAGTTCTTTTTCAAAAGAGGATACATTGACCGGGCTGATTGAAAAGCTTTCCATTTCCAAAGACGAAGCAGAACAATATTTAAAAAGGTACTGGAGACTTGAATCATAATCACATTCCGTTCTTATAACAGGACAGAGCTGACAAACAAAAGGCTCCCTATGGATACAAAAAAGATATATTCCCATGGCAAAATAAGCTTATGGACGGAAAGGATGGGAAAGCTTTGGAGCATAATATCGGACATAGGCTTTTAATTGTGGAGGATGACTGCCTGATGGCAGAAGGAGCAGCAGATTATTTTATCAGCAAGGGCTGGGAGGCGGATGTGGCTGAAGATGGGGAACTGGCACTGGAGCTTTTGGAGCAAAAAAGCTACCACCTGATTCTCTTGGATGTCATGATGCCGGGAATGAACGGCTTTTCCGTATGCCGCAAGATCCGCAGAAACAGCGATGTGCCCATAATATTCATCACGGCCCGGGTATTGGAGGAGGATAAGCTCAATGGCTATTCCTTAGGAGCGGACGACTACGTCACAAAGCCGTTCTCACTTCCTGTGCTCCACGCCAAAGCCATGGCATTGATTGGAAGAATCCAGGGAAACAGTCAGATCCTTAAGGCGGGAAAATTGAGCGTAGATGTGAAAAGCCACAAGGTATGGAACCGGGACAGACTTTTGAAGCTGCCCCCAAAGGAATACGAGATGCTGATATTCTTTCTTGAGAATCCCGGAAGAATCTACAGCAGAGAACAGCTTTTAATCCGCTTCTGGGGCTATGATTTTGACGGAAATGAGAGAGTTGTAGACAATCACATCAAAAAGCTTCGAAAAGTCATAGGCGACTGCGGCTGTACCATAAAAACCGTTCGAAAATCAGGATATCGAATGGAGGTAGAAGCTTGAAAGTAAAAATGAGTAAAAAAAGACGCCGGCTGATGAAGCCTGTAGTGGCAGGATTTGCTGCGGTATATCTGATGATTATGCTGCTTTCCACCTATCTGGTAAAGCTGCAGTTTGAAAATGACTATGAGGATACCCTAAAAGAAACTTTGTCAAATGTACAGCAAAGCATCTATGCTCAGGAGTATGATCCGCCCGACACATGGGATGACACGGCAAAACAGATCTGGTATCAATCTATTACAAACGCTTACCTTTACCCGGGTGAAGAATTTATAAAGCTTTCCTTTGCTGTTTATGATGAGGAGGGAGAACTTCTTGCAAAGAGCGAGAATACCATCGGAACCGCTATGACTCCTATGGATCAGATTTTTTCTCAGGATGATAAAGAAGCTCTGGCAGGATATGAGGGTGAAAACGGTGAATTATATAATAAACTGGAACCGCCCAAATATGAAATATTAGCCAGAGAAGGGAGCGAGGGTAATCCTTACGAGATTGCTGTCTGGGAACTTGTTTGGAAAAAGAGAGAACAGCTGGAAAAGAAAGACAGCTATGTACACATCTATAACATGAGCCCTTATACCGATTATTTTGGAGAGGTTTATTATCCTGATATTGAGAATCCGCCATTGGTCTGGTATGAGACTGATAGAAAACAAGTATGGAATCGTACTATAGAAGAAATAGATACCGATCATCTTCTCGAATTCAGCCATGCAAATTTAAGCTTACCCTATATTAATTTGGGATATAAAAACTGGGAGCAATGGGACAAAAGCCTCTTTTTACATGACTTTCCGGAAAAAACGGATCTTTCGGGGTGGGACTATGGCAGTCCGGCTGCCGGAAGCTCATCCTGGTTGTTTCGCAAGTCAACCATTATACGGCTTGCCCCTAATCCGGAGAGCAATTTTAACCGCTATATTGAAGCCCATATGGAAAGCTATCCATGGCTTGCTGCTATGGATTATATGAAATACCTCTATATAGCAGGTTTTGTGCTGATTCTTGTATGCATGATAAAGATTATCTATTCCGCCAATAAGCTCTACGATCAGCAGGAAGCATTGGAGGAAACCAGAAGAGACTTTATCAACGCCATAGCCCATGAGCTTAAAACGCCTCTGGGAATTATCCGGAATTTTGCGGAAAATCTGCTGGAACATAACATGGAAGAAAAACGGGAATATTACCTTATGCAGATTGTGGGCCAGACGGAGGAGATGGATCGCCTGGCAGGTGAAATGATCTTCATATCCCGGATGGACTCGGAAAAGCTGGTGCTCCAAAGAGAAAATCTGTCCATAGGAGATCTGATAGAGGAACAGCTTACCCGCCTAAAGCCCTTGATAGAAGAAAAGCAGCTGCAGGTGGAAATACAAAAAGAACAGGACTTTCAGGTAGAGGGTGACAGGGATTACATGTCCAGAGCCGTTTGGAATCTTTTAGCCAATGCAACTGATTACAATATACCGGAGGGCAAAATCCTTATTACCTTAAATGAGAAAGCATGTACCATTGAAAATACAGGCACGCCCTTAAGCGAAGAGCAGTTAAACCATGGATTTGACCTCTTCTACAGCCAGGATAAGAGCCGTTCCGCCAAGGAGGGGAAGCATATGGGGCTGGGGCTGTATTTGGCAAAAAAGATATTGGAAAAGCATGCTCTTGAAATTACTTTGGAGAATACAAAGAGAGGGGTACAGGTGGTAATTTCAGGGGAGTCAATACGGTAATGAAGCCCAGGCTCCCTCCCTGATAACAAGGTAGGTATCATCCTCTCTGATAAAAAAAGTAAAAGCCCCGTGAAGTCCTTGTTTTCAGGTTTGCATATATATGATAAAATGTAGTTACTGTTCGATGTATCACAGTTGTGTCAGAGTCAAAAGTAAGAATATGATGTGACATGAGATTTACATTACAAACTGCTATATATGGATGAGATTTAGAAAAGAGAGGGAACGGCAATGGACAGGATTCAAAAAGCAGCCTATAGCGATATTTCACAGGTGGCTCAGATTTATGAACATATTTTAGATAAGGAGGAGCAGGGCGAGACTACAATCGGCTGGATTCGGGGTGTATATCCCACGAAGAGGACAGCACTTGAGGCTCTTGAAGCAGGAGAGCTGTTTGTGATGCTTCAGGATGAAACCGTAGTTGCAGCAGCTAAGATCAACCAGAGCCAGGTTCCGGAATATAAATATGCCTCTTGGAAATATCCGGATGCACCAGAGGATCAGGTAATGGTTTTACATACTCTCGTGGTAGATCCGGCCTTTTCAGGAAAGGGATATGGAACTGAATTTGTAAGCTTTTATGAGGAGTATGCGTTAAAGCATCATTGTCATTATCTGCGTATGGATACCAACGCCCGTAATCTGGCGGCTCGCAGGCTGTACAAGCATCTGGGCTACAGGGAAGCGGGGATTGTTTCCTGCATATTTAACGGGATTCCGGATGTTCAACTGGTATGTCTTGAAAAACTGCTGAAGTAATTAGGCCGTACGGATTCTTTATAAGGAGCAGGAGATGAAACAAAAACCACTGAAAAAGGTAATTATATGTATTATATTGGGAGCTCTGCTCTACTTGATTGTGGGATCCACAGCTCCTTTTCTGCATTTTCCGGAAATCACTTCGGAGACAATGGCAGACTTTGATACGGCCGCCTTTCGGCGGGGCGTCCCCGGGGTTGACAGGGCAGCGATCCTTGAGACAAATGAAAGTGCCTGGGAGGAACGAATCCGCCTGCTTTCAAAGGCACAGAAGCGAGTGATTCTTTCCACCTTTGACATGCGTCCTGACGAGAGTACAAAAGATATTTTGGCCATATTACTTGCCAGGGCGGAGAAAGGCGTTCAGGTTCGGATTCTGGTAGACGGATTCAGCGGCGCCATACGAATGGAGGGACAGGAGTTGTTCTATGCCCTTTCCTCCCATCCAAATGTGGAGATCCGCATTTACAATCCTTTAAATCCTTTATTACCCTGGAAGCTTCAGGGACGGATGCACGATAAATATGTTATTGTGGATGACAGGGCTTACATTCTTGGAGGCCGCAATACGTTTGACTATTTTATCGGCAATTATACGGACAAAAATGTGAGCCGTGATCGGGAAGTTCTTATTTTTAATACGGAGCCAGGAAGCGGGGAAACCTCGATTCATGAGTTGGCGGCTTATTTTGAAAGCGTCTGGAACCTGGAAGTGTGCAAGCCTTTCCATAATACGGAAGGTTTGGCAGAGAAAGCGAAAGTACGAGAGCAGAGAACAATGCTGGCTGCCCGTTATGAACAGCTTTTGAATGACTATCCTCAGCTTTTTGATGAAAGCTGGGATTACCAGGAACATACATATGCGGCAGGAAGCATTCATTTAATCTCTAATCCTACGGAAATTTACGCCAAGGAGCCGGTGGTTTTTTGTAAGCTGACAGAGCTGATGAAAGGAGCCAGGGAACGAATCATAATTCAATCTCCCTATGTGGTTTGCAATGATTATATGTGCGAGCAGCTTTCCCTGTTAAAAGAAGCGGTTCCCAATACAAGGATTCTTTTAAATTCCGTAGAAAACGGCGATAATTTTGTGGCTTCCAGCGATTATATTCGAAACAAAAAGAAGATCATTGCCACAGGGATTCCCTTATATGAATATGACGGAGGAATCTCCAATCATGGAAAAAGCATTTTGATTGATGATGATTTATCCATTATCGGATCCTACAACATGGATTTGCGAAGCTCTTATCTGGACACGGAATTGATGCTGGTGATTGAAAGCAAAGAGCTGAGTCAGGAGTTGGAGGGTTATATGAATGAAATGGCGGCAGACAGCCGAATGGTACTCCCAGACGGTTCCTATGAGGTGCCTGACCACATAACGGTAGAAAAGGTTCCCCTTTGGAAACGTATGGCATGGGGGATTGTCGGCTTTCTTTTACAGCCTTTCCGTATGCTGATCTGATGGGGAAGGCAACTTACAGGAGCATTAACAAATGAATAAAAAGAATTTATTTCATTTTATACTTGGCTTGATTTTTATTGCCATCCTGGTTCTTGAGTCACATTTTCATGGTATTAATTCATTGCTGATGAAACATTTGGATTCGGCTGCAAAAGATTATTTTGGAGAAGAGACGGAACTTATGGACATGAATAAAAGCATGTATACTTACCGTACCTATAGTGTTCATGAGCCTGAAAGGGAGGTCTGTTTTTGGACCGTACGAAAAAACTTCCGGGAAAATAATCTGTCAGAGCAGCTAATGAAAATAGATGCCTTTGATTTTTGGTCGCATAAGGATCGGAATGTCTTATTCGCAAGTCCTTATGAGTCTTGGGCAGGCATAGAGAAAGCAGCTTTAGAAGAAGCGGCGGAAACGGCAGCAGACGCAAGGGCTCTTCCAATGTATTTAAGCTTTTCTATTGCTTCCAAAGAAGAGCTTTTCACATGTGCCGCTGAAATTGAGGAATGGATGATTTATGCTCTGGAGGATAACAGATACCTTTTGACGGGGGATTCCAAAGAAGGAGTTTGGAAATCACCTCTGCATGAATTTCAGGTTTGCATAGAGGATAGAAGCTTTTGGATAGATTTCTCAAATATCTGGATTGGAAAAGACGTACCTTATAATTTTACGGAAGCATTGACAGAACTGATGGAACAAAAATATGACGAGCTTTTTCCGCCGGCATTTGAGAATGAAGCTTCAGCAGAAATCAGCAAGCCGGAAAAATTGGAAAGTGGAAATTGATTTTCAAGATGAGAATCATGGATGCATTGCGGGAATTTATAGTGATATGGAAGTCAATCAATATAAGAAAAATATCTATGTCACGGAGGATGGGGGAAAAACTTTTGTTTTAACAGGGGAGGGACAGCCTCGATAAATAGTATTTGTATCAGAGGGTGTAAAATCTTTTGGAGAATGAAAGAAGTTACACCCTTTTATTTTAGAAGAAGTAAGACTGGAATTAGGAGAAATTAGGAGTGCAGTCGTGTATACTGACCTCATCAAAGAATTCAAAGAAATTTCGGACATTTCTGTCAGAAAAATCCAGAAGATAACAAGTAATTTTAAGAGCTGATTTTAGGAAGAAGAAAGATATTGTATCAATTAGGGAAATCTTTTATAATGGGAGTAATCATACTGTTGTCAGTATGCTTCTGCCTACTCATATAAGGCGAGAACACAAAGAGGATAAGCTGGAGATACATATTCTGGAGCTTCCTAAGCTTAAAGAGAGGAACTATCCGGAAACCGAGGTTTTGAACTGGGCCCGTTTTTTCAATGCAGAGCATAAGGAGGAATTTGAGATGGCGGCAGAAGCAAGTCCATATATCGAAAGAGCCTATGAGAGGTTGACGCAGCTTAGTGGGGATGAGATGAAGCGTTTGGAATACGAAGCCCGTGAAAAGGCTATCCGTGACCACAATTATCTGATGAAATATAATCTGGAGCTGGGGATGAAGAAAGGCATGGAGGAAGGTCGGAAAAAGGGGTTGGAAGAAGGGCGAAGAGAAGGTATAGAGCAAGGGGCTAAAGCATTACAGGATAGAACTGACAAACAAAAGACTTCCTATGGATACAAAAAAGATATAGATAAGGAGACCGGCTATGAATTACGATTTTGACAAACGAATCGATCGCAGAGGGACAAACTCCCTGAAATGGAATGTACCGAAAGAAGAGCTTCCCATGTGGGTGGCGGATATGGACTTTGAGACGGCTCCGGAGATTCAAAAAGCCATTATGGAGCGGGCAGCCCATGGTGTATTCGGATATTCCATCGTTTCCAAGGAGTGGAACAGCGCCTATGTGAGCTGGTGGGAGCGCCGCCATAGCTTTCATATGGATCCGGACTGGCTGCTTTTTTGCAGCGGAGTGATCCCGGCTGTTTCCGGTGTCATAGGCAGACTGATGAAAGAGGATGAGAAGATCCTGATCCAGCCGCCGGTTTACAATGGTTTTTATCATGTAATAAAGAGAAGCAAAAAAGCACTTGTGGAAAATCCATTGGTGTATAACGGAAAATCATATGAGATGGATTATGCGGATCTGGAACAAAAGCTTGCGGATCCCAAGGTTTCCCTTATGCTGCTGTGCAATCCCCAGAATCCGTCCGGACGGATTTGGACGAAGGAAGAGCTTCTGCAGGTTGGAGAACTGTGTGCAAAATATCATGTAACCGTTGTTTCGGATGAAATCCACTGTGACATTACGGATCCAGGCTGCCGCTATACGCCTTTTGCATCAGTCTCGGATGCCTGTCGGGATAACAGTATCACCTGCATTGCCCCTACCAAGACCTTCAATCTGGCAGGGCTTAAAACTGCGGCTGTGGTAATTTCGAATAAAGAGCTTCGAAAACAGGTGCGAAAAGGCATTCAGGCCAATGAAGCCTCTGAACCGGATTCATTTTCTGTGGAAGCGGCAATTGCGGCATTTACCAAAGGGGAACCCTGGCTGGAGGCTTTGCGAGCATATATTTGGGAAAATAAAAAATGTGTGGAGGATTTTCTAAAAAAAGAGCTTCCTTGGGTGCATATGATTTCCGGGAAAGCCTCTTACCTTGTATGGCTGGAATATTCCGCATTAGACAGAATCCATTCATCCCAAAACCTGGAGCAAGATGAGATGCCGGCTGAAACGAAGGAGAGGGAAGAGAATAACAGAAACTTTGCCGGCTTTTTGAGGAAACATGCCGGATTGTATCTGATGGATGGAAGGGAATACGGCGAAAATGGCAGCTCTTTCCTGCGGATGAATATCGGCTGTCCCAGAAGCTATGTAACAGAAGGACTTACCCGTTTAAAAAAGGGCGCGGAGTTATTTAAAAGCATGAATGAAATGAGAGATTGAGATGAAAAAGACACTCAAGCGCTGTGTTCTGGCGCTGTTGCTTCCAGGTATGTTAAACTTCATATTATTATCTGACGCAGCCAATCAGAGAATGGCCGCATCACAGGTGCCTCTTGTTATTCGGATTGGGCTTTTGATTACCCTTGCGGTATGCTTTGGTTTGCTCTACCTTGGACTTCTTGTTATGCCGGCTTTTGATTCCGTGAAAACGGGCCTGCGGGTTCGGATGATGCTTGGAGGGCGAAGCCTGGTGTACGAAGGGCTCTATTCAATGGGGGCCCAGGCAGCGGTTTTTGTTATCTTTTACATACATAAGGCAGGCCCTTATGACTTTAGCAATGGGATTCTAATTGCAAATGGAATTTTAGCGGTTGCGGGCGCTTTTCTGCTGATTGGAGTGGGAGCGCTGCGGATTTTCTGTACCTCCCGCCGGCTGAGCATTGGAAGACGTGTGGTGATGCTCCTTACCATGTGGATTCCGCTGGTGAATCTCTTTGTGCTCCTTTATGCATGCCGTCTGGTGTACGAGGAATACGATTTTGAACGGGAAAAGGTATTACTTCGGGAGCTGCGGGTGGATTCGGAGCTTTGCAGGACCCGTTATCCCCTGCTGATGGTTCACGGAGTTGGTTTTCGGGATCTAAGATATTTCAACTACTGGGGCCGGATTCCGGCGGAGCTTAGGCGAAACGGCGCTGTTATCTATTATGGCAACCAGGAAGCATTTGGAACCATAGCCTACAATGGAGAGGATATTCGAAAAAGAATTTATGAGATTATGGAGGAAACGAAAGCAGAGAAGGTGAATATCATTGCCCATTCCAAGGGCGGGCTGGATGCCCGCTATGCCATTTCCACCTTGAAAATGGCTCCTTATGTGGCATCCTTAACTACGATGAGCACGCCTCACCGAGGATGCCGATTTGTGGACTATGCCTGCCGTCTTCCGGAGGGGCTTTACCGCTTTGTGGCAGGCTGCTTTGACCGAACCTTTGGAAAATTCGGAGATCGGAATCCGGACTTCTATACGGCAACCCGCCAATTTTCTACAAAAGCCAGTGCTGAATTTAATAAGCAAACACCAGATGCGCCGGGGGTTTACTATCAAAGCTATGCTTCAAAAATGAAATATCCCTGGAGCCATCTTCTCCTTTCTGTTCCATGGTGCATGATTCGCCCTTTGGAGGGAGACAATGACGGGCTGGTCAGCACGTATTCTGCCAAATGGGGAGAATTTAAGGGTATTTTTGCCAATCAGAGGATGCGAGGCATTTCCCATGGGGATATGATTGACCTGAAACGGCAGGATTACAAGGGCTTTGATGTGGCGGAGGCTTATGTGCAGATTGTGGCGGAGCTTAAAGAGAAGGGCTTTTAAAAGAGATGAAGAAAATTTATTTCGCTCTAATTGATAAAAGACTGGAAACGGCAAAGTGGGTTCTGTATGGCCTGCTTATCTTATGCTATCCGTGGATAGTTCGGATTTCGGAAGCAATGACGGGACAGAGATTCGGTAGCTCGGATCAGATTTATATATGCAGAATCAGCTTTCTTTTCCTTCTTTGTGCTATGGTTGCACTAGCCTGTTATCAATGGGTTTCTTTTTTGAAAAAGTATTGGGAAAGCTTAACGCTGTTGGGCATATCCGGACTGAAAAGCTTTCTTTTATTTTTGTCCGTGAATACAGAGATTCTCTTTTTACAGATTTATGGGGGAACGGTGCTTTTTCAGATGCAGGGAATCGGATTAAGCTATGCCCTGTCGGTTCAGGTGGTTTATGGGATCTTTGTCTGTGGGA
Organism: Clostridia bacterium; assembly: GCA_910574255.1. Taxonomy (GTDB): domain Bacteria; phylum Bacillota; class Clostridia; order Lachnospirales; family Lachnospiraceae; genus Laedolimicola. The sequence goes on from CAJTAK010000018.1 coordinate 31,369, forward strand.
TGGGAATGCTTCTGGGACTTAAGGCTCATGGGAAAATTCTGACTTTCTTAAGTGCCGGGGGGATTGGTGTCACAGCCATTTTTCTTAGGCTTGGATGCATAAACTATCATGCAGTGTACGGGTGGGTGATGGGAGAGGGGATTGGCGAAGGTTTATTTTCAGAGAATTCTTCTGTTGCAATGCTGCTTTTGATTCTGTCGCTGTCCATTGTATGGATAGGAGTATACCTGTATAAATCGGCAGATATGTCGGTAATCGCCGGCTCCTTTCGCTTTTTTCCAAAAGGGCATAAGCTGCATTTTAAGATATTCCCCTATAGAAAGGGCAGAGCTTGTTCGGCAAAATATAACCAAGGGGCACACCATAATAGAAGTCCCTTTGGGATGGGTGGACATGGCCCGGCAAGGTATCTCTGGATGTATCGAAACAGGGAGTTTCTTTTCTGGAAGCTGTGTTCCATGGTATTCTTTGCTTTGACCTGCTGCCTTGGAGACAGTTCCTTTGGGGTCTTTTTTACGGCTTATGGGATTTGTTTGATTACAGCATTTTTTTTTAAGGATATCTACAGTCTTGAACAGAAAAAGTTCCTCATTTATTTTATGTCGGATTATCCATACGGAAAATTTTTTTTGGACTTGGTGAAGGAAGGGATATACCTTTTGGGAGATAATCTTTTTTTGGTACTGATTCTTGTTCGCCTCCGGAATCTCGCAGATTGTATTACATTCCTTTTGCTGGGGGCCGCTGTTTTGAGCATTTCCATCTTTGTAAATGCCGGTCTTTTTGCAAAATATCCGAAACGTCAGCATCAGTTAAGGGTCTTTATGGTATTGATAAATCTGCATCTTCCGATAGGGAATTTGATTTTTCTGTATCAATGGATTCGGCAGGGAAAGAGGAATTGGGAGCATTTAAGCTATGAACAAAGATTGTGACTTGATTTTAGAGCATGTAACGAAATTGTATGGCAAAGGCCGCGGGATTCAGGATTTGTCCGTGAGGCTTTCGGCAGGGGAGATTGCGGCATTTATCGGCCCGAATGGTGTCGGAAAGACAACCCTTGTAAAGGCTGTGGCGGGGCTGCTTCCCATATCAGAGGGAAGTATCTGTTTGTGGGGGCAAAGTGTGGGGGAGCGTTCCGTTAGAGCCGGCATTGGTTATATGCAGAGCGACATCAGCTTTTATGAAAAAATGACAGTGTACGAGGTTTTAGAGTTTATTTGCCAGGTGAAATTCGGCGGGAGCTTTTATGAGGAAATCGATCCATATCTGCGGAATTATCACTTATATGAACAGCGAAATTTCCGGATTCATCAGCTTTCTTTGGGAATGAAACGGAAGCTGTCTATTATTATGGCGCTTATTGGAGAGCCTGGATTGATTCTTTTGGATGAGCCGGAGAGCGGGGTGGATACTTATGGAATTATCCAATTTAAAGCGGATTTGCTTGCCTGTGCCCGAAAGGGCAGTATTGTTATCCTGACCAGCCATGTGCTGGATTTGCTTGAGAAGGTATGTACACGGTGCATTTTTCTTAAGGATGGAAGAATAGCGGAGGATTTGCTGCTGACCAAAAATTCTATGGATTTGGAGCAGATTTATGAGAAGGTGTATGGGTATAAGATTTAATTATATTAAATATTCATAATATATATTTTACTTATATCAATAACCGTGCTAGAATACACATAGAAAATTTAAAAGTCAGGGTGAAAGCCATATAGCAACTTAAAAAGGAGGAAGAAGCAATGGGAATGACAATGACACAGAAGATCCTTGCGGCCCACGCAGGACTTTCGGAGGTAAAGGCCGGACAGCTCATTGAGGCGGAGCTGGATCTGGTTCTGGGAAATGACATTACAACGCCGGTGGCCATCCGTGAGATGGAGAAAATGAAAAACAAGGAAGTATTTCACAAGGATAAAATCGCCCTGGTTATGGACCATTTTATTCCCAATAAGGATATTAAATCTGCTGAAAACTGCAAGTGTGTCCGTGAGTTTGCCTGTAAGCATGAAGTAACCAACTACTTTGATGTTGGAGAGATGGGAATTGAGCATGCACTAGTTCCGGAGAAGGGCTTGGCGGTCGCCGGCGATTGTATTATCGGTGCGGATTCCCACACCTGTACCTATGGCGCATTGGGTGCATTTTCTACAGGAGTGGGAAGTACGGATATGGCCGCAGGCATGGCAATGGGAAAGGCCTGGTTCAAAGTGCCCTCTGCTATAAAATTCAATATTGTAGGAAAGCCCTCCAAATGGGTCAGCGGCAAGGATGTGATTCTGCACATTATCGGCATGATCGGTGTGGACGGAGCCCTCTACAAGTCCATGGAATTTGTGGGAGAGGGAATTAAGAATCTTACAATGGATGACCGCTTTACCATTGCAAATATGGCTATTGAGGCAGGCGGAAAGAACGGGATTTTCCCGGTGGACGATTTGGCCATTGCTTATATGAAGGAGCACTCCAAAAAGGAATATAAGATCTATGAGGCAGATACGGATGCGGAGTATGATGAGGAATATACCATTGACTTGAGCACGTTGAAATCAACCGTAGCATTTCCGCATCTGCCGGAAAACACAAAGACTGTAGACGAGATAACAGAGGATGTAATGATAGACCAGGTGGTAATCGGCTCCTGTACCAATGGCCGTATGGATGACCTGCGGGCAGCCGCTGAGATTTTGAAAGGGCGTAAGGTGAAAAAGGGCCTGCGCTGCATTGTGATTCCCGGAACACAGAAGATTTATATGGACGCCATGGAAGAAGGACTGTTAAAGATCTTTATTGAGGCCGGAGCAGCAGTGAGCACGCCCACCTGCGGTCCCTGTCTGGGAGGCTACATGGGAATCCTGGCGGCGGGAGAGCGCTGTGTATCCACCACCAACCGGAACTTTGTGGGACGTATGGGACACGTGGATTCAGAAGTTTATCTGGCAAGCCCGGCGGTAGCGGCAGCCAGCGCAGTAACCGGTAAGATTTCTGCCCCGAAAGAGCTTGGAATGTAAATATAGAACTGGAATAGGAGAGTAATAATGCAGGCAAAAGGAAGAGTATTTAAATATGGAGACAATGTAGACACAGATGTTATCATCCCCGCAAGATATCTGGCCATAGCAGATCCGAAGGAACTGGCAGAGCACTGCATGGAGGATATTGACAAAGAGTTTGTTCACAAGGTACAGCCAGGTGACATTATGGTGGCAAACAAGAACTTCGGCTGCGGTTCCTCCAGAGAGCACGCTCCTCTGGTCATCAAGGTATCCGGTGTTTCCTGCGTAATCGCAGAGACCTTTGCACGGATCTTCTACCGAAACGCCATCAACATCGGCCTTCCCATTATCGAGTGCCCCGAGGCCGCACAGGATATCAAGGACGGCGATGAGGTAGAGGTAGACTTTGACAGTGGAAAAATCTTCAACCGCACCACAGGAAAAGAGTACCAGGGCCAGGCTTTCCCGGAATTTATGCAGCGTATTATCAAGGCAGAGGGACTGATCAACTACATCAACGAGAAATAAGCCAACGAACCACTTCCCAATTCAGAGGTTCTGTGAGAAAGCAGGGCAGCCCCTCAGACTTTTTCCAATATCAAGTGTCCGGCTGTTTGCGAACGCTTTGTCTGATATTGGCGGACTATACGTCCGACAAGAGCAGACAAAGTGTACGCAAACCGTCCGAACACAGATATGGAAAAGTCTGAGGGGCTGCCCTGCTTTCTCACAGAACCGACCCGCTCGCCATTTAAAGATTATCAAACACCACCGTCTCTTCCTTCAATTCCCCAACAATCGCCTGATTAACCCCCATCCTCTGGGTAATATCCTCCATATCAATCACCAGGCTCTGAGTACTGTTGGCAACGCCCGTAAGTCCCGAAGCTCCTTCCCCAATGACCGTAGTAATAGCGCCAATAGATTCCACAATCCCGGACATAGAACCCCGCAGATGCTCTGTCCGCTCCTTAAAGTTATCCATAGACTGCTTAATATAAGCAGCATCCTCCTGGTACTGCTTACCGGACTGGACAAACTCCTGGAATTCTGTCAAAATAGAGCTGTTCATATAATTCACAAGATTCTGTGCATTTTCTGAAAGATTATAAACAGCAGAAGTAACGACAGAATTGATCTCCTGTATCCGGTTAGCCGCATCACTGCTTGAGTTGGCAAGCTGCCGGATTTCCCTTGCAACCATGGCAAAGCCCTTGCCGGCCGTGCCCGCATTAGCGGCCTCCACAGTGGCATTTAAGGCAATCAGCCGGGTTGTCTGGGAAATCTTCAGAATCTCATCCGTAAGGCTGTTCACCTGATCCACGCTGCGGCTCTGCTCGATGGCTTCATTTAAGGATTCCAGGATATCCGCAGCCTTGGCGCTGGTAACCTCCACGTTGGTCTTAGCCGACTGCTCCAGCTCGTCTGCACGGGTCTTCATGGCGACGGAATAGGCGGTAATGCTTGCGCATTCTTCCGCAGTACTATGTACATCCCGGTTCACGGCCTCAGCACTTTCGGAAATAACGGTGGCATTGCTGGCAACCTCCCGGATAGTCGCCGAGAGCTGCTGCATCAGATTTGACAGATCCGAAACACTTTCCCGGGAAGTGGCAGTCCTTTTGCGCACCTCGCTTGTCATATCATCAATCCGGTCGGAGCTGTCCCGAATAGTGCCCAGAATACTCTTAATAGGCGTGACTACATATTTTTTAATCAAAGAAATGGTTCCAAATACAAGAGCCGTACAGATACCAATAGAGAGAAGGCTCACAATCAGGGAAATGATGTACACAGCCGAAAGCCGCCCCCTGGCCCTGGAGGTCTGATCGCTGATGGAAGTATTCAGCGCATCAATGCTGCTTTCCATAGCATTTGCATAAAGAGCCACGTCCTCATTGGCAAGAACGTAAGCTTCCTGCGTCTTGTGGCCGGCACTTTTGCAGACCAAATTTACCAGCGCATGCTTAAAGGAATCATAAGAGGACAGAAGAGACTGGTAGGCCTCTTGATCCTCCCTGGTAACAAAGTCTTCATACTCTGCCAGCATGTTGTCTAAAAGGGCTTCCTCATCCTTGATCTGATTTACTACGGTAATCATGGTGTTGTAATCCGTAGCCACAATGTGGGACAGGGCCAGGTTATGGATGGTCATGGCGGACTGGGAAATCTCCGCCAGCCGGCTTTTTCCGGCCATAAGGTTGTCGGCAATATTGGCTGCATTGGAATTGACATTATGTATATTGATAACAGCCAAAGCATTGGAAATGAGCGCCACAATGCCCAGAAGAGCAATGGGCAGAATTAAGCGCTGTTTGAGGCTGATTTGTTTCGTCATGGCGATATCCTCCGGAATGTTGTAACAGTTTATTTCTGCGGGGTATTTGACTCAGTAATTCACTGGCAATCCTGCTTGAAGCTCCTGTGCAGATTTTCACTAGGGTGCCGTGATAGCTTCCGCCATTTTGTCAAGCTGCTCCTGAAGGCTCTGGCCGTCAGGATTGCCGGCAGCCATATTTCCTGCAAAGGCGGACACGGGATCCCAGAAATTTCCTCCCAGACGCTGCACCGTGGAAAATTCAGACTGGCTGAGAAGGGCGGCAATGGCAGGAGAACTCTGAACCGCTTGGGAGGCCGCCGCATTTTTGTTGGCAGGACCCTGTCCACGCAGCTCGAATCGGAGCTTCTGGTTGGCTTCATTCGTGATCCATTCGGCTAAAAGGGAGGCCCACTCATGGGATGCGGAGTAGGCGTTGACACCGATGAGCTTATAGCCGGAGTAGGAAGACATCTGGATCTGCTGTCCTGCACAGGTATAGGAGGGAAGCTTGGCAGCTCCGTAATCTGCGCCCCAGGCTTCTTCCACGGCCATGGCATTCCACACACCACTGACACCGGCGATAACCGTTCCGTTTTGTACACCTTTTAAAAAGTTTTCGTCCGTGGCGTTCAAAAAGCCGGGGCTTTCTGCCAGGTTCAGCATGGACTGAGCCACATCGGTTCCACGGATTGGCCCCTCCGTCCCGTTCCAGGTACAGAAATTGGTGATACCGTCGTCATTGAGACCCACCTCCAGTCCGGTATTTCCAAAGAAGGAATAGACATACCACCCAGAGGACCAGTCCATAGTTATCTGCCGTTCCTCAGCGGCTGCAATTTCCAACATCCGCTCCAGGGAGGTAATATCTGCTTCCGTAAAATAGCGTTTATTATAGTAGAGAAAATACCCGTTGTCCGCCGTGAGCGGATAGGCATACAGGGTATCTCCCACACAGGCGGCGTGAACGGCCTCCGGAAGATTGGCGGACTTGATGGTATTCGCCGGTTCCACCGGCGTAAGGGCGCCTGCGGCCACCAGGGTGTTCAGCTGATCGTCCGCAAAGGCAAATACATCGGCCCCGTTTTCCAAATCATTCATCAGTGCGTCCATACAATTGCTTTCACTCTGAGGGGAAAAGGTGATGTTAAAATTCGCTTCGCCCTGGTACTTTTGCTGAAAGCTTTCAAAGATCTGATTGAGCAGTGCCTCATCTTCCTCTGCGCCCCAGACCAGAAGGTCTACCTGCCCGGAAGCTTCGGCTGCAGCGTCAGCCATGGCTGACGGGTTGTTTTTCCGGCATCCGGCAAGGGCAAAGCAGAAAGAGGCTGCCAGGATGCATAGATAGGTTGTTTTCTTCATAATCGTCTCCGTGCTGTTCCCCGGCGGGCATGCCTTATTCCCTATGCAATACTTCAAAAACCTGCCCAATGGCGCATCCGGCAGGTGTCTGTCTCGTTTTGTCCGGTCATTGTCATGAGGGAAAGTGCCCTATGGGTATAAATACCCCGCAAACTGGCCTGCGAGGTGGGAAATTTTATGCCCTTTTTCGGGGTTTTTACGTTTAAAATTTTACCATTTACAGGGAGATCGTGCAAGTGATTTTATTTGCAATATGCATTAAATTATCATAGTTATATATGTGTAAAAAAATGGGAAAGTTTCATTTTCTAAATCACGGCTGTTTCAGTCAAATATTCACAGGAAGATCAGAAAAAAGACTTCTTTTGTTGCAAAAAATCAGAAAATTCACTATAATAGAGAGGAAAAGAATGGATGAAGTCCAACATTATGACATTGGAGCCAATCTATAACCAACGAAAATCGGAGGTCTTAACAGCAGCTTTATGAGACAGCAAAAAGAGCCGAATCAAAAAGAAAGAAACTATTCCGTATGGTTTACGGGAATCGTTCTGGTTATGGTATATGTGATCCTTGTGGACAATATGTCCGGGGCAGAAGAGAAAGCATGTAAAAGCCTTCTTAGAGAGCGGATGCTGGAAGTGTCAGAGGACATGCCGGCTTTGATGCAGGAACAGGAAGCTTTATGGAAGCAGGATGAGTAAGCTGTGGGAGCATCCGTCACTAAAAAATATTTACTGACAGATTTGGATAATTCTTGCGGTTTTTCCAACAAAATGCTACAATTACAATAATGACCATTCATATTCGACGCCAACAGATACCTGTCGCAAGGAAGTGTACCATTTCAAAGAACAATATAAATAAGGTACTCATACGGCATAAAAAATGAATAGATAAGCATACATACAATGTAGATATGCTTACAGATATAAAATCAAGAAAGAACGGGGATGCCAAGAAATCGGGCGAAGGTGCCTGGCAGGAGGCATCCCTATGGATTTGGAGGCTGTTTCAAAATGATGATACTGTTAGGGGCAGGCATATTGCTTGTAATCTTGTGCATTCTGATTGTTTATATTACATATCGAGAGATATTTTACGCCGTTCCCAAAGCGGACGAGGATGCATACGCCATACCGGGTGGAGACCAGTACAGGAAAATAGAGGATCGGATGCGCACCCTGATCGGCAGGATGGAGCGGCTTCCCTATGAATTGCTTTTTATCCAGGCATGGGACGGAACACGCCTTGTGGGACGATATTACCACGTAGAGGACGGAGCGCCCTTCCAGATACAATTTCATGGCTATCGAGGCGTAGCCCTTCGAGACTTCTGCGGAGGAAATAAGCTTGCCCGGGAAATGGGGCACAACACCATCGTAGTGGACCAGCGGGCCCACGGAAGAAGCACCAGCCGGACCATCACCTTTGGTATTAAGGAGCGGAAGGACTGCTTAAGCTGGGTAAACTATGTCTGCGAGACCTTTGGCAGCGACACGCCCATTTTTCTTTCCGGCGTCTCCATGGGTGCAGCGGCGGTACTTATGGCCGCTGACCTGGAGCTGCCGAAAAACGTGCTGGGCATCATCGCAGACTGTCCATACTCGTCCCCTGCGGCCATTATTGAAAAGGTCTGCCGGGACAAGGGGCTTCCTCCAGCCGTGATGCTTCCTATCGCCCGCCTGGGCGCAAAATATTTCGGCCATTTTGACCTGGACGAAACAAGTGCCATAGAAGCCGTCCGCCGGACAAGAATTCCCATTCTGCTTATCCACGGAGAGGACGACCGCTTCGTTCCCTGCCGCATGAGCCAGGAGATCTGGTCCGCCTGCGGAGGCCACAGAACCCTCAAAACCTTCCCCGGCGCAGGCCATGGGCTCAGCTACATGGTAGACACCAAGCGCTATGAACGTCTGGTGAGACAGTTTGTGGACGAATGCATGCAGCGGCAGAAGATAAGAAACGCATAAGGAACGTGAAGTAAATACATACAGATTAGTATATTGACAGGTGAAAATGAAATGTCAGCAGCCCACAGGGGACTGCCAAAAGGTGCCGGAAAAGAAGACAGAAGACTTTTCCGGCACTTTTTTTGCCTTTTTCCCAAAAGCCCACAAAAAATGATGCAATTATGATGTTTTTGTGACGCTCTTCTGACGCTTGGATATTGTAAATTAATGCTATCAGCGAATGACAGATATATCAAAGAACAGAAGAGGTGTATAAGTATGAAAAGGAGAAACAGATGGCTGTGCGGATTTCTGGCAGGCTTCCTTATGGTGATGTCCTGTCCGGTGACGGTTCATGCGGGCCGGGAAGAGGCGGAGCAGGAAAAGGATGTAACCCTGGCACCTTATTTTCTCGTAGAAGGCACAGATTCCTCCACAGATCCCTTTCCCCTAAAGGGAACCGAGGTCACGGCAAATGTCAACGGAACCATTGCGGAGATCCATGTAACGCAGCGCTATGCCAATGAGGGGGAAAATCCCATCAATGCAAAATACGTATTTCCCGCCTCCACCCGTGTAGTCGTCCACGGAATGACCATGACCGTAGGCAATCACGTGGTACGGGCGCAGATCAAAGAAAAGGAAGAGGCCAAGCAGGTATACGAGGAAGCCAAAAGCGAGGGCAAAAATGCCTCTCTCCTGGAAGAACAGAGAGCCAATGTATTCACCATGGACGTTGCAAATATTATGCCGGGAGATGAAATAGCCATTGAACTGACCTACACGGAGCTGATTGAGCCGGAGGAAGGGATTTACCAGTTTGTATTTCCTACCGTAGTCGGCCCCCGCTACAGCGGCCGGGTGACGGAAGAGGAAGCCGAAGCGGATGCCTGGGTGGAAAGTCCCTATCTGGCAGAGGGAGCGCCGGTGGAGAGCTCCTATGATATTACCGTCAACCTATCTACGGGAGTGCCTATAGAGAATCTGACCAGCAGCTCCCACAAAATAAACATTGATCAAGGGGAGGATACAAAAGCCAAGGTAACTCTGGCTGACAAGGCTGCATTTGCCGGAGACAGAGACTTTATACTGGAATACCAGCTAACCGGAGAAGCTATGAATTCGGGCCTTATGCTCTATGAGGGAGAAAATGCCAACTTCTTTCAGCTAACCGTGCAACCTCCCGAGCGCTGCAATCCTGAGGACATTCCCCCAAGAGAATATATCTTTGCTCTGGACGTGTCCGGCTCCATGGACGGCTATGCCCTGGATACGGCCAAAAAGCTCATCAGTGATCTGGTATCCAACCTAAAAGAGACGGACTGTTTCAACGTGATTCTCTTTTCTGACACGGTGTGGACCCTGTCTCCCAATTCTCTGGAAGCCACAAAGCCCAACATCCACAGTGCCCTGCAATTAATAGAGGATCAAAAAGGCGGAGGCGGAACAGAGCTCCTGTCAGCCCTTCTGACCGCCTACCACATTCCAAAGGATGAGGATACGGCCAGAACCGTTGTCATGATAACCGATGGTTATATTTCCGATGAAAAAGAAATCTTTGACCACATCCGGGAAAATCTGGGAGATACCAGCTACTTTGCCTTTGGCATCGGAAGCTCCGTAAATCGTTATCTCATTGAGGGAATTGCGGCTACAGGCATGGGTGAGGAATTTGTAGTCACAGAGGAACCGGAAGCCGCAGAAGCAGCCAATCGTTTTCGCACTTATGTACAGGCGCCCCTTTTAACCAACGTCCAGGTAGAATTTGAGGGCTTTGAGACCTACGATACAGAGCCCTCCGGCGTACCGACCCTTTATGCCAGCCGTCCCATTGTTCTGTATGGAAAATGGCGCGGCGAACCTACAGGAACCATCCGCATCACCGGAAAGCGTGGATCAGAGGACTATATGGAAGAGATCCCCGTAACGGCAGAAAGTATTTCCCAGGAAAATGAAGCCATCCAGTATCTCTGGGCCAGAAAACGGGTGGAAATGCTGACAGACTACAGTTCTAAGACAGGGAGCCAGGTCAAGAAAGAGGTTACTTCCATCGGCCTCAAATACAATATGGTCACACCCTATACCTCCTTTGTAGCCGTTCTGGAAGAAGTCAGGAACCCGGAGGGAGACAGCAAGGATGTGAATCAGCCCAACTCACTGCCCTTCGGCGTATCGGGCCTGGCTGTGGGAGGCGGCTATATGGTAGGAGCGGAGCCTGACGGAATGCTTCTGATTCTATTATTCGCTATGACACTGCTGCTTCAATATCTTTACAGAGTAAGCAGAAACCTCATGTCATACCGATTTGATGAAAAATGAGGAAGCCAGATGAGAGATAAAAAATCAATCCGTATATATTTTTTGGGACTGTTGATGGTCTTAGGTTTAAAATTGTATGCTGACCAGGCCGGCAGTGACGAGCTGCTCTGGATTTTGCGTCCTACCGCATGGTGGACCGGTATTTTAAGCGGGCATTCTTTTACATACGAGCAGGGAATGGGCTATGTGAACCATTCCCTGCGGTTCATCATCGCACCGGCCTGTGCAGGGCTTAAGTTCTGGATGATTGCAGCCCTCATGCTAAGCTGGTCTTTCCTTCACCGGATGAAAGGCGGGAAAGGGAAGCTGTACTGGACACTGTTCTCTTTTTTGGCAGCCGGGCTTGTTACCATATTTGTAAATGGAATTCGAATCACCTTGTCCATTGTGCTGCCGCAGCTTTTGGAGAGCACAGAACACATTATGGCCCATATGTCATCAGGACAGCTCCACACAGCCATTGGAACCTTCGTGTACTTCCTGTCACTTTTGGCCTTATATTGGGCGGGAAACCAATTTTCACAAAAGATTGGATTGGCGGAAACGGTACAAAAAGAAAAATTCTTATGGGCTAAGCTCCTTCCGATCCTCTGGTATTTGGGTCCGGTTCTAGGTCTGCCTTTCCTGAGCCGGATAGCTTACAAGGATTATAAAAACTTTACCAACTATGAACTGCCGGTACTTGCAGTCTGCGGAAGTGTATTTTTATTTCTTATCTTGTTACTATTAGGAAAGAAATTTCTATGGCAGCTTAAAACAGCAAAATAAGACGGCGGACTTTTCCGATATCAAGTGTCCGGACGGTTCACGCACACCTGTCTGATATTGGCGGACAAACGTTCAACGCATAAAAGGTGAAGCAAAATTACAAAACGTTAGTCCGACAAGAGCAGACAGGTGTGCGTGAACCGTCCGAACACGGATATGGAAAAGTCCGCCGTCTTATTTTGCGTCCGTTTTTTACACCGTATAAAACATCGGCAGCCCCGGCGGACTAAACGTAAAAGAAAAAAAGCAAATCACAAGAAGAAGCAAAAGCGCATAATTAGCCAAAAGAGGCAGATGCATACTCGGACATTGAACCTCAAAGTACCGAGAAGTCAAAAAAGTAACCAAAACACTAAACACAAAAATCAAAATATCCACCACCAAAAAATCCTTCCCGCTAACCCCCGTATAAGTAAAAAAAGCCGCCACAATAAAAAACATCCCAATAAGCACCCCTGCAATCCGAGAAGTCAGAAAACGCCCGGAAGTCTTAAAAAGCACAATCACCTCAAAAAGAGTATACAAAAACACCGGAAAAAACAGCATTTTTAAATGCTCCCAGACAGATTCATTTACCGGAGCAAACAATGCCACAAATGGATTTTCCATACTCCACTCATAAGAAAAATGCAAAAGAATACCTGCAACCAGTGTAAAAAGAATACCTGCAATCAGGTTCGTTGCCTCTCGAATCTTCATAAAAACCTCCTATTTTAAGTTCCATAATATCCTCTCAGTACCCCTATATAAATCAATTCCCAGCCGCAAATGCATGCGTTTATAAATTGATTTGTGCACTGATAGGATATTATTGATTTCATGACTTTAAAACCTGCAAAGCACATATGCGCAAAGGTCAACCTTCGTCCCCAAGAGCAAAGGTTCAAATCCTCTTCAATGCACAAAATTAGTTCTCCTGAAAACAAAAATTTGTTAAATTCATTAGCCAAATCCTGGAATATATTTCGAAAATATTAAATAGTACATCCATAAATGTAATACATTTGCAATTATTATATGCACCTTAGAACCAGAAAAGGTTCTAATTTTTTCTCTCTCTTTGTGAAAAAATTCATCTAAAAATACAAGAATAAATGCACAAATGGTAAAAATTAGAATAAATTTACAAAAAGAGTAACGAAATTCCACATGTCCGGTTGACGGACAGGAGGAAGATTTTTATAATAATGTATTATGAATAAGTTAAGAGATTGTGCAATTGTGTTAGGATTGGCAGGGGCCATCTTGATGGTAACTGCCGATACGAAAGAGGTAGAAGCAACCAGTAAAATCTCTTACAAAAGCGAAACAGTTACCTGCAGCGTCTTTCAGTCGCCGGGGGACCAGTGGTTAGAGGAAGCAGATACAGAGCTTACAAGAATCCGTAAGGAACAGGAAATAGAAGAACAAGAGCGGCAAAAAGCCGCAGCAGAACAAGCAGAAAGGGAACGAAGGGAGGCAGAAGAGAGAGCTGCAGAAGAAGAAAAAAGAATAGCCGAGGAAGCGGCGGAAAAAGAAGCACAAAGCCAGGCAGAGACAGCAGGCAATGAGGCACAGGCTGCTCTGGCGAAGGCGAAAAACGAAGAGATACAAAATGCAGTCTCAGAATCACAGCCAATAGCCAATAGCAATTGGATCTATGAGGTATCCGAGGCAGATTATACAGCTCTTCTTAAAATTGTGGAGGCGGAAACCTCTGGGGAGGACGTGACCGGAAAAATGCTTGTAGCTAATGTGGTCCTAAATCGGGTAAAGAGTGGTGCCTTCCCCAACACGATAGAAGGCGTTGTATATCAGACTAAGGGTGGAAAAGCCCAGTTTTCTCCGGTAGCTACCGGCAAGATTAACCGGGTGCATGTGTCGGAGACTACAGTGGAGGCTGTGGAACGAGCGCTGTGCGGTGAGGACCCCTCACAGGGAGCGCTGTATTTTGTGGCACCGGCCTATGCCAATCCAGAAAACCTTCAGTGGTTCCGCAACAGTTTGACCATGCTGTTTGCTTATCATGGACATGAATTTTATATTTAAATTGCTGTTATATTTCCATCAGTATGGGCTTTGACGGCTTTTTAAATTTTCCAGTTGCCAAGAGGCATAGAATCATGTATAATTACAAAAGATAAAGAAGTAAATCCTGAGGTGTTCGTTATGCCGCTATTTTGAACCTACATTTACGTTCATGGGATTCCAATATCTCAGTCCGGATGTCAGGCCTCCGATTGCAGTGGAAGGCAGAAGGGCTGTTGAGGTTACCCACCTAGCTCTGCTAGGCGTCAAAATTGCGGAGACGGCATTTTGGGTTTACATTAGAGAAAAGCAGCCGGAGAACGGCTGCTTTTTTGAGCTATAGAAGGCGGAAGCTCTAATAAAGAGACAGATTGTGCGTATTTTACAATGCAGGGAAAAATTAGGGGAATGAATGATACACTTTTAGAATAAATTGAAAGATAAGAATGGATTTTAAGGACAGGTTACAATGGGAAGACAAACAGATCCGATGCTGAAAACAAAATTATATCTTCTGGCTATTGGAATCTTGGTTTTGGCCATTCTTCTGGTACAGGGGAAATCGGAGATAGAAAGTCCCAAAGATACAGAAAATCTGCCCATAAAGGAGCAGCCAAAAGAACCAGAGCCGGAATCAGAAGCAGAGGCAGAGCCGGAGATGAAAGTACCGATTTACAACGGGAATATCCGTGTGCTTATTAAAACGGACGGCTTTGCAGGAGAGGTCCATGAGAGCGTAAAGCTTGTCTCAGATCAGGAGCTTTTTATACATGGAAAAATCCTTGACGAGAACGGAGAACAGGAAACAGAATATGGAAGTGGTACGGAGCTTTCCTTTTCATGGGAGGAAGGAAGCCTGATTCTCAACGGGGAGTTTCTGGCAGAGGTTCCAACCTGTTTTTTGATAGGCACTCAGGAAGAACCGGCAATGCCCATTACATTGCAGAGTGTGAACAGGGGATACGGTACGCCTTCTTATGAAGGAACCATAGAGGTCTGGCCGGTAGAAGGCGGTTTTGCAATTGTGAACGAAGTGCCGCTGGAGACTTATCTCAATTATGTAGTACCAAGCGAAATGCCATCTCGCTATGAGCAGGAGGCTTTGAAGGCTCAGGCAGTCTGTGCCAGAACCTATGCATACCGCCATCTTCAGACTTATGGATATCCGCAATATGAGGCCCATGTAGATGACAGTGTTCGCTATCAGGTTTACAATAATACCAACCAGACGGAAAGCACCAATCAGGCTGTGGCGGAGACGGGCGATCTGATTCTCACCAGTCAGGGACAGCCCATCACTGCTTATTATTTTTCTACTTCCTGCGGCTATACAGGAAATGAAGAGGTATGGTGGGAGGGCTCGGCAGAGATGACCCCTTATCTGAGAGGAAAAACCATCAATGAGGCGGGAGAGAGTCTTCCAATGTCGGATGAGGAAACATTTACAGCTTTTATTCTTAATTGGGATGATACCTGCTATGACCGAGAGGTAAGCTGGTATCGCTGGGAGACAGAACTGGATATAGAAACCCTGTCTGAGAATCTGAATAATACTCTTAAGAACCGTTATGAAGCAAATCCAGAGGCAATTCGAACGAAACGCGGCAGAAATTATGTAAGCAAATCCATAGACACCATCGGAACTATTGAAGAAATTGAGATTCTGGAGCGAAACGAAGGAGGAGCTATTCAGCGCATGTGCATCCATGGAAGCCGCCGAACCATAGAAATAGCCACAGAATACAATGTGCGGGCTCTTTTAAATGTTCAAGGAGGCGTGATTGTTCGGCAGGATGGAACTACTGTAGAGGGCGGAAGCCTTCTGCCAAGTGCTTATTTTATTGTCACGCCTGTGTATGATGATAAGGGAGAGCTTTCCGGTTTTCGTTTTCAGGGAGGCGGCTATGGACATGGGGTAGGGATGAGCCAGAATGGCGCTAACGGCATGGCGAAGGAAGGAAAGGGCTATGAGGAGATTCTTCATTTCTTTTATACAGATGTGGAATTGACGGCAATTCTTGATTTATGATAAGATGTTCACGCAGGCAGTAAGCAGTGATATGGATATTATACTGGATTACAGAATTAGACAGTGCCGCAGAAGCATTCGGATAGGCAATACAGATAAGAGGGAAAGCTATGAGTTTCATAAAGAAAATTATTAAACTGGTGCGTGGCTTTTTAAATGCCATGCAGGAGGATCATGTAGGCGCTTATGCAGCTCAGAGCGCCTACTTTATCATGCTTTCCTTTATCCCGTTTATTATTCTTTTGCTGACTGCAATTCGATATACGACACTGACGCAGGTAGATATCTACAGGGCGGCACAGGTGATTTTCCCGGACAGCATGGATGGCTTTGTGATCGATATCATCAATGAGGTGTACAGTAAGACTGCAGTAACCGTTTCCCTGTCCGCCATTACGGCGGCCTGGTCGGCAGGAAAGGGATTTCTGGCCCTGATGCGGGGGATGAATTCCGTCTATGATGTGGTAGAGCAGAGAAATTATATTATTTTGCGGTTTCGCTCCGCCATTTATACCATTGTGTTTGTGGTTTGCATTATTTTGTCGCTGGTGGTATTGGTGTTTGGCAATTCTATCCATCAGGCGGCCGTTGTTTATCTGCCTTTTCTGGCGGTGATAACAGGCATGATTCTTCGGATGAAAGATGTGGTGGCCATTGCTTTTTTGACATTGGTGTTTATGCTGCTCTATAAATTTGTTCCCAATCGGAAAGCGAGATTGTACAGCCAGGCGCCGGGAGCGCTGCTTTCCTCCGTCTGCTGGTACCTTTTTTCCATCGGATTTTCTTTGTATGTGAATTATACGCCCGGACTGAGCAATATGTACGGAAGCCTGACTACCATAATTGTCGTGATGCTGTGGCTGTATTTCTGCATGTATAT
This sequence comes from Clostridia bacterium, assembly GCA_910574255.1. Lineage (GTDB taxonomy): Bacteria > Bacillota > Clostridia > Lachnospirales > Lachnospiraceae > Laedolimicola. The sequence goes on from CAJTAK010000018.1 coordinate 48,005, forward strand.
TATTTTGATTGGGGCGGAGATTAATTCCTACTTTGAAGAACAGTTCCGTATGGTTACACGATATCGGAAACTACTGAGCGGAGAGAAAAAACTTGACAATTCGGGGAAACCTGTTATAAAATAAATCCCGATAGTAAAAAATAAATAACTGTTAATGACATTGGTATTAAACAGTTACGGTTAAAATGCAGTGAGGGTGTCAAGTAGATGGTTCTTCTTCTTCCAGAGAGGGAGTGTCACCGGCTGAAAGCAGTCCCAAGTTCAGGGAGCCATTGAATTTCCCACCGGAGCAGCGCCGCTGAAAACAAGAAGTAAGCGGTGACGTGTTGTGCACGTTACGCATAGAATGAGAGCCTGTCAGTGACAGGAATCAGGGTGGTACCGCGGATATGAGCTTCGTCCCTATGTTGGGATGGAGCTTTTGTTTTTTAGTGTATCAGAAGCATCCCCTATGGGTATAGCTGTAGATCTATGCACAAAAAGCGTGTGCAAATTAAAGAAAGGAAGATCGAGATGAAAGAGAAATTGCAGAAAATCCGTGAGCATGCCATGGCGCAGATTCAGTCGGCGGAAAATCTAAATACACTGAATGATGTGCGTGTGGCGATTCTCGGGAAAAAAGGAGAATTAACCAGTGTACTTAAGGGAATGAAAGAAGTAGCTCCCGAGGACCGGCCCAAAGTAGGACAGCTTGTGAATGAAACCCGTGAGGAGATTGAACGGGTTCTGGAGGAAGCCAAGAAGAAAATGGAGGCTTTTGTCCGAGAGGAAAAGTTAAAAGCCGAAGTCATTGACGTAACCCTCCCGGCTAAAAAGAACCAGGTAGGCCATCGTCATCCCAATACGATTGCTTTGGAAGAGGTAGAGCGAATCTTTATCGGTATGGGATATGAAGTGGTAGAAGGCCCGGAGATTGAATACGATCTTTATAATTTCGAAAAGCTGAATATTCCCGATGGCCATCCGGCCAAGGATGAGCAGGATACATTCTATATCAACAAAGAGATCCTGCTGCGTACCCAGACCTCTCCCTGTCAGGCCCGTGTGATGGAGCAGGGCAAGCTTCCCATCCGTATGATAGCGCCGGGCAGGGTATTCCGTTCTGACGAGGTGGACGCAACCCATTCTCCCTCTTTCCATCAGGTTGAGGGCTTAGTGGTAGATAAAAATATTACTTTTGCAGATTTAAAGGGAACCTTGGAGGAATTTGCAAAGGAGCTGTTCGGGCCGGAGACAAAAACCAAGTTCCGTCCCCATCATTTCCCGTTCACAGAGCCGAGTGCGGAGGTAGACGTAAGCTGCTTCAAATGCGGCGGCAAGGGCTGCCGGTTCTGCAAGGGAAGCGGCTGGATTGAGATCTTAGGCTGCGGCATGGTACATCCCCACGTGCTGGAAATGTGCGGCATTGATCCGGAGAAGTACACAGGCTTTGCTTTCGGCGTAGGACTGGAGCGTATTGCGCTGCTGAAATATGAGATTGACGATATGCGGCTGCTGTATGAGAATGACATTCGGTTTTTAGGACAATTTTAAATAGGAGGAAGACATGGATACTTCATTATCATGGATTAAAGCATACGTGCCGGATCTTGACGTAACGGCACAGGAATATACAGATGCAATGACCTTGTCCGGAACAAAGGTAGAGGGCTGCAGGGCTTTGGATGCGGATCTGGAAAATATCATCATCGGCCAGATTGTTAAGATTGAGCGCCACCCGGATGCAGACAAACTGGTGGTATGCCAGGTAGACGTAGGAGGAGAAGCCCCGGTTCAGATTGTAACAGGCGCTCCAAATGTAAAGGAAGGACAGAAGGTTCCGGTAGTTTTGGACGGAGGCCGTGTGGCGGGCGGTCATGATGGCAAGCTGACACCGGGCGGAATCAAAATCAAAAAGGGCAAGCTGCGGGGCGTGGAATCGAACGGCATGATGTGCTCCATTGAGGAGCTGGGTCAGACCAGAGAGATGTTTCCGGAGGCGCCGGAGCTTGGCATCTACATTTTTCCGGAGGATGTTCAGGTAGGAGAGAGCGCCATTAAAGCATTGGGCCTTGACGATGTGATTTTCGAGTATGAGATCACTTCTAACCGTGTAGACTGCTACAGCGTGATTGGAATTGCAAGAGAAGCGGCGGCAACTTTCCGCAAGAAATTCATTTTGCCGGAGGTAAAGGTAAAGGGAAGCGGCGGGGACGTGAATGATTATATCCGGGTGGACGTAAAGGATGCGGATCTCTGCCCCCGTTACTGCGCAAGAGTAGTTAAGAACATTAAGCTTGGCCCCTCGCCCAAATGGATGCAGCGCCGTCTGGCAGTGAACGGAATCCGTCCTATTAACAATATTGTAGACATCACCAACTACGTGATGGAGGAGTACGGCCAGCCCATGCATGCCTACGATCTGGATACCATTGCAGGGAATCAGATTCTGGTGCGGAGGGCGGAAAAGAATGAAAAGTTCGTCACGCTGGATGGTCAGGAGCGCACCATGGATGATTCCGTACTGATGATTTGTGATGGAGAGAAAGCCATTGGCATCGCCGGAATCATGGGAGGAGAAAATTCCATGATCACGGACAATGTAAAAACTATGCTTTTCGAGGCGGCCTGCTTTGACGGCGTCAATATCCGGCTTTCCGCAAAGAAAGTGGGACTTCGGACAGAGGCTTCCGGAAAGTTTGAAAAGGGACTGGACCCCAACAATGCTCAGGCTGCCATTGACCGGGCATGCCAGCTCATTGAAGAGCTTGGCGCCGGCGAAGTGGTAGACGGCATGGTAGATGTGTATACCGGAATTAAGGAGCCTGTACGGGTGCCCTTTGATGCGGATAAGATCAACGCTCTTCTGGGAACGGATATTACCAGGGAGCAGATGCTTTCTTATCTTCAAATGGTAGAGCTTGCGTATGATGAGAGCACGGGAGAGATTCTGGTTCCCACGTTCCGTCAGGATGTGCTGCGTCTGGCGGATTTGGCAGAAGAAGTGGCCCGGTTCTACGGCTATGACAATATTCCGACCACGCTGCCCACCGGTGAGGCAACTACAGGAAAGCTGCCCTTTAAGCTTCGTGTGGAGGAAGTGGCAAGGGATATCGCTGAGTTCTGCGGTTTTTCTCAGGGAATGACTTATTCCTTTGAAAGCCCTAAGGTATTTGACAAGCTGCTTCTTGACAAAGAGGACACGCTTCGGAAAGCCATTACCATTTCGAATCCATTAGGCGAGGATTTCAGCATTATGCGTACTACTTCCCTCAATGGCATGCTGACCTCTTTAGCCACCAACTACAACCGGAGAAATAAAAATGTCCGTCTCTATGAGCTGGGAAATATTTATCTTGCAGAGGAACAGCCCCTCACAGAGCTTCCGGACGAGCGGATGCAGTTTACCCTTGGAATGTATGGAGAGGGAGACTTTTTCACTATGAAAGGCGTGGTGGAAGAGTTTTTTGACAAGATTGGTCTTCAGAAAAAGGAGGTTTATGATCCAAATGCAGGCAAGAACTTCCTCCATCCGGGCCGTCAGGCAAAGATTGTATATTGCGGCAAAACAGTAGGCTACCTGGGAGAGGTTCACCCGACCGTGGCGGAGACCTATGGAATCGGAGAGCGTGCTTATGTGGCAGTTCTGGATATGCCCGCCATCCTGCCATTTGCAACCTTTGACCGGAAATATGAGGGCATTGCCAAGTATCCGGCTGTCAACCGTGACATTTCCATGGTAATTCCCAAGGAGATTCTGGCCGGACAGATCGAAGAGGTTATTGAACATAAGGGAGGAAGCTATCTGGAGAGCTACCAGCTCTTTGACGTGTACGAGGGCGCTCAGATTAAGAAAGGCTATAAGTCCATGGCGTATTCCATTGTGTTCCGTGCAAAGGATAAGACTTTGGAGGAAGCGGATGTGGCTTCTGCCATGAAGCGGATTCTGAAAGGTCTGGAGGCATTGGATGCGGAGTTAAGACAGTAAAGACTTTCTGCGCCGCATAATGTGAAGCGAAAATAAACATTGAAAAATGAAGGGTCCGTCAGCCTCAGCAATGGGGCTTTCGGACGCTTTTTACTGTTCGAAAGCTTCCAGCTCTTTTTGCAATTGTTTCAGAAAAGCGTTGGAAGCTCTCGAAAATACCTGGTGTTTTTTCCACACAATACAAAGCCCGGCTTCCAAAGCGGGGGAAAGGGGACGAAAACAAAGCGTACTGTCTCCGGTGGTGTTAATCAGCCTGTCTAACGCAATCACATAACCGAAGCCCTTTTTTACAAACAGCGAGGCATTATAGATCAAATCGTAGGTGGCTGCGATATTCAGCTTTGACAGATCGGTCTTTAACCAGGAGAACATTTCGCTGTTGATGGATGTCTGATGGGAGAGAATCAACGGTTTATCCCACAAATCTTCCGCTGTGATTTTTTCCTTTTCTGCCAGAGGACTGTCCTTTCGCATCAAAACGCCCCATGTGTCTTTAAAAGGAAGTCTCATATAATCGTATTTGTTTATATCTACGGGACCGACCAAAAGTCCGAAGTCGATCAATCCCTTATCCAGCCGTTCCAGGACACGTTCGGCATCGCCGCTGTACAGATGATAATGGATGAGCGGATATTTCTGCTGCAAATCCCATGCGGCCTGCGCAAGAAAAGAAATGGCCTCTGTTTCTCCGCAGCCGATATGAATATCTCCACTTATGTTTTCACTGGAGGAAGCCATTTCCGCCTTTGTTTTTTCCATAAGGTCAACCAACTCCTCCGCACGTTTGCGCAGCAGGATGCCGTCCTCTGTTAGTGTGACTTTTTTACTGCCCCTGATAAAGAGCTGCTTTCCCAATTCTTCTTCCAAATCTTTTAATTGCCTGGAAAGGGGCGGCTGTGTCATGTGAAGCCGTTCCGCTGCCTTTGTAATGCTTTCCTCTCTTGCAACGGCAAGGAAATACTGCAATACCCGAATATCCAAATGTGAATCCTCCTATTTTTAAGTTGCTACGCAACAGTACGAAAGGGTAAAGTCACTTCAGTGCACACCTATGAGAGAAACTTTCATTCGAAAGTGCACTCATGAAAGTTCCTCTCGTGCGCTTTCGCAACTTTACCGTCCAGCAGAAAATATTTCTGTTAAACACTTTACATTTTTTAGCTGGACTATTTTCAATATGGGTTAGATTAAAAGCTTATGAAAGCTCTTTGGCATCTGTTTTTCTTTTACTTCTTTTTCTGAATCGTATGTAGCTGTCAAATTTCAGGCGAAGCTTCATTCAGTGAAATTCCAAAAAGTTTTTGTTTTTTTAAGATTGTGATTGATTAGGGTGAATATGATAGGGGTGATTATAGCAGGAAGTTTCATACCTTTCAAGTATGCAATTCTATTCTCTATATGCATTTGATATTGAAAGATGCCAATATTATAATAAATCCGAAAGGAGGAAGTTCTTCGAAAAAGGCTTGAAATAAAATAATTGATACTCAGGAGGATTTGATTATGGATAAATTATTACCGCAGATTGCATTAGGAGCCTGGTCATGGGGCGCTGGTGCGGCCGGGGGAGATCAGGTGTTTGGAAACCATCTCTCTAAGGCCGATCTGAAACCGGTATTTGAGAAAGCTATGGAGTGCGGATTATATTTGTGGGACACTGCCGCCGTTTATGGAGAGGGCAGCTCTGAGCGTATCCTCGGAGATTTTGTGAAAGAAGTACCACGCAAAGAGGTTATTCTATCCACAAAATTCACCCCGCAGATTGCCGGATCGTCATCGGATGCCATGCAGAAAATGCTTGACGGCAGCAAAGAACGTCTGCATACGGATAGAATTGACATTTACTGGATTCACAATCCCTTAGATGTTGAAAAATGGACACCGGATTTAATTCCGCTTGCAAAAAACGGACAGATAAAGACAATCGGTGTTTCCAATCATAACCTTGCTGAAATCAAGCGTGTAAATGAGATTCTTGCGGCAGAAGACTTGAAAATCTCTGCGGTACAAAATCATTTCAGCCTGCTGCACCGTTCTTCGGAACGAGCCGGTATTCTTGATTACTGTAAGGAACATAACATTACCTTTTTTTCTTATATGGTACTGGAACAGGGAGCGCTTACCGGGCGATATAATGAGGCAAACCCATTTCCCAAAGGAAGCGGCCGTGGCGATTCCTATAATCCCTATCTGGAAAAACTGGGTGATGAAACCGGTGTTCATACGCTCCGGGAATGGGAAAAGGAGATGTAAGCCTTGACAGTAAAAGAAGTAATCGATGGTTTTCGGGAGGACGCCAGGGAAGATGCCCGGCGCAGCACCTATGCAGACGAGCTTTTTCAGGAGGCTGTCCGCATAGGCATGGAGCTGAATATGCAGTACCACACTCCGGAGGAAATTCGGGAGATTATGGGAAAGCTGACCGGGAAAAAAATCGATGATTCCTTTCGGTTGTTTCCGCCCTTTTATACGGATTTTGGAAAGAATATCACAATCGGAAAGGATGTCTTTATCAATTCCGGCTGCCATTTTCAGGACCAGGGAGGAATAAAGGTTGGGGATGGCACGCTCATTGGACACAATGTAGTGTTGCAACAATCAACCACGATCTTGATCCAAAGGAAAACAGAAAAAACCACTATGTGCCCATAACAATAGGCACCCATGTATGGATTGGCTCGAATGCAACGATACTGCCCGGAGTAACCCTTGGAGATTGGGCGGTTGTTGCGGCAGGCGCCGTAGTAACCCAGGATGTTCCGCCTGGGGCGGTGGTAGGTGGCGTACCTGCGAAAATATTGAAAGTGATCCCGGAAAAATCACTGCAGGAGCGTACCGCTATGTCCAAAGAGCATGGACAGACTTAAGGAAACGCCGAAGCAGTATCTCTTTATGTACAAATACACAAACAGCTCAGAGAAAGGAAAATGCAACATGAATCGACTGTTTCATCTTATGCTGGCAGGTCTGCTTATTACTGCGCTGTCAGCCTGTGGGACCCGAATCGGGACGGAGCAATCCGATCAGTCAGAAAATGCCGAAGCAATAGAGCCGGCAGCAGGCTCCCAAAGGGAAGAGCCAGCAGAACCGGATGGGGAAACAAAAAGGGCAAAGGAGCAGGAGGAACAAGCCATGAAAGAGGATAGTTCATTTAACTTTGAAACTAAAACCGTTATGCTGAACAGCGGATATGAAATGCCCATTTACGGCATAGGTACCTACAGCCTGACTGGTGAGGTTTGTGTGGATTCCGTTACGGCAGCATTAGAAAGGGGCGTACGCCTGATAGATACCGCCTATATGTATCACAATGAAGAAAGTGTGGGGCAGGCTGTCAGAAATTCCGGCATACCGAGGGAGGAAATCTTTGTTATTACCAAGCTGTATCCGAATCAGTTTTCTCAACCCGAAGCGGCGATTGAGGAGGCTCTTCAAAAGCTGGACATTGCGTATATTGATATGATGTTGCTCCATCATCCCGGGACGGGTGACGTGGAGGCTTATCTTGCCATGGAGCAGGCGGTGGCGGATGGGAAAGTCCGTTCCATTGGCTTGTCAAACTGGTACGTAGAGGAACTGGAAGAATTTTTACCTCAGGTAAATATCAAGCCCGCTCTGGTTCAGAATGAGATCCATCCATATTATCAGGAAAATGATGTGATTCCCTATATTCAAAGCCACGGGATTGTGGTACAGGGCTGGTATCCGCTGGGAGGAAGAGGGTATACGGCCGAGCTCCTTAACGATGAGGTGATTTCCGAAATTGCGGCAGTTCACGGAAAATCCTCTGCCCAGGTCATTCTCCGGTGGAATCTGCAAAAAGGCGTGGTAGTGATTCCCGGCTCCAGCAATCCCGATCACATCCAGGAAAATACAGAGCTGTTTGACTTTGTGCTGACCGAGGAAGAAATGGGTCGAATCAATGCCCTTGACCGTGGGGAGAAGCATGACTGGTATTGAGAGACATTTTGCCATTGGATAAACAATTAGAGTTGTCTGAATCCAATTTGACAGAAGAATAGGAAGTATAAGTTGGAACAAAAACATTGGTTGGATATGGGCAGATTCCTTAAAAATTGATGGAAACGCGCACTGCCAGGCGCACTATAAAAAGACAGCATCTTAAATGAATGATGCTGTCTTTTGTTTTTGAAAGGAACAAATCATTCATTTTCTAAGCCATTAAATATGAAAAAATGTCAATTTATCATAATGGTTTTGGACATTGTTCACAGAAAGAAAGGTGAATATAATGAAATACAGGAGGAAGATAAAAATGTCTGAAATAAGCGAGAAAATACGGAAGAATTTTGGAAGTACGGATGCCAAAAGAGATGAAGGATTAGAAACGCCGGAAACAGTTGTAAGATTTGATGATATTATTTATGGCACAGATCCGGTATGGCAGAGCCTGGATGTGTATAGACTGGTAAACGCCGGAGATGAAAAGCTTCCTGTGGTTGTCAGCGTGCATGGAGGCGGATGGGTTTATAGAGATAAGAGCAGATACCAGTATTATTGCATGAGCCTTGCAGAGAGAGGATTTGCCGTTGTAAATTTTTCCTATCGGCTGGCGCCGGAACATAAATTTCCTGCCCCGCTGGAAGATACCTGTATGGTTTTTTCCTGGATACAGATCCATGCAGAGAAGTATGGATTTGATATGGCTCATATCTTTGCGGTAGGAGATTCTGCAGGAGGACATACGCTGGCTCTGTTTTGCGTGATGTGTACGAACCCGGATTATTGTTCACGTTACATATTTTCTCCGCCAAAGGATTTCGTGCCTGCTGCAGTGGCTTTGAATTGTGCGGTGCATCAGATTACGGTGTCTGATAAGCCAAAGGATAAATTTTCGACAGATCTGATGACGGATTATCTGGAACACAAGGGAAACAGCGAGGAACTTTCTCTGGTGAACGTATCCGAATGGATTACGAAAGAGTTTCCGCCAACGTTTCTGATGACGGCAGAAGATGATTTTTTGAAATATCAGATACCAGATATTGTATCGGTTATGATTCAAAAAAATGTGCCGTTTGCTGTTCGATATTATAAAGCGGAAGACGAGAAATTAGGACATGTATTTCACTTAGATATCAAGAATGCACATGCACGGCAGTGTAACGATGAGGAATGTGCTTTCTTTAAAGAATATATAAAATCTAATTTTTAAAACGGAGGATCAGAAAAATGGGGAAGCTGGATGCAAAAACACGAAACTTACCGGATGTGAATGTAAGTGATGAGGAAATCGTTGCCATAGCAGATGGGGAACTGATCGATGTCACTACAGTATCAGATGAAACTTTCTCGCAGAAAATGCTGGGCGAGAGTGTGGCTTTCAAATATAATGGAGATAAGGTGGTTCTGTGTGCGCCTGCAAACGGCACATTGAGCGCAGTGTTTCCGACAGGACACGCTTATGGCGTCACTACAAACAACGGTATAGAAATCCTGGTACATTGCGGCGTGAATACGGTCGAGGCAAAAGGTGACGGATTTCGGCTTTTCGGCAGAGAACAAGGAGATGAGGTTAAAGCGGGAGATCCGATCGTAGAAGCAGATTTAAAAAAGCTTTCCCAAACTTATGATATGAGTACGATGCTCATTATCACGGATGCGAATGGCTGGGATATCACACCGAAGGCTCCCTGCCATGTAAAAAGAGGCGAGTCCGTGTTCCGGGTGGAGGCTGTAAAAAATGAAAGTGAAAATACAGAACCTGAGGATGTGAAAAAACTTGAAAAAGGAAAAGAAGTATCAAAGTATACAGAGCTTTGCAACCAGATTTTGAGACAGGTTGGAAAAAGGGAAAACATTACCGGAGCACTGCACTGCATGACGAGACTCAGATTGACATTAAAGGATAATGCAAAAGCAGATTTAGCTGCCATTAAAAAAATAAAAGGAGTATTGGGTGTGCGGTTTTCGGGCGGTCAGCTGCAAATCATTATCGGTCCGACAGTGGGAGAGGTGTATACAGAATTTTGCAGCATTGCAAACCTGAATGCAGAGGCTGCTGTGGACGAAGATTTAGATTCAGCAGTCGGCGAAAACTCTGTTAAAGGAAAACTTGATATGAAGAAATTACCGGGCGCTGTTTTAAGCTATATTTCCGGTTCGGTGGCACCGGTTCTTCCGATCATGCTCGGTACCGGATTCTTTAATATTAATTTCTAAAAATTGTATCATTAAGTATAATAATTACTTTTTTGATAACTGTATGGGTACAATTAAAATAACTAATATTGTAGTTATAGAATATATAAAAAATGTAATTATTGTTGTGCCTATATTTGCTTTAACAAAATATAAAATTACAGAAACAATAATATCAATAACCACAAACAAGGCACACAAATTTCCTGCAACATTATTTGCATATTCCCACTTTTCTTTATTTTCTATTATCTTTTTATTATGGTATCCTACTCTAAAATCAGGAAATTGAGAGTGTCTTTTCTTCAATACAAAGGCTAAAGTTCCTAAAATAAATGCAAAAATTATATACAGTAATAATATAAATTCCATGTATCACTTTTCTCTTTCACAAATTTTGATTTATATATTTGATTATAAAATTTTCATCTGCCATTTACAAGGTATATTTATAAGTTCTTTCCCAATGGGTACACAATTTCGAAAAGGGAGTTATTTTTTTGCAATAAATATAGACTATTGAATAGGTTTTGCTTGATTGCACCACGGTATATCGGTTTAAGATTGCCTGTGTTTATTGTTTTTCCGGATAAGTAGTTTTTTCTCAGACCATATTCTTGATTTTGCATGAATTATAATCAAGAGAATACTTTTTGAGTATGAAAACATATTCTTTATATGTATTTGATATTTATGAGTTTGGGATTTATACTGACATTGATGTGAGGAACATATTTTTGAAATATGTAATAAATATTCACGGAATATTATTCCTTAACATTATGTACTAAATAATCTGGTATGGAGGAGATATGAAAGTTTTGGCAATTAACAGCAGTGCAAGGAAGGACGGAAATACAGCACTTCTTATAAGCACTGTATTGGAGGAACTGAATAAGGATGGAATAGAAACTGAAATGATACAGCTTGCCGGTAAGGTGATAGAACCATGCAAGGCTTGCTGGGCTTGCGGGGGCAGAAAAAATTGTGTTCATAAAAAGGATCTGTTTCAGGAGATTTACGAAAAAATGGTACAGGCGGATGGGATCATCCTTGGTTCACCGGTATATACGGCAAATATTTCCGCCAATATGCAGGCATTTCTGGAAAGAGCATCGGTAGTGGCGGACATGAACCGAAGCGAGAATCTTCTCCGGCATAAAGTGGGTGCAGCAGTTACGGCCGCACGTCGTGGCGGGGCGCTGAACACACTGGATGCCATGAATCACTTTTTCATGTTGCAGGATATGTTTATCGTCGGATCTTCTTACTGGCCTATGGCCTATGGCCGGATGCCGGGAGGGGTTCAGGGCGACCAAGAGGGGCTTGAGACTATGAGAAGCTTGGGGAGGAATATGGCATATTTGCTTAAGGCCTTAAATACTGCCAAGGAACATAAGGATACCCATTAGGCTCTCAGAGAAAGGCGGAAAATAAGATGAAAAAAGAAATTTTCCTGTTGCCATTCCTCCTGCTGTTCCTTATGATGGCCGGATGCCAGAATAAGGAAGACGCCGGAAACGCAGCAAAAAGTACTTTGCCCCGGAGGAATGGACAGACAGAACAAGCCACGGATTATGAGCAGGAGAACTCCAAAACAGAAAATCAGGAATTGCAGGCAATGGCCTCGGAGTCGGAACAGGAGACGGATATGGAAACAAAAACGCTGGTGGTGTATTTTTCTGCAACAGGAAATACAAAGCAGGTTGCAAATGTAATAGCAGAAACCACAGGAGGAGATTTATTTGAATTGGAGCCGGTAGAGCCATACTCAAGTGCGGACTTGGACTGGGCAAATGATGACAGTCGTGTAGCCAGGGAACGTGAGAATCCGGATCAGAGAGAAGTAAAATTAGTTTCAGTGACGGTAGATAATTGGAATGAGGTATCTGTAGTATATTTAGGTTACCCCATATGGTGGGGTATTTCGGCATGGCCGGTAGATAGTTTTGTAAAGGCAAATGATTTTGCTGGGAAAGTTGTGATTCCATTCTGTACATCTTCCTCTTCCGATTTGGGAGAAAGTGGAGAACTGTTGGCAGAGATGGCTGGGACGGGAGAATGGCAGGAAGGGATGCGGTTTAGTTCTGGTGTTTCAGATGAAGATGTTAAGGCATGGGTAGAAAGCTTAGGATTGTAAAATATGCAGTGAAAAGTTCAGCATGAAAGAGAATAAGGAAGTGGAAAGAGACGATTAAAAAGTGGGGATGATGTTCCCATCACCCCCTAAGACGTCCATCCGGTTTGAGCATTCTTTTGAGAGGCTTGGATGGTTCTGTCAAAAATAGCATATGTATAGCATTCAAATTTATGTATGTAAATTAAGATGTTCGGACCAGTCAGCAGGAAAATTCATGCAGTTAAAATCAAAGGAACCATTATATTTTTTTAAAAGATTTCGAAGATCAGTATAGAAATTTTCCCAGATTTTATCTGTCGGTCTAAGATACTTCATAGCTAAAAGAATCTGGTATAAGCCATTGTGCAAAGGTGCAGGAGTTGTTCGATCAACCATAAGCAGTTCCGGAAAGGTGTTAATGGTGCGGTTGTAAATCCGACTATTGTGAGCACACATATTTCGCAGTACGGAAACAGATTGAATCCATGAAGACAACATTCTCAAAGAAGGCTTGACTAGCTTTCCACGAGGAGAAATGTAACGGTAATAACCAGCTAAAATGGTATAAGCACTGTTCTTTCCGGTTTTTAGATTTTTAATAGTTTTAGAAAGTGTACCAAAAGACATAACTTCAACAGCAGCCCATAAAGGGATCTCGCCATCATGATTCTGAAAATTGTGGCGTATGAACACATCGTTTGAACGTGCGATTTGGGAAGACAAAGAAGAGAGATTTTGCCAAAAGAGTTTTTTGTCACAAAAAACAGATGGATCTGTCAGAATCAATGCGTCATGATATGTTAGCAAGGCATCCGACAGTCTGGCACGTAAGGCAACTTCAATACAGGTTACCATTCCAAACAACAATCTGGATAATTCCATATCAAAATGATACAGCTTCAATATATTAGAAAAATCTGTACCAACAAGATAGCGTTTGGATGCATTATCATAGAGAGGGAAACTGTAACCTCTCAGTCGATAGTAACCAATTGTAGTTAATGCAGCAGCAGCTTCATCAACAGAAGAAACAGTCATGCCGGCATCTATATAGGTTTGTAATTGTTGAGAAATAGTTAAGATTTGCTTTGGATAAGAATTCATTATAGAGACCTCGCTGGAAATAGAAAGTCCCACCGGGTTGCGCATAGTATAACCAGAGGCGTGGTGGGTTCTGTTATGTTCAGTATAGGAGATGCACTGCTGAAAGTCAAGCCTTTTTTGTATAATTTGATTTGTCAGCAGGTGCCCCTAAGCCTTGATAGTATCCTGAAAGTAAAGTATAATAGGAACTATCGTTTGAAAGGAAAGCAGGCACAGCATGTACAGAATAGGAATATGCGATGATGATAAAATACTGTGTTCCTTGCTTGAGGAACAGCTTCAAGCCCTGTCGGCGGATATCCTGGTGAAATTCGACATCGAAGTGTGGTACAGCGGAGAGAGCCTGGAAGAGGATTTGAGAAAAGGAGCCAGGTTGGATCTCCTTTTTCTTGATATTGAGCTGCTTGAGAAAAACGGCATAGAGACAGGTGCTTTTATCCGTGACGAGATGGGGGATACGGAGACCCATATTGTCTATATTTCCGCAAAGCAGGGATATGCCATGGAGCTGTTCAAAATGCAGCCCCTTGATTTTCTGGTAAAGCCCATTTCCCCAAAAAAGCTTAGGGAAGTGCTTGAAAGAAGCATGAAGCGGAAAAAGTATGCCAAAAGCTGCTTTGCGTACCAAAAAGGCGGACAGCTATTTCGTATTCCGGTAAAGGATATTGTATATTTTATGAGTATGGATAAAAAGATACTGATCATAAAAAAAGACGGGCAGGAAGAATTTTATGGGAAATTAAAAACTATCATGGATCAGCTTCCCGGGGATTTTTTGATGATTCATCAGTCCTATGTGATCCACCAGCCCTTTGTGATGGAGTATTCTTACGAAAGCATAAAAATGATGAACGGCGACGTCCTAAGCGTCAGCAAACCATACCGGAAAGAGGTAAGGGCAAAAATCAAACAATATTTAAAAGAGAAAATGTGCCATGTATGGTAAGACAGCATACGGGCTGGCCGTAATATTAATCGTTCATATTTTGCACACGGCTTTGTTAAAAAAAGTGTTGGATGCCTTTCTGTACCCGGGGGATAAGAACCCTTTCCTGTGGAAGCCTGTTTTTGCAGGATACTATCTGCTGTCAGCAGCCGCATACGATACGTTTTCCATATCGCTTCCTTACGAGCTGTGCAGTCTGGCAGGTATCCTGGGCGTAGCCTGCTTTTACCGTGGGGCATGGGAGAAAAAATTGTGGATTTCTCTGGTTTATGTCTGCATGGATACAGGCTGCGGGGCGGCGGCAGCACGCATAGTCCCTGCGGAGGCGGAAATGCAGCAAAGTGCGGTTTGGACCCTGTTTCTGTTAGCCTGTGTGCTGATTATCTGCCATATTCCCGATCCAAAGGAGGGCAGGGAGATAGCACTTGATAAAAAACAAATGCTTTTGCTGATCGTGATTCCCCTGTTAAGCGGGGCGGCATTTTTTCGGCTGCTGTATGGAAGTGCTGACAGAGGTATGGCGGCATTTTTGTGTGCTGTCATAATTGCCCTGAACCTGTGCGTGTTTTACCTGTATCACATTCTCCTTAAAAATTACGTACAGCTTAGGGAGCAGGATATTTATAAGCAGCAGACAATTGCTTACCAAAACCAGCTGGAGGTTATTATGGAATCCCAGAGCCGCATCCGGGCGTTAAGGCATGATATGAAAAATCATGTGCTGACGCTTCAGGGACTGGCCAAGGGCTCAAAGCCGGAAATGACCGAGTACCTTGCATCCATGCAGGAATTTATGCAGAACCCGTCAGAGCACGTTTATACGGGAAATGAGGCTCTGGACAGTCTGCTTAACTTTAAGCTTGGGAGGGCCAAGGAAGAATTAAAGCAGGTGGAGACAAACATTGTGCTTCCCGAGAAAATGAAGCTGCAATCCTTTGATTTCAATGTAATCGTGGGCAATCTTCTGGACAATGCCATAGCCGCAGCCATGAAGACGGAGGAACGGCTTTTAAGGCTCAGTATAAGGATGGAGAACGGCGTTCTATTCCTGTATATGGTTAATAGCTGCCGGGACATTCCTGACGGAGCCTGTGAGATACGAAGGCTGTCGGAAAAATCCTTGGCAGGCCATGGAATCGGGCTTGCAAATGTGAAACGGGTGGTAGAGAAGTATCATGGCGATATGGAAATGCGTTGTGAGAATAATCACATGGTAACCGATATTATGCTTTATATGAAAAATCTCTAAAAATCAAAAAGAGGTTTGCCCAATGTCATTTAGTTAAGCCTTGTAAAATTACCGGCGTAAGGGAGGAGGGCCGCCCCGGTGAGGGGTGGCGGTTCTTGCCTGGAGCCTTCATAAGCTTTTTGGGGCTTAACTAAATGACATTGGAGGTTTGCCGCCTTATTTTATAATCATAAGCATGAAACAATTTTTTAAAATATGTTTTGATATCTTCCCTTAACAAGAGCATACAAAAACACAACAACAAAATGGACTGTCAACCTTTCGCAAAACGCCGCTTCCGGTAAAAATCGGAGCGGTGTTTTTGTTGCACTCTTGGCTGTTACATTATAATTCGGCATAGACAGGCAAGAGGCAGGAAATGAAGATTTCAATAGTAACTAGCGGTTGACAAAATTCAAAGAATAGCTGGTAGCAGGCAACCACTGCTTCTTGTAAAATACTTCTAAAATCAAGCTTTTAGAAAAGGAGAATTCCCAAATGAAAAACAATCAAGAAAACTGCCAGATCGTTTATAGACCAGTCCTTTTTATAATTGGTACTTTTATTATTTCTTGGATCTGTGCTGGGTTAATGGTGAAAATAAATTATAACTCTCATGCCGCCCTCTTTACATTCCTGGACTTTATGGAAAACGCTTCGCCGCTTTTCTGTGCACTTGTTCTTTTTAGAGAATATTTTGTTAGAGGAAAATTGCTATTTAATTTCTTTTTAGGGACGCCCAATAAAGTCTCCCACTATGCAATAGTTTTTGCTTTGTTTGTGGCACAGTTTTTCAATTTTTATTTGTTCAAAATTGAAGGTGCTGAACTTTCCGTACAAGCATTTATGATTACTTTTGCAGGGCAATTTATGTTAGGTGGTGGACTTGAAGAAGGCGGGTGGCGTGGCTATTTGCTCCCTTGCCTATATAAAAAGTACAATATCCTATTTTCTTCCGTTTTGGTCAGCATTGTTTGGTTTTTTTGGCATCTTCCATATTTCTTTATTTCTGGCAGTATGCAGGCAGGGGAAAGTTTTCTCTCTTACGCTTTGATTGGTATAATTACTGGCTTTATCCTTACTGTGATATATGTATTGACAAAAAGCGTTTTGCTCTGTATGCTTTTTCACAGTTGGCAAAACACCATTGTGATGACTGTACAGGCTGATATGTTGAATATATGGTTTGCAGTTTCGTTCATACTTTTGGGTGTAGTATCTATTCTCATTTGTATGTTTAAGAAAAAACAAGATATATTGTAAAATACCGCTGCATAGTTGAAATAAAGTAGATATGGGGGACATTTATGGAGTTATATGAACGCTTCGTAGAACTCCGAAAGAGAGAAAATCTTTCACAAAAAAATTGGCCGAAATACTTAATATTTCAAGGCAAGCTGTTTCAAAATGGGAAAGTGGGGATTGAGATGTGGAGGTTAAGGGAGCGGGCAAAGACTGTGGCGGAAGAAACGGTGCTTATGGATATTGTGTATCAGTATTATTAGTGAATTTTTTTATGGAAGGATTTAGCAACATTGAGCATACGAAATGTTCAGCTGTTGCTAATGAGAAAAATGCTTAGGAAGTTAGGATGTAGACCGGTTACTGCTGGAAATATCATCTTAAAGCCAAAGTTTTTCAAAAAACAACAGATAAGTGTCTGGACGAAAACGGAAAAGCAGACTATGGTAAAAAGACAATGAAGAAGTTGTCTGCCGAATTGAAAGAAAAATATGGAAAAGGCTTTGACTTTAGCAGCTTATACAAGTATGTGAAGTTCCATCAGGAGTTCCCTCAAATTTTGGATTCACTGAGTCCAAAGTCTGGTCGTCCGCTGTCATGGACGCATTATAGAATTTTGCTTCAGGAAACATCACCAGAAGCAAGAGCATGGTATGCGAAGGAAGCTCAGGAACAGGCATGGTCTGTTCGTACATTGCAGTGGAATGTTTCTTCTCAATACTACTATCGGATGTCGATGTCTCAAAACACAAAACCTGTTGAAAAAGAAATGAAGGAACTGACTGCTTCTTATTAGGCAGATAAGTTAGAGTTCATCAAGAATCCGGTCATAGCGGAATTTCTGGGTCTGGCTTCTAATGCGGACTTTACGGAGAGTGAGTTAGAACAGCGAATTATTACACATATTCAGAAATTTCTTATGGAAATGGGAAAAGGATATGCTTTTGTTGCAAGACAGCAACACATTCGCACAGAAAAAGAGGATTACTATGACCTTGTTTTTTATAATTATATCCTGAAATGTTTTGATTTTATGTATTTATGCAAAAAAGATTGACTATTTTCAGAAATATGGTATTATACTATTAGTGGTGAGTCCTACCGTAAAGTGGACTGCTAAAAGCGTTAGCAACTCTAATGGAGTTACTACACAAATGGCTATGTGGAAACGCATAGCCATTTTTTATGAGGAGAAATATGCAGACAGATTTTAACTTATACAAGGTGGATATGAAATATATCCGTAATTTACATAATATAGATGATAAAGTACTTTCCGTTTCACCGCAGGCGGGAAAAGATAACAGGGTTTTTGTTGGAATTGTTATTATTTGTGGTATTCATAAATATTGTATACCACTTTCATCACCAAAAGAAAAGCATAAAAAAATGAAGAACTCTATGGATTTTTCAAAGATTGAAATAAACGGGAAGCTTTTAGGTGTTCTAAATTTCAATCTAATGATACCTATTGAAGAAGAGCAATTACAGCTTGTTGATACATCCGTTTTTAAGAGAGATAGGGAAAACATCAAATATTATAAGCGATTGTGTGTTCAAGAATTAGGATGGTGTCGTATCAATAGTGAAGTAATTTGTAATAAAGCAAACGTCTTGTATAAAAGGTACATTTCAAATGAGCCATTTTCAGGCAGAAACCGCTGTCTAAATTTTCCTAAATTAGAATTAGAATGTGAGAAATATAATTCAAAAATAAAGAGAGGCACAGACTGAACCTCTCTTTATAGGAACTACCACAATTCCAAAGAATCTTCCGCATCCACCCACATCTGCATATTTCCCTCAAGGTAGAGGCGAACATATCAATCAGTTCTTCCTCTTCTCTTCTTTTTTCTCCCAAACCCTTATAAACACTGCATTTAGCGACACTTTTAATAGAAAAGAGATAGTGAAAATGTGGTGAGAGGAAGAAGAGGAAACCTAATAAGACGGACTTGCAAATGTGAAACGGGTGGCAGAGAAGTATCATGGCGATATGGAAATGCGTTGTGAGAATAATCACATGGAAACCGATATTATGCTTTACATGAAGAATCTGTAAAAATCAAAAAGAGGTTTGCCGCCTTATTTTATAATCATAAGCATGAAACAATTTTTTAAAATATGTCTTGATAATGATTTTTAATGGATTTATCCTTTATCTAAGGATATCCTTAGAATACTTAAAGGAGAAAAAAATTACATGAATCAAGGAAAGATAGAAACGTTTGAAAAGGCGGTAATGCGTGATTATGGAAACATCGCAGGTATCGTTGTATTAAAAGACGGCGAAACATTATACGAAAATTACTTTCATGAATGTACTGCCAACAGTCGAATTCATATATATTCCGTAACAAAAAGTATCATTTCCATACTGATAGGAATTGCCATGGACAAAGGCTGCATCAAAAGTCCCGACCAAAAAGTATTGGATTTTTTTCCCGAATATGAAGTCAAAAAAAGAGAGACAACAATACAAACGATTACACTAAAGAACTTATTAACAATGACTGCACCATATAAATACAAATTTAACCCCTATATAAAGTATTTTACAAGCGATAACTGGGTAAAATTCTCACTTGATTTACTTGGCGGCAAGGGACAGGCCGGCAAATTCAGATATACGCCCCTGATTGGCCCGGATATTCTGTCCGGTATTCTTGGTAAGGCAACGGGACAAGCGGTAATAAATTTTGCTTGGGAAAATTTGTTTGCTCCATTGGGAATTGTTGTTGAAAAGAATATTATATTTCACAGTAAAGAGGAGCAGCTTGCTTTTAATCAGTCTACGGATATCAGCGGCTGGGCAGCCGACCCTATGGGGGTAAATGCGGCAGGCTGGGGGCTTACACTCTCTCCCGTAGATATGGCAAAAATAGGCCAGCTATATTTAAGTCATGGAATATGGAACCATAAACAAATCGTATCGGCAGAGTGGATAAGCGAAAGCACAAAGGAACACAGCCGATGGGAAGCTCAAAATCTGTCCTACGGATATTTATGGTGGATTTATAAAGATGGCTTTGCAGCCATGGGGGATGGAGGAAATACCATTTATGTGAACACGAAAAAAAACATGGTGATTTCAATTGCTTCTCTATTTGTGCCAAAAGTCAGGGACCGAATGGAACTTATCGCAAAGTATATTGAACCGATATTTGATAATTGAGTTCAAGTATGAACAGCTGCAGGCGGTTCTTGATGAAGTTAATGCATGACTTCTTCTGCACAGACGCAGCGGATATGTACTATGGGACACTGGCAGATAGGGTGAGATTTTTCAAAGAGAGCAAGGAGGGGATCGAGATTATGTGCCGGGCTATGGAAGATATGAGGAATCAGACATTAAAAGAAGGAATGATAGATGTTGCAAAGAAAATGCTGGAAGATGGAACAATAACGCTTGAAAAGATTGCAGAATTTGTTGGTCTTTCTGTTGAGGAGGTCAAAAAAATAAAAACAGACCAGAATATTCCTTTCGGATAAGTAATGTAGATTGAGGTGAAAATAAGAGCATAAATAAAAATTTAGGTCGGGAATCTAAAAAACAGGTTCCCGGTCTATTTTTTACCCTGAAATATAAATTTTCTGTGAACATAATTAAAAAGTCCTTTACAAAATGTCACTGGTATTTTCTCCAGCCAATTCCTCATTGGTTTTCGCTCTTTTCGCCCACTTTCGGAAAAAATATGGTAAAATTTCGCCAAATTCAGAAAAAATCCAAATAGAAGTGTATAATCCATAGCATAACCCATGTGGGAAACAGGAAAGAGAGGTATGTATGGAATGAAAAAAGAATGTTTCATGGTACTGATGGCAGGCATACTGGGAATATGTGCCTTGACCGGGTGCCGGAAAGCTCCGGAGGCATCTTCGGACAGTGATATTTTACATGCAAAGAGCTCTGCAGAAAGGGATGTGGAGAATATAACGGCAGAGGACACGGCAGAGGAGGAAAGCGGGACCGATCCGGGCGGCATTTATGACGCTTTGATAGGAACAGAGGAAAATGGCATCCGGATTTGTGCAAAGCTCCCGACAGTGCCCGACACAATTCCAACGCTGACCATAGGCAAGCGTGATGACCTGGACGGGGATAAGCTGAAAGCCCTGCTGGACAGTGAAAGCAAGGATGTTAAGGACATTACCGCAGCATATCTTGCTCAAAGGGAAAAAGAGTTAAGTGAAATGAGTGAAGATGATATTCCGTCCGAATGGGTGTATTTCGGTGATGATTCGAACCTGATTTTTTCCGATGGGCAAAAGGAGGCATCCTTTGCGAGAAATACAAGTGCGAGCTATGAGGATGAAAGATTAAAGAAGAGCTGCGATGCCATTTACAAAAAAGCCCCGGAAATAAATGTGACACAGGACGGCGAGGCTGCTTCTGCAAAATTTTCTGCTGCCCGTGCAGAGGAGATTCTTCTTAATAAGCTGGCGGTCCTGGATATTACGGAAATACACCTTACAAAAGCTCTGTACTATGAGCTTGAGGAAACGGCCTTTTATGAGCTGCACTTTACGCCCTCCTATGAAAAAACCGGGATAGCGGCAGAGTTCGGCCAGCTCACGAAAGGGGAGATTCACCCCCAGGGGACGGCATGGATCACGGAGGACGGCATAGCCATGCTGAGCCTGGAGGATTGCTGCGGCAAAATCACGGACCAATCCGGGAACGGGAAAATTCTCACATTTTCACAGGTGACAGGCATTCTGGAAAAGTATCTGGAAAATAATACCCTTTTGGGCCTTTCAGATGCAGAGCTTACACAGGTTGAACTGGTATATTACCCTGATTTTCAGAAGCCAGAGCTTATCTTAACACCGGCATGGCATATCTATACGCCCCTGGAACAGAAAATAGATTCCGATGATGAAGTATGGAACAGGGTATTTGAGCGTGGTGCGGCAACCAATATTTATCTGGACGCCGTAACGGGAGAACTGATAAAGGCGGAGTAAACGAATGACCGGATTTTTTCGAGAGGACTTGAAAAGGAGCTTTTTGAATATTGGATTTTTTATTGGGATGGCTGCGGTAACGGTGCTTTTGCTGACTGCGGAAGCAGCGGGGGCACCTTTGAACCGGACCAGAAGCAGCTATTATATTCTGGTAAATGCCTTTGCGGCATCTGGCTTCGGGCCTTTTGCGGCGGTCTTTCCGGTGCTGGCTTATGGGGCAGACTTCTGTGAGGAATATGAAAGCGGCTATTACCGGATGATTTTTGCACGGATGAGCCCGATGAGGTTTGGAAGAACCAGGATACTGACCGTGGCCTTATCAGGAGGCGTGATGCTGGCAGTTCCCGTTGCCCTTGCCTGTCTTGGGGCATATACGTTCGGTGTTCCGGGCGTGCCCCAGGGATCGGATAAGGGGCTGCTTAACGGGACGGTTATGCTTTCTTATGTAATGAAGTATGGAGACTGGTATATTGCTTTTGGGAAAATTGTTCTTAGCTTTTTGTTCGGATGCGTGTGGGCCCTTGTGGGGCTTGCCTTTGCCGTGTGGATCGGGAACCGCTATGTTGCGTTGATTGCACCCTTTGTACTGTATGAATCTATGTGGATTGGGCTTAATAAATTGCCGTGGCTGAACCCAATCCGGCTGCTGCGGGGGGATGATGTGGGCAGCTATCCTCTGGCTGCCGGTATGGAGTGCGTCTATCTGATTGCAGTGTCAGCGGTCATTATGGCCGGACTTTTAAGGAGGTATCGGAATGGGTAACTGTATTGTGATCGCAAAGGGGATGCTTGAGCAGGAACGGCGAAGCGGACGGGTTCTTATGGGATATCTTCTGGGGTTCGCAATTATGGGCTATTGGATGAGAGGGCTTTTTTTGTATGCGGCGGATATCGGAGATCCGGTCAATATACTGGAGCCTTTTTGCGTTGTGGAGCAGCATTATGTAAATCTGCTGTTTCTGGTACTGGGATGGCTTCTGGTGCTTGGGGATGTGCCGTTTATTAAGGGAAATCTCTGTCTGCTTCTGTACCGGTGCGGCAGAAAGCGGTGGAATATGGGAATGCTTTTCTATATATTGATGCATGCGTTTCTCTATGCCGGGGCTATGGCGGCATTTACCGTAATCGTCAGCAGCTTTTTCGGGTATGCGGGAAACATGTGGAGCAGTCCCGTTTATTCCCTGGCCCGGGATACCGGGAATCATATCGGCGTTAAATATAATATTACATTTCCGTGGCTTATGATGATGCGGACTATGACCGTTCCCCAGGCATTTGCAGTGACTTTTTTATTTCTCTATCTGTATCTTGTGTTTTTAGGAGTGCTTTTTTATACCGGGGCACTCTTGCTTTCCGGCACCGGGGGAATTGTCATTGCCATGGGAGCACATCTGATGGGATACCTGCGGATGATGGACGGATATACGGAATCTTCCTTATTGGCAAGGGCGATTCCGGGGAATTTTATAGACGGAACGCCCGGATACTGGCTGTCTGTGCTTTTGTTTTTGGTTTTGATTGGGGGCATCATGCTCTTATCCGCTGTTTTTGTAAAGAGAGTGGAGTTTCATTGGGGAACGTAAGGGAGACGTATAATGTCGAAAAGTGTGTTTATCAGATTGTTTGCAGGACTGTCCCCGGATTATTTTGACGGCATTCCGATGATTTTACTGGGACAATGGCTTCTGCCGGTGGGCATTTTTCTGCTTTTGACGGGATTTCATGCAAAAAGGAGCCGAAAGGCAGGGGTGCTTTCTCTGTATCGTTATGGAAGGGTTCTTCATTGGTGGAAATGGCATTTTGGAAAAGGGATGGCCTGTGGTCTGTGGACGGGGATATGGCTTTTATTGGCTGCTCTGAGCTGTGATATTGCTTTGGGAAATGCGGCTGTGCTTTCCGTAGAGCTGACTTTAAAAATCAGTGTTTTGTGGCTGGCTCATATGCTCAGTGTGGCGGCACTGTTTACCCTGCTGGATTTGTTTTGCATCAGGCGTTTCGCCCTGGGGGGATTGCTTTTGCTTGACGGCCTTACATGTATCATCGGTTATGGGATTCCAAAGAGCTCCCATTTGATGTATGGAATGTGGGGAATGTATCTGCAAAGCAGCCTTTGCGAAGCAGGCGGATTTCAGGCAGAGGCGGTGATTGGGGCGGAAGCGATTCTGCTGGCGGCCAGCTTTTTTGGGGGACGGGAATATCTGAAAAGAGAAACAAATATTATCTGAGAAAGGAAAGGGCTTTCAGTATGGCGGAAGTAATCCGTGTAGAGAATGTGACGAAAAGGTTCGGGGATGTGGTTGCCCTTGACCGTATTAATATGACTTTTGAAAATGGAAAAATCTATGGAATCATCGGCAGAAACGGTTCCGGAAAAACGGTTTTGTTCAAAACTATGATTGGCTATTTAAAGCCCACAAGCGGCAGGGTTGTTGTGGGGGATAAGGAGATTGGAAAAGAGATTGACTTTGCGGACAATATGGGAATTATTATTGAAAATCCCGGGTTTTTAAGCAGATATACAGGGTATAAAAATCTGGAATATCTGGCATCTATCCGGAAATTGATAGGCAGGGAGCAGATTCGGGAGAGCATGGAACGGGTAGGCCTTGATCCCGACAGCCGCAAACGGGTGGGGAAATATTCTCTCGGCATGCGGCAGCGTCTTGGAATTGCACAGGCAATTATGGAGAATCCTGATATTCTCATTTTGGATGAGCCGATGAACGGGCTGGATAATCAGGGAGTTGAGGAGGTGCGGAGCATTCTTCTGGGGCTTAAGGGCCAGGGGAAAACGGTTATACTTGCCAGTCATAATAAAGAGGATATTGAGGTTTTGTGTGATAGGGTGTATGAGATGGAGCATGGGAGACTGTGCTCCTGAGGGGGCTTATGGTCTTTATGGCAGGAGGGGAATGTATGGCTTTGCTGTGTGGAATAGTTGCTTCTTTTCAAGTGGTGAGAAATGTAGTATAGTTACTTTATTGGAGGAAGTTAAGCTTAGGAGACATATATTGAGGAAAAGTCTTATCGTGAGCCGGAACCAGTGGAAATCCGTATCTATGTAGATAGTATCCAGATACTTAATTATCCGGGACTTGCTAAATGGATTAATCTTGAGCACTTTGCATCAGGTAAAGTGAAAGGAAGGAAATATCGTAACAGAAGAATTGGAGAATTATTTAAGGAGATTGATTTATCTGAAAAAAAGGGAACAGGTATTCCTAAAATATTAAGAGAGCTGAAACAAAATGGTTCACCAGAGCCTGAGTTTGATATGGATGAGGAAAGAACCTATTTGAATGCGATTATTCGCATAAGAGACGGTTTTGAAAGAAAAGAGAAAATGTCCGAATCAATGTCCGAATCAATGTCCGAATTGGAAAGAGCAAGAATGCAGATTATTTTGATTTATTTGGAAACAAATAAAGAAATAAATAGTTCTGTTGCAGCGAAATTGTTGGAAGTTGAAATAAAGACAGCAAGTCGCTTGTTGTTGAAGGCTGAAAAGCTAGATATTATTAAAGGTGCCGGAAAAACAAAAAATAAAGTATATTTTAGAGAATTATGCAAATGAATGTCATAAATTTGCTGCTAAAAACTTTGAAAACAATGCGAAAAGAGCGATATTTGGCGAAATAGATATGCCTAAAATGTAAGAAATATCAGCGTTTGCGAGTTGCTGATAAAAACTTCGGGAATAGGCAGAACAGAAGCTTTAGGAGAGATGCAAAATGTTAAGGATAGCAATCTGCGATGACGAACAGGAGGCTGTGGAATCTCATAAAAAAGCAGTGGAAGCCGCTTTGGGGCTTTTAAGGGCTGTGGGGGAAATGATTACTTATACCAGCAGCGATAACCTGTTCTGTGATATTGTGGAGGATGGGTTTCATTTTGATCTCATTCTTTTGGATATTGAGATGCCGGGGAGGACGGGCATGGAGCTGGCAGAGCAGCTTCGGCCTGTGCTTCCCCATGTGAAGATTATATTTATCACCTCCCATGTGGAATATGCCATTGATGCCTATGAGCTGTCCATTTTCCGCTATGTGCCGAAAAATGATGAGGGGAAGAAGCTTTTTAATGCCCTTACGGATGCCATTGGGCTTCTCATGCTGGAGGACGGCAAGGTCTATACCATCCAAACCAGCAGCCGTCTTGAGAAAATCCCATACAGGGAGATTTATTTTATAGAGAGGGACGGGAAAAATGCCAGTATCACCTGGGAAAAGGGCGTATCCAAGGTGCGGGGCAGCCTGCAGCAGATCTATGAGGATCTGGCATCGGAGGAATTTATTTTTATTGACCGTGGGTGCATTGTCAACCTTATCCATGTAATGCAGGTGAAAAACAGCATGGTTCTTTTGGAAAATGGAGCTTCACTTCCCATCAGCCGTTCCCATTTGCAGGGGGTTAAGGAGCAAATCAATACATATTGGGGGATGCACATATGAGACCGGGGTTGATTCTGGCATCCGTATTTTTGACCGGAGGTTTCCGATGCTGCCTGTATCTGCTTTTGGCAGGGCGGATTTTGGAGAAAAAGGGTCTTTTGGAAAAACGTGTGTTTCTATCAGGGGCGGCGGCCACAGGGGGAATCGCTGCGGTGCTGTGCCTGCTGCCTGTTTCGGAATATGGCTGGATGCTTTTGGAAGCCTTATGGCTTGGGGGCTATGGGGCATATGGCTTGCGGACGGATCGGCGGATGAGCCTTTTTCTGGCAGCCTTTTATGAACTGGCTTATGTACTCTGGCAATTTCTTTTTGGGGCAGGGCTTGGTTTTTTGCTTTCCACCGATTCTTTTGTGAATCCTTTGGGTTTGAATGCACAGGCGGGAGCATGGCTGACCCTGATGCTTTTCGGCTTTTTGGCCGTCTATGGGGCAAATCATCCGGATATGACAGAGCAGGAAAATTTTCGTCTCGTTTCGCTTCCGGTTTTGGGCGGATTTTTGGGAATCATTACGCTTTCCCAGGAGAAGCCGGCCTTTCTTTCGGAGGATGTGATTGACGTATGGGTAATGCTTTCTTTGATTCTGCTTATAGGGCTTCTGGTATTTCATATGAACCAGCAGTATCGGATGGAGCAGGAGCTGGCAAGGCTTAAGGCAGAGCAGGCAGAGCTTCTTGAGAGAGATTATCAGGCCCTGAATCAGTCCTACGGGGCAAATGCCCGATTATTTCATGATGTTCACCGCCATTTGGAGACCCTTCACAGGCTGCTGATTCAGAAAAAATATGGCAAGGCAGTAGAATATCTGGATGATCTGCAGGGGCCTGTCCGGGAATTGGCAGAGACGGTTTATACGGGAGACGAGGCGGTGGATTATCTTTTGAACAGCCGGGTTTCCATGGCGGCAGGAGATGAGATTTCTTTGGATTTGCAGGTGGAATTTCCCCGCCGGACCAATCTTCGCAGCGGGGATCTGTGTGCGATTCTGGGCAATCTTCTGGACAATGCACTGGAGGCGGCGGGAAAGGTGGCAGATCCTAAGGAGCGTAAGGTGACGCTCGTTATCCGGCGGATTCACAGGATGCTTGTGATTAAGGTGGAAAATACGTTCACAGAGGTGCGAAAAGGGGATGACGGGGAACTGAAAACCACAAAGACGGATGGGGGTCTCCATGGCTGGGGATTAAAAAGTGTCCGGGTTGCGGCCGAGAAGTATGAGGGGACGCTTCAAACGGCCTGTGAGGGAAACAGGTTCCGGGCGGTGGTGACGCTGTTTTATCAGGGGGATTTCGTTAAGGAAAATAGGCAATGAAAAAATGTAAATATTGCGGCAAAGGGATAAATGATAATCTGGAATTCTGCCAGGATGAATGTAAAAATAAGTATGTGAAGATGCTTGAAAAGGACAGTCCTAAAATAAAGTATTTCACATTCGGAATCATTCTTGGAAGCTTGATGATGTTCTGGGGCGTTTTTTCAGGCAGCAGCTTAAAGACGGGATTTGGAATTGTATTGATGGGGATAACGGTTGTTTTACTGCCATTTACAACACCGGAAACTATAGCTGTCTTGGGATATCAAAGATCAAAATTAATGGGAAGATTTTTAGGCATTTTGCTTATCATCGTTGGAATATGGACAAGCATTCCTTAGAATGATGCTCCATGCACCCCTGACGATTTTCATTTTTGGTGATACACCAATGATGTGCATGCAGATTTACTAATTATATCAGATAAAACGAAAGGAATGGGTGATTTTATGGCATTGTTTGGAAAAAAGAAGCAGGAAAAACCGGAGGAAGAACAAAGGGAGATGAAAGAATATATAAAAGGAGCCGGCGGGACCATTGTGAGCAAATCCATATTGGAGGGCACTTCTAAGCTGAAATGGCTCTTCCGTGAGGAAAGCGAGCATGGAAATGGCTGGATTGCCTTTGGGGACAGGGATACCCAGGAATATGTAAATGATGTTAAAAATATGACAATTGTGGATTTTAATACCCTTGCCAATATTGAGCCTACGGTTGTAAATGTATTTTATATGCCCATAGGAACGGATCTGGAGTTTCGCTCGGACAATACAGGAAAATATTTTGTTGACACAAGAACGGGAAAAGAGATTCGGGAGCCTGTGAAGCATCCGGCACAGATTGCTTTTGAAAAAATCTCAAATTTTTAAATCAGGAGACCTATCCGTCAGAGTTTTTTGAGGGCTTATTTACGAAAAGCAGCCAGATAGAGGTTCTTACGGCAGGGGAAGCCGATTTTCCCACAGGAGAGGTGGTGATTGCGGACCCCCTTGCATATCTGGGAACTAAATATGAAACGGTTCTGGATAAGAGAATTCCGGCAGGCAGCTATCCCGTAGAGCTTGCTGTCTGCCCCTCTACGGTGGCAGGTTTAAGGATTGTGGCGGCAAGGCTTCGGATCAGCGACAAGGCGGCTGTCCGGTATGAGATAGCCATGCCGAAAGGAAAGAAGATAGAAGATCTGGGCAAACTGGGGGTTTGGACCTTTTTCGGCGTGGATACCGGGCTTGCCTGCTTTGCGGACAGCAGGACCGCAGAGGAAAACCGTCTGTTTTTTGAAAACTGGCAGAGAGAAAATCCGGGAAAGAATAAATATGTGGATTATTTTGCAGCCCTTTTTCAGAAAAGCTATGAGAAGCAGCCAAAGTATCAAAATCCGGGCGTAAGCTTTCTGGAGTGGCAGGTGCCAAAGACGGATCACAGGACAGTTCTTTTTTCAAGCGGCATGGGAGACGGCATGTACAGCGGATACTGGGCCCTGGATGCACAGGGGGAGGTTGTTTCTCTCATAGTTCCCTTTATGAATCCGGAATATTTTTACATTTAAATTTGTGTATGCCGTTATTGAAAGTTTAGGTTAGCAAAAAATAGTGTAAAATACCATTCTGACAGGAAAAATGAATGTTATATCACATGAAAAAAAGCCATGTCATGCAAAGAATAATTTCGTATTAAGATAGATGAAAGCCCTTGTACTTATGAAAAGTAAGTATAAGGGTTTTTTCTAAATCATCATAGTGGTCAAATATTCTTCCCAAATTGCAAGGTTATCGCAAGGTCAATGTAAGGTTGGCGTGATAGAATAGCAGACATGAAAAGGAGGTTTTCACATGAAGAAAAAAATTTTGTTTGGAATTGGCGCTGTTGTTATAGCGGCTGTTTAAGACCGATTTTTCCAACAATCCGAATTAAGAAATCCGTCAAGCTTCAATTAGAAATCGTATCTTCAAAAAGAGAATCAAACACCTTTTTTGTTTCTTCACTCATTTTGCGGGCAAAGCCTGACAGAGACATTGTTGTCAATTCTCCCTTGGCAATTAAGCTTCAGCGGATTTTGCTTTGACTTACTGGGGCCGAAAAGAAGAGTGGGAATCATCTCCTTGGGAATGGGCCTTGGCTGTATGGACGAGCCATTGCTTCCGGACGCAGCCGTTTCCGAGCAACAGTTGAAAGGCTCCTGATGACACAGATGAGGAACCGGAGTTCGTTCAGCCAGGTATGCAGCCTTATTTATTTCCGGGGGAAGTTCATCAAAATGATCAAAACAATTTCCATTTGCCACACGGAAGATGGGAGCGCCATTGCGATAGGGGATCTCCTTACATGCAGCGTCTTTAGGAATCAGGGCGGCCCATCGCTCTCCGGTTTCACGCAATAGGTAGTCAAATGCACTTTCCACTTTTTCCACCGGAAGGCGTGCCATAATAGATAAGGTTCCTTTTTCCAGGGTTACGGGATAGATAACATCTCCTGCCTTTATTTTTGCAATGGAGGGCATTTTCGTATGAATGCTTCCCAATACCACCCGGATAGGGCCGGTATCCTTTGCTTTCTTCAGCTTTGCGATTTGCTCCTTTGGCCAATAAACAATGTATCCTGCCATGGGTTCTCCTTTATCAATTTTTCGAATAGCGAAAATTCTTTCATATTCTAATTTTTTTCTCCATAAAACTTGCGGTTTTCCTTGTCATTATAATCCGTTTTTGCAAGGAGTGCAATTACCTAAAGACAGTAAATTTGCATCTTCGATCAGTACACGCATCAGGTTGTTTTACCATTGAGAAAAGCTTAACGGGAACAGGCAATGTGTTCGGCATAGTTCTTCTCAAAAATCAATGGATATAGTATAATAAACTTGGATTCAATAGGTATGAGAAACCGGGTTTTATTGGAAAAGAATTTATAAAATAACGAGCCAAATGAACCACAAGAGGTTAACACTCTGTAGATTCGGTTGTATTTATAGGAGAGAATCGGATATAGGGGCAAAGACAGCGGCGAGCCAGTAATCAAAATTATTGAATTATAGTATTCAGCACAGAGCGAAGCCCTTGCTGCTGAGACTGAAATATTTGCACAAGAGTTTTCAATATGGACTACTGGCTGATATTTTCGTCTAAAAATGGTAAGGAGAGATATGAACAGAGTAATTCTTATAATAGTTCTTTTGATTTTTAGCATAAAAGCAACAGGATGTGTGCCAGATAAAAGCGGTACAGCCCTAAGCAAAATGAACAAAGGCTGTTATGTTGAAATAGATGCTTTATTAGAGATGAATGAAAGTAACTGCACATCTGAAAATGACAGGATTGACGATACGCAAGTCAAAGAACGCCATATTTATAACGAGAATAATCCGGACAAGAATTTGTTTTTACAGTTTCTCCATGATGAAATTCCGATCACTCATTATCCTTATGAATGGATAGAAGGAACAACTATTTATCCGCTTTTGTGGAAATGGACACCATACATTCGTCAAGAGAGTCAAAAAAGACACTGCTGACTTTGTTCTTTACAAAAGAAAAGCTGTTCCTGGCCTTTCTTATGAACCGTTGTACGAAAGGCGTCGTGCGTCTTGTATTTGACCGTCTGGAAAAGCGTATGGGTACTTATGGGTTTGCTTCTGTCTTTGAATATATATTGACTGACCGAGGCTCGGAATTGGTGCCCCTGAGGCTTTGGAAACAGGGGTGAACGGAATTCAGCGTTCTAGCATCTATTACTGTGACCCTATGCAGAGCGGACAGAAAGGCGGCTAGAGCAGGCGCATACGCTGTTAAGGATGATCCTTCCAAAAGGAACCAGCTTCGAATTCCTAACGCAATGGGATATAAACCTGATTATAAACTATATCAACTCGACGCCGAGAGAGTGCCTTGGGGGCAAAATCCCATATGGCGTTGCACTCGAAACGGTGGGAGAGGATATGCTAAGCGCATTTCAGCTTAGGCCGATTCCCTCGGACGAGGTAAACCTGACACTTAAGCTGATCCGCTTTAACCACTAATCAACGAATCGAAATCTGCTGTCAGACTGGAAGTAAACTTTTCATATTTTGAGAATGTGACTGGTGGAATTGTGGAATTCAGTCCCGCACACTGCCTTCCAGCGGTCCGTTTCACATGCACAGAAAAAGAGCATGTATTCTTTTGTTCCTAAGATAGTAGTGTTCATATTTATCAACGCCTGTATTGAAGAATCAATATAGCCAAGAATATAATTATTGTTATAAAAGTCACGATTGAGAAATTGCATAGCAGTCCATCCTTTCTAAAAAATCAGCTCAATTATATAGTGAAATATAGTAAATATCAAGATGAAATTATCAAAAGGAGCGGAAACGCCCATAATAAACTGCCAGAAATGGCGCAAGTTTTTTGTGCAGTCGAAAATGTATTGGCTATGAATTTACGTTCCCGCATGTGTTAGTTGTTGTTTATTTTGCTAAAGTTTGTGCTTACCAGCCCAAACCTTAGAAAATAACCAACAACAAGTCTACGCCCTTTATATCTTCCCAATGGAAGCAAAGTCAAAAAATATTCTCTTTTATTTTTGTTTCCTGCTTACAGCGGAAACATTGTAAGAGCAGTAGAACTATGAAAAATTTATAAAAAATCCACAGATGATGCTTATATACACCACATTTAAAACCGGGATTAGCTAGAATAGCACTACATAAATCTTAGGATCAGGCAGGAAAAAATTATATGCAAGCAATTGGGGCTATACAAAAGCGAATCTTGGAGTTATGCGATGAACGTGGAATTACACCAAACCGTCTGGCCACTATTTCGGGAATATCAAGAGCAACAGTCAGAAATATTTTGAATGGAAGAAGTAAGAATCCTGGTGCAATTACATTGATAAAATTATGTGATGGTCTGGGAATAACCATTTTCGATTTCTTTAATACGGATACTTTTCGTAATCTTGAGCAAGAAATACAGTAAATTTTGTAAGGATTGAGTAAAGATGACAAAAGAGAAAGCAGAAAAGTTGATGGTTAAAATCCAGAATGAGATGTATTTTGAGATTAGCAATTATGTTTTTGCTTCCTGTAGAAACATGGAGCTGACAAAGGATATTACTCAGGAAGTATTTTATGAGGTCTGTTGCCATATAGAGCAGATAGCAAAGCATGAGAATTATCGTGGATGGGTGTATGAGGCGGCGAAACGGGTTATCAAAAGGGTTACGGTGAATGAAATAAAGATACGGGTAAAGCAGGCTCCGTTAGATGCCACAACAGAAGAAGAATTACTGACAGAAGATTTTCACGAATTTCTTGTGTTGGATGAGTTTAGCCATATTGTGAGCAAGGAAGGGTTAGAAATATTAAAACAGTATTATCATTACCGCAGGTCGATATCAGAGATTGCAGAGATGTTCGGAAAGAGTGAAGCTGCCTGCAAAATGCTTCTTTCCAGGCTCAGAAAAGAAATCAAGGATTACATGGCGTTGCAGAAAATTAAAATGGAGAATATGGATGACAGAGAAAAATGAAAAATTAATACAGGAGTTGCGCCAGGAAATGGAATCAGAGCTTGAAAAGAGTGCAGAGGAAATGGATACCTACAAAATACGGGATATTGTCCAGCTTTTGGAACGCCTGGAGCAATGGGAACCGTTTCCGAAAGACATGGAAAAAGAGAGGTTCTTTGAAGAATTTGATAAAAAATATGGAATGGATTTGTCCGAAGCGAGAGCTGCTGCAAATGGGACAAAGAAAGTAAAACAAAGTGCGTGGAAGCGGAAAACAGCAACAGCTGTAGCAGGACTGGTTCTGTCTGTGGGAGTTTGTAATGTGGTGACGGTTTCAGCAGTAGATAAATCTCTTTGGCAGTTGGTGCGTGAGAATTCGCATATGGCTTATTTTCATGTGATTGGTAAAAATGATGGAATTGATAAGGAAGAAGAACCTTTAAATGCACAATATGAGCAATATGATAATTGGGATGCATTAAAAAAATCCGTAGAAAAATCAATACTATCGCCAGAGTATATTCCAGAGGGATTAACACTGGAAGGACTTGAAAAAATGACATTGGAAGGCTATGTGGCAGTGATGGCAAATTATCGAGGAGAAGAATTTTATTTGAATTTTTCCCTTAAATACTATGATGAAGTAGGCACATATGGGAATAGTATTGAAGGAAAAAAAGCAGTTGGAGAATATATAACAATTGGTGGTCGAGAGATACAAATAAGAGAAAGTGAAGAAATTAATTTATCATTCACTGATAATGATATATTTTATTCAATTAATACAGATATGGAAATAGAAGAAATAGAAAAATTTATAGAAGGTTTAAAATAATTTATTGGTAAATGTTTAAATGGAGCTATTACGTATGTTGAAGATATTCAGCACAGTATAGCTCTATTTTTTGGCTCTTTTATAAAGATATACAGCACTTTACAACTTTTTATAGATAGCCGCAATTGCGCATAAGCTCCTGAAAAGCCGTTTTTAATGATGAGTATTTTTTAATGGTTTCGATGGTCTGCCCCAAACTGTGAATTATTATGTTCATGCGAATCTTTTCTCCCAGCTGATAACGGATTTCCTGCGGGCTTTGGCCCTGGTACTTCTGGAATTCCTTACTATAGTATGGCAGCACCCGCACAGCTGCATAACTGATGCAAATCAGGTTGGAAAGCCTTTCAATCCCCTGCACGGAACGAACCATGTAATCACGGAATGACCAAAATGTTTTTGTCTCATAATAACTGATTTCTATATTCCATCGCAGCGAGAACAGACCCAGCGGCAGCATGCCCCAGGTGTTGTACCTGCAGATTTTTTCTTCTGCCTGTTTTTCCGGTTCAACAGCTATATCTTCTGGCGCCGCTGTGCATAGGAACAGACGGAAACTGCCAGGCTTTCCAGGATCAGTGGCTGTCACGCAGGCATATACGGTACGGCCTTTCCACAGGTTTGTAATGACCTTGCGGCATCCCATGTAATAAGACGCACCTTCTGGTTTGTTCAAAGTGATGGCCGAAAGCTCCAGCCGGCAGCCGTGGGTCCGTGGACGTCCACGCCTGCCTGTCCTTTCACCAGGGAGGTCATAGAGTACGGTATCTGACCTCGCACAGCAGATCATCTCCAGATTTTCGAATTCTGATACAAGCCCGGTGACGGGCTTCTTGGGATACCAGCTGTCGCACAAAAGAATGACCTGCCTGCAGGAGGAAAGTTCCGCCATAACGGAACATACCATGTCTGCAGCAAGCTCCAGTTTGGAAAGTTCCTTCGTCCACAGGCGGTAGCCGAGGGGAACGGAGAGGTAAGTGATTCCATCCGCTGACTTAAGTGGGCACATGGAGCATGAGACTGACGAAGCAGTGCCCCTTAAGGTAATTGGAGCCGTTATGGGCGGCATGGTCAAACAAGTTTGAATGGGCCTGAAATTTCGTACCGTATTTTTCCACTAAGGTATCATCAATGGAGAGGAACACGGCGGAATCCCTCAGGGAAATGGGTATACAGCTTAAGACAAGCCTGGCGGTTATAGCTGTCCATCTGAGGTGGTCAAAAGCAGCATAGCTGAGCGTATAGTAAAAGGAATTCAGCGACTTGCCAGTAAGCCTTGAAATTATATGCAGCCATGCAAACTAAAAGTATGGTTTCTGTTGTAAAATAAGCGTGACATACAATCTCCTGTTTTTGTAAAGATTTGTTAGCGCTTATACTATACAACAAATAGAGTAGATTGTATGTTTTTTATTGCTTAAAATGAAAAAACTTGTAAAGTGCTGTAAAGATATACAAAAAAATAAAAAAATAGAAAAATTTTGTTACCTTTTGAGCAATTTTAGTGATGTTATTTATGAAAGGATAAATAAAGGAGGGAATGTAAAAAATGAAATATTTAAAAAGGGTAATGGTAATAATACTTGTTTGTGCGTTGATGCCCATAAAAGTTTGGGCTGCTGAATCTACAGAAAGTCCGGAAATAGTTAGAATGACTGAAGAAGAGGCAGAAAACTATTGGGAGATTTATTATCCGGATGATGGTATTGCTATGTATGGCACATTTACTGATGCTGGAATGGGGCTTCAAAAAAGTGGAAGTAGGTTGTTGATTTTATATACCGTAAGCACTGGTGAAATTGCCAGTGAGATTGGAACAAAGAACATTATCTTGGAAGTAAAAAGCGGACTGATATGGATTCCAATAAAAATAGCGGAAAAAGATTATAGAACAAATGCTAGTAATTTCACAGGAGGATTCTATTACAATAATCCAACCAGTGGAAGCACCTATCGTGTATCTGGAATCCATTACGCAATCATTAATGGAAAAGAATATACTGTGTTGGTTGATTCCGGTAGCTTGACATTCCAATAACCAGAAAAAATACTTGGCAGATAAAAAAGAGGCATCTTATAAGGATGAGCAAAAGTAAAGATTTTTCACCATCATCTTAAGTTTCCTCGATTGCAGGGATTTTATGGAGATAAAAGCTCCCTCCAAAGTTACTGCCAGAAAGATAAAGGCAATTTATTGATATCGTGCGTACAAAGGAACTGTTAGCCGGCTATGTTGCTTGCAATGATACAATAGCCACATCCTCGGCTTGGATTTCTGTAACAGGTTTAAGGGAGCATCAAAAAATGAAAGATTTCATTCATGCTGTTTCATGTTCAGAAGATATGGATATCGGCTTAGGACTGTTCTATATATAGGGACAGATGCCTAAGTTGGATAGATATCAACATGTAATGGTGCTGATTTCAGTGAAGAGCAGGAAGCTTATATCCATCAATACATAGAAATTTCAATTTACACAATCACATTTGTAATATGTGTTAGAAACAAAGCGGTTTCTATTAATATTACAGAATGCGCTGGGATGCGAAAAAACTATATGGTTGAATGGACATTCATGAAAACAACATTGTCTATATGATACAGCAGCTTTTCAACAGAATTTACTCCAATGGAATATGGGAGATTAAGTATATCCTAGAGGGGCCATATCTGGGTGAAATAGATATGTTTTACTTCTTGAAAGGAATGGAATATAAGGGAAGTTTTTCTTGAGTTGGGGGGAACTGACAAATATCCCTGACTATGCTGTTTAACTATGCAGTAGGAAAGATAGAGCAAGGCCGTACTCAGAATTTCGTCAAGGGGATTATGCTTTATATTTTAATGGCAAAGAGGCGGAAGTTACAAGTGTTTCTTATAAGATATCGGAAACCTGTTTCGGTGGGAGGTAGAAACTTATATTTTAGAAAATTAAAAAATACTATATCTACTTTATTTTAAAGACAACAATGGGAATATTAATGTAAAAGTATTATACAACAAGTAAATTTTTAAAACATATATATATTTTGAAATATTCTTAAGATACTCAAACTTCGTACATAGATTTTAACTATGCACCTGGTGAGTAGGTAGTGAAATCAAATTCGAAGTCTGAGATATATATTTTTTACAATATCTGTATGACATGGTAGGCAGAAAGTATATTTGGAGGTTAAATGTAAAATGGGAAATTATGATATTGAGGATTTGAACGAAATAGCAAAAATTGGTGGGAATGATGAGAATGGTGATAACGCCACATCGACGTGGCTTACTATACCTTTCAGTATAAGTATGACAGCAACCGTAAGTTGTATGATTACGGTTAGTGTTGAAGAGTCGATTTGCTGTTAAGGCAATTATAAGCTAAAAAAATAAATACTAAAATATATAAAGCAAGTTAGATTAGAATGTGAAAAATTCAATCTAGAATTTATATTTTGCCTACCTTGTTATATAGATATCACTTTGTTACTTTTATTGATCCTACTGCCGAAAACATATGTTTTCTGATATTAACCATACTGGTAACAAAGTCGATAGATTTAATCCGTTTTCTGCACATATGTTTTTGTTTGCTATTGCCACAAAATATCTTAATGCTTTTTATTAGGGCTGCTTTTATAAATGTTACTGCCAGACTGTCCTTGTAGTTGATTTTTGCAAACCTGAAATCACAGCTGGTCCTTTTATGCATAGATATCATCATGGTTTTAAAATTTGGAGTAAAATTGAGGGTATATCAAAACTGGTTAACCAGTGTATAATGGCGCAATCCTTGAATAGATGCAGTTTTGCCAGTTTTATTTTGTATGTACTGGAACAGAACCAAAACAGGATTTTTTATCTTGCCACCTCTATTGGATAATTTATATAGTAGAAAAAATCCAATCTTGAACTTGTTTCATTTATTGTGCGTTATGTGATGACGGAATTTTATGCACAAAAAGCAATTATCTTGTGAGACAATTGGTATGTAATGCAGTATATTGTATTAATCAAGGATAAATGTAAAACTTTGGATTGATCGACGATGTGAGGTTGTCTCTATTATATGTTGTCTGCCAATAAATAGTTGCTTTTTTCATTATATGTAAAATCGGTGCTTGTTATACAAGATACCACCACATGCACTAGCAATGATTTTAAGGGCATGAGATTATCGTTTATGCGACATCCAGAGGTAGTAGAGTGGTTCCAGAAGGTAGTTTTTCAACATTATATTACCAAGCAAATTTCAGATTTTCTGTGCTTGCGTTGAAAATGAGTCACCAAACCAGATGGGTATA
This sequence comes from Clostridia bacterium, assembly GCA_910574255.1. Classification (GTDB taxonomy): domain Bacteria; phylum Bacillota; class Clostridia; order Lachnospirales; family Lachnospiraceae; genus Laedolimicola. The sequence continues at coordinate 86,114 of CAJTAK010000018.1, forward strand.
GCACATGCTCTTGCTCATGTATTTATTCCGATACAAAATTGAAGTGTGCTATTAGGAGCAGAAATCATTCTGGTCATTATGAGCATTTATGGTTTGTAGTCAGAGAGTAATATAAAATACTGGAGAATCTTATCAATATTGATGAAGATGTACTAATATTTGGAGGAAAAATTACACAGTGTAGGAATGGAAGTATAAGTGAATTTCGAGTTACCCTCTGTGGGCGGATAAGGTGATTGGTATTTTATTATGTTTAGTACGAAACATCGTAACTCGCATAAAATCAAAGACTGCTATTTAATCCAAGATTTAGTTAGTTATGCCTGAGAAAAATAGCTTAAACCCCAAATTATAAAATAATGTTATACAAAATAACTGAAAGGGAAGAGTATGAAACAACAGCCATTATATGATTTTATAAAAAACGAAATAATTAAACACATTGTTCCGCAAGATAGATGGAGTAAATTTATAGATTTTTGCACTGAGAAAAATTACGATCTTTTAGTTGAGGAACAGAAAGATGTTATTGATCAAATTGTTTATAAAGATATACTAGGTACAGTAACAACTTTCTTTGATTCAGAAAAAGAGAACGGGAGACTAACGGGGAAAAATCATAATGAAAGAGTATTACAGTTTGAAGAAATGTATAATAATACTCTTTTCGAGGCTATGGTTAGGACATACCCAATCTTGTTTCAAAGAGAAGGTAGAAAGTTGAAAGATTATATTAATCTAGTGGAAGAAATTATTAAAAATTATAGTTATGATGCTGACTCAATAGAAGACATATTTGGGAGAAAATTTGGAAAAATAACCAGTATATCAGTTTCCAAAGGGGATAATCATTTTGGGAAATCAGTTTCTATAGTAAAGTTTGAGAATGGGACATTAGTGTATAAACCAAGAAATTTAGCAATAGATGAAGTACTAAAAAAAATTTTAGATGAATTACATGAGTGCGACAGAAATATACTTCAGTGTAAAATACCCTTGTTTTTATCTTACAAAAATCATTCTTGGCAAGAGTTTATAGAGTATTGTGAGTGTGAGAATATTGAACAAGTATATAATTATTATAAAAGAATAGGTGTTTATTTGGCAGTATTTTATATGTTATCATCAACTGATATGCATTTTGAAAACGTCATTGCATATGGTGAGTTTCCGATTTTTATAGATTTGGAAAGTATAACGAAAGGAGTCCGAGGAGATAGGGATTATTCATTTTATTATAAGTTGTTAAGTGAATCAGTACTGGCTACGAATATTTTGCCATTATCGCCTGAAGACAGTTTTATAGATTTAAATTTCAGTGCTATTTTTACAGGAGAACAAGTATCAGAAAAAAATTATGCATTTTCTATTCAAGAAGATAGTCAAGAGGGATGGGTATACAAAAGAGTCCATACTCAATTTAAACCCGTAAATAATATTGTTAAATGTAATGGAAGGGAGATATCACCTGAACTCGTAGAGAAAGATGTTATACTTGGATTTCTAAAAACGATGAAATGTTTCTTTAATAATCGTCAAAAATTTGTTTCAATCATTAAGTCCTTAGAAAACAATAGTATTCAAATCCGACAATTATTAAGACCTACAGCAGTGTATTCACGATTTTTATATGCTAGTATTCATCCCAATAATACCACATCAATAGAAAGATATAATGGCGTATTTGAGATTTTGTTAAATAAGTTTACTAAGACATCTTTTGGGTATTTACGTGTTATGAATGAAATAGAAAATTTAAAAAAAGGATATATTCCTTTATTTTCAAGCCAGCTTGATGAAAGACATCTTTATTCAGGCGACGATATTGTATGTGAAAATTATTTTTTGGAATCCCCAAGAGAAACGATAATAAATAAATTACTAAGAATCGATGAAAACAATTTAGAAGATCAAATAGAATTAATTAAAATATCATTTTTGTATTTATATGGGCCAGGTGATAGAGTATCAACAAATGGTAAAGTAAAGCATTGTGGATACTATGAAAAAAAAGATATTATCGAATTGCTTAAAAATTATACTGAATTTTTGAAAAAAAAGATATATAAAATATCAGATGGATCATATGGGATAGTTATGCCTATTATGAAAGGAAAAGGTTTTTTGCCCGTAAATATTAATATAGACTTATATAATTATGGTGGTCTGATTTGGTATTTGGCAGTCTATGGAAAAGTTTTTGGTGATACTGTAGTTTCGGAAATGGCACAAGGATTATTTAAATTAATGTATTCAACTTTAGAAAATAGAAATAAAAAAAATATTAGTGATCATTCTATTTTCACCGGGGATGGGAGCGTGCTTTATTTATGTGCAAATCTATATATGTTGTATCAAACGTCATATTATAAAAAAACATATGGCATGGAGATGGACAGAATCGTTCAAGTGATAAATGAATATAATTTTGAAAGTGAAAATGCATTGGACTTCTTATCTGGAGGTTCAGGTACATTATATGTTGTGTGTAAATTAGTCCACAATATTGAATGTGATGATATAATTTCTAAGGAGTGGTTAGTTAGGATATCATCTAGATATTGTGTGGCAGTAGAGAATAATATTGAAAAATTTCAGTATGGATTTGCTCATGGTATTTCAGGGGTTTGTATTACTTTGGCTGCATTATATAGAGTTACCCAAAATGATAAATGCTTTAATTTATTAACTAAGCTAGTAGATAAGGAAAATCAATTAAAAGGTGAATGCATTAGTCGAGGATGGTGCCGAGGAGATGTTGGAGTTTGCCTTTCGCATTATCTGATTCAGAAAGAGGTACCTCAGATGCAATTTAAAGATATACAAGAGATAATTGGTGAAGAAATAGATTCCCTAATTCAAATGGACAATATGTGTCTATGTCATGGTAAATATGGGAATATTGACATGATTTTAAAAATTCGTGGTGTTACAGATAAAGAGATGTTTAGAAAGTGGTTCGATCAAATCAATGATATCAAATTTTATGAAAAAACAGACTATTCATTTGAATCTTTTATGATTGGAACCTCTGGAGTCGCTTATACTTTTTTAAGATTATTAGATCCTAAATTACCATCTTTATTGGCTCTAGATTTATATAACAATAAGTAATTTATGGTAGATGTTGGTTGGAAAGTTTATTTTAATTTGTGGATAAATTCCCTATAATACAAATGGGCCGCAAATGTATAAATACAACACAAAGAATTTCATTTATATGGACGTATTTTATTTTCTATGAAAAAACCAAACCATAGATTATTTGGCTAAAAGAAATATATAAAAGTGAAAAAAACCATTAAGGTGAAAGGAACAGGAAGATGAATGCATTTGTATATATAGGTAGCTATCGTCAGCAGTCAAGAACAAAAGATTTTACATTAAAACTACTTGATAGTTTAAAAGAGCAATTAGAAATTGATGAAGACATATTTACTGCTTGTGATGTTAACATTAGGGAATGTCAAGGCTGCTGTAAATGTTTTGTGTGTGGAAAATGTACTATTAGAGATGATATGAATATTTTAAAAAATCGTATGATAAATAGTCAAATTATTATTTTTGCGTCACCAGTTTATTTGTGGCAAGTGCCAAGTAATATGAAAAAAATAATAGATAGAATTACATATTGGACACATATTTTTCAATTAATAGGAAAAATAGGGATATGTATTAATGTTTCTTCTGGAAATGGAAACAAAATGGTTGCTGACTATTTACAATTTGTAATGGAAATATTAGGGACTTCCGTTATATCAAATATATCCTTACAAGAAAAGGAAATGATAAATGAAGCTGTTTATAATAGTATTATTTGGGCAGAGAGTAAAAAGATATTAAACAAAATCAAGAATAGTCAGTTTGATTTTTCATTGAGACAAGAGGAAGCGTATATAGCGCTAAGAAAAGATATGATGAACCCTGCAAATAATAAGAGATATGAAAAGGAATTCTGGTTTAGAAATAAATATTTTGATTGCATTGGTTTTAAGGAATTATATCAAAGGGAAATGAAAATAGAATGATAAAAATAATAAGATTTGTATTGCAGCAAATTAAAGAATTATATAAATTAATGATCTTTCTAATACTGGTTAATTTTGTTGCAGTGGCTTTAGGGGTTGTTTCGCCATATTTATCGGGCCACTTTATTGACTTTTTGATAGGTGGTGGGTCCGTTAGAAAGCTATTTATATATTGTGGGATTATAATTAGTGTTGGTATTTTAAATATATTTTTTGGTTTTTTTTTAAATCGGATGAATGTGTATATAACTGAACAGGCAAAATTTAAAATAATTAGGTATGTTATATTGCATATTCAGAAAATAACATCTCCAGTTATGCAAAAGATAAACGTAGGATATTTGACACAACGTTTAAATAATGATACTATAATTATTATTAATTTTTCATTAGGAACTATTCAAAATATAATTGTAAATTTTTTAAAGGCATTATTTTCGGTAATAATACTATTTAGATTTAGTAATACAATTGCAATTTTATTGGTGCTATTTATATTAATGTATTATCTTTTTTACGAGTATATTAAGAAAAAAGTTTATATTAAAAATGAAAAGTTAAAAGAACAAAATGCTAATTTATATGCATCAATGCTCGAACAATTATCACATATTCGATTTATAAGGTATTTTGGCTTACGGAATACATTTATAAATAGAATGGACCATAAATTTGAAAACTATATAAATTCATCACTTAATTATCAAGCAATTTCATATTTATATACCGGTGCAGAGCAAATTATTACTGTATTGGCCCAAGTCGTACTTTATATAATAGGCGGAATAAAGGTTATTAACCATGAGATGACAGTCGGGGAATATACAATGATGTCAACGTATTTTTCAATAATGCTTGGAGCCATTAAATATTATTTTGGATTAGGGAAGTCAATTCAGGATGCACAAGTTTCGTATGATAGAATAATAGCGATATTAAATAGTAAACCTTATGTTAATGGTACAAAAAAATTAGAATCCATAAATAAAATTAGCATGTCAGATTGCACTTTTTCTTATGATGATAGTGAGTTGATTAAAAATTTTACTCATAGTTTTGTGAAAAATAAAATATATGTAATTACAGGAGAAAACGGGGGTGGAAAAAGTACGCTTATAGATATTTTGGTTGGCTTTTATTCTGAAAATATGGAGGGAAAGGTATATTATAACGATACGGATCTTCTCAGCTTAAATATTGAGTATCTACTCTATGAGTCTATTGGTATTGCCGAGCAATTTCCCACCTTTTTTACAGACACGATATACAAAAATATAGTGCCTTATGAAAAAAATATAAATCAAATACAACTTGAAAAGCTGCTATCTCATTTTGGCATGGTAGATAAAATTGCAATGTTACCTCAGGGGTTACATACTATACTTGATGAAGAGGTGCCGTTATCAGGAGGAGAAAAATATAAACTTTCATTAATCAGAGTGTTTTTAAAAGATGCAGAAGTTATTATTTTGGATGAACCAACTGCATCATTGGATTTTGAGAGTACTCGTAAGCTGCTAGAATTTATTGATTATATCAAAGAAAATAAAATAATTATAATAGTATCTCATGATAAGCTTTTGATTAATCAGGCAGATGAATTGATAGAATTGGATAGTAGAAATCATTTTATAAAAGATATTAAAGAATAAGATGTAATAATTAGTTTTTAGGAGAACAGTAAATACACTTACAGATTTTGATATTTTTAGAGTATGCATTTTAGCATAGTAATATACTTATTTGTCAGCAGTAGAATAAGAGAGGAAAATACTGAGTCAATGCTCATTTATAATTAGTATGTTGCGATATGAGAATTTCAAAGTTTAAATTATTTTCATTACTATTATTATTTATACCTTTAGTTAAAAGGTGTAGAAGTGGAGACTCATGTGGAAAAAGATTTTACGACTATTTTTGTATGAGAGAAACGAAAGGAATGGTTAACTAAGATGTTTATTTGTAAAGATAATGAAGAGCATAGAAAAAGACAAAGGGCTGAAAGTCCTGCATTTATAGTTACATATATTATTTTGATTGCATCAATTATGATACAGCTATTCGTTTTTAATATGTACATAACTTCGGTTATAGGTGAGTTTATAGCAATGACGGTAGGAGGTATGTGGGCAACTGCAGGTTATATAAAGCATGGCCTATGTAAGCCTAAAGGCTCCACTTTATATCTGTTTTTTGTGTATGGGTTTATTGTTGCTTTTATTTTTTCGCTGATTGCTCCAGTATCTGTTTTTGTAAAGGATAATGTAGAATTTAAAATGTGTTTTATTCTATTCATAAAATATTTTTGTGTGTTATTTTTGGCAAATATTATTATTTCTCTATTAATTTATTTAGCGATTAAATGTAAAAATGTAAGAGATGAAGCTAAAAAGATGTAAGAACTTAACTATTGAGATGAAGCTGATAATAGAATAATGCAGATAGGGTGGACTAAGTAATGCTATATGTTGTAATGAACCCAGGATTTTTTCCAATGAAGTATCTGAAATACATTTCAGATAAAGGTAGTAGTAATACACTCTTGCTGATTAGTCAAAGCTACAAGGAAAAATCAAAAGTCCATAGTATCTGAGTTGTATTGAACCACGATATTAAAAAGAAAGGAAAGTAGATGTTTTTGCTTCTGTAAACATCATACAAGTTAATTATGGAACATTTACGAAATTTACATGATGATATGATTACGAATAATGTTAATTCTACAGTGTTTATTACGGCTTATAACAGGCACGAGTTCTCTTGCATTTTTATTATAGGCATAACAAATCATCAACTATATATGACAACTATAGAAGATAACCCACATACTATTTGTGTTGAAATAGGTGCAGATTTTCAAGCGCCTAATTATCTTATGCTGGAGTATTACAGAGTATTGGCAAATTATTTAGGGTTTAGTGCTAATGGAGCTAATAGATTTTTCCCACATAGCTTTTTTGAACAATTTGATAATTGTATTCCAATGCACCATACTAGGACTCCTGCCGTTGCTGATATGATAGGTATAATTAGCAGAGCGAGGAATGTGCCTGAAGCGAACAAAATATATTTTGTGGGTTGGAAAAGAAATCCTGACGGACAAAATGTTTCAGATGGGAATTACTTGAAAACGCTTGCAATCGTTGGTGAAGAAGTTGCTAGAAATTTGCGTGCAAACAATATAAGTTCTCGTTGGTCTGATATCCCTCGTGACGAACAGTTACATCGAATTAATCAATATGGAGATTATCTATAAAAATTTCACCAAAGCAGCATGACAGATGCTGACAGGTGCTTTAAAGAGACCGTTTCAAGTTTTGTGTAAACTCAAAAAACTGATATAAGATATGTGAATAGTTACTTAAGGGCGGTTGCCGTTTGCGGCTTTCTGCCCTTATCTGCAGTATACAGAAATTTTCGGGCATGTCAATAAGACCTGCCCCTTTCGGTCATTTTTACAGGTTCTTGCCTTCCTTGTCTGTAATCCGGCTGATCGTGCTGTCAGACCGGAGGATGCATAACCTAAAAGCAGTCCCAGGTGTAGAAAACATTGGAAAAGTCCCGTTTTTTCAAATCCTCCCCATTGATAAAAAAGTTCCCTACGCCATTATCGCCCCACATAACATATTCTTGATCCTCTGTAGAATCAGAATCCATCTGAAACAGCAGAGTATCATAGAAATTGTTCTGGGGGCGTGGATCATACTGGGTAAAATAAGGCCAGCCCAGCAGATGGTGTCCCACAGGGCTTAGCTGCTCATATAAATCGCTTTGTGCCTCTTCTTCCAGGATATCCCTGAAATCCTCCCCTCTTTTTAGAGCTTCCCCCGTAACATTTTTCCATGCCTGAGTAAAAATATCGTCAAACAGGCAATGCTCCGGGCCAATATAGGAAATCCCTTTCTCAAGTGTTACTGCCACAGACTGAAAAACCGGGAAGTAGTCCTGGCCGGCAAAGAATTGAAGCATTCCGCCCTGGGGCAATGGTTCCTCAACAGGATATTGGTCAAAATTAATTTGTGCCAGCAAAATCAACTTATTTCCTGTCTGGTCTGTGGGATAGGACATGGACAGATCCCAATAAGGAAGACCGCCGAATTTGCTGTCAAATAGTCCGGGCTTAAGGTCCTGCCGGATTTTTAGAATGTAACAGTCAGCGGCACTAAGCCGCTTGATTTCCTCAACAACAGACTTTAACACATCATGGCCCTGCACCCGCATGCGAGCCATCAGAGCCACATTCGGAGACAGGAATTCGATCTTGACAGACCGGCTTGCCAGTTCGTCCAATTGTTCTGTGTTGATCAGTTGATTTTTCAAGGGCAGAAAAACCTGCTTTAAGGAGGGCAATTGGAGTAGAAGGGAACAATCCGTAAAGTTTGTCTGACGCATATCCAGTTTTTTCAGTTTTTTGCACTGGCACAGGAATGAAAAATCATGAACGGTCACGGGTGGAAAACTCCGGGAATGGGGATTGTCAAAAATCAGCGTGTGGAGATTGGCCATTTCTCCTATGGCGGAGAAGTCACCGGGCGTTTCATCTTTGCAGGAGCGTTCCATGGAAAGGTGAACAGGACAGGAGAAGTCCTCCAACGTTTTTACCTTTTTCAAATCATAGAGATTCACAGGCCAACGTCCCAGAGAATCTCGGATTGCATAATAGAGACGGCTGTCCATACTTGGAATAGCTGCCATAATAATCAGCACCTTTCTGTAGGAAATAGTTTCTTTCATGTTGCAATTTTCATCTACATAGAATTTGTAGCTTTTCTTGTAATTATAGTCTGTTTTTGTAAGAAGTGCAATTACAGAAAGGGGTAAATTTGTACTTGTCAATTTCTGTTCTTGTTTGGTATATGCATCAGGCTGGTTTGCCGCTGGGAGAAGCTTAACAGGAAAGGTGTTTGACTTAGTTATTCTCAAATAATAATGGGTATAGTATAATGAACTTGAATCCAGGGGGAAACAGAGCTTTTAAGTGATGGCAGATAACATAATTATTGTTTCAGATTTTTATGGGAGAAGATATTATATAAACAGTAATGATGGGAAAATAATTGAAAGAGATGTTTATGGCTATAAATAAAATGTATTTAGGAGCTTCCTGTATACTTTAAAGAGTAAAGGGAATTGACTCAAAAGAATACCTCAAGTAAATTTAGATTATTACTGACCCGACAGTTGGTAAAATCAAAAAAC
>CAJTAK010000019.1 GCA_910574255.1 Clostridia bacterium
GAAAGAAACGGATGAGTTGAGCAAAGCCCAGCTTACGGTTACGGGTAAAGTCCTTTTTTGGTTTTTTAACGAAGCAGGCAGTGTTGCAGGCCATGTTGTCCACGATCGCCCAAAGAGTGGACTTGACCTTTTGAGGAAATGACATATAAGTATCTCCTTGAAATTGAAATAATAGTTTTGTCTTCAATTTCAAGGGCCGCTCTCGCCGCCTCTTAAAATATAATCAGCAACGAGAGCGGCCGCACATTTTAGGCTCTGTGTCAACCACTTTTTGAGAAATTTATTGATAAATTTGAGTTAGACCATAGGATAAGATTTTTTCAATCAGCTTAACTTAATGACATTGGTTCACTCCTGGACCGTGCACTGCGCTGCACGGTCACAGGCCAGAACAGTACCGGGGTCGGAATCAGGCCTCTTGCCGCAAGGCAACTTTAAATAGGCCGGATTCGTTACTGTGAACACCATGGGAGTGAACGGTAACGAATGATAGTTATTTCTAATAATTATAAGAAGAAAATGTTGAAAAAGGATCCGGTTCTATGTTACACTATACTCATACGCTCAATTGACAAGAGCCATTGGGTGAGCTCTTGTTGAGCCAAGATAGTATTTCTATAATATTTTATCGCAAAGAATACAAAAAAGGAAGGTACATACTCATGCGCAAAAGCATCAAAATGATGGTAGGAATCCGGGTGATCTGTGCACTTGTCGCCGTACTCCTGTTCAGTGTAATGATGACGGTGAACATTCTCCGTGTTGATCGCACTCAGACTGCCAGCGCTCAGGCGAACGCTTTGCTTGACAAAGCCCAGAGAGCGGAAACGGCACACTATAAGTGGTCCAGTAACCTAAGCAACGCATTGTATGCAGGAACAGAATTTACCGGGAGCATCGATCCCACTACCTGTGTTCTGGGTCAGTGGCTTTATGGAGATGCAGGCACGGAAGATAAAGAGATCATCGCTCTGCGATCACAGCTGGAGCCCCTGCACAAAGAGCTGCATGAGTCGGCTACATATGTATTAGAGCTTTTGGAGACGAATCCGCAGCAGGCACAGGCTTATTATCAGGAAACCATTCAATCCAATTTAACTACATTGGTAGGAATTTTGGATGAGGTGGTAGAGAGGGGAACGGCGCTGAACGAGGAAAGCAAGGAACAGATGGAGCAAACCCTTGTGATGATGCACGCAACCTCCATTATAGGACTTTCCATTTCACTGATTGCCCTCTTAAGCTTAGTGTTCTATGTGCTTGGAAAGATTATAAAACCCCTTGTTTTGATTACGAACAAGAGTAAACCTCTTCAGGAGGGTCTTCTTGACTTGGAGATAGATTATCATGCAAAGGATGAGCTGGGCGAGTTGGCGGAGACACTGGAGCGTTCCATGGGACGGATCAGCAGTTATGTGAATGATATTAACCGCATGATGAGCCAGTTGTCTGCAGGGAACTTTGATGTTCAGGTTTCGGAGCCTTACATCGGCGATTTCCGCTCCATTGAGGAATCCCTTTCCAGCTTTACGACTACCATGTCATCGGCTCTCTTCAATATCAATCAGGCAGAGCAGAAGGTATCCGGAGATGCGGCACAGCTTTCCAGCGGCGCTCAGGCCCTGGCCCAGGGAGCTACACAGCAGGCAAGTGCGGTGGAAGAGCTTTATGCTACTCTGGAGGAGTTGTCTAAGAGCGCTTCCGGAAATGTTAAGGCAGCCTTTGATGCCCAGGAAAATGCCCGGCTTACGGGAGAGCAGGTGACGGTCAGCAGCCAGCAGATGGAAGAGATGGTAGCGGCTATGAATGATATTTCCGCTGCGTCCCAGGAGATCGGCAAGATTATAGCTACGATTGAAAATATAGCGTTCCAGACCAATATTTTGGCTCTGAATGCGGCAGTGGAAGCAGCCCGGGCAGGAGCGGCAGGAAAGGGCTTTGCCGTAGTATCCAGTGAGGTGCGCAGTCTGGCTACCCAGTCCGATCAGGCGGCTAAGGCCACCAAGGAGATGATTGAGAATTCCATTCAGGCAGTAGACCGGGGAAGCAGGATCGTAGGAGAAGTTTCCGAAACCCTGAACAAGACATTGAAGCTTGTGATGCAGTCCGGGGATGCCATTGGCGGTATTGCGAAAGCGGTAGAGCGGGAGGCAGATTCCATTTCTCAGGTAACGGATGGTATTGGCCAGATTTCTTCCGTAGTTCAGACCAACTCGGCAAGCAGTGAGGAGTCGGCGGCAGTGAGCAATGAGCTCTTTGAGCAGGTACGTCTCTTGCAGGAGCAGACAAAGAGGTTCCGCCTGAAAAACGGAGTTTAAATGAAAGAAGATTAGTATATGTTCGAAAATAAGGTTATTTTTCGAACACTATGCCAGGATAAGAAAGGGCTGCCCCGGATGACCGGATGGCAGCCCTTTCATCTTACCGCATTTCTTTTTTTCCAAAACCTGTTACCGCCGCTGTAAGCGCCAGTGCAAAAATTAGAATTGCACATGGTAAAAACGGGAATAAATGAAAACCGGCGCCTGCGCCCTCTGCTGTGAAGTCATGTAAAGAGCAGGAAACCAAATAGCCGCTATAGCAGTAAGGGTAGACAATCCAAAGGGGCGTGTTAGCCATTAATACGCCGGGAATAATAAGAAGCAGATTCAGGCCCACGGACAGCAATGGTTTTTCAAACAGTACCGTAATCGCCCACATTGCCGCTGCACCGGGAAGCATGGTAAGGAACAAGCATGTGCACCATTTCAGTAAATACAGGATTGGCAGCGCTTCCGTAATTCCCGTGTTTTTTACTGCAATCAATCCGGTTATCACAAAGACAATAAGAAATACGGTCATTTCCATAAGCAGATAAAAAAGCAGTACACAGAATTTTGCGGCTGAAAGGGCCTGGCGGCTGACAGGCAGGGCTAACATTTTCAGGATTCCGTTGCTCCCCGTTTCACGTCCCGCAATCATCACACAGACAACAATCATACTGAAGGGAAGCAGATAATAGGCATAAACTAATGCGCTCTGAATAAACATAGCCGCCCACGGGTTTGTATATTCCGGTGAAAAATAGCTGTGCAGATTGGCCACACCGGAAGTCACTACGAACAGCGGGGCTATGAAAATCAGGGGTATTATTTTGCCTCGTTTTACTTTTATAAACTCAATTTTAAGTAATTCTAAAAAGCTCATAGATAGTGTACCTCCTTATTCGAAACGCTTTCTAGCAGCCCATAATCCGGTGAAAAGGAAAAGGACCGTTTCCATCAGAGAAAAAATTACAACTGTAATATCCGGCTGTGCGCTCATTGCAACAGCAGGCTTTAGCATAACCACAAAAGGGTGTACGCATAGCCAAAGGCTGTTTGAAGGAGCCAGAGCCATACCGCTTAAAAATCCCGCAACCCCTATGCCAAGGGGCACCCACATATTGGGGGAGCCGGACGATACGTAAATCATAAAAGCCAATACGGGCATAGACGTTATAAATGAATATCCGGCAAAAGACAGCAGCGTTTTCAACTGAAATGCGCCCTGGGGCAAATCTGTCAGTCCGATATTTGCAAGGGCCAAATACTGAAAGCCTATTGCAATGAAGAGCATTATGGTTAAAATCAGAAATTTGCAAAAGTACATACCGGGAACGCTCATAGGGAGCATATACATTTTTTTAACAGCGCTGCCCTTAAATTCCATATTATAAATCATACAGGCGGCAACTATGATACCGAACATATTCAGAATCATAATCATACCGTAAACCTGCGTCAGCAGCACATCCATAGGAGCTAACGGCAGATTGAAAAGGGTGTCTTTTCGCACGGTGAAATTGATAAAGGCGTATGCTGCGCCCAAAACTCCCACAGCAAGCATAAGCGGAATAATGCCTGTTCGTTTTTCCTTTCTAAGTTCAATGGCAAATGTTCTCATAGCTTTGCCCTCCGCTTTCGGATGGCATTGTCTTCCTCAATCATAGACAGGAACATATCTTCCAAATGATCCCCGGCGAATCCGGCCTGTAATGCATTCTGCCGTAATTCGTCCAGACTGCCCTCAAACAGCAGGCGGCCGTGATTGAGTATTCCTATGTCGTCTGCCATTAACTCGATTTCAGACAGCATATGGGAAGAAATAAGAACCGTACAATCGTAAAGGTCAGGCAGCGATTTGATCAAATTCCGTATTTCATGGATACCGGAGGGATCAAGTCCATTGGTAGGCTCATCTAAAATCAAAACAGGCGGTCTGCCGAGCATTGCTCCGGCAAGTCCTAACCGCTGCTTCATACCGAGCGAATATTTTTTCGCAAGACGCCCGCCGAATTCGGTCAGTCCCACAAGCTCCAGTGCATCCGCAACAGACCGCTTTGGAAGCCCTAAAATACGGCGGATAATGTCAAGGTTTTCTTCCCCTGTCAGATTAGCGTAAAAAGAGGGGGATTCAATAAAGGAACCCACTTCTTTTAAAATAGAAAGACGGTCATTGGGAAACTGCCTCCCATCGATTGTAAAGCTGCCTTTTGTGGGGGCGGTCAGCCCTAAGAGCATTTTCATCGTAGTAGATTTCCCCGCTCCATTGGGACCAAGAAAGCCGTATATACTGCCCCTGCGGATGTTCAGCGAAACGCCGGATACAGCCGTAAAGGATTTGTATTTTTTGGTAAGCTGTTTTGTTCTGATCATGTAATCCATATAAATATCCTCCTTCAATATTTTTGTCCATGTTTTTTGGACATAAAGGTATACCCTTGTGGTGTTTCATTGATTACGTCCATGTTTTTTGGACATAAAGGTATACCCTTGTGGTGTTTCATACCTGCATAATACCAATTCAACCTTGCGGCAACATTCTCTTTACCTTACATTTGCCTTACATTTTCCAAAATCCCGAAAAAACAAACAATAATATGGTATGATGTAGCTGTGAAAGGAGACTGCACTATGAACAACGACTATCTGCTGAATAAATGTATCTTGCTGGTTGATGATGAGCAGGAGCTTTTGGATATGGTTGTGTCCATTCTGTCCGAATATGGATTCCAAAATATCAAAACAGCAAAAAGTGTAAAAGAAGCTATAGCGAAAGCTGAAAAATCCTGGCCGGACTTAGCAATACTTGATGTAATGCTGCCGGACGGAAGCGGGTTTAACTTAATGGAACAGTTAAAGAAAGACAGCGATTACCCCATTCTTTTTCTTACTGCCTGCGGGGAAGAACATGATAAATTCAAGGGCTTTGGCATAGGGGCTGATGATTATATTGTAAAACCCTTTTTGCCAAAAGAGCTTTTGTTCCGTGTTATGGCGATTTTGCGCAGAAGCTACAAGGATGAAAATCCTCTTGTACACTTACATGACAGTCAGATTGATTTTTCACGTGCCGAGGTTATAAAAAATCAGGAACATATCCCCCTGACGGCAAAGGAACACAATCTGCTGTCCGTCTTATACCGCAATGCGGGGCGCATTGTGACAATTGATGCATTGTGTGAAGCGGCATGGGGCATCAATCCCTTTGGATATGAAAACTCCTTAATGGCCCATATACGCCGCATCAGAGAAAAAATAGAGCAGAATCCCTCCAGGCCCATTTCCCTGGTTACGGTCAAGGGACTGGGTTATAAGTTAATTGTAGAAAGGAAATAGCATGAAAAGCATTCCCAAACTAATACGCCGCTTTGTGGGGATCATGACATTAAGCATCCTCATTCTTGTAATTTTGAATGTTCTCTTTTTCGCATTTGTCTTTGTAAGAAATACGTCGGCATTTTCTCCGTGGGATATGGCGGACAGGACGGCAGACTCGCTGGAGCTTACCGAGGAGGGATATTCCATATCAGACCAGGCGGCAGCCAAATTAAAAGAAGAAAATGCCTGGGCGATCCTTATTGACAATGATACAAGGCAGGTTTTATGGCAGACAGACAATCTGCCTGACAGTATTCCCATGCAATATACCTTATCGGATATAGCAAGGCTGGTACGTGGCTATGTGGACGGATATCCTACTTTTACAGGAGAAGCCCAAAGCGGATTGCTGGTAGTGGGCTATCCAAGAGACCGGTTTTGGAAGCATACAAGGGCAAGCTGGGATTATAGCTTTATTGCAAATTTACCCAGGAATACAGTGATTATTTTGGCTGTCAATCTTGTGATAATTTTTCTCATATACGCTGCTGCCAATTCAAAATTGCTGCGTTCCATTGGTCCCATAACGGATGGAATACAGGACTTGTCAAGGGGCTGCCCTGTTTGTATAAAAGAAAAAGGCATATTTTGTGAATTGGCGGAAAAAATTAATAAAACATCTGAAATACTGCAAATACAGGCCGAGCAGCTTCGAAGAAAGGAAACCGCAAGGGCAAACTGGATAGCGGGCGTTTCCCATGATATCAGAACGCCCCTGTCAATGATTATGGGCTACGCCGGGCAGTTGGAAAATTCAAAAAATCTTACGGAGGACCAGTGCAGAAAAGCCGCTGTCATTGTTAAGCAAAGCAAACGGATGAAAGATTTGATAAGCGACCTGAACCTTGCTTCCAAGCTTGAATATGATATGCAGCCCCTGACAATGAAACGGGAAAATGCGGTATCCATTGTCCGGCAGGTGGTTGTGGATTATATGAATCTGAATTTGGATGACAGATTTTCCTTTGAATGGAAAACCGCAGATACCCTGTCCGTCTGCCACATCAACGCCGATAAGGATCTGCTGAAGCGTGCAATATCCAACCTTATTCAGAACAGCATAAGCCACAATGAAAACGGATGTGTGATCTATGCCTCCGTTGAAGATGATGACAATGTCTGCAGGATTTGCATTGAGGACAGCGGCATGGGAGCTTCCGACGAACAGATTGACAGGCTGAACCACACCCCTCACTATATGGTTTGCGACAGAAACACGGCCGAACAGCGGCATGGCCTGGGCCTGCTTATTGTGAAACAGATTATAAAGGGACACAATGGAAGCGTTTTAATAGACCACAGCGAATACGGAGGATTTAAAGTTGTGCTAATTATATCGAAATAAGGTTGATTTCTTAATTAATATTTAGTATGATGATAAAGAACCTCCATGAAAGATGTGGGGGATGTGGACCGGATTGTTTTAACAGCAGCCCCATACGGCGCTTAAGACAGCGCCGGAATTAGGAGGAAAGAAGTTACATGCAGGAAATGATTCAAATTGCGGTGGACGCAATGGGCGGCGACAATGCGCCAGATGAGATTGTGAAAGGCGTAGTGGAGGCCGTGAGCCTGCGGGAGGACATTAAGGTGTTTCTCGTAGGAAAAGAGGATGTGGTTCGGGAGAAGCTGAAAGCTTATACTTATAAAGACGGGCAGATAGAGATAGTAAATGCCGCGGAAATCATCGAGATGGCAGAGCCGCCGGTAGCGGCTATCAGAAAGAAAAAGGATTCTTCTATTGTAGTAGCCTTGAAGATGGTAAAGGAAGGAAAAGCGGATGCCTTTGTATCAGCCGGAAGCTCCGGCGCTGTTCTGGCAGGAGGCCAGCTTTTGGTGGGACGCATCAGGGGTGTGGAGCGTCCGCCTTTGGCTCCTTTGATTCCAACAAAGAACGGTGTTTCCCTTTTGATTGACTGCGGGGCCAATGTGGATGCCCGTCCCTCTCATCTGGTACAGTTTGCCAAGATGGGTTCCATCTATATGGAGCATGTGGTGGGTATCAAAAAGCCCAGGGTGGCCATTGTAAATATCGGTGCTGAGGAAGAGAAAGGCAACGCACTAGTGAAAGAGACCTTTCCTCTTCTGAAAGAATGTAAGGATATCAATTTTATCGGCAGTATTGAAGCACGGGACATTCCGGCAGGGGCGGCGGACGTGATTGTCTGCGAGGCATTTGTGGGCAATGTGATTTTAAAGCTTTATGAGGGAATGGGATCCGTTCTTATTGGGAAGATTAAGGAGGGCATGATGACCAGCCTGCGCAGTAAGATAGGAGCGCTTCTGGTAAAGCCTGCATTGAAGGAAACCTTAAAGTCCTTTGATGCTTCGGAGTATGGCGGTGCGCCGCTGTTGGGTCTGAATGGTCTTGTTGTAAAGACACACGGAAGCTCAAAAGCACAGGAAGTAAAGAATTCCATTATCCAGTGTGTCACCTTTAAGGAGCAGCAGATTAATGATAAGATCAGAGAGAATATTAAAAGAGAGGAAGGATAAGGCGTATGGAATTTGAGAAACTGAAAGGAATCATTGCAGATGTTCTAAATGTGGATGAAGAAGAGATTACCATGGATACGACATTTACGGACGATCTGGGAGCAGACTCTTTGGATGTGTATCAGATTATCATGGGACTTGAAGAGGAATTTGACATTGAGATTCCTCAGGAAGAGGCAGAGAAGATCGTTTCTGTGGGTGATGCGGTTGAGCAAATTAAGAAAGTTACTGCCTAACATGGAAAATGGCTGGTGTGTAGATGTTACACCAGGTTTATAGAGAGATGAGCTGCCACAAGCACAAGACTGCCGGAGGACGGTGGTTTACTTGTGGCGGCTTATTTCATGTAGGAGTGAGAGCTAGTGATGAAACTTTTAATAGGAGGTATCGATGAAGCTAGGACAATTAGAGGAGAAGATAGGATATAGATTTAAGGAGCCAAAGCTTCTTAGGCAGGCCATGTGCCACAGCTCCTATGCCAATGAGCGCCATATGGACAGGCTTTTGAATAACGAGCGGCTGGAGTTTTTAGGGGATGCTGTTTTAGAGCTGATTACCAGTGAGTTTTTGTTTAAAAACTATCCCAAGATGCCGGAGGGAGAGGCAACCCGCACCAGAGCAAGCATTGTATGCGAGCAGACCTTAGCCCTGTGCGCCAGAGAACTGGGACTTGGTTCTTTTTTGCTTCTTGGAAAGGGAGAGGATCTGACAGGAGGCAGAGAACGGGATTCCATCACCTCAGACGCCATGGAAGCCCTTTTGGGAGCCATTTATCTGGATGGTGGTTTTGCTAGTGCAAAAGAATTTGTGAATCACTTTATATTAAATGACATCGAGCACAAAAAACTCTTTTTTGATAGCAAGACTATCCTCCAGGAGGAGATTCAGGGGGAGACCCAAGAGCCTCTTCATTATGTGCTGATTGGGGAGGAGGGACCGGATCACAACAAGCGGTTTACGGTTCACGCCTGCCTGGGTAATCAGGTGATTGGAGCGGGAAGCGGCCGGACAAAGAAAGCGGCGGAGCAGGAGGCGGCTTACCGGGCCCTTATTGAGCGGCACAAAACAAAGAGAGATTTAAGCTAAGAGCATGAGTTGAAAATGAAGTATAGACGGAGCAGAATATGTATTTAAAAAGTATTGAGGTGCAGGGCTTTAAGTCCTTTGCAAATAAGATTGTTTTTGATTTTCACAACGGAATAACAGGCATAGTAGGCCCAAACGGCAGCGGCAAGAGCAATGTGGCGGATGCGGTGCGCTGGGTCTTGGGAGAACAGAGGGTAAAGCAGCTTCGTGGCGGAAGCATGCAGGATGTGATTTTTTCCGGCACAGAGAGCCGCAGGCCCTTAAGCTATGCTTATGTGGCCATTACGCTGGACAACGGGGATCACCAGCTTGCCATTGACTATGAGGAAGTGACCGTGTCCCGGCGCCTGTACCGTTCCGGTGAGAGCGAGTACCTGATCAACGGCACGGCCTGCCGGCTTAAGGATATCAACGAGCTGTTTTACGATACGGGTATTGGAAAAGAGGGCTATTCCATCATCGGGCAGGGGCAGATTGACCGGATCTTAAGCTCCAAGCCGGAGGAATCCAGGGAGCTTTTTGACGAAGCCACCGGAATCGTAAAGTTTAAGCGGAGAAAGAATACGGCCCAGAAGAAGCTGGAGGATGAGAAGCAGAACATCCTGCGCATCAACGATATTCTCTCTGAGCTGGAAAAGCAGCTTGGGCCCCTGGAACGCCAGTCGGAGACAGCCAAAATATATCTGAAGAAAAAAGAGACATTAAAGATTTATGATGTGAATATGTTTCTTTTAGAGACAGCCCGTCTTCAGGAGCAACTTTCGGAGGTTGAGAAAAAATCTGAGACAGCTCAGAATGAACTTGAGGAAACTACGAAAGCTTATGAAGCCATTAAACTGGAGCATGCAAAGATTGAAGAAGAGCTGGAGCAGTTAAATACGGATCTGGATGAGACAAAGGAATCCTTCTCTCAGGCAGGCTTAAGCCGCCAGCAGCTGGAGGGCCAGATTGAGCTTCTAAAGGAGCAGATTAACTCTGTCCGGGCCAATGACGAGCACCTGCAGGGACGCCTGGCCGCCATCGGCACAGATGTATTGGAGAAAAAGGAAGCCAGAAAGAAGCTGACCGAGGAACAGAAGCAGCTTGACGCCCAGCTTAAGGAGATTACCGGACGCTCCAAGGAGGCCACGGAGCGTTTAAACGGAATCCGCAAGAAAACAGAGGCCTTAAACAGCCGGGTAGAGCAGCGGAAAAATGCCATTATCGGCCTTTTAAACGAGAGGGCTTCCACCAAGGGACGGCTTCAGCGGTACGATGCCATGCAGGAGCAGGCCCAGATACGCAGGGCAGAGCTGAATAAGAAGCTTTTAGAGGCCAGAAGCGGCGAGGCGGAGCAGAAGAATCTTTATGAGGAATATCAGAAGAAGCTTTATGAGATTGAAGCGGGAATTTTGGATCTGACAGCTGCCCAAAGGGAAAAGGAGGAGGAAGCCGAGGGTTGCCGCCGGACCCTGGGAAAGCTCAATGAACAGTTGGAGATCGGACAGACGGCATTTCACAGGGAATCTTCCAAGCTTGAATCTCTGCGGAATCTGGCGGAGCGGTATGACGGCTATGGCAACAGCATCCGCAAGGTCATGGAGCGCAAGGATCAGACGCCGGGGATTCTGGGCGTTGTGGCTGATATTATCAAGGTAGAGCAAAAGTACGAGACAGCCATTGAGACGGCCCTTGGGGGCAACATTCAAAATATTGTCACAGACAATGAGACTACGGCCAAGGAGCTGATTGGCTATCTGAAAAAGAATAAGCTGGGACGTGCTACCTTTCTGCCCCTGACCAGCGTGGGCGGACGTGACAATTTTCCAAAAAAGGAAGCCTTAAACGAGCCGGGGGCTCTCGGCCTTGCAAGCACACTGGTAAAGGCAGAAAAAAAATATGAGGGTGTGGTCCAGTATCTTTTGGGAAGAGTTCTGGTGGTGAGCAACATAGACGCAGCCATCAAAATCGCCCGAAAATACAAGCATTCCCTACATATTGTAACGCTGGAGGGCGAATACTTAAGTCCGGGAGGTTCCATGACAGGAGGAGCTTTCCGCAATTCCAGCAATCTTCTTGGACGCCGCCGGGAGCTGGAGGAACTGGAAGAAAACGTAAAGCGTCTGGAGGAAGAAATGAATGCCGCCCGGTTTCGGATCGAGGAAGCCAAGGACCGCCGCCGCAGGCTGCGTCAGGAGGCGGAGGAATTGAACAATCGTCTTCAGGAGCAGTATCTTCTTCAAAATACAGTTACCTTGAACGCAAATCAGGCAAAGGAAAAGCTGGAGGAGCTGGTGTCCGGCTACGAGGGATTGACTGCTGAACTGGGACAGCTTGAGGAACAGCTTCGTGATATCGGAGAAAGCCGTGCGGCCATCGGTCAGGAGCTGAAAGCTTCTGAGGAATTGGAGCAGGAGCATGAGGCGGATACCTTAAAAGCCCAGAAAGAGCTTGAGGAGATCCGCGCTCAGGAGGAAGAAAGCGCACAGGAGTGCGAAAGCATTCACCTGGAGGTTGCCGCCATCACCCAGAAAGCGGAATTTGTCAATGAAAATGTAGCCCGAATCGACCGGGAGCTGGAGCGCTTCCGCATGGAAGAGGAAGAACTAAAAGCCGGAGTAGTACAGGGAAGTCACGATATTAAGGCCAAGGAAGAGGGGATTTTGGCCCTTACGGGACAGATTGAGCAGTTGAATCTTCGAAGCCGGACACTGGAACAGCGCACAAAGGATTTGACAGAGAAACGGGATGCCCTCTTAAACGGACAGAAAGAATTCTTTGCCAGGCGTGAGGAGCTTTCCGAGCACAGAAGCCGTCTTGACAAGGAGGCATTTCGTCTCAACAGCCAGCGGGAGCGTTTGGAGGAAAGCGCAGAGGCTCAGACCAACTATATGTGGGAGGAATATGAGCTGACCTACAATTCCGCCCTGCCCCTCAGGGATGAGGCTTATGAGGATCTGGCGGACTTAAAGAAGCAGATTGCCGCTATTAAGGATGAGATTCGAAAGCTTGGAGATGTGAATGTGAATGCCATTGAGGACTTTAAGAATCTGTCCGAACGCTATGCCTTTATGAATAATCAGCGAAATGATCTGGTGAAAGCGGAAGAAACGCTGATGGGGATTATTGCGGAGCTGGATTCCGGCATGCGCAGACAGTTTAAGGAGCAGTTTGAGCGGATTCGGGTAGAGTTTGATAAGGCGTTTAAGGAGCTCTTCGGCGGCGGAAAGGGTACCCTGGAGCTCAATGAGGAGGAGGATATTTTAGAGGCAGGCATCCGCATTATCGCCCAGCCGCCGGGAAAGAAGCTTCAGAATATGATGCAGCTTTCCGGCGGGGAGAAGGCATTGACCGCTATTTCCCTGCTTTTTGCCATTCAGAACTTAAAGCCCTCGCCTTTCTGTCTGCTGGATGAGATTGAAGCGGCTCTGGATGATTCCAACGTGGGACGCTTCTCAAAATATCTTCACAAGTTGACAAAAAATACACAGTTTATTATTATTACACATAGGAAGGGAACTATGGAAGCCGCAGACCGGCTGTATGGTATTACCATGCAGGAGAAAGGTGTGTCGGCTCTGGTTTCTGTGAATCTGATTGAAGAGGATTTGACTTAGAATAAAAACAGCATCCCTCGGACAGTGCACGGAAGGATTTACGGACGCATGGTCTTGCGGACGGAAATTCTTCTCATACCCGTGTACTGTATGAGGGATGCGGAACTGGAATCATTGCTAAAAATAAAGGGGGAATAAGGAGTGCCAGAAGAAAAAAAGGGATTTTTTGGAAGATTAGTGTCAGGACTGGCCAAGACACGGGCAAATATTGTTGCAGGGATGGACAATATTTTCAGCGGCTTTTCGGCGATTGATGATGAATTTTATGAGGAGATTGAAGAAACGCTGATTCTGGGGGATATTGGCATCAATGCCACCAATGCCATTATCCAGGATTTGAAAGCGAAAGTGAAAGAGCAGAAGCTTAAGGAGCCGTCCCAGTGTAAAGATCTTCTGATTGCCAGCATCCGGGAGCAGATGGAGGTGGGTGAGGTGGCCTACCGGTTTGAGGAAGAGAAGTCCGTGGTTCTGGTGATTGGCGTCAATGGTGTGGGAAAGACGACTTCGGTGGGTAAGCTTGCGGGAAAGCTTAAGGATCAGGGGAAAAAGGTGATTCTGGCTGCGGCGGATACGTTTCGGGCTGCGGCGGGAGAGCAGCTTACGGAGTGGGCTTCTAGAGCCGGAGTGGATATTATCAGCGGCTGTGAGGGGGCGGACCCGGCTTCCGTGGTTTATGATGCGGTGTGTGCGGCCAAGGCCAGGAATGCGGATGTGCTGCTCTGCGATACGGCAGGGAGACTTCACAATAAGAAGAATCTGATGGAGGAGCTTCGGAAGATTAACCGGATCATTGACAGGGAGTATCCGGATGCTTATCGGGAGACTCTGGTTGTCCTGGACGGTACCACCGGACAGAATGCTTTGGAGCAGGCAAGGCAGTTTAAGAGTGTGGTGGATCTGACGGGAATTATTCTGACGAAGCTGGACGGAACGGCAAAGGGCGGGATTGCGGTGGCGATTCAGTCGGAGCTGGGGATTCCGGTGAAGTATGTGGGTGTGGGGGAGAGTATTGATGACCTGCAGAAGTTTAAGTCGGATGAGTTTGTGAATGCGTTGTTTCATCAAGGGTGAAAGATGTGGGGACGGACGGGGCTGCTGCAAAATAAGGCGGCAGCCCCTGACTTTGGGGAGATTGATGGTTTTTTGCTGTGGTGTGAGTTTGGTATTTGGAGTACTCAAAAAATGCTCATGTATTTTGTGATTTTCTAGAAAGAGGTTGACGATGAGATTCAGGGGAAAGGTGTCATGGTGGTTTTATGCAATTATGATAGGCGTTGCAGGCTTGCAGATACCGCTTATCATTGTCAGTGCTTTTATAGACCCAAATGTCGCTGCGTTTCTCATGAATCTGGTAATATTTGTTTCTGTGGAAGTTTTCTGTGTTTCCATTGCAATTCACAATTTTGTGGATCTTGAAGAGGAATCACTGCTGATTGTCTTTGGCTTCCTATGGAGGAGGATTCCCTACAGTGAGATAACGGCTCTTAGGGCAACGAACAATCCCCTGTCCTCTCTTGCCGCATCTTTGGATCGGATTGAAATAAGGTGTCGGAACAAAGCCAGCACGATGATAGGGTCATGGATAAGGAAAGGTTTTTCCATGAAATGAAAAAACGAACGGAACACTTGTAAAGCAATGTAAAGGAGCAGAGGAACGTGAGTAAATACAAAGCCTTGTGGGAATATGTACAGAATAACGAAAGCAATACCTTTAAGCTTACCTTTGAGGAGATCGAGCAAATCGCCGGAATCCCAATCGATCATTCCTTTTTGAAATATAAAAAGGAGCTTATGGAATATGGGTGGCAGGTTGGAAAAATATCCATGAAAGAGCAGACGGTTGTGTTTCAAAGGATGGATTGAAATGGATGAAGAACGCAGAAAAGTAAAAAGACTCATTATTATTTTATTTCTCGCCTGTTTATGTACTGCGTTGGTGTGCTTCGGAATTTTTATTTACCTGCTGAATGCGTACAGGAACGGGGAATTGGTGGGTGACAGGATTGTTACCGTCTCAAAAATTGTCGTTATGACGGGGATATTTTTTCTGATATTGGCATTTGGAAATCTTTTGCCTGTTTTTATTTCTCATAAAAAACATGGATGAAAGCCAAGAGAGATCAATAGGAGCATTGGATATGGCAGATATTTTTAATGAAGCAAACATGAGGGAGACTCTGGAGGAATACATACCTGCCGGGGAGGAATTGCTGGCAGGCATACATGCAATTGCAAAAGAGGCCATGGTGACAGGCGTATTTGGAAAGTGTATCCGCACGGAAGACAGTCTGATTCCGGATGAAAACGGCGGGACGGTTGCACTGAAGAAGAGAAAATACTCCACGTATGATATTTATTTTGGCATTACTCAGTCCTCTTTCGTCATCGTGGGGTGTGAAAGGCACAGCTATCTCTATCAATTTAAGGATGATCTGATGGTGCGTGAAGAGGATATACAGGAGCTTACATCAGAGTTGCCCTTTGACGACATTGGAACATGCTATCCTCTGACGGACATTCAAAAGTGCGAGATAAAAAAGGGATGGATGGGTTCCGTAAAATGCCACATTACCATGAAAAACGGAAGCTATTTCAAACTTCTGCTTCCGAAGCTTGGCGGACTGGGCGGCGGCATGCCCCATCATGCGGAGTACCTGCAGGCCATTATTGCACGGCTGGGTGGCGGGAGTGTATAAAATTATTTAAAATTCCAGGCTATTGAAAAAAAGGATCTGATATGTCAGAATAGATATAGTGGGTGAAGAAAGGGGAAATAAGGGAGGTGAGGTTTTGAACAAAGGAGCTTTTGCATGTGCTGTTCCCTGCCTGCTGTTTCTCCTGGCTGCACTGATTTTCACAGTGCTAAAAGGAAAAGCGGCAATCCTTATCAGCGGTTTTAACACACTTCCCAAGCAGGAGAGAGCCTTGTATGATAGGGAGAGGATGAGCCAGGATCACAGGAATGCATTTTTCCTATGGTCTGTTATCATGGGAATCGGAGCCATGCTGTCTTATCTTGTTTCGAAATACATGGCGATAGTCGCCTTTGCAGTATGGTTCCCTGTCTTCTTAAAAGATGTGCACCTGGATGAGGAAAAAGCATTTGGAAAGTACAGGAAATCCACAAACTGAAAGCGAGCAAAACGATGGACGGGAAAATAGCAAAAGAACAATGGCGGTCAAGCTGCGTGCGGCCCATTACCGAAGCGGATGATCCCCTGATTGCAGAAATCATCCGAACAAGTCTTAAGAAATATCACCTTAACATCCCCGGAACCGTGTACTTTGATCCGGAACTGGATCATCTAAGCAAGTATTACCACAGCCTGCCGGAGAAAAGAGGATATTTTATTGCGACCAATCATGAGGGTCAGGTGATTGGTGGCGTTGGCATCGCAGAATTTAATGGCTTTGACAACTGTGCGGAGCTGCAGAAAATCTACCTGATTGATCAGGAAAAAGGAAAGGGGCTTGGAAAATGCCTGTTGGAGCTTGCGGAGGATTTTGCTCGAAGCTTAGGCTATCAAAGCCTTTACCTAGAAACGCACACGAATCTTGAGACGGCAATCGCAATGTATGAAAAAAATGGATTTCAGCGTATCCATAAGCCGAAATCGGTTGTTCACAGCACCATGAACCGATTTTACAGAAAAAGGCTCTGAGCTGAAAATATGAACCGAAAACCAGAAAAAGAACGAGTAGTCTGTGTCAGAAAGAGCAAGAGGTGACAAAATGAAATACAAAGTAAAGGTAACAGTACTTGACAAGAAAATGTATCCGGAACTACAGCACCAATACTGTGCGAACCCGGATGCCGGTGCCTGTCCCTGCTACAACGTGGGCGATGAATTTATCTTCTGCCGTGATGATGAGAGGGATGACTTCTGGCACATGGGGCTTGGCACTCTTGTAAAAACAAATGGCGATCCGGATACCGTGGCAGGCGGCCCCAGGATCCCGTTCTGCTCCGAAGCATGGGATGCCATTGCCCGCTACATTTATACGGGACTGCAGGGAGGTTCCATTATGAAAGGCTGGATGAGAGAAGAGAATACCATGATCACCTGCTGCTCTGACGGGACAAGGCCGGTTATCTTTAAAATTGAACGGATTGACTGCGAATAAGGGTATAAATGGCTATGTATTTTCTTTGTAATCTATTGATTCTATTGATGAAATATGATAAAAATAGTATAATAACATTACAAATACATACATAACAACTATATTATGATTATAAGGAGAATACGCTATGGCAGAGCAGGTTTTAATTCAATTTAGAGCAGACAAGGCATTGAAAAAGGAAGTAACAGAAATATATGAGAAGCTTGGACTGGATTTACCTACGGCATTCCGTATGTTTATGGCCAGAAGCAAAATGGTAAAAGGTCTTCCCTTTGATGTGACACTGCCCAAAGAGACAATAACAAGAGCAGAAGCAAAGAATGCATTCCATGAATTACGGAGGCAGGCCGCTGATATTCCGGAAATGTCGCTTGATGAAATCAACGCTGAAATTTCGGCAGTAAGAACAGAAAGAAGCAGGTAGTCATTTATGAAATATTATGCAGTAATTGATACAAATGTACTCATATCAGCACTGCTCTCTAAAAACGAAGCTTCGGCTACGGTCAAAGTATTGGATGCTGTCTTTGAGGGAAGAATCATTCCTTTTTATCATCAGGATATATTAGCAGAGTATGAGGAAGTGCTTCACAGAGAAAAATTTCATCTCCAAGA
Organism: Clostridia bacterium; assembly: GCA_910574255.1. GTDB lineage: Bacteria > Bacillota > Clostridia > Lachnospirales > Lachnospiraceae > Laedolimicola. The sequence continues at coordinate 17,600 of CAJTAK010000019.1, forward strand.
CAAAACAATACGGCTCGTATTGAATGCGTTTATCCAATATGGGATAGAAGTGTTTCCACAACCTACGGGAGAGGTTTTCATTGATATGGATGACCTTGTATTCTATGAAGTAGCTATGGAAAAGAGAGAAAATAACGCATATTTAGTCACGGGCAATCAAAAACACTATCCATTCAAGGATTTTATTGTTACCCCTGCGGAAATGATAAAAATAATGGAAACAGGGGAAAAAGGAAAAAAGGAGTAACAAAACCATGCTGACACTAGAAAAATTCGAAGAAGCTTCCGAGGTGGTAAAACAGGTAGCCATTGAGACAAAGCTGCTGTACAGTGCATATTTCAGCAATCAGACAGGCAACAAGGTCTATCTGAAGCCGGAAAATATGCAGCTTACGGGAGCTTACAAGATCCGTGGGGCCTATTACAAGATCAGCACACTGACCGAAGAAGAACGGGCCAGGGGACTCATCACGGCGTCCGCCGGAAATCACGCCCAGGGCGTGGCTTATGCGGCCAAGGCCTTTGGCGTAAAGGCTGTGATCGTAATGCCCACCACAACACCTCTTATGAAAGTGGAACGCACGAAGAGCTACGGGGCGGAAGTGGTGCTCTACGGCGACGTATACGACGAAGCCTGTGCCCACGCCTATGAGCTGGCGGACAAGGAGGGCTATACCTTTATCCATCCTTTCGACGATCTGGCCGTAGCCACGGGACAGGGCACAATCGCCATGGAGATTGTAAAGGAACTGCCCTTGGTAGACTACATTCTCGTGCCGATTGGCGGCGGCGGTCTCTGCACAGGCGTTTCCACCCTGGCCAAAATGCTGAATCCCAACATCAAGGTCATCGGCGTGGAGCCTGCGGGAGCCAATTGTATGCAGGAATCCCTGAAAAATGGAAAGGTGACCACCCTCCCGACTGTGAATACCATAGCCGACGGTACGGCGGTAAAAACGCCGGGGGAAAAGATTTTCCCCTACATTCAGAAGAATCTGGACGATATCATTACCGTATCGGACGATGAACTGATCGTGGCATTTCTGGACGTGGTAGAGAATCACAAGATGGTAGTGGAAAATTCCGGACTTCTGACCGTGGCGGCCCTGAATCACCTGGATGTGAAGAATAAGAAGATCGTGTCCATCTTAAGCGGCGGGAATATGGATATTATCACCATGTCCTCTGTGGTACAGTTCGGCCTGCGTCAACGGGATCGAATCTTTACTGTGTCCGTCTTGCTGCCGGACAAGCCGGGCGAGCTGGTGCGGATTGCGGACCTTATCGCCAAGGAACAGGCAAATGTTATCAAGCTGGATCACAACCAGTTTGTCAGCACCAACCGAAATGTGGGCGTGGAGCTTCGAATCACCGTGGAGGCATTTGGAACCGAGCATAAAAACCGGATTTTCAATAAGCTCAAGGATATGGGGTGCAGGCCCAAGCTGGTGAATGTAATGATGTAAAAGGAATCGCAATGAGAATTGGGTTTGTAAGATTTGGAGAGATGAATGATGTGGGAAGAATTAGGAATAAGCGGCGGAACGGCAATTATAATCTTGGTGGCATTATATTTTATTATCAAATGGGCAGTAAAAAACGGAACCATAGAAGCCTATGAGAAAATTACAGGCAACAAAGTAAAAGATGATATCGATGAGTTCTTCCAAAAAGAAGCTGCCGAAAAGGAAAATAAAGAAACGCAGTAAAAAGAGTTTCCAATTCACAGAACAATAAAACAACAGCACCGGTATAGGTGCTGCAAAACTGAAACAGGAGGGTATCACTATGGAAAGACATGCGGTGGCAATGCGGATTCAGCCTGGCTGCTTCAATGCCTACAGGCAGAAATTAGGAGAGGCATGGAAGCCTCTGGTTGAAATCCTGGATCGAATCGGCATACGGAATTTCAGCCTTTGGAACATTGAGGACAAGGTGTTCGGCTACTGCGAGACACCGGACGGCGTGACAATATCCCAAAAGGACTGGGAGGACTTTCATAAGCTGGAGGAAATCATGGACGGCACCTTTACCTGGATTTCCACTCCGGGAGAACCTATGCGTCTGATGTACGAGGACTTCGGCGTAGTCCGGGAAAACAAGGAGCTGATACGCCACCGGGTATTTGTGACAAAATTAAAGCCGGGGATGCAGGAAGAGTACAAGCTTCGCCATGACGGACTGGTAGAGGCAAGAAACGGAAAAATCACCCAGGGTCCCGACAGCAATTTTTCCATCTGGAACGCCGGAGACTATATATTCGGTTACAACGAGATCGACGTAACCATGGAAACCGAAGAGACTAAGGAAAGCCGCCAGGCCACCATCGCCTGGGAGACAAAAATGCTGGAGATCATGAGCTGGTACACTGATGACGTGGACTGGATTACGGGGCTTCATCATAAGCATATTCAGAGGATTGGGTATCACAGCTAAAAGACAGAGTAAGAATACAGGTTATCGAGAAAATCTTAGGGGCTGCCGCTTATTTGCAACAGCCCCCATTTTTATCATCTCGGACCTTTCATGCCCGGCCAGCTCAAGATGCAAAAGAGTAACCGCCGTTAGCAATGTCATTAAGTTAAGCTTCAACAAATGTCCGGCGTAGGGGAGGAGGGCCGCCCCGGCCAGGGGTGGCGGTTCTTGCCCGAAGCCTTCACAAGCTTTTTGGTGCTTAACTTAATGACATTGCCGCCGTTAGGTGTTCATTTTCGTGTTCCTGATGTGTTCTTATAAACGGCTATTCCTCTAAAACCGCTTTATACCCATTTGCCTTACTGCCGGTAATAGTAATAAAATATGATTCACCAAAGCGTGCTTCCCATGAGATAGGATTTACATAGTGGGTGATGTTTTCCGGATATATATTTTCGTAATTTGGTTCCACATATTCAGTTATGATTCTTAATTGAATCGACAACTCTACGGTATCAGAGGAACTGTTTAGTGTCTCCTTTTTCCATACCACAATGTTATCAGAATTATGCTTGATTAACGATCTATCCGCATTTGACGTACCACCGCTGTATTCGTGATCATCTGCACGATAATCGAAAACCAATAATCCGATATCTTCTTCCGTATCTAATTGTATATGCAGTGCTATTTCATCATCAGCGGGTACATATTCACCAGAAAATGTTTGATGATTGTATAATAATATGGAACCCAATCCCAGCACGGCTGCTATTGCAACAGCTATACCGGTTTTCTTTTTGTTCATTTTTGAAAAACCTCCTGTTTGACAATCTAACAACTATTAAACTTCTATCTTAAGTTGCTGCGCAACGGTTCTAAAGGGTAAAGTCACTTCGACACACCTGTAATGAGAGAAACTTTCATTCGAAAGGGCACTCATGAAAGTTCCTCTCGTGTGCCTTTGTGACTTTACCGTCCAGCATAAAATATTTCTTAAAACACTTGACATTTCTTAGCTGGACTATTTTGCCCCTGGCATGTCCATTTGATTCTTTCTACCGTGTAGAAAAAATTCCAATGATTGCACCAATAAGAATAATCGGTGCTGCTCTGACAAACAGCCATTCAAATGAGTGAAATGCCACTCCAAGAACAGCAGTTTCAGGATCACTGTAATCCCAACCCAAATAGGGGCTTTCTAATGCCAATAAAATTGCAAAAATTGCTGCTATGACTACGCATAATGAGATAAGGAACCAAAGAAGCATTCGCTTTCTTGTGGTTTTTCTCTGTGCAAGCTGCAGGTTTATCACCTCCAGCTTTGCGGAAATCGCCTTTAAGTCATCAACTTTCGCCTCAATGACCTTTTCTCCAAGCAACGTACTCACGGGTGTTTCAAGCACTTCCGATATGGAGATCAACATATCGGAATCGGGAACTGACAATCCTTGCTCCCATTTAGAAATTGTTTGCCGAACCACATTCAGCTTGACGGCAAGCTCCTGCTGTGAAAGTCCTTTTGATTTTCTGATTGCTTTCATATTTTCGCTGAGCATCAACAATAGCCTCCTTTCTTTCGGTTGTTATTATAGGAAAAACTTTGCATTGCCACAAGCAATGGAAATTAACATGGTCCCTTTTTGCCCCCCTAAAGGCAAAATCAAAATGCTTTATCAGATTGGGGCATTGCATTCCACAAAGCCGTTTACACCGGCACATAGAAGCTGGTTTGATATGTTTATCATTTCATCCAAGGGGATTTTTTTCCCATCCGCTACCCACTGGCTGTACATTTCCACAGTAGAGGTCTGGATGAAATGCAGCAGGATATTTTGTTTTGGCGGCTCCAGAAGCTGGAGCCATGCGGAGTTTTTCCAAGTGGAATTCATCACATTGCTGATCATCCTGCCCCGGATATATCCGTAATTACCGCTGCAGGTGATTTTTTCGTAGACAGACCCCTTTTCTGCGGAATAAAGAAAAAATTCACGGTTGATCTTATCAAGGTCCTCCGGAATCCGGTAGTTTTTGATCCGTTCCAGATATTCTTCTATCATAACTCCCTGCAGCTCTGCCAGCAGGTCATCAAGAACGGAATAATACCGGTAAAAAGTTTTTTTATTGATCCGTGCCCTTTCGCAGAGTTCTTTGACCGTGATTTTTTCATAATCCATTTCACAGATCATGTCTTCAAAGGTTTTCTGTATGGCGTCTATGGTTTTCTGTACCCTTAAATCTTCTGTGCCGTTGATCAGCATTTTTACTACCTCCTTGGGATTTGTGCAACCTTTTTGCGGAAAGTGTGGCATAACTCACTTTATCAGAAAAAGTGTCCATTGTTTTTACTTCCTAATACGGATATAATAACCCATAAAGAGATAAGCAACTCGAGTTGCACAATATAAGAATATCACAGAAAAATAAAAAGGTCAAGGAGGTCTGTCATATGGCAGGAAAAACAGTAACCATAGAATTAAGCAGTAATGCCAAAGATGAAACCCCAGCGGAAAATGAGATGGGGACGCTTCCCATAGGAAAACTTTTAAGGAAGATGTCCCTGCCGCTGATCATCTCCATGCTTGTCCAGGTTTTGTACGGGCTTGTGGACAGCATGTATGTGGCGAGGCTTGGCGATTCTGCATTAACGGCAATTTCCCTTTGTATGCCGGTCCAGTATCTGGCTGTGGGCATAGGGATCGGGTGAACCCAATAAAATCAAATGTTTACGGTTAGAGGGAAGTAATTTCAGATTAGGCGGTATAGCCCCGATTACAAGGGCTGTACCGTCTTTTCTTGCGCTCATTGAGCGCATTTTCCTTATGCGCCTTGCCGTTTCGGTTGCATGTCAGAAAGGAAATTGAGTTCACCCACAAAATTGAAAACAATATCTACTTTCTGTACCCGTTTCCCGTTCACCTTTTCCGGCGCATGGACTATGATTTTTTTGATAAATTCACCAAGCTCTCCTGACCGGACAGCTTGCCCCATCTGCGGAGGGAGGAACGGCGTTCTTCGCTGCGCCTTCCTCCGCTTTTTCTTTTTGACGGTAAACTTGCCGGATGTGCCGGAATCATGGATAATAGCGGCAGAACAGGGTTTTACGAAAGGAGTGGACTGCTATGATGTCATTTGAACAGGTGATAGACATTTTTGGGGACTATCTGGTATTGGATACAGAAATGGAAGTCTGCAAAAGCCGGTATGGGTATATCCGGGTGGAGTTTCATGGGACAGGGGAATTACCCGGCTATTGCAGCGGCATGGTCTGCCGTACCCCAAAGGAGCTTTTTGACCTTCTGCTTTCCGATTATGAAAGCTATCTGGAAATCCAGCGGACAAAGGGACGCAGGAATGTGACGGAGGAAGATAAAAACGAAATTGCCACACTGTGCCAATCACGTTTGGAGAGGTGGGAAAAAGGAAACGCCAGATAGCTTTGGCGATTTACTTTCGGCATGAAATAGGATATACTGATAAAGGTCAAAGCGCAGACAGTCCCGCAAACGGGCGGGTCTTTTCATAGAGGAGTGAGTATATGGAAAATCATCAGCTGTCATCGGACAATCCGATGATTTTGGAAATCAGAGAATTGCTGGAAAAGTCAAGAAAAAATATCGCACAGCAGGTCAACACCGAGCTGCTTACAACCTACTGGAACATTGGCCGGATTATTGTGGAGTATGAGCAGCAAAGCCAGCTTCGCGCAGAGTATGGAAAGCAGACCTTAAAAGAACTTTCCAAAGAACTGACAAGGGAGTTTGGAAAAGGCTTTTCGCGCTCCAATCTTCAAAATATGAGGGCGTTCTATCTGGCCTATGAGAAATGCCAGACACCGTCTGGCAAATTGGCCTGGTCCCATTATTGCGAGCTTTTGACAATCTCCGATGAGGGCAAGCGCAGTTTTTATGAAAAAGAGGCTGTCAATTCCGGCTGGTCGGTACGGGAGCTGAAACGGCAGATTGAAAGCTCCTTGTATGAACGCCTCTTATTATCCAGCGGCGACGCCAACAAAGAAAAGGTTCTCTCGCTGGCTCAAAAGGGAATTGAAATCGCACAGCCAGCCGATATTATCCGCGATCCCTATGTATTCGAGTTTTTAGGGATTCCCGAAAACAAGCCTTACCTGGAAAGCGATCTGGAACAGGCGCTTGTGATGCAGATTGAAAAATTCCTGCTGGAACTTGGCCGGGGATTCATGTTTGTGGGAACCCAGCAGCGGATCACCTTAAATAATACCCACTACTATTGATATGGTTTTTTATAATAAAATCCTGCGGGCCTATGTGCTGATTGAACTAAAAACAAAAAAACTGACGCCGGAAGCTGCCGGACAGCTGAATATGTACCTCAACTACTATGCGGCGGAAGTTAATGACCATGATGATAACCCGCCTATCGGCATTATCCTCTGTACCGATAAAGACGGTGTTGCGGCGGAGTATGCGCTGGGCGGTCTGTCCAACAATATCTTTGCATCCCGCTATGTCCTCTATATGCCAGACAAGGAGCAGCTGGTGGCACAGGTAGAGGCAGTCCTGAAGAAATGGCATGACAAAAACGATGGGAACCAGTAATAAAGTCTGTCCCGGCTGCGGCAGAAAAATGAAACAGCAGTTTATCGGCTTGCAGCATTGTAAATGCGGGATAAGCTGGAAAAAAGACATCGGGTTTTTTGAGCGCACCAGCGATATGGTTTTTGCATTAGAACGCCAGACCATTGGAAAAAAGGTCAGACAGATTCCGGTCATCCAATATAAAAATGGTGAATAAAAAGAAACAAGCGGTCTGCGTATGCAGGCCGTTTTGTTTTTCGGCTTTAGCTAGTTTCGGGCATTGGAGTTTTTCGTGTTCCGAAAAATGGAAATGCCCGAAACAAAAAACCACCCGCTGTGCGGGTGCGCAACGTTTGTTATACAAAAATCACCTTTCCGTTATATATAGAGGTGTTCAGGCCACTATTAGAGAAAGGAAAGGTGATTTTATGGCAAAGCAAACAAATTCGCTCGCACATACGAAGTGGATGTGTAAATATCACATCATCTTCACCCCAAAGTATAGACGAAAAATTGTCTATAATCAATATAAAACAGATCTGCGTGATATCTTAAAGCAGCTGTGCAGTTATAAGGGAGTGGAGATTATTGAAGGGCATCTTATGCCGGACCATGTACATATGCTTGTGAGCATACCACCGAAGATAAGTGTTTCATCGTTTATGGGATATCTGAAGGGAAAAAGTGCCCTGATGATGTTTGACAGGCATGCAAACCTGAAGTATAAGTTTGGAAATCGTCACTTTTGGTCAGAAGGGTATTATGTCAGTACCGTAGGCCTGAATGAAGCCACGATAAAAAAGTATATTCAAGATCAGGAGAAAGCAGATATCATGCAGGATAAGCTGAGCGTGAAAGAGTATGAAGACCCTTTTAAGGGTCAGGGCTGAGTAGTACGAACACCCCTTTAGGGGTAGCAACGAGTGGGTAGCAATGTGGCTTGAACGGAGCCGTGGGAAGGCTGCAAAGGGCAGACTTCCCATGGTCTTAAAGAGAAAGCCAGCGCCTTGAGGCGCAGCCGAGTAGGGCGGGCTTAGAGCCTGCGTCCCGAGCCACCCGTTTTACGGGTGGGGGCGACTGAAACCCGCATAGTTACTGTATTTTAATTGAATATTGTCTTTCACTTATTTGGTGAATAGAAAAAGACCTCAATCTATGGTAAAATTTAGGTGTCCAATCCAAATCAAAACCAAAGAAAGGGTCTTTATATGGATATTTTAAACACCGTAAGCTTAGAAAGCAATAGCCAAATCAAAATTATTTTTGATGGAGGCGATCTATCCTCCGATGCAGGACTTCTCCTGTTCAAAGAGTTCCTGTTTAAGATCGGGGCGGTTAAACTCGTCAACCGTATGTTCAAAACCAATGATAACGCATCCTTCCGCATCCATAAGGATGATACGAACCTGATGCAGGTGGTTTACCAGATCATCAGCTCCTACTTTGAGGATGACTGTGCAGACGAACTGACAAACGAACCGGTCATGACAGCCATTTTAGAAAAGGATGCCCTGGCATCCCAGCCTACCCTGTCACGCTTTTTTAGCCGCATGGATGAAGATACACTCACCCAGTTAAACCAGATCATCCGCAGACTCCGTAGGGTTGTCTATTCCATAAAGAAACCGGAATTCATGCTTTTTGATCTTGATTCTACACTTCTTGATACCTATGGAAACCAGGAAGGGGAAGGGTTCAACTACCATTATCAGGCCCACGGTTATCATCCGCTGTTATGTTACGACGGGTTGACCGGCGACCTGCTGAAAGCGCAGCTCCGTGACGGTACCATGTATTGNAGCAAAGAGGCAGATATTTTTATGGAGTCCCTTTTGGATGAATTCCTCTGCGATTTCCCGGATATGCCGCTTTATTTCCGGGGTGATAGTGGTTTTGCGTCCCCAGTCCTGTATGAAGTCCTTGAAGACAAAAACTGCAAATATGCCATCCGGCTCAAAGAAAATCCAAAGCTCCTTGAACTGGCAGAAGATGAAAGCCAGGCGCTGTACCGCACAACGAAATCCAACCAGGTGGATTACGCCGTCGAGTATGGGGAATTTATGTACCAGGCTGGTTCGTGGAGCCATCCGCACAGGGTGGTTTTCAAAATCGAAAAGCCCTATGGCCAGATGGTCCATTTGTATACCTTTATTGTCACGACACTGGAAATGGAACCTTATCAGGTAATCCAGTTCTATTGCGGAAGGGGCAGAATGGAGAACTTCATCAAGGAAGGCAAAAGCGGCCTTGGCTTTGCCTCTGTAAGCAGTCCCTCAAAGCTGGTAAATGCGAACCGCCTCCTGGTCCATGCACTGGCTTATAATCTGTTCAATTGGTTCAGACGGTTGGCGCTTGCCGCCAGTATGAGGAAACAGTGTATAGATACTATCCGTTTCAAGCTGCTGAAAATAGCCGCAAGAGTGGTAAGGTCTGCACGGTATAAATATTTCAAACTGTGCAGCAGCTGTCCCTACAAGAAAGAATTCTATGAAACACTGGAAAATATCCATAACCTGCGGCCACAGTTGGAATAGCAGCAGTTAACGGACTTTGACAACCATAATAAATTTCTAACCCTATCAGGGGAGGAGTCTGCCTATTTTTAGGCTATCCTGTGACAGAGTAAGGTATCAGGAGTGGTTGCAATGGTAACTACGGCGGATTTTATGCGGGCTTATACCGCCGTGAATAATTCAGGTTTATGGATCTAAACAAAGAAACTGCCAGCAGATTGTGGGTACAACAGTTTGGCAAAAGACAAAAGGCGATTGATTTTGCCGGGCGTGAAATCGCAAAAGCCGCTTACAATGACAGGAACAGTAATTATGGCTGGAATGTTGATCATATTTTACCGTTATCAAGAGGAGGTAAAACGGCAGATCATAACCTGGTTTGTTGCCATATTCTGACAAATGATGAGAAAGCGGATAAATTTCCGTGTTTCAAAGCCAATTCAAAGGAATTTGAGATTAGAAAGCGACAAAATCATTATGAGATTGTAGCAAAAAGTGCTGATCAAAAGGGAGAAGATGATAAGGTCGTAAACTTTTTGGATGTGGCACAGGGACTTAAATACTGGAAGCAATGTAAGTCTGATAGTGGAGATGTTTTCGTTGGATATATTAAAATTAGAGTTGAGATATCTGACCAATGTGATCAACTTCTTGATAGATACAGGAAGTTTTTGGCTGAATTATTTGGTACAGAAAGCATTTTTGCTGAGGATTATAGCATAGGATATCCAATTAACTACGCTATGTCCTGGCAACAGCATCAGCGGATCTATGTTTTTACTGTTATAGTAGGGAATATTCCGACAAAAGAAGACACAGAAAATCTTCTTGATGATTGCATTGTACTAAATACTTACAATGATTATTTCATAAGCAATACCGAATTTGAAAATATTCAAATTACTTGCGGAATGAAATATTATGATAGCTATTTAAAAATGTCTTTAAATTCTAAAAAAGATATTGTAGATAAGCAGGTGCAGTTTACGGGCTCATTAGCGATTGATGAATTGGTAAAAATCAATTCGAGTGCTGAAAAGGAATTGAAGGATAAGATTTCCCAAAATGGATTTTATCTTTATGATTTCACATTCAAAAAACTTAGAAAAAATCTTGAAAAAATTATCTAAAACTTACTCAGAAGTATTATTTGTAAACCTCTTGAAGAGATGCCGGGCAACAGGTGTCTCTTTTATGATATGTCAGATATTAATAGCTTCTAATTATTGGCAGGTTTTAGAAAAAACGAGTTAATACAGAGTTAGAAACCAATGTCTTATGAGCTATGAAAGGGTTGACTGTAAAGAGACTGAAAAACGAGCAAATATATAATCCTGTTTTTAAAGTAGTCGAATTCGACCACTTTAAAGGCAAGACAAGTCAGAAAGGTTCTATATTTTGAAAGAAATTGCACAAAAATAAATCTAAAGCAGCAGGAGAGGCAATAAAAGAAAATGAACATAGAAGCATATAATTTGGATTCACTTCGAAAGCTGGTGCGAAGTCTTCAGGATGAAAACAAAAGATTGAAAATGCAGCTGGAAAAGGCAAATATTGCATATGAATCAGAGAACCCATTTGAAGAGAAAATTGAGACAAATGAAGAGTATGATCCGGATCAGGGTGAACGCATTCTAAGTAAATATATCACAGAAGATCTGGTAAATAAGTACTTTGCAATGTTTTGGGGAAGGACAGATGTTTATGCCAAAAGAGGCACAAAAGGCGGATACTTTCCACAGTGCAATCATAGATGGAGGGATCAGATATGCCCGAAACAGCGTGGTGAAAAAATCCACTGTGAAGCCTGTGAGCATAAGGAGTGGACAAAGCTTGAGCCCAGGAAAATCATAGAGCATCTTCTTGGCTATAGAGAAGATGGGGCGGATGTATTGGGGATCTATCCGCTGCTTGCGGATGGCACATGCCGTTTTCTGGTATTTGACTTTGATAACCATGAAAAAGGCGCTGAAAAAACGGATTTTGCCAATGCTGATGACGAATGGCATGAAGAGGTTGATGCACTTCGGCGCATTTGCGAAAGGAATGGAATAATACCCTTAGTAGAACGGTCAAGATCGGGCAGAGGGGCACATGTATGGATTTTTTTCAAAAAGCCTGTACCGGCAGCTTTGGCAAGAAATTTTGGGTTTCTTTTGCTGGATAAAGGTTCCGCATCAATTAATTTAAAATCTTTCCATTATTATGATCGTATGTACCCTTCTCAGGATGCTGCAAGCAGTATAGGCAATTTAATTGCGCTGCCACTGCAAGGACAGGCATTAAAAAACGGCAACAGTGCCTTTGTAGATAAAAATTGGAATGCTTATCCGGATCAGTGGGATATTTTGTTAAATCATACGGAAAAACTGTCATTAGAAGATATTGAAGAGCACATGAAAAAATGGCAGACAGAGCTTGCTGAAGAGAAAGGAATCCTGGCTTCTGCGGCTTCACAAAATCGTCCAAAGCCATGGAAGAAAAAAGATGGTTTTACAAAATCAGATGTTGTTGGGAAGATGCACATTGTTTTCGGAGACGGTATCTATGTTGATACATTAAATCTAATGCCACGATTGCAGAATCAGATCAGAAGTATGGCAGCCTTTGATAATCCTGTATTTTATAAAAATAAGAGGCTTGGATATTCCAATTACTACAACTTTAGCGCCATATATATGGGAAAAGACATAGACGGCTATATTCGCATTCCAAGAGGTCTTCGTGATAATCTGTGCGCTTCCTGCAAAGAAGCAGGTATTGAGTATGAGCTTGTGGATCACAGGGAAAAGGGAAGGCCCATAAGAGTTTCTTTTAACGGCGATTTAAAAACTCAGCAGAATTTGGCGGCACAGCGTCTGCTTGCCTTTGATAATGGAGTTCTCAGCGCCGCTACTGCATTTGGCAAAACCGTTGTCTGCAGCTATCTTATTGCAGAAAGAAAAGTAAATACACTTATTTTGCTTCAAAGTAAAGATTTGCTGGAGCAGTGGGTAGATGAACTAAATAAATTTTTGATTATAGATGAAGAACCGCCGCTCTATAAAACAAAAAGCGGCCGTGAAAAGCGCAGAGACAGCGTTATTGGCATTTTGCACGGCAGTAAGAATACTTTGACAGGTATTATCGATGTGGCCATGATTGGTTCCATGTATAGTAAGGGAAAATTTAATGATTTTATCAATTCTTATGGTATGGTTTTAATGGATGAGTGTCATCACTGCGGTTCCGGCACATCCATTGAAGTTATGCAGAAAGTTAACGCCAGATACATTTATGGAGTATCCGCAACACCAAAAAGAGGGGATCATCTGGAGAAAATCATTTTTATGCTTTTAGGCCCCATAAGGCACAGCTATACTGCAAAAGAACGGGCAGCCGAGCAGGGAATTGGCCATTACGTATATCCCAGGTACACAAGAGTAATTGATACAGACGAGAGCAAAAATGATATTAATGGAGCTTATGCTTTGATTAGTATGAATGCGGCCAGAAATGAGATGATTCTTGAAGATACCAGGTACTGCGTGAAAGAGGGGAGAACACCGGTAATTTTGACAAGATACAAAGAGCAGGCAAAATATCTGTATGATCATTTACAGGGGGATGCATATCATGTGTTCATCCTATATGGCGATAACAGCGATAAAGAAAATTCGGAAGTGAGAAGAAGATTAAAAGAATTGCCAAAGAATCAAAGCATGATTCTGGTGGCAACAGGCCAGAAAATCGGTGAAGGGTTTGACTGTCCGAGATTGGATACATTGATGCTGGCGGCTCCGGTATCCTTTTCAAGCAGGCTTGAACAGTATATTGGAAGACTGAACCGTGATTATGATGGGAAAAAGGAAGTTATCGTGTACGACTATGTAGATTCCCACATTCGTAATTTTGATAATATGTATGCGAAGCGGCTGCGCACATACAAGAGGACAGGCTTTTTGCTAATCACAAGTGACGTTCTTACAAAACAGACAGCAAATGCCATCTATGATTCGGGAAATTACATGGATATATTTGAGAGAGATCTTGTTGAAGCGGAAAAGAGAATCATCGTATCCAGCCCGGAGCTCACTCAGGATAAGGTAGAGCGTTTTATCTATCTTGTGAAATTAAGGCAGGAGGCAGGAGTAGCTGTGACAGTTATTACAACAGATCCACAGAATCTATTTTATGGAAATCCGGAGTTCTGCCAAAGATTGGTGAAAGAAATGCAGGAAAACGGTATTCAAGTAATGGTAAAGGATGAAGTGATCGAACATTTTGCAATTATAGACCATGACCTTGTATGGCATGGAGGGATGAATTTGCTTGGCAGGGAAGATGCATGGGATAATCTGATGCGAATCAAATCCGTACAGGTTGCGGCAGAATTGATAGAGATTGGGTTAAAGAAATAGATATGCGGTTTTGCAGACTTTCCATAAATATCACAAAAGTTGACAGTGCCACCGTATTTGAGTATGATGTAAATAATAGGAAAGGGCATGGGAGAGGAGAGTGAACTTTCGTGGATACGGCCAAAAAGAAGCTTCCTATCGGGATTGAAGATTTTGAGAAGCTAAGAAAAAACGGATTTTATTTTGTAGATAAAACGGGGTTTATTCGTGAATTACTGCAGAATCCGGCAGAGGTGACACTATTTACTCGTCCCAGGCGTTTTGGAAAGTCCTTAAATATGAGTATGATAAAGCTTCCATCTTGCCATTCCCAACCTGGAAGTGCGTGAGATCTTCACAAGGCAGATTATGGATATGTTCAGGGAAGAAGCAAAAAAGGATGGAAAAACGTTGAACGCCTTATGCCATGCATTACAGAGAGGGAATGCTGAAGAGGCACAGCTGCAGCTGCGGAAATACCTGAAAAAGACCATCAGTATCCGTGATACCTTTGCGAGAAAGGAGCTGAAAGAGAACTTTTATCATGGTATGCTGCTCGGTCTCTTGGCTTTTAAGGAAAATTGGGTTGTATCATCCAACAAGGAGGCTGGGGAAGGCTATGCAGACATTCTTGTGGAAATTAATGACGATGATGATCCGATGGGCATTGTTATTGAGGTGAAATATGCACGGGACGGGAATCTGGATGCGGTATGTCAGGAAGCATTAGAACAGATAGAGAAAAGACAATACGGGGATGCTTTCTATGATGAGGATATTGTAAAGGTATTCAAGTATGGCATAGCCTGCTATAAGGATAAATGCAGAATTATGCTGATTCGGGGTGAATAGAATGATACAAGTCTATTTTCCCGGCTGTACAAGCTTCTCCTGAAGTTCATTCCATCAATCTGTCCGTGCCCCATCCCTCTGATCATGAATCAAAAAGCTTTCCAGCCCGGCCCTGATAAAGGAATCAATAACCTTCTGTATCTTTTTCCAATCGCTGCAATGGTTGCGGAGCATCAGCTTATTGATAGTCAGGCAGCCGTTCATCTGGAAATAAAATACGGCTTCCGCTTCCTCAAAAGTAAGAATACTGTGGGACATAAGCCAGGTAATATAATGCTCCTTGTGGTCCGCCATCCTGTCAATGATCCTGCCGGAAATCGTATCATCCAGAAGAAGAGGGCGGAAAGCATCATTGCTGTGAATCCGATCGCAAAAGGGGTAGGAGCAGCTTGAGGAAGAACATTCCTCTGATAGAACATGCTCCATAACACTGGAGGTATTGGAGAGCATATCACTTAGCAGATCATCCAGTACATCATCCATATCATAGTAATGAAGATAAAAAGTCCCCCGGTTAATCTCTGCTAAACGGCATAATTCTGTTACGGTAATCTTCGGAAAGCTGTTTTTTTCCAAAAGCTTTAAAAAGGATTCTTTGATAACCTGCTTTGTATATTTTACACGGCGGTCTTCTTTTTTCGTTTTATCAGCCATATACGTTCTCCTTAATCAACAATTTTCCAAAAGTGTTCAGTAACCATACAGCTTTCTCATATTGTTGCTTGTTTTTTCATTTCCACCCATTATACTGAAAAATATAAAAATAATCAACATGTTGTTGAATATTGGGCTTCCATAAATAACAAAAAGGAAAGAAAGGAAAAAAGAATGGGACATATCATTGCAGTAGCAGGAAAAGGGGGCGTAGGCAAGACGACCCTGTGCGGCCTGCTGATTCAATATCTGTGTGAACATGGAAAAAAACCCGTATTAGCCGTAGATGCGGATGCCAATTCCAATCTGAATGAGGTACTTGGGGTAGAGATGGGAATTACCCTTGGAGAGCTGCGGGAAGAGATCGAGCGGGCCGGCGTGGACAGCCGCTATCAGATTCCCACCGGAATCACAAAGCAGGCATGGCTGGAAAGGCGGCTGGCGGATGCCCTTACGGAAGAGGATGATTTTGACTTCATGGTTATGGGGCGCACCCAGGGACAGGGCTGTTACTGCTTTGTTAACGGGCTGGTGCAGACCCAGATCCAAAAGCTTCAGAGCCATTACCCTTATGTAGTGGTGGATAATGAGGCAGGGCTTGAGCATGTGAGCAGAGGTCTGCTTCCCTCCATGGAGACGGCCATCCTGGTCAGCGATTGTTCCAGAAGAGGCGTACAGGCGGCAGGAAGAATTGCAGCCCTGATGAAAGAACTGGATCTGAAGCCCCGGAGGGCGGGCGTGATTATCAATCGTGCCCCGGAGGGAAAGCTTGACGAGGGCACAAGAGAAGAGATCGAAAAGCAGGGGCTGTCCTTGCTTGGCGTCATTCCCCAGGATGAGATGGTCTACCGCTATGACTGTGACGGAAAACCCCTTGTAGAGCTGCCAAAAGATGCGCCGGTTAAAGGGGCATTGTATGAGATTCTGGAGAGGATGGGATTGTAAATGAGAGAGGATGGGGATTGATTTCCAATTCGAAGCAGCAGAAAATAGACACCAAACTTAGAAAAGGAGAATTGTAATATGGGAGCATTTGCAGATTGCCAGGATGCCAGGAACATGAAGACGATTATGGAGATTACATGTCCAAAATGCCATGAGGAAGATGGGATAGAGATCATTTTAAAGGACGGAGCTACAGTTGGAGAGAGTATCTGCGCCCAGTGTGGATATGTGATACCGGAGGGAACCCATCCGGAGCAGGCGTGAGAAAAGTAAGGAGAGCAGAGTATGGCAGTTGAAAACAGAGCTTTTTTGGAAATGCTAAAACCGGCAAAGGAGCGTCTGCGCGGCCGCCCGGTCGGTGATATTGCAGCAAACACGCAGATAGAGTTTCGCAGAAAGCAGCAGGAATTTTATCTGTCCGGCCTGGGGCGTGAGATTACCGTTTCCTATCCCTCCTATGATGTGGAGCCTTCATGGAATGAATGGCATGTATTGATGCTTCTGCACTACATGGATATGGCGGACGGCACGCCATTGTCCTCCGAACTTATAACCTTTGGAGAGCTTAAGGAGGGAATGGTCCGGGGAGGCGGCTTTGACCGGAAGTGCGAGAATGTTATCCGAACAGTTATCGGAAAAAAGGAGCCGGAAAAAGTCAGAAAAGCATGTACGGAGCTGGGAGCTGAGTTTATCCCCTCAAAAGCGGATCTTTGCGCAGTTTTTAAGCCTTTTCCCCGTTATCCCGTGACGCTCAATATCTGGTTTGCAGATGAGGAGCTGGAGGGTTCGGGCAGAATGCTTCTGAATGCCAATGCAGAGCACTATCTGTCTGTGGAGGATGCGGTAACGGCCGGGGAGCTGATTTTGGAGGAACTGACGAGGCGGCTTTCCTCATAGCATTACCCTTGATGAGTTTTGCGGTATTCCTTCGGCAAAGTGTGAAAATATGCTTTGAATGCGGAAGTAAATCTGCTCTGGCTCTCATATCCCACCTGCTGTCCGATTTCTGCGATGCTAAGGTTTGTCTCAAGCAGAAGCCGGGCAGCCTGTTCCATGCGGTGTTCCTTGATATGGGCGGCAATGGAAGTTCCATAGACAGACTTAAACACCTCTTTTAGGGTGGTAGGATTGATTAAATATTGCTTGGAGAGGGCTTCAATGGTGATTCTCTGTGCTATATTCTGCGTCAGGTGTTCATGGACCTTGCGGACAATTTCGATCTGTTCCGATTGATATTCCGTCAATGGGCTGTTTTGGCCCAGTTCCATTTTCTCCAGATAGAGAAGCAGCTCCAGACTTTTGAGCTTTTGGTATGCCGTCCTCAAATGCTTCGGCTGTCCGTAAAATGCCGAAAAAACAGCTTCCGTCTCTTCATTTCCGGCAAAGGAAGCAAATGTGCCGTTTTTGCAGAATTTTTCATAAAGCATCTCTCCCCGGATGCCTGTTCCTGATAAAAGCTTTGGCGGGTGTGCTGACAACTCCTGCAGATTGATGCAGAGTGTCAGGCCCTCATATTCTCCGGCAGGAAAATACAGGGCGGACCTTGCGCAGGCATCCAGCGTGTGCACGGAGAAATCCCCGGGGCCAAGATGGATCTCATTTCCGTTATCCATTTTCCATCCAATCCGCCCCAAATGGCAGTAATTAATCTCCATGATATGCTTCCATTTCGGGTGCTCCATAGAAATGCTGTCTGCTTTCACGGTAAAGAAATATAATTCAATGCCTTTATAAAGTGCGATTTTCTCAATATGATTCTGCGGGCAGGCCTGCAGGTCATTTCTGATTTTTTCCAGTTCTTTTTCCATGGGAGGTTCCTTTCTGGTTAAGGCAGGTGATTTCCATGACCTGCTCAATAATCTGATGCAGCAGGCGGCTCTGGCTGGTATCCGCAGCACGGTAATATACTTCCTTTCCCTCACGGCGGCAGACGATCAAACCGCTGTTTTTCAGCGGTCTTAAGTGATGGGAAACAGCGGGGCTTGACATTTCCAGCATGGCTGAGATATTCAGCACACATTCCTCGCAGTGGCACAGCAGCCAGAAGATGCGGATTCGGGTAGTGTCACTTAACTGCTTCAATATATCTGCCACCGTCTGAAAATCATCTACATGGCTTAGCTGCTCCCGGATAAGCAATGTTTCCTGTCCCTCTCCGTGATAGTGAGGTAATTCCTTGTGCATGGTATGCTCCTTTCTTTTTATATTTTCGCCAAATTAGAAATACATTTCGCCCATTTGGCAGGGATTGGGCTCAAGTCATTGACTTGCTTCCCTGTCAGCATTATACTATGGCCATAACAATTAAACAAGTGCTTAATTGTTAAATTAAAAAAGATTCAACAAGGAGGATTTATCCCAATGAAAAAGACTTACAAAATCGAAGTAGACTGTGCGAATTGTGCCAATCTGATGGAGGATGCCGCCAGGAAAACAGCCGGCGTTCAAACAGCCGCCGTAAACTTTATGACCCAGAAGATGATCGTAGAGTTTGAGGACGGAAAAGAGCCAGGGGCAGTGATGGAGGATGTACTTCGGGCCTGCAGGAAAGTGGAGCCGGACTGCGAAATCTTTCTTTGAGCCGAGAGGGCATTCCTTAAATTGCCGGTGCATCATAACATTGGGCATATAAGGGATGCCCTTTCAGCATCATAATATGCGCAAAAGGCTGTGAGCAGCATATTTTCGCAATAAACGAAAATTTTATATAAATTTCGAAAGGAGTTTTTAAAATGCAAGAATTGATTATAAACGGATTATTGATTGCAGTGATAGCAATGGCAGCCCTCCTTCTCCTTTTGGCAGGCAGGAGGAACGGCGGTATGACGAAGAAGCAGAGGACAATGCTGGTACGCATCCTGGCTACTTCCGCAATCCTGCTGGGGCTTCAGTTCCTGTCAGCAGAGACCTTCCGCCAGCTTGACGGATACCTGTTCCCATTTGCAGGGCGGTGGGTTCGTTTTGCCCTGTATCTGGCTGACTATTTTATAATCGGCTATGATATTTTGAGGAAAGCCATCAAGGGAATCGAAAACCGACAGGTATTTGACGAAAACTTTTTAATGGCAGCAGCCACCATAGGCGCAATGGCTCTGGCCATATATGAAAACGGCGAATATCTGGAAGCCATTGCCGTAATGCTGTTCTACCAGGTGGGCGAATGGTTTCAGGGCTATGCGGTTGGGAAAAGCCGCCGCAACATCAGTGAATTGATGGACATCCGTCCCGATTATGCAAATGTGGAGAGAAACGGAAAACTGGAGCAGGTAGATCCGGACGAAGTGGGGATCGGCAGCGTCATTGTGGTGCAGCCGGGAGAAAAAGTACCCATTGACGGAATCATTGTAAGCGGCGCTTCCAGCCTGAACACCAGCGTACTGACAGGCGAAAGTCTTCCCCGTGAAGCAAAAGCGGGCGATGAGATTATCAGCGGATGCATTAACATGACAGGTGTTTTAAAAATCAAGACAACAAAAGAATTCGGCGAATCCACCGTGTCAAAGATTCTGGATCTGGTGGAAAATGCAAGCTCCCGGAAATCAAAGTCCGAAGATTTCATCTCCAAGTTTGCAAAAATATATACGCCGGCTGTCTGCTATAGTGCATTGGCCCTGGCCCTGCTGCCGCCCCTTGTGCGTATGCTGCTTATGGGTCTTTCGGCAGATTGGGGCGTGTGGATTTACCGGGCACTCACATTCCTTGTTATCAGCTGTCCCTGTGCGCTTGTTATCAGCATTCCCTTAAGCTTCTTTGCAGGAATCGGCGGAGCGAGCCAGGAGGGGATTCTGGTGAAAGGCTCCAACTATCTGGAAATCCTTTCCCAGACAAAATATATGGTATTTGATAAAACGGGCACATTAACCCAGGGGGTATTTGAGGTGAACGGCATTCATCACAATAAGCTTAAGGATGCCCAACTGATCGAGTATGCGGCACTGGCGGAGAGTGCGTCTTCCCATCCCATCAGCAGGAGCCTGCGAAAAGCTTACGGGAGAGAGCCTGACCGCACCCGTGTAAGTGATATTCGGGAAATCAGCGGAAACGGGATTCTTGCAAAGGTGGACGGCATAGAGGTTGCTGCAGGCAATGACAAGCTGATGAAGCACCTGAACATTCCCTTTGTGAACTGCCATCAGACAGGAACCATCATTCATATGGCGTTAAACGGCGCCTATGCCGGGCATATCGTTATTTCCGATATTGTAAAGCCCCGCGCAAAGGAAGCTGTTTTGGCTTTGAAAAGGGCAGGTATGGAAAAGACCGTGATGCTGACCGGGGATGCCAAAAAGGTGGCAGACCAGGTGGCGTCTTCCCTTGGCATAGATGAAGTCTACAGTGAGCTGCTTCCGGCGGATAAGGTATCCAAGGTTGAAGAACTGCTTCAAATGAAGTCCGGCAAGGCAAAGCTGGCATTTGTGGGCGACGGCATCAACGACGCTCCGGTATTGTCAAGGGCTGATATCGGCATTGCCATGGGAGCTATGGGCTCAGATGCGGCCATTGAAGCGGCGGATGTGGTGCTGATGGACGACGATCCCGTAAAAATCGCAAAGGCAATCAAGATATCGGGAAAGTGCCTGAGAATTGTGTATCAGAATATTGTTCTGGCCCTGGGCGTAAAATTTGCCTGCCTGATACTGGGAGCTGTGGGCATCGCAAATATGTATCTGGCAATCTTTGCGGATGTGGGCGTTATGATTCTTGCAGTTCTCAATGCAATCCGCTGCCTGTTTGTGAAAAAGCTGTGACAGGGGAGGGAATACCAAAAAAATGTACAAGTGAGTAACTGCTGAGAATCCCGAAATCGCAGGTTGAAATAATTACCTTCAGGTGATAAAATAAAACCGTTCTTTTGACTGTTATAAGATACTAAGGAAGGTATACAAATGAAGCAACTTGCCGCCGCAGCAAAAAAGCATTTGAGAGGGCGCATGGAGCAGGGGCGCCGAAATAAAATGTTAAAGCACATTACCAAAAATCAGACAGGGCTTGAGATTGGCCCATCCTTACGTCCCTGTGCTCCCAAAAGGGAAGGGTATCAGGTAGAGATTGTGGATCACCTGTCCAAAGAAGAACTGACAAAAAAGT
Organism: Clostridia bacterium; assembly: GCA_910574255.1. Lineage (GTDB taxonomy): Bacteria > Bacillota > Clostridia > Lachnospirales > Lachnospiraceae > Laedolimicola. The sequence goes on from CAJTAK010000019.1 coordinate 39,002, forward strand.
ACGAAGCTATGGGCCTTGATACCTCCCAAATCGAAGAAGTGGATTACATATGGAAGGGGCAGTCCTACACAGAAGTAACAGGTAAAACCGGGTATTACGACTATGTGATTGCTTCCCATGTAATCGAGCATGTTCCCGACTTTGTGGGATTTCTCAAGGATTGTGCCAATATGCTCAAGATGGACGGCATCCTGTCCCTGGCCGTACCGGATAAACGTTTTACGCTGGATCACTTTCGGATGAGCACTACAGCAGGAAAAGTAATCAACGATTACCTTTCCGCTGATAAAAATGGTTCCACAGGTGCGCTGACCGACTATTGCAGTCATGTGGTAAGCCGGGGCGGGGAAACCTCCTGGTCGCCTCTGCGAGCACCTTTTATGAGCAAAAACTACCGGTTTATCCATGATGAGACATTTAACCAGAAGATATTTCAGGATTCCATAGAGGAAAGCACTTTTCATGATATTCATCAGAATGTTTTTACGCCTTCCTCCTTTGAGCTCATCATCTATGAACTGTGGCAGTACGGGCTCATAACCTTCAAAATAGAGAGCATTGAAAGATCCGCATCAGCGGAATTCCTTGTTTCTCTAAAAAAGACTGCAAACAGGCCGAATTTGTCCCCGAAGGATCGGATGAAGCTTATCCGAAAGGTTTCCCGGGAAAATCTGGTGCGCTAGCAGTGGGAGGCGGCAGATAATTTTGGGTTGCGGGCAGCATAAAGATCGACTATAATTAGGAAACGGAATCATTTTTGTCAAGATCAGGCATTAAGAGATTTTAGCAATATACGAAACCCTGAGGAGGAAAGAAGATGGAAAAAATAAAGATGACAACCCCATTAGTAGAGATGGATGGGGATGAAATGACAAGGATACTCTGGAAAATGATCAAGGACGAGCTCTTGCTTCCGTTTATTGATCTGAATACGGAATATTACGATCTGGGGCTGGAAAAGCGGAACGCCACCAATGACCAGATTACCGTAGATGCTGCCGAGGCTGCAAAGAAATACGGCGTTGCCGTAAAATGCGCCACCATCACCCCTAATGCGGCAAGGATGGAAGAGTATGATTTAAAAGAAATGTGGAAAAGCCCCAACGGAACGATCCGGGCCATTCTGGATGGAACTGTGTTTCGTGTTCCCATTATTGTAAAGGGCATTGAGCCTTATGTAAAGACATGGAAGAAACCTATTACTGTAGCACGTCACGCCTATGGAGATGTGTACAAGGCAACGGAAATCAAGGTTCCGGGTCCCGGAAAGTGTGAGCTGGTGTATACCGGAACAGACGGAACCGAGATTCGTGAGACGGTCCATGAGTTTAAGGAGGCCGGGATCGCCCAGGGCATGCATAATCTGGAGAGCTCGGTGGAAAGCTTTGCCAGAAGCTGCTTCTCCTATGCCGTATCTCAAAAGCAGGATCTGTGGTTTGCCACAAAAGATACCATTTCCAAGAAGTACGATCACTACTTTAAGGATACCTTTCAGGAAATCTACGAGAAAGAATACAAGGAAGAATTTGAATGCCTGGGTATCGAGTATTTCTATACCCTCATTGACGATGCGGTAGCCCGTGTGGTCAAATCTGAGGGCGGTTATATCTGGGCCTGCAAGAACTACGACGGCGATGTGATGAGCGATCTGATCGCCACGGCTTTCGGATCTCTGGCTATGATGACCTCTGTTCTCGTATCCCCCCACGGATACTTTGAGTACGAGGCAGCCCACGGTACCGTACAGCGTCATTACTATAAGCATTTAAAAGGCGAGGAGACCTCCACCAATTCTATGGCAACTATTTTTGCCTGGTCCGGCGCACTGCGCAAGCGGGGAGAGCTGGATAAAAATGAGGCTCTCATAAACTTTGCAGATAAGCTGGAGGAGGCATCCTTAAAAACCATTGAAGCCGGAAAGATGACAAAAGATCTGGCTCTGATAACCACCCTTGAAAATCCCGCCGTACTTTCCAGCGAATCCTTTATCAAAGAGATCCGGAATACTTTAGAGGAACTTTTACATGCTGTTTAATTCCAATGCATTTTATGTATTTCTGCCCATTGTATTTGCCGTCTACTGGATCATTCCGGCAAAATACCGATGGGGTGTGCTTTTTATCTCCAGCTATTATTTTTACATGAGCTGGAATGTAAAATATGTAACCCTGATATTGACCACCACCCTGGTGTCTTACGGGGCGGCATTGCTTATGGAGCGGACAGAGAGCCGTACCAAAAGAAAGCTGTGCATGGCGGTAGCTCTTCTCATCAGCTTTGGCCTCCTGTTCTTCTTCAAATATTTTAATTTTTTAAGCAAAAGCGTCACAGACCTGCTGCAGAACCTGGCTATTCCGGTTCATGAGACAACCCTGAACCTGATGCTTCCGGTGGGTATCTCTTTTTATACCTTCCAGACATTGAGCTATGTGATCGATGTATACAAGGGTGAGACAAAGGCCTGCCGCCATCTGGGAAAATATGCCACCTTTATAGCATTTTTTCCTCAATTGGTGGCCGGGCCTATTGAGCGTACAAGAAATCTTCTCCCGCAGATTGAGGGAGAGCATACCTTTCACACCGAAAAAGGCATCCATGGAGCAAAAATGATCGCATGGGGCTTTTTTAAAAAAATAGCCATTGCGGATACCATAGCCGTATATGTAGACACTGTATATAATGCGGCAGAAAACTTTGTTGGATTTCCCCTGCTTTTAGCCACGGTATTGTTTACCTTTCAGATCTACTGCGATTTCTCCGGTTATTCTGATATTGCGGTGGGAACGGCAGAGCTTTTGGATATTGATTTGATGACCAACTTTAGAAGCCCCTATTTTTCAGCTTCTATACAAGAATTCTGGAGCCGCTGGCACATTTCCCTGTCTACCTGGTTCCGGGACTATGTGTACATTCCCTTAGGCGGCAACCGAAAAGGAAAGTGGCGTACTCGCATAAACCTGCTTATTACCTTTCTGGTCAGCGGCCTCTGGCACGGAGCAAACTGGACATACGTCCTCTGGGGCGGCATCCACGGTTTGGGCCAGATTCTGGAGCGGGAGTGGAACCGCATCTTCCATGTAGATACCAAGAAAAAGACCTGGCTTCGGATAGGGCTTACCTTTCTGTTTGTGAGCATAACATGGATCTTCTTTCGAGCAAACACCATCTCGGATGCGGGCTATGTGCTGACCCACATGTTCGACGGAATTATGAATCCGGTGGCCTATCTGGAAGACGGCTATCACGCATTTCAGGGAGCCGGTATGACACAGGCCTCCGGTGTGATGACCCTTTGTATCAGCCTGGTCTGTATCCTGATTCTGCTGATACACGACTATCTGGAACTGACAAAAAGCATCTGGGAGCGGCTGGGAGCTCTGAAAAAACCCCTCCGCTACGCTCTCTACTTTTTGCTGCTGTTTGCAATCCTCTATAGCCGCCAGTTAGGAGAATACGAGTTCGTCTACTTCCAATTTTAAGTGAGAGATGAAAAATTCAGCCGCTAAGCAGGAAAACGCTTCTACTCAGGCGTGTTAGCCGAATGGCGGAGCAGGAGTAGAAGCGTTTTCCTGCTTGGCGGCATCCGTTTTTACATCATTATTCGCATTAATAAGACCCAAATGGAGATCCAAATGAAAACATTCCTAAAAAAGATAACCCCTTTCGTCCTGTTTATCCTCATCCTTGAGATAGCCATTCCCATTATGGTAGATCCCTACAACATCTTTCACTGGAAACGGATCCGGGACAACGGAGTAGAACCAAACAGCAACTATATAAAAATGCAGTATATTCTTCACAATCCTGACAAATTCGACTCCTTCCTGTTCGGCTCATCCCGGACAGGCTTTATAGACGTAGAAAAAATTCCGGAAGGGAATTGGTACAACATGTCTTATTCCGAGGGTCTTCCCCAAGAACATCTGGAGAATCTGAAAGAACTGATCGAAAACGGGATCATCCCCAAAAATGTCATGATTGGTGTAGACAATATCTCCTGCTTTGTGGATCCCTCTATTCATGAAAACCAATTTTACCGCATTCCCTATCCAAGAGAAAATAAGCTTGCCTTCTATGCAAACTATCTCAGCATCCGGGGTGTCATTGCCTCTCTGGAAGTAAGCGTGGAACATGAGATAGAGGATCCCGACTACGTAGATCGCTACTATCGAAGCGGTTCCACCAAGCGAGACCCGTCTCTGGGGGGACAATGGGAAGGCGATACACCCTATTGGGGAAACTATTACCATTATTATATAGATGATGCGTTAGCAAGTATACGAAGGACGGCGGAATTATGCGAGAAATATAATATCAACCTGATTTTATTTACGAATCCTATCTATGATTCCACCTATCAGCAGTCAAAATATTTTGGGTATGCATCTTTTCTGGAGCTGCTGGCAGAACAGCAAAAGACCGGATACTATAATTTCAGCGGCATCAATGCCATTACTGAAAACCGCAATAATTATTATGAGGCCAGTCATTATACAGAAGATGTAGGTGATATGATTATTGACCGTATTTTCAATAATGTGACAGATGAGCAGTTGGAAAGCCAGGGCTTCGGTTTTTTTGTGACAGAAGATAATCTGGAGGAATTTCGGAAAGCATTGGATAATCATTGATGCTTATGTTGTTTGTGCGTAATTCTTACTCTTTGGCATTTTATTTAGATTTTATATTGATATGATCTTTTTATCTTGACAAGCAGGTCGGTATATTATAGACTTCATATAGGGTCTATAAATTACCGACCTGCTTTGCGTACGGAAAAAGCTATGGAATGTTTGCAGAGTGAGTAAAGAATGAAATTGGAACATGTATTGACACCACTATGCCTGCGTTTTTTGACTTACACACTTAAGAAAACATTTTCTGTAATTGGTCCGGTTATTTATTAAACACTATACAAGCTTACTAAGGGAGGAAAAGAGATGTACCAAATGACAGAAGCGGAAGAGCGATTTGCAGACTATGTATGGGAGCATGAGCCTGTTGGCTCAGGAGAACTGGTAAAGCTTTGCGGGGAAGCCTTTGGATGGAAGAAATCAACCACCTACACTTTTATAAAAAAGCTCTGTGAACAGGGGATTTTAAAAAATGAGAAAGCCATTGTAACCTCCCTTATCACGAAGGAGGAATATCTTCAGGGACAGGGAGAAGCTTTTGTGGAAAAGGCATTTCGTGGCTCTCTGCCCAAAATGATTGCCGCCTTTATGGAGCGAAAACGACTGACACCGGAACAGGTGGCGGAGATTGAACAGATGATTGAGGACTATAAGGAGGGAAGGCTATGATAGTGACAGCATTATTTCAAAGGGTTTTACATATGAGCCTGGCAGGATCCTATGTACTTTTGATTGTGCTTCTGGCAAGGATGTTCCTCTCAAAATGCCCTAAAAAATATACTTATTTTCTGTGGCTGCTTGTATTTCTGCGTTTTGTGTGGCCGACATTTCCGGAGGGACCTTTCAGTTTGCTTCCGGCATCGGATGTCCGCATAAAAGCAGAGATAGGCGTGGATCGGGCATTATCACAGGGGGGCGCCTTTGGGATAGAGAATGATTCTCATGTGCAGGGTGAAGAAAAAGGAGAAGAGGTGTTTTATTCGGAGGGATCTGACAACGCAATTTCCTATTCAGAAGAAGCGCCAGTGGAACAACCGCAGAATCCGCTTTGGAATTTCAGGAGTATTCTTTCAGAGCTGTGGATTTGGCTGCCTTTTTTCTGGGCATTTGGAGCGGTAGCATTTCTCTTGTATCATGTTGCTGCTTATGCCCGGTTAAAGAGACAGCTTTCTAAGACAATGGAGGTTGAGCCTGGCGTGTATGAGTTTCCCGGAGAGCATATATCCTTTGTGGCAGGCTTTTTCCATCCGTCCATTTACATCTCAGGAAGCCTTGATCCGGAAGTGCGTCAGATCATGCTTTGTCATGAACGGGTGCATTTGAGACGAAAGGATTATCTGGTAAAGCCCCTGGCTCTTGTGATTTCCTGCATCCACTGGTTCAATCCCTTTGTATGGCTGGCCTTTTGCCTGATGAATCAGGATATGGAGGTTTCCTGTGATGAACGGGTATTGGAGGAGCTGGGAGAGGAAAGGAAAGAAGCTTACTCCAAAGCCTTATTAGATGCGGCAGACGGGGGAGGCTTTGCCTGCCGCAGAAAGAGAAGTGTTTGCTCCCTCCTGTCTTTTGGAGAGAATAGTGTAAAGAACCGGATTCACCATATGTTAAAATACCGGCGTGCCTCTTTTTGGGCGGCTGTATCTGCTGGGGCAGTTCTATTGCTTTTGACAGCAGGTCTTTTGATGAATCCTAAAAATACAGGACTTTCAGAAGAAGATTTCATGCAAATTGTACGGACGGCAGGAGACTATGGAGAAGATGCACAGATACGCTGCTTTGCCAGAGATTATGACGGAGACGGGAAGTCGGAAGCCTATGTGGAGATCGGAAGCTTAGAGGATGTGTATATCAGGGGAGAGCTTTGGTTTGTATCCAGCAAGGGAAGACCTCAGCAGCTTCGGGAAGACATTTTGATGCAGACAGAACAGGAATATTTTGAACAGGATGGAGATGTCTGGCTTTTAATGAGCTATATAGACGGAAATCCATTGCTGACTGATGTGCATGGTGTGTGGAATGGAAGTCATGTACTCTGTACGTTTTCCAGCCCGGAGCATAAATACATAGAGGACGGGATGCTGATGTGTATTGTTTCGGATTATGACATGGATTATGATATAGAAATGGGGATATTTACCGGCCATACGCAGAAGCCCTATCCCTATTATTACAAAAATGACGATGACGGGGGATATTGGGGGCAATATGAGGCAGTTGAAATTGCGCGGGAGGATGTGAAAAAATATGAAAACGGGCAGGAGATCCTCTGGGCCATTGAAGAAGCGAATCCCGGCTGCAAATATGAGTATCTTCTTCGTGAAAACGGAATGCTGCATATCAACCGGGCTCAGGTGATGGAGGATTCTATTAGATTTGCTTATACTACGTGTCAGATTAAGGATAATCGCATGACGCTTCTGAATGAGGGGGAGGGCTGTTATGGAAAGATACTGTATTCCGGTATCGATGAGCCGGGAGAAGAGGAGCAGAAAAGCTTTGCGTACGGAGTGGCGGATGAGTACTCAAATAAGATTCGGGACCCGAAAGAGGGGGAATACCGAAGCTTTGCGGAGGAGGTTCGGCATTGTCTGGAACGTGACGATGTGGATGGACTGTATGAAAAAATGGCAGAGGAGCTTATGGTTTCCGGGGATAAGGCTTTGGAAGAACTGGCAGCGAATGATTTCGCTTCTGGTGATGCAGCTATGGCTGCTTTTCATGTGACAGACAGGGATTTTTTTCATTTTCTTTATGAATATCTTTTTACTTCGGAGATGAAAGAGGCGATCTTTCGGTCGGATTTTAATAATATTTCTGTAAATATGGATGGAGCATGGCTTGGTACGGGGGAATATGTTCTGCAGTTTTGTCCTGTGGAGGGAGAAGATGGGGAGTATGAAGTTGTGATGATTAATGTGAAATAGTAAGGGGGTTTTTGAGGACGGACGCCATCGGATAAAAAATATACTTCTCGCCCTGCTCCGCCCAGAGGGCTAACACGCCTGGCGAGAAGTATACTTTTTATCCGATGGCTGGTTGTGTTTCTTTATTTATATGCTAACTGTTAATTTTGTGGATTTCATAAAGATTTGAAAAAAGGGCGGCTGGCAAGCCGTCCATGATGTCAATATGGAATATTGATTATAACCTGTGCACCGCCAGTCTTTTCAGAGTTGCTTAAAATAAGCTGTCCGCCATGTTGGGCTATTATGGAGTTTGCTGCATAAAGACCTATTCCATAATGCGATTTGGAATGTCTGCTTTGTTCGTCCATATAAAATTGTTCGGTCGCATGTTTTAACGCTTCGGGAGAAAAACCACTTCCCATATCAGTGATAGAACATAGGATTGAATTATCTTTTTCATATACTTCAAAGAAAACAGTTTTTCCTGCTGGCGTATATTCTATTGCATTTGAAAGAACATTTGCAAAACATCTTATCAGTTGTTCACTGTCTGCAAAGATATATTCCCGATCAACATTTTCCCTCCATTCCAGATAAATATTTTTTACAGCGCACAAACCTTTTGCCTGTGTACGGATTTCCTGCAATAAGGAAGATAATTTTACATTTTCGCGGCGAAAAGGAAACTTCTCTTTTGCTTTTGTCATGTCAATCAGCGTTTCAACATAATCCTGCATTTGAACAACACTGCCTTCAATATAGTCCGCACATTCTTTCTGATTATCGGCGAGTATCGTATCATACAGCAGCTCCGTATTTCCACGGATAATAGTCAGTGGTGTTTTCAAATCATGTGCCAAAGCTGAAATCTGTTCCTGCCGTAATTTATCGGCTTGCCATTGCTCGGCAAGAGAATTTTTTAGTGCCTGTTTCAAGTGTTCCAATGCAGATAAAGCGCGGTCTACTTCAAATATGCCACTGCTTTCAATCTTAAAATCCAAATCCTGCTTCTCAATTTTCTGGGTTACGATAAGCAGTTTCTCAATTTTCCTGCCCGTATATTTCCCAAACCAATGAGAAACAAGGAGCAGCAAAACGATAGCCTCAATCATTATCAGCCCGACAAGGCAAAAGTCGGATGTGGGGCATATCCGCCGAAGCACCGGATTGCTGAATTGTGAAGTCAAACGGTAACGCAAAAGAATGACTTCGTCCCCACGGTCAACAATCCGAACACGGTATGGGTGAATTACATTCTTTCCGTTTGTGGCAGCTTTCGCCCAAAATGTGTTGGCGGTATCTTCTGATAAAGAACCATACTGGAACGCCCCTGTGGGAGAATAAACGCCATAATCGCAAAAGCTGGGAATGTCGGCTGTATCAAATAATTTATCTGCCTGTATTTTTTCTGTTGCGTCAGCAATCCTATCCTCAATATTCATGGCAGGAATAATGACTTCTGTATTTACACAGAGCATATATAGACCAACATTAAGGGCAATAATGAAAAGGATACCTCCGGCAACAGTGAATATATACCGCATGAAGATAGAACGCAGTTTTTTTACTCCCATTTATAACCCACCCCCCAAACCGTTTCAATAGGGGATAATTTGACAGCCGCTAACTTACTGCGAATATTTTTTACATGAGTGGCTATCACACTATCGTCACTTTCTCCCTCAAAACCAAAAACAGCTTCATAAATCTGCTCTTTTGAAAAAACCTGTCCCCGGTGCAAAGCCAAGTATTCACATATTTCATACTCACTTTTGGTTAGAGGGAGTTTATTCCCATTAACTTCCGTTTCCTTTGCGTTGATGTGAAAGATAATGCCCGAAATGGATATGGCATATTTCTTTTCTCTGGTATCTCTGCGTAAATGCGCATTTACACGGGCAAGCAATTCATTTGTACCAAAAGGCTTTGTGATGTAATCGTCGCCGCCAATTCCCAAACCACGAATAATATCGCTTTCCTGTGTTTTTGCAGTCAAGAAAATAATAGGGCAGTCCACAAGGGAACGGATTTGATCGCATAATTCAAAACCGTCCATATCCGGCATCATAATATCCAGCAAAATCAAATCATATCGTCTGAAATCCAAATCAAGAACGGCTTTTGCATTTGCTTGAAGTGTTACGGTATGGGCGTCTTTTTCGAGAATGCGCTTTATCAGTTGCAGCATTGCGTTTTCATCATCAACAACTAATATATTCGCCATATCAATCCCTCCTGTCAGACTTCATTTACTAAGAGCAGTAAATTTGAAACATTGCCGCCCAATCGGTATTCCAATAATGGTTATGCACCCCAAAATGCCCGATATTGTCCATGCCAAGCCCTGCCATAATCCTCCGCACAGGAACCATATCACATTTTCCCAACAACCCATATAATATCATCTCCTCACTCATTTGTACACGTTCCCTCGTACCGCAAAAACCACACGAGCAAAATTACAATAAACAAAACCGTCATGCCCGCGCACATGCTTATCCCGAACTTAAGTTCTGCACTAACAGCAGGTAAATCCTGCAAGGCAAATTGAAGCGCGAAATCACTAAGACGTATTCCAAAGCCATATGGCAGCACAAACCACAAGCCTGTACCTAAGCCCGTTTGGAGCAACGCAGCTAATAAACTGCCAATAGCTCCCATTCCTATGCAGATCGTTCTTCCAAACCGAAATGCCAAAATAATAGAAAGCGCATATAGCAGTATATTACTGCTCCACAAGGTCAGAGCCGGTAATACAAGGGATGATGTGGGGAAAGGCAGCTTTGTTCCTGTAGCCGGAAGCAACAAAGTAAATAGAAATATGCCCAATAATACCGCAAGCAATCCGGCGGCAATCAGTAACAGGAATTTAGACAAAATAACTTTCGTTTTGGAACGCAGCACTAAAATATTCTGATAATGCCCCGCCCGGTTTTCCTGTCCTGCGATCATCTCACAAACGATACTAATAACAAAAGGATATGCGATTGCGAAAAGCTGAAAAAATGCCGCAATTTTGTTTATATCGTTTACAGCCGCAAATGTCGCATACAGTAAAACAAGTACTGCTCCCAGAAATGGGAATAAAACATGTATCCAAAAGAACGAAGAATTGCGCAACTTGTAAAAATCGCTTTTTAGATAATGATATAACTCAATCATGTGTTCTGTCTCCTTTAGTGAAAAGCCATGCTGTAAGCAAAAAGCACAATACCGCTAAAATCAAGCTAAGCAAAACGGCAGGAATGATTGTTCCGGTATTCAGCAGAAAAGAACCATTTTCAATAGGAATACCGTTAGGGTGCATTTTGAAAAAGGGGCATACAATGCGTGCTGGAATGGCAAATGGATTGAGATAAAACAAATTGCTTTCTGCTCCAATCGTGGATAAAATGTTGCAGCTAAAGGAAATTAGTACAGCGGTCAGATAATTTGTTTTTTTCGCAAGCCACATAATAAGCGGAAGCTGCCAAATGTAACCAAGAAACAATAACATACAGCCGAAAAACCCATTAAGCGGGTCAATGTTCATCACGGTAAAAACACCAAAGAGCGTACATCCGCCCCACATTACAAAATTGGTTAATAAAAGCAGCACGGCAGCCGCAAACAGCTTGCCAATCCAGATTTTCTTTCTGTCAACAGATAAGCAGAGAATATTCTGATACTGTGTGCGTTTTTCACAACTGATAAAGCTGGCACACCAAATAGCAATCGTAATCGGCAGTATAAAAATATACCACCAATTATAGGCTGTAAGCTGAACAGATTTTCCACTCAAGATGTATCCTAAGCTCAAAGTAACGATAGGAGCCGCAACAAATAGCTTTAATGCAAACGTATGACGTACTTTTAATAATTCAGAATGTATAAGATGAAACATTATTTTTTCCCCTTTCGTTATTAGCGGCTACAACACGCATAAAAATTTCTTCTAAACTTGTGCTTTTGTTTATTTTGCTTTCATAGCCCAGCTTCCCGGCAGAAATAATTCCAATGTGTTCCGCAATCTGTTCTACTTCGGATAAAATGTGGCTGGATAAAATTACTGTGATTCCATGTGCCGGGAAAGAACAGATAAGTTCTCGTAACTCTTGAATACCAATAGGGTCTAACCCGTTTGTCGGTTCATCTAAAATCAATAATTTAGGTGATGCTAACAACGCAAGTGCAATGCCAAGCCGCTGTTTCATTCCCAAAGAAAAATGTCCCGCCTTCTTTTTTCGGGTGTCTGTAAGGTCAACAATCCGTAAGACTTCCTCAATTCGGGTATCGGGAAGTCCGAGCGCAAGGGTTCGCACTTTCAGATTTTCATATGCAGTCAGATTTTCGTATAGGGGCGGCATTTCAATCAATGCGCCAATAGATTGTAAATCACTGCGGTTCCATGCATGACCGTCAAACTCAATTTCTCCCGATGTAGGGCGCAAAATGCCAGTGAGCATTTTAAGAATGGTAGATTTGCCTGCTCCATTCGGTCCCAGCAATCCGTAGACGGAATTTTTCTGAATGTTCAGAGAGACATTGTTTACTGCTGTCTGCCCTTTGAAATTTTTACAGAGGTTTGTTGTTTTCAAAAACATATCCATAATCATTATGTCCTTTCATTTAATTCTATCAATAGCATAAAGGATATTTTTGAAGATTTCATAAAGAAAATGGAATTTTGACGAGAAAGCAAAAGGAATTATTTAAGTCAATATATAGAACTGTGTAGACATGTCCAAAAAGAAAGGTGAACGGTAAAATCCAAAGTACAACGAATATTAAGTTATTGGCAGTTTGACTTGCATGAAAAATAGAGAAATTTATAAATATACAAGATAGTTTAAACTAATGAGCAGTGGGTACACCTTTCCGAAAAGGGAGTTACCTTATATATCTTATAAGACTATTTATTCAAAGTTCTTTTAAGGTGGATGTTAATGAACTATAGAAACCAGATACATCAATAAAACAGTACAACATTACAATGTCAGCCATCCAACCGAGAATATGCTTCCTGTCAGGCGTGTTAGCCCTTTGGGCGGAGCAGGACAGGAAGCATATTCTCGGTTGGATGGCGTCCGTCCGTTTCTCCAACGCTACACAATACAATTCCAAATCCCCACCTTGTATTCCCCCTAAAAATTCGTTATACTAAAACAAGCAAAATATCAGTAAAATAACAGCCGAGAATACAAGGAGTAAAAAAATGGTAATCTATTTAATACGCCATGGAGAAACGGATTGGAATACCAAGCGTCTGCTGCAGGGGGCTACGGACATTCCTTTGAATCAGAATGGAATAGAGGTGGCGAGACTTACTGCAGAGGGACTGAAAGATGTGAAGTTTGATCTAATCTTTACGAGCCCTTTAAAGCGGGCGAAGGAGACTGCCGAAATTATTCGGGGAGAGCGTAAAATCCCGATTATTGAAGAAGAACGTTTGAAAGAAATCTGCTTTGGACCTTATGAGGGGCTTTGCTGCCAAAAAGAGGGCTGGAACATTCCGGATCCGGATTTTGTGAATTTTTTCAACGATCCTGGAAAGTACGTTCCTCCAAAAGGGGGAGAATCTATTCTTCATCTCTGCGAGCGGACGACAGAATTTTTGCAGGAGCTGGTGCATAGCCCGGAATATCAGGATAAGACAATCCTGCTGTCCGGGCATGGCGCTGTGGTGAAAGGTCTTTTGAGCAGCATTACCATTACGGACATGAAAGATTTCTGGAATGGGGGCGTACATAAAAACTGCGCAGTATCTATTCTGGATGTGGAGCAAGGGGCCATTACTCTAAGACAGGAGAATGTGATCTACTATGACAAAGCAAGAAGTACCAACTATTTTGAATAAGAAAAAATGTATGGTTCAGACGCCTGTAGGAGAGCTTGAGCTTGTGGAGGACGGAAAAGGCATCTGCAGCCTTTCTTTTGGGGCATCGACGGAAAGTGAGGATGTTTTGGAGGAAGAAACTCCTTTGCTGGCGGAAGCGAAAAAGCAGCTGGAGGAATATTTTGCAGGGAAACGGAAAGCTTTTGAACTGCCTTTGTCGCTGGATGGGACAGAGTTTCAGATGAAGGACTGGGAGGAGCTTCTTAGGATTCCCTATGGGGAGACGAGAAGCTATGGAGAGATCGCCAAAGCCATTGGCTGTCCCAAAGGAAGCAGGGCAGTGGGAATGGCCAATCGGAACAATCCCATTGCTATTATTGTGCCCTGCCATCGGGTGATTGGCGCCAACGGCAGCCTGACCGGGTATGCAGGGAAGAATAAGGCGTTGGATATTAAGGAGTATTTGCTGAAGCTGGAGGGTGTGAAGCTGAAAAAGCTGTAAAATATAATGCTTGAATCATGTTTAGACGGATTTATGGACACATGACTTTGGGGAGTGGAAAAGGAGAGACACGAATGAGTACTACAAAAGAACCGGACCATAGTTTTACAAGAGAATCTGTAAGGGAACGTCTGCAGGAGCTTGCAGATCCAAAATATAAGGAATTTCAAAGCAAGCTTCTGCCTGGAGTTGACAATGTTTTAGGGGTGCGGGTGCCCCAGCTTCGAAGTCTGGCAAAGGAAATTGCCAGAGGAGACTGGGAGACCTTTCTTGCGGAAAATGATCGGGAATGGTATGAGCATGATATGCTGCAGGGGCTTGTGATTGGCTGTGCCAGGATGGATTTTGAAAAACGGCTTGCCCTCACCAAAGATTTCATTTCACGTATCAATAATTGGGCAGTCTGCGATGTGTTCTGCGGTTCCTTAAAAGAGACAAAGAAGCATAAAGAGAGGACATGGGAGTTTCTGCAGCCCTTTTGGCAGTCGGATAAGGAATATGAGATTCGCTTTGGCGTAGTGATGCTTTTGAGCCATTTTGTGGAGGAAGATTATTTGGAGCGTGCGTTTGCGGTCTTTGATGCAATCACCAGTGATGCTTATTATGTTCGAATGGCTGTGGCATGGGCCGTATCCGTTTATTTTGTGCATTTTCAGGAAGAAAGCATGGATTATTTAAATCATAATCAGCTGGACGACTGGACTTACAATAAGGCTCTCCAGAAAATCACGGAATCTTATCGGGTGGATGGGGAGATGAAGGCGACAATTCGGAGCATGAAGCGGAAAGTTATGTAAATTATAGCTGCGCTTCCATTACCAGTCATTTATAATGAAAAAGACAGAATGAATTTTGTGCCGTACATCCGGAAGGAGGATTTATGGCACAGAAAAAATTTGGGGAACTGGATTTAAAGAATGCTTTTCTATTTGCTGCGGCATTGGATGAGCCGGAAACCTGCCGACTGATTTTGGAATTAATCTTAGGGCAGAATATTGGCCGTTATCATCAGGCGGAGATGGATTTGATTTTAAAGCCGGGTGAAAAGGAAGGGCTGCTGGAACATTCTGTCTATTGCAAGAATTTGCCATACAAAAGAGAAAAGTTCAAAAATTCTTAAGAAAAGAATCCATTTTTATCAAGGTTATTGTCTTACAATCAAAAGATAAGAAAATAAGTTCCTCGCACACAATGAATGTTACAATTCTCTGTATTGGTTTCACACCAGTCAGATGGTTGATTGGCGTAGGTGCGAAAAGTGACCAAAGAATACATACATAAGGAGCTGAACATATTCCATGGAAAAGATTTTGATTGTAGAGGATGACAAAGCCTTAAGCAACGGCATTGCCCTTGCACTGAAAGCGGAGGGATATATATTTTTACAGACTCAGGATTTGGCCGGAGCCAGAGAAACGCTGGAGCACCATGAAATTACGCTGGTGATTCTGGACTTAAACCTGCCGGACGGAAACGGCTTAGAGTTATTACAGGAGATAAAGGAAAAGCAGGAGATTCCGGTGGTGATTCTCACAGCAAATGATCTGGAAACCGAGATTGTAACAGGCTTAGAGCTTGGTGCGGATGACTATATAACTAAGCCCTTCAGTCTGATGGTTCTGCGTGCCCGAATCAATACCCAGATGCGGAAAAGGCGCAGGGGCGGCATTCAGGTATATCAGGCAGGAAAATTTTATTTTTCCTTTTCCAGTATGGAATTTATCAGGGGGAACCAGCGTATAGAGCTTAGTAAAACCGAGCAAAAGCTCTTGCGGCTTCTCATAGAGAATCGGGGACTTACCCTCTCACGGGCGGAGCTGGTAGATCGAATCTGGACAGACGGTGCTCAATATGTAGATGAGAATGCCTTGTCGGTTACGATTAAACGTCTTCGGGATAAGCTTGAGGATAATCCGTCCACACCCAGATACATTAAAACAGTCTATGGAATCGGCTATACCTGGTCGGATGAGCGTACCGGTGCCCTGCGAAGCGGAACCCATGGATAACTATATGATTTTATGCTCAGGGCTGATCTTTGCCGCCTTTCTTGGGGCGGTAGGATATATTTTTGTACAGCGAAAGCAAATGGAGCTTCTAATGGAACGGCTGGAGGAGATGTTGGAGGCAGCTATAGACGGAAGTTTTGAAGAGCAACATTTTGACGAAAGCCATCTATCCTCAATAGAAGCAAGGCTTTGCCAGTATCTTCGGCGGCAGGAAGGAAGAGAACAAGAGCTTTCAAAGGAACAGGGAGAGATTCATTCCCTTCTTGCAGACATTTCCCATCAAACAAAAACTCCCATAGCCAATCTGCTTCTCTATGCCGGACTCCTTTCCGAACAGGCACCAAAGGAAGCGGGGGAACTGGCTTATCAACTGAATGCTCAGGCAGAAAAGCTGAAATTTCTCATAGACTCACTGATTAAAAGTTCCAGGTTGGAACAGGGAATCATTCAATTATCTCCAAAGGAATATTCGGTGGGGAAGCTTTTGCATGAAACAGCAGAGGAAGGCACCCTCTTAGCCGAACAGAAACAGATTCAGATTCACTGCCGCATAAAGGAGGGTCCGGAAACGGCTTTCTTTGATTATAAATGGACGGCGGAAGCACTTTGGAACATTCTGGATAATGCAGTAAAATACACCCATCCAGGTGACACCATACTCATCCAGGGTTCCCCCTACGAACTTTTTTACCGGATTGACATCGTAGATCACGGAATGGGAATCAGAGAGGAAGAACTTCCCAAAATATTTCAGCGATTTTACCGTTCCGGGCGAGTCCGGGAAAAAGACGGCATCGGCCTTGGCCTTTATCTGGCAAGAGAGATTATACGTGCACAGGGCGGATACATCAAGGTTACATCCGGAGAAGAAACCGTATTCTCCGTATTTCTTCCAAGAAGAACAGGGTGACAGAACCAGAGGTGAAAACAACTTTGGCTCTGTTATTTTGTGCTCTTATATGTAAAATATATTTGACAAAATGTCATATAGATGATATTCTGATTTTAGATAGGAGATAGCAATGGGTGAATAGCAAACCGAGATAGCAACCAGAGAGACCGGTTAGGAGGTGGAGATCATGGCAAAGAACCTGAAGCTGAAAGCCGCACGTGCAGAACTGGATTATTCCCAGGAGGATCTGGCAAAGGCGGTAGGCGTATCCCGGCAGACCATCAACATGATCGAACGGGGAGACTATAATCCCACCTTAAATCTATGCTTAAGCATCTGCCATGTTTTAGGAAAAACACTGGATGAAATATTTTGGAAATAGGGAAAGGAGGAAGACTTCATGAAAAAAGAATGGATTTTGTGGAATGCCCTAAAAGAGCCGGAGAGCATCATAAAAGACGAACGGATGGAACAAATTCAATGGAAAAGCTATTACTGGTGCTACCGGACATTGATTCGAATACTCATTTTTCTCATGATTTTCTGGCCGATGATACTTGACCTTTTAAAAAAATATTTGGGTGAAAGTTTGATTGGGGAGATGTTTTTTCAGCTTCTGACTTTTGGGATTATCTCAGTTATGGAAACAGGAAGATTCCTTTATAGCTGCTATTACGGAAATCAGGAATTTTACGAGAAAGGAAAAGGAAAATGGAATTTCTGGAGTTGCAGCTTGTCTATGGGAGCTTTTCCATGGCTCATGTTTTTCATTTTTTGCGGTGCAAAGCATCCGCTTCCATGGGTAATGGCAGTCCTAGGAATCCTGCTGGCGGTTTTTCTCAGTCATTTGGCATATCTTCATTATGCCTTGTTGATTGATGAAGAGACAGGAGAAAAGGGACGTAGAAGCGAAGCATGGATCCCGAAAATGAAGACACCGTATACAGAGAATACTACCGGAAAGATCCGGACACCCTTGAATGGTATATGGCTGATCAGGGAAAATGGATTTCCGAGGAGGAATGGCTTCAGGCCTATACCGAAGAATGGACAACAGACATGCTCGATCATACATTCCACAACACACAGCCCATCTGCGGCCTTTTAGACATCACTCCCAAAACCGTAGAGGTCATTACAAAAGAATACCAGGACGGGAAAACCTGCTATACCATAATTTACAACAATAAATACAAGCAAGTGGCAGGAAGTCTGGAAAACAGTGATGAAATCAAAGAAGCAAAAACCACAGAATCCTACACCATCAACGAATACGGTGTCCTTACAGAATACGAACGTATAGAAACCGGAACCATAAAAGCAACCAATGAGCCATGCACCATGCACCATGCACGGCTCACTCACCATCCTAAGTGCCAACAGAGAAGCCATCCAGTTAGAAATACAGTACCTAAAAAACCAATACCTCTATTAAAACCTATTTTTCATAACCAAATTAATATAAGGACAAACCAGGGAGAATGGCAGGCCGGGGAGGAATTTCCAATATCCAAGCGTTTGCCTTTTTGAGACATCTGTATGATTCAGGCGAACAATGCCCCACAAGAACATTCAGAAAAGTTCAAAGCTTGGAGGGGGCATTGTCCGAATGAAGCATACAGATGTAACGAGAAATTGCGAACACAGGATATGGAAATTCCTCCCCGGCCTGCCATTCTCCCGTCCGTCTTAGAAAACCTAAATCATTGAAAATGACAAATCTTTCAAAACCGTTATATTTCAGAAAGAATCCAGAAATTTTCATGTGCTATACTCCCAATATAAGCACCAAACATTGCTGCATAAAAATCATATATAACCATATCCTGATTTCATTAAAATCAAAAATGGAGGAAAAAAACATGACCATTCTGGAAACAAAGGACCTGCGAAAGCATTACGGTTCCGGCGAAAACACAGTAAAAGCCCTGGACGGCGTAAACCTAAAGATAGAAAACGGCAGCTTCACCGCCATCGTAGGAACATCAGGAAGCGGCAAATCCACCCTGCTCCACATGCTGGGCGGCCTGGACCGTCCCACGGCGGGCAAAGTCCTGGTAGACGGCAAAGACATCTTTTCATTCAAGGAAGAAGCCCTGACCATCTTCCGACGAAGAAAAATCGGCTTCGTATTCCAAAACTACAACCTGGTACCGGTACTGAACGTAAAAGAAAACATCCTGCTACCCATCGAACTGGACGGCGGCCGCCCGGATACAAAATACATCGGGCAGATCATAGATCTCCTTGGCCTGGAAGAAAAGCTGGAAAACCTCCCGGGAAACCTGTCCGGCGGACAGCAGCAGCGAGTGGCAATCGCCCGTGCCCTGGCCGGCAAACCGGCCATCATCCTTGCCGATGAGCCAACCGGCAATCTGGATTCCAAAACCAGCCAGGATGTTATGGGACTTTTAAAAGTGACCAGCCAGCGTTTCCATCAGACCATCGTTATGATTACCCACAACGAAGAGATAGCCCAGATGTCCGACCGCATCATCCGAATCGAGGACGGCCGAATCGTAAAGGACGGTGAGTAACATGCTGCGTGTAAAAAACAAAAAGACCATGCGCCGTTTGGCAGACAGAAGCTTTGCGGCAAATAAAACCAGAAATATCATGGCAGTTATCGCAGTCATACTGACCACCCTGTTATTCAGCGCCCTGTTCACAGCAGCCATTTCCATAAAATATTCTACCGAGCAAAGCACTATGCGTCAGGTGGGCGGTTATGCCCACGGGGGCTTCAAGGAAGTGACAGATGAGCAGAAAGAGGCGCTTATCACTCATCCTCTCATAGAAAAATACGGGACAAATAAAGTGCTGACCGCCCTGCAGGATGGCATATTTTCCAAGGAAAGGGTGGAGGTGCGCTATTCGGATGATATTGGGGCAGACATGTACTTCTGCAAGCCCACAACCGGAAGCATGCCAGGAGAGAAGATGGAGCTTGCCACTGACACACGTATATTGGATCTGCTGGGGGTTCCCCATAAGGTGGGAGAGAAGATTACCGTCCCCTTTGTCTTTCATGGGGAAACACGGGAAGAAACCTTTATCCTAAGCGGATTCTGGGAACGTGACGAGGCGGCTATGGTCAGCGAAATGTGGCTGTCAGAAGCCTTTGTAGATGAAATGCTCTCGGAATATGAGCCGGATTCCATTATGGAATCAATGGGGGCCGGCTTGTGGAATGTAAATATCTGCTTTAAAAACAGCCAGAACATCGAAGAAAATCTTCAGAAAATCGCAGAGGACAACGGCTATGACACCGAAGATCCCATGGCGGAAAATTATCTGCGCACAGGCGTAAACTGGGCATATTTAAGCACCCACACAGATACGGGCGGAGCGCTTCTGAATATAGGGGCAATCGCTGTTCTGTGCATGATGATTGTTTTGACCGGATATCTCATCATCAACAATATTTTTCAGATATCCGTGTCGGGTGATATTCGTTTCTATGGTCTCTTAAAAACCATCGGAACCACAGGACGGCAGATTAAGGCCCTGATCCGCCGTCAGGCGTTAAAGCTCTGTATTCTGGGACTTCCCCTGGGGATGATTGCAGGCTATCTGGCAGGAAATCAGATAACATCCCTGATTATGCGCAACATGTCAGAGGAGAAAGCCTACCTGACCTTAAATCCGTGGATATTCATTGGTGCGGCGCTGTTTTCCCTTTTTACCGTACTCCTTAGCTGCCGTAAGCCCGGAAAAATAGCGGCATCCGTCTCCCCGGTAGAAGCCGTGCGTTATGTAGAGGCATCTCCCTTAGGAAAACGTCTCCAAAGGAAAGAGAAAAGGGGATCCAGGATTCTTAACATGGCATTGGCCAATCTGGGACGAAGCAGGAAGCGTACTATCCTGGTAATCCTGTCCCTGTCCTTAAGCGTTGTCCTGCTCTACGGCGTAAGCGCCTTTTCCGCAGGCTTTGATATGAACAAATTTGTGGGCAAATTTGTGACAGCCGACTACCTGATTGCCAACAAAGATTTATTTAAAAGCATGTTCGGCAGTAAAAATCAGGAGCTTGATAAGACCGTTATCCAGACAGTGAACAGCCAGGAGGGGATCAAAGAAGCAGGACTCGTTTATTATGACACGGGGATTACCCATGCTTCCATGACAAAGGAGCAGTATCTTCGAACCTTGCTGGCAATACAGCTGCAGACCCTGGATGATGAAATACGGGCCATGAACGACAATGACTGGATGGAAGCGGCTGCCGATCTCTTCGGGCTGGATGAGGTTCCCTTTCAATATCTGGATTTTGTGGAGGGACAGGTGGATTATGAGGAGCTGAAAAAAGGAGATACCATTATTCAGCTTGTGCACAAGGATGATTATGGAGTTCCTTATCTGGAGAAGGCGCCCTACTCCGTGGGAGATAAAGTAACCCTTTCCTTTGCGGATGATTATGAATATATTGGAGACGATATGGATGCAGAGCTTATTGTCCATAAAAGTCATGAAAAGACCTATACCATCGGCGCAACAGCAGTACTGCCTAACTCCCTGTCATTACGCAGGTATGGCGGAGTTGACTTTGCTATGGCTTCGGATGTGCTCAAAGGGGAAAAAGGTGATGACGCTGCCCGCATGTGCTATATACTGAATATGGAGGAAGATGCTGTTCCGGCAATGGAGGACTTTCTTGAGCAGTATACGAAAGAGATCGATCCGTCCCTTGATTTTGAATCGAAAAAGAGCTACAGCGATCAGTTTCAGTCTTTCCGCCGGATGTTTCTCCTTGTGGGCGGATCCGCCAGTCTGGTGGTGGCGCTGGTAGGCATCTTAAATTACATCAACGCCATTGTGACGGGAATCCGTGCAAGACGCCGGGAGCTTGCGGTGCTTCAAAGCATCGGCATGACCGGGCGCCAATTAAAAGAGATGCTGATTTTAGAGGGCTCTACTTATGGGATCCTGGCCATCCTTTTGTCCCTGCTCTTAAGCCTTGTACTGCAGGGACTCGTTCTGAGACAATTGGAGCACCTGCTCTGGTTTTTTACGGCAAAATGGATCTGGGCGCCGATTTTTGGAATGCTGTTTGTATTTTTGGCTCTGGGCGTTGTGATTCCCGTACTGGCTTACCGCATCGTGGAAAGGCAGAGCGTGGTAGAGCGTCTGCGTGAGGCGGAGTAAGGCGGATGTCTGCTTTGACTTTGGAAAAACACTTTTTATGCAAATAATATTGAATGTGAAAGAGAAACGGGTTGTATGTTATGCATGGTCCTTGGGGCATAAGTAAACTGCTCGTTTCTTTTTTGCGTTCCTGATAGAAAAATTATCATGAAAGGATCATAAGAAATTAAAACGAAATAGTTAAAAATTCTATCTTTTATTTTTGCTCTAAAGATGTTAATATAGGACTTAGGAGATTGTCCCAATCACGGCAGTGATTTAGCTGTTATGCCAGACAGCGTAAGCCGTGGGAAGGACAAGCTTCCGGCGTAAGCCAAAAAAGAAAAAGGAGAGAAACATATGAAAAAGAAATTACTGGCAGTATTATTGACTGCGGCAATGGTGGCGACCATGGCTGCATGTGGGGGAGGCTCTTCGGATCAGGGAACGGAAGCACCGGCAGAAGGCAGTGAGCAGGCCGGGGATGATGCAGAGGCACCTGCAGAATCTGACGCAGAGGCTCCATCCGGAAACGGCGCAGACTTTAAGATTGGTCTGATTACAGACGTAGGCGGCGTAAATGACGGTTCTTTCAACCAGTCCGCATGGGAGGGCCTTCAGAGAGCCATCTCAGAATTAGGCGTTGAGGCTAATTATCTGGAGTCCAAGACAGACGCAGACTATGCTCCCAACATTGAGGCATTTGTGGATGAGGACTATGATCTCATTATCTGTGTAGGCTATATGCTTGCAGATGCTACCAAGGCAGCGGCAGAGGCTAATCCGGATGTGAAGTTCGCTATCATTGATGATGCTACCATCGAGCTTGACAATGTAAGCTGTCTGATGTTCAAGCAGGAGCAGGCTTCCTACCTGGTAGGTTATGTAGCCGGACTTATGACAGAGAAGAACAACATCGGCTTTGTAATCGGTATGGCTAATGACAACATGAACCTGTTCGGATACGGTTACTGCGCAGGTGCACTGGATGCCAATCCGGATGTCAAGATCCAGCAGTTTAATGCAGACTCTTTTGCAGATCCGGCAGGCGGCAAGAGCAATGCCAACACAGCAATTACCAACGGTGCGGACATTATCTTCCATGCGGCAGGCGGAACCGGTCTTGGCGTTATTGAGGCATGTAAGGAAGCGGACGGCGTTTATGCAATCGGTGTGGACAGTGATCAGTCCAGTCTGGCACCGGAGACAATTATCACTTCTGCTATGAAGAGAGTGGACAATGCCGTATACGATGCGGTAGAGGCTCTGATCGGAGGAACTCTGGAGAGCGGCGTACATACTTATGACCTGGCAGCAGGCGGTGTTGATATTGCACCTACACAGGATCTGCTTCCGGCTGAAGTAATCTCAGCAGTTGAGGAAGTGAAAGAAAAGATCGTCAGCGGTGAGGTAGTTGTACCATCTTCACAGGAAGAGTTCGAAGCTGCACACGGCGATGTATATGAGCTGGATTAATCCTCTTTAACAGGAACGGCTTCATATGCTTTAAGAAAAGAATGAAATAGTGTGAGCGCCGGGGCAGCTTTTTGTTTGCAGGATGAAAGCGGTCCTGGCGTTCTGCTTTTTGGTGCACAGATACTTGCAGATGCTTGCGGGTGTCCGGCACGGCAGGCAGGAAAGGTTTTCCGGCAGAATTTAAAAAAGGGATAAAGGAGGTAGGGGGAGTGGGAAAAGTGAGCCACATGGATGAAAGTAAAACGGTCATCCAAATGAAAGACATTGTAAAGAAATTTGGGGATTTTACAGCCAACGACCACATCAACCTGACGGTGCACAAAGGGGAGGTCCACGCCATTTTAGGGGAGAACGGTGCAGGCAAAAGCACTATGATGAACGTGCTCTGCGGCCTGTATAAGCCTACCAGCGGACAGATTTTTATCAATGAAAAAGAAGTTCAGTTTTCCAGTCCCAAGGAAGCCATTGATATGGGAATCGGCATGGTTCATCAGCATTTTATGCTGATTCAGCCATTTACGGTTGCGGATAATATCATCCTTGGAGTGGAACCGGTAAAGGGCTTGGTAGTTGATCACCAGACGGCCCGTGAAAAGGTTGTGGAATTATCAGAACGTTATGGGATGAAAGTAGATCCGGATGCCAAAGTGGAGGACATTTCCGTTGGTATGCAGCAGCGTGTGGAAATTTTGAAAGTGCTTTACAGGGGAGCAGACACGCTGATTCTGGATGAGCCTACGGCTTCCCTGACACCTCAGGAGATCGAGGGACTTATGGAGATTATTGAGAACCTTACGGCAGACGGAAAGAGTGTGATTCTCATTACCCATAAGCTGAAAGAGATTACGGCCTGTGCGGACACCTGTACCATTATCCGCCAGGGAAAATACATTCGTACCGTAAAAGTGGACGAGGTCAATGAAAATGAACTGGCGGCTATGATGGTAGGCCGTGATGTGAATTTTGCAGTGGAAAAGAAAGAAATGATTCCCGGTGAGATTGTTCTTGAGGTCAAGGATATCCATGCAAAGGATTACCGGGATGTGGAGATATTAAAAGGGTTCAATCTGAATGTAAGAAGAGGCGAGATTGTAGGACTTGCCGGTGTGGACGGCAACGGTCAGACGGAGCTTGTGGAGGTACTGACGGGACTACGCAGGGCAGACGCCGGAGAGGTAAGGATTCTCGGAAAGGATGTATTTAACAAATCTCCCAGAGAGACTTTTGAAAGCGGAATCTCCAGTATTCCGGCAGATCGCCAGAAGCACGGACTGATTCTGGATTTTTCCAATGAGGACAATCTGATTCTTCAGCATTTTGAGGAAGAACCATTTTCCAGTAAGAGGATTCTGAACCGGAAAGCCATTCGTGAGCATGCACTGGAGCTTGAGGAAAAGTTTGATATCCGGCCCAGAGGCAGTGCCGGTGCTCCGTCAGGAACTCTTTCAGGTGGAAATCAGCAGAAAGTTATCATAGCCCGGGAGGTAACCAACGATAAGGATCTTCTGATTGCGGTAAATCCTACCCGTGGTCTGGATGTGGGTGCTATTGAGTTTGTACATAAATATCTTGTTGAGCAGAGAAATAAGAACAAAGCGGTACTTTTGGTATCCTTTGAACTGGATGAGATTATGAGCCTGTCGGATCGGATTGAGGTTATTTTTGACGGACAGATAACGGGAAGTGTGGCCGGAAAAGATGCGGATGAGAAAGAGCTTGGCTTTATGATGGCAGGAGGTAAGAAGCATGAATAAAAAGAAAAGTATTTTGGAAAGTAATGTATTCTATACTCTGATTGCCATTCTGGCAGGTTTCATTATCGGAGCAATCTTTTTGATGATTGCAGGCATTAGCCCGGCTGTGGCGTATGGAAAGCTGTTTAGCAGTATTTTTGGAAAATCCAAGTATCTGGTGTGGACCTTGATCTATGCAAGTCCTCTGATTTTTACCGGACTGAGCGTAGCCTTTTCTTTCCGGACGGGCGTGTTTAATATCGGAGCTGAGGGACAGTTTGTAGTGGGGGCTCTGACTGCCTGCTGCATCGGAATTCTTGTGGACGTTCCGGCATGGATTCATGTGCCGCTGTGTATCATCGGGGCTGCGGCGGCAGGATGTATCTGGTCTTTGTTCGTAGGCATTTTAAAAGTAAAACGGGGAATCCATGAAGTGCTTTCTTTTATTATGTTTAACTGGATTGCTTTCTATCTCTCCAATTACGTGGTGAATCTGTCGGTGATTCACAAGGAGGGCGGCGGCGAAGCCACCAAGGATGTTCTGGATTCTTCCAGAATCCTGTTCCCGGAGGGGCTTCGAAAAGCCCTTGACTGTACTTCCGCCAACTGGGGCATTGTTCTGGCTGTTGCGGCGGCAATTATTATCTGGATTATCATTGAGAAGACGACGCTTGGTTATAAATTAAAAGCCGTAGGATTTAACAGCAACGGAGCCCTGTATGGAGGAATCAATGCGGACGCTTCCATACTGACAGCCCTTGGAATCTCCGGTGCCCTGGCAGGACTTGGGGGTGCGGTGCAGATTCTGGGAATGGCAGGACGGTTAAGCCAGTTTGCAGGTCAGGAGGGCTTCGGGTTCGAGGGAATCACGGTAGCCCTTATCGGCTCATCCAGTCCCATCGGATGTATTTTCTCAGGTCTTTTCTATGGAGCCATGAAGTACGGCGGATCAAAGCTCAGTATGGTGAAAGCGCCCTCTGAGGTTGTAAATATTATTATGGGATGTGTCATTCTCTTTATTGCCATTTCCCATGTGTTCCGTACGTTGTTTGCACGCTTTATAAAAAAGGAGGGAAAGTAGAATGGATGTCTTAATTAAAAATCTTGGTCTGCTTATCAACGCAACACTGATCGCTACGCCGCCTCTTTTGCTGGCAGCACTGGGCTCCTGCTTCTCAGAACGCAGCGGTGTTGTAAACATTGGAATTGAGGGGATGATGACAATCGGGGCCTTTACGGGGGCTGTTATGGGACTTGTATCCGGAAACGGCTGGATTGCCTTTTTCTGTGCAGGTCTGGCCGGGGCCTTATTTGGCGTGATTCATGCGGTGGCATGTATTTCCTTCCATGCGGATCAGACCATTGCCGGAACAGCCATTAATTTCCTTGGACCCGGTCTTGCGGTGTTTCTCTGTAAGGCAATGTTTGATAATTCTTCGGATACGCCGGCTATGGATACAAGCTGCAAGCTGCCGAAGCTCTTTGAGGGAGTATTTCCCACCGGATCATTCTGGAGTAATGTGCTGAATGTTTATTCTATGGCATATTTGGTGTTTATCGTGGCCTTTGTATGCTGGTTTGTCTTTTATAAGACAAAGTTCGGCACACATTTAAGGGCGGTGGGCGAGCATCCGGAGGCATGTGAATCCCTGGGTATTGACGTGTACAAGGTACGCTATATCTGTGTGATTCTTTCCGGCTTTATGGCAGGACTTGGCGGAGCCTTTGTGACGCTGGCTACAATCAACCAGTTTCGGCCCAGTGTTATCGTCGGACAGGGCTTTATTGCTATTGCGGCGGTTATTTTCGGAAAGTTCTCTCCGGGCGGCGCTATGAAAGCCTGCCTGCTGTTCGGGCTTTGCAGCGGCATTAAGACACTGGCGGGACAGAGCAATACCATTTCCCCCAATCTGGTCTCCATGATCCCGTATATTGTGACCATTCTGGCACTTGTACTCTTTGTAGGAAAGGCTCATACGCCGGCGGCAAATGGAAAGATCTTTGTGAAGTCGAAATAAAATATAAAAAGGGAAATGAATTCTTCTGTTAAAGGGGGGCATTTGCAGGGGGTGCGGAACAAAAAAAGTAAAAGCCCTGACAGTGCCAGATGGATATTCGGACGGTATTTAACGGCCGAACATCCATCTATATAAAGGGTGCCGGCAGGGCTTAAGCGGAACTAGGATAAAAAGCTGGAATAGGATAAAAAGCTGGAATAGGAGTGATGAATAATGAGAGATATTTCTATGGAACGTGTAAATGAAACCAGGAAAAGGATTCTGGAGATTATTGAGAGTCCCACCCTGACTCATGAGCAGAAGCTGACCAATCTTGCAGGCCAGGCAGACTCTCTGATGGAGGTTCTGGATCTGCCGGAGGGACTGGATGAGCTTCTGAATGTGGGAATTGACAAGCAGTGCATCTGCGACCTTTCGGAGGGCCATGCGCCTGTGCGCCCCCGCTATATTGCGCCGGACTATGCCAAGTTTATGAAAGAGGGCTGTGAATTCCTGCAGCTTCCTGCCCCCGCAGATCTCTATGAGGCACTGAACGGTCTTTTGATCTTCTACAAGCATGTGCCCAGCGTTACCAATTATCCCGTTTACGTGGGGCAGCTGGATGAGCTTTTGGAGCCTTTTATTGACACCGTGGATGAGGAACAGGCAAAGAAGCTTCTTCGTATGTTTATGATTCATGTGGATCGCACGGTTCTGGATTCTTTCTCCCATGCCAATATCGGCCCGAAGCCTACCAAGGCAGGGCGGCTGCTTCTGGAGGTAGAGACGGAGCTTGAGCATGCGGTGCCCAATCTGACCCTGAAGTATGAGGAGGGAGTCACGGATGATGACTTTATGCTGAAAGCCATTGACTGTGCCCTCCACAGTGCAAAGCCAAGCTTTGCCAATCACAAGATGTTTAAAAGCGAGCTTACCGAGCAGTACGTGATTGCAAGCTGCTACAATGGACTGCCTTTGGGCGGCGGCTCCTATACCCTCTGCCGGCTGATTTTGGGTAATATTGCTAAGAGAGCCAAAAATATTCAGGATTTTAAGGAGAGAGAGCTTCCCTATGTGATGGACATTATGGCAAGGTATATGGATGCCAGAGTCCGCTTCGAGGTGGAGGAAAGCGGCTTCTTTGAGAATCATTTCCTGGTAAAGGAGGGCTTTATCCGCAGAGACCGCTTTACGGCTATGTATGGCCTTGTGGGGCTTGCGGAGTGTGTAAATCTTCTGTTGGAGAAAGAGGGTAAGACGGGCAGGTTCGGACATGATGAGTATGCCAATAACCTTGGCGTGGAGATTATGAACCAGATTGATGCCTTTAATAAGCAGCATGAGGCTCCTTACTGTGAGGTGACCGGAGGACATTATCTGCTCCATGCACAGGTAGGGCTTGCGGAGGATCAGCATGTGACTCCGGGAACACGGATTCCCATTGGGGAAGAGCCCCAGGAGTTGATTGAGCATCTTCAGGTTATCAATCGGTTTCATAAGTATTTCCCATCCGGAACGGGAGATATTTTCCCCATTGATCTGACGGTACACAGGAATCCGGAATTTGTTCTTGATATTATCAAGGGCGCTTTCCGGCAGGATTTGAGGTATCTGTCTTTCTATTCCAGCGACAGCGATGTGATCCGTGTTACGGGGTATCTGGTAAAACGTTCCGAGATGGAGAAGCTGGACAGCGGCCTTGCAGTGCTTCAGAATACCACAGGACTGGGCTTGGGAGCTTCTAAGAACGGGCATATTTTGGAGCGAAAGATTCGATAGAGAGAAATTATGTAACTTTACCCTTTAGTGCCATCATGCAGTGATTTTAATAGGAGGAACAGATTATGAATTATTCGGAAGATGCCAGCAAACAATATCATATTCAGGCAGGTCAGGGGGACGTGGGGAAATATGTGATTCTTCCGGGAGATCCCAAGCGTTGCGCAAAGATTGCCGCCTATTTTGACGATGCGGTTCTTATGGCGGACAGCCGGGAATACGTCACTTATACAGGATATTTGGATGGAGTTAAGGTAAGTGTAACCTCTACCGGAATCGGCGGCCCCTCCGCATCCATTGCCATGGAAGAGCTGGTAAATGCAGGAGCAGACACCTTTATCCGTGTGGGAACCTGCGGAGGTATGCAGCTGGATGTAAAGAGCGGTGATCTGGTGATTGCCACCGGAGCTATCCGCATGGAGGGAACCAGCAGAGAGTATGCGCCCATTGAATTTCCGGCTGTGGCGGATATCGGCATTGTCAATGCCCTGATTGCATCTGCCAAGGAGATGGAAAAGGATTATCATGCGGGAGTTGTCCAGTGCAAGGATTCCTTTTACGGACAGCACTCACCGGAGACAAAGCCTGTAAGCTATGAGCTTTTGAATAAGTGGGAGGCGTGGAAGCGTCTTGGCTGCCTTGCTTCTGAGATGGAGTCTGCGGCGCTGTTCGTGGCAGCAAGCGCTCTGCATGTACGTGTAGGCTCCGTATTTCTGGTAGTTGCCAATCAGGAGAGGGAAAAGGAGGGGCTTGAGAATCCGGTGGTTCATGATACGGATATGGCAATCCGGACAGCGGTAGCGGCACTTCGCAAGCTAATTAAGGAAGATGCAGCGGCCTCAAAGAAATAGGGTATCCCTTTATGCACAAAAAACATGTGCAAATTAAGGAAACACCTAAAAGGTATCCCTTTATGCACAAAAAACATGTGCAAATTAAGGAAACACCTAAAAGGTATCCCTTTATGCACAAAAAACATGTGCAAATTAAGGAAAGGAGAAAATGCGTTTTGGGGAAATATAAACGTGTGTTTGTAGTAGTGGTAGATTCTCTGGGCGTTGGAGAAATGACGGATTCCAAAGAATACGGGGATGTGGGAGTGAATACCTTAGAGCATATTTCAGCCTCTGTGGATTCCTTTGAGATCCCCAATCTGAAACGCCTTGGACTGGCTAATTTATGCACCTTAAAACAGGTGGAACCGGTAGAAGCTCCCTTGGCTTATTACACAAAGATGAATGAAAAAAGCCGCAGCAAGGATACCATGACCGGACACTGGGAGATTATGGGTCTTGAGGGGAAGCAGCCCATGAAGACCTTTACGGACACAGGATTTCCGCCGGAACTGATTCGGGAGCTGGAGGAACGGACGGGCCATAAGGTGATCGGCAACAAGAGCGCCAGCGGAACGGAGATTCTGGAGGAGCTTGCAGAGGAAGAGATTGCCACAGGCCATATGATTGTCTATACTTCCGCCGACTCGGTGCTGCAGATCTGCGGAAATGAAGAGACCTTTGATTTAAAGGAGCTTTACCGTTGCTGCGAGATTGCAAGGGAAATCACTATGAAAGACGAGTGGAAAGTTGGCCGGGTAATCGCAAGGCCCTATGTGGGGAAGAAACGTGGGGAGTTTAAGCGGACCAGCAACCGTCATGACTATGCCTTAAAGCCTTTTGGGAAAACGGCTTTGGATGCTTTGAAAGATAATGGTCTGGATGTGATTTCCGTTGGTAAGATCAAGGATATCTTTGACGGGGAGGGCATCACCCGGGCTTTGAAGTCCCAAAGCTCCGTGCATGGCATGGAACAGACCATTGAGATTGCAAAGGAGGATTTTCATGGTCTGTGCTTTGTGAATCTGGTGGATTTTGATGCTCTGTGGGGCCATAGGCGGAATCCCGCAGGCTATGCCCAGGAGATTGAAAAGTTTGATAAGAATCTCGGTGTGCTTATGGAGCTTCTGAAAGAGGACGATCTTTTGATTATTACAGCAGACCACGGAAATGATCCTACGTATACCGGAACGGATCACACAAGGGAAAAGGTGCCGTTTTTGGCTTACTCGCCCTCTATGAAAGGCCATGGAATGTTACCCGAGACAGATACCTTTGCCGTGATTGGCACAACCATAACGGATAACTTCGGTATTCCCATGCCAGATGGAACCATTGGAACCTCTCTTCTTAAGAAGCTTGTATAAATGGTATTTCGGGAGCTTGTGGAAACGATATTCCGGTGCATCTTTTGTACAGGAGAAGCCGGCGAAAGGTATACCAGGATTTAGAAAAGGAGACTACGGCAGATGAAAGCAGTCGTAAATCGGATTATCCCTTTCAGTAGCGTGGACGGCCCCGGCAACCGGACAGCCATCTTTCTGCAGGGCTGCAATATCAACTGCAAATACTGCCACAATCCGGAGACAAGGGGCATGTGCAAAAACTGCGGCGTCTGTGCAGATAATTGCCCTGCAGGGGCATTGGCATTGGAGGCGGGAAGGGTTCATTTTGATGGGACAAAATGCGTCCAGTGCGATACCTGTATCCATGTCTGCCCTTATGACAGTTCTCCGAGAACGGAAGAACTGACGCCCCAGGAAGTATTTGAGCGGGTAAGGAAGCAGATGCCCTATATCCGGGGAATTTCCGTGTCCGGAGGGGAGTGCATGCTGCAGCCGGAATTTCTTACGGAGTTGTTTTCACTGGCAAAGGAGGAGGGGCTTAGTACCTTAATTGACAGCAATGGGACCATTCCTTTTCAGGAGTATCCTAAGCTTGTGGAGGTTACGGACGGCGTTATGCTGGATATCAAAGCCTTTGACTGTGAAGAGCATAAGAACGTAACAGGGACAGGCAATGAGACGGTTCTTGAAAATGCGGTCTGGCTGGCGGAGCATAAGAAGCTTTATGAGGTGCGGGCCGTGATCGTTCCGGGGCTCTATGACACGGAGAACAGTATCCGTAAAATGGGTGAGTTTCTGGCACCTTATCTGGCAGTTCAGGAGTTTCGGATAAAAGTGATTGCCTACCGGCCAATGGGGGTCAGGAGAGAATTTGCCAATTATCAGGTGCCCAGTCAGGATTACTTAAACAAATTGGCGGATATTCTGCGGGAATATGGTTTCCGTGAGATTATTCTTATTTGAAAGGAGAAAAGCGTATGTCTAATGTACCAACACCACACAATAGCGGAAAAATGGGCGATTTCGCCAAAACAGTTCTGATGCCGGGAGATCCCTTGCGAGCAAAATATATTGCCGAGACGTATCTTGAGAATCCCAGACAGGTAAACGGCGTGCGGAATATGCTGGGCTTTACGGGAACCTATCATGGAAAGGAAATTTCAGTAATGGGAGCCGGTATGGGAATGCCCTCTATTGGAATTTATTCTTATGAGCTTTATAATTTTTATGATGTGGACAATATTATCCGCATTGGATCTGCGGGAGGACTGCAGGATTGCGTTAAGGTTATGGATGTAGTTATCGGCATGGGAGCCTGCACGGATTCCAATTATGCTTATCAGTTCGGACTTCCGGGAACCTTTGCACCTACTGCGGATTACGGGTTGTTAAGCCGGGCCGTTGAGATTGCAAAAAAGCAGGGGACCAATGTGGTTGTAGGAAATATATTGTCCTCTGATGTATTTTACAATGCGAAAAGCGATGCCAATGACCTGTGGAGAAGCATGGGAGTGCTGGCGGTGGAGATGGAAGCGGCAGCCCTTTATATGAATGCGGCCAAGGCCGGGAAGAAAGCCCTCTGCCTGCTGACTATTTCCGATCATATTTATACGGGAGAGGCATTGAGCGCTGAGGATCGGCAGGTTGGATTCGGAAAGATGATGGAGATTGCGTTGGAACTGGCATAAAAGGAAATTAGAATTATAAACAGTACCTCTTAGGTTAAACTGAAAGGATGTTACGGAACTGGGAACAGTAACATCTTTTCAGTGTGCAAATCAATTTACAGACACATGCTCTTGTGGCTGGGAATTGATTTAGGTAAAGGTGCACTGAAAGGATGTTACGGAACTGGTATAAGAATAGGAGAACAGATAGAATGGAAGCGAAAAAAATTTTAGGACACGTAGATCATACTCTGCTGACACAGACGGCTACCTGGGAGGATATCCGGCAGATTTGCGATGATGCCATTGCTTATGGGACGGCATCCGTATGCATTCCCCCCAGCTATGTGAAGCAGGCTAAGGAATATGTGGGGGACAAGATGGCAGTCTGCACGGTGATTGGATTCCCCAACGGATATATGACCACGGCGGCCAAGGAGTTTGAGACAAAGGATGCACTGGCCAACGGGGCGGACGAGATTGATATGGTGATCAACATTGGCTGGGCAAAGGATGGAAAGTTTGATGCCATAGAGGAAGAGATCCGCACTTTAAAAGCAGCCTGCGGGGAGAAAATTTTGAAAGTTATCATTGAGACTTGCCTTTTGACAGAGGATGAGAAGATTGAGCTCTGCCATGCGGTAACAAAGGCAGGAGCAGATTTCATCAAGACCTCTACAGGCTTTTCTAAGGCCGGGGCTGCCTTTGAGGATATTAAGCTGTTTTCTGAGCATATCGGTTCCGGTGTGCGGATGAAAGCGGCCGGAGGCATTTCCTCTATGGAGGATGCGGAAAAGTTTCTTGAGCTTGGGGCGGATCGTCTGGGGACGAGCCGGATCGTAAAGATCGTAAAAAACGAGCAGGCTACGGGGTATTAAGTAAGATAAGAAACAGACTTTTCCAGAGCATATCAAGTAGAAATACTTGGTATGCTCAATTTATAAAGGTTAGAGAAGTACTATATAATTACTAAGGGATTTCCATAGGATAACAACTGTCAAAGCAAGCCTTGCACAAGGGCAGCCCATCCACGGCTGCATCCAGATCCTCCACACGCATGTACCCAAGGGAATCAGCGCCGATCATCCGGCGGATTTCCTCAACGGAATGGGAGGCAGCCAAAAGCTGCTGGTTGGAGGGAACATCCGTACCAAAGTAGCAGGGATAGAGAAAGGGTGGAGAGCTGATTCTTACATGTACCTTGCCTGCCCCAGCCTGCTTTAAGAGGCGGATTAGGTTGGCGATGGTGGTGCCCCGGACTATGGAGTCATCGACCAGAACCAGATTTTTTCCTTTTACGGCAGCTTCCAGGACGCTCAGCTTCAGGCGCACGCTGGATTCCCGTTCTTTTTGGGTGGGCTTGATGAAAGTTCTGCCTACATAGCTGTTTTTGTGAAAGGCCAGACCAAAGGGAATGCCGGAAGCTTTCGCAAAGCCCTGGGCGGCAGCGATTCCGGAGTCGGGAACACCGGTTACAAGGTCGGCATCTGCCGGATATGCTTTGGCTAAAGCAGCACCGGCTTTTAACCGGGATTCGTAGACGGAGATCTTGTCAAGAGTACTGTCAAGACGGGCAAAGTAGATATATTCGAAGATACAATGAGCCTGTTTCTTCTGGCATAATTCCAGATTGGAGGCAATGCCTGTACGGGAGATGGTTAAGATCTCTCCAGGGAGTATATCTCGAACAAACCGGGCTCCCACGGCGCTCAGTGCGCAGCTTTCTGAAGCAATCATATAAGAATCTCCCCGCTTTCCCAGACAGAGGGGTTTTAGGCCAAAGGGATCCCGGACGCCGATAAGCTTTCTGGGACTGGCAATGACGAGACCATAGGCACCCCTGATTTTGGAGGCGGTCTTTTGGATCGCTTCCTCCACGGATTTTGTATGTACTCTTGCACGGGCGATGTGATAGGCAATCACTTCGGAGTCCGTAGTAGTTTGGAAAATGGCGCCTGTGCGGGCAAGCTCTTCCCGAAGCTCTTTCGTATTCACCAGATTTCCGTTGTGGGCCAGAGCGAGGGTACCTTTGATATAATTTAGTACAAGGGGCTGGGCATTGTTCAGATCCGAAGCGCCTGTAGTGGAGTAGCGGACATGTCCTACCCCCAGATTTCCTTTTAATTCGTTTAACCGGGTGTCGGAAAATACCTCATGGACAAGGCCCATGCCCTTGTGGACGTTCATATTACCCATGGGGCCGTCTGTGTTACAGACAGCGATACCGCAGGATTCCTGCCCCCGGTGCTGGAGGGAGGCAAGGCCATAGTAAATGGAGCCGGCCGCATCCGTTCCGTCCGGATTGTAGATTCCAAACACGCCGCATGCTTCCTTGATGCGTGGTTCTTCCATATGGTTTGTTGTTTCACAAAAATGTTCTTTCATATGAATCCTCGTTATGAACAATGTTATATTTCCTTTCTGAATACCTCAAGTGAACATGCATAAGCACGTTCACTTGAGAATAAAAGTAGGAGGTTTTTCAATTTATATATTGTGTTACAGAGAGAATAGAAGCTGATCGTAAGTAGGATAGGGAAGCAGCGTATCCGGAATCAGGGCTTCCGCCTTATTTGCGGCTTCTGCCAGCTCATCCATTTTTCCAAGCAGCTCCAGATGACAGATCTGAGCAGCTTTTAAGGTATCCCCTGTGGATACGGCCTTTTCAATCAGAGCTTTCAGCTCCTTAAGCCCATCTGTGAGAGCAGCATAGGTCTTTGTAAGGCCGGATACAAGGGCTTCCTCGGAATCCATGGAAAGTCCGGGCATAAATGCCTTTTTGGAAGCGGCATTTTTGGCGGTCTCTCCTGCATAGGCATTGACTGCCGGCAGGAAATCCTTGGTCAGCATCTCATCTAAGGTACGGGCCTCAATCAGTACGGTCTTTGTATAGTTCTCCAACAGAATCTCATAACGGGAGAAGATTTCTTCCTTTGTGAAAATGTGATGCCTGGTAAATAGCTCCACATTTTTATCCGCAATAAACCGGGGCAGGCAGTCAGGTGTGGATACCAGATTGTAAAGGCCACGTTTTTTGGCTTCCTCCACCCATTCCTCAGAATAGCCGTTTCCGTTGAAAATGATCTTCTTATGCTTCTCAATAGCATTTTTCAAAAGTGCATGAACAGCCTGCTCCATGTCTTCCGGCTTTGTGCCCTCAAGCTCCTTGTAGAACTGGGACAGAGCCTCGGCAACGGCAGTGTTCAGTACAATGTTGGGCGTTGCTACGGAAGCTGAGGAACCCAGCATACGGAATTCGAATTTATTTCCGGTAAAGGCAAAAGGCGATGTACGATTCCGGTCGGTATTATCCTTTACAAAATGGGGCAGCACATGGGCGCCGATATCGATTTGGACGGCTTCCTGTTTCCCCATATGGGAATCATTCTCAATGGATTTTAAAACGGCAGTAAGCTCATCTCCAAGGAAAATGGATACGATGGCCGGGGGCGCTTCGTTGCCTCCCAGACGGTGATCGTTTCCTGCGCTGGCGGCGGAGATACGCATCAGGTCCGCATAGTCGTCAACAGCCTTGATAACTGCCATCAAGAATACCAGGAAAGGCAGGTTCTTGGCAGGCGTCCGTCCGGGATTCAGAAGATTTACGCCCTCGTTGGTGACCAGAGACCAGTTGTTGTGCTTGCCGCTTCCGTTGATTCCCTGGAAAGGCTTTTCGTGAAGGAGGCAGACCATGTTATGCTTTTCGGCTACCTTTTTCATAATCTCCATGGTAAGCTGGTTGTGGTCTACGGCCACATTTGCGGTGTCAAAGACAGGGGCAAGCTCGTGCTGGGCGGGAGCTACCTCGTTGTGCTTGGTTTTTGCCGGAATTCCAAGCTTCCACAGCTCCACATCCAGATCATGCATGTAAGCGGATACCTTTGGCTTTAAAGCGCCGAAGTAGTGATCCTCCATCTCCTGGCCCTTGGGAGCCGGAGCGCCGAAGAGAGTTCTTCCGCAGAAAATCAGGTCTTTCCGCTTTTTGTACAGATCCTTGTCTACCAGAAAGTATTCCTGTTCCGGCCCGATGGTGGTGGAAACCCTTGTGACGGTATCATTTCCAAGAAGATGCAGTACTTTTACGGCTTCTTTGCTTAAAGCTTCCATAGAACGAAGCAGGGGCGTCTTCTTATCCAGAGCTTCTCCGCTGTAGGAGCAGAAAGCTGTGGGGATGTACAGGGTCTTATCCTTGATAAATGCCGGGGAGGTAGGGTCCCAGGCGGTGTAGCCTCTGGCTTCAAAAGTGGCACGCAGGCCTCCGGAGGGGAAGCTTGAAGCGTCAGGCTCGCCCTTTACCAGCTCTTTTCCGGAAAAGTCCATAATGACCTCCCCCTCTCCGGCAGGAGCGATGAAGCTGTCATGCTTTTCCGCCGTGAAGCCGGTCATGGGCTGGAACCAGTGGGTGTAGTGGGTGGCGCCGTTTTCTACGGCCCATTCTTTCATGGCTACGGCTACGGAGTTTGCCACATCCAGCTCCAGATGGGTGCCGTTCTCAATGGTTTTCCGCAGGGCCTTGTACATATCCTTTGGCAGCTTGCTGCGCATGACCTTGTCGCCAAATATCATACTTCCGTATAATTCGGGGATTTCTTTGTTCATAATTTTCTTCTCCTCTCCTTTGGGATTCTGAAACAATCCCGGATCAAAAAAGGAGCCTCGGGCAGATGCCCAAAGCTCCGTTGCTTACGAAATGTAGTATACTCTAAAATTTTAGAATGTCAAGAGGAAATTTGAAAAAAAATTTTTGAATTTGATTTTAAATGCTCTTTGCTTTGCGGTGAATATACCTTGTATTGACGAGATAATTTGTGAATAATATAATGTTTTAAAGAAAGGGAACGATTACAAATAGGGGGGACATTTGCTTGAAAATAAATATTTTAGAAATTAAAGATATTGTCAGTTGTGTATGTGACAAATTTATTGAAAATAACGGAAATTACCTTGAAACAGAACAGGATTATTTTTGGTATGTAGATATGGAGCAGGCACTTGATTTTCAAAAGAAACCCAGTTCTTTGTGCGTTGGCTCTTTGGAAGATGATTATAGGGCGTTAAAGGAAATTGTAAAGGATAAAAGAATTATAAATATTCTTGATTTGGACAGAGTATCCGACTTGTTTAAAATCATTTCTTATGAAGTGGAAAAGAGTGGAAGTAAGATGATGTAAAATGTTGCTGGTATAGCAAACAATTGTAAAGAAAAAAGAAAGGATATAGAGTAAATATGGGAAACGATCATTATAAAAAAATAAGCAAATTCATTAGCCTTGTCCTGCGTCACAATCCGGATGCGGCAGGGATCAGCCTGGACGATCATGGCTGGGCGGATGTAAAGGAATTGATTCAGGGGGTTAATGAAACAGGAAGAGCACTGGATTTAGAGACGTTAAAGGAGATTGTCCGCACCAATGATAAGAAGCGGTTCAGCTTTAATGAGGACGGTACAAAAATCAGAGCCAACCAGGGCCACAGCATTCAGATTGATGTGGAGTTAAAGCAGGCCGTACCTCCGGACGTCCTGTATCATGGTACGGCGACACGATTTTTGGGAAGTATTTTGAATGCAAAGGAGGGACTGAGGGCGGGGAGCAGACTGTATGTTCATTTGTCAAAAGACTACGGTACCGCAGTGAAGGTAGGCATGCGGCATGGGGTTCCCGCAGTGCTTAAGGTTGATGCCAAAAGAATGATGAAAGAGGGATATACGTTTTATCTGTCAGAAAACGGGGTGTGGCTGGTGGAGAAAGTTCCGGTAAAATATTTGGAACGGGCACTGGAACCGGAGGAACCAAAGGCGGAGCCATAAATTTATGGTTTGCCGTGAGTGAAGACATAAATGATATTTTATGGATGGATATTGTTGAAATGGAGTATTATACTTTGGAGGAATGGAGAGCTTCATCAAGTTATAGGAATTTTGAGTGAGTATCTTAAATTATTACAAAAAGCGAGAGCTATAACTAAATGGACAGACGAGGAATTGCAAGGGATTTATGAATTTGAGCAGCCTGTAAACCTGAATACCTGATGTGATTAGATTTTATCACATAGGAAAAATATAAGGGATTATTTATAGTATGGAAAACATAGAACCTATACTGAGAGATTATATTAAAAATGTAGAAGCCGCATGCAGCAGCTTGTTAAAAAGTATCAACCGTTCCGAAAACATTGATTTAAGATTATGAGTGATGAAATATTAAAACATCTTTTTTAGCACAATATTATCAGACAGGATGGCAGTTTGGCTAAGATAAATAGAGATAAGCAATGAAAGAATCATATACAAAAAGAAGCAACTTTAGTTGCTTTTTTCTGCGAAAGTGTTATATTATACTTAGAGAAAGACCACTTTTATACAAAAAAGTAATGATATGGTATTTACGAAAACCGTACATGATGGATAAACGGTTTGAAATTTAAGCTTTAAGTGGAGGTATTGTATGGAAAATGAATTTACAAAACCTGAGAGTCCCTTTCTGCTGCTGACAGAAGACGCAGATGGAAAGGTATCTTATTGCTGGTGGGATAATGAAGCAGGACTTCAGGAAGATGCGGTCAAAAGAAGAAAAGAGGGGGAACAGATCATCTGTGCAATCGAAATTTCTTCCAGCAGAGATGTAGAAATTCCGCCTGAGTATGGAGCGGCTGATTTTACCAAGGAAGTCAAGCCAGCTTATGATGATGCAAAAGAAAGAGGATTTGACAGCATTATTTTGGCAGTAGATACAGATACGGAACAG
Organism: Clostridia bacterium; assembly: GCA_910574255.1. Classification (GTDB taxonomy): domain Bacteria; phylum Bacillota; class Clostridia; order Lachnospirales; family Lachnospiraceae; genus Laedolimicola. The sequence continues at coordinate 78,461 of CAJTAK010000019.1, forward strand.
ACCTATTATTTCTATGATATGGAGGATGGAATTCAGTGCAATGAATTTGATAGCTGCTTTGATGATCTGGATTCTGCCGTAGAAGCGCTATTTAAGGAAAGAACGGTTGGAAAGCCTGTAGATATTCGAATCGAATAGGTAATGTTTTTGATATTTATACATAATTACAGCGATTTTTAAATGACAATATAAGGAATTCTTGAGTGAAATAGAGAAATTTCCAAGTAAAATAGAGTGTAAAGTCTTTTGACGAATGATAAGGGCTTTACACCCTTTTTCATTTACCCCAAAAGTTGCATATGATAAAAGGAGCGGTTATGTGGCAACTGACATTTTTAATATTTATACTATCATTCTGTATTTTTGCAGGAATTATGCTGTGTGAGCCAAGGACCCTGTGGAGCGGCATTTCCTTTTTTCTGATGCTCATGTGGCTGGCGCTTTTTGTGCTTTTCTTTTTCTCGCAATACGCAGACTGGCTGGCAGGGCATAGGGCGGTTCTTACCCTGATGGCTGCTTTGTTCATTTCGGCATCTCTTTTTATTCTGGTTTTTCCGGTGCTTCTTATGATCCTGTTTTTTGTGGAGGGACTTAAAATCATCCGCCATGAGGGAAAGAAACCGTCCAATCTTTTATCTCTGCTGTTTTCTATCCTGCTCTGTGCATACCTGTTTGTATGGCCGATGGTGGGGACCATGAAGAAAGATGCTTTCAGCACAAGGATCTATATGGCAGTCACGCTTTTCGTGCTGTATCTCTTGGCATTAATGGCCATGTATGCCCTTTCCGCCATTTTGAACCTGATTCATCTGAAAAAGAAAAGGCGGTTGGATTATATTGTTGTCCTTGGATGCGGAATCAGAGGGAAGAAAGTAACACCTCTGCTTGCAGCCCGGATAGACAAGGGCATACGGCTTTTGCGGTACAATCCCAATGCCCGGATGATCCTCTCCGGCGGACAGGGACCGGGAGAGGAGATACCGGAGAGTGAGGCCATGGCAGTCTATGCAGTCCAAAAAGGCGTGGACAAGGATAGAATGATAATCGAACGGGAATCCGTATCAACAGAGGAGAACCTTTTATTTTCAAAAAGACTCATGGAGAAAGAGAAGCCGAAAATAGCGATTGTCACTACGGCATACCATGTGTTCCGTGCTTTGATCCTTGCCAGAAAGCAGGGAATGAAATGTGTGGGCTTTGGAGCTAAGACGAAATGGTATTTTACGCTAAATGCATGGATTCGTGAGTTTGTGGGGTATTTAAGCCTTACATGGAAAAGACATGCGATTGTCATGGCTGCGCTGGCGTGGTGTGTGCTGATGTTCACATAAAAAATGTCAGCTGCTTATCAGCATTTGCGGTCCTATTTCATAGAAACTAAAAATAGAATTGAATATTTTAAAACTTTGTGATAACCTATCATAGGAAAAAGCAGGATATGATGAATAGCCTGCCCTCAGCGGATTCACTTTTCCTGTTTAAAATATGATTAAACGAGAGGAAGATAAGACATGAAGTCGATCAAATCAAAAATTCAATTTAGTATGCTGTCAGTGGTATTGGTTGGATCAATATTGATCGGAGTAATCACAGCGATTTTAAACGCCAGGGGAATCGATGAGACGATGACCAAGACCCTGGGTCCTGCAACGCAGATGGCTGCGGATGCGGTAGAATGGCGGATGAATAACTATTGGACAGCTCTGCAGGAGGCGGCCGCCTCCGATATTTTCCGGGAGTCTGAGCCTACCGCTTCAGAATTAGTTCCTGTTCGTGATGATATAGCCAGCCGCAATGGCTTTCTCTATACCGGCAAGATGGCTGCGGACGGTTCTTCCTCCACAGGCTACAATTATGCCGAAGAAGATTATTTTAAACAGTGTAAGGAGACTATGAAGCCTTATATATCTGATATTATGAATGATGGCGAGCAGATGATCTTTCTGTTGGAAGTTCCCATTATTACTGACGGTCGTTTTGACGGCATCGTTTATGGCGGCATCGACGCTGACTTTTTGTCAGATATTGTCGTGAATCTGGCCATGGGCAACGACGGGGTGGCTTATGTGCTGGATAATAAGGGCAATGTTATCGGACACCGGGAGAGGTCCGTGGTGGAGGAAGGATCGAATATGATTGAGGCGGCCAAGACGGATTCCAGCGTTGCGGACGTGGCAGCAGTAAATCCATTTCCGGTCCCATAGCAGCCTGCATTAAACGTTTGGAGGAGTTGGCGGACGGCGATTTGCAGACACCGACGCCTGTAGTGAAATCCAAAGACGAGACTGCTGAATTGACAAAAGCTCTGGATGAAACGGTCAGCCGGTTGAATGACATGGTACAGGATATGTCCTATCATTTAAGCAAAATGGGCCAGGGAGATTTTCGTGAGGATATTACACGTACATATTGGGGAGACTTTATAGCAATTGAAAAATCCATCAAGGCAATCCACAGTTCCCTGAAGGATACGCTTTTTCAGATCAGTCAGTCTGCCGGAATGGTGGCGGACAGTGCCGGGGAGGTATCAAATGGTGCTCAGTCCTTAAGCCAGGGAGCGACCCAGCAGGCAAGTGCCATCCAGGAGCTCTCCACTACGGTTGCCAGCATTGCGGAAAATGCCCGTCAGACTGCGAAAGCGGCTGAGGAAGCGGGAGATTTTGTAAAGCAGGCAGGAGAGCAGCTTGGCATCAGTGTAGATTATGTAAAAGAACTGAATATGGCCATGGAGAAGATTTCCAGTTCATCCACGGAAATCAGCAAGATCATTGATGCCATTGAGAATATTGCTTTCCAGACGAATATTCTGGCTTTGAATGCTGCTGTGGAGGCGGCACGGGCAGGCAGTGCGGGCAAAGGCTTTGCGGTAGTGTCTGATGAAGTCCGCAACCTTGCTTCCAAATCCGATGAGGCAGCCAAGGCTACAAAAGAACTTATTGAAAGCTCTATTGCCGCAGTGATGGAAGGAGATCAGGTGGTGAACAAGGTGACAGATTCACTGGATAGGAGGAACTCGATTTCCCAAAATGTGACCACAAAAATGAATGCTGTCGTGGAAGCGGTAGAGAATCAGACAAATGCGATTTCTCAGGTTACAGAGGGGATTGACCAGATTTCCGCCGTTGTCCAGAGCACCTCGGCCACTTCAGAGAAAAGTGCCACAACTTCACAGGAGCTGTCCGACCAGTCCATACTGATGAATAATCTGGTACGCAAATTCCGGCTGAAATAATGGTTGACAAATAAAAAAGATAGGTATATTATAAATAAAATTGTATATTTGGTATATAAAATGTGTTGACAAGGAAGAGTACCGATTACAAGATCTTCAGAGAGCCATGGGGCGGTGTGACATGGCGGTTGGATTTTCGGGAAAATCCCCTTTGAGCAGTTTGACTGAAGAACAGCGAGGTTTGCGTAGGTCAAAACGGCAGACATCCGTTATCCTGTCGCTCATTAGCCCGTTGGCTGTTGAGACTGAGTGGCTGTTTTTACAGCAAGAAGAGTGGTACCGCAGAAGTTTATGGCTTTTGTCTCTTTGTGGAGACAGGAGCCTTTTTTATATCATAGGAAAGTCATCCGAACTTCCCTATGATATAAAAAGCCCTCCGGGCAGGATCGCACTGCGGCGGAAAGGTAAAATGTCGCCAGAGCGACCCGCCGCAGGCGGAGAATCCTGCTTTGCAGGATTCTTATTCATGCATGAATATGCAAAAGAAAGTTTTGAGGTCATTTCTGCCGTTCCCTGACGGCAGTTGACATACATAAATAATTACTATTTTTAAGGAGGAAGAATCGTTATGAAAAAAAATGTAAGATTCGTTGCTTTGGCTCTGTCAGCAGTCATGATGATGAGCCTTGTGGGCTGCGGCGGAAAAGAAGCCGAAGACAGCCAGACACAAGAGACACCTGCAGCTGCTGATGAGAACAGCGAAGCAGAGGGCAGTGACGAGGGGGCTGCAGAAGCCACAGATGCAACCGTACTTCAGCTTGGAACTACCGTAAATGAGCAGGACAGCTTCCAGGTAGCGGCAGAAAAGTTTGCCGAGCTGGTAGCAGAGAGAACGAACGGTGCATACAAGATTGAGATTTATCCCAACGGTACTCTGGGCGGCGAGAGAGATATGCTGGAGAGTATGCAGATGGATACTCTGGATATGGCAATTGTCACCAGCGGTCCTTTCATTAATTTCTCGGATGCAATGGGCGTTCTGGATATGCCTTATCTGTTTGGAAGCAATGAGGAAGCTTATGCGGTACTGGATGGAGAGATTGGCCGTGAGCTTCTTGATACACTGGAGGATTCCGGACTTAAGGGCCTTGCTTATGCAGAGCGTGGATTCCGTAACCTGACCAACAATGTAAAGCCGATTCAGTCTGCGGCAGATCTGAACGGACTGAAGCTTCGTGTTATGGAAAATGATGTGTACACTGCAAGCTTTAAGGCAATGGGTGTCAATGCGGATCCCATGGCATGGGCGGATGCACTGACCGCACTTCAGCAGGGTACCGTAGACGGACAGGAGAACCCCATCAATGTTATTTATTCCTATAAGCTGTGGGAGTCTCAGAAGTATGCAACCCTGGATCGTCATTCCTACTCTACCGCTATTATTACCATGAGTGCAAATCTCTTTAATTCCCTGGATGCCGAGACCCAGCAGATTTTCCTGGATGCGGCACAGGAAGCGGCAGAGTTTGAGCGTGCATGGGTGGCTGAGCAGGAAGCGGATCAGCTTCAGGCTATGAAAGACAATGGTATGGAAGTTATTGAAGATCCGGATCTGGATTCCTTTAAGGAAGCCGTACAGCCTGTTTATGAGCAGTATTCCCAGTATGCAGATTATGTGTCAAGAATTCAGGAGGTTATCGCAGGGATGTAAGAAAAGCATCCGAAGCGGCGAACCGGATTTGACAGATCGCAAATCATAAGTAATAAATCATGAGATTGCCTGGCCATGGATGAAACATGGTCCATGCTCAGGCAGTCGAAGTGAAAGTCGTATAGCTTACATGAAAGAACCTTATAAACCCGTTCTATGAGGTATTTCATGTGAGTTATATGAGTCCTTAAGGGACGATTGGATGCAAAAGAACGAACTGTAAAAGGGGGAGTTTGATTTTGGTTATTGTTCGAGGTATTCATAAATTGAGTGATATTTTGGATAAGATCGCAGAGGTTATGATTGTGGTGATGCTGGGTGCCATGGTAATTATTACCGGTGCACAGATTGTCTGCCGTATTTTTTTTACTGCTCTGGCATGGAGCCAGGAGGCTACCCGTTACCTGTTGATTTGGAGTACCCTGTTTGGGGCCGGCTGTGTGTATAAGAGCAGCGGTCATATTTCTATTTCCGTGCTCCAGGATGTTCTTCCGGGAAAGGCAAAAGATGTCCTGCAGATTGTGATACATGTGCTCTGTATGATCTTATTCGGCCTGATTGTGTTTTATGGGATTCAGTATTTTGGAAAGCAGGGGAACCAGCTTTCGGCGGCTATGCGTCTGCCTATGAGGTATGTTTATATCTGCATTCCCATCGGCTCCGGCCTGATGTTCTTTCATGCACTGGATGCGGCTCTTGGCTGTGTCATGCATTTATTGGGAAAGGAGGAAGCGTAAAATGGCGGCTTTACTTTTTATTGCATTTATTGTTTTGCTTATTTTAGGAGTTCCGGTGGCCTTTTCCATTGCACTTTCTTCTGTGGCAGTAATGACTAAGGGAGATGTGCCTCTCTTAATGATTGTGCAGCGTATGTTTACGGCTACGGATTCCTTTTCCCTGATTGCGGTTCCCTTTTTTATTTTTGCGGGGGATTTGATGGCAAAGGGAAAGGTTTCCAAGGTCCTGGTTGAATTTGCAGAGGCGTTGCTTGGCATGATTAAGGGCGGATTGTCCATTGTGTCCGTGCTTGCCGGAATGTTTTTTGCGGCCATCTCCGGCTCCGGTGCGGCGACAACGGCAGCTGTAGGTGCAACTTTGATTCCGGAGTTGAAAGTAAGGGGATACAATGAGTCAAAGGCGGCGGCATTGATTGCTGCGGCAGGAACTATCGGCGTTGTAATTCCACCCTCAGTTCCCATGGTGCTCTATGCGGTCATTGCGGAGGAGAGCGTGAATACCCTCTTTAAAAACGGCTTTGTTCCCGGTGTTTTGATGGGGATCATTTTGATTGCCATTTCTCTTTTTGAAGCTGCAAAGTTTAATTATCCCAAGGGAACTCCATTTTCCCTTAAGAATGTGGTGAAAACATTTCTCAAGGCTATCTGGGGTATTTTGATGCCGCTGATTATCCTGGGAGGTATCTTTTCCGGATACTTTACCCCCTCGGAGGCTGCGGATGTGGCGGTTATCTATGCAATCCTGGTATCCATTTTTGTTTATCGGGATATGGGGCCAAAGGAATTGTTTAACATCATGAAAGGCAGTGCCAAGACCTCTGCCGTTATTATGATTATTATTGCATGCAGCGGCCCCTTTGGATGGGTACTGGCGAACTGGAAGATCCCGGAGGCCATTGCAAATTCGGTTCTGAGCGTGTCCAGCAATCCGTATATTATTATGTTCCTGATTGCCATTATCATTCTGATTGCCGGCGTGTTTATGGAGACATCCTCGGCCATCATTATCTTGACTCCGGTATTTTTGCCCTTGGTTAAGGCTATGAATATCAGTCTGGTGCATTTTGGTATTGTGTTTGTTGTGGGAATTGCCATTGGCATGATCACGCCGCCGGTGGCCATCAACCTGTTTGTGGCTTCGGGCATTACGGGGCTGCCGATTGAAAAGATTGCCAAGTCGATCATTCCTTATCTGATTGGATTGATTTTGGTATTTTTCCTGATATTGTATGTTCCTATGCTGGTACCGGGGTTGATGTAAGTCTTTATACTGGCATGATAATTTTAGCCTTGCCAAATTCAGCAAAAGGGTTTATAATGCTTTTTGTCAACAACATATATGGAAATGGGGAGCTGGCTGGAAGCCGGCTGAGAGGGAACTGGATTGTTCCGACCCACAACCTGATTTGGATAATGCCAACGTAGGGATACATAGTTAATGATGTAAGGAGGTGCCTGCGGCACCTCTTTTTATATCACCAGGAAAGGATGCCGTAACAAGGCTCCTTAAAAACAGGCAGTTTCCGAACTGCCTGTTTTTTCCGGAATTTTGGCAGAACTCCAGTGCCGCTTATGCGGACAAGTAGTATACCTTTATGCACAAAAAACGTGTGCAGATCAGAGAAACACCCTGCGGGCAAGGTGAATTTGTCTGTAAGACAAAGAGAGGGTGCCCTGGGGCATATACCTTTATGCACAAAAAGCATGTGCAGATCAGAGAAACACCCTACGGGTATACCTTTATGCACAAAAAGCGTGTGCAGATCAGAGAAACACCCTGCGGGTATACCTTTATGCACAAAAAGCGTGTGCAGATCAGAGAAACACCCTACGGGTATACCTTTATGCACAAAAAGCGTGTGCAGATCAGAGAAAGGAGTGATTGTATCATGAATCAAAACAACGCAACAAAGAAATTGGCAATGGCAGGTGTTCTGACAGCCCTGGCAGTTGCCGGAAGCCTGGTGAGTTTTCCGGTAGCAGGAAGCAAATGTGCCCCAATCCAGCATATGGTAAATGTACTGGCGGCCATTCTTCTTGGCCCCTGGTGGAGCCTGGGGATTGCCTTTTGTGCAAGCCTGCTCCGGAATCTGATGGGGATCGGAAGCCTGATGGCATTTCCGGGAAGTATGGTGGGAGCTTTCTGCTGCGGCATGGTCTATGCAAGGTTTCAGAATGTCCCTTTCACCTGTCTGGCAGAAGCATCCGGAACGGGAATTTTGGGAGCTCTGGCAGCCTATCCGGTAGCAAAGCTTCTTATGGGGGCAGAACCGGCGGGATTGTTTGTCTATGTAGTTCCGTTCCTGGTTTCTACGGCAGCCGGAAGTATTCTGGCTTACCTGCTGGTAACCATATTGGAAAAGGGCAAAGTCCTGTCGCAGGTACAGGGGGCAAGATAACAGGATGGATCAGTATAAAAAGAACGGTCCCAAGATTCACTGCCTGACCAATCCGGTTGTGATGCAGGATACGGCCAATCTGCTGTTGGCGGCAGGGGGAAGTGCCATTATGGCTCAGGACCCGGAGGAGGTGGAAGAGATCACCTCCTTTTGCCAGGCCACACTTCTGAATACTGGGGTTCCGGATGAGACAAAGTTTAAAGCCTGTATCTTAGCGGGAAAACGTGCAAACGCACTGGGACACCCGGTGGTGCTGGATCCCGTAGGTGCAGGAGCCAGCAGATTTCGTCAGAAAGGGCTGGAACGGCTTCTTGCTCAAGTAAAGATCTCACTCATTCGATGCAACCAGGAAGAGGCCTGCACCTTGCTTCGCATGAAAAACAAGAACAGCAATTCCTTTGAAGAAACGGAAATGACTGGCGAAGAATTACCGGAAATGCTCACAAAAAGGACTGCGGGCGGAGTGGAAAGCCAGATTGCTCTTGAAGATTCAAGGCTTCGGATGCTGGCCAGACAATTGAGTGAAGCTTATTCCTGTGCTGTTCTTATAAGTGGAAAGAAGGATGCGATTTCGGACGGAAAAGACACTCGCTTGATTGCCGGAGGATCGGAACGGATGAGTCGTCTTACAGGAGGGGGCTGTATGCTGTCAGCCCTGTGTGCTCTGTTTTGCGGTTATGGATATGAGCCCTATGCGGCGGCATGGAGGGCCGGAGAACTGTGGAAAGAGAGTGCCAGGAGGGCAGAAATGCACAGTTTGGGGACAGTTGGAATCGGAAGCTTCCACGCTTATTTGTTTGATGCGGTAGAAGAACTTTGCCATGACAGCAGCTTTACCCTTTAGTGCTGTCATGTGCTGGAAAGGGTATTGCGGAACTTTAAACAGCAATACCCTGACAGTGCCAGAACAATTTAAGGACACATGTTTTGTGGCCGGAAATTGTTCTAGATAAGAGGTGCTGGAAAGGGTATTGTGGAACTTTAAACAGCAATACCCTGACAGTGCCAGAACAATTTAAGGACACATGTTTTTGTGGCCGGAAATTGTTCTAGATAAGAGGTGCTGGAAAGGGTATTGCGGAACTTTAAATAGGAGGAAACAATTTGAGATTTGAAGCAGAAACCTTACGCCTGTATGCGGTAACAGATCGCCGCTGGTTAAAACAGGGAGAGACCCTTAAGGATACCCTGGAAGAGCTGCTGAAAGCAGGCGTTACCTGTGTACAGCTTCGGGAAAAAGAGACAGATGAGAGCTTCGTTGTGCAGGAAGCAGGAGAGCTAAAAAAGCTGTGTGATCAATATGGCGTACCGCTTATCATCAATGACCGGCCGGATATTGCGAAAGCGGCAGGTGCTTCGGGTGTTCACCTGGGAACAAGCGATATGGATATCCGGCAGACACGGAAGCTGCTGGGCGGGGGATTTATCATTGGAGCCAGTGCTCACAATGTAAAAGAAGCCCTGGAAGCGGAGAATGCCGGAGCCGATTATATTGGCTGCGGAGCCGTATTTGGAAGCAGCACGAAAGAAAACGCAGAATTTCTTTCAAGGGAAGAGCTTGGAAAAATCTGTAGGGCCGTTAAAATCCCGGTTGTTGCCATTGGCGGAATTACCAGGGAGAATGCCACCCAGCTTGCAGGAACAGGGATTGCAGGAGTGGCAGTTGTAAGTGCCCTGTTTGCGGCGGAAAACAAAGCGGCTGCTGTCAGAGAATTTCTAAATCAAACACTTTAAGTGATAAAACAAAAAAAGCGGCAGATTGGGGGTACCACTTTTTGTCGCAATAGAAAATCATGTTGTTAGCAAGGAGGATAAAGATGAATACAGCATTGACAATCGCCGGAAGTGATTCCGGCGGAGGTGCCGGTATCCAGGCGGATATCAAGACCATGACGGCCTATGGCGTATATGCCATGAGTGCCATAGGAGCTTTGACTTCCCAGAATACGACCGGCGTATACGGGATGATGGAGACACCTCCGGAGTTTCTTGGCAGCCAGCTGGATGCGATTTTTACCGATATTTATCCGGATGCGGTTAAGATAGGCATGCTGCCCTCGAAAGAAGGAATCCGGGTGGTTGGGGAAAAATTAAGGCAGTATCAGGGGAAGCATATTGTTCTGGATCCGGTCATGGCAGCGACCAGCGGCTTTCGGCTGATGGATGATTCGGCGGTTGCGGCCCTTAAGGAAGAACTATTTCCATTGGCGGAGCTGATTACTCCCAATATTCCGGAGACAGAGGTTTTAACCGGATTAACCGTAAGAACCCACAAGGATATGGAGCAGGCGGCCAGAAAGCTTTATGAGGACTGGCACGTAAGCGTCCTCTGCAAAGGAGGGCATCTGTCAGATACGGCGGATGATCTGCTTTATGAAAAAGGACAGGCTTATTGGATTCGGGGCGGGCGGATTGATAATCCCAATACCCACGGAACCGGCTGCACCCTTTCCAGTGCAATTGCAAGCGGACTGGCACTGGGGATGGAGCTTCGGGAGGCGGTGGAGACGGCAAAGGCATATTTGACCGGAGCATTGAAGCACAGTCCGAATCTCGGGATTGGGAACGGCCCTCTGAACCATATGTTTGGAATCACAACATACCACAATTAAAAAGGATAAATGGAGGAAAAAGATGAATTCGTATACGACACAAATGGACGCAGCAAGAAAAGGGATTGTAACTCCGCAGATAGAGAGGGTGGCCCAAAAAGAACAAATGCCTGTAGAACAGCTTATAAAGCTTGTGGCGGAGGGAAAGGCTGCCATTCCGGCAAATAAGCATCATAAGTGCCTGGAACCTGAGGGAATCGGCAGTATGCTCCGCACCAAGATAAATGTAAACCTGGGCGTATCCAGAGATTGTAAGGATTACAAGATTGAGATGGAAAAGGTAATGAGTGCGGTTAAGCTGGGAGCGGAAGCCATCATGGATCTGTCCAGCCACGGCAATACTCAGCCTTTCCGCCAAAAGCTCACCCATGAATGCACCGCCATGATTGGTACGGTTCCGGTCTATGACAGCGTTATCCACTATCAAAGAGATCTGGCAACCTTAACAGCAAAGGACTTTGTAGACGTAGTCCGGCTCCATGCGGAGGATGGGGTGGATTTCGTAACGCTGCACTGCGGCATTACCAGAAAGACCATAGAGCAGATTCGCAGGCACAAGAGGAAGATGAACATTGTAAGCCGGGGAGGAAGCCTGGTATTTGCCTGGATGAGCATGACCGGGGAAGAAAACCCCTTTTACGAGTACTATGATGAAATCCTGGAGATATGCGAAGCCCATGACGTAACCATTTCTCTTGGAGACGCCTGCCGTCCCGGGTGCCTGGCGGATGCCACGGATGTATGTCAGATAGAGGAACTAGTGCGTTTAGGAGAGCTGACCAAACGTGCCTGGGATCACAATGTACAGGTTATGGTAGAGGGACCGGGACATGTACCTCTTGATCAGGTAGCAGCCAATATGGAAGTGCAGAAAAGCATCTGCATGGGTGCTCCCTTTTATGTACTGGGACCTTTGGTGACGGATATTGCACCGGGCTACGACCACATAACCGCTGCAATCGGCGGAGCCGTGGCAGCCATGAGCGGGGCAGCATTCCTCTGCTATGTAACGCCGGCGGAGCATCTGGCCCTGCCAAATGTGGAGGATGTAAAGCAGGGGATCATAGCTTCCAAAATTGCGGCTCATGCGGCGGATATCGCAAAGGGGATTCCCGGGGCAAGGGACAGGGACGATAAAATGGCCGAAGCCCGCCGCACACTGGACTGGGATGCTCAGTTTGCCTGTGCCCTGGATCCAGATACGGCCAAAGCAATCCGGGCTGCACGTCTGCCGGAGGATGATCACAGCGATACCTGCAGCATGTGCGGAAAGTTCTGTGCAGTGAGAAGTATGAATAAGGCTCTTGCGGGGGAATATATTGATATACTGTAACGAATGACGACTTTTGCAGTTACAGTTTCGCCGTATCCAGCCTGTACCGTAAAACAAAAAATTTTTCAAAAAACCAATTGACAAACGCATCTAAAAAGTTCATAATAAGACCTGACTTTGGTATCAGACATTAAAAAATGGCGTTAGTTTATGAAAATAGTAAAAGCTGTTGCATTTCGGTGCAGCAGCTTTTTGTGATAGGATTATTAAAAT
>CAJTAK010000020.1:0-27328 GCA_910574255.1 Clostridia bacterium
CAACTATTCGGTACATGATACTACGATATCCATCACTCCCGGCTCTGTTTTTGAGGTAAATAAAAATCGTCAAAGCCAGTAAAATCAATAGATTTGGGCTTGACAGAATAGGAAGGGACATGGTATGCAGATAAATTATTATATAAAGTGTTATATTTGCGGAAAAGTTAGTAATTTGAAATATCAAATGGGTTTTTCAAGGCGACATCCGATTCGATTTAAATGTCCATGTGGAGTGTCGCTTAGAGGAGAATTCAGTAATAAAAATGGTATTAGTTTTGAAAATGGACAAATAATAAATAATGAGTTGAATGAACTCCCAGCGTTAATTGTTTATTCGTCAGGAGATTTCCTTACAGAACCGCCTTTTGTTCCGATGGAAGCATCACAACTTTTGGGGCTAACCTCATTTATGAATGCAACGGAATACCTTAATTATGATGATTTTAGGAAAGAGTTTTCTTTTGTAGTTGAATACAGAGATAAATACCACCCAATTAATAGAGCAATTAATGAATTGTATTTTGCAAATAATGAATCTCTTTTGATTGAAACAATAAAGAAGAATTATAGTAATCCAGTTTACAATTTACAAACCAACAATAGTATTGATATATTTAGAGCAGTTGCCAAGATAAATCAATTTCAATTTTTAAATTCTAAAGAGTGTAATGCTGTTTTAAAAATAACATCGCTTTTTAAAAAGGCTATTATAGAAAAGCGATCGGAATTAGAGCGATATCTTTCTTACTTAAATACATTAAATCGTTTAGAAGAGTGGAAAAAACGAATATATAAATTGTGCGATTTGGTCTATGAGAAAATAGATTTATTAATACCAATTATTAGTGTTGATTTTTATAAGGGTAATAAAGGGGAGATGTTAGATGGAAGATTTGCAATAACAACAACGTCTTTTGAGGATATTAAACAACTATATGTTGATTTGTATGAGCTTATAGCAGATGTTCTTGTACTATTAGTTGGCTTTGATAATGTATTAGAACGTGGTGATTATGAAAAAATTAAGCCGGTTGAGGGATTAAGGGTTAATTCTTTATCCAATATGGTGAGTATGAGAAATAAAGGCAACATAATAAAATTTCTTGATAATGGCGGTATAGCAAGTGATTTGGTTTGTAAATGTTTGAGTGCAGATACAAGGAATAGTATTGGCCATTATGACTATGATTCGGAGGAAATAGCGAATAGTCTGGGACAAAAAATAAGATTCTATAATGTAAACAATAAAGAAGAGTTCGAAGAAAAAACACTTGCACAGATTTGTTATGATATTTGGCAGATGTATAATTGTATGGGAATATTTAGTGAGTTGATATATCGGTTACAAATGTATAATAAAAAATTAGAAGGACAGTATCCCTCAGAGTGCAATGATTTGTATAAAACAATAATTGGATATGGCAAAAAGAAAATATATCCAAATGATAAATGTCCGTGTGGAAGTGGATTGAAGTATAAAAAATGTTGTGGGAAAAACTAAATTATTCAATTGTAAATAAGAGTACCTATTTGATATGATATTTAAAATATAACTATTACATAAGCCGAGGAGCCGAAAGCCCCGGCTTTTCTTTTGCTTAAAATTAACGGAGGGCACCCATATGAGAATCATTCAGCGTGGAATACCACCATAAAAAGAGAAATTAGAAAACCCATAAAACAGAATGAAACACAGCGATTAAGCCAAGGAGCACTCCCTGGCTTTTTTGTTTGCACAGTTCCATACAGAGAAAGTAAATTACAAAATCAGCACAAGGAACCTGCGGCAGACAGGGGAAAAGGAGGAAACAATCAAAATGATGGACTACGAAACTTTCAAAGAAGTGGCAAGGGAGCAGCTTCTAAACTACATGCCAAGCGAATTTGAGGGCTGCACGGCAGAAATCCGTCCGGTATTAAAAGTGAATCAAGAGCTGGATGCCTTGGAGCTGTTTGTGCCTATGAAAGAGAGCAGACAGCGGACGAATGTAAAGCCCAGAATCTATCTGAACTATATGTACCAGGATTACAAGAAAAGCGGAGACTTAAAGGAAACCCTGCAGGCGGCGGCACTGGAGCTTAAGGATGCCTACGAAGATGATATCATGAAAAACGGGCACGGCCTTTTGGAAAACGCAAAAGAAAAACTGGTGGTACAGCTTATCAACACGGAGCAAAACAAGGAACTGTTAAAGACCCTCCCCCACAGGCCCTTTCAGGATCTTTCCATCGTGTACCGTCTTGTGGCAGAGATACTCCCTGGGGAAATCCGGTCATCCCTCGTGAATAAAAATCTGGCAAAGCAACTGGGAATGGAAGAAAGCGATCTGTATGAAGCGGCCATCCACAACACAAAGCGGTTATTTCCGCCGGTAACAAAAACCATGAATCAAGTGCTCTGGGATATGGTAGGGGACTTTATGCCGATTGAGGTTATGAGCATGGCGGTGGAAGAAGATGCTGTGGGGAACCTGATGTATGTAATCAGCAATGAACAGCAGATAAACGGGGCGGTGTCCATACTGTATGAGGACGAACTGCATGAGCTTTCGGAAAAGCTGGGAGCTGACTTATATCTTATGCCCTCATCCATAAACGAAGTGATTGCCGTATCCGCCGATTTTGGGGATCCGAATGAGCTGGCACAGATGGTTATGGACATTAACATGTCAGCAGTGCTTGTGGATGAAAGACTGTCCAATCAGGTATACCACTATGACAAGGAACTGCGGGAAATCACCCTTGCCACGGACACGCCCAACAAGAGACTGGATCAGATTGTGGCAGAGCCGCCCCTTGCTTACGGGACAAAGCAGTCCAGATAGGAAAGAAATGAAAGAAGAAATCAGAGAGGTTACAATGGAAGAACTTTTCGCATTCATAAAGGCTCAGACGGGGGATTTTCTAATCCGTGTGGAGCCGGAAAAGGAGGAAAGCCTTGGAGATCAGGGAGTCGTTTCAGCTTGACGTGGTATCCGTGCGGCTTGTGAGAGATGCTCCCTTGTTTTCAGACAGAAAGATTTGCCGTCCGGAGGATGCAGTCGCAGTGGTGGGAGAGGTTCTTGGAGAAATGGATCGGGAGGTGTTATGTGTGCTCAACCTGAAAGAAGACGGAACCCCCATTAACTGCAATTTCGCAAGCATAGGGGCAATTAATAAAGCAATCGCAGAACCCAGAGAATTGTTTAAAAGTGCCATTCTCTCCAATGCGGCAAATATGATACTGGTTCACAATCATCCAAGCGGCAATGTCATGCCGTCAAAGGAAGACACCATGCTGACGGACCGCATCTTAAAGCTGACAGATTTACTGGGAATACCGCTGTTGGATCACGTCATCGTAGGGGGAAACAACAGATGCTATTTCAGTTTTCACGAGAAAAAAATGATGGAACGGCCCAAGATCTCCGTGATTCAGAATTATGAACAGCTTGAATTTAAAAACCAGGCATTGGCCGCAGAACCCAAAAGAGGGAGATAATCTATGGACAGAAGAAACAGTTTTACCCAGGAAGAGCTTGCTATAGCAAAGAGTGTAGATCTGACAGCCGTTGCATCCAGTCTTGGCTATACGGTAAAAAAGATTGGGAATTACCACACCCTAAAAGAGATGGATTCCATCCGTATCTACAACCGTAAGACCTGGTTCCGGTGGTCCAGGGAGTATGACAGGGGAGAGAACGGCGGATCGCAGATAGATTTTCTGCGAGTGTTCGCAGGGATGGAGGTGAAAGAAGCTGTTTTCTGGCTCCTTGACTTTGCGGGATATCAAAGGACAGGCGGCTGGGAAACAAGGAATCAAATCATGGAGCCTACGAAAGAGGAAAAGAAAAAGCCGTTTATACTGCCGGAGCCTGCTGAGAATAATGGCTGTCTTTACCTGTACCTTAAGGAAGTAAGGAAGCTGTCAGGGGAAGTTATTAATTACTTTTTAAAGTCGGATCTCATCTATGAGGAGAAGCGTTACCACAACATTGTTTTCAAAGGCAGGGATAAAACCGGAATTACACATTTCGCAAGCATGCGTGGCATATCGGGTACAGATGGAAAAGGCTTTAAATGTGATGTTGCCGGAAATGATAAAAGCTATGGCTTCAACGTCCGTAATGACAGCAGTACGGAGCTAGTGGTTTTTGAGGGAGCCATTGATCTGATGAGTTATATGGACATCTACAACGATTTTCACACCAACAAGCTTGCCCTTGGGATGCTGGCGGATGCTCCCCTGGAGACGTTTTTAAAAGAGCATCCACAGATCCGGAGCATTAAATTCTGCCTTGACAATGATGGGCCTGGCAGGACCGCAGCGGAAAAGCTGATGCAGAAATACGATGAAGCAGGCTACGAGGTGGAGGATTGTCCGCCGCCAAAGGGCTGTAAGGATTACAACCTGTTTCTGCAGAAGATAAAAGAGCTAAGCGGCCAGATCGGAAAGGAGAAGAGAACCGTGCGTTGAAAAATGTGGGAGCAGTAAAAGTCAACTGAAAAAGTAAACTTAAGGTTCTCAATTTCAACTTAGCAGGAAATTTCTGGAAGAGGGTGGAAGGTAACGGATCACGATGGCAGGGAAACGGAATACGGCTGGGACAACGTAGGAAACAAGACCGTCCAGGGCTATCCGGACGGAACCCAGGTGGACTACTACTACGATGCGGAAAACCAGATCGTGGAGATGAAGGACTTTGATGGGGGCATCACGAAATTTGAGTATGACGCCAACGGAAACAAGACCTTTAAGGAATATCCCAACTACGAGACCGCCTACTACTTCTACGATGAACGCGATCGGATCATCGAGATGGACGAGTACAACCTGGGCGGAAAGAAGCTGTTCAAGACCACATACAGCTGGGACGCAGAGGGCAACCGCTTAAGCGAGATGCAGTACAACCACGGTCAGAGTGGAACCAGCGGCAACGGCAATGAGAATGGCAATAGTGGAAATGGAAACAATGGCAGCAATGGCAACGGTAATGGAAACAACGCCATTATCTCAGGAGCATTTTTCAATGCGTTAAATGCGTTAAATGGCCTGTTGGATGGCGAAAGCACCGGCACGGCAGGTTCACAGGACGCACAAAACACGCCGGATACACAGAGCGTGCGTACCACGCCGGAAGCACCGATGGTGGAGATCCCGTCTGCGGATATTGATCAGTTAAGCACGGAGAGTCCCATCGTCAACGGCATGGCACTTCCGGATCCCACGGCGGATACGGCCGCAGGCGTAGTCCTGAATAATCAGGCAAAGGTTGCGGAAGAATTAAACGCACAGCTTCTGAATGCGGCAATTGAAACAGAAGTATCCAAGCCAGAAACACCTGACACCGAAGCGGAGACGCCGGATACGGAGATTCCAGAGGGCGGCAAGTCGGAAACCGGAAAGGACGACGCAGCCATAGAGGGCAACGGAGACGGAAACGGTCAGGTTCCTCCGGGACAGACCGAGGACGGGGACAGCAACATCGTGAATCCGGGCGGCCACATGCCACCGGGACTGAACAGGGGAGAAAAGGGAGAGAAGCCCGACAATCCCAACAAGCCGACAAAGCCGGACAACCCGGGAACCGAGGATAATACGGACAAGCAGGCGAACAAGGCCAACAAGGGAACCCACAAGTATACCTACGATGAGCTGAACCGCATGACCACCAGCAGCATCGCAGGTACCACGACCACCTACACCTACGACACGCTGGGGAACCTGGTGCTTGAAAAGGCGAAGAACCATGTGGTAGACTATCAGTATAACGAGCTGAACCAGTTAGTACAGAAAAAGGACGGCAACGAGAGTTACACCTACACCTACGACAAGCGGGGCAACCGCACGGCGGAAATCGGCAAGAAAGCCAGCCGATCCTACGTTTATGACGAAACAAACCGCATGGTGGAGGGAACCAACTGGAAAGGGGACAAATCTGCCTACACGTACAACGGACTGGGCATCCGGATTAACAACACCCATACCACCCACGCCGGAAAGGTCTACGCCCGTGATTACGTGATCGATTACACCAGCTTCGAGAACGACGACCTGATGGTATTTGCCGAGGGCAACGGCCAGCTTGAATATGAGCAGAAGCACGTATATGCGGGAAGCGAGCGAATCGAGCAGTTCACGGACAAGGGCAACTGGGAGAGAACCCTGTACGTCCATGAGGACGTGATGGGGAACACCCGGTATTACACCAAGGCCAACGGTCAGAGCTTCGCAGAACTGACCTACGACGCCTGGGGAATGCCGGAGAGCCCGAACAAGCTTCTGAACAACGACCACGGCAACTACGTGTTTGCGACCTTCACGGGGCATATCTACGACACGACCCTTGACGTCTACTTTGCGGAGGCGAGGTTCTATGATGCCAACAACCGAACATGGCTTGCGATGGATCCGGTTAAGGATGGACTGAATTGGTATCAGTACTGCTATAGCAATCCGACAACCTATTGGGATCCATTAGGTTTAGCACCAATTTCTAAATTTACGCCATTGGCAGGAAGTGAAATGGATGCAGCATTATTTTGGCATCAAAGCGGATATTTTACGGAAAACTGGTGGAGAGATGAAAATAAGTTAAATGAAGCATTCTACTACCTGCAAAAAGAAGCCAAATCAAGAGGTGGAATGAGTCTAAGTTATTTGTCAGATTTATATAATAATTATGAAAGATACGGAATGACAAATGAGCGAATGCGGACATTGCAAAGGGTATTAGGAGTGACGCCATCTGGAGTATATGATCCATCTGTCACAACAGTGCTTCGAGCAGCATTGGGATATGAAGGTAAAAAATTTGATTTGGATAATCCAAATTTAACATTTGAAAACTTAAATGCAATTGTAAAATATGCTGAATACATGGACACTATAGGGACAACTATTGCGATAGGAGGATCGTTGGGTGCTTCAGCAGGAATAAGGGGAGCTGCAAGCTTTGCTTTTGTTGGCGATAATAAGGAAAATGTAGCCTTACAGGGAAGTTTCTCTGCTGGTGGTGGTGGATTACAAGCACCTGGAGGAAGCTTATCTATTGCGGTTACAAATGCTCCGAATATTGATGCATTAGAAGGTTGGGGCTCTCAAGTAGGAGGCTCATTGACAATTTGCTTTATAACGGTGGGGGCAGATTATTTGATAATCCCAAATTCGAAAGGAGACGATTATCACGGGGTATCAATTAATCTTGGACTTAGTTCAGTACCGTTTTGGATTGACTATGGAGGACAGGAAAGCTACACAAAAACTATAATAAGAAATTGAATAATTTGTACATAATAAATATGAGTAGAGGTGAACATGAGGCGTCAAGAGTATGAACTGCTTTTAAAAAACATAACGACTTCAGAATTTCATAAAAGGCTTGGGGATGCTACGGCTAAATTTTCTGGAATCAATGCAATGGATAGCGTAGACAGATATTTTTACGGGGAGACTCCAGGAAAGTTCTGGATAGACTATATTCCAGACATGACCATGAATTTTGATACAAGTGGAAAATGTCCGACTAGATTGTTTGGGAATGTGTATGTACAAGGGGATGATTTGCTTGTACGTTATACATTTAGAAAAAACAAGTCATACAGTCCATTTACAGTAATAGGCATAGTCGCTTCTGGTATAGTGGGTTTAGAAGGTGCTTGGACAATTTGGTTATCATTTTATGGACAAGGAGAAGGAGTGTTTATTGGCAGTTGGTTATTGATAGGAGGTATTTTATTTTTCTTGATGTCGTTTAGTCAAATAAGAATTAAAAAAAGTCAGAAGATAAAATTGGTAAATTTTTTAAAGGAGGCTGTTGAAAGATAACATGTAGTCAATTATTGGAGACTATTTATATAGTCTCCAATAATTGTAAATATCAATCTTAAGTTTTCGATTGGCCAGGAAACAGAGTACGGTTGAAACAACGTAGGGAACAAGACCTTCAAGGAATATCCCAACTACGAGACCGCCTACTATTTCTACGATGAATGCGACCGGATCATCGAGATGGACGAGTACGACCTAGGCGGCAAGAAGCTGTTCAAGACCACCTACAGCTGGGACGCAGAGGGCAACCGGTTAAGCGAGATGCAGTACAACCACGGCCAGAGCGGGACCAGCGGCAACGGCAATGGAAACGGCAAGGGAACGGGAGGCAACGCAGTCATCTCAGGAGCGCTCTTTAATGCAGTAAATGTATTAGACAGTCTGTTGGAGGGCGGAAACTCCGGAACGACGAGTTCACAGGACGTACAAAACACGCCGGATACACAGAGCGTACGGACCACGCCGGAAGCACCGGTGGTAGAGATTCCGTCTGCGGACGCCGGGCGGTTAAGCGCAGAGAGCCCCATCGCCAACGGTATGGCGCTTCCGGATCCCACGGCGGGCACGGCCGCAGGCGTAGTCCTGAATCATCAGGCAGAAGCGGCGAAAGAACTGAACGCACAGCTTCAAAATGCGGCAATCGAAGCGGAAGCGCCCAAGCCGGAAACGCCTGAAGCTGAAACGGATAAGCCGGAGACCGGAAAGGAAGACGCATCCGTAGAAGGCAACGGGGACGGAAACGGCCAGGTTCCTCCGGGACAGACCGAGGAGGGGGACGGCAGCATCGTGAATCCGGGAGGCCACATGCCTCCGGGACTGAACAGGGGAGAAAAGGGGGAGAAGCCCAATAATCCCAACAAGCCGGAGAAGCCGGACAATCCTGGAACCGAGGACAGCACGGACAAGCAGGCGAACAAGGCCAACAAGGGAACCCATAAGTACACTTACGACGAGCTGAATCGCATGATTACCAGCAATATCGCAGGCACCACGACCACCTACACCTACGACACGTTAGGGAACCTGGTGCTTGAAAAGGCGAAGAACCATGTGGTAGACTATCAGTATAACGAGCTGAACCAGTTAGTACAGAAAAAGGACGGCAACGAGAGTTACACCTACACCTACGACAAGCGGGGCAACCGGACGGCGGAAATCGGAAAGAAAGCCAGCCGTTCCTATGTTTACGACGAAACAAACCGCATGGCGGAGGGAACCAACTGGAAGGGAGACAAATCCGCCTACACGTACAACGGGCTGGGCATCCGGATCAACAACACCCATACCACCCACGCCGGGAAGGTCTACGCCCGTGATTACGTAATCGACTACACCAGCTTCGAGAACGACGACCTGATGGTGTTCGCCGAGGGCAACGGCCAGCTGGAATACGAGCAGAAGCACGTGTACGCCGGAAGCGAGCGGACCGAGCAGTTCACGGACAAGGGCAACTGGGAGCGGATTCTGTACGTCCACGAGGACGTGATGGGGAACACCCGGTACTACACCAAGGCCAACGGGCAGAGCTTCGCAGAGCTGACCTACGATGCCTGGGGAATGCCGGAAAGCCCGAACAAGCTTCTGAACAACGACCACGGCAACTATGTGTTCGCAACCTTTACAGGCCATATTTACGACACGACCCTTGACATCTACTTTGCGGAAGCAAGGTTCTATGATGCCAACAATCGTAGCTGGCTTGCGATGGATCCGATTAAGGATGGATTGAACTGGTATCAGTATTGCTATAGTAATCCAATCATATATATGGATGCAGATGGACAAATTCCTATTATTGTGATAGGGGCAGTTATTGGTGGTGTTGTAGGGCTTGGAAAGAATTTATATGATCAGTATAATGATAATAAAGATTTTTCACTTTGGGAACTAATAATTAAAACAGGTTCTGCCGCAGCTACAGGTGCATTGGCAATGACGGGGATGCCTGTTCTACCATTAGCATTTAGTAGTGCAGGGGTAGATACATTTGCAGAAGCTTTAGTTATGAAAGTACGCAAGGAGCCTACAGATCTTAAGGAATTATATATAACATTTGATTCAAGTTTTGTATCAACTTTTTTTGCAGCCGGGCTTAGTGCAGGACTTGATGAAGTTGCAGGAAAATGGTTTGCTACACGTTATCGTACAGCAGATAGCATATTTCGTCCTACAAAGGATGAGGCCCTTAAAGAAGCACTTCGGTGCCTTAAGGTTGGTGGGGTTGGATCTTATGAGTGGGATATATTTATTACAGAAATATTAGAACAGTTTGCTACACGGACGGGAAGGACAGTAGCAGATACCATTATTTCTGATAATATATATTATCTATTTGACAAATTTCTTGGTTCTGAGAGTGTTTGATGCAAAGTAAGACAATTTTTGGTAGCTTGATAGTAATTTTTTATTAATTGATTAATAATTAGGATGCTCTTGAAACATTATTTTTGCTTTAAGAGCATCCCATAAAAAATTAAGAGAGGAAATATTATTTATTATGAATAATTCAGATTTATTATTAAAAAAGAAAATGTTTTGAGATATAAATATATTTTTGAATGTGGAGGAGATGTTGTGGAAAAAAATAAAGAAGAAGATTCTAAAAGAGGAAAAACAAAAAAGCAGATGAGATGGTCAATCTTCTTTTTTTTATTTGGTTTTTTAATTATGATTTTTTGTGCTATTCTACAGGATAAAAAGGTTTTTGCGGATGAATTATTAATCGCAATAAGTGTGATTGGTTTTCTTGTATGTGCATTTATTTCATTAAGTTTAGCGGTTATGGCACATCCATATTGGGTAGGAATGGAAGCGGAAAAAATATATGAATTTTATGCTGAAAAGGAGTTAGGATATTTTCCTTTAACAGACAGTAGTACGCTTGAAAAGAGACTTTCCGAACTAAAATTTAAATATATAAAAGAAGGGTTGTATAGAAAATGGAATTTCATTTTTTCATTATACAAAGATCATATTTGTTATTATATTCGTATAATTGAAAATAATGAGGTGGAACATGCAATACAAAGGGAAGTGGAAAATTTTGAGTCAATGGGTAAAAAGGGTACAAATATTTGTTTTCTCTTAATTATTTATATGGATGAAGTTGATGATAAAAATAAAGATATTATCAAAGAATATTCAAGCAATAGTATAGTAAGAGAAATTGTTTTAAAGTCAAAAGCAACAATCCTTACAGTTGCAGTAGATAAAAGTACATACCTAGGCTATTATTTAGATATCGGAATGGATAAAAAAAGTACATTATATTCATATGGATGTAAACTGCTTAAGCAATTATCTGCTAAGTGATTTTCAATACTAATACTAAACCATCAGCCAGATAACCACAGCGGCAAACAAGCTGGCAGGTGAAGGAACCACCTACAAGGTGCGTTACGAGTATGATTCTATGGGCTGTGTCACCAAGCGTTATAGTGAGGACAACTCCTATGTAAAATACACCTATGACAAGAACGACAACCTAATCAAGATGGTGGACGCAGAGGGCTACACCCTCACTTACACCTACGATAAAAACAACCGCCCGGTATCCGCCGTGGATGCCAACGGCAACAAGACGACGTTCACCTATGATGCCAATGGAAACGTGACCGCCGTGGAGAATCCGGACGGGGGCGTGGAGCAGTACGTCTACGATCTCAACGACCAGCTCACCTCCTACACGGACGGCGAGGGCTACACCACCCTTTACGCCTACGACGAGAACGGCAACTTAATCAAGGTGACGGATCCCAGGGGCAACAGCCGCACCGCAGAGTACGACGCATTGAACCGCCAGACCGTGACCGTCAATGAAGAGGGAGGAAGAGTGGAGTTCTCCTACGACGCTTTGGGACGGATCACAAAGGTCATTAATGAGGACGGAGCCGTAACCGAGTACGAATACGACGCCAAGGGAAGAGTGACCGGAATCAAGGACGCTTACGGCAACTATAAGTATTTCACTTACGATCCCATGGACCGTGTGACCTCCGTAACGGATGAAAACGGCGTGGAGCGTAAATACGCCTATGATTTCAAGGGCAACCTGACCAAGTACACGGACGGCCTTGGAAACAGCGAGACCTATACTTACGATGCCAACGACAACCGGACGAGCGTCACCAACCGGAACGGGGAAACCTACACCTACACTTATGACGCATTGAACCGTGTCACCAGCGAGACGGATCCAAAGGGCAACACCAAGTCATTCACCTACGACAAGGACAGCCGGATCACCGCAGTCAAGGACCGCAACGGCAACACCACGAAGTACGTACTGGACGGCAACGGAAATATCGTTGAGAGTATAGACGCAGCCGGAACCAGCAGCACGTTCACCTACGATTCCATGGACCGCCTGACCAAGATCCGTGTTCATAGGGTGGACAAGACCCACAAGGTGGACGAGTACCAGGAGACCCTCTACACCTACGACCACAGGGGCCTGGTAAAGACCGAGGTCAACGCCAAGGGAGACGGAAAGGTGTTCGTCTATGACGGCAACGGCAACTTGATCCAAAAGACCGACGAGGACGGCTACGTGACCAAGTACGAGTACAGCCCCGTCAACTTAGTAAGCAATATCAATTATAATGACGCCAAATCCGCATCCTACGCCTACAACGGCACGGGAGAATTAATCGAGATGGAGGACTGGAATGGAAAGACCTCCATCGGAAGAGACCTCCTGAACCGTGTGGTAAAGGTGACGGATCACGATGGCCGGGAAACGGAATACGGCTGGGACAACGTGGGAAACAAGACCGTCCAGGGCTATCCGGACGGAACCCAGGTGGACTACTACTACGATGCGGAAAACCAGATTGTTGAGATGAAGGACTTTGACGGTGACATCACGAAGTTTGAGTATGATGCCAACGGAAACAAGACCTTTAAGGAATATCCCAACTACGAGACCGCCTACTACTTCTACGATGAATGTGACCGGATCATCGAGATGGACGAGTACAACCTGGGCGGAAAGAAGCTGTTCAAGACCACTTACAGCTGGGACGCAGAGGGCAACCGCTTAAGCGAGATGCAGTACAACCACGGCCAGAGTGGAACCAGCGGCAACAGCAATGAGAATGGCAATAGTGGCAATGGAAACGGAAATAATGGCAACGGCAATGGAAGCAATGCCGTTATCTCAGGAGCACTCTTTAATGTGACAAATGCCTTGAACAACTTGTTGGAGGGCGGAAGCTCCGGAACGACGAGTTCACAGGACGCACAAAACACGCCGGACACACAGAGCGTGCGGACCACGCCGGAAGCACCGATGGTGGAGATACCATCTGCGGATATTGATCAGTTAAGCACGGAGAGTCCCATCGTCAACGGCATGGCACTTCCGGATCCCACGGCGGATACGGCGGCAGGCGTAGTCCTGAATAATCAGGCAAAGGCTGCGGAAGAATTAAACGCACAGCTTCAGAATGCGGCAATCGAAACAGAAGCACCCAAGCCAGAAACACCTGACACCGAAGCGGACAAGCCCGAAGCGGAGACACCGGACACGGAGATTCCGGAGGGAAACAAGCCGGAGACCGGAAAGGACGACGCAGCCATAGAGGGCAACGGAGACGGAAACGGCCAGGTTCCTCCGGGACAGACCGAGGACGAGGACGGCAACATCGTGAATCCGGGCGGCCACATGCCACCGGGACTGAACAGGGGAGAAAAGGGGGAGAAGCCCGACAATCCCAATAAGCCGACAAAGCCGGACAACCCGGGAACCGAGGATAATACGGACAAGCAGGCGAACAAGGCCAACAAGGGAACCCACAAGTATACCTACGATGAGCTGAACCGCATGACCACCAGCAACATCGCAGGCACCACGACCACCTACACCTACGACACGTTAGGGAACCTGGTGCTTGAAAAGGCGAAGAACCATGTGGTAGACTATCAGTATAACGAGCTGAACCAGTTAGTGCAGAAAAAGGACGGCAACGAGAGTTATACCTACACCTACGACAAGCGGGGCCACCGCACGGCGGAAATCGGCAAGAAAGCCAGCCGATCCTACGTTTACGACGAAACAAACCGCATGGTGGAGGGAACCAACTGGAAAGGGGACAAATCCGCCTACACGTACAACGGACTGGGCATCCGAATCAACAACACCCATACCACCCATGCCGGAAAGATCTACGCCCGTGATTACGTGATCGACTACACCAGCTTCGAGAACGACGACCTGATGGTGTTTGCCGAGGGCAACGGCCAGCTTGAATATGAGCAGAAGCACGTATATGCGGGAAGCGAGCGAATCGAGCAGTTCACGGACAAGGGCAACTGGGAACGTACTCTGTATGTCCATGAGGACGTGATGGGAAACACCCGGTATTACACCAAGGCCAACGGCCAGAGCTTTGCGGAGCTGACCTACGATGCCTGGGGAATGCCGGAAAGCCCGAACAAGCTACTGAACAACGACCAAGGCAACTATGTGTTTGCAACCTTTACAGGCCACATCTATGACACGACCCTTGACATCTACTTTGCGGAAGCAAGGTTCTATGATGCCAACAACCGAACATGGCTTGTGATAGATCCGGTTAAGGATGGACAGAATTGGTATCAGTACTGCTATAGCAATCCGACAACTTATTATGATCCGTTAGGTTTATGGGGAACAGTAACAAGTACAAAGCAAGCTTTGATGAACGGAAGTGAGATAGAACCGGCACTGTTTTGGCGGCAGAAAGATTTTTTCCAGGGACATTGGTGGCAGAATGAAGATGATTTGACATTTGCATATGAGATGCTTTTAAAAGAGTCTGCGAGCAGAAATATGACCATTATTACATTAGCACAGGATTTTGATTACTTTGACTATTTTGGCTATGCAAATACACGGTTATATGCACTGCAAGCGTTAATTGGAACGGGACGGACAGGCACATATGAAGCAGATACTATGTCAACCTTGCGTGCTGTTTTGATTTCTCAATATGCCGAGTTTGATTTCGATACCCCAGAACTTACCCCGGATAATATAAGGGCAATTCGTAATTGGTACAATAATAGCAGTGAGATAGGAAAACAAGGAACATATTATTGGGAGAATGGCTGGGGAAATATTATTACTGCTTCAGCAATATTAGGTATGGGCATTTATGCCAACAGACCACTAAAAGTTCCAAAATCAAATGATGGCGGTAATTCAGATATTTCAAATCCATCATCAAAAAATAATGGAGATTCTAATATCTCGGATCCATCATCTAAAGGTGGGAGCAGTTCAGATATCTCGAATACAGTGTCAAAAAGACAGACACCAGATCAAAAGGCACTACTTGATTTAGCAAAAGAGGCAGCTAGAAACGCAAGGAATGGGAATCCTATTTCTTATGAAGAAGCCAGAATATTGGACGCATGGGCTGAAGAGTATAATGTACCGCAACATCATCAAGCATATCCAGGAAGTGGTGAGCATTTTCCAGGTGGCAACTATGCAGATCATACACATATTTATAATGTTCATGTACCATATAGAAATGACTAATTTATTAAAAGCTATTTGTTACAAAAGATTAGATGAATATGGGGTGAAGAACAAAAACAATTTTATTTGAAAAATATATTGCATAGTTAGGTAAATTAAGAAACATTTTTGACACAGATAAATGGCAGAATTATGGTATATTTTTACATAATTCTGTCATTTATAAAGAAAATAAATCAGTGAAAAATATAAATCTTTACATTATTATTTTTATTTAAGCGAAACAGAAGAAATGGAGATTAATATGATTAATGGAGTTATTTTTCAAAAAGATCATAATGGTAAATATAAAGGTGTTGAAGGTTATAATTGGTATTTAAACGATCTTTATCAAGAACTGTTAGGGGATTATTTTGATGAATATATAGATAAATCTTGGTATAGTTCGGATTATGTAGATGTATGTAACGAAGAAACGTTTATTAAAAATTACATTGCCTTATCCCAAAAGGAACACATAAAGTTTCGAATATTGCTATGTGAAACAGCTAGGTTATATCCTAAAATGGAACATAATTTATATGATGCAAGATTTATTGGGTATGATTATGCCTATTCTGGTGGGAGCTATTATTCTGCCGTATTAAATGATATTTGTTCAAAAAGAATTAAAGAATTTGCTGGGTTTTCTTTAAATTCGCATGAATTATTTGAAAAATTAGAAGATATAAATAAATTTGTGGAGATGCGTAATCAACTAGTGATAAATAGTGATAAAAATTTATTTGAAAAGGGCGATTTTCTAATTTATAAATTATATGAAATAGACACAAGCAAGTTTATATTTTCCTGAACCTTGAAACTGACGGCTTTATAATGACAATCTAAACTTGGATGGGTTTGCTTTTGATAAATGAAAATGCTAATTCCCAACTATGCTAGGGAAAATAGAGTAAACCGCAGCGAAAAGGATATCTAAAAAATTCTCCTATGCTAATATAAGAAAGGTGTTGCAAATTAGTTTCAAGAATAGGAGAGATGGTTCAAATAGATACAAAGATTTTATCACATAGTGTGTCTTGAATGTGCAAATATACTTCGAAAAATATATAGTAAACAAAGGGAAATACTTTTTGTAAAAATGGAAACCAATTATATGAAAATAAATTTATCAAAAAGCGTCCAATTAAAAGAATTATGTAAAATATCAGCTATTGGAAATACAAAATATAAGGCAAAGCGGATTGAATTTACCTTTAACCGAGAGGCGATTCTTGGATTTGCAACAGAATTGTTGTGGCTATATGATGTAATTGAGGGTAAACAGCTGACAATTTCCACATATCAATTAAAAGTTGATCCGGCACCGAGTCAGGCATTGGGTTTTTATCTTACACCAAGCAGCCCCATGTTAGCAGTAAAGACAAATTCTCTTATAGAGGCGAAAAATAAAAGTATTGAATGTAAAGTATGGAAAGATATTGAGATAAAAACGAGAAGTGTAAATGAATATTTTGAGGTAAGAGAACCAGCGGAGGAATTGGATGATGCGATTAGCGTGGAGACTTATGAGTTATCCAGAAGGAATTTAGTGAATATTTGCCTGCTTGATGAAGAGGGAAGGGATATAACGGAACATTTTATCAGTGTGATCTTTGAAATTAATACCGGGGGAATAAAAGATTTAGCAACTATGTTATTGGTATGGGCAAACAATTGTAAAGAAGGAGATGCATATTTATTATCCCATATGTGTGAAACAGAGTGTGGTTATAACATGGGGATTGTATTAACAGAGGATAGCATTGCGGCTATATTGAAGTGTGATAATTTGGGGAGTGTTTCTGATTATGATTCGAGGATTTGAGACAGCAAGCGGTTTTTAATAAATTTCAATGATAGGGTAGTTATTGTGCAATTGATATGATAACGGGACACAAGATATGTGGATTTTTGTATGGTGTTAAATTGGTTATTTAATCATAACATGAATAAAAAGTATGGAATAAGTTTATTTTCGAAAATTCTAAATGATGTATAAATCACTCATAGATAGTTCGTCTATAAACCCATGAAAAAAATTGAATATAAAAATAGACACGGAAATATTTCAAAGAAGTTCCCGTCAAAGAAAAAAACAGTGCTTTGACGGGTATATTTGTGTGCCTGAAACCATCCATCTTTCCAAGCTCTGTTTTAGAGTGTCAGAAAGATTTTTTGTTTTTAGGTAATCATTTCAGAATCCAAATACTTGCAGCTTTAGGTTGTTACCAGATACGGTTTTAAAGGTTTCTGACAATAGCAGGAGCCTTGTAAAGTGTTTGGTCATAATAAAATCAAATGCCGGTCCCCACCGGCTTGTTCTTCATTTCAAAAAACACACAGAATGGAGAACGAAAAATGAAAGATAACGAATACGTCATTGCGGATAACGTGAGATTCTATCGAAAGAAAGCAAACTTGACACAAGCCGAGCTTGCGGAACGGGCCGAATTATCGCTTGATTCCATAAAACGGGTAGAGGCAGGAAAAAGAACAATGTCTCTGGAAAATTTCCTGAGATTGTCCAATGCACTGCGGATTCCATTAACATTTTTATTATACGGGCAGAAAGACAGAATGCCGGACGAAGAACGGATTCGGGGCATTCTGGAGGGGAGAAGCGACGGGCAGAAAGAATATCTCTTACACATGCTGCAGGAAATGGCGGATGGCATGGATCGTCTTGTGGTGGCACATATCAGCCGCAAATAGCGGATTTGTTCACTCTGAAAACACCTCATTTTCGTCTATGATAATTACAGGCTTAACAAAGCCACAAAAAATCACAGTTAAATAGGACACGCATACACCTGATTTTATTTTCGCCTTTATTCGCAATGCCTTTGGCCGTGGGGTAGAGGTGGCAGAAACCCATTTCGTGCGACGAGGTTCCTCGGCATGGATTATCCGTGGGGATAAGTGACAGTTTCATGCTGCTTCATTTACCGCTTTGGAGATCCCATGCCGTGCCCGTGAAGGTTCCAAGCAGAGGTTTGTGCCTACCGGAAGTGGCAGCCGGAGATAATGAGATAGAACAGCACCGGAATTTCAGCGAAACGCATTTTTCGGAAGTGGCTCTCTGCGGCTCCCGTCCGGATGGGCATGACGGGGACGCAGCGTGGGATGGGCCGTCCCAGTGTATGTTACCCGGTTCGGGGAGAAACGAGAGTGAGTTTATACTATCAGAGGAAACTTAAGGGATAATGTGGTGGAAACACCATGTTATCCTCTGATACGGGAAAGTCTTGGGGATTTCGGATGAGGGATAAGGCTTTTCCGTATGAGAGGATAATGCCGGCAGACGCTTCTCTTTTGTGTAAGTTCAGTACCCTCACAGTTACAATGCAAAATCCATTTAAAATCGCCTGCGGCGATGGGATTTTGCACTCCTGAATCATGTTTTTACGGTCTCAGCAGCAAGTGCTTTGACCTGGACGGAATAGTTACTCTTGTTTCAATGTTCTGTGCCGTCCGGCACGGAACGGGATACCTGAAAGGTATTTCAAGCTACGAGAATAAGAAAGATGAGGTGGATGTTTTCGTGAAAATAAGAAGAGGTGACATACTGTATGCGGATCTGGGCGTGCAGTATCAGGGAAGTATGCAGGGCGGCATGCGTCCCGTGGTGGTGGTCAGCAACAACAGGGCAAATAAGCACAGCCTGGTGCTTACCGTGGTGCCGCTGTCTACAAAAATCTATAAAAAGCAGAATCTTCCCACCCATGTATTTGTATCGGCCCATAGGGCGGAGGGATTGGGGCAGCACAGCATCGCATTGTGCGAGCAGGTGACAGCATTGAACTTTGACCGCATCATAGCCCATATGGGAAGCGTGAGTGAAGAGACTCTTGAACGGATCACGCAGGGAGTGCAGGTACAAGTGGGAGTGTTTGATGAATACAATTAAGAAAAACATGGAAGGCCGGGGGACACCCCGGCTTTTTACATGCAAATTATATATCATGGGACAATCTGAAAAGTGAATAGATATAGTAAGAAAGAACCGGAAAGGGGCAGCAAATGTTTCGTATAACAGATGAGGAACTTGACGCAATGGAAGCCGTGGATGTCCGGACGGTGGATATCAATACATTGACGGATATCAGGGACATTAAGATTGACACCAGACTTCCGGTTGAAAGAAAACTGGCTCTTTTTGCGGAACAGACCAATAATCTTTTCGTGCATCGCATCGGCGACTATGTGGTAAAAGTCAGCTTTCAAAAAGAGGGGCCGACCATAGACGATAAGATGGAAGAATATTTAAGGCATTTGGCAGAAATTTATATATGAATAAAAGTTGAATAAAAATCAAAAAAGTCTTGAAAGAATCAGAAAGTTATGTTAACCTTAAATCGGGACAAATCAGTGGTTGCTTTTGATTTATGGTTTATTACAACGGAATAATCATAAGTCAGGAGTGATAGAATGAGTAAAAAACAGTTTCTAGCAGCTATGTACCTCCGTCTTTCAAGGGATGACAGTGATGTCGGGGATGTGACAGACAGGGAGGGCAGTCTAAAATCCGAGAGTAACAGCATCGGAAATCAAAGGGAGCTAATCAGAGCCTTTATCCATAAACAGCAGGATATGGAGCTATACGATATCTATGTTGATGATGGATTTTCGGGCAGCAATTTCGACAGACCGGAATTTAAAAGAATGATAAGCGACATTGAAGCAGGAAAGGTAAACTGCGTCATCGTAAAGGATCTTTCCCGTTTTGGCCGTGACTATATTGAATCCGGAAGGTACATTCAGAAAATCTTTCCGGCTCTTTCCGTGCGTTTTATTGCACTCACGGATCATTATGACAGCTTTCAGGCAGACCCATCAGAAAGCGGCATCGTACTTCCGGTCAAAAATTTTATCAACGATTCTTATTGCAGGGACATATCCACAAAAGTAAAAAGCCAGTTTGAAGTAAAGCGGAGGAACGGGGAGTGCATTGCTGCCTTTGTACCTTACGGATATAAAAAGGCACCGAATAACAAGAACCGCCTTGTACCGGATGAATATGCGGCAGATATCGTCAGGAAGATATTTGCCTGGAAGATAGAGGGGATGGCCGTGTCGGCGATTGCGAAAAAGCTGAACGGGTTGGGCATCCTCTCCCCAAAGGAATACAAAAAATCTACAGGCATCAATTACAGAGGGGGATTTTCCGGTGGGGCAAGAGCACAGTGGAGCAATTCCACGGTAAAGCGGATCCTGACGAATGAAATCTATTTGGGGCACATGGTACAGGGCAAAAGCGAGAAGATCAATTACAAGCTGAAAAAGAGCGTGGCAAAACCCCAGGAGCAGTGGATCAAGGTGGAGAACACCCACGAAGCGGTCATATCCAAGGACCAGTTCCAGGTTGTCCAAAACCTGCTGAAAACGGACAGCAGGGTAAGCCCCGTAACCGAGGAAGTCAGTCTGTTTACAGGCATTTTGTTTTGCAAAGACTGTGGGGAACAAATGATTCGGCGTGTAAACCGTTATAAAGATACCCAGAAAGTCTATTATATCTGTTCCACAAAAAACCGGGGCGAGGGCTGTACCAGGCACAGCGTGGAAGAAGAACGGTTAAGGGAATTGGTTTCGGAGATGATAAGGAATTACGCCAATTGCTTTTTAGAAGAACGGCGGATGTTTGAAAAGGCTGTGGAAATGGAGCTCAACTTTGAATCCATCATCCGTTATGATACGGAGATTGCCAGGCTTAAGGGGGAACAGGAGAAGTATACTGCCCTTTGTTTGGGACTCCACGAGGATTTAAGACAGGGAGTTATCACGGAAGAAGAATTTGAAAGGCTGCACGGGGAGTTCAAGCGGAAAGCGGCAGAGTCTGAAGCAGCACAGAAAAGGCAGGAGGACATGATAAAAGAGCTGTTCAAGAACAGCGTCACATCGGCGGCACGGTTAAAGATGATGCAGGAGAGTGGGGAGATAAAAGAAATAGACCGTTACACCCTCTGCAGCATGGTGAAGAAAATTGAGGTATTTGAGGATCGAAGACTGGAAATTGAGTTCTATTATAAGAATCAGTACCGCATGATGTGTGAAGTAAACAAGAGGATGGAGCAGGACAGGAATAAGGAAACACCCTACGGGCAAGGTGAATTTGCCGATAAGGCAAAGAGAGGGTGCCCTGGGGCACATACCTCTATGTCCAAAAAGCAGGACAGAAATAAGGAAAGGAGTGCATAAGCATGGGCAGAATCTCCAAAAGAAAAGCCGCAGTCCAAAAGACAGAAGAAAAATGTGATGCTTTCAGGCTCAAAGCGGGAATATATGCACGACTTTCCTCCGATCAGGACATCAAAAAGAATGAATCCATCGAGACCCAGATAGAGATTGCAAAACAGTTCGTGGAGGAATTTAACGGACAGAAAACAGGGGAAGTGATTGACGTTGTGGAGTACTACACCGATCTTGGGAAAACAGGGAGCAATTTTGAGAGAGAGGGCTTTCTGCGTCTGTTGCAGGACATCCGTCTGGGAGAGATCAACTGCGTCATTGTAAAAGATTTGTCACGGTTTGGCAGAAATTATCTGGAAGCGGGCAATTATATTGAAAAAATATTCCCCTTTTTGG
The DNA here is from genome assembly GCA_910574255.1 of Clostridia bacterium. Lineage (GTDB taxonomy): Bacteria > Bacillota > Clostridia > Lachnospirales > Lachnospiraceae > Laedolimicola. The sequence goes on from CAJTAK010000020.1 coordinate 21,903, forward strand.
GGGTGAGGTTTATTGCGGTTGCGGATGGATTTGATACGGGAAAGGACGGAAATGAAAGGAAGCAGATGGCTTCTGAAATCAAGAATCTTGTAAATGACATGTATGCAAAGGATTTTTCCCAAAAGGCAAAGCTACATTTAAAGCAGAGAAGAGAGGAGGGCTCCTATGTGGGCGGAGCACCCCCATATGGATATCGGGCAGAGTGTAGAGAGAAACGCCGGATTCTGCTGCCTGACGAGAACACAAAGGCCATTGTAAGGTTTATTTATGAGAAATTTGTTGAAATCGAAAATTATTCCGGAGTTGCGGATGAACTGAACCGCAGGCGTATCAACCCTCCCTATTTGTATAAGAAAACAAAAGAGGTATATCATGGGGGCAGTGAATCCGATTATAAGGGATGGAATAAGAGTTCGGTGGAGAGGATTTTGAAAAGCGAGACCTATGCCGGAACCTTGGTGCAGGGCAGAAGCAGCATTACCGCAAGGAATGAGAAAAACCGCACCCGGAAGCCGGAGGACGAATGGGTAGTCACAAAAAATGCACAGGAACCCTTGATTGAGGAAGCATTGTATGAGAAAGCGGCAGAAATACGCCAGCGGATAACAGCAAGGACAGCGGCCCATGCTCATCCGGCCAAAGGTTATCCCCTGGAGGAAAATATATTTGACAATGTACTGTATTGCGGAGTGTGTGGCAGGAAAATGACACGGGATACCAATGTGAAGCAGTATGCAGATGGGGAAAGGGCAAGGATTGACGGATATTTCTGCCTGAACGGAGGACAGACAAAGGTTACGCTGTGCCCGGAATCAAACCGCATATCGAAAAATGAACTTTTAGATATCCTGCTGTCTCTTATCCGTATGGAATTTGAGACTTTCCTTAACAGGCCGAAGCACTACATGGAATATGGAAAAGAAAGGGCATCAGAAGCCGTAAAAAGGACAGAAAAGCATCTAAGTGAGACGGAAAGAAAAATAAGACGCTTCCATGAAGAAGAGGGAAGCGTTTACATGGATTATCGTGTCGGGAAGATGCCCCAAAAGGATTACGTTTCCTTTAAACTGAAGCAGGAGGAAAGACTGGAGGAACTAAGGAAAGAGCAGCAGGGATGGGAAAAAGAAAAAAAGGAGCAGGAGAAGCTTGAAGCAAAGTACCTGACAGCCATAAAAGCCCTTATAAAGCTGAAAAACGGAAAGGACTTGACAAAAGATATGGTGGAGACCTTTATTTCAAAGATATACGTTTATCCGGGGAAACGGATAGAAGTTTTGTTCAGGTTCACGGCGGACGATATCCTCATAAGGAAAGGGTGAGACAATGAATAGGCTGGCCATGTATCTGCGTTTATCCTTAGAAGATAAAAAAACGGTTCCCGATGACATTTCAGGACAAAAAGAGGAAAGCAACAGCATCGGGAATCAGAGAAAACAGATTTTGGAATACATACATCACGATTCCGAGCTTGCGAAATATGAAATCATGGAATTTTGTGATGATGGCTGCTCCGGTACAAATATGGAAAGACCGGGTATGCAGAAATTATTAAAGGAGGTAAAGAAAAACACAATCCGCTGTATCATTGTGAAAGACATGTCCCGCTTTTCAAGAGACTATATCGAGATCGGGACTTATCTGAACCAGATCTTTCCGTTTATGGGCATCCGTTTTATAGCCCTCAATGACCATTACGACAGCAGAGAGCATCAGGGGAGTACCATAGAGATTGATACGGCGTTCCAGACGCTTTTATATGACTTATACAGCAAGGACGTGTCGGTCAAGGTAAAGGCTTCTTTTGAAAATAAGTGTGCGAATGGGGAGTACGTTTTCGGACAGGCTCCTTTCGGATATGAGAAGAGCAGGGAAGTAAAAAATACGGTCATCGTAAATGAGAGAGAAGCAGACATTGTCCGCCACATCTTTTCCCTTGCCCTGGAGGGAAAAAGCAGTACGCAGATTGCGAAGCAGCTTTACGAGGAACAGATACCGACCATCATGCAGATCCGTAAGCCCGGCAGAAAGCCGCAGGATGGAAAGCTTCAAACATGGAGCAGTCAGGCAGTCAGAACCATTTTAAACAATCGTTTTTATCTTGGGGAGATGGCATACGGAAAATCCGTCCGAAAATCCGTAGGGAGCAGCAGCGGCAGGGCCGTGCCAAGGGAAGACTGGAAAGTGATACCGGCCCACCATGAGCCGTTGATTTCGGAGGAAATCTTTGAACAGGTTTCAGCGTTCCAGCCGGGACACTCCACAAAAAGGAACAGAGAGAAGCATCCGCTGACTGGAAGATTGTATTGCGGTGGCTGCGGATATTCCCTGAACTATAAACCGATCCGGGGAAAGAATAAATACCGGCGGTTTGAGTGCAGGAAGCACGCCCTGTTACAGATACCGGACTGTTGCACTTATATGAATGCGGACTTGTTGGAAGAAACCGTGCTTTTTATGCTGAATAAGGAATTGATGCTGAGAGGGAATGCCATGAAGCAGAGAGAGAATCTGTATTCCTTTCAGAAATCGAGTATCCATATGTTGAAAAAGAAGCTGGAGGAATATAGGCATGAGAAAAAGCAGATACAGGCACAGAAAGATGCCCTGTATGAGAGATATGCACTTGCGAAACTTCCGGCTGCAGAGTATCGGAGCAAAGCAGAAAAATTGACGGAAAAATTATCGTCTTTATCCGCAGCGGAAGAGAAAGCATCCGGAAAACTGGCCGGATTGGAAAAGGAATATCAGAAAGCGGAAGAGGATATGAAGCAGATCATCCGTTATACCCATATGGAGGAACTGACGCAGGAGGTGGTTGATGCTTTTATTAAAAGAGTGTATGTTTATAAGGGGAAGAGGGTTGAGATAGAGTGGAATTTCAGAATCTTCTTGTAAAACAGTTAATACCGTAATCTTATGCATTGCTATGCAATCAGCATGAGTGAAGAGACCCTTGAACGAATCACGCAGTTCATGGCCCCGAAGTTCCAATTGAATTAGGACGAAAAGCATGATAAAATTAAAAAAAGGAGATGATAAATGGATGGGAGCCAGCCATACAAATTGGGAAGACTTGGGTATATCAAATGACTTTCTGTTTGGAAAAGTCATGCAGAATCCCAGGTTGTGCCAGGAATTACTGCAAAGAATTCTTCCTGATTTAAAAATAGACCATATTGAATATCCGGAATTACAGAAAGCAATCAAACCAGATGCCGATGCCAAAAGCATCCGCCTCGATGTCTATGTAAGAGATAATAAAAATATTGTATACAATATCGAAATGCAGGCCAGTGACACCAGGGAACTCCCGAAAAGGAGCAGGTACTATCAGAGTTTAATAGATTTGCAGCTGATTGATAAAGGGCAGACCTATCGAACATTGAACCGCAGTTTTATTATCTTTATCTGTTTGGAAGACATTTTCGGACATGGACGGCATATTTATACCTTTGAGAATCTCTGTAAAGAGGATTCCAGCATTTCCATGGGGGATGAAACCGCAAAAATTTTCCTGAACGCAGACAGTGACAAGGATGATGTCAGCAAAGAATTGAAAGCATTTTTAGACTACGCTGCCGGAAAAGCAACCAATGATACTTTTGTTCAGGAACTTGATGAAGCTGTAAAAGAAGCGAAACAGAATCGGGAATGGAGGCACGAGTATATGACGCTGCTGATGAGAGATCAGATCAATGTTGAAAAAGGTGTTGAAAAAGGGGAAGACAGGCTTTCTCAACTGATTGCACGATTAATGGAAGATAAGCGGTCACAGGATGTGATCAGAGTCACACAAGATAAACTGTATCGAAATAAATTATATGAGGAATACTTTATCGACTAATAATAAGAGTCATATATTATCTGAACTCAAAAATTGTAAATTTTGATTTATGGGACTGGCATTTTACTGCGATAGTTGTTACCAGATACGGCCTTAAAGGTTTCTGACAATAGCAGGAGCTTATAAAGCACGCAGATGTATATTTGAACTGCAGGGAAAGCGGGTAAATCCATACCATATTATGGAGAGTATGGAATATCAAGAGTGTATTGCATAGAAAAATGTTATAAGATAGTTTGAAATCCAGAGAAGAATCCTCGTCTTTTCTGAATAAAATCACATAACAATAATTTACCATCAATTTCCATGATACTTAACAGTTATCTCCCATCAGCCTGACGAAGTTATGCGGTTTTGCGGACTTTTGGTATAAAAAAAGTGAAAAAAATTCATGGCAAAGGCTTGACATGGGAGGGTTACGGTGCCCTGGACTTGTATAGCAGTTTTCAGTTGTTAGGAAGATTTTAGAAAAACTTAAGTGCTTTTGCGGCGATAGAGAGGAATTACCCGTCCCGACTTTGCGGGCAATAGAAATACAAAGAAACTCTCTGCCTATGGAGTAACATAAGGCCTGCCCCCAATCTTATTGAACATTAATAGTTCAATCAGCATGAATTGTAATTCAAAAAAAGAAAAATTTTGACTGGGCTTAATTGCTCGGACATTCTTTTAGTAGTGTGCCTGGCGGCGTTCTAACCAGTGCAAGTCCAGAATCCGTCCGCCCAGTAATTTATTAAAATGTGTAGTGGATAAAGCATTTCTATGTTATACTTAAAGAGAGCAAATCTTAATCCTTTTTGTATATGCAAAAAGATGATTGGCAAATCCTTAGTCAAGCTGTTATAAGGATTACCCTTTGAGGTTTCAGCGGTAGGTTGCCCTATGTGCCGGTCAAAGTATTTGCCTAATTTAATAAGGAGGTCAAATACAAATTATACTTCTCATTTTATGAGAAAGGGAAGTATGATACATGAAAAAATTTATCCTGAATTATTCATGGAGTAACAGCATTAACTGCTGAAACCCGCATAGTTACTGTATTTTAATTGAATATTGTCTTTCACTTATTTGGTGAATAGAAAAAGACCTCAATCTATGGTAAAATTTAGGTGTCCAATCCAAATCAAAACCAAAGAAAGGGTCTTTATATGGATATTTTAAACACCGTAAGCTTAGAAAGCAATAGCCAAATCAAAATTAATTTTGATGGAGGCGATCTATCCTCCGATGCAGGACTTCTCCTGTTCAAAGAGTTCCTGTTTAAGATCGGGGCGGTTAAACTCGTCAACCGTATGTTCAAAACCAATGATAACGCATCCTTCCGCATCCATAAGGATGATACGAACCTGATGCAGGTGGTTTACCAGATCATCAGCTCCTACTTTAAGGATGACTGTGCAGACGAACTGACAAACGAACCGGTCATGACAGCCATTTTAGAAAAGGATGCCCTGGCATCCCAGCCTACCCTGTCACGCTTTTTTAGCCGCATGGATGAAGATACACTCACCCAGTTAAACCAGATCATCCGCAGACTCCGTAGGGTTGTCTATTCCATAAAGAAACCGGAATTCATGCTTTT
>CAJTAK010000020.1:27448-83413 GCA_910574255.1 Clostridia bacterium
AGCAAAGAGGCAGATATTTTTATGGAGTCCCTTTTGGATGAATTCCTCTGCGATTTCCCGGATATGCCGCTTTATTTCCGGGGTGATAGTGGTTTTGCGTCCCCAGTCCTGTATGAAGTCCTTGAAGACAAAAACTGCAAATGTGCCATCCGGCTCAAAGAAAATCCAAAGCTCCTTGAACTGGCAGAAGATGAAAGCCAGGCGCTGTACCGCGCAACGAAATCCAACCAGGTGGATTACGCCGTCGAGTATGGGGAATTTATGTACCAGGCTGGTTCGTGGAGCCATCCGCGCAGGGTGGTTTTCAAAATCGAAAAGCCCTATGGCCAGATGGTCCATTTGTATACCTTTATTGTCACGACACTGGAAATGGAACCTTATCAGGTAATCCAGTTCTATTGCGGAAGGGGCAGAATGGAGAACTTCATCAAGGAAGGCAAAAGCGGCTTTGGCTTTGCCTCTGTAAGCAGTCCCTCAAAGCTGGTAAATGCGAACCGCCTCCTGGTCCATGCACTGGCTTATAATCTGTTCAATTGGTTCAGACGGTTGGCGCTTGCCGCCAGTATGAGGAAACAGTGTATAGATACTATCCGTTTCAAGCTACTGAAAATAGCCGCAAGAGTGGTAAGGTCTGCACGGTATAAATATTTCAAACTGTGCAGCAGCTGTCCCTACAAGAAAGAATTCTATGAAACACTGGAAAATATCCATAACCTGCGGCCACAGTTGGAATAGCAGCAGTTAACGGACTTTTGACAACCATAATAAATTTCTAACCCTATCAGGGGATGAGTCTGCCCATTTTTAGGCTATCCTGTGACAGAGTAAGGTATCAGGAGTGGCTGCAATGGTAACTACGGCGGATTTTATGCGGGCTTATACCGCTGTGAATAATTCAGGCTTATCGTGATTTGTAATGTATTTTGAAATTGCTGTTATAAAAAGCAAGACAGACATAACTGTTTGTTTTGCTTTTTTCTTGGCGTTTTTTGGAAAGAACGTTGGAATAATTTGGATGGTTTTTTATGATGGTATATGTTATAATCTCACTGACACAATTTAGTACAAATAACAGTGAAGTCAGCGGCAGGCGGCATTTCGGGAGGACAAGATGAAAGATATATTTATTACAAAATTAATTTTAGAAAAGGTCAGAAACCTGGATTACATTGAGATTCCTCTGTCAGATGAGAACAGAAAGCATCTGATTTTCACAGGTAAAAATGGGAGTGGGAAGACGACTATCCTGGATGGGCTGTCCAGTTATTTATATAACCTATCTACTTCCGATGGTATAGAAGCAAAAGATAAAAGATTGTTATCTGCGATAAAACAATTAGATACATTAAAAATGAATAGTCAAACAGAGGAAGAGATATTAAAACAAGAAAAAGAGGTAAAGAGTGCCCGGCAAATTGTTGAAAAAGAAAAAAAAGGCTTTATAGTACAATTGAATTATCCAAATCATGAAATACGTTCATCATTTGAAGCTGGAGAATTTATCATTGCCTACTACAGAGCAGACCGGATTTTTGCGGCAGAGACACCAACACACGTAGAAAAGGTAAAGCTGAAAGAAAACTATTCCATTTACGAAAATCCACGAAAGGATTTTGTAAAATACCTCCTGGATCTGAAAATGACCCAGGCATTATCACAGACCAGTGGAAAGCAGGAAAAGGCGAGAGGCATCCAGAAATGGTTTGACAATTTCGAAACCCTCCTGCAAGGTCTTTTTGAAAACGAACAGCTCAAACTGGAATTTGACGAAGAAACCTTCCGGTTCAGCATTAAAGAGCCGAAAAAGGAAGCCTATGATTTTAACACCCTGTCCAGTGGCTATGCGGCAGCATTGGATATTATGGTGGATCTCATGATCCGTATGGAAAAGCAGACCGAACGAAAATTCCACTACAATATGCCCGGAATTGTTCTAATCGACGAGATAGAGACACACCTTCATCTGGAGCTCCAGAAAAAAATATTGGGACTTTTAACCACCATGTTTCCAAACATTCAATTCATAGTTACCACCCACTCACCTTTTATACTGAACAGTTTGGAGAACGTTGTAATTTATGATTTGGAGCAACGTTTACTGGTAGAAAATGGATTGGCTGATATTCCCTATGATGGAATCGTGGAGGGATATTTCAAGGCAGACAAGCTGTCCGATAAATTAAAAGAAAAATTTGCAAGATATCAAGTACTGATTCATAAGGAAACATTAACGGATAATGACTTTGAAGAAATTGCAAATCTGGAAATGTTTCTGGATGAAATTCCGGACTACCTTGCCTTAGGCATTACCACAGAATATCAGCGGCTGAAGCTGGAACTTTCAAAAAGGGAGGACATCAATGGTTAAGATAGAACGCTCCTTTCCGGCACCTTCCTCTCTTGCAAAGGAAGCAGCTAAAAAGAATGGAAGCTATGAAAAACCGGATGTGGTTGAGCAGCTCAAAGAGGATTTCCATAATAAATGCTACATCTGCGGGCTAAAAAATTTGCAGGACCCCCAGGTAGAGCATTTACTACCTCATAAAAATGGAAAATATCATGAAAGAAAATTTGACTGGAACAATTTATTCTGGTCCTGTGGACATTGCAACGGTGTAAAAAACCAGAGGAAATATGATTTCGGCATTCTGGATTGCTGTAAAATTGATCCAGAACAGGAAATTATATTCCGTTTAAAACAGAATGATATTGAGCTGCTTTCCCGGGCAGACATTCCGGATGCAGAGACCGCACGGGCCATGGAACTCATAATGGAAGTTTTCAATTTAAAAAACACCGGTCTTCGTGTATATAAAAGCGATATGCGTCTAAAGGAGCTGCAAAAAGAAATGAATCTTCTTTTTGACAATTTGGAAAAGTTGAAAGAAGCTCCTGCCTCAGGGATTCTTCTGCAAAAGCTGAGAGTTCTTTTGAAGCGGGAATCCGCATTTGCGGCTTTTAAAAGATGCTATGTAAAGGAGCACCTTTCCGATTATCCGGAGCTGACGGCATTTATTCAGTAAAGAATAACTGATGTCACTGTTTTGTAAGTTGTTTCGGCATATTTAGTGGTGAAATCTATGCCTGTAAAATAAAAAATCTCCTTGCCTTTCTCACCAAAATGTAGTAATATACATCAAAACACCCATACATATCAGCTATAAGGGAGTAGTTGGCGGCCTGGATTTTATACCTTGGGATACACCTTCGGGACTGGCAGACTTCGTCTGACAAGGTATACCCTACGGGTACCCCATTAATACATGTCCCTTCGGGACTGGCAGACTTCGTCTGATAAGGTATTAAGAAGCAGGACGTAACAAGATCAACATCATGGCCGTAAGACCTGGTTTTGTTTGAAACAGCGAGACTTATCTACAGAAAAAACTGTGGATAAGTCTCTTACTTTTTATAAAATTATCCAAAGCCTTCCCATATAGCAAGATGCTTTTTCCCATATCCGGCGATACTACAACAAGAAAGACAAAAAGCATGGTTCGGATATAAGAGAAGAGGGGTATTACAAAACAGGAATCCGTAATACTTTGTACAGTGCCAAAAAGATTTTCGGATATGTGCTCCATGGCTGGAAATCCTTTTGGATAAAGGGCACTGCATCAAGCATTACGGAACGGAAACGGAGGAACAAAATATGAGTTTACCAGAATTATTTATACTGGCAGTAGGTCTCTCCATGGATGCCTTCGCCGTATCTATCTGCAAAGGACTGTGTGTCCCGAAAGCCGGCATCCGTGAATGCGGCATAGCCGGAATCTATTTTGGCGGATTCCAGGCGCTCATGCCGCTGCTAGGATTTCTGCTGGGAGTGCAGTTCAAAGAATACATTACCAGCATCGACCACTGGATTGCGTTCATCCTTCTGGGAATCATTGGTATCAACATGATCCGGGAAGCCGGAAGTGCAAACGAAGAGAGCCAGGTCTGTCCAGGCGAAAGCCCTCAATCCCCCTTTTCCTTCAAATCCATGCTGCCCCTGGCCATTGCCACCAGCATAGATGCTCTGGCAGTAGGAGTAACTCTGGCTTTTCTCCAGGTAGAAGTTATTCCGGCCATAACCTTTATCGGAACCATAACCTTCGTAATTTCCGCCGCCGGCATCCGCATCGGCAATATATTCGGAAGCAAATGGAAATCAAAAGCCGAGCTTGCAGGCGGAACGATCCTAATTTGCATGGGTGTGAAAATTTTATTGGAGCATTTGGGAATAATAGGGTAAAATGAATCAGTAATACCATATCAGTGCACAAATCGATTTCCGGATGCAGATATGTGCGGCTGAACATGGATTTCATCAAGATGTGCGGACATAATAATACATAAACCGAAGTAGGAGGACACAGCATATGAACAGCCACAGTCAAACCATAGAAGAATTGCAAAAACAACTAAAAACCACTCCTGAGGGTCTAAGCAGTATCGAAGCCCAAAACCGCCTGAAAGAATACGGCGAAAACCGCTTGAAAGAAGCCGGAAAAAAATCCCTCCTGGTAAAATTCCTGGAGCAGTTCAAGGACGTCATGGTACTGATCCTACTGGCCGCAGCCGCCGTGTCCTTCTTTGCAGCCCTGTCCGAGCATGACAGCTCCGCCTTCTTCGAGCCCTTGCTCATCCTGCTCATCGTTGTACTGAACGCAATCATGGGCGTTATCCAGGAAAATAAAGCCGAGCGATCCTTAGAAGCCCTGATGCGCATGGCCGCACCCCATGCCCGTGTCATCCGGGACGGACAGGAGCAAGTCATAGACGCCGCCGCACTGGTCCCCGGCGACATCATCAAACTGGAAGCAGGCGACTTTGTCCCGGCAGACGCAAGGCTCATCACCTCATCCAGCCTCAAATCTGAAGAATCCGCCCTTACAGGAGAATCCCTGCCGGCGGAAAAAGACGCAGAAACTATCCTGCCCGTGGAAGCGCCATTGGGAGATCGAACCAACAGCGTCTATTCCGGCTGCAGCATCGTCTACGGAACCGCCGAAGCCATCGTAACAGAAACAGGCATGAACACCCAGATGGGCAAAATCGCCGGCATGTTAGAGGGCGAGAGCGAAGTGGAAACGCCCCTCCAGCAAAAGCTTGCCCGGTTAGGAAAATACATGGGAGCCTTAGCTCTCATCATCTGCGCCGTCATCTTTGCCATGGGTCTGGCAGGCAAAATGCCTGTAATGGAGATATTTATGACAGCCGTATCCCTGGCCGTATCCGCCATCCCGGAGGGCCTGCCGGTTATCGTAACCATCGTCCTCTCCATCGGCGTAGAGCGCATGGCAAAGCGAAATGCCATCGTAAAAAAACTCCCGGCCGTAGAGACCTTAGGTTCCACCTCCGTCATCTGCTCCGATAAAACAGGCACCCTGACACAAAATAAGATGACCTTAACCCAGGCATATTCGGACAAAGGAAAAATCATAGAGAAAATAAGCCCGGAAAACTCCCCGGAAATCCGCAAGCTGCTATTATACGGAACATTTTGTAGCAACGGCTCCATCCGTTTTGAGGAGGGAAAAGAAATCCCCATTGGTGATCCCACGGAAACAAGCATCATTTCTGCAGCTTACCAAAACGGAATCCGGCAAGAAGAGCTGACCAGCCAATATCCGCGAGCGGCAGAGCTTCCCTTTGATTCGGACCGAAAGCTCATGACCACCATACAGAAGATAGACGGCTCCTATACAGCCATCACCAAAGGAGCCTTTGACATGCTCTCCAAAAGATGTATACAGGGAGACATAAAAGCGGCAGAAAAAGTAACGGAAGAAATGAGCTCCCAGGCGCTTCGGGTACTGGCAATCGCATATCGGACTTTAGACAAAGTACCCGAAGAACTAACCAGCGAAGCCTTAGAACGAGATTTGACATTCTTAGGACTGGTGGGCATGATCGATCCCCCAAGAGAAGAAGCAAAGCAGGCGGTAGAGCTTTGCAAACGGGCTGGAATCCGCCCTATCATGATAACAGGCGACCACGTAGTCACAGCCTCAGCCATCGCAGGACAGCTTGGAATACTGGAAGCCGGCCAGGAGGCCATAACAGGCATGGAACTTCAAAGCATGTCGGAAGAAGCTTTCAGCCAGAAACTGGAACATATCTCCGTCTACGCCCGTGTATCCCCGGAAGATAAAATCCGGGTAGTAAAAGCATGGCAGAAAAAAGGTCGGATCGTATCCATGACCGGAGACGGCGTAAACGATGCACCGGCATTAAAAGCCGCCGACATAGGCTGTGCCATGGGAATTACCGGAACCGACGTGGCAAAAGGGGCCGCTGACATGACCCTCCAGGATGACAACTTCGCAACTATCGTAGCTGCAGTCCGGGAGGGGAGAGGAATCTACAACAACATCCGCAAAACCGTGGGCTTCCTTTTGGGAACGAACATCGGAGAAGTACTTCTGGTATTCTGTTCCATGCTGTTTTTTAAAGTATCCCCCTTACTGTCCATGCAGCTTCTCTGGATCAACCTGGTCACAGACAGTCTTCCTGCCATTGCCCTGGGCATGGAGCCGGTAGAAGACAGCGTCATGGACGCAAAACCAAGGCCCAGAGAAGAGGGAATCTTTGCCCACGGCATGGGAATCCAGGTAATCCTTCAGGGAATCATGTTCGGCATCCTGTCCCTGGCCGCATTTTGGATAGGCTGCACCTCATCCGGGGGCATAAAAGCCGGCAGGACCATGGCATTTCTGGTCTTAGGCTGCAGCCAGATCTTCCACGCTTTCAACATGCGATCCGCTCAATCCCTGTTCCGGACAGGAATCTTTACCAACCGGAAGCTGAATCTGGCCGCCATGACCTCCATAATCCTGATGGCCTGCGTACTATATATTCCGCTCCTGTCCCAAATATTCGGCCTGACCACGCTCCCGGCAAGAATGTACGGAACCGGCTTCGCCCTGGCCCTTTTCCCAATCGCCGCCCTGGAACTGGTAAAAGCCTTGGGCCTAATAGCCAAGTAACCCCGCCAGCCTCCAAAAGGAATCTAACCACCTCCAAAGCCAAGAAACATTTCAAACAGGGCTTCAAAACAGGGCCCCAACAGCCAGCAGCCGGAAAGACTTCACATTTCCCGGAAGGCGTGTTAGCGAAAGCGGAGCAGGGAGGGAAATGTGAAGTCCTTCCGGCTGCGTCCGTTTTTCCTTCCCCAGTTAGATTCCTCATCAATCTCACAATTTGCCCACGAATTTATACAAAACACTTGATTATTTGACACAATATTGATAAAATGGTAAACGGCATGAAATGGTTTAGAATTATCATATAAAAATGGAGGGCTGAAAATGAGTAGTACAGCACAAACCTTGGCAGGTAAGAGAATCGAGAGCTTACTTGACGAGAACAGTTTTGTTGAAATTGGCGGTATGGTGACAGCCAGAAGCACAGATTTCAACATGCAGCAGAAAGAAACTCCGTCTGATGGTGTAATAACCGGATATGGTGTTATTGACGGCAATCTTGTGTATGTGTACAGCCAGGACGCATCCGTATTAAACGGAACCTTAGGCGAAATGCATGCAAAAAAGATCACAAAGCTCTATGACATGGCCTGCAAAATGGGTGCACCGGTAATCGGACTGATTGACTGTGCAGGTGTCCGTCTTCAGGAAGCCACAGATGCTTTGAACGGCTTCGGGGAGATCTATCTGAAGCAGACATTAGCATCCGGCGTAGTTCCCCAGATTGCGGCAGTATTTGGAACCTGCGGCGGCGGACTTGCCGTAGTACCGGGACTTGCTGATTTTACATTTATGGAGAAGAGCAAAGCAAAGCTTTTCGTAAACTCCCCCAACGCCATTGAAGGAAATGAGATTTCCAAATGCAACAGCGCATCCGCTGCATTCCAGGCAGAAGAAGCCGGAAACGTAGATGTAGTCGGAGACGAGGCAGGAATCCTTGCTCAGATTCGTGAGCTGGTAACCATGCTTCCGGCCAACAACGAGGATGACGGCTCCTACGAAGAGTGCATGGACGATCTGAATCGTGTATGCGAGGATTTGGGAAATGTAGAGTATTCCGCACCCTACATACTTTCCAGCATTTCTGATGGAAACGTATTCTTCGAGACCAAGGCAGACTATGCAAAAGACATGGTAACCGGCCTCATTAAATTAAACGGCATGACCGTAGGCGCAGTTGCCAACAATGATACGGACATGACGGCAAGAGGCGCTTTGAAAGCAGCGGACTTCATCAACTTCTGCGATGCATTCAATATCCCGGTTCTTTCCATTACCAACGTAAAAGGCTATAAAGCAAATATGTGCACTGAGCGCAATATTGCAAAAGCTATGGCAAAGCTGACCTACGCATTTGCCAATGCCACCGTTCCCAAGGTAAATGTAATCGCCGGAGCAGCCTACGGAAGCGCATACGTATCCATGAACAGCAAGGGGATCGGTGCTGACGTGGTTTACGCATGGACAGGTTCTTCCATAGGAATGATGGACGCAAAGCTGGCGGCCAAGATTATGTATGCCGATGCGGACGCTGCAGAACAGCAGGAGAAAGCCAAGGAATACGCAGCACTTCAGGCAAGCCCGGAGGCAGCCGCAAGAAGAGGCTATGTAGACAGCATTATCGAGCCCAAGGACACCAGAAAGTATGTAATTGGCGCATTTGAGATGTTATTCACAAAGAGAGAAGATCGCCCGGACAAAAAACACGGAACGGTTTAAGAGAGGTGAATAATATGAAGAGAAACATGAAAAAATTAATCAGCCTTTTGGCGTTGCTCGTTTGTGTCATCTCCCTGGCCGGCTGTGCGGCGAGAAAAGAGCTTCCCAAGGAGGAAATGTACCGGAACAAATCCGACCAGTATGTGAAGATGCTGACCTCCATGAGCGAAGAAGAGTTAAATGAGTTAATAGCGGGGCTGGAAGAGGAATTTGAAGACTTTGAACAGGAAGTGGCCCTGTACCGCTATATCGGCGGAACGGGACAGAAGTTTGACTTTACGGCAGACGCTTATCTGGCCCTCTTTAAGTCCTATGCCAGCAACCTGGATGATTTCGGTGCCTATGTAGGCGTAAAGGAATATGAGGGCGGCGTAGAGAAGGACGGAGAAGTTACCTATGATGTAGTTTATGAATTTGAAAAGCATGATATGCGGCTTTCTCTGGTGTATGACAGCCATGACGTTGTAATTACCGTAACGGCTGATCCCATTTACAGCACCGGGGAGATTCTTCAGAAAGCCGGAATGAACACCCTGCTGGGCATGGGCGTTGTGTTCACGGTTCTGATTCTCATCAGCCTGATTATTTCCTGCTTTAACTTTATACCTGCCATTGAAAAGAAATTCAGCAAAAAGAAAGCAGAAGAAAAGAAAGCGGCAGCGCCTGCGGCTCCAGTGGCGGCAGCACCGGTGGCAGCACCTGCAGCAGAAGAACCTGCTGACGATCTGGAGCTTGTAGCTGTAATTACGGCAGCGGTTGCAGCAGCCATGGGAACTACGTCAACAGACGGATTCGTGGTTCGCTCCATCAAGCGCAAAAGCAATCAGAAATGGAAAAAAGCATAAATCAAACTTATTGGACTTAAAGTCCGGTAATGCATATTTTTAGGAGGAATCAATAAGATGAAAAATTATACAATTACCGTAAATGGCGTGGCATATGATGTAACCGTAGAAGAAGGCGGCGCAGGAAGCGCACCCGTACGTGCGGCAGCTCCGGCAGCGAAACCGGCAGCAGCACCGGCTCCTGCAGCAAAGCCCGCGGCAGCGGCAGCAGCAGGCGGAATTGAAGTAAAGGCTTCCGTTCCGGGCAAGGTATTTAAGGTAGAGGCTTCCGTAGGCCAGGCAGTAAAGGCCGGCGACAGCATTATAATTCTGGAAGCCATGAAGATGGAGATCCCCGTGGTTGCTCCCGAGGATGGTACGGTAGCCAGCATCAATGTTGGAGTAGGCGATGCGGTAGAATCCGGCGATCTGCTGGCATCCCTGAACTAACAAAAACTGGAATCCTATCAAACTAACGGAGGTTAAGACATGGGATATATATTAGAAACACTGGGAAATCTCATGCATCAGACAGCATTCTTTAATCTGACCTGGGGAAACTATGTCATGGTTGGCGTTGCATGCTTTTTCCTGTTCCTGGCTATCAAAAAAGATTACGAGCCCCTTCTTCTGGTTCCAATCGCTTTTGGTATGCTGCTTGTTAATATTTATCCGGATATTATGATCAGTCCGGAGGAATCTTCAAACGGCGTAGGCGGCCTTCTCTATTACTTCTATGTACTGGATGAATGGGCAATCCTGCCGTCCCTGATCTTTATGGGTGTTGGAGCCATGACAGACTTCGGCCCCCTGATTGCAAATCCCAAGAGTTTTCTTTTGGGAGCTGCGGCACAGTTCGGTATCTTTGCCGCATACTTAGGAGCTATGGCTATGGGCTTCTCTGACAAGGCGGCAGCAGCTATCTCCATCATCGGAGGCGCAGACGGCCCCACATCCATTTTCCTGGCCGGAAAATTGGAACAGACAGCGATTATGGGCCCCATTGCGGTGGCAGCCTATTCTTATATGTCTCTGGTTCCCGTTATTCAGCCGCCCATTATGAAGCTGCTGACTACGGAAAAAGAGCGTAAAATCAAAATGGAGCAGCTTCGTCCCGTATCCAAGCTGGAGAAGATTCTCTTCCCCATCATTGTTACGATTGTAGTCTGCCTGATTCTGCCCTCAACCGCACCGCTGGTAGGTGCGCTGATGCTTGGCAACCTGTTCCGTGAATCCGGCGTGGTTCGTCAGCTTCAGGAGACCGCTTCCAACGCATTGATGTACATCGTAGTTATCCTTTTGGGTACTTCTGTAGGTGCAACTACAAGTGCCGAGGCATTCCTGAACTGGGATACCCTTAAGATCGTTGTTCTTGGTCTGGTTGCATTTGCTTTTGGTACAGCGGCCGGAGTTATTTTCGGAAAGATCATGTGCAAGGCAACAGGCGGAAAGGTAAATCCGCTGATTGGCTCCGCAGGCGTATCTGCCGTTCCTATGGCAGCCCGTGTATCCCAGAAGGTAGGTGCAGAGGCAGATCCCACCAACTTCCTGCTGATGCATGCCATGGGCCCCAACGTAGCAGGCGTTATCGGTACGGCCGTAGCAGCCGGAACCTTTATGGCTATCTTTGGCGTAATGTAAATAAAAACTATAAAACAGTAACACCTTGTACAGTGCCGGAAGGATTTGCAGGCACATGCTTTTGTGACTGGAAATACTTCTAAGTAAGGGGTACTGCTAGAGGTGTTACGGAACTATAAAACAGTAATACTTCGTACAGTGCCGGAAAGATTTACAGGCACATGCTTTTGTGACTGGAAATTTTTCTAGGTAAGGGGTACTGTATGAAGTGTTACGGAACTGGAAACAGTAACACCTCGTGCAGTACCAGAAGAATTTACAGGCATATCTTTTCGTGACTGGAAATACTTCTAAGTAGGAGGTGCTGTTAGAGGTGTTACGGAACTATAAATAGGAGGTTATAGAATGTCACAGACTAAACCGGTAAAAATTACCGAAACGATATTGCGTGATGCTCATCAGTCCCTGATTGCCACACGTATGAGTACAGAGCAGATGCTTCCCATTGTGGAGAAGCTTGATCAGGTAGGCTACCATTCTCTGGAGTGCTGGGGAGGAGCAACCTTTGATGCTTCTTTGCGTTTTCTTCATGAAGATCCTTGGGAGCGCCTGAGAAAGATCAAAGAAAAAGCAAAGAAAACTCCGCTTCAGATGCTGTTCCGCGGTCAGAACATCCTGGGCTACCGTCCCTACGGCGACGACGTAGTAGAGTACTTTGTACAGAAGTCCATTGCAAATGGTATCGATATCATCCGTATCTTTGATTGTTTAAACGATCTTAGAAACCTGGAAACAGCCGTAAAAGCTTCCAACAAAGAGAAAGGTCATGCACAGATCGCACTTTCCTATACCTTGGGCGATGCTTACACCCTGGAGTACTGGACTAACATTGCAAAAGAGATTGAGAGCATGGGTGCGGATTCCATCTGTATCAAGGATATGGCAGGCCTCCTGCTGCCCTATAAGGCAACGGAGCTGGTAACAGCGTTAAAGAGTGCTGTGAAGATTCCGATTCAGCTTCATACCCACTATACCTCCGGTGTAGCTTCTATGACTTATCTGAAGGCCGTAGAAGCAGGCGTAGATGTTATCGACTGTGCAATGTCACCCTTTGCACTGGGAACCTCTCAGCCTGCAACAGAGGTTATGGTAGAGACCTTTAAGGGAACACCTTATGACACCGGCTATGATCAGAATCTGTTGGCTGAAATCGCAGACTACTTCCGTCCCTACCGTGACGAGTGTCTGGAAAGCGGCCTCCTGAATCCCAAGAACCTGGGCGTTAATATCAAGACCCTGCTGTATCAGGTACCCGGCGGTATGTTGTCCAACCTGACCTCTCAGTTAAAGGATCTGGGTGCGGAAGACAAGTACTATGAGGTTCTGGAAGAGGTACCCCGTGTACGTAAGGACTTCGGTGAGTGTCCGCTGGTAACACCGTCCTCACAGATCGTAGGAAGCCAGGCCGTTATGAACGTGGTAGCAGGCGAGCGCTACAAGATGGTAACCAAGGAAACCAAGGACGTTCTTTCCGGCAAGTACGGAAAGACTGTAAAGCCTTTCAATCCCGAGGTACAGAAGAAGTGTATCGGCGATGCAGAAGTAATTACCTGCCGTCCGGCGGATCTGGTTCCCAACGAGTTAGAGACTCTGGAGGCAGAGATGGCTCAGTACAAGGAGCAGGATGAGGATGTATTGTCCTATGCATTATTCCCGCAGGTAGCAACAGACTTCTTTAAATACAGAGAAGCACAGAAGACTAAGATGGATGCAACCGTAGCAGATACCAAGAACGGCGCATATCCTGTATAAGCAGATTTATTAAAAATTAGAAAAGCAGCTGTCATAAAGTGAAGTCTCATAGCTTTATGACAGCTTTTTCCGTATTGGAAACACATTATATTAGTTATTAAACTTTTGTTAGAATTCAACTGATTTTGGAAACAGATGAGAAGTAAGAGAGAACATTTGTGAAGAAAACTGGTAAAATAAGAGAGAGTTCAGGCAAAAGAAAGTTAAAGAAAAATGTAGGAGCGTTTATATTATGGAATCAAGAGTTGAAGCGGCAAAAAAGAGACATGCTGACAGGTATAGCTGCTCACAGGCAGTATACTGCGCATTTTGCGATCTGGTGGGTGAGACAGAGGAACAGGCAAAGCAGAAGGCGGCCCCTTATTCCGGCGGCGCAAAGGTAAAGTGCGGTGCGGTGATGGCAGCGGAGCTGGTTCTTTCGGCAAAAGCAAAGGAGCAGGGGCTTGACGAAGAGACGCTTATTGGAGATCTGGAGAAACGTTTCCAGGAAAAGAATACAACCGTAATCTGCCGGGAGCTTCGAGGCGAGAAGGGAAAACCTCGTCTGCGTACCTGCAGGGGGTGTGTGGAAGACGCTTCCGAAATCCTGGATCAGATGTTGCAACAGCTTTAATATCAAAAGTCAAAGAGCACATAAAAATTACTATTTCTGAAAGAGCATTTTATTGATTGATTATATGTAAGGGTTCATTACCCGAATGTGGCAATTACGCATGAAAGTAATTCATCAAGGGGGCAATTTGCTTGACAAATTGCCCCTCTGTGTTTATGATAAAATTTAGTGAAATCAGGCTCATTATATAGAGCGTTTAACCTGAGCCAAAAAGAAAAAGAGGAGTGTAAAAACAATGGCAGTACCTTACAATCATCGAGCAGTAGAAGAAAAATGGCGCAAGCACTGGGAAGAGCATCCGGTGAATGTGAATGACGGAAAGAAGCCAAAATATTATTGTCTGGACATGTTTCCTTATCCATCAGGAAACGGACTTCATGTAGGACACTGGAGAGGATACGTCATCAGCGACGTGTGGAGCCGCTATAAGCTCATGCAGGGCCATTACATCATCCATCCCATGGGCTGGGACGCTTTCGGTCTCCCTGCAGAAAACTATGCCATCAAAATGGGCGTTCATCCTGCCAAATCCACAGCCGAGAACGTAGCAAATATCAAAAAGCAGATCAACGATATCGCAGCCCTTTATGACTGGGATATGGAAGTAAACACCACAGATCCCGGATTCTACAAATGGACCCAGTGGATTTTTGTAAAAATGTTCAAAGAGGGATTGGCTTACGAAAAGGAATTCCCCATCAACTGGTGTCCCTCCTGTAAGACCGGCCTTGCAAACGAAGAAGTGGTAAACGGTGTCTGCGAGCGCTGCGGAACCACCGTAACCAAAAAGAACTTGCGCCAGTGGATGCTGAAAATCACTGCCTATGCGGAGCGCCTCTTAAATGACCTGGATAAGCTGGACTGGCCGGAAAAGGTTAAGAAGATGCAGACAGACTGGATCGGGAAATCCTACGGTGCGGAAGTGGAATTCCCCGTAGACGGACGGGATGAGAAGATTACGGTCTACACCACCCGCCCTGATACCCTTTACGGCGCAACCTTTATGGTACTGGCTCCGGAGCATGCTCTTGCAAAGGAGCTGGCAACAGACGAGACAAGAAAGGCTGTGGAGGAGTACATTTTCCGTTCCTCTATGCGTTCCAATGTGGATCGTGTTCAGGACAAAGAAAAGACGGGCGTATTTACCGGAAGCTATGCAGTCAATCCCATGAACGGCGCTAAGCTTCCCATCTGGCTGTCCGATTATGTACTGGCTGATTATGGTACGGGAGCCATCATGTGCGTGCCTGCCCATGACGACCGTGATTTTGAATTTGCCAAAAAATTCCATATTCCCATTATCCAGGTAATTGCCAAAGATGGGGAAGAGATTGAAAATATGACCGAAGCCTACACAGCCGCCAGCGGTAAGATGATCAATTCCGGTGACTGGAACGGCATGGAATCCTCAGTCTTAAAGCAGGAAGCGCCGCTGATTGTAGAGAAGATGGGCGTGGGAAGAAAGACTGTTAATTACAAGCTTCGTGACTGGGTATTTTCCCGTCAGCGTTACTGGGGCGAGCCGATTCCCATTATTCATTGTCCTCATTGCGGCAATGTTCCCGTTCCCGAGGATCAGCTTCCCCTTACATTGCCGGATGTGGAGAGCTATCAGCCTACAGGTACCGGAGAATCACCTCTGGCGGCCATTGATGAGTGGGTGAACACTACCTGTCCCGTCTGCGGCGCGCCTGCCAAGCGTGAGACCAACACCATGCCCCAGTGGGCAGGCTCATCCTGGTATTTCCTGCGCTATGTGGACAATCACAACAGTGAAGAGCTGGTAAGCAAGGAGAAAGCAGACAAATATCTGCCCGTAGACATGTACATCGGCGGCGTGGAGCATGCGGTGCTTCATCTTTTGTATTCCCGTTTCTACACCAAGTTTCTTCATGATATCGGTGTGGTAGATTTTGACGAGCCCTTTACCAAGCTGTTCAACCAGGGCATGATCACCGGAAAGAACGGCATTAAAATGAGCAAGTCCAAAGGAAATGTAGTATCTCCCGACGATCTGATCCGTGACTACGGCTGCGACGCTCTGCGTATGTATGAGCTTTTTGTAGGACCGCCGGAGCTGGATGCGGAGTGGGACGACCGGGGAATCGACGGCGTTTCCCGTTTCCTGAAGCGCTTCTGGAATCTTGTTCTGGATAATAAGGATAAAAATGCGAAAGCAACGCCGGAAAGCGTGAAGCTTCGCCACAAGATGGTGTACGATATCAGCACACGTCTTGATAGTTTTAGCTTAAATACGGTTATTTCCGGATTTATGGAGTATAATAACAAAATGATAGATCTTGCCCGGAAAGAGGACGGCATTGACAGAGAGACCCTGGAGGCAGTCATTACCCTCTTAGCACCCTTTGCGCCCCACATTGCGGAGGAGCTCTGGGAAGAGATGGGACATAAGGACAGCGTATTTGCCCATGGATGGCCCTCTGCCGATGAGGAAGCCATGAAAGATGACGAGATCGAGATTGCCGTTCAGGTGAACGGCAAGACGAGAGGAACCGTCACAGTTTCCACTACTGCTTCCAAAGAAGAAGCGATAGCAGCCGGAAAAGCAGTGGTGGCGGATCGTCTTGGAGGAACCATCGTCAAAGAAATCTACGTTCCGGGAAGAATTATTAATATTGTGGTGAAACCATAAAAGAACTATGGTTCTTTTAACAGCAGCTCCCGGACAGTGCCAGAAGAATTTACGGACGGCTTTTAACGGACGGAAATTCTTCTATAACAGGGGTACTGGATTGGGGCTGCGGAACTGGAATCAGCAGTATCACGACAGTGCCAGATGGATTTACGGATGCATGCTTTTGCAGCCGGAAATACATCTAGACTATTTGTGTACTGGAAGGGATGTTGCGGAACTGGAATAGGAGAATGATATATGGGTTATGGAAGCTTTCAGGGAGGGGTGCATCCTTTCCCCGGAAAGGACATAACCAAAGAGAAAGCCGTTTTGGAATATCTGCCAAAAGGGGAGCTTGTATACCCTCTGGCACAGCATATAGGGACCCCTGCAAAGGCAGTTGTTGCTCCGGGTGATGAAGTACTGGCAGGACAGGTGCTGGGGGAAGCTTCCGGCGCTGTATCGGCCAATGTGATAAGCTCCGTATCAGGGCGTGTTCGGACTATTGAAAGAAGAATGCTGGCAACCGGCGTGATTTCCCAGGCGGTGATAGTAGAAAACGACAGAGAATACCGTCCGGTTCCGGGTATGGGCAAGACCCGGGATCCGGAAGAAATGACAAAAGAGGAAATCCGTGCCGCAGTGAAAAATGCCGGAATTGTTGGCCTGGGCGGCGCAGGTTTTCCTACCCATATAAAGCTGACGCCAAAGGAGGATGACTCCGTTGGCTATGTAATTGTAAACGGTGTGGAGTGCGAACCCTATCTGACAGGTGATTACCGACTGATGTTAGAAGAACCGGAACGCATCCTTGGGGGACTTCGGGTGATCCTAAGGCTCTTCGGGAAAGCAAAAGGAATTGTTGCCATTGAGGAGGACAAGCCGGAGGCCGTAAAGAGGATGAGAGAGGCAATCGGGGAAAATGGCTCCGGAAAGACTTCCATAGAAGTATGTGTCCTAAAGGCCAAATATCCTCAGGGAGCCGAACGGAACCTGATTTTTGCTGTTACAGGCAGAAAGATTCACTCCAAAAAGCTTCCGGCCGCTGCAGGGTGCATTGTATGCAATGCGGCTACTGTCCATGCAGTGGGAATGGCAGTCTGTGAAAGCATGCCTCTTATGAGCCGGGTTATAACCGTTACCGGGGATGCCATTGCAAATCCCCAGAATTTTCGTGTAAAAATTGGTACAAATTATACGGAGCTGATAGAAGCCGCAGGAGGATTTACCTGCGGGCCGGAAAAGGTAATTGCAGGAGGTCCCATGATGGGAATGGCCCTGACAGTTTCCGATGTTCCGGTGACAAAGACCTCATCAGCCCTCCTTGCTTTTCAGCATGACGCCGTGGCAGAGGTGAAGCCGGGAAGCTGCATTCGCTGCGGCCGTTGTGTAAAAGCCTGTCCCTGCAGGCTGGTTCCTCAGAAAATGTGGGAGGCCTGTAAGCATTACAATATAGAGCTGTTCCAAAAGCTTAACGGCATGGAATGCTATGAGTGCGGTTCCTGCACCTATGTGTGTCCGGCAAGGCTTTCCCTGACTCAGAGCTTTAAGCAGGCCAGGATGATGGTGTCAAATGAGAAAAGGCGATCCGGTCCAATGGTGTCAGAGCTTGGAAAAAGGACCTATGTAAAAGCAGGAAAAGAGGCAGGTGAGACAGGATGAGAGAATTGTGGAATGTGTCGTCATCGCCTCATGCAAGAGACTGGACCGGCGCACAAAATTTGATGTTTGACGTGGCTCTGGCCCTTTTGCCGGCCGCAGCCTTTGGTGTATATCGATTTGGAGCTTATGCCCTCTGTGTTCTCCTGGTGGCCGTAGGCTTTGCATTGCTTACGGAGTACACCTATGAGGCATTGGTAGAAAAGGAAAATACCCTTTGGGATGGAAGCGCACTGGTGACAGGGCTTCTTTTGGGAATGAATCTTCCCCCTCTGGTTCCCTTGTGGATTCCCATGCTTGGCAGTATCTTTGCTATTCTTGTGGTGAAGCAGCTTTTTGGAGGAATCGGGCAGAATGTTGTGAATCCGGCTATGGCAGCCCGGTGCTTTCTGCTGATTTCCTTTGCGGATCAGATGAATCAATATTCCGGAATGGACGGGATCTCTGGGGCAACCCCTCTGGAAGCGCTGAAAAGTGGGGGAACGGTCGATCTGGCAGCCATGTTTACGGGATTTACAACGGGATCCATTGGCGAGATATCAACCCTTGCTTTATTGGCAGGAGGTATTTACCTTTTGATAAAAGGAGTCATCGACTGGGTGATTCCGGTCATGTATCTTGTGAGCTTTGCACTGTTTATGGCTGTTTTCGGGGGACATGGGTTAGACCCCTCTTATCTGGCGGCACAGCTTTGCGGAGGCGGATTAATGATTGGGGCCTGGTTTATGGCCACGGATTATACTACGAGTCCCATTACGGAAAAGGGACGGTTTGTTTACGCCGTATTTTTGGGCATTTTAACCGGAATCTTCCGTTTGTGGGGAGCTTCGGCAGGAGGCGTGTCCTATGCGCTTGTTACGGCTAATTTACTGGTGCCATTGATTGAGAAAAATACCATACCCAAGGCATTTGGATGGGAGGGACAAAAGGATGGATAAGATAAAGGATGCTCTGACGCTGACATTGATTACCCTGATTGCGGGAATTCTCCTGGGCGGCGTGTATGAGCTGACAAAGGAACCGATTGAACAGCGTCAGATTGAAGCCAATGCAAAGGCATATCAGGCCGTATTGCCGGAAGCTCAGGAATTCCGGATGGATGAGGGACTTTCGGGTAAGGTAGCTGTGTCTGAGAGCCTGTTAAGGCAGAGCGGCTTATCACTGGAGCAGGTAACGATTGATAAAGCTGTTTATGGCTACAATGAATCCGGGAACTTTGCGGGGGTGATTGTGGAGGCAACCTCCAAGGATGGTTATGGCGGAGCGATTAAGCTGGCTGTGGGCGTCCGGGAGGATGGCGGTCAGAAAGTGATTTCGGGCATTGATTTTCTGGAAATGAATGAAACGGCCGGACTTGGCATGAAAGCTGCGGAGCCTGCTTTCAAGGAACAGTTTCAGAATAAGGCAGTGGAAAGCTTTGAGCTGACCAAGGATGGGGCTGTGGAGGAGTATCAGGTGGATGCCTTAAGCGGCGCTACAAGAACCTCCAATGCGGTGACAAATGCAGTGAACGGAGCCCTTTATTTTGCAAGGGAATCGGCGTTTAGGCAGTAGTTTGGGTGCTGTTAGAGATGTTACGGAACTGGAAACAGCAGTATTTGAACAATGCACAGAAGAATTTATGGATGCATGCTTTTGCAGCCGGAAATTCTTCTAGATGAGGGTGTATTGTTCAAATGCTGCGGTACTAAAAATAGGAGATTGGTATGAACGGTTGTCTGGAGCG
Organism: Clostridia bacterium; assembly: GCA_910574255.1. Taxonomy (GTDB): domain Bacteria; phylum Bacillota; class Clostridia; order Lachnospirales; family Lachnospiraceae; genus Laedolimicola. The sequence continues at coordinate 46,989 of CAJTAK010000020.1, forward strand.
ATTATATAACGGGATTGTAAAAGAAAATCCCACTTTTATCTTGATGCTTGGCATGTGTCCCACATTGGCAGTGACCACATCCGCTTTTAACGGACTGGGCATGGGACTTTCCACCATGGCGGTTTTAGTGGTCTCCAACCTGATTATTTCAATATTGCGGAATGTGATTCCGGATAGAGTGCGGATTCCGGCGTACATTGTGATTGTGGCATCCTTGGTGACGGTTGTGCAGCTTTTGATTCAGGCATATATTCCAACTCTTTATGATGCCCTTGGAATCTATATTCCGTTGATTGTGGTAAACTGTATTATTCTAGGCAGGGCAGAGGCTTATGCTTCTAAGAATCCCCCTGTGTTGGCGACTTTTGACGGAATCGGCATGGGGCTTGGCTTTTCCATTGCGCTGGCCTGCATGGGATTTTTCCGGGAACTGATTGGGGCAGGAACCGTTTTTTCGGGAACGCCTTTTGCTTACAGCCTGCCGGAAATCTATGAACCGGTGTCCATTTTTGTTCTGGCTCCCGGAGCTTTTCTGGTTCTGGCCCTTATCATTGCTTTTTTAAATGCCATGAACATAGAGAACAATGGCCGGAAAAAGGTAGAGGGCTGTGACAGAGCCTGCGGAACCTGTGGGAAAATGGAGACCTGTGATAAAGCAAAGAGAAGATAATTGCGGAACCGGAAACAGCAGAATCCAGTATAAGGAAGTACTGCAGGGATTCCACGTAACTTTAATTAGGAGAAAATTGCAATGAAAGAATTGATGCTGATCTTAGTAGGCGCAGCCTTAGTCAATAATGTGGTTTTGAGCCAGTTTTTTGGCCTTTGCCCTTTTCTGGGTGTGTCCAAGCAGGTGAAGACGGCGGCCAGCATGGGGGCTGCGGTTATCTTTGTTATTACCATTTCCTCGGCAGTGGCAAGCTTGATTTATGATTTTATTCTGGTGAGATTTCATTTGGAATACTTACAGACAATTGTGTTTATTCTGGTAATTGCGGCTCTGGTGCAGCTTGTGGAGATGTTTTTGAAAAAGACAAGCCCGGGACTATATCAGGCTCTTGGTGTCTACCTGCCGCTGATCACCACCAACTGTGCGGTACTTGGCGTGGTGCTTCAGAACGTACAGAAAGAGTATGTTTTTGCTCAGATGGGCTGGAACGCTTTGCTGGTCAGCGTGGTGAACGGCTTTGGCACAGCCCTGGGATTTACCATTGCCATTGTAATTATGGCGGGAATCCGGGAGCGGATTGCCTATAATGATATTCCAAAGCCTTTTCAGGGAGCGCCTATTGTGCTTCTTACGGCGTGCCTGATGGCAATTGCCTTTTTTGGTTTTTCCGGGTTGATTTAAAAAAAACATATTGCCGGGACAGTTCAGGCGCACAGATGGCTTTCGGGCGTATACTTCTGAAGCCGGAAATTTATCTGCATACCCATGTACTGACCGGGGAATGGGAACTGGAAACGGCGGCGCTTCTGCAGCGTCGGAAAGATTTTTGGACATTTGGCTTTGGGGCCGGAAATTGTTATGGAAAATGGTACTGTTAGGGGTGCCAGGGAACTGGATTGGAGGAAATTATGGACATAATGGGAGTAGTATCTGCGGCCCTGGTTATTGGAATTGCGGGATTGCTTGTAGGCTGTTTGCTTGTGGGAGCGTCTTGTGTATTTCATGTGAAAAAGGATGAAAGGGAAGAGAAAGTGCGAGGTCTCTTGCCGGGCAATAACTGCGGCGGCTGTGGTTATGCGGGCTGTGACGCCCTGGCTACGGCCATTGCTTCCGGGGAAGCCGATGTATCCTCCTGTCCGGTAGGCGGAAGCCGGGTTGGGAAAGCTATTGCAAAGATCATGGGAGTGGACGCAGGAAGCAATGTGCGTAAGGTGGCTTATGTGAAATGTGCGGGAACCTGTGATAAGATACGGGAAAAGAGCCATTACTATGGTGTGGAGGACTGCCGGATGGCAGTGATTGTTCCGGGAAGAACCTCTAAGAAATGTACCTATGGCTGCCTGGGCTACGGAACCTGTGTAAAGGTCTGTCCTTTTGATGCCATCCATCTGGAAAACAGCATTGCAAGAGTAGATCCGGGTGCCTGTAAAGCCTGTGGGAAATGTATAGCAGCTTGTCCCAACAGTCTGATTGAGCTGGTTCCCTACCGTTCCCGCTACAGGGTAAGGTGCAGCTCCAATGATAAGGGAAAGGCTGTAAGAGAAGCCTGTGACGCAGGCTGTATCGCCTGCCGTGCCTGTGAAAGAGCCTGCGACTATGGTGCGGTGATTGTAGAAAACAACCTGGCACGGATTGACAGTGAGAAGTGCGTAGGCTGCGGAGCCTGTGCGGAGAAATGTCCAACCGGAGTGATCCGGATTGAGGGAAGATAAAGATTTGGAGCGATTTACAGACACATGCTGCTGTGGCTGGAAATTGATCTAGGTAGAGGTGCATGGATAGGCTCTTACGGAACTTAGAATAAGAAGAGAGGGAATCAAATGTCAAAGAAAGTAGCTGTTTACGGGATGCTAGTGGCTCTGGCGTTTCTGCTGAGCTATGTGGAGACTTTGATTCCTTTTTCTTTTACTATACCGGGAATTAAGCTTGGACTTGCCAATCTGGTTGTTGTTGTGGCTTTTTACTGCCTGGATGTAAAGAGCGCTTTTGTCATATCTATGGTGCGGATTCTGCTTGCCGGACTGACATTTTCCAGTCTGTCCGTTATGCTGTACAGTCTGGGCGGAGGTCTTTTAAGCTTTCTGTGTATGGCCCTGGCAAAGCGTTTTACATCCTTAAGTATTACCGGTGTCAGCATACTTGGGGGAGCAGCCCACAATCTGGGCCAGCTCTTCGTAGCGGCTGCAGTCGTTCGGACAGGAAGCCTGATGTACTATTTTCCGGCCTTACTCGTTGCCGGGACAGCTGCGGGAACATTGATAGGTTTATTGGGCGGTCTGGTAACAGTGCGGCTTGGGCCTTTTTTGCGGCAGGGAGTATAAAGCAGAGCGTATAAAATAAGCCGTTCTTAATGTTTTGAAAAGCGATTGAAAAACATAAGAACTACATAAAAGAGTGAGAAAGACGGAAAAGAAAGGCAGAGGAAATGTTGAAAAAGCAGGATGGTATTTTAATTCTAGTACTTCTGGTAATTGCAGCCGTCTTTTTTTGCGGCTATCGGCTTTGGAACCGGGAATCGCCGGAGGAAGTAGTGGTTTATGTGGGAGAGCAGGAATATGCCCGATTTTCTGTAAAAGAGGACAGGGAGCTTCTGATTGAGACGGAAAACGGAACGAATCGGCTGATTTTAAAGGATGGAGAGGCTGATGTAACGGAAGCATCCTGTCCGGATAAAATCTGTGTGCATCAAAGCCCTATTTCCGAGACGGGAGAAACTATTGTCTGTATGCCTAACCGGGTGATTATAACCATAGAGAAAGCTTCTCAGAGGATGAATGTAAATAAATCGTAGATTGCATTCTGTAAAGAATAATAAAATTTTAGTTCCGGTATATTTGGAGCAGTATACGAAGGTGTGAGTTTATAGTCAAACCTTCAATTATGAATATGTCCGTAAACGGGGAATATGATATACAAATCAAAACAAAAGAAAGAAGATGATTCATTTGAAGATTTGGAAGGATAAGGTGTCAGAATATGTGCCGGAGGCATCCACATGGTTTCATCATACTACCTGGAACCGCATGGTGCTTTTAATAAGGTGGCTGTTATTTTCCGTGATCACCGGAGGCTGTCTGGGACTGGCAGGAACTTTTTTTGGAAAAAGCGTGGCTTTTGTGACGGAGCTTCGAACGGCCAATCCATGGATACTCTTTGGCCTGCCCCTTGGGGGTATTTTGATTGTATGGATGTATCAATGGGAGAGTAAGCAGGAGAAGAGCAGTACCAATCGTGTGCTGGATGCGATTCATGCAGAAAAGGAAATTCCAATTAAGACGGCTCCTCTGATTTTTGTATCTACGGTTCTGACCCATCTTTTTGGCGGTTCTGCCGGAAGAGAGGGTGCGGCGTTGCAGCTTGGAGGCAGTATCGGAAATTTTCTTGGGAAATGCTTCCGGATTGATGAGAGTGACAAGCGAGTGGTAATTATGTGCGGAATGAGCGCCGCATTTTCGGCTTTGTTTGGAACGCCCATGGCGGCGGCTGTTTTTTCCATGGAGGTTGTCAGTGTAGGAATTATGCATTATGCGGCGCTGGTTCCCTGTGTGCTGTCTTCTTATATTGCAGGCGCTATAGCAAAGTCATTTGGAATGGAGGAAGAGCACTTTGTCATTGGGGAGATTCCGGAACTGACCCTTATCACCGGCGGAAAGATTTTAATTCTGGGCTTTCTCTGTGCTGCAGTCAGTATACTTTTTTGCGTGGTCTTACATAAAACAGAGCATTTATTTCAAAAAAAACTGCCAAATCCTTTCCTGCGCACGTTTGTGGCAGGCTGCCTGATTATTGTCTTAACACTTCTATTGAGAACTACGGATTATTTGGGCTCCGGTATGCAGATCATTGAGCAGACCATGGAGGGGAATGTGATGTGGGCTGCTTTTTTGCTGAAGATTTTGTTTACAGCCATTACCTTGGCCGGAGGCTTCAAGGGGGGCGAGATTGTTCCTACCTTTTTCGTTGGGGCTACCTTTGGCTGCCTGATGGGAAAGATTTTGCAGATTTCCCCGTCTCTGGCGGCAGCCTGCGGCATGACAGCGGTATTCTGCGGTGTGACCAACAGTCCCATTTCCTCTCTGCTGATTGGATTGGAGATGTTTGGATTTAAGGGGGCGCCGTTCCTGTTTTTGTCCCTGTCTGTAAGCTATATGCAGTCCGGTTATTACGGCTTGTATCACAGTCAGCGGATTGTTTATTCAAAGGTAAAGATGGAATATATTAATCAGAATACGAAAGAGTAGTAAAATGATTTTTTGATTTTGGGGATTTCTATCAATAAATTTAGGAAAGTTGAGAGGAAAAGGATCTTCTTGGACTTTTAAGCCATTGCGAAGAATGGGATGTTATATCCAACACGGAATCCGGAGATGGATTTAGTGATATTTTGGTAGAAGCGGAAAATGAAAGCATCGGGATGGTGCTTGAAATAAAATATTCAGAGAGTGATGATATGGAAGGAGCCTGTAAGGAAGCCTTAAAGCAGATCAAAGAAAAGGGATATGAAGACAGGCTTGTGGAGGATGGGATGGAGATGATTTTTCGCTATGGGATTGCATGTCAAAGGAAGAAGTGTAAGGTGGCAGTATTAATTTAGACAGATATCTGAAAGTGCCTGAAGAATCGTGAATTCGTGAATGATTGAACGGATACTTTGGATATACTATGGTCAATGGCAAAATATCTGCCCTCATAATATTTTAAGAAGGTGCCCTGGGGTATATATCTTTATGCACAAAAACCATGTGCAGGGCAATGAAAGGAGAGAAAAAGCGATGAAAGAAATCATGTATTCGGTAACCAATCCCATGGGGGTACATGCCCGTCCCTGTGCGTTGCTGGCTCAGTGCTGTGTAAATTTTAAGAGTATTGTTACAGTGGCGGCCAATGGAAGAACGGCTGACGGACGGAATGTGCTTGAGCTTTTGGCTTTGCGTGCAAGGGTGGGAGATACCTTGAATGTACAGGTAACCGGCGAGGATGAGGAAGAAGCCTGGAAAGCGGTACGCAGCGTGATTGACAGGGAATTTAACGAGAAAAAGGCTGCGGATCTGCTGCGGATTGCTTTTTTCGGCACGAAAGATTATGACAGAATCTTTTTTAGCGAGTTAACCAGAGATAAGGGAGAGGGAACCTATAATTCCGATATTCACTATTTTACTTCTAATTTGGGTCCGGAGACGGCAAATCTGGCTGAGGGCTATGATGCGGTCTGCGTATTTGTCAATGACAATGTTTCCCGTCCGGTAGTGGAGCGGCTGAAAGAGTGCGGCATCCGGCTAATTTTGCTGCGGTGCGCAGGCTTCAACAATGTGGATTTGGAAGCGGCGAGAGACTGCGGCATAACCATTCTTCGGGTGCCGGCCTATTCGCCCTTTGCGGTGGCTGAGCATGCCATGGCCATTGTTCAGGAGGCAAACCGCAGGCTTCACAAGGCATACAATAAGGTAAAGGATAATAATTTTGCGTTGAGCGGTCTTTTGGGATTGGATTTGCACAATAAGGTGGCCGGAATTGTAGGTACCGGCAAGATTGGCGTATGCATGGCCAAGATCTGCAGGGGCTATGGGATGACTGTGCTGGGCTGGGATGCCTATCCCAATGAGGAACTGGTGAAGGAAGGCATTCTGACCTATGTGGATAAGGAGGAGCTGTTCCGGCGTGCGGACTTGATTTCCCTCCATGCTCCGCTGTTCCCCATTACCCATCACATTGTCAATGAGGAGAGCATTGGATGGATGAAGGATACGGCTATGCTGGTGAATACGGCGAGGGGCGCCCTGGTTGACAATGAAGCGCTGATTGCCGCATTGAAGAGAGGAAAGTTTCAGGCGGTGGCGCTGGATGTCTACGAGGGTGAGGATGAGAATGTTTATACGGATCGCAGCGACAAGGCGATTACGGATGATATTACAGCCAGGCTTCTGATGTTCCCGCAGGTGGTGCTGACCAGCCATCAGGCATTTTTTACAAGGGAGGCTATGCAGGCCATTGCCGTGGTTACGATGGAAAATGCCCGGAATTTTAATGAGGGGAATGATTACGGCGGAGCAGAAGTGAAAGCATGATTTGCAGATGTACAGACTGCTGATATACAACAGAAGCATCCCCGTCAGGAAATATAGCGCTGCAGACGCATCAATTCCTGGCGGGGATGTTTCTGATTGGGAATGAAACGGTTCCCAATTGTTATTAACCGCCATCCCTATACACATTTTTTATTTCATAAAGCTTTTCGCTAACTGTACCATCTGCTCCATTCGGGCAACTTCCTCCGGAGATTTTCCCTGCTTCAGCGTTTCAAAAATCTGGTTGAATTCATCCTGGGACATCTGCTGATTGGAGTTTTTGGCTGCGTTCATTATTTTCTGAAAATCATTTGGATTCATGGTTTCACTCCCTTCCGGCATGGGTGGCGGGGAAAATGCTTCCGGATTGTCTGTGTCATCCCATTGCTCCTGCATATTGGGCATATCTGAAAAATCCGACATGTTGGACATCATATTGGAATACTGCATATAAGCAGTCAGCATCTCCATAATCCGGATCATTGAATCAATTTTCTGATTTAATTCATTGCATTTTTTTTGTACATCGTGAAGAAGCTTGTAGCCGTCTTCTGTGAAATTCATATGGATTTCCCCCTCTTTTCTTTAATATATGTACTCTCATGAAAAATATGAATATCATAAAAGAGAAGCCGATGCGCAAATCGATTTACAGGCACAATCCCAAGGGGCTGGAAATTGATTTAGGGCAAGGGCGTACTGAAAACATATTGCGGAGCTTAAATAGGAGGTTTTTTATGGGACGTTTGATCATAGATGATACGACGATTTACGAGCTTGATGAGGAGTGCATGAAACGAAAAGAGCAAGAAAAGATGCTTGCGGACAGAGTAAAGGAAACAGAGACAAAGGACGGGACTTTTGCAAAAGACAGGGTGAAGGAAAGGCCGGCTCCATAGAGCCGGCCTTTCCGGGTGGCTGATTAGCAGCCGCATCCGCCGTTGTTGCCGCAGAAGCCGCCGTTGCCGCCGCAGCAGAACAGAAGCAGGATGATCCACAGACAGCTGTTGTCGCCGCATCCGCCGTTGCCGCCGAAGAAGCTTCCGTTGTTGCCGCATCCGCCGCAGCAGGAGAGCAGCAGAAGGATCCAGATCCAGGAACAGCAGCTGTTGCCGTTGCTCATTTCATTACATCCACATCCACAGTTTGTAGCAGTCAAATCACTCATGAGAAATCCTCCAAAAATAATTATTTACAATCCCATACTATGTGGAAGCGGGGAAAGTGTGAATTTTTTTGAAAAATCTAAATGAAATATTTGTTTCTTAAAAATCATGGGTCGGGGAATATTTACTTGTACAAACTCCTTGTTTGTGAGAGAATAAAAATAAGAAAAAGTATAAAGATAAAAGAAAGGGCTGTGATGATCTGAAAATCATGGTAATAGGAATAAACTTATGCCTGCAACCTACGCACATTATCAATTCGGCAAGCTGGTCTATAAGGCTTTGCCAAAGGAAATACGAACCATTATAAAAGAAAATAAGACGGCCTATCTGCTGGGGCTTCATGGGCCGGATCTGATATTTTATTACCGCCCTGTATGGAAGAATAGGGTAAATCAGCTTGGAGTGCGGATGCACAAGGAGCCGGCCATTGAGTTTTTTGAAAAGGGCAGACAAAGGTATCAGGAGCGTCCAAGCAATGTGCTGTTGTCTTATCTCTGCGGTTTTCTTTGCCACTTTATGCTGGACAGTGAGTGCCATCCTTACATCAACAGCTATATGGAGAGGTATCAGCTTGGCCATTTGGCGATAGAAACAGATTTTGACCGTTTTTTGATAGAGGAGGACGGGAAAGATCCGGTGCGTTTGAACTGTACGGCCCATCTGTGTCAGGATTATGATACGGAAGAGGCGATTGCTTCTATGTTCGAGGGAGTGACGGCACGGCAGATCGATCAGTCCATACAGGGCTTCCGGCGCTGCATTCGGTTTTTCCGGTGTTCTACCATGGGAAAGCGGCTGTTTTTGCGTGGACTGTCCAGAGTGGCAGGTCAGGACAGGCAGATTGGCGGACTGATTATGGACGGCGTGCCGAATCCTGCCTGCGATAAGAGCCGAATTTATCTTCGGGAGCGTCTTCATGAGGCGGTGACTCCCACGGTAGAGGTAATTGAGGAATATGTTTACGGAATTGCCACCGGGGAGCCTTTAAGCAAACGGCTGGCAAGAGATTATGAGAAATTGGAACTGGAGTAGTTTTGAAACGGCAATGTTTTATCAATGTGCAGAATAATTTACGGACAAATCGTGTTATAGACGAATTTTTTAATGGAGGTGTATTGGGAGGGCATTGCGGAACCGAAATAGGAGGCTAAATTGACAAAACTGGAGAAAAAGTGGATTCTCTATGATGTGGGCAACTCGGCTTTTGTACTGCTGGCAGCCACCATCATTCCAATATACTATAAAAATATAGCGGAGGCCAGCGGAATCAGTGCGGCGGATTCTACCGCATATTTCAGCTATGCCACATCCATTGTGACAATTATTGTTGCGATTCTTGGCCCGGTTCTTGGTACGTTGGCGGATACCAAGGGATTTAAGAAGCCGGTGTTTACTTTTTTCGTTATGATGGGCGTCCTGGGCTGTGCCGGGCTTGCCGTCCCCAAAACCTGGCTTATTTTTCTGGCGGTCTATGTATTGGCTAAAGTTGGATTGAATGCGAGTTTGGTCTTCTATGATGCTATGCTGGGGGATGTGACCACGGACGAACGGATGGATGTGGTATCGGCCCAGGGCTATGCCTGGGGATATATCGGAAGCTGCATTCCCTTTATTTTCAGTCTGATTTTTGTGCTGTTCTCCGATTCCATTGGCATCGGCATAAATACGGCTATGACGATTGCATTTTTGCTCAATGGAGTCTGGTGGCTTCTGGTGACGCTGCCCCTGTTAAAGGCTTATGAACAGAAGCATTATGTGGAGCGCTCGGCGCACCCGGTACGGGATAGCTTTGGCCGTCTGGCCCATATTTTTTCGGAGATTCGGACAAAGCCTGCCATCTGGTATTTTCTGCTGGCTTTCTTCTTCTATATAGACGGCGTGTATACGATTATTGATATGGCAACCTCCTACGGGAAAGATGTGGGAATCAGTGATACGAATCTTTTGCTGGCGCTGCTGCTGACTCAGGTGGTGGCATTTCCATGCTCCATTCTTTTTGGACACCTCTCCAGGCGGGTGCGCAATACCGTGCTGATTCAGGCTTCCATTATCGGGTATTTCGGCGTGGTGCTGTTTGCCCTGCAGCTTGACGAGACCTGGGAGTTCTGGTTTCTGGCCGTGTGGGTGGCAGTGTTTCAGGGGGCGATTCAATCCCTGTCCCGGTCTTATTTTGCGAAAATTGTTCCGAAGGAGAAGGCGACGGAGTATTTTGGATTCTTTGATATCTTCGGTAAGGGGGCGGCTTTTATGGGAACGCTGCTGATGGGAATTTCCACCCAGCTTTTTGATACCTCCAGAGCGGGCGTGTCCGTGCTGGCGGTGATGTTTGCCGCAGGCTTTGTCCTGTTCCGTATGGCGGTTCGGAGGGCTGACGCATAGGATAATAGAAAAGCAAAAAGGAGCTGCTTTTCTATGAATCGTGTGCGGGAGCTTGTAGGAGCTTCGGCGGCTTACCGTCTGGGCTATGACGGAACAGGCGTTGGGGTAGCGGTACTGGATTCGGGCATAGACCCACAGCATCCGGATTTAAAAGGGAGGATGGTTTATTCCTATAACTATATTGGACGAAATCAGGATGGGGCGGATGACTGCGGTCACGGAACTCACATTTGTGGAATTATAGGGGGAACAGGTACGGCATCCGGCGGCAGGTATCAGGGACTTGCGCCGGGATGCCATTTTGTGTCTTTAAAGGTTTTGGACAGGATGGGGAACGGCAACAGTAAGGCGGTGGTGGAGGCTCTTCACTGGCTGATGGATCATGGGAGAGAGTATGACGTGCGGATTATCAACATTTCCATGGGAAGTACGGCACCTCAGTATTCGGAAAAATCGGGGCTTTTGGAAGCGGTGGAGGAAGCCTGGGACGCAGGCTTTATTGTCTGTGCCGCCGCCGGAAATCAGGGACCGGATCGCTCAAGCATCACTGTTCCGGGAACCAGTCCCAAGGTGATTACGGTGGGAAGCTCCGACGACAATCAGGCGGTAAAGGTGATGGGAAGACGCAGGGCCAATTATTCGGGGAGAGGCCCTACATTGGCCTGTGTCTGTAAGCCGGACGTAGTAGCGCCCGGGGCGTATATTGTCTCCTGCAATGCCTGGTGGAGAAAGCCCGGGACAGGAGCTTATACAACGAAATCCGGAACCTCCATGGCAACTCCGGTGGTGTCCGGAAGTCTGGCCCTGTTGCTTTCCGGGCAAAAGGAGCTGACCAATAAGGAGGTTAAAATATTGCTGTCCACATCTTGCCGGAATCTGGGTTTTCCCAGGAATCAGCAGGGGTGGGGGATGATCTGTGTGCCGGGACTCTTGGGACAGGAGACGGAGCTTTGCCGGAAAAGATGAATGTTAATAACGGAATAGGTGCTGCACTCTTTTTGTATAGTATGAAAATACACCAAAGTTAAATTTCTTTATAACAAATTGAAATAAATATTGCAAACCCCTTTTCTTGCGTATATCATGAAATTAATGTGATGGGCAATAGGAACACAGAGGAGGAAGATTAAAAATGCAGGGGAGAAAACACACACCCTGCGGGTATCCCTTTTATGCACAAAATATGTGCGGGGAAAAGAAAGGAGAAGAAGTATGCAGCATGGCGTCTATTATGCTTATTGGGAGAGAGAATGGAAAGGGGATTACAAGCGTTATGTTCAAAAGGCGGCGAAGCTGGGGTTTGATATTCTGGAGATTGCGGCAGGTCCTCTGCCGGATTACACGGAAGAAGAACTGCATGACTTAAGGGCCTGCGCCCAGGAGAACGGAATCCGCCTTACGGTGGGATACGGTCCGGCGCCGGAGAATAATATTGCATCCGCAGATCCGAAAGTGCGGGAACATGCGTTGGAATTTTACAGGGATTTGTTTGAAAGAATGGAAAAGATCAATGCCACATTGATTGGCGGCGCCATTTATTCCTGCTGGCCCATTGATTACAGCAAGCCTGTGGATAAAAAAGGCGACTGGGAACGGGGAATCGAGGGAATGGCAAAGCTGGGCAGGATTGGCCTTGATTACGGAATTGAGACAATCGGACTGGAGGTGCTGAACCGCTTTGAAAATCATGTGCTGAATACCTCTAAGGAGGGCACGGAGTTTGTTCAGTCCGTCCGCCGGCTGGAGCCAAAGGCCGTGAATGTAAAGGTTATGCTGGATACGTTCCACATGAACATTGAAGAGCAGAGCATCGGGAATGCCATTCGGACTGCCGGCAGCCTGCTGGGACATTTTCATACGGGAGAGTGCAACCGCATGGTTCCGGGGCAGGGCAGGACGCCCTGGAGGGAGATTCATGATGCTCTGGCGGAAATCGGGTATGACGGCACGGTTGTGATGGAGCCTTTTGTGATTCCGGGAGGAACCGTTGGAAAGGATATTAAGGTTTGGAGAAATATTGTGGAGGATACCAGTGAGGAAGCCCTTGACAGGGATGTGAAAGAGGCTTTGAGATTTCAGAGGTATATGTTGGGATAATGATTGTAAAATAAGTGGATGCCCGGAGGTCTGTTGGATAACCGGGCATTCTTTTGGTTTAATTTCCGTCTTTAACCGGTTGTATGATTAGGAGGCTGTTGGGAAATAAAGCAGCCTCTTAACTTAGCTCAATATTTTTTATGATGGCAATCAGGTTTTTCAGAAGAGGATTACAGGAACCGTTTTTGTAAAAAATGCCATAGGATAGAGGAGCGCTGTTTTTCAGCGGTACACAGACAATATCGGAGTTGATTAAATGCATCTGCTGTAAAACGGAACAGCCGTATCCGGCACGGACCAGGGTAAGAAGCACCTGAAGATTTTCGCAGATATATGCAGATTCCGGCAGGATATGCTGTGAGATGCGGTTTTGTACTTCCACAGCCTTTGAGGGAACGGAGTATGAGTTGCAGACGATGATATTTTCGGACAGAAGTTCATCTTCATGAATCTGGTCCCTGAAGGCATAAGGATGTCCGGCAGGCAGTACGCAGCAGAGGGGGATGCAAAATCAGCGAGATTATGGACGTATCATTTCTCTGGGAGTATTGTTTGTCGCAATTGATTCCGGTATGGCGGGAATGATTCGTGCGGACGGCGGCCCGAAATACAGTATGGCCGGCCTCCTGGCTGGATGCATTACGAATATCATTCTTGATCCGATTTTCACGCAGGCTGCTATTGTGGTGGTAATGGCAGTTACAAATAATATACTGGTATCCTATGGTGCAAAATCGGTCTATGGTGCGGAGATTCCTTTGACAACCATAGGCATTACCATGAAAGTGAATCAGATTATTTCCGCCATTACGATTGGACTGGCAACGGGAGCAAAGCCGATTTTTGGCTATAACTAAGGAAGCGGACAAAAGGAGAGAGTAAAGCAGACATATAAGATTGTACTTGTTTCTGCAACGGTTGTTTTAGTATTGGCTTTTTTTATCTTCCAATTTGCACCTATGAGCATTGTCCGGCTATTTGGAGCAGAATCGGATCTGTATAATGAATTTGCAGTGAAATGCTTTAAGCTCTTCCTTTTGGCATGCCCTATCAACGGCCTGCAGATGTGCTTGCATTTATAACGACTTTGGTTATGTTAAAAATTTATTGGAAAAAAATTTAAGGGTATTTTCAGATACGGGGAAATATTATTGCAATAAAAGGGTGATGTTAAAGAGGCGGCATTGGCGGATTATACGTTGTAGGGCAGATTTATTTATGCTACACTGATAATGAAGAGGGAAGTGTTTACTGGGGAGAGGGGAAAAATGTATGTACCAAGTGTATTTTATCAGAGAGAAGAGGGGGTTGAGGTACCGGAGGGTACAACGCTTTTGGAAGCGGAGAGATTGGCCGGCCTGGTTACGGATGCCCCCTGTGGAGGAACCGGAACTTGCGGAAAATGTCAGGTGCTTGTGAATGGAAAAAAGATACGGGCGTGTAAGATGAAGGTTCGGGAAAATCTTAATGTGGATACAGCGGTATCCTCTTCTTCTGGAAATGCGGTCATATTAACAGGAGGCTTTTCCGGATCGGCTGTTCTCAAGCCGGGAATCGCAGTTCATCAGATTGAACTTAAGAAAACGGTGCCTGGGGATAAACGGTCAGATTGGGAGCGGTTGTTATAGATATTCGAGACGAAAAAAGGAATTATTGCTTTGCTGCTTTTGATATAGGAACGACTACATTGGCAGGGTATCTTTTGGATGCAAAGGACGGTCGTGTGTCAGCGGTAGAAAGCAGGATGAATCCGCAGATACAGTATGGCGCTGACGTGATTATGTGGTCGGATTATGCGCTTGCCTATGGGACAAAGGTACTGAGTGAGTGCATTCAAAGAGAATTGAATGATATGGTTGGGTGCCTTGTTAAACAGGCGGATAAGGAACGAACGGATATTCTTCAGGTATGCGTTGTGGGAAATACCTGCATGCATCATTTGTTCCTGGGAATTTCCCCAGCATGGCAGCCGGCCGGCTGTTGGGCTGTGCGGTTCCGGACTTTTGGATCTGACGGCTCAGCTGCAGCAGCAGGGCCTGATGGATGAGAACGGGAATCTTGAAAGCGGTCAGGAAAATCCGAAGACTTTTCTTCTGGTGCCGCCAAAGGAATCAGGAAATGAACGAGGCGTGTATCTGACCCAAAAGGATATTCGGGAGATACAGCTTGCAAAGGCAGCCATTGCTGCCGGAATCCGGATTTTGATGAAAACGCTTTCGGTGACAGAGGAAGAAATTTCCTGCCTTTATATTGCCGGGGCTTTTGGCAATTATATAGATCCCATCAGCGCAGGTATCGTTGGGTTGATTCCCCGGTCCCTGGTCAGCCGGATAAAGCCCATTGGAAATGCGGCGGGAGAGGGAGCCAGGATTGCGCTTTTAAATAAGGATGAACGGAATATGGCAGACAAGCTGGCGAAGAGCGTGCAATTTGTGGAGCTGGCAAAAGGGCAGGGCTTTTCTCAAGCTGCGCCCCTTGACTGTCATACGATTGAATTGAAGCCGGAAGTGCGGCAGATGTGCGAGGCAAATAACTGCCGTATGTATGACAAGTGCTGGAGCTGTCCTCCGGGGTGCGGAACGCTGGATGAATGCCGGGAAAAGGTTGTTCACTATCAACAGGGGATACTTGTACAGACTACCGGACTATTGGAAGATGATTTTGACGGCGAAGCCATGATGGAAACTGAGGCGCTGCATAAAAAGCATTTTTATGAATTTGAAAAGATTCTAAGAGAACTGTATCCGGGCATGCTTCCTATTGGAGCCGGGTGCTGTACCAGATGTCAGAAGTGTACGTATCCGGATGAACCCTGCCGTTTTCCCAAAGAAGCATTTTCATCCATGGAGGCTTATGGCATTGTGGTTGCCAGGCTTTGTCAGGCAAATGGGCTGGCTTATTATTACGGGCCCTGTACGATTACTTATACGAGCTGTTATCTTCTGGAATAATTATAAGCCGGGGAGCCAAAGGCCCCAGCTTTTTGTCTGTGCTTTATATTTTGATAAAACTATATATACGAACATATGTTTGGATGATGTGATGAAACGAAAAGAGGGATATGAAACCCAAGGCATAAAAGGTATGAAAAGCAGAACAGGAGGTGCATGAAGGATGGAGAATAAGATATATCTGTAGGCGATCTGGTTACGGCGGAATATTTTCAAGATGGAATATACGTGACACAGACGGGCTGTGTCACAAAGATAGACGAGACAGGCAGAGTATTAAAGCTGGAAAGACAAAAACTGGTATCAGTAGATCAGGTCATAGGATAACCTGCCCGAAGAATAAGATAGAGAGAATAATATGATGCTATTGTCCGCATACTGCGGACGATGACAAAGCGGGGGAAGACAATGGCAGAAGATTGCAGAGATAAGATTATGTCAGATGAGTATGTGGATTTTATATGGAAGTCAGACTACAATGTGAGAGAGCTTGAGCGTCTGTACCCTCAGTACTGTGTGCAGATTCTCAATGATTTTTATGCTGTTTTTTATGTGGAGTCACGGATATTGGAGCAAAACCGTCTTCCCTACAGCTATGAGGTATTTCCTATACTCTATACGCTTCTGGAAAATGAGAGTCTGGAGAAAAGCGGCATTATGCAGCTTTTGGAGCATTCGGTACTGCAGCTTCGGGGGGAGGGCGTGATTGTCGGTGTCATCGATACGGGAATCGACTACACCAATGACTGCTTCAAAAATATGGATGGCACCACCCGGATTCTGGAGATCTGGGATCAGGCGGATCAGAGTGGCCGCCTTCCGGAGGGAATCGGTTACGGAAGTGTTTATAGTCAGGAAGAAATCAACCAGGCGTTGGCAAGTGATGATCCATTTTCCGTGGTGCCAACCAGGGATGAATCGGGACACGGCACACAGGTTGCCAGCATAGCGGCGGGAAGCGTAGACGACAGCCGGGGGTGGACGGGGGCGGCTCCCATGGCGGATCTGGCTGTGGTTAAGCTAAAGCCTGCCAAAAAGCGTCTGATGCGGTACTACATGGTCCGTCCGGATGCTGAGGCTTATCAGGAAAATGACATTATGATGGGTGTCCGCTACTTAAACGAGCTGGCCTTTCGGGAAAAAAAGCCATTGGCTCTTTGTATTGCTCTTGGAAGCAACCGGGGCGGTCACGAGGGGACGACACCCCTTTCCGCCACCCTCAATGCAGTAGGTGCCCGTTCTGGTCGTTGTGTAGTGATTGCCGGAGGAAATGAAGCCAACCAGGGACATCATTTTTACGGAAATCTTAAGGACGGCCGTCCCTATGAAGAGGTGGAGCTTCGTGTTGCGGAGGGAGAATACGGGCTTGCCATGGAGCTCTGGAGCAGTACGCCGGATCTTCTGTCCATCTCCATGATTTCACCATCGGGAGAAGAGATTCCCCGGATAAGCTCAAGCCTGATAGGACAGCAGTATAACTTTATTTTTGAACGGACCGTAGTGTATATTGATTTTCAGGCCCTTGATCCCAACAGTGGAGAAGAACTGATTCTGATTCGCATGTACGCACCCTCACCGGGGGTATGGAGACTGAGAGTGTACGGAACGAGCATCATTCACGGTATTTACAACATCTGGCTTCCGGTAAAGGGATTTATATCAGAGGGGACTGTTTTTCCCAATTCCAATCCGGACATTACCCTTACTTCTCCGGCCAATGCGGAGACACCGATTGCAGTGGCTGGCTATCAGGTCCAGAATGACAGCATCTACATAGCGTCCAGCCGGGGCTACACCCGGAGAGGGCGTATCAAGCCGGATATTGCGGCTCCCGGTGTGGAGGTGTGCGGCTTTGAGCCGGGAAACCGGATTGCCTGCCTGACGGGAACCAGTGCGGCGGCAGCCATAGCAGCAGGGGCGGCAGCACTTCTTCTGGAATGGGGGATTGTGCGGAATAACCGCCCGTCTATGGGGACCTTTGAGATCAAGCAGTTAATGATCCGGGGGGCCAGACGGGATCCTAGGGATCTTTATCCGAACCGATCCTGGGGGTCATATGCTATTATTGTGCTAAGTTAGTAAGAAGCCAGTAAAATCAAGGGTTTCCACTGATTTAGTCCTAAGTAAAAACGGCTGTGCAAACAGCAAAAAATGATCGAAACGGACCTGTTTTGAATCATGAAGCCAAAAATGAAGCAAAGTACAGTTTACAAGGGACTACACAAGGTAACGGTCTGACGGGCGCTGATATGCCCGTCAGATTTTCCATGTGATGTTTAAGCTGTCGCTTGTGGCGGCAATGGTGGTAATCATCAAATCCACCACCCGCCGCTTGTCGTCAAAGGATACGTTCTTCCAAGTGTCGAGGTAGCCGGAAATCTGGCTGACCTGTTCCGGGCTGATGGCTTCCACGGTCAACTCCGCCATCTTCGCCAGAAGTTCCTGCTTGCGTCCGTCCAGTTCGGCTATCTTCACATTCACATAGGAGAGCAGCACATTATTTGCGCCTGTCAGACTGTCCAGCAACTTTTCAATCTCGCTATCCACATGGGCAAGTTCCACTTGCAGGGCGGTGATTTTGGGATTGGCCTTTGCCGCTTTCTTCCTGCCCGTCAGTGTCTTGTAGCTGTCCAGCTTTTTCACCATCTGCCGATACACCACCGCTTCCAGTTCCGCCGTGATGATTTTCCCACAGCCGGGACAGCTTTTGTTGTCCAGCCGTTTCGTACAGCGGAGGTACTGTCTGCCGGAGGGATTGAAGATACTCATAAGGGCGTACCCGCAGTTCCCGCACTTGATTTTCCCCGCCAGCCATGTATGGGTGGCTTTCCGGGCGGACTGGATTTTCATGTTGTTCATCAGCTTCTTGCGGCAGGTCAGCCATATATCCGAGGGGACAATCCCCTCATGGGGCGCAAGCACCAGCATTTGGTCTTTCAGGCTTTGGGCCTTGCCCGGCTTCACATCCCGGCCTTGATAGAGATAACACCCGTTCATGCCCGTGAAGTCGGCGGCGTCATTGACAAGCACCGTCCCCTGGCTCTTGAAAAACTCGTACACATCCAAGTCCGCCTGCACATAGACGGGGTTGCGTAACATCTGCGCCAGCGTGGGGCGTATCAGTTCCCGGCCATTAAATAAAATGCCCTGTTCCGCAAAGTGCCGGGTAATGTCCCCATAGGAAGTTGTCGGCTCGGCGTACATTTCAAACATCAGCCGGATATTTGCCGCTTCCTCCGGCTTCACTACCAGCCGCTTTGTGTTGATACCGTCCATCTTGATTGGCTCCGTATGGAAGCCGTAGGGGGCTTTCCCGCCCATCTTGAAGCCCCGCTGGCTGCGGGAATAATAAGCGTCCGTCACCCGCTTCTGTATCGTTTCCCGTTCCAACTGTGCGAACACGATACAGATATTCAGCATGGCCCGGCCCATGGGCGTGGAGGTATCAAACTTTTCCGTGGAAGAAACAAACTCCACATTGTACTGCTGGAACAGTTCCATCATGTTGGCAAAATCCAGAATGGAACGGCTGATACGGTCAAGTTTGTAGACAATGACTTTTGCTATCAGGCCCTTTTTAATATCCCGCACCAACTCTTGAAATTTCGGGCGGTCTGTGTTTTTGCCGCTGTATCCTTTATCTGTGTATTCCCTGCAACTACCGCCTTTCAATTCGTATTTGCAAAACTCAATCTGGCTTTCAATGGAAATGCTGTCCTTTTTGTCTACCGATTGTCTTGCATAGATTGCGTCTATCCGATTATTCATATTGTCGCTCCTTTTCTTAAAAAAGAAACGGAGCTGCTGACAGTCTTATTATACCGCCAACAGCCCCGTAAATCAATGATGTGGCTGGAAAAACTTACGCCCCGGCTTCCTCTTTCTGCCGCTTGTCGGCGTACTTGCGGAACACCTCATAAAGCTGCTGTTCCAGTTCCCGGCGTTTGGCCGCTTCCTGCTCCGGTGTAAATACCGGGGAGAGATTTTCCAGCGTGATTTCCTTTCCTTGAAAAGTCACGATTTCTGTTTCCTTTTTGTATCTGATATTCGTTATAAAATCACCTTTCCTTTCCATAGTTCGGTTGCCGCTTCAACTCTGCCAGCACTTCCGGGGGAATACGGCCTACTAACCGCTGAATGTTGTGTAACTCGCTTTCCAGCTTTGCCCGTTCTATAACGCCTTTCATCTTGTCTTTTTCGCTGGCTTTAGCTCTCGCTTCCAATGTTTCATTTTCCGCCAAAAGGTCATTTATCGTGACCTTATATTTCTTCAACTGGCCGGAAAAATTCTCCATCTGCGGGAACCACTTTTTCAGCAGAGCATGGGCTTCCGCTTTCTTTTTTCCGGCGTTCAGTGGGGTAATGCTGTCCAACACCGTTTCAATGGCTCTGGCCTGTTTGGAGAGGTTGACCGCCTGCTTGAAAAGCCGGGTTGGGATATGCTTCCGGCCTGTCTTGCTTGCGCTCTCCCCACGCTCCAAGTCGGGGTACTTCTCCACCATATAGGCGTGAAAATCGTCCTGCCACTTTGTCAGATTGGCTCGGTTGCCTATGATTTCTTTGGCGCACAGGCGGTTGTCTTTCGTCAGCGGTACAAAGGTCAAGTGCAGGTGGGGCGTTTTCTCGTCCATGTGTACCACCGCTGATACGATATTCTCCCGGCCTACCCGGTCAATGAGGAAGTCCGCTGCCCGCTGGAAGTAGGCCGCTATCTCCTTTGGGGACTTGCCCTTGAAAAACTCCGGGCTGGCGGTTATGAGGGTATCGACAAAGCGTGTGCTGTCTTTCCTCGTTCTGCACCCAGCCTGTTCAATACGACTCTGAATGAAATGGTAGTAGCGGCCCTCCGGCTTGACGATATGGAAATTGTACTTGCTCCGACTGGTGTCAATGTCCGGGTTGCTGGCGTACTGCTCTTTCTTCCGTTCGTGGTGGGCTTCCAGCGGCCCCGCCGGGTGGCCCTTGTGCTTCTCAAAACGCAAAATTGCGTGTTGTGCCATTGAACTCCTTTCCCCATTCCATTCCTTTCCGGCGGGTTTTCCCGCCGAAATATCTCTGATAGGATTGGAATGGAATCGATATAAATAGATGGTTTTAATCTCTGTATTTCTATATATCGTCCGGTTTCCGTACTCCAAGAGGATTGATTTTCGTACTTGTAGGGTACGGTTTTCATCCCTCCGGCGTACCGCAGCCGGACTTCTTGAAGTCGGTGTTTGGAACCGCTTCATAGGATTTTGGGTAAATGCGGTTGGGTTTTCCACAGCCCTGTTTCTGTATTTCCACCAGCCCCGCATACTGCAACTCCCGCAGGGTATTCACCGCCTTCTGCCGCCCACAGTGGAGCAGAGCGACCACCTCGCAGATGGGGTAATACAGGTAAATCCGCCCATATTCGTCCGCCCACCCGTTTTTCCGGGATAACTCCGCCCGCCGCAGGATAAAGGCGTACAGCACCTTCGCTTCGTTGGACAGGGGCTTGAATGATGGGGCTTCAAAAAGGAAATTGGGGAGCCGGGTGAAGCTGATGACTTTCTCCGGCTGGTGAATGTAAATCGTGTTTGTCATAGCGTGTTTTGTGGACGGTTAGAAGCCCGTTTTCCGGGGTGGGCGATAAAACATACCGCCCGCCCCGGTTTTGGGCTTGCGGAGCCTTGCAAATCAAGGCTTTTCCCCGCCTTAACTGTCCACAGCAGACCTCCTTTTCCGTTCACTTTCTGTTTTCTGCCGCCTGTGTACTCTGGCGGCGCAGTTCGGGCAGTATTTGCCCCGGTTGGATTTTGGCACATAGGGCTTTCCGCAGACCGAGCAGCGTTTCAAAGCACAGTCACGGTAAATCTCCGCTTCCAGCGTCCTATCCAGCGGCAAGACCGCCCAGCGGAACCACTTGCAGCAGACGGAGAATGTAATCATCTGCGGACAGGTGCAGGTGTCGCCATCGTCCAGCGCAAAGCAGTTTCCACCACCACAGTTGCAGCACTCCCGGCGGATCAGGCTGCTGGCCCGCTTCCTCTGCGCCGGGGTCATGCGGTAGGGGAAGCTGTCCGGCCTGTGTTCCAGCGGTGGCAAATGTTGATAGGGTCTTTCTTTCATGCACTCCCTCCGTTGTTCTTCTTGCTGCCGTTTTCCCCGAAAAGGCTTCCTGCCCCATTCCTGCGGCGTGTTCCGGCGTTGGTACGCTCACCCTCTCTGGTCACGGTGTCCAGAAGCGGGGTCACAGCACACTTCCCCAGCCGGGGTATTCCTTTTCAGACGGTCATTTAGTTTTCAAGAGGCTTGTCCATCGATGAACTATCTCAAGTGTATACTTTTTTGATTGCCTGTGCCGTATATCCAAGAGGTAGGAAATCAGCCCGGAAAACTCGCTATTTCCACGCTCTCGGAATTGTGGTATAATGGGAAAATACAGAACAGTAAATTGAAAGTTGACGCCGATGAAAATAAATGAAAAGAGAGAACATCTATGCTCAATGCAGGAAGCAGGATAGTAAATAATTGGATATATCCTATTGACAACGGCTATGTACTGATTGATACAGGGTATGAAAGAGGATTTGCACATTTCAAAAAGCAACTGGCAAAGATGCAAATAGCCCCTCAACAGATACGATATATTTTTCTGACACACGCTCACGATGACCATGCAGGCTATTTGAATGAAATACTCTCGGAATGCTCTGACATTCAAATCGTTATGAGTGACAAGGCGTTAGAAAGATTATATAAAGGGCAAAACTCTTTTCATGGCGGTTGCACAACCAAGATTGCCTTGCTCTTTTGTTTCTTAATGAAATTTGTTGGCAAGGGCAAGCATTTGTTTCCTCCAATAACGCAAGAATATTCATGTAGATGTATTCAAGTGACCGAACAAAACCGTAAGCAAGTGGAACTTTTATTGCAAGGAAAAATCATTGATACTCCCGGTCACACCGCCGATTCCATATCTCTTTTAACTAATGACGGTTCTCTATTCTGCGGCGACGCTGCTATGAACGGATTGCCAAGTTTACACAGAATAACTATTTGGGCGGAGGATAAAACGGATTTCCTAAAATCTTGGGAAACAATCATCGCACTTAGACCAAATCTAATATATCCGGGACATGGCAAGCCGTTTGGATATGACGACCTTAAAATAAATCTAAAGCGGGCAAAAAATATGGAATTATTACCGATTCACTAACTTCCGATTTATCGAACAGACAAGGAGGGCGAGAAAATGTCTTTATCCATTCAAGAACGCTTGAAAGACCTGCGTGTGCAGCGTGGCTTGACGCTGGAACAGCTTGCAGAGCAGACGAACCTCTCCAAGTCTGCGTTGGGCAGTTATGAAGCGGACGATTTTAAGGACATCAGCCACTATGCTCTTATCAAGCTGGCGAAGTTTTACGGCGTGACCACCGACTATCTGCTGGGGCTGTCTGAAATGAAGCGTCACCCAAACGCTGATCTTGCAGACCTGCGTTTGAGTGACGGAATGATTGACCTGCTGAAAAGCGGGCAGGTGGACAATGCTCTGCTGTGCGAATTGGCGGCGCACCCGGATTTTATCAAGCTGATGGCCGACCTTGAAATCTATGTGAACGGAACGGCGGTGAAGCAGGTACAGAGCGCAAACGCCATTGTGGACGCTATGAGCGCAATGATTATGAAACAGCACAATCCCGGCTTGACCGACCCGCAGTTAAGACAGCTTATCGCTGCCCATATTGATGATGACAGCTTTTGCCGTTACATAATCCAGCAGGACATAGACGAGATAGCCGCCGGCCTGCGGGAAGCCCACAGGGAGGATTTTTTCAGCGTCCCGGAGGATAACCCGCTGAAAGGATTATTGGAAGCCGCTACCGAAATTACCAACCCAGACAGTGACCCGGAGCAAGCGTCTTTGGCGTTTATCTGCAAACGGCTGCGGCTGAACTTTAAGAAGCTGTCTGGGGAAGAAAAGAAGTGGCTGAAAAAGATTGCACAGAAGTCGGACTTGCTGAAAAAACCAACCCCACAGCGGGGACGGAAGTAAGAAAATAAAAAATCGCATTTTGTAGGAGGTATATTATGTCATTGGAAAAAGTTTATGATTATTTCCATAATTATGATAAGCAGACTTATCAGGTTGTAGCTTGTATGGGAAATGAGCCATCGGAGCAGGATATAAAGGATTTTGAAAATCAGTATGGGATAAATCTTCCTGCTGATTTTAGAGAGTTCACTATGTCCCCATTAGGTGGGCTTTATATGGAGGTTCGAGAAGAAATATGGCCACAAGCGAAACAATATGACATAGGCCCATTTTGGTCGTTCTGTCGAGGAATTATAGTCTATGGAATTGCCAATGGAATACCCGATTTTTTGGATATTCGTGAAAAAACGAAAAAACTACACGATGAAGGTTTTACTGATTTTATCCCATTCTTGTCCATTATAGGGAATGGTGATGAAATATTTTGTTTTGACAAGAATAATAACATAGTCCTTCTTGACTACTACACAACAGGAGAAGCTACACCGATTGAGGGGACTTTTTCAGATTGCTTGATGAACCAAATTGCGGAGTTAGAAGAACGAAAAAACAAGAAAATCCGGGGAGAGGATAAAATCAACTAATTCTGATTTGCGAGGAGAATTGTGACTATGATAGAGTTGAATACATTCAAAAAAATATTGGAAGAAAATGAAGAACGCTTGCCATTACTAACGCTTGATGAATTTTTCGATGGAAACACAGAGGAGGATTCCATTGCTCCGAACCAATGGGAATTTGGCCGTCCAACGCTTTCTGAAATACGAAATATGCTACAAAAGATTGAGTTAATGCCTGACATAGCATGGGTGCGTGTTGCTCTCCACGATGATACAGAAATCGTAGAAAACAATGGGAAAGAAGAATTAGTTCTTGCAGGAGATACAATCGTGATTTGCACAACCATTTTGCCTGCGGAATTAGAAAAATTAGTAAATTGCGAATGGCTATGCTCTGATGGAGTAATTACAATAGAGGCATTTGAATTAAATACTTATTCGTGCGTACCACCAATTCCAGATAACTTCGATTGTTTGGAAATCGTGTGGGACTAATCTAAAACTTTCAGTTTATCGGGGGAGATAGCAAAGGCAGCCGAGCCAGTCAACGGTCAAGATGAACGGCGCACAAATGCGCCGCCGTTGACAGCCCCGCCTGCCTTTGCTGATGGGCAATCAAGGCGGGAAAGCCCTAAAATGGCTTCCCGCCCATTTCAATTTTGAGAAAAGAACGACCACTAAAATAAATGAGTGTGGCCACACATATAGTCACGGTGTCTAAAGGTTTGGGACATTTTGTCCCATAGGCTGAGGACGGTGGACGAGGGCTTTCATATACGCCCTGTCTGCTGCTGAAACCAGCCCTTTGTTTCCGGCTTCCCAGCCCCAAACAAAGCCCTGTTTTCCTGCCGCTTCAAATGCCCTTGCCCTCCCCGGCGGCAACGGCATTTTCACGGCAACGCCGACAGAGCGTATAACACACTACACTTTGCTTCGCAAAGTCGTGTGCCAAATGGGGCGTTGCCCCCTTTGGATACCCCCACAACAAACAGGCGCTATGCCCCTTGCCGGGAGCATAGCGCCTGTTTGTTGTCAGCAGCCCGTTTCACGGTCTGCGTGTAGTTCCTTGTAAAATGACCTAAACTTGACACTAAATAACCATTAAGGAATGCGGTACATTCCAAAGCATGGGAAATTTGGAGGGAGGATAGCAAAAATCAATAACTGTAAGCAGGACTAAATTAGCTTTTTGTGGGCAAGCGTCGCATTACCACAGCTAGTTTAGTCCTGCTTTTTTATTACAAATACCATAAGAAGAGACGGAGGAAAACAGAGTGAATAAACATATTGAGGTTATTGGAATCGATCACGGTTGGTCCGGAATGAAGACGGTCAGCCAGGTGTTCACCACAGGAGTAAAGGAAATCACAACAGAGCCAGCATTTTATGAGGATGTGGTGGAGTTTCAGGGGGCTTACTACAAGGTAGGCGGCAAGCGGTTGGAAGTAAGGGAGCTAAAGGTGGAAAATGACAATTTCTATATCCTTACCCTGGCGGCTGTTGCAAAGGAGCTGAATCGGAGAGGTATGAGAAATGCGAATGTTCTTTTATCCGTGGGCCTGCCCCTCACACGCTTCGGAGCAGAAAAGCAGGACTTCATCCGTTATCTGGCAAGAGATAAGGAGATTGCTTTTCGATTTGAGAAAGAGCAGTATCAAATGAAAATCGCCAGGGTATCCGTATTTCCCCAGTGCTATGCGGCGGTGGCGGACAGGCTTAAGGCACTTCCGAAGCGAGTGGTGGTTGTGGATATCGGGAGTTGGACCATAGACATCATGCCTATTGAAAATTCAGCTCCCAATGAAGCGGAATGCATCACCATTAAACAGGGCTTGATTAAGTGCATGAGAACCATGAATGAGCAGTGCGTCCGTCAGCTTGGCAACGAGATTGAGGAAGAGGACATCCAGGAGGTCATAAGAACCGGAAAGGGGAGCCTGCCGCAAAAATACCTGGAGATTGTGAAAGACTGTCTGAGGGAGTATGCAGAGAAAGTCTATTATACACTGATGGAACACGGCTACAATCTTGACATTGCCGAGATCGTGTTCGTGGGAGGCGGAGCCAGGGTAATGAAAAGCTTCGGGAGCCACAGGGGGAGCAACATTCAATATATCGAGGATGTAAAGGCGAACGCAAAGGGCTATGAGTATCTTGGCAGGATGTATCTTTCCACCCATAAAAAAGAGTTGGGAATGGGGTGAGGAAAATCGCAAAGGGGAACATTGTCTATCACAATCTGCGGATGAATCTGGACAACGAACAGCATAGACGGGTGCATCTGGTTCTGTCAAAGCTGAATATCGAGATTCATAAATCGGTCAACCAGTTTCTCATTGATGCAGCGGATTTTTATATCCGGAGCTTTCAGGAGGATCGGCTCCTTAAAGAGAACGAAAAGGAGACAAAGTATATTTCCAGGCAGGAATTGGAGACCGTCCGCAGGGAGTTGAGGGAAGAAGTGAAGAATGAGATCATCGTACTGCTTGGGACGGCGTTGACGAAAGGAACGGGAAGATTTCAGGGAATCGGGGACGAGCAGGGATCAGGCACCTACGGGGGCTTTGAAGAGGAAGAAAAAGAGGACAACCCGGTAGTAGAAAGCCTGGCGGATGGTTGGGGATAGTCCAGCTAAGAAATGTTAAGTGTTTCCCTGAAATATTTTCTGTTGGACGGTAAAGTCACAAAGACGCACGAGAGGAACTTTCATGAGTGCCCTTTCGAATGGAAGTTCCTCTCATTACAGGTGTGTCGAAGTGACTTTACCCTTTAGTACTGTTGCGTAGCAACTTAAAATAGGAGGAAAGCGAATGGCAGGAATGGTTTTGCGGAAAACGGGTGTTTTTCTTTTAAACGTATTGAAATGGGGATTGCTTATATTGTTATGGGTGCTAAAGCTGACGCTTGGAATGGCAAAGCTGTTTCTGCTGTTGTTTGCCCTGGTGGTCAGAATGGTATTGGTAATGACGGGAGTTGCAGGACGGAGGTGAGAAGAAATGACAAGGGCAAGGGACAGTCCAAAAGAATAGATGCAGCGTATTTGACAGCCGAAAGTGGCTGTCTTTTTTTGTTGGTAGAAAGGAGAGGACGGCATGAGAAATATAAAATGTAAGCGGATGATTGCAGTCATACTGGCGGCGGTCACGTGTATAATGAACTGCGGTTTGTCTGCGGCGGCATCTGAGCCGGGAGCAACGGGAGAGACCGTGGTAGAAATAGTGGAAGAAACAGTGGAAGAGACCGTAGAAGAGACGGCAGGAGGAACGGTTAAAGACACAATTAAGGACATCATTGAGGACACAGAGACGAACACGGACAAGGCAGGAAACGGCACAGATACAAAGGATATCGCATCGGGTGGTGTGGCTTCTGACTTGACAGCAGATCTGCCAGATGGAGCGACCGGGGAAGAGAAAAGTGAGAAAGCAGTTGAAGAGGAAACGGTTAAAGATCCGGAGCCGGAAACCTCCGGTGGGCGTACCGACATTTTCTACGGCGAACAGAGCATGGAGGAAATGATCCATCTGTTAAGCACGGACGTGGACAAGGATTCCTTTTTCCAGTATTCGATCTGGGATTTCCTGGACGTGGAAGATTTGGAGTACTTGAACGAGAACGGCCTTACCCTGGACGATCTGTATGCGGTTATGACTGGGGCCGACGGATATGATGCATATGCGGATGGCCTGTCAAAGATTCTGATGAAAATGAACGAGACTGGAATCGCCGTGGCTTCCGTAGGAGACACGGCTACCGTATCCTTTTCGTCCAATGTCTCAAGCGGCAGACTGGGAGCAATCGGGGCATTCGGCTCCGGTGATCACGGTCCCATGAAGCAGATACGCCTGAACGGAGAGGAAGCGTTCTGCATTCTGTACGGCGGAGCCTGCTCAACGGGCATGACGTACACGGCGGTGTCCCCGGAGGAACTGGGGATCTCCGATGAACAGGCGGATCTCCTGGTTAAGATCTATGGCTGGTACTTGGAAGCACAGGCCATCCACAATAACACGGGAAATTATGCCATTACCCAGGCGGCCATGTGGCTTGTGCGGAACAATCGTTGGGGAAGTGCCGAGAGCATGGCGGCGGCCATCAGCCCCATGCTGGCACAGGTATCCGTGTTGAATACGCAGCTTGCGACGGATCTGTTTAAATCCATGGCTGAGTGGGTAAAGGATGCCGACGACGGACGTGTGACAAGCGGCGTGGAATTCTGGTCCTATGGACCGAATCAGTATCTTTTGACAGGCGGCTCCTGGATGTCGAAGCCGAAAGAATATTCCGCCTACGTGGTTCTGAATAAGAAAGATGCCATAACGGGAGCAGGCATTTCCCAGAACGTGCAGTTTAAGATCTACGAGGATAGTGGAACGGATACGGGGGCCGTTTTTCACCGAAGCGGCGACACGTACACGTCCTCCGTCATCACAACCACAACGCCGGGAAAGGGCTATTATGTAAAAGAAACATCCACTCCCAACGGCTATCTCGCAGACAACAATCACTATCACTTTTCCATTTCCGAGGGGGATTCCAATGCGGAAAAGGTAATCAGCAATGCAGGGGGCGTATTTGCCAATCAGCCTTACTGGGTAAGAATCCGGATTCCCAAAATAGATGCAGAGACGGGAAAGCAGATCGTGAATCAGGCGGTATTTACCGTGACGGCGGAAAACGGAAGTCTTTCGGAACAGGTGACATTCCAGAAGCAGGCGGACGGAAGCTATCTCTCGTCCAGGGTTTATTTCAATGAATCCAACGAGGGAAGATTCTATGTGCAGGAAACAAAGGCTCCGTCAGGCTACTATGGCGACTGGGCCAATGAGGGAGCCGGGAAAACGGCAGGCAGTAACACGAATAAGGTGAAATACAGCTTTCAGGTAAATCAGGGGCTTCACGGCCAGACCGTGACCATTGCAAATGCAGGCGGCAAGTTTGCAAATGAGCATGTGACGGGCAGGATTTCCGTGATCAAAAAGGACACGGAGAGGAAAACCAACAAGAGCCAGGGAGACGCAACGCTGGAGCACGCCGTTTACGGCCTGTACGCAAAGGAGAACATCCTGCATCCGGACGGGGTAACGGGAGTGCTTTATAAAAAGGACGAGCTGGTGACACGTCTGGAAACGGACGCTTCCGGTATGGCATCCGCAGAGGGCCTGTACCTTGGCAGGTATTATCTGCAGGAAATCACGCCCTCCGAGGGGTATCTTCTGGATACCACAAAGTATGACGTGGTACTGGCTTACGGTGACGAGACAAAGCAGGTCGTGGTGCAGAATAAGGACGTGTTTGAGCAGGTAAAGAAGCAGGCGTTTGAAATGATTAAGGTGGGGGACGACGGAGAACATTCGGAAGCGGAGTTTTTGCAGGCAGGCTTCACCATTTACCTTATCCGTGATCTGAGCAGGGTAAAGGACGGAACCATCCTGCCGGACGAGAACGGGAATTATCGTGGGGAGGATTTTGCGGACTACGATTTTTCCGGGGAAACGGCGGCGGTTGATTACGCTCACAATTCCGAGGGGGAGGTGATCCCGGAGCTTTTCACGGACGGCAAGGGATTCCTGCATAGTCCGGAGCTGGCGTATGGCTCTTATGTGGTGGTTGAGACCACCGTGCCGGATGAGTACGTTCGTATTGAGCCATTCATTGTAAGAGTGACGGAGGACAGCCGAACGGCCCAGACATGGAGAGTGTTTATGGACGACGCTTTTAGGGCCAAAATTAAAATCGTGAAAGGGGACAGTATTTCCAGCGAGACGATTTTAAAAGAGGGCACAAAATACCGCATCTATGACATGCAAGAGGAAAAGTATGTGGAGCAGTGGATCACCTATCCCAACAAGGTCTGCTATGGTACGGAGGAAAGGCCCTATGCCGTATCTGGGGACGGATATCTTTTGACACCGGACACGCTCCCGGTTGGAACCTATCGTCTGGAGGAAGTAGAGGCTCCGGACGGCTACGTGCTGAATGGGCACGAGGGGTACAGCGAAAACGGAGTATTGGTAGAAGCCCCCAGGGATGCGATGATTTTCCGGATCAGTACGGGGGAAGCCTACCAGGTTGACGGGGACACAAAGGAAGCGGTCATTACCGTGGTGCAGGAAAATGATCGGCAGGTGGGAGCATTGCGACTCTACAAACAGGGAGAAATGCTTAACTCCTATGACGGGGACTTCCAATATGTGCTTGCCGGAATCAAGGGGGCGGAGTTTTCCGTTTATGCAAAGGAAGAGATTCTATCGCCGGATAATCAGGGCACGGTCCTCTTGGAAAAGGATCAGCTTGCAGGAACCATTACGACGGGAGAGGACGGGAAAGGATATGTGGACAGCCTGCCCCTTGGCTCCTATTATGTAGTGGAAACAAAGGCAGGGGATGGCTTTGTACTAAATCCGGAGGTGCAGGAGTTCACCATTTCCTATGCAGGGCAGGAGGTTTGCGTGGTTTATGAGGACATGTCCTTTACCAACGCACGGCAGAGGGTGTCCCTTTCCATTGAGAAGAAAGACGTGGAGACAAAAGAGCCGGTTTCCGGTGCGGTTTTTGGACTGTATGCCGGGGAACCCATTGAAAACCGTTTGGGGGAAGTCATTGTTGAGACGGATACCTTGTTGGAAACGGTAACCTCGGATGAGATGGGATGTGTGGCATTCACAAAGGACTATCCTTTTTTCTCTTATTATGTGAGAGAGCTGGAACCTCCAAAGGGCTATATTACCAATGGGGAAACGGTGGTATTTGAGCCGGCTTATCAGGGACAGGAGGTTGAAGCAGCGGAGTATGGCAGGGAATTTTTCAATATGCCCACGATTACGGAAGTAACGAAAGAGGACATTGCCAGTGGTGCGGAGCTATCCGGAGCCACCTTAAGCGTTCTTGATGAAGAGGGAAACGTGGTTGACACATGGACTTCTCTTGCAGGGGAAAAGCATGTGATTAAGAGACTGGAAGCAGGTAAGACCTATATTCTTCGGGAGGAATATGCACCTTATGGCTATCTGAAAGCACAGGACGTGGAATTTACCGGGGAGGATACGGGGGAGGTCCAAAGTGTGATTATGCAGGATGAAGTCCCAACGGGAACCATCATCGTGAACAAGGACGGGGAGTTTTTGCAGGATGTCAAGGCATTGGAGGAACATTGGTATGACGTGATTTTCCAGTATTTCAAAAAGTCCCTTGCAGGGGTGACATTCAAGGTTTATGCTGCGGAGGATATCGTAAGTCTGGACGGGCTTGACACCCTTTACTATGAGAAAGATCAGCTTGTGGGAGAGATTGTCACAAATGACAAGGGGATAGCGAATCTTCAGGAGCTTCCTTTGGGGAAATATTATCTTGTGGAGACAAAGACCCTGGAGGGCTTTGTGCTGAATCAGGAGCCGATGGAAGCGGACTTGTCTTATGTGGATCAGGACACGAAGATCGTTTATGCAGGCATGAATGTCACCAATGAGCGACAAAGAGTGCGGATTACGGTAACAAAGGCGGACGCAGAGACAAAGGAAGCATTGGAGGGTGCGGTTTTTGGCCTTTATTCGTCGGAGGACATTGTGAATGGGGACGGCAGGGTTGTAGCCGCAAAGGACAGCCTTGTGGGAAAGGCCGTGACCTGGAAAGACGGAAAATGTGTATTTTCCAATGATTTGCCCCTTGGACGGTATTATGTGAAAGAGATGGAAGCCCCCAAAGGGTATGTGCGGAGTGATGAGATCTTTACACTGGATGCTTCTTATCAGGGGGAGTATGTCAAGGTGATTGAGTTTCAGGCGGCATTTGAGAATTATCCTACGAAGCTTGAGATCTCTAAGACGGACATTACCGGAGAGCATGAATTGGAGGATGCGGTTCTGACCATTCTTGACAAGGATGGGCGTGTGGTGGAAACGTGGAAGTCCAAGGGGACACCCCACTATATCGAGCGTATTCCCACCGGGGAGTACACGCTGCGAGAAGAGACGGCACCTTATGGATATAAGATCGCTTCGAACGTGAAGTTCAAGGTGGAGGATACAAAGGAAATCCAGAAAGTCTCCATGAAAGATGAGGTTGTCCTTGGCAGGATTCTGATTGAAAAAACGGACAAGGATACCGGAGAAAATATCAAGGGTGTTGAGTTTGAGATCCGTGATCAGGATGGAAAAGTGATTGAAACGCTTGTGACGGATCGGGATGGTCATGGGGAATCCGGGGAGCTTCCCATTGCGGTGTTTGAGGATGGAACGTATGCGGAGGATATCAAGTACTTTGTCGTGGAGACAAAGGCGGCGGAGGGTTATATTCTTGACAGTACGCCCCATGAAATTGTGCTGAAGTATGAGGGGGACGCACCGGATTTGGTGAGGTATCACTTGAAGCTGACGAACCAGGCAACGGAGGAGAAACTGCCGCAGACCGGGGATTGGTTGAATCCTTGGGTGCTTGGTGGATTGGGATTGATTTTGATGGCGATAGGGGGTGTTGTGTTAAGGAAGAAGTGTAGATAAAATTTAAGTGGGATTTTCTGCTCGATTTATTTCGGGCAGAAAATCTTGGTGAAAATTGGTATGGGAGATGGTATAATAAGATAAATCCAGGTGGTAAAAAACGGAAAAAATTTGCTATAAATACATTAGAATTAAAAAGTGGGGGAACTAATGAAAACGGTAAAAATTATAGTAAAGAGGATTTGTAATTTCGTTCGTCTAAAGCTTGAGAATTTAATACAGAAAATAGATAAATATCAAAATGAAAGATTCCATGATTTGGCCCCAGCAGATGAATTAGATGCTAGCAGAGAGTATTTTAAAGCACTTGATTGGGCATTAAGAAATGACAAGATAACGAATATTGCTTTGTCAGGACCATATGGTTCCGGTAAAAGTAGTATTATTCAGTCCTATATGAAAAAGCATCGCTGGCTAAAGGCTATCAATATATCGCTGGCTACTTTTGTGGAACTGGAAGAGTTTGATGGGGAACAAAACCAAGCCAAGAAGCCGTATGTGCAAGAGAAGTTAATAGATGTAGGGGAGAAAAGGATAGAAGAGGGTGTTTTAAAACAGCTTTTTTATAAAGTAGATCATAAAAGGATACCAAGAAGCAGATATAGAAAATTATATAGAGTTAGTAAGTTGAAAATTTTTTTAATTACTATTTTAGCTTTGGCTTTTATTGCTTTAGGCATTTTTTATTTTATGCCTGAAATTTGGGACAAAGGAATTGAGCATATTTATTTGTTTGGGGCCTATCACGGTTTAAGTAAAATAAAATCTTGGCTTGTTGTTTTGTTCTTTGGTTTAATAGTGATATGGGTTATTTCCCTCTTATTATGGATATTATTGACCAGTTATAAGGTAAAAGAGGTCAATCTGGCTGACAAAGCGGCAATTACG
Organism: Clostridia bacterium; assembly: GCA_910574255.1. Taxonomy (GTDB): domain Bacteria; phylum Bacillota; class Clostridia; order Lachnospirales; family Lachnospiraceae; genus Laedolimicola. Next base: position 80,286 of record CAJTAK010000020.1, read on the forward strand.
AAGCAGGATGAGAACAATGAATCTATATTTGATAAAAATATGGATGAAATCATATATTTCTTTGAAGAAACACGCTATAAAGTAGTTTTTATTGAAGATTTAGATCGGTTCAAAAGTCCTGAAATATTTGTGAGATTGAGGGAACTAAATACGATTTTAAATAACTATGAAAAAATACGTCGGAAAATAGTCTTTGTTTATGCAATTCGTGATGATATGTTCATGGATAAAGACAGGACAAAGTTTTTTGATTTTATTATACCAATAGTTCCGATAATCAATTCTACAAATTCGAACGAAAAATTATTGGAACTTTTGGGAGAGAATTTAAGTAAAGATGATACTGTAGATAATAAACGTGGTATTACGCAGGAATACGTCATGTCGGTATCTCCTTATATTGATGACATGCGTGTTTTGATTAATATTTATAATGAATTTCTTATTTACAAAAACACATTGCGTGAAGAGCAGCAGTTAGATCTCGAAGACATTCAAATGATGTCATTGATGATCTTTAAAAATCTGCGTCCAAATGATTTTGCAAAGTTACAGATGGAGAAAGGTGTTGTAAAAGATGCCTTTAGATGTAAAGAAAGATTTTTGAAAAGTCAAATAGAAAAATTGGAGGAAGAGAAAAGAGATTTAACTGAAAAACTGAGAATAATAGATGAAGATATATTATCAGATATAGATGAACTTAGGTTGGCCGTTTTGTATAAATTGAGAAATGGTTTAGAACTTCCTAGTGGTATTATGGTAGGAGGTAGTTGGTATACGTTCGCTACAATTATGAGTAAGGATTTTAATCTCAAAAATATATACAATAGTAAAATTACTATTCATTATAATTCGGGTACAAGAACGATTAAGAATGGTATTGAACTTTTAGATGATAAGGCAGGCAAACAATATAGTTATATAGAACGATATAGGGCTTTGCTCAATAGTGCACCAGAAAGAATCGAAGCTTTGCACAATAGAATTGCATCTATAACAGAAAGAGTTTCAAGATTGAGGAATTTAACATTCTGTGGGTTGTGTGAAATCTATGCTCTGGAAGACATTTTAGATTTTAATTATGATGATAATTTGTTTTTAATATTTGCTCTTAGAAATGGCTATATAGATGAAAAATATGCTGATTATATAAATTATTTTCATGCCAACAGTATTACAAATAGAGACATGAATTTTATATTAAATGTAAGAAATCATGGAGGAATAAATTCTTGGGGGAGCTTAAGCAAAATTGATCAAGTAATAAAGCGATTGAGTGTTTATGAATTTGAACAGAAAGAAATTTATAATTTTGATTTGTTGGAATATATGTTGAAGTATGATAGCGATAGTGAAAAATGCCAAAGATTTATAAAGCAGTTATCGGACGAAGATGAACGTAGTTGGTATTTTATTAATACTTTTATGGATCTGACGATGTATACGAATAAAGGTTTGTTTATTCAATTGCTGGGAGGGGCTTGGAAAGGTATATGGGATTATATTTATAATGAACCATTGCTCGCAGATACAAGAAAATTGTTTTATTTGGAATTACTGCTTAAGAATTGCACTATAGAACAGATAAAGGGGTTTGATTCCAATAAAAAAATCACGGATTATTTCATTGGCAAGCCGGATATTTTGCAGGCATTGGCAGGCGTGGAAATAAACCGGATGAAAGATATTATTGGGAGGTTGGAGATTAAGTTTACAGAATTAAAAACAGAGGGAGTTTCCCAACAGCTTTTAGAATGGATTTTTGATAATTGTTATTATGTGATTAATCTTCCAATGCTTCAAAATATTGTAAAACAAAAAAAGGAAGATGTTTTAAATGGTTTAGAAACTGCAAATTATACGATACTCAGGTCTTTGGAATATCCGCCGGTCTGCGAATATATTGATGAGAATTTTGAAGATTATATTAATGATGTGGTATTACAAATTCCGACAAATATATATGAGTCAGAAGAATCCATAAATATTATGATTCAAAAAATGCAGGCGGATCCAGATTTGTGTAAAGAGATTATAAAAAAAGAAGATGTTTCTATAAAAGATCTTTCACAATGCTGCCTGGAAATAGTTGAAGAGAAAGGGGGAGAAGCAAAATGGATCTGGGATACTTACTTGGATACAGGAAAAGTAATTCCCTCTTGGAGAAATGTATTATTTTATTTTCAGTATTTCGGATTAACAGTATCACTTCAAGACTTTATATCTGCCAAAATTGATGAGCTAATTTTGGATTCTGTTAAAGAAACCAATACTGTTTTTACAGAAGCCATTCTGCTACAAGATTTTGATATATCCGTTTATCGAAAATTAATAAAAATCTTTAGACTGGAAAACTTTGACCATTCTTTGAGTAATTTTACGAGGGAGCAGGTAGAAGCCTTAATAGAATCAAAATATTTTAAAATTAGTCCAGAGCAGTATTTAGACTTAAAGCAATATTATCCGGAACAATGTCTCCAATTCATTATATTGAATAAGGATGATTTTATCAGGCAGATTGAAAGTTATGAATTGGATGAAACACACGTAGAAGAGTTACTGGATTCAAATAAATTAACAGAAAATGAGAAAAAGGTAATCATCGAAGCTATAGGGAAAAATCACATTACTGAGAAAATGGCATTTGTAATCCGTGAAATGACAATTCCATTGGAAAAAGAGATTGTGAATACTGCATGGGAGTTACTGCCAAACGAGAAATGCCATCAGTTATTATTAAACCAAATACAAATATTTAGCAGGGCCGAATTAAGTGAAAAGTTTAATTCTTTAGGGGGTGTTTATAAGCCTTTAGCAGATAGATCACGGCGTCATACAGTAAAATTGTTTCATAATGAATACAACCGGAAATTAGCAGAATATTTGTATCAGAAAGATTATCTAACAAGTAAAGAGAATGTTATGATTAAAGTAAATGGAAAAGAAGAGCCCTATATTCATTGCAGGGTGAAACAGATAAAAAGTAACGCTAAAGCATAATATAGATTTGTATACAATATTGGAAGGAGCTTCCTGTATACTTTAAAGAGTAAAGGGAATTGACTCAAAAGAATACCTCAAGTAAATTTAGATTATTACTGACCCGACAGTTGGTAAAATCAAAAAAC
>CAJTAK010000021.1 GCA_910574255.1 Clostridia bacterium
TACAAAAGATATGACAAAGCAGGAAAAAATCAATTTCTATAATGAGGGTGGAAGGGCCTTTTTAAAGGAAATGGAAGAAAGAAAGCTACAGAAAGTGTAGTAGATTGGTAACTTAACATTTTGATAATCAATCCAACTTGTTCAGTCGGAAAATAAAAATGTTAAATTTGAGAAGCACCAACGGATGAATCAATCATCTGAAGGTGCTTTCTTTATGTCCTGCTGCTTATTATGGATTTCATTAACGGCTTTTTGGAGATAGACGTTTTTCCAATTTTGTTTGATTGTTTCCTGTTGTAGTTTGGAAATACGTTTGTTTAAATATCGCTCCATCCAGTCCATGAGTATAGAGGGGATAAAGCGTTCCGGTAACTTCTGGATGATGGAAAATAGTATATCTTCTAATTTGCTATATAATTTGTTGAGAAATTCTTTTATTTGGTTTGGTTTTCTAATTTCTATATCTATCACAATCAACTCCCTAAAATTTATTGTGTATCTTGGAAAATGAGCATGTTTCTATCTTTAGTTTATGTGAAAGTAGAGAAAAATACAATAGCTGAAAATGATGTTGAGAATATTGTAAAGGAAATCAAGTGACTTTATTTACAGTTTAAAGAGTGTGATTTTTCATGGAAATTGTAACAAATCAGCATTGTTTTTGTAAAGGAAATAAAAGTCGGCTTTTCTTTTACATTTTGTGTGTGTTGCTGGAAATTTTGGAGAAGTAATTAGTAGTAAAGAAATAAAGTGGGGTGATTTAAAATTGAAGTATGGTTATGCACGTTGTTCTACTAATGAATCCAAACAGGATATAAACAGGCAAAAAAGAGAATTGAAAAATATGGGAATTAAAGAGGACAATATCTTTTTTGAATATGAAAGCGGGGCGAAAGATGACAGGAAAGAATTAAATCGTTTGATGCAGATAGTAAAGCCTGGCGATTCTATAACATCATTAGAAGTGAGTCGATTAACAAGAAGCACGCAAAAATTATGCGAGATAATTAAAAAGGTACAAGAAAAACAAATTAAGCTTGTGATTGCGGGCAGCATTACAATTGATTGCTCCCCAGGAAAAGAATTGGACGCAATTAGCAAAGGAATGATGTTGATGTGGGGAGTATTTGCAGAATTGGAAAGAGATATTATTACAGCTAGGATTAAATCAGGAATGGAGAACGCAAAAGCAAAGGGGGTGAAATTAGGAAGACCACAAACTACAATTGCTACATTGCCATATAATTTTTTGAAGTATTATCCAATGTTTCAAAGGGGAAGTATCAACTTATCTGAGTTATCAAGATTGTCTGGTATTAGCAGGCCAACACTCTATAAGTATTTGAAGATTGTAGAAAGTCAATAGGTTATTAAATATAGAAGCATGGAAAAATATTAATTAAGAAAGCAGGAAGAGGGGGGAAAGTTGGATAAATAAGAGAAAGAATAAAGTGAACAAAAATATTTTAAAACATGGAGGAATGAATATTGAAAGAGTTATTAGAGAGTCAAGCGTTTTGTACTGGCATACTGTTTGGAATGAGCCTTTATGAGCAAAAGGTTATTATGGCACACGAGAAGAAGCAACATTTAAGGATTGGAGAGAATTTATATTACATTCAGGACGGAAGAGAAAGGCTACAGGAATTAATGGACAAAATTTGTAAATAATTAATGGGGAGGATTAGGTATAGCAGGAATGAGAACTTTATGCAAAGAGGAAAAGAAAAAGCTAAAAGTATTAGCAGATGATTTTGGTTTGCTGAGAAGAAAAGAGGTTCAGGAAATTATTGAAAATTGTAAGAGCTATGCAGAGGGACAAAGAAAAATTATAGGCGTATATGAAGCGGTATATATGCATTAATGTGAAAATGATATATTTAAATTATTTTTGGAAGGAATAATCAGTATGAAAAGATACATAGTAGAAGTAGCCAGGCATGGATATAGGGAAGTTGAAGCGATAGATTGTGATGATGCAGAACAGACAGCAAGTGATCTTAATGCTTGTGATGGTGTTCAGTGGTCGGATTTTGTGAATGTAGTCAGGGCATGGGAAAAGGATTATGAGGGTATGCGGTGGGGAGATTTATCACCAGAAGATAGGAAATTCTTGTTATTTGATTATAAATTGACCGACATTGACGCATGGGAGAATGGTAAGCATAAGGAATTTACAGGAAATGGAATGTGTTTTGTAGATTTGAATGCGGAATGCTGCTGTATCAATGGAATTGTCAACGATGGACAACTTTATATTAATGAAGATGATGTGATAGTTTGTGTGTGATTGGGGAGGAAATTAATTTATGGGAGAGTACACAAAATGGACTGAGAAAACAGCTAAAAACAGCCGTGACAGTTGGAAGAATTTAATTACTTCCAGGATTGATGTTGCCTTAGAGCGTGTTAATAGAGATAATTTAGAGTACATAGAACTATGCCAACAGCAACAAAAGGGTGAAAGTATAGTTGACATGCTGCTTAAAAAGTTGGATAAAGAAGAGCAGGATATTGTACACCAATATTATGATAAGGAGATTGAAAAGGAGAATTATGAGCTAGAGGAAACTTATATGCAAGGTGTAAAGGATGGGATTTGTTTTTTGCTTGGGTTGGGAGTGCTTCGGGTTAAAGATTGGTCGTTGTAATATTATTTTATTAGAGAGAAAGCTGTGTCAGTGATGGTATGGCTTTTTCTTTTTGAGAGTAGTATAATTTGAAAAAATAATAATTGAGAGGTGAAATATTTTATGTATAATATTGAAATGTTAGAAGATAAAGCCCAAGAAATATTAGATATGTCACCATTGACAGAGCAGAATGCTGAAATATTGGATTCGATAATGAAATCGTATCTATATCCCCCATTTGAAATGGGGGCCGAGGCAAAGCCGTAGCGTTACCTAGAGTAAAAAAATCCTCCTATGTTACAATGATATTGGTTTCGCAGGCCATATCAAAACATAGGAGGTATCCAAAATGGATAATCAAAGTATACAACATACTCGTTGGAATTGCACGTATCATATAGTGTTTATTCCAAAATATCGTAGAAAAATTATGTATGGAGAAACAAAAAGAGACATAGTGGAAATTATTAAGAAACTATGTGAGATGAAACAGGTACAGTTAATCGATGGGAAAGTATGTGTGGATCATATTCACATGTATGTGGCGATACCGCCCAAAATGTGTATTTCGGAATTTATGTCATACCTAAAAGGTAAAAGTACACTGATGTTGTTTGACAGACACCCAGAGTATCGAAGTAAATATGGGGATAGACATTTCTGGGCAAGAGGATATTACGTTTCAACAGTGGGAAATGTGAATGAAGAGACAGTACGCAGATACATTCAGGAACAAGAAGAGAATGATAAACTAGAGGACGGAAGAAAGTAGTGAGCCCTACATAGGAGGGCAACCAGAAATAATGGTACTGCGAAATCCCGCCTCTGGCGGAACCAGTAATAATCCCCGGAGGGGTAAAATCTAAACCCCCATTTGAAATGGGGGTTGCTAACTTAAGCAATAATTTTGATTATAATTATATTACAAACAACAAGAGATGTAAAGCGGAAAGGGGCATAGCCATGAAATCTGAATTGTATGAGGCGCTGCGGTTATATGGGGCCATGTACCCGGATAAGCTGGAGACTCTGACGGAAAAAGAATTTTGGATGATGAAAGAGCAGGAGAAAAGGAGGAGAGAGGATGGAAATTTTCGTAATGGCAGGATGTATTGTCAGTGTGCTGGTGCTCTGCGTGTTTGAGCATAGGATTCAGCAGGGATAATCATATATCAAACGTATCATTATTCCCCAAAATGGTTTTTATGAAAAATTTTTAACCGGAAAAGTATTCCGAATCAGCGGTAAGAAAATAAAATATTGTACAGAAGACGTAAAAAGCCGGATAAGTTACAGGAGTTTCAGCCTGTTGCTTTATCCGGCTTATCATTTTCGGAGAATGATTTACCCTCCGGGCAAGTATTACGCATTTTACAAAAGATTGAGGAATTTGCCAGGCAGCAAATTTGTCTCTGACGTGTAAGTGTATGCGTTAATCAGGCTGAAGCTCCGCTGATTTTGGAAAATATTTGCGATAAGTAAATACAAACAGTATAATCGCAAGGGCCGTGGACAGATAGTCCGTAATGGGCTGAGCCGCCGCCAGCATCCTTGCGGAATCAAAAATGTTCCGGAATAGAAACAGAACCGGAAGATAAATGATTCCCTGACGGCTGACGGAGAGAATCAGCGCCGGAAGTGCGGACCCGGTAGACTGGATGGCGTTGATAAATACAAACAGCAGGCCCATTGCAGGTCCGGAGTAGATATAGATACGGGCAAATGACATGCCATAAGTAAATGCTCATGTACGGTAAAGAAGTAAGCAACCGAAAACAAGAGATAGACCGCCAGCACCACACTATTCCAACCAAAGAAGCTAAAGACTAAAAGGCAAGCACCGTGGAAATGTGTATAACTTGCTATTCCGTCATGGAAAAGTCCGTTCACAGAACATGGAAAAGCTAAAGTGCAGCTTTCCCACATTCTGCAAACAGACTTTCCCACAACTCCATAAGACAGCAAGTTATGCACATTACGCACAGTGCCGACTACTATGGAATCCCCATCATTCATACTTATTTTTACAATTTGTTCTATACTTATTCTTGACAAAGCGACACAAATGACGCATAATAGAAAGCGACACAAGTGTTGCAAAAGAAAAGAGGTGATAATGTGAGCTTGAAAGGAGATAAGACAAAACAGGACATTCGAGAAAAGGCATATCAACTGTTTGCGGAAAAGGGATTTAAAGATGTAACTATGAAAGATATTTGCGAGTTTACGGGACTTAGCCGTGGAGGACTATACCGCCATTATGAAAGTACCGAGCAGATATTTTTGGAGATAGTTAATGCTTTTTCCAATAAGCAAAAAAGTGAAGTATTTACTAAAATTGAGCAGCACGTTCCAGCTACCACGATATTAGAGGAACTTCTTTCAAGATATGCAACAGAAATGATTGATTACGAAAATTCTCTAAGCCTTGCTATTTACGAATTTTATAGTAATCCAGCGGTTTCTAAAGAAGATAATTCAGTGAAAAAACAGTACAAAATTTCAAAATCAACATGGATAGAGCTTATCAACTACGGAATTGATACGAAAGAATTTAATTCCGTGAACCCGGAATCAATTTTCAATGTAATTATTTTTGCATATCAAGGAGTACGAATGTATAGCAAGTTGATGAAAATGGATAAAGATATTCCCAATCAAATAATAAATGAAATAAAGCGGCTATTATTGCCGGAGGAGGTTCAGCATGAAAAATGATATTGTTTTGGTAAGACCAACTTTAGGGCTAAAAGAAAAAGCACTTGATTATCGAAAGGAACATTTTCAACATGGAGAAGAAATTATCTACGGAAGTGAGCTTTTTGACAAGACAGAAAGTTACGAGGAATGGCTATCCTCTGTAACGCTAAACACGAATCCCAAAACGGTAAATGAAAATTGGGTAGTTACGGATACTTTTTTTGCTTTAAGAAAAAGTGATGACAAGATAATCGGAATTATTGATTTAAGACATACGCTGAATGAATTTTTGAAAGATTTAGGGAATTGTGGGTATAGTGTACGTCCATCTGAAAGAAAAAAGGGATATGCGACAGAAATGCTATATCAACTTCTCCAAGTGGCTAAAGAAGCAGAAATGAAAGAACTTCATATATCTGTTGAAAAAGAAAATGCAGCGTCAATAAAAGTTATACAAAAAAATGGCGGCGTGTATGAACGGAGCTTTTCTTTTGAAAATGAAGTAGCAGATATTTATAAAATTAAATTATAAATTTTTGAGTTTAGAGTTTAGCGGGGGCGACAGCTTGAGTGCTATTGCCCCTCTGAATTATAAAAAAGTAACAGTAAACCATGCAACGCCCTATGTGGGAGAAAGGGGGAATCATTTATGCCTTGCACAGAAGCATACAGAGAACACATCATGTATACTTTCAATGGTTATTGCAAGACCGTCATACGCTTTGCGGCTATCAACGCATGGCGTGACAGGAGCAGACGGCGGCAAAAGGAAATATCCCTTGAATACCTCACAGAAGAAAAGTTTTACCCTTTAGGCACAACAGACGAATATTTTGAAGCACCCTATGAAGAATACCCCGTTACGATATGCGGTCAGACAGTTATCCTCACCAATGGGGAGCTTGCCGCTGCCCTGTTATCTCTGCCAGAGAGAAACCGGGAAATGATTTTCCTTTACTTTTTCGGAGATTACACACAACAGGAAATCGGGAAAATGTACGGGCGCTGCCGAAGTACAACCGGGTATCAAATCCGCAGGACGTTAAAGCTCTTGCAAAGAAAAATGGAGGTGCTTTCGCATCTTATGAAATCCGACTGCTAATTGATAATGAATTTTTTGAGACAACATTTTATTCCTGCGGGCAACGAGCCAAGAGGACATGCTGGCATGTCCATTTGACTTCATCGTGCAAGGTATTCATCTTAAATACATAGCAAGCTATATAATGAAACAAAATCCAGCAATTGTCAAGATGTAAAATGAAGATATTTTACAAGACGAAGTAAAAAATAAGAGGTAAAATAACTGTAATAAGCAGTAACATCCAGTCAGCTTATAGAAGAATTTACAAATGCAGGCTGCAGTGACCGGCTGATACGGAACTGGAATGGAGATTTACATGAAAAAAGAGATTAGGACAGTGGTCTATGATGACGAGCTGAGGCTTGAAGCATACCGTTTTGAGGGAATTGTACAGCCTTTTCCCAACCATTTCCATGAGCATTATGTCATAGGATTTGTGGAGGACGGCATGCGCAGGCTTTCCTGCAGAAATCAGGAATATTCCATAGAAAAGGGCAGCATCGTGCTTTTTAATCCGGGGGACAATCATGCCTGTGCCCAGAGCGACGGCGGGACTTTTGATTATCGTGGTTTTAATATCCCCAAAGAAACCATGCTTGTTCTGGCAGAGGAGATTACCGGAAAAAGAGGGCTTCCGGGCTTTTCGGAGAATGTTATTTCTGATCAGGAGGCTGCCTGCTACCTGCGTCCGCTTCATGAGTTGGTTATGAAAGGGACCGGGGATTTTGGAAAAGAGGAAATGCTGCTTTTTCTGATTTCGCTGCTGATCCGGAAGCATGGGCAGCCCTTTGAAAGCTGCATTCCTGAGTGCAGGCAGGAGATTGAGAAAGCCTGTGAATACATAGAGCAGCATTTTATGGAGCACATTTATCTGGATCAGATCTGCCGCCATGCGGGGCTCAGCAAATCAACACTGCTGCGTGCATTTACAAAGTCAAAGGGGATTACGCCCTATCGCTATCTTGAGACGATCCGCATTAATGAAGCCAAAAAGCTGCTGGCAGAGGGAATTGCGCCTGTGGAGGCCGCTATGCGGACAGGATTTTCCGATCAGAGCCATTTTACGAATTATTTCAATCAATTCTTAGGGCTGGCTCCGGGTATTTACCGGGAGATATTCGACCAGAAACTTAGCTAGGAAGTGTCAAGTGTTTACTAGTACAACGAATATTAAGTTATTGGCAGTTTGACTTGCCTATTTTCCTGATAGCACTACTCCCCAAGCCTCGCCGTAGCCACCGCTACGACTGCGTTTGTGAAGCAGCACTCTCAGAAAAATATTCTGCGTCAAACTATCCAAAACTTAATTTTCGTTGTACTAGAAATATTTTGCTGGACGTTAATTTTACCGTTGCGCAGCAGCTGAAAAAGGAGGATATGAAAAATGGATTTACAAAATGAGAAATGTGTTATGGTCATCGATGAGAACTTGCCCCTTGGCATTATAGCAAATACGGCGGCCATCATGGGCATCACACTGGGAAAGCAGATGCCGGAGGTGGTGGGTACGGATGTGTATGACAGCACAGGGAACGCTCATCTGGGAATTATCGAATTTCCGGTGCCGATCCTAAAGGGAGATGCGCATATGCTCAAGAACATTCGTGAAAGGCTGTATGAACCGGAATTTTCGGATTTGACCGTGGTGGACTTTTCGGATCTGGCTCAGGGCTGCAAGACCTATGAGGAATTTTCGGAAAAGATGGGGGAGGTTTCGGAAAGTGAGCTGAGTTATTTTGGAGTTGCTATCTGCGGTCCCAAAAAGAAAGTCAACAAATTGACCGGGAGTATGGCGCTGCTGCGGTGATTATGAAAGCAGCAATATGAAAAAGCTGAAAACAGACTGGGAGTATCAATAAGGCTGCAGGCCGGGAATCTGAAAGAGTGTTTCCAGCCTGCATAGATTGTCGTTTTTTGTCTATAAAAACGGATTGATTTTTTTATATAGACTGCATATTATGATATTGGGGTTAAAAGGTATTTTGACCCTGGTACCATATTATAAAATGTATCAAATTTCGTATCTATTCTGTACAGGTCCAAGCACTTGCTGCCAGGAGCGTAAGAATATGATTCAAGCTTCTTTTTATTCACAGGCCGATTCGGTCATAGTTTTCAAAAATTTTAAGTGGCTGTAATACTGCAAACTGTTTGAGGGAGGGTGAGAAGATGGAATGACACAGTTGTAAAAATGTTGGAATCTGCTATAATTTAAGAAAGGGAACAAATACATATGAATGATATTGAGGTTCAATGGCACCCGGGATTTGTGGCGGCCATGAATCTGGAATTGGCCAGTAACCGGGCTGATTTGATTTATGAGAAAGAATACAATTTAAATACGAAGCCATTGGCCATAGACCTTTTGGTTATTAAAAAGGAGCGTCATATTCAGATTGAGAATGAAGTGGGAAAGCTGTTTCGAGGACATAATATCATGGAGTATAAGTCACCGCAGGATCATCTGGATATAGATGTATTTTATAAATCAGGAGCATATGCCAGCTTATATAAGGCATACGGGGCAGCCGTAGACGAAAGAACGGCAGAAGATATTACGGTTTCCATAGTCAGGGATCGAAAGCCGGCAGGTTTATTTGATTATTTTGAAAGGCATGGTATCCGGGTAACAAATCCATATCATGGGATATATTATATATTGGACAATATTCTTTTCCCAACACAGATTATTGTTACGGGAGAGCTGGATAAAAATAATCACATATGGCTCAAAGCCCTGTCTGATAAATTGGAGAAACAGGATATGAAAGAATTGTTAAAGCATGTGAATACGCTTACCCAGAAGCAGGAAAGGGAGCTTGCGGATAGCGTATTGGAGGTAAGTGTCAGAGCCAATCGCCATGTTGCTAATGAATTACGAGGAGGTGATAGTGTGTGCAACGCATTACTGGAACTTATGGAGCCGGAAATTAATAAGCTTGTAGGAGAGGCTACAAAAGCGGCTGTAGAAGAAGCTGAAAAAAAGGCTAAGGAGGAAGCGGTTAGAACAGCCACGAAAATGCTGAAATCCGGGAAGTTCACTATAGAAGAAATTTGCGAGTTTGTACCAAGATTATCCATTGAAGAAATCGGAATGCTTGAAAATGAGTACTCACGACCATCAATGTCATGACGCTGGCAGTCCGTACTAAAAATCTTGCAAAAATATTTCGCTCTATTTTCCCGATTGCACAAGCCCAGAATACTCAGTGGGGGCCGCTACGTCTCTGTTTCTGAACTTGCACCCTCGAAAAAATATCCTCAAAAGTCTGCACAGGAGCTTCCGGTATGGACTACTGGCAGATATAATTTACAGCTAATTCCTATTGCCAAACGGCGTCTCTTCCTCCTGCTCGCTCTCATAGCCAAACAATTCAGCCGCTTCTGCCTCAGTCATATAGGCAGCCCCTGTGATTTCGTTATCCCCATTGCGGATAATCTTGATATCTACAGTTCCGGCCGGGTTTACATCCAACGTGTAAAAGGACTTGTTGGATCGGATGTCCAGAAAGATATGAACAAGCTGCCCCTGGTAGTAATAATTCTTACCAACCATCGTAACGCCAACCGCTTCGTATGCCTCTAACTGTGCTTTTTCCCATATTTTTTCCTGTTCCTCAAATTCATCGTCCCGATCCAGTGCATGGAATAATATGGACTGGGAGCTCCAATCTTTATCCTCCAGTGCTTTATTCAGCCATTCCTCCAGCAAGTCCTTACTCATGTGCATGGCCAGGGTGGAGAAAAAAGCCGCATTGTGATCCTGATAGGCTTTTTCCGCAGCACGCCGGATTAAGGCACAATCCTCATCTAATAGATTGACAGCAGCTCCAAAAAACGCAATATTCCTTTCAGCATAAATTCTGTCCAGCCATTCTTCCTGCACATCCTCGTCCAGCCGGGAGAAAACAATCTGGAACAGAGGTATACTGCCGGCTTCATAGTACTGCTCCGCCTGGGAAGCGTACAACTCATTGTTTTTTTCAGATTCCCCTTTTTCGGAAGCTACATCAACATCATCCGTTTCCTCATTTGAGGAAACCACATCGTTTGCATTCGTTTCCCCTTTTGAGGAAACTACGTCATTCTTATCTGTTTCCTCTTTTGAGGGAGCCATGTCTTTTTCGTTCAATTCCAATACCCGGGGGCTGCTTTGTATCTGCCCGGACGCTGCGGCATCGGAGTAAATGCCAATGAATGATGCGCCGAGGATAATGCACAGGGTCAGCACACCAGACAAAAGCCGGATTGGTTTTGAACTTTTTCCGAAATTCATAATAGCACCTAACCTTTCTTTCAATAACTGCTTATTTTCGCTTAAAGTGACAGCCCCCAGATGTTCTCTGTATGTCCCTGCGGCTGCCATAGCATCAAGTAAGGTCTTTCCGTAGTCCTGTGCATGCTCATGCCCCATTTTTGCAAGGACTGCTTCATCACAGGAAAATTCACGGGCCTTTGCAATTTCCCGGCACATGAGATGTACAAGGGGATTAAACCAGTGCAGGCAGACCGTAAGCTGCACAAGCCATTGGTAAAACATATCCCGCCGCTTGTAATGGGTCAGTTCATGCATCACAATATACCGAAAATCCTTTTCGGGAATATCCGCACTTGGCAGCACAATGCAAGGATGGAAAAAACCAATCAGAAGCGGCGATGAAATCAGCGGATTGACACTTAACTCTACCGGCTTTTTTACTCTGGCTTCCTCTGCAGCAGTAAAGAGCCGATCCAAAATGTCCATATGGGAAACCGGTGACGCTCCGGCATTGAGATACCGTACAAAGCTCTGATAGATGGTTATTTTCCGTATGAGCATACCAAGGGCAGTCATCAGCCAAATGAGCCAGATATGCCTGATAAGCAGTGACTTCATATCTTGAAGCGGGGGAGCCTCTGCCAAATCCCTGGACAGAGAATTTGAATTTTCCTGTCCGTCTGCCAGATTGCTGTCAGGAATGGAATCGCTTTTGGGAGCATATTTTGTGGATTCATTCATATCCTTTAAAGGTTGCAGGACTTTGTCTGCTAAGGTGTGCTCTTTTGGCATCCCGTAGTAGATTCCGTTTCGGGGCAGATGGATTTCATTCAATAAGGCATGAAGCAGAGAGCCTTGCTGAGGGAAAGAAGCGGCCTGGGTTACTGCCTGCTCCACAGACACATAGGTTTCCCCCAACAGGCTTGTTTTTGACCCAAAGGGGAGCAGCAGCCGCAAAATGACAATAAGCCAGATGTAATACTGCCACTGTCGGCTGATTTTATCTTGCAAGAGGCGTTTTCCCAAAAGCAGAACCAAAATAAGCAGACTGCCGGAAAAGGACATGGACAGGAAGATTTTCAAAACAGTGTTCATGGCTGCTCTTTCCCTTTCTTAAGAAGCTGCTTCAGATCCTCATATTCTTCGTCCGTCAGCAGGTCTCCCATAATCAGATTCGACACCAGACCCTTTGCGCTTCCCTCATAGATCTTATCCAGAAAATGCTTCGTCTGGGCTGTCTGGTATTCTGTTGCGGAAACAAGCGTAGTATATTCGTTGCGGCGCCCGATTTTTTTTGCGCTCAAAAAGCCTTTGTTCATCAGCCGTGACAGGAGCACGATGAGCGTGTTCTTCTGACAGGGCTTCCCCCTGGCCGCCAGTCCGTCCATGATATAGGGGAACAGCGTTACTTCTTGTGGGTTCTCCCATACGATTTTCATAATTTCAAGTTCGGCATCGGATAACTGATTTACCATAGTTCGGTCCTCCTATTTAAGTTGCTACGCAACGGTACTAAAGGGTAAAGTCACTTCAGCGCACACCTATGAGAGAAACTTTCATTCGAAAGTGCACTCATGAAAGTTCCTCTCGTACGATTTCGCAACTTTACCGTCCAGCAGAAAATATTTCTGATAAACACTTGACATTTCTTAGCTGGACTTAATGTATAACATCGTGTTGACAATAAAAATATAACATGATGTTGTACTTTTGTCAAGCCGGGGAGAAATCAGGATCTTGCCGGCAATTTTATATTGTGGTATTTCATTCGTCTCTTATTTGCTGCTTTCAGGCAGAGGGATTTATATACCGTTTGCTCATGGCACTGACAATTCCAAAATAGCAAATATAAAAAATGATAATACACGCTCCAAATTTACCGGCTAATTTGAGCAGAATGTTATTCAAGGAAGCCGGCAGTATTAAGTTCATTTTTCCATTCAGCAATGGTATGCAGAATAAAAGAATCAATAAAGCCATTATCATTGGAGCGGTCAGCTTAATTGCCGTTTGCTGATTCACAAGCCTTTCTATTTGCTTATTGCTTTTTCCCAGATAGTGTAGGATCTGATTGTTTTTTGAATTCTGCCTGACCTCTATCATCTGCTGCAAAGACAGTATCGAAAAATAAATAACCAAAAACACGATACAGATACATATTTGTGAAGTTCCCATCCACCGCTGCATAGCCATATCAAAAAGCTGAAGTTCCGGCTGTAGCATCAAGATTCCGGTTATGAAAGAACAGGCTGAAAATAAAAAGCATACACAAAAAACAGTATTTACAATAGCAGACGTTTTGAAGTCTGATGTAATATTTGCCGTGATATACAGTATGTCTTTTTGGTATATTTTAACGGATTTCATTCTCCTTTGGGCATATAGACAGCCAAACACCCATTTGTAAAAGGCAAAGACAGATAGGATCAAGGGTATTGCTGCAGCAGATACAGGATAAACAAGATAGACTTCCGGCAGAAAAACAATTCCGCATATGCAGCCAATTAGGCACACAAAACACAAAAGGAAGATAATTCCCCATTTTTTATAGTTCCCAATATTTTTTATACCTTGACTGCGGTTTTTTTCATACATCAGCTCCCTTATTTTAAGCTTGCTTAAACGCTTCCGCAATCGAAAAGAACACACTGCTTCAATAAAGCCAAAAAACATAAAAGTATAAAACATACTTTTACCATAAAGGAATCCCCAATGATTCATTTCGTGTAAAGGCTCACGGAAATACCAAAATCCATAGACGGCAAAACCTATGGCTGTGCCTGCCAGATAGCAGAAAAAGCCAATCAGTAAGACTTCGCATAGAAACAGACGGGTTACTCTCTTTTTTTCCATACCCAGCAATAAATAGTTTGCAAATTCCTTTGCCCGCTGCTTTAGCATGAAAGTGTCTATATATCCAACTAAAACTATCTGGATTACTGCTATTAGCAAGGGCAGAGAAATTGCATGGAAACCGGATGATTCACCTATAATGGCTATGCAGTCAGATACCTCTATAATCGCCAAAAGGACGGTCATGGCGGCAGTATATAAAAGATAATTTATAAAAGACCGCCTGGCATTACGGATTGACAGCTTCAAGTACATCATGGCTTTCTCCCTCTATCCATTCTATTTTCTTCAAAATATCTGCAAAAAAGGTCTGTTTGTTTTCCTGCTCCCGGTTTAAGGCAGCTTTTATTTCGCCGTCTTTCATAAACAAAATTTTGTCACAATAGCTGGCTGCCATAACATCATGTGTGACCATCAATATTGTTGCACCGTATTCTCTGCAAAGCATGGCAAATGTATCTAAAAGCTGTCTGGCAGCATGGGAATCCAGTGCTCCGGTAGGCTCGTCCGCAAGTATAATGTCGGGATTTACCACAAGGGCACGGGCGCAGGCACAGCGCTGCCGTTGTCCTCCCGATATCTCATATGGAAATTTATCTAATATTGCCGATATATCCAGTTTTTCAGATAAACTCTGAATCATTGGACGAATACTTTCTTTGGAAACATCTTTTATTGTCAAAGCAAGTGCAATATTTTCATAGACAGTCAAAGTTTCAAGCAAATTGTATTCCTGGAACACAAAACCTAAATGTCTGCGGCGAAATTCTGCGGTATCTTCTTCCGGTATATCTACTATATTTTGCCCGTTAATTCGTATTGTTCCACTTGTCGGCTTATCTATTGTGGCTATTAAATGAAGCAAGGTTGTCTTCCCGGAACCGGAAGCTCCCATAATTCCAACAAAGCTGCCGTGCGGTATCCGAAAGCTTACATCATTTACGGCTGATACGGAATTATTTTCTGTTTCATATAGTTTGGAAACATTTTCAACCTCTAAGATATTTGGGGGAGCTGTATCATATTCTTTTAATTCCCGTTTGTCATGTCCTAACCAATTTGTAATCACGTTCATCAGTACCTCGTCTGCTTTTTCTTTCAACTTTTCTTCTGCAATGCATTCACCTGCAAACAGTTCATTCAAAGTAATGTCTAAAAGCGTGCATAATGGAAGAAACAAAGATAAATCCGGCATAGACCGTCCCGTTTCCCATTTTGAGACAGCCTTATCGGTTACTTCCAGTTTTTCTGCTAACTGGCTTTGCGTCCAGCCTTTTGCTTTCCGGCGTTGGGAAATAAAAGCTCCAATCTTAATTTGATTCATTACTTGGCCCTCCTGCTTGCGGTAAATTATATAAATCCGGCATAAAAATGAACACCTACCAACGGTAGAGTTGGATAAAACGGGTGTAGTTTCAAAGAAAACTTGACAAAAAATAAAATGAGGTATATTCAAATTATATCATTGGGCAGTCTGTAATTCTATCTTGTTTATGACATTCAAAAAACAAATTGGAAGAAAAAGGGATTATACGGCGGGATGTATTCCCGGAGGTCCCGCCGAGAGTGGAAAAAATCCTATCAATTTCAGCAAACTACACACAAAACACAAAAAAATATAGTATGATTTCCTCAGGCTTAATTAAATGCATTAGCACAGGAGGCATTTCTATGCAAAATATTTTAATTGTTGAAGACGATCAGGACATCCAGGAGCTTCTTAAGGAATTTCTGAAAGAAGCCGGCTATGGAGTTACTGCCGCCGGCGATGGCATGGAAGCAATAGACCTGTTTGGGAAAGGCAGGTACGATTTGATTCTGCTGGATATCATGCTTCCGAAGATTGACGGCTTTGGGGTATGTGAGCTTATACGGAAACAGTCACAGGTGCCGATCATTATGCTTACCGCATTGGGCGGCGAGGAGGAACAGATCAGGGGTCTGGATCTGCAGGTGGACGATTACATTACAAAGCCATTTTCCCTCCCAATCTTAATCCGCAAAATAGCGGCTGTTCTCAGGCGGAGCGGCCGGATGGGGGAAGAGGGCCATAAGACCATTTCCTATCGGAATTTAGTTCTGGATTTGGATAATTATACGGCGGTCGTAGATGGAACTGCTTATGAACTGACACAGCGGGAGTTTGAAGTTTTAAGAGAGCTTTTGAGCCATCAGGGACGCATCATGACAAGGCAGAACCTGCTGAATAAGCTGTGGCGGTATGATTTTTACGGCGATGAACGGGTGGTTGACACACACATTAAAAATCTTCGCAAAAAGCTGGGAATCGGCTTTATTCAGACGGTCAGAGGGGTAGGGTACAGAATTGAGAGAGAAAATTAAAAGCAGCCTGTTTGCAAAAGTATTTTTCATAACGGCGGCCATGCTGCTGTGCATATCCCTGCTGGTGTACGCTCTTTTGGCATGGCTGATGCCCCGAACCTATTCTGGCAGGCTGAATGCGGTTTTGGATGAACAGACACAGGTATTTCTTTCGGAATTGGAAGAGACGGCTTTTTTGGACAGCGGGGGCCTGTTTGAACAATTCCTTAAGAATACGGATATATATTCCGTTGAATTATTTGATGAGGACGGCAGGCAGGTGCCCATCCCTGCCGGGCACCAGGAGGCTGTATTGGAGGAGGCAGCGATGACGGCGGTGTATGAATCCTATGACAGCGATTCTGTTTTATCGAACAGCTATTATTTTTCTTTTTCTGACAGCCATGGGGTCTATATGCTTATGGTATACGGAAAGGCGGAGCAGGTTGCGGAAATACGGCAGGCATTTCGGCACATTCTGCCCCTGTTGCTTTTTGTTATCCTTGCGGTTTCATTTGGGGCATCCTGGCTGTACTCCCGGCTGATCACAAAGCCCGTACTGGAAATCAGCCGTATATCCGAGGAAATGTCCGGGCTTCATTTGGACTGGCAGATTGACATTAGAAGAACGGACGAGCTGGGCACGCTGGGGAGAAGCCTGAATTCCCTGTCCCGCAATTTGTCTGCAGCCCTGTCTGGCCTTAAGGATGCGAACAAAAAGCTGGAGGAGGATATTGAGCGGGAAAAGAAGCTGGAACAGGCAAGGACGGATTTCTTTTCCGCCGTGTCCCATGAATTGAAGACACCCGTTACTGTCATTAAGGGACAGTTAGAGGGGATGCTTCTGGGAATCGGGGCTTATAAGGATCACGAAAAATACCTTGCCAGATCCCTGGAGACTGCGAATACTCTTGAATCAATGGTGCAGGAGATACTTACCATATCAAGGCTGGACACCATAGGGGCGGACTTTAAGAGGGACCAATTTGACTGTGTACAGGTGATTCGGAATTATTTGAATGAGACGGAAGACCTGATAGCGGGGAAAGACTTGCAGGTATCTATGGAGCTGCCGCCTTTCGTATGGATAAATGGCAATAAAATGCTGATGGAAAAGGTTTTTTCCAATCTGATTGGAAATGCGGTCAAATATTCGCCGCCGGGTGCAGCCATCCGCATCTGCGGACATATGGAATGTGAGCGGTTTCATTTCTCTGTGGAAAATACCGGGACTCGGATACCGGATGAGAGCATTCCGAAGCTGTTTGATGCCTTTTATCGTGTTGAACAGTCAAGGAACAGGAAAACGGGGGGAAGCGGGCTGGGGCTTTATGTGACACAGAGGATACTGCGGCGGCATGGAAGTGAGTGCGGGGTCTGCAATACGGATTCTGGGGTGCGGTTTTCTTTTACAATGGCTACTGCATGAACAGATAAGAAATACATTCGTAATTTATATAATATAGATGATAAAGTGCTTTTTGTCCCACTGCAGATCGGAAAATATATGCCGCTGATGAACCATTTGCAGGTGGAAATCGTTGCCTGAACTTGCCAAGGCTGGAAACAGAATGCGAAAAATATCTTTTAAAGCGAAAGAGAGATACAAATCAAGAAGTACACATAAATCACACACAAACTACAAATCCATCACAAAAAAGCCTGTTATGCTTTTTGTATATTTAAAGAAAGGAAA
Source organism: Clostridia bacterium (assembly GCA_910574255.1). GTDB lineage: Bacteria > Bacillota > Clostridia > Lachnospirales > Lachnospiraceae > Laedolimicola. The sequence goes on from CAJTAK010000021.1 coordinate 17,547, forward strand.
GATTTCTCTTATGAAAAACAAAAAGAACATAACACAGGCTTTTTTGATTACGGCATTTCTGGGAGTTATGGCCGGATACGGCACAGGACCCCTCTTACAGGATGAAAATACGGCACAGATCACCGAAGCCGCCCCGGAGCTGTCAAGGGAAGCTTCCCCTGTCCTTGCCGCCGCAGCAGAGGACGGGGAAAAAACGGACACATATGAGACTGCCTGTGGAGAGCAGTTTAAGATCTATGAGCCCTTTGGCATGGTTTATGATGCGGACAGAAATGAACTGTATTATAAGGGAAAAGCGGTGCGGTGGTTTGAGGACTACTATCCCCTGGGAGACGGTTCCCAGGCCGGCAGAGGCTTTTTCAATGAAAACGGGGTAGTAGACGTATATGCAATTCGTGATCTTCATACCTCTGTGCGGGCAGATGACGGCTCCTTTGACCCGAGCGGGACATTGACAGGCTTAGCGGAATGCTCAGAAGAAGAATTTGCCGCCCGTGATTTGGAGGCCATTCGAAATCCGTCTCCGGTTGTGGCACAAGCAGGGGAGCCGGCCACAGAGGAAGAGCTTAAGGAAATGGCAGAGGAATATGAAGCATTCGGCCTCACCTATGATACAAAAGAGGATCAGTGGTATTATCACGGTGAAAAGGTCCGGTATTTTCGGGATATTCTAACTTCTAACGGCGAAGACTTAAGCAGCGGCAAATTTCACGGTGCTATGCGTACCTTTGGAGATGAAAATGGCACTGTGGATATTTACACAGTACGAGATTATGAAAAGCCGAATGCTTCCGGGTATGGAACATTGACGGGCATTGAAAGGTGTACATCAAAAGAAGCCCATGAGCATCCACAGCGAAACACAGTGCCGCAATCCGGCAGGGATTCGGATGCTGTTGAGAAGCCGGGAATTGTGGACATGGCCGTATATGAGCCCTATGGTTTGATTTTTGATAAGGAGAAAGACTGCTACACTTACAACGGAAGTATTGTCCGGTATTTTAATGATTGGCGAAGCGGCGCAGGCTTTACGAATTTTTCAACGGGAACTGTAGACATTGAGGGGGCGTATGATGACAATGATAATCTTATAGGTATCAAGGAATGCTCCAGGGAGATGTATGATTTCCATACGAAAAAGAGGGAATCCTTATTTTGCTCATAAATTGACAGGACGTAGATATTTTTCCATACCTGTTTACGAATTTTATCAGAAATACCATGAAAATGGAAATTCTGTTTGGGAATGTGAATGTCCTATAATAGATGGAGAGGAAAAAAGTTTTTTCCGCAAATATTTTTGAAGAATAGAATCATATCCTTTCGTATCCGAAAAGCAGTCCTTTCGTTCCATTTATCCAAAAAACAGGGAATTTCTGCCGATATAACAGATAAGAACCTATTTATTTTTAGATGTTGTATTTTGGGATAGAAAAGTATCCCTTTATGCACAAAGATCATGTGCAGATCAAGGAAACACCCTACGGGCAAGGTGAATTTGCCTGTAAGGCAAAGAGAGGGTGCCCTGGGGCATATCCCTTTATGCACAAAAACCATGTGCGGATTAAGGAAACACCCTACGGGTATCCCTTTATGCACAAAAACCATGTGCGGATTAAGGAAAGGAGAAGCAGGAATGGGTATTGGAGTGACAGCCGATAAATTGGGAGAACGCTATTTGGCAGAACAGAGCCAGAATCAAACATCCGTCAGGCTCAAAGGAGCAAGCTTCGCAGAGCTTGCGGCAGCAAGAACAGCAGAGAGGACAGCAGGAAAAGCGGCAGGGCAGGCGAACACGCCGGGACTAATAACGGCTGCAGAGCAAAACAGAAGTGAAACAAATCTCTTTATGGGAGAAACCTACGAGGAACGTCTAAGTAAGATAACCGACAAAAACGCAGCAAACGCTTTTCGCATAGCATATGCAAAGAAAATGGCTGGTTCCACAGACTATATTTCAGCCATCAGCAAGGCATACAGCACCGGAATAATAGGAGCCGCAAGCTTCGGGGATGCATTTTCACAATACAAGGTCATAACCCATGTGGGAAACGCCGACATTTCCTCCGCAAACTGGCAGAGAAATGACTTTCCGTTCTGGAAGTATTTTCAACCGGATACGAGTGCGGACGCCCTAAATGACTGGAGACCCGTAGGTGCGAATCCGCCCCAGACACGCAGTGATCTGCAGCGAAATTACAGCAGCATCGGCGCCGGGAAAATCGCAGTGATTATTCCGGAGAGCCTGCAGCAGAAAATGGATGCGGACCCGGACTATGCCCGGCAGATCGTAGCAAAGCTGCAAGCATGGAAAGAAGACTACGACCTGTGGGACAACACAGTTGCAGCATCCTACGGCTATGATGTGGCCGCCCATCAGGCAGGAAAAAGCTATGTCTTCAATCTGGACGAAAACAGAGATATACGGAATTGCACCGTCACTGGCAGCGGAAGAATCACGGGACCTTCAAAGGAGGAACTGGAGCAAATCGAAGCAGAGCAGGCCAGAAAGCGCCGGCTCCGTGTGAAATATATACAGATCATGGAAGAAAGCGCCGAAAAGAGAAGAATGCAGGAGCAGGAAGCGCTGCTCTATTTTCAGAGCCAGCGATTAAAACAGGATTTGTTCCGCTGATTCATAAGGTGAAAAATGCAGTAAAGGAAAAAATGTCCGGCTGAACCCCCGGACAGCAGACACATACTTATACTTTTTAGGACTTTTTTAGCAAATAAACAGTAATTATGCCCCAATACAGGTTAGCAAACAGGGAATATCTGCCGATATATCTGTAAAGGGGTGTGAGACTTGATGAACATTAATAGTTTGAGGTCAGTTAGAAATTACGGAAATTATACGATTGATACAAATAGCAACCAGTATAAGGCGGCGGCAAAGGACTTCCTTGAGAACCACCGTGGGGCAGTCGCCAAAATGTCGCCATGGGAAAAGAAGATGTATGAGATGTTCGGCGGAGAAAAGGCTTACATGAGAAATGTCATGAAGATGTACAATTCCGACGGAGATTTTGTGGGGCCGGGCGGCATCGTTGTGCCGGGAATGGTAGTAAATGGAATCCCGGAATCGGAGCGGCATCAGATTATAGATGTTTCCGAGGAAGCCCGTCAAAGTATGTTTGACGAGACAAAGCGTCATTTCCTGCAGGAATATGGTGTGGCAAACGGCGACACGACAAAGCGATCCGAGGTTTTCCGTGCATTCCAGCTCAGCATTCCAAAGGAAGACAGATTAAAAGGAACATGGACCCTGGGACAGTATGAGAGAGCGTACAGCCAGGCATTTTATGACGCAGTGAAGGCTTCCGATCCCGGCTGGCAGCTAGGCATGCCCTTTGACAGAAGCATTTTGGACAATGTAACAAGGGAATCTGTGGATAATGCCCTTGTGAAATCGGGCAATACTCTTGTTCTTCCGAGGAAAACAGTGGATGTCAGTGCGTAATAAATAAGATAATATGAGATTTTAGCCAAAATATCCTATGAAAATGGACGAATATAACGTTTCCCGAAATTCCTATCAAAATCTTTTCCGGATCTTTTCCGGAAATTTTCATAGGAATTTCCAAAACAGGATACCACATGAGGGAGGTGCAGCTTTTGGATTTTTCCAAGATACAATCACTGGGGACTTATACAAAAAATATGGAAATGCAGTTGAAATGGCAGAAAAAGAAAGCAGATAATGATTTCACTGCGGACGGAAGTACGAAATTAACCGATCCGACGGCACAGCAGGCGGAAGAGATTCGAAAGGCCCAGGCGGACGGTTCGGCCAAGCTTTCCTCCCAGATCCGCACAAAGCTGGCAACGGGCAAGAAGCTGACCCGGGAGGAGATGGAGTATCTGGAGAAGCATGATCCCCAGACCTACCAGAAAGTAAAAGCCATCGAAGCCGAGCAGAAGAGCTACGAAAAAAAGCTGAAAAACTGCAAGACCAAGGAAGAGGTGCAGCAGGTCAGAACGGAACGAGTGGCAGCTTCCTTAAGCGTAGTCAACAATGTGAAGAACAATCCGGCCATACCTGAGGGAGCCAAGCTTGGAATCATGTGGCAGGAGCTTCAGAAAAATATGGCCATGGAAGAAACCATAAGAAAATTTGTAGAGAGCGGCGAATATGCCCATCTCCCCACGGAAGCAGAGAAGCGGGAAGTGGAGAAGGATCTCAAGGAATTAAAGGAAGCCGAGCTTGGAATCAAAGATCCCACAGAGAGCAGCGAAGAGAAGGAGCCGGTGGAGAATGCCCAGGAGAAGGAGAGCGCCGAAGCGAAAGAAGCCGCCGCAGCAACGTCTGGAGCAGATCCTGTGAAGGAAGAGGTTTTAGCAGAGCATGCAAAAGAGACGGCGAGCCACAAAGCCGTGGAAAAGGAGCATGTTCTCCTAAAGGAGCGAAGGATCACACGGGCCCAGGTGGAAGCAACACCGGAGGCTTTGAAAGTAAAGCGTGCCAGAGCCCAGGCAACATATAAGGGGAGCCAGATTGAGATCCCCGATCGGGTTGTGGATGTAAAAGTAAAGTAAGGGACTGTAATATAAGATTTTACACCCGGTTTACTGGCAAGTGATCAGTCCGATTATCAGCTTGTCAGTACATGTAAAGCAGTATCACTGGGAGTGCCAGAGCAGTCCCGATCATAGTATGTTAATCCGTTTTTTGAGTATGATGCAAATTGCTTTGGATAGGGGGAGCATACAGGGAATCTGCTTATCCGTTACTCTTTCTCACTCGGCGGTATTGTTTCTGCGCAGTGATGCTTCCGCAGCGGACAGCCTGCGGATTGAGATTTTGACACCGGAGGAAAGGAGTAGGGAGTATTATGGGCGGAAAGATTTTAGAATATGAGGCGAAAACGATAAAAAATGAGGGAATAAATCAAGGGCTTAAAGAAGGACTTAAAGAAGGACACCGAGAGGGAAGACTTGAGATGCTCTTTGATTTGGTGCGTGATAATCTTTTGTCACTTCAGGAGGCAATTTCCCGTGCGGGACTTACGGAGGAACTGTTTTTAAAGAAAATGAACGAATATAAAATGTGACGGCGGTTCCTCCTTCGTCACAAAGATTACGGCTGCCCTCTCTTGGCAAGGACTGTGTGCCCTTGTCAAGAGAGGGCATTGCTATAACATAATACAAGGAAAGGACGGTACGAACCTATGAATCGGATTTTAATTATAGATGATGATAAGGAGCTCTGCGATTTGATTAAACGGAGCGTTTTGCAGGAGGATATTGAGGCAGACTGCTGTGCTTCTGGGAGAGCAGGCTTGGGAATGCTTAAGGAAAATGTTTACCAGCTTGTTATTCTGGATGTTATGATGCCCGGATATGACGGCTTTGAAACCCTTGAGAGAATCCGAAGGGAAAGCAGTCTGCCCATTTTAATGCTCACGGCTAAAAATGACAGTCTTTCCAAGGTCCGCGGCTTGAGGTCGGGGGCTGACGATTATCTGACAAAGCCCTTTGATATGGACGAGTTGACGGCCCGTATTATTTCGCTGATCCGGCGTTATACCCGTTTCAACCAGGGAGAAGGGGAGACCTTGGCCTTTGATGGTCTTACCATTGATCCGGATAACTGCAGTGTGCTTGCGGCAGGGGGCACCTATGAACTGCCCCCGAAGGAGTTTGATTTGCTTTTGTTTCTTGCGAAGAATCAAGGGAAAATACTGACAAAGCAAAGGATTTATGAGGAGGTCTGGGGGGAAGCCTACGTTTATGATGACAGCAATATTATGGCTGTTATAAGTCGGCTTCGTAAAAAGATAGAAGAAAATCCCGGGAGCCCACGCTATATTCAGACGGTGAAGGGAATAGGCTACCGCTTTAATAAGGAGGTATGACGGGTGTACATGGAAACGCTTGCTGTTATTTTTCTTATTGTGGGGATTGCGTCTCTGTTTGCTTCTGCTTTTATTACGTACCGTGCAAAAAGGCAGATAGCGGATATGTGGGAGGCCCTGGAGGATATCAGAAATGGGAACGGAAACCGGCGCATTTTAGCGGAGGCACATGAGCTTGCTGCTCCCATTGCGTGGCAGATTAACGGGATTGTCCGCTCTTATGAGGACAGGCTTTCGGTTTACCGGCAGGCTGAAGAGACAAATAAGCGGCTTATGACGAGCCTTTCTCACGATGTCAGGACGCCCCTTACTACGCTGATTGGATATCTGGATGCGGTGCATAAGGAGCTTGTTACCGGGGATGAGCGGGAGGATTATATGGAGATCGCCCGGCAGAAGGCTCATGATTTGAAGGAATATATTGATGTGCTTTTTGATTGGTTTAAGCTGGGGTCTGATGAATTTTCTATGAATATTTCCGTGACGGATATGACGGAGCTGACACGGAGTATTCTGATTGACTGGATTCCGATATTTGAGGATGGGCAGATTGAATATGTGGTTGAGATACCGGAGCGGCCTTTTTGGGTCAGGGTTGATCCCGATGGTTATATGCGTGTGGTGAATAATCTGATACAGAATGTGATTGCGCACAGTGGGGCGGATCGTGTTGTGATCTCTCTTTTGAGGGAAGAGGGGGAGGCTGTTTTATGTGTGGAGGATAATGGGGTGGGGATTGAAAAGGAGGATTTGGAGCATATTTTTGAGCGGCTGTATAAATGTGATAAGGGGCGTTCGGAAAGGGGGAGCGGGCTTGGGCTTGCGATTGTGCTTCAGATTGTGGAGAAGATGGGGGGAAGTATTGGTGTGGAGAGTGTGGTGGGGAAGGGGACGGTGTTTTTAGTGCGCTTTTTGCTAGAAGGGTGAGGATGGACGGAAGGAACTGCCGCAAAAGAAGTCAGCAGTCATTTCCATATCCTGTGTTCGGACGGTTCACGTACACTCGGTTTGCTCTGGTCAGACATTACCTGAGAGATCTTGTTATTGGGGAGGTTTTTGAGGTAATGTCTGCCCATATCAAACAGAGCGTTCGTGAACAGCCGGACACTGGATATTGGAAAAGCCTGCTGACTTCTTTTGCGGCAGCTCCTTCCTGGTTTTTGGGGGCTGTAGGTTGAAGGGAGTTTTTGGGGATGGGTTGGGGTGAAGGGTTTTGTTGATGGTATTGGGGGAGATTCTTTTGGGATAAATATTGGGATGTGTGTGGTTTTTGGTTTGTATTTTTGGAAGAATGTGTTTGGAGGTATGTAGGGGTTTTTGGTGTGGATTGCTGGTTTTTGGATTTGCAAGGTTAATGCAAGGTTGCGGCAAGGTTTTTGCAAGGTGGGGGTGTTAGAATGGTATTTGACAGATGATAGATTGTGGAATTGGAAGGATAGGAGGTTTTTGATGTGAGCGAGTATGTTATTGAGACGAAGAATCTGACGAAGCAATATGGTGAGCAGAAAAGTGTTGCGAATCTGAATATTCATGTGGAGAAGGGGAGGATTTATGGGCTTCTTGGCAGGAATGGGGCTGGTAAGACTACGACTATGAAAATGCTTTTGGGGCTTACACGGCCTACGGCCGGAAGGGTGTCTATGTGGGGGAAGCCGCTGGCGGGGAATGAGAGAAGGCTGCTTCCACGGATTGGGAGCCTTATAGAATCGCCGGGGTTTTATCCGAATCTGACAGCTGCGGAAAATCTGCGTATTTTTGCGGTGCTTCGGGGTGTGCCGGGGAGGGATGCGATTAAGGATGCTTTGGATCTGGTGGGGCTGCCTTATGGGGATAAAAAATTGTTTTCTCAATTTTCTCTTGGCATGAAGCAGAGGCTTGCCATTGCCCTTGCGGTGATGCATGACCCGGAGCTGCTTATTTTGGATGAGCCGATTAATGGCCTTGATCCCATTGGGATTGCGGAGGTGCGCTCTTTTATCCGGGAGCTGTGTGAGGCAAGAGGGAAGACGATTTTGATTTCCAGTCATATTTTGTCGGAAATTGCGCTTTTGGCAGATGATATTGGTATTATTGACCATGGTGTGCTTCTGGAGGAAGAAAGCTTTGCAGAACTGGAGCAGAAGAACAGCAAATATGTTCATTTTACGATTTCTGATACGGCCCAGGCGGCGAGAATTCTGGAGCGCAGATTTCGGGAAAAGGATTTTACCATACAGGATGACCGCAATCTGCTTCTTTACAATCTGGAGCTTCCGGTAGGTGACATGGTGACTGCTTTTGTGGAAAACGGACTTGTGGTGTCGGAAGCCCATACTTGTGAGGAAAGTCTTGAGGATTATTTCAAGCGTGTAACAGGGGGTGAGGGGATTGCTTAAGCTGATTTACTGTGAATTTATGAAGCTGAAAAGGAAGCCGCTGTTTTTTGTCTCTTCTTTTTTGTCCATTTTGATTCCTTTCGGCATTTCTTTTCTGCCGTCATATGCGCAGACCGGAGCGCAGGCCGTGGAGGAGATGATGTCGTGTCTGTTTCAGCTCAGCGCCTATCTTTTGCTGATTCCGGCTGTGATTGTTCTGGCTGCCAATCTGTTGTTTGAGGAACAGGATAATGATACGCTGAAGAATCTTATGACGGTGCCGGTGGATAAGGGGAAGCTGGCGGTGGCCAAAATGCTGGTGCTGCTGATTTTTTCGGTGCTCTTTATGGCAGTGGGAGGTCTGCTTGGAGGCGGCCTTGTGATGCTTAAGGGCTGGCGGCCGGAGGGATTCTGGTTTTTGTTTTTTGTGGGGCTCGGGGAAGCTCTGATTATGTGGGTGGGGACTATGCCCTGTGTGCTTTTGGTGGTTGCTTATAATAAGAGTTATATTGTGTCTGTTATTATTACTTTTTTCTATACCATGGTGAATTATATACTTTCTACCAGTACGCCTTTACTGACGCAGTCTTTTGGGCTGAATCCCGGTACGCTGCTGCCGGGGCCCCTGGCACTTCGCTGGTTTTTCCAGTTTTATGACCACAGCAATCCCAGTAAGGAACTGGCGGCGCTGCTTGAGCAGATTAGTCCTTATTTTTTGAGTAATGTGCAGGCATTTGGCGTGGCTGCCATGGAAGGTGCGGTATTTCTTACGCTGATTGCTTTTGTTTATAAGCGGCAGGAAACCCAGTAGCATTCAGGAATGCTGGGGAAATGAAATTGGAGGTGACAAAACATGTGGAATTTAATACAAGCCGAATGGCTGAAGCTTCGCCGGTGTCAGATACTTTTGGTGGGGATTGTGGCGCTTGCCGTGTGCCCTGTGGTTCAATATGGAACTCAGTTGATGCTGGCGCCGGAGTATCGTGATTTGAATTATGATTTCAGGCACTTGTTTGCAAATGTGATCTGGGGGAATTCGCAGGTATTTCTGCCGATTTCGCTGGTGATGATTGGAGGCTGGTTTATTGATAGGGAGACGACCCACGATACCTTGAAGAATATTATTACGGTGCCGGTATCCATGTCAAAGCTGCTGGGAGCGAAGCTGGTGATTACGGGGATGCTTTCTGTGGTGTTTGGTGTGTACAGTGTAGGTGTGACCCTTCTGACTGGGGGGATTGTGGGACTTAAGGGGCTGACGCCGGGGATGATACTGACTTCGGGCGGTCAGGTGGTGGCGGCATCGTTTATGACGTATCTTGTGTGTATGCCTATGATTTTGATTTTTGGACAGATGAGAGGGGGATATCTGGGCGGCTCGATTTTTACGTTTTTTCTTGGGTACAGTATGCTGTTTTTTAAGAGCGGCCTGCTGCTCAGTGCTTATCCCTTTTCGGCGGCACTGATTTTGACTGGGTTTGATATGACGGAATATAATGGGGCTTCTTCGCCCCCTGATTATCTCTTGGCAGCGGCAGGGATTGGCTTTGTAATTCTGGCGGCAGTGCTCCTTCTGGGGGCGTCTGACCGGCAGAGGGAAATGAAGCCCTTGAGGAGGAAGAAGAGGAAAGGATCTAGGAGAGGAGTGCGGGGGAGACGGTGATTTAGGTTGATGTGGGGGAAGAGCAAGAAGTATAAGAAGGGCATTCGGAAATGAATGCCTTTTTTCATATTTCTTAATAGATATATTTTAATGGTTGAAGTCCGCCAGCCTTGAAAGGGCATGCATTACAGTGTATCCGTAGAGTATAAAATCATGTTTACCATAGAGCGGCATACAATTACGGCAAGTATCTTCAAGTTTTTGGTGAAATTACGACAATCACAGAAAGATTGCAGAAAATATGCAAGTTCTTGAAGAAAACAGTATCATTGTTAGACAAGCTATGCTATAATAAAATCCTATGAAAATCCATAGTTAAAAACTCTGGAAACAAAAAATGTGATATTTGTTATCCATATGTATGTCACAAATCAGAATACGAGAATCCATATTGAAAAACATGAGAAGGAGATAATAACAATGGATTTATAGATATCAAGTTTTTGCTATTATCATATTTATTTTAAATTCTAAGTATTATACAAAACTGTCAAAAAACCTTGCCAATCTGGAATTTGTAGAAAATATGGAGGATATAAAGATTTTAAATGAAATTTTTTACTGGAAAGGACAGGAAAGGATAGTAATACAAAGTGAAAGAGTAATTTCAAACATAGTGAGGATTACAATTGATTCGGAGAAAGAAAGTAATTATTTAATGGTATTATTATGTGTATTTATACAAGAGCGTAAATTTTCTGCACATATATCATCTGAGGAGATGATGGAATTAGAGAAGATAGAGTGCAGAAATGAATATAATAAATTAGCAATATGTTTTCTTGAATTGTGTAATAACAAAAATGAGAATTTCCAAAATCTGTTAGAATGTATGGCAAATTTAAAAGTTAATAAGAAAATATTATATACTATTTTGGCAAATTTATTGCGGAATGGTGAAGTTGATAATCGTGATAAAGTATGGACATTAAGTTATTTACGTTTAGAACAGGAAAATTTTGAGGGAAAGGAAGAAATTTTGAACAAAATGATAGATAATATGTTGGAGATAAGAGGTAATGGCTGATAAAATAACAATAAAAGAGTGATTAGTATTTTACATTATATTTGTAGAGGATTTAGGACAATTTCAAAGGAGCAAAAAAATATGTCAATTAAATCAATAGAAGTTCTAAATGTTATGGCATTTCAACGCCAATGGCGTAAAAATAACGAGGATTGCAATACCTTTGATGTGAAATCAGGCGATACATCAAGTGATTCATTTCGTTTGGATTTTTGTGATGGTATAAATATATTGCTTGGCGAAAACGGCGTGGGTAAAACCACCCTGCTCAAAATGATATATGCTGCAACGCAGTGGTCAATACCGCAAACAGACGCTGGAAAAACAAAAAGACTTGCAGACTTTTTCTCCAGTAATCTTTCTGACACCGATTTATTAAAAAATTATGGGAGAAAAGAGGAGCATGCTTATTATGAAGTATCTGACGGAGAACATAGCTTTAAAAATAGTTTGTCCCATAAAGGGATTTTTAATTATGACCAATGGCTGCGATTAAATATACAATCTGTATACATTCCTACAATGGAGATGTTATCCCATTCAAAAGGTTTCCTGGCATTAGATAAAAAATTTAAACTTCCATTTGATGGAACACAGGTTGATATTATTGTAAATGCTTCTTTGCCAGAGGCAAGAGAACTGCCTGAGTTTATGGAAAGAATTTTGGAGAAGATAAGTAAAGCGATTGACGGAACAGTTGTAGTGGAAGATGATACATTTTATGTGATAAAGACAGATGGAAGAAAAGTGGATTTTTCTTTGGAGGCAGAAGGGCTGCGTAAATTGGGGCTACTATGGAAATTGATTCGTAATGGACTTTTGGAAAGAGGAACCATACTTTTATGGGACGAGCCAGAAGCGAATCTAAATCCGGAACTGTTTCCGCTTGTAGTAGATATTCTGCTAGAATTGGAGGAAGCCGGCATACAGATATTTGTGGCAACCCATAGCTATAATTTGGCAAAGTATTTTGAAATAAGAAGAAAAAGAGAAGAACAGGTGTTATATCACAATCTATACAGGGCTCCTGCTGATATGGCACCGGAATATGAGCCATTTAAAACAGCGGATAATGGGTATGGATTGGAGATCTATGGCCGATCAGCAAAGTATTTGAGTATGCTGAAAGGCAATAAGATTGTTGCTGCAGATGACAGCCTTTTGGAGGAAGCGATAGAAAAGAAGATGTTTGATTAGGTGGTGAGGATACAAATGGATAATAATAAAATTTTGTGGGATGAAAACAAAAAGATGAAGTTTGATTTCTCAAAGGCTTTGGACGTATTTGAACCACATGAGTTGGCAAATCTTTATTCAGAATATTTGTCAGATGTTGATTTTGTAGTGGAAGAGAAAGAAAAGTTGATATGTCTGGAATATAAGAACAGCAATGTGAAAAATGCAGATAAACCGGAAGCTTTTAACCGGAAACTTGCCGGAGAAGAGTTTTGGAAGAAGATAGCAAAAAAGTTTTATGGTACATTATTTCTTATCTGGGCTTGTAACAGGAATCAATCAGAGAAACCAATACAGTATATTTTATTGATGGAAAGCAACCCCAGTATGGATGCTACATTAAAAAAGAGATTCACTATGAAGATGATGCGTCAGTTGCCATTTAAATACAACACCAGAAGCGAGATTCAAAGAAAGATAATTGATGAATTTAATTTAGCAGATTTAAAAGAATGGGAAGAGAAATATCCGCAGTATCCAATCTATGAAGCAGAATCCGCAGAGGTGTAAAATCACGGCAGAGCTTAGTCTTAAACAGATAACAGACAAGTTAAATATGGAGCTTACATGAGAGAGTCGTATGCTGGTTTTTTGGTATGTATCTCTTATATGCTCCATTTCCTAAGCCGCCTGTGACAGAGAATTATTTGGAAGATACCCTGCTTTATTCAAAGCGTTTCTATGTAGACAGGGTTTCTTTCGTGTTGGCAGATTTGGGAATGGATGAGAAGTATAAGCCCATTATCCGGAAGCATAAAAAGTATTTTTCAGAAAAGAGCTGGATATATGTATATCATGATGTGATAGACAATATTCAAAAGCAGTTCCCGATGTCCGTTAATTTATGATGCAATATATCCAGCAGCATTTGCGAGCAAAAATCTTTCACTGAGCGCACATTGATGTTGGAACATGGCCATGGCATAATCAGTATAGCAAATCGTTAAGGAAAGAATCGAAGGTGATGCAAACGAAAAAGCAGTCCTGACGTTTTCATGTAACTGCCCTTTCGTTTGCATCACCTTCGATTTTCCCTGGTTGAACAAAGGCGCATCCGGGTAGCCGCTATATATGGACTTTCAATCCGCCCGGCCTTTTAGTGAAGTATACCACTTATGGACACATGCGCAAAAGCGGAAAAGGAGTTTTACCGGAATTTTATTTGTGCATGGCTGGAGCAGGATAAGGACAGGTATCTGTCTGCTATCCTCCCTGCTGACAGCTACGAGGACAAAGGCGTTTATACCTTTTCACCTTATCGGGAGCTGCCCGTCCAGGTGCAGAATACGGGTGCAAGCGGACGTGACCGCCGTATGAACCCGACTAAGACCGCCTATATGGTCTGTTATCAGGACATCAGTGGAAGCAGCTATCAATGGAGCGGGCAGGCCCTCACCCGTGAGCTGGGCCAGAAGATTGTAGACGCAGGAACAACGGTGGAGCGGCGGGGGTTTATATCCTGTTGTATATGATAGCGTGGTGCGTGATAGGCGGCATGAAAATGAGAGTGGAATAGATATGAAAGGAAAAATCGTGCGCCGCATTTTTTCTTTATGTTGTGCAACAATATTTGTTCTATTACTGACTGGCTGTAATCCAACAGCAGGTGCGACACAATATGAAGTAATATATCCATCCGGCTATAGCAGGGATTGCTTTGCTTATGATGAAAAATCTCCCATTGAGGGAAGCTCCTGCTGTCTTAAGTGGAAAAAATCTGAAAACCAGCTTAAAGTGGCATGGACATCTTATGAACCTGTTGGTGATGAGTATTGGGAGTACCTGGAGAAAAAGGCTTATGAAATTCCAATTACTGAAAATGCTAACGAGAGAGCCAAAAGCGCAGATGAGGTGATGTAGGCTATGGTGGACAGGTTTGTTTGCGGTTATTTGGCCCTTTGGGACAAAATGTTTCGAAATTGATACTATGAGAAATAGATATTTATGTAAAATTGCAGGAGATATAGATGTGGTTACTGATATAAAATCGGCTGACAACTATTACAATTTGCAAATATATATGATAAAAACTTTGATAATAGAGAGAGGTAGATCGAATACTCTATGAAGATATTAAAAAGCAAAACATGGCAGCATGAAATAACCGGCAGCGACGGAAATGTCATTTTATTTGGCATCAATATATTTGATTACGAATGGGAAGACACTCATAAATCTGTGAAGGTTCGCCATCTTTTATATGACCGGGAATATAAATTTCCTATCTATACAGTTGTCATTAACGGGCAGGAGCAGGAATTTGCCGCTGGAGAGTTCAGTAACTGTGTTGGGGGGGTATCTCTTGAAGTATTGAGATTTTCAAGTTTTGCCAGGTGACGATAAAATGAGCAATTCCCCAATCCTTTGCTGTACTAAGTGATGGATATGCCTGCGATGATAAGAACATATTTTGGAGAGATCAGTTATTGAAAACAAAAGTACAGAATTTTATGCTGTTAAGTGATGGGTATGCTTGTGATGATAAACATATCTTTTGGTGCAGTCAGATGATATTCATGGGGCACCCGTAGAAAAACCCGGTGCGGCGGATGATTTGCCTGAAAACAATGTAATATACTTTGACACAGAAGCAGAGCGAGATGAGCATTTCCGTGCATTGGATACCAATACTGCAAAAGGTCTGGATCGCTATGCGGGATTTGAGGAAATGTATGAAGGCATAGATACTTCTGCACCTGTGACATATATTGTGAAGTAAAACTGTCATGGCAAAATGGCCCCACCCCATAAGCCGCACTATGGACTTCATCTGCCATATGCGGCGGTCTGCCATTTCTGCCGGCAGGCCGGGCGGCTTGATAACGGAAATTGCTTGGAAGCTAGAGGTAATATGGGGTGGCGGCATAGGCAGATTATATTATCCTTGAAACAGCGGAAAAGAATTCACGCTGTCAAATCCGCTATTCACGCTATCGGTATTAGATAAATTTACAGTTATTTCGATATATAAGATGAAAGCTACGAGGAGGTGGATGTAATAAGAATTGCAATCTGCGATGATGAAAAGAATATAAGAGCTTATCTGCGCACACTTGTGAGAAAGCAGGATTCGGAGAGCGAAATTACTGAGTATGCATCCGCTGATGAATACCTGTCAGGTAAAATGGAACATGACCTGTTGTTTCTGGATATAGAAATGAAAGGCGATACATCCGGCATGGATGGCATGAGCATGGCAAAACAGCTAAGAGGCATGGAGCTTGACAGACAGCCGGTTATCATTTTTGTTACGGGCTATGAAAAATATGTCTATGACGCATTTGACGTGGATGCATTCCAATATCTGCTAAAACCCATCAATGAGCAGAAATTTGCGGAAGTTTTCAGCCGGGCGGCAGGGCAGATTTTATCTGAGGCAGAGCAGAAAAAGAAAACACTAATCATCCGGTGCGGAAGTGAAAGCAGGGCCATACCGTTAGACAGTATTTATTATTTGGAAAGCCGGAACCATAAGGTCGTGCTGTACTTAAAAGAAGGGGAACTGGAATACTACGCAAAGATTAGAGATCTGGAGGAAGAACTGGCGGGACAGTTTTACCGGATACACAGGGGATACCTGGTCAATCTTTCCTATGTTGAGGGGTATGACAAGACCGAGGTGACACTTGTGAATGGGGACAGACTGCCTCTTTCAAAAAGGTATGATGACTTTGCGGCGGCATATCTGCAGTTTATGCAATAGTCCAGCTAAGAAATGTCAAGTGTTTTAAGAAATATTTTCTGCTGGACTTTACCCTTTCGTACCGTTGCGTAGCAACTTAAGATAGGAGGGGAAATCTTGAGTGAAACAGGTTTTATGCTATTCCGGCATATAATGGGTAAAACAGAAACAGTCTTATATGCAGCATGCATGACATTTCTTTTTTACCCATTTATGGCGGGGCAAAAGGAACAGCGGAAAAATGTGTTAAAAAAGGCTACCACAGTATTTGGGGCTTATGTACTGGTGTATCTTATCTGTGATGCGGCTGCTCTTCCCGGCTGGCTGCGCATGATAATTGTGATTGTCCTGCTGACATCCTTCCATAGAATTACAGGAATGGAAAAGAATATTGCTTTTTTGCTTGGGGTGCTGTTTTTGGGGATTAGAGATATGTGCAGGTTAATAACGGAAAGCCTGCGCTATATTTTTGATACAAAGCTCCTGCGGGGCGTATACAATGAAAGCACAATGTACCGTAATACTGCTGTGGGTTATTCCCTTTCCATAGTCTTGCAGTTTCTCTTTTTGTTCATTATGCTTTTGTTCATCAGCCGCAGGCTGCAAAAAGAACCGCTGGAATTACACGCAAAGGAATTGTGTTATTTATGTCTGATGCCGATTGCAGGCATCCTGTTTGGGAATATTATTTTCCGGCAGCTCTTCATTGTAAAGGAAAATGTGTTTTTTCTGCTATACGAGGAGTACCCGGTATTCATCGGGTTAGTGCCTTTGACCAGCTTCTTGTTCTATGTGGGGATTGTGGCTACGGTAATGTCCTATCAGGAAATGGTAAGGCTGCAGGAAGAAAAGAAGAAGTATTTTGTAGAGGAGCAGCAGCTTTTGGCAATACGGGAACGGATGGAGGAAGTCGAGCAGTTTTATGACGGCATACGCAGGATGAAGCATGAGATGAAAAACCATCTGACAAATATAAAGGGGCTGGCAGGAAGCGGCAGCTATGAGGAAATGGAGCAGTATATCGCCAAAATGGATGAAAGCCTGAATGTGTTTGAGCTTACTATCAGGACGGGTAATGCCGTTACGGATGTGATTGTGAATGACAAGCAGAAAGCAGCAGATAAACAGGGCATAAAATTCAGTTCGGAGTTCCTGTATCCGGCATCGGACGGGTATGACGCATATGACATTGCGATCATCATAAATAATCTCCTGCAGAATGCTTTGGAAGCCTGCGAAAGGATGAAAGGGGGAAAAAGATATATTTCCCTTTCGGGCAGACAGAAAAAGAGATTTTTTCTGATATGTGTAAAAAATTCCTTTGAAGGGGAGGTGGCATTTGACAAAAACAGTAATCTTCCGGTTTCCACAAAAGGAGCAGACCTTTTAGGGAAAAGGGTCTCCATGCATGGCATAGGCTTATCCAATGTTAAGCGTGAGACGGCAAAGTATTTAGGAAATGTGGATATCAGGATCAAGAAAAAAGAGTTCGTCGTAACAGTATTGTTGCAGGAAAGGAGCAGAAATGGGCAGCACAATCAATGTAAACTACATGACAAAGACGTACAGCAGCTTTTTGAAGAATTACGAAGCAAAGGGCAGCGGCCAGACAAAAACCGCATCCTTTAGCGACAAGGTGGCTGGAAAAAGCATGGGAACCCAAAATGTATCAGAAACAGGGAAAGCGGGAGCTGTTTCAACAAAGGACATGACAATGGAGGAATACAAGCAGTATATCCATGACAGGATTTCACAGATTCCCATGCACCCGACCCGCATGTCGGAGAGCATTTCCATCAATATTTCTGAGGCAGGGTTTGAGGCTATGAAAAATGACCCGGAATATGAGGCGTGGGTGCTGAATGATTTGCGGACAGGATGGGCGCAGCCGGACAGATGGGCTGGCATCTGTGGAGGGGCCTATTCCACAATTTATTATGGTGCGACAAAAGAAGAATGCCATGCAAAGATGTGGAGTGCAGGTTACCAGAATGGGAGCGGGAAAAGCCTGTTTGACAGCAGGGCGAAAAACAGCTTCTGGGAGCGCAGGGCAGAACGGGAAAAACAGAGGGAAGTACAGATAGAGGAACAGCAGGAAAAGAAGCGGATACAGAAAGCTGCAATGGAAAAAAGCATTGCACATAAAAGGCTGATGGTGCAGTGGGAGGGGAAGATTTATGATGCGTGTAGGAAATAACAGTCAGGGAATCTGGCCGCTCCTTTCAAATAAGAGTTTTCCGTTTGCAGGGAAACAGGGGAGTGTAAGCAAGGGAAATGAAAAAGCAATAGCAGACCTGCTCTCCGGGCGCAGGAAAAATTCTTATGGCGTAGAAGGCATGAGGATAACAGGCAGGACAGATTGGAAAAGGATCATTAACGTATCGGATGAAATGAAACAGCACGTCTTTGAAGATGTGAAGAAGGAATTTTATAAATATGGCGGAATGTCCGGCGATAATACCGCTGAAACAGATGCATATTATGACAAGATACATTCTTATGTGAAAACGCTGAAAGCCAGTGACCGTTCTCCGGCTACATGGACGCTGAGCCAGCTTCATTTAGATCTTGCACACGCAGTAACTGCTGCGGTTAAGGAAAAGGTGCCGGGCTGGACGAATGGCAAGCCGATCCCGTCAGATGTACTGGATGAGATTTTCGCTGACGAAAATATCACATCAATAGTGTTTGGGAAATCCGTCTATGCCCGTATAAATCATGGGGACACCGCATGTCCGAGTGAAAGAAAAAGGCAGAATGCCTGTATTGATGGAGAGATAGGAGATGTACTCTGTCAGCTGGATAATAAAATGGGAAACGGCAGATTCAGAGGCTTCGCATAAACAGTTCAACTTCCGAAAATAAATATAATTTTTGTTACTATTCAGCCGTTTTCAGATTATATCGAAAAGAAATTTGTTCCAATACCAGTTATGGATAAAGAAGATTATGCTATTTTCTGTGAAGATTATATGCTGACAGAAGATCCAATTAAAGGAGCACTACTAAATGGAAAAAAGAGTATGGAGCAAATGACAGATGGGAGTGTTAAAAAATATATCCAAATGCTCCTTGCCCGTATGGCGGTGGTAAGAGGTACAAAAAGTGCTGCAAGAACATAATAAAGTTATAAAATGGTATGGGAGACAATCTGGGAGAATTAGCATAGAATTTAGAGAAAAAAGAAGTCAGCCAGATGCGGAAAAGGATTTAATCTTGTATATGGGATTCGATGAGGGTATAATTAGGCCATACTAGGAGGTATGGAGCATGTCGAGGACGGTAGGAATTGGGCTGCAAAGCTTTGAATTCATAAGGGAAAATGATTGTTTCTATGTGGATAAGACAAAGTTTATTAGGGAATGGTGGGAAAGTAAAGACAGCGTAACAATGATTACCCGCCCCAGAAGATTTGGAAAGACTTTAACATTGAGTATGGCAGAACAGTTTTTTTCCGTAAAATATAATGGACGGGGAGAGCTGTTTCAAGGGCTTTCTATTTGGCAGGATGAAAAGTACAGGAAATTACAGGGGACTTATCCGGTAATAAGTCTCTCTTTTGCCAATGTAAAGGAAAAAGACTATGAATCAACCGTTCGGAGGATCAATCAAATTCTTTCGGATCTCTATTATGATTACAGCTTTTTAACAAAGAGTGAATGCCTGCTTCCAGAAGAAAAGGAATACTTCCGCAGTGTTTCTGAAGATATGCTGGAGACTACAGCAAGTATAGCACTTCATCGTTTGTCAAAGTATTTGTATAAGTATTGCAATAAAAAAGTGATTATCTTGTTGGACGAATATGATACCCCAATGCAGGAAGCTTATGTGAATGGATACTGGAATGAGGTAGTTTCTTTTACAAGGAGCCTGTTTAATTCGGCCTTTAAGACAAATCCGTACCTGGAACGGGCCATTATGACAGGCATCACAAGGGTGAGCAGAGAGTCTATCTTTTCTGACTTGAACAATCTTGAAGTAGTGACGACTACTTCTGAGAAGTATGCGGATAGTTTTGGTTTTACGGAAGAAGAAGTATTTGCGGCCCTGGATGAGTTTGGAATGTCGGATAAGAGGCAGGAGGTTAAAAGCTGGTATGATGGTTTTACTTTTGGAAGCCATACAGATATTTATAATCCCTGGTCTGTGTTAAACTATTTGGATAAAAGGAAAGTAGGAGCTTACTGGGCCAATTCCAGCTCCAACAGCCTGGTAGGAAAGCTGATTCGGGAGGGAAGTAAAGAGATTAAGCAAAGCCTGGAATGTCTGATGGGAGACGGGACGCTTCGTGTAGAGATTGATGAGCAGATTGTTTATGGAGAATTGTATACAAAAAGAAATTCTGTCTGGAGTCTTCTCCTTGCCAGTGGTTATCTGAAAGTCCTTCAGATGGAATTTATAGAAAAAACAGGTCACTGGTACCATACACTGGCTTTGACGAATAAAGAAGTGGAGATGATGTTTGAAAAAATGATTCGCAGCTGGTTTTCAGATCAAGATGAAAATTATAATGATTTTATCACGGCATTGCTGTCTGATGATTTGAAGGCTATGAATTATTATATGAATAAGGTGGCGCTTGCCACTTTCAGCACTTTTGATACAGGAAAAAAGCCCTCGGAGGCTGCTGAGCCGGAGCGCTTTTACCATGGCTTTGTGCTGGGACTGTTAGTGGATTTGGCAGATCGTTATACCGTGACATCTAATCGTGAAAGCGGCTTTGGGCGCTATGATGTGATGCTGGAGCCGAAGCAGGATGATGACGGAATCATACTGGAATTCAAGGTGCAGGATATGGAGGATGAGAAAGAACTGTCTGATACGGTAAAGTCCGCATTACGGCAGATAGAAGCGAAAAAATATGAAACCATGCTTGTGTCCAAGGGGATTCCGGAGGGGAAAATACGGAAATATGGATTTGCTTTCTGTGGGAAAAAGGTGTTGATTGGGAAAGAGTGATTTTATATGGCTCTTGTGCACATGGCAATTTTTTCTGCTGACAGGCAGGTTATTAGAGACGGATGAAGCGCAAAACTGCAAACTATCAACTATTTAATATCTGATGTACTAGTAGTCCGTACCGGAAATCCTTGTGCATATTTCCGGTCTATTTCTCCGATAGCACAGGTCAAAAAGCCTCGCCGTAGCACCACTACGTCTGCGTTTTTTGACCTGCACTCTCGGAAAAATATCCTCAGAAATATGCACAAGGATTTCCGATACGGACTACTAGAAACTACGAAACTGATCATAGGAGAGCATAAAGATGTATGAATTAGTGCAAATCAGCGAAAAGTGCTACTACATAAACTGTCCGGCGAAGATAGGAGTTTACATTGCGGACAAAGAAAACGTCTATCTGATAGACAGCGGAAACGATAAGGATGCAGGAAGAAAGGTCAGGCAGCTTCTGGATAAGAACGGCTGGCACTTAAAAGCCATATTGAACACCCACTCCAATGCGGACCATATCGGCGGCAACCGCTACCTTCAGGGGCAGACAGGATGTAAGATTTATTCCGGCGGCATAGAGGCTGCATTTACAAAATATCCGGTACTGGAGCCCTCTTTCCTGTACGGCGGATATCCCTGCAGGGACTTGCGGCATAAGTTCCTGATGGCCCAGGAAAGCGATGTGACGGATTTTTCGGATGCCGGCTTTCCAAAAGAGATTGAAGTGATACCATTGCCGGGGCATTTCTTTGACATGACAGGCTTTCGGATGCCGGACGGGGTAGTATTCCTGGCAGACTGCATCAGCAGCAGGGAAACCCTGGACAAGTATGCCGTTTCCTTTATCTATGATGTGGGAGCATATCTGGAAACTCTGGACAAGGTGGAAAGGATGGAAGCTCCTATGTTTGTCCCTGCCCATGCACAGGCGGCCCCGGATATCAGCGAACTTGTCCGCTATAACAGGGATAAAGTGCAAAAGGTAGCTGAGAGGATTTGGTCTGTCTGCAGGGAACCTGTGCATTTTGAAAGTATTTTGCAGGAGGTATTTGGTAGTTATGGGCTTACCATGAATTTTGAACAGTATGTGCTGGTGGGCAGTACGGTGCGCTCATATCTTTCATGGCTGAAGGATACGGGAAGGATCACGGCTGCGTTTCAGGATAATATGTTATTGTGGCAGCAGATATAAAAAACCGGCGGATTTCATTCATAAAGGTATATTCATGAGGTTTGTATTTATAAGCAGGGCGAATCTGTCGATATATTTAACAAAGAAATAAAAATAATGAATCTGCCAAAATAGAAATATGGCAGAAGCATGATACGGACGGAAGTATCAGTAAGGATGGTGCGCATGGTACGAAGGATTTGCTGCGGTAATGGAAACTGCTATCTTATTTCCGATGGAAAAAATGCCATACTGGTGGACACAGGACGGGAAAAATACAGGCAGAAGATACTGGATGCCTGTAAGCCGTACGATGTGCGCCTTTTGGTACTGACCCATGGTCATGTGGATCATATACAGAACGCTGCATTTCTTTCGAACGCTTTGAGCTGTCCGATTGCCATGCACGAGGCAGATATTTCTCTTATTGCCGATAATATGCTGCAGCCCTTGCATGCACACAGTATCTTAGGAAAAATTGTTTTGGCAGCATCCATAAAAAGCTTTCATGAGGATGCGATTCTTTCGTTTACTCCAAATATATCTTTAAAAGAGGGCGATTCCCTGGAGGATTACGGGATACCGGCAAAGGTCATCGGCCTGCCCGGGCATACGCAGGGCTCCATAGGAATTGACATTATGGGAAAAGAGCTGATTGTGGGGGATGCACTCATGAATATGTTCTACCCGACAGTATCCATGCTTTACAATGACAGAGATACCATGCTGCAAAGTGCCCATAAGATCAGCGGCTTGGGAGAACGGCAGATTTATTTCGGACATGGGAAGCCGAAGAAAAACCGAAGTGCCTGGAGGTGACATCACATGATAAAAAAGACTATGATTTGCTGGATTGGAATCTCTGCGGTAATTATGCTGGTATTGCCGTGGGCGGCAGTTACATTTGTAAAAGCCGACGGAGGAATGGCAGTCTGCTTTCTTTTATTTTTTGCTGTTAATCCCATATACTCCTTGATCATAGGAGCTTTTGCAGGAAAGGACAGAAAGCATTTGTGGAGCCTTCCCGTTATTTCAGCGGTTTTGTTCCTGACGGGCGTATGGATCTTCTTTGACATGGGGGAAACCGCATTTATTCGGTATGGACTGGCTTATCTTGCCTTGGGGATAGCAGCTATGGTGATATCCTCCCTTATCAGGAGGAAAGCACAAAGATAGCTTTGGGCAATGGGGATTTGTAATGACAAAGCCATATATTTGAAAATAGGAAAAAAAATAACTTTGATATTGCCTGATAGGAATAGGAGCGCAAAATGGGAATTACGGAAATAACAAGAAATAGCCGGACAGAATATGCAGCAAGAGAAAAAACAGCATCCGGGAAAGAGTGGGAGCTGTCAGATTCTCTCAAGGAGAGGATCATAGAATATGCCAAAGAGGATGCAGCCCAAAATGTATATATGGGAAGCAGCTTCCTTAGCCTGCGGAAGAATGAGGTGGCAAAGGTTGCCCCTGACAGGATGGCGCTAATGGGAAAAATCAATCAGGCCATAGAATCCGGTGATATGGAAAATATGAAAAAAATAAAAGAGGCAGACGAACGCTGGCTGAGCATCTTATTTGGCACACCCTATAAGGCTGAATTTCAATCCAAGGGAACAGGCTCCGCAGTCCATGTATATAACGAGAATGGCGAAGAAATCCTGACCTATACCGGGGGCGTAGGCTGGCATGAAAAAGAAACGAAAGCAGAATCAGAGGTACATGGCACATTAAAAGCCGTCTACTATAACGCATATCATGCTGCAAGGCAGGAGATAAAAAACAGAGGCTTGTCCGGCAGCGATGCCGCTGAAACGGCAGTTCACGATGGCTTTGATGTGAGAGTGTAAGATATGGGAAACCTCCATTTGCTTCATTGAAACACACATATATTTTCCATGAAAAAAGAGGAATTGGGATTATGAGAAAGGTTATTCTATTCATCGCAATGAGTCTGGACGGTTATATTGCAGACTGCGAAGGGAAGGTTGACTGGTTGGAAGGACAAGGAAATGAAGAAGAAATGATAGATACCTATTCAGAATTTGTGACACAGGTAGACACCGTAGTCATGGGCTTTAATACGTATCATCAGATTGTAACGGAGCTGTCTCCGGATGAATGGGTTTACCAGGGATTGAACAGCTATGTGATAACCCACCGGAAGCCTGCGCCAGCAAAAGGGATACAATTTTCTGATGAAGATCCCTGTGAACTGATAAATGCATTAAAAAAAGAAGATGGAAAAGGCATCTGGATCTGCGGCGGCGCATCCCTTGCAGGACAGCTTATGGCAGAAGATCTGATAGACACCTATTACATCTCAGTGATGCCAATGCTTCTGGGAAAAGGCATCTGCCTTTTTGACAGTACTGACAGGAAGATTCCTCTGAAATTAGTAAAGACTCAAAGCTATAACGGAATCACGGAGATGGTATATGAGCGTCGGGGATGAAAAGCAGCTTTTGCACTTTTTTCATAGACGGATCACTTGCCCTATGGTATAATATTATCACATATTTTTCCTGCACCGAAAGAGGTGCGTGTGTATCTTGAAGCGTATACTCCAATACGTGTCCGTTCGGGACTGTAAAGATACACCATTTAATAAAAAACTGATGGAGGAAAGACATGAATAGTATCCGTAAAAAAATCACAGTATGCCTGATGGCAACGGTCCTGATCGCTTTAATTGCGGTGGGGTCATCCAGTATTACCCTGAATTATAAAAGTACCCTGGCCACGGTGGAACAGATGATGGGCGAGACGGCTGTTTTGGCGGCAGAACGCATTGAACAGGAGTTGACAGCCTATAAGAATGTAGCTATGGATACGGGCTGTATTCCTCAGTTGTCTGATGCATCTGTTTCTGCAGATGAGAAGCAGGCTGTTATAGACGAACGTGTGAAAATGCATGGTTTTCAGCGGGGAAATATTGTTGGTGCGGATGGCCGCAGTATCTTTGACGGGAATGATTATTCCGATCGGGAATATGTAAAGCAGGCTATGCAGGGAAATGTTTATGTATCCGAACCGTTGATCAGTAAGATCACGGGAGAATTATCTATCATGGTGGCGGCACCTATTTATTCCGGAGGAAATCAGGGAGCCCAGATTGTGGGAGTGGTTTATTTTGTACCGCCGGAGACCTTTTTGAATGATATTGTTTCTTCTATTATTGTCAGTGAAAGCAGCCGGGCTTATATGATCAACAAATCCGGTGTTACCATCGCTGATATTACACTGGAGACGATTGCAACTCAGAATATTGAACAGGAAGCCGGGCAGGATGGCTCCTTAAAGGAACTGGCTGCACTTCATGCAGATATGCGTCAGGGAAAGAAAGGTTTTGGAAGTTTTAAGAACGCAGATGGCGATTGGTTTCTGGCCTATGCCCCGGTGGGAGGCACAGACGGATGGAGCGTTGCCGTTACTGCATTGAAGACGGATTACCTGTCTGATACATATGTTGGCATCATCATTAATCTGGTAGTGATAGCAGCTTCTGCTTTGGCATCTATTGTTGTGGCTCTGAAGCTGTCCAGCAATATCAGCGTGCCCATGAGGGCCTGTGCAAACCGGATGAAGCTGTTGGTGGAGGGAGATTTGTCAGCACCCGTACCTGAGACCAGGGGGAAGGATGAAACGGCGGAGCTGACCCGATCTACGGCGGAGATGGTAACTGGTTTGAATACAATTATCAAGGATATCGGTTATCTGCTTAACCAGATGGCAAACAAGAACTTTGATATCCAATCCTCCAACCGTGATGCATACGTGGGGGACTTCCAGAGTATTCTGCGGTCTATGCGTAATCTGAAGATAGAATTAAGTAATACCATGCGTCAGATTGACGCTTCTGCCGGCCAGGTGTCTTCTGCCAGCAATCAGGTATCCATGGGAGCCCAGTCTCTGAGCCAGGGTTCGGTGGAACAGGCCAGTGCTGTGGAGGAATTGGCTGCTACGATTACAGAGATCTCCGGGAGTGCCAAGAAGACTTCCACTGCGGCAGAAGAAGCGGGACAGTTCGTGGGTCAGGCCGGAGCTCAGCTTGGCACCAGCGTGGAGTATGTCAAGGAATTGAATGTTGCCATGGAGAAGATATCAGGCTCGTCAGAGGAGATCTCCAAAATCATTGGCACAATTGAAAACATTGCATTCCAGACCAATATTTTGGCGTTAAATGCTGCGGTAGAGGCGGCCAGAGCAGGAACATCAGGGAAGGGATTTGCGGTTGTTGCAGATGAGGTGCGTAATCTGGCTTCTAAGTCCGATGAAGCCGCCAAGGCTACAAAGGAACTGATTGAGGGTTCCATTGTGTCTGTTACCGAGGGAAGTCAGGCAGTGAACAAAGTCACCGAAGCTTTGGAGCTTACCAATAAGCTTGCCGGCAATGTGACCTCGAAGATGGATATTGTGGTGGAGGCAGTGGAGAAGCAGACTTCCGCTATCGAGCAGGTTACGGAGGGCATTGATCAGATTTCTTCTGTTGTGCAGACGAACAGTGCTACCTCCCAGCAAAGCGCTGCGGCCAGTCAGGAGCTTTCTGCCGAGGCTAACAGCTTGAAGCAGCTGGTGGAGCAGTTTACGCTGGCAAAAAATTAAATTTGTATGAGTACACTGGAAAGGCAGTTATGAACCTATTAGACATAGGTGCATAACTGTCATTTTGCATTCTCGGAGACTTTTATGAATGTATTTGAAGCAGTGAGGGAAAACGGCAGGGAATTACTTTAAAGCTGCAAATTAACATTTTATAAATGAAATCTGCATTTCCACTTCGTCTTGTAATATCAGCAAGAATTCGTTATACTAAAAAGGCAATAAATGACTGCAAATAGTTTACATAAAGGAAATGCGGAAATATGAAGCTTCAACTGGAAAAAGCATCCGAATCTTATATCGTGGGCATCCTGTTGGCCATTGCCGGCGGATATCTGGATGTATACACCTACATCTGCCGGGGCGGTGTATTTGCCAATGCCCAGACGGGAAATATCGTTCTGCTGGGAATCAATGTGGCGGACCAGAACTGGTCTAAGATTTTATTTTATATGTACCCAATTATGGCTTTTATGGCAGGAATCCTGATTACAGAGTATGTGAGAAGAAGATTCCGTTACAATCCCGGGCTTCACTGGCGGCAGATTGTAATCGTAATTGAGTTCGTCGTGCTGTGGGTGATAGCGTTCATTCCATCCGGGGTGTGCGATGACGTGATTAACTCGGCAGTATCCTTTGTATGCTCCATGCAGGTCGAAAGCTTCCGCCGCTTTAATGGAAGTGCCTATGCCACAACCATGTGTACCGGAAATCTCAGGAGCGCTACAGAGCAGCTGTTTTACTATAACATCAACAAGGATAAGGAGGCCCGTAAAAAGAGCCTGCAATATTATGGGATTATTCTGTTTTTCATTCTGGGAGCAGTCCTTGGAACAGCCATTACACGGGCGTTTATGGAGACTTCCGTATTGATTGTCTGCCTGCTTTTGCTAATTGTATTTGTCATTATGTTTATTCCTCCTGCGGTAGAAGAGCAGCCAGAGAAAGAGTAGGATGTATTTGTGTCCATACCGAAAGGACACAGAACCGCAATGGAAAAGATTCTTAAATCAGCAGTTTGGGAAGGATAAAAAGGCTCGCATTCCATTATATACAACGGGGATAAGCAGAATTTTTAGAAATGAGGATCAGAGACAGGTGGACTATTCAGAATTAATCATATTTATCATGGAGATCGTCGGAACCATTGCGTTTGCATCTTCCGGAGCGATGCTGGCTGTACGTAAGGACATGGATTTGTTTGGAGTCTGTGTATTGGGGGTAGTTACCTCCGTGGGCGGCGGAGTGATACGTGACTTAATTTTAGGTTTCACGCCCCCAAATATGTTTCGCAGGCCGATTTATACCATAGTTGCATTAATCGTATCGATTTTGCTCTTTCTGCTTTTGTACATGCTGCAGACACACCGAAATATGGGAGCTTCCGAGGCGGACAGGTCAGGTTCTTTCAAAGATATCCGGCAGAATCCGCTGCAGGGAAAAATCGCAGCAGCTTACGATAAGATTATGACACTCTTTGATGCAGTTGGATTGGGAATATTTACTGTTGTGGGCGTAAATACAGCCAGAAGTCTGGGCTATGACCAGAATTTCCTGCTGCTCTTTGTAGGCGTTATTACAGGTGTAGGCGGCGGCCTGCTGCGGGATGTGATGGCCCAGGAAAAGCCCTACATCCTGACAAAGCATATTTACGCCTGTGCGTCCATTGCAGGCGCTCTTGTCTGCACATATTCAGGCAGCAGGATTGGAAATCTGGCTTCCATGACAGCCGGAGCGGCAGTGGTCATAATTGTACGGCTGCTGGCCATGCATTATCGGTGGAACCTGCCGCGAATACAATAAAAATGCCCTGAATATGGAGATAGGAGACCGTATATGGAAAATGCATTTGTATTGGAACTAGCCGAATCAAAATTTAAAGACCTGTATGTCTGCTTCTGCGGCTATGCCAAGTGTGAACCACTCCACAGTTACGGTCCGGGAGTGCGTTCCAATTACCTGATTCATTACATTGTAGATGGAAAGGGACTCTACCAGTCAGGAGAGAAAAAGTATGAGCTGGAGGCAGGGGAGGGCTTCTTGATTGAGCCCAATGTGCTGACCTATTATCAGGCGGACAAAGAGGAACCCTGGAGTTACCTGTGGATTGGATTCTCAGGGAAGCGGGCAGCGGAATACTTAGAGGATCTGGGGCTTGGCGGCAGGCAGCTTACCTTTCGCTCGGAACAGGGCAGAAAATTAAAGGAGTTGGTCCTTGAGATGATGAGCTGTTCCGATGGATCCGTTACCAGCCAATACCGGCAGCAAAGTCTTTTATATGCCTTTTTTGCAGTTCTGGCTGAAAATGCGGTGGATCGAGGAAAAGGGGAGCCCTCAAAGGAAAATTTCTATATGGAACGGGCTGTCACTTATATAAGAAACCGCTATTCCTCGGATATCAAGGTGACAGACATTGCAGATTATCTCTGCGTAAACCGCAGCTATCTCTATAAGCTTTTTAAAAATACTTTACATATGTCCCCGCAGGAATTTTTGACGGAAGTCCGGCTTTCCAGAGCCAGGGAGCTTCTGACAACTACAAAACTGTCCATTGAGCATGTGGCACTGTCCTGTGGTTATGGGGATGCGCTTGTATTTTCAAAGGCGTTCAAAAGAAATACAGGGTGCGTTCCAAAAGAATACCGCAAGGAGAACTGGAAAGCAGTGAAAAAAGATCCGGAAGAAAGCAGAGAGATTTTGAGGGAGCTTATGAATGATGAGAGTTTAAAGAAATTGCAGAAGAAGCAGTAAGTTGGAAGTTACTTAGAACATCATGGGGTGAACAGTAGTAGTTGGAAACATTTTGACTGTTTTATGAAACAAAAAGATCTAACGGATTCCAGGAAGAACGGATATAATGTACACTATCATATAAAAACCACAGAGCAATGGGAACGACAGAAAGTGAGGAATTACGAAAAAATGGGAATCGTGTATCATGAAAGCAGCAAAGTATTTCATCTGTATAATGACACAATCAGTTATCTTATGATGGTACTGAAAAACGGCCATCTGGGGCAGCTATATTTTGGAAAGCGGATTCGGGACAGGGAAGATTTCTCTTATTTTCTGGAAACCTGCAAGCGGCCCATGACTTCCTATATCTATGAAGATGACAGAACCTTTTCACTGGAACACATTCGTCAGGAATACCCGGTTTTCGGCACAACGGACTATCGCCAGCCGGCCATGGAGGTAATTCAGGAAAATGGAAGCCGAATCTCGGATTTTCAGTATCAAAGCCACCGGTTAGAGAAAGGAAAGCCGAAGCTTCCGGGACTTCCGGCCACTTATACGGAATCCGGCCAGGAAGCCGAGACCTTGACTGTCACTTTAAAGGATGAGCTGACAGGAGTGGAGCTGGAGCTGCTCTATACTATATTTACAAAGGGCGGTATTCTGACACGCAGCGCCCGGTTCTGCCATAAGGGGGTTAAGCCAATACGGTTGGGGCGGGCTATGAGCCTCTGTCTGGATCTTCCGGATCGGGATTATGTATGGCAGCAGCTTTCCGGCTGCTGGGCAAGAGAGTGTCACATCCATTGCAGGAATCTGGAGCCGGGAATTCAGGCAATCGGAAGCATGCGGGGCAATTCCTCCCATGAGCACAATCCTTTTCTGGTACTTAGGCGTCCTCATGCGGACGAACGGCAGGGGGAGGTTATCGGACTTTCTCTCATTTACAGCGGTAATTTCCGGATTCAGGCAGAGGTGGATGCCCATGATACCCTGCGCATTCTGGCAGGCATCGATCCGGAAACCTTTGAGTGGAAATTGGAAGCAGGGGAGAGTTTTCAGACCCCGGAAGCTGTTCTGGTTTATACGGATCAGGGAATGAACCACATGAGCCAGACTTTTCACAAGCTGTATCAAAAACGGCTGGCAAGAGGGTACTGGCGTGATAAAGCACGCCCTATTCTCAACAACAACTGGGAAGCTACTTACTTTGATTTTACAGAAGAGCGTCTGATTGAGATCGCATCCAAGGCAAAGGAGTGCGGTGTAGAGCTGTTTGTTCTGGATGACGGATGGTTTGGCGCCAGGAGCAGCGATCATGCCGGGCTGGGAGACTGGAAAGCGAACCGGGAACGCCTGCCGGGTGGGATCACGGGTCTGGCAGAGCGGATAGAGGAGCTTGGCATGAAGTTTGGTCTCTGGTTTGAGCCGGAGATGGTCAACAAGGATTCGGACCTTTACCGGCAGCATCCGGACTGGATTCTGGCAACGCCGGGGCGTAAGGTATCCTATGGAAGATACCAGTATGTATTGGACTTTTCCAGAAAGGAAGTGGTGGATGCCATCTATGAACAGATGGCAAAGATCCTTAAGAATGCAAAGGTCTCCTATATTAAATGGGACATGAACCGGAGTATTACGGAGTGTTTTTCAAAAGCGTGGCCTGCAGATCGGCAGGGGGAGATTTATCATCGGTATATTCTGGGTGTTTATGATTTATATGAACGTCTCACTTGGGAATTTCCTCATGTGCTCTTTGAATCCTGCTCCAGCGGCGGCGGACGGTTTGATCCGGGAATGCTTTACTATGCGCCCCAGGGATGGCTCAGTGATGACAGCGATGCCGTAGAGCGATTGAAGATTCAGTATGGCGCATCCATGTGCTATCCAATCAGCAGCATGGGAGCCCATGTATCCGTCACCCCCAATCATCAGGTCTTTCGGAACACGCCGCTTCACACAAGGGCGAATGTTGCCTGCTTTGGGACTTTTGGCTATGAGTTGGATCTGAATAAGCTCACAGCGAAAGAAACGGAAGAAGTAAAAGAACAGATTGCATTTATGAAGAAATATCGTCAGTTGCTGCAGTTTGGCACCTTTTACCGCCTGGAAAGTCCTTTTGAGGGAAATGAGGCCGCCTGGATGGTGGTTAGTGATGACCAGAAAACAGCATTGGTTGGCTGGTACCGGATCTTGAACAGGGTTAACGGTAACTATACCCGATTGCGCCTGGAGGGGCTGAATCCGGCATATTGCTATCGGAATAACAGAAGTGGTTTAAATAATTATGGTGACGAGCTTATGTATGCGGGATTGATTACAACAGATGAGACGGCGGGACAGGGAGCGGACGGCGAGATTGCCTGCTCAGATTTTGATTCCAGGATATATATTTTGGAGGCAGAGGAAGTTTAAAGGTTTAAAGTTTCATGACAGGAAAATGTGAAAACCCATTGACTTCTTTAAGAGATTGCACTATAATCAAAACCAGTTCAGAAATGATTGGGAAAAGGAGAAAGCCATGAGAAGGATCAGTAACAATATCGCTGCAATGTGTTCTATGGCCATGTACATGTACACCATGTGCATGTTTTGTGATGCTGATTTCCAACATGCTTTCTGTCTGTAAGGAGCGGCCTGATTGGCGGCGGCCGCAGCTCAAGTTTGATTGAGAAGGGAAGCTTTGTTGGAGGCTTCCCTTTTTAATATGTAAAAAATGCAGCAGCTCACAAAACTCTTACTGCTGCAAAAACACCAACCAAAAAAGGAGAACACATTATGAAAAAGCTAGTAAAGACACTTGTAACATCAGCCCTGGTGCTTACCCTTGCAGTATCTCTGACAGCCTGCAAAAAAAGCGGCGGCTTAACAATCGCAGTACCAAACGACACGACCAACGAGGCACGTGCTCTGCTGCTCTTACAGGAACAGGGATATATCACCTTAAAGGATGGAGCAGGAATCACCGCAACCATTCAGGACATTCAGGACAACCCCTATGACATTACGTTCAAAGAGGTAGAAGCAGCCCAGCTTCCCAATGTCCTCCAGGATGTAGACTATGCGGTTATCAATTCCAACTATGCAATTGAGGCCGATTTGAATCCCATGACAGACGCACTGGCTATTGAGGGGTCATCCTCCGCATACAGCAATATTCTGGCAGTAAAAGAGGGAAATGAGTCCTCTGATGCCGTCAAAGCTCTGGTAGCGGCGCTGGAAAGCCAGAAGGTAGCGGATTTCATTACCGAAAAATATGAGGGTGCCGTAGTCAGCACCGTGGATGCGCCCACAGACGGTTTTGACGCTTCCGTAGATTATGCGGCTTTAGCCGGAACCACCATTTCCGTGGCAGCTTCTCCCACACCTCATGCAGAGATTCTGAAGGTGGCTCAGGAAATCCTGGCTGAGAAAGATATTACTCTGGACATTATTGAGTATACCGACTATGTACAGCCCAACAACGTGGTAGAGAGCGGAGAGGTTGACGCAAACTATTTCCAGCATACGCCGTATCTGGATGACTTCAATACTGAGAACGGAACCCATATTGTATCCGCATCTGCCGTTCATGTAGAGCCCATCGGCCTTTACGGAGGAAAGCAGTCCAGCCTGGATGCTATTAAATAACCGGAGGTTTTATGATAGAGATAAAGAATCTTTCCAAAGAATTTGAGACAGCGGATGGAAAAGTGGAAGCTCTGAAAAACGTAAATCTTACCATTGGGGATGGGGATATCTACGGAATCATCGGCATGAGCGGTGCCGGAAAAAGTACGCTGGTTCGCTGCATCAATATGCTGGAACGTCCCACGGAGGGTACAGTACTCATTGACGGCTGTGACATGGGCGGCCTGTCAAAAGCGGAGCTTCGAAAAGTGCGCAGGGAAGTAACCATGATTTTTCAGGGCTTTAATCTGCTCATGCAGCGAACCTGCCTGAAAAATATCTGCTTCCCTCTGGAACTGGCGGGAGCAGATAAGGCAGAGGCGAAAAAACGTGCGCTGGAGCTTTTGGATATGGTAGGCTTACCGGACAAGGCCAATGCTTATCCGGCCCAGCTATCCGGCGGGCAGCAGCAGCGAATCGCCATTGCCCGGGCGCTGGCAACAGAGCCTAAGGTGCTGCTTTGTGATGAGGCAACCAGCGCCCTTGACCCTAAGACTACTCATTCCATTTTGGAGTTAATTCGTGATATTAATGCCCGTCTTGGCATAACGGTGATTATTATTACCCATCAAATGAGCGTTGTGGAGGAGATTTGCAGCCATGTAGCCATTTTGGACGACGGCGAAGTAGTGGAGGAGGGCGTAGTAAGCACCGTATTTTCCAGTCCAAAATCCGCTGCGGCAAAGCGTCTGGTCTTCCCGGACGGTGCGGACGAGATTATGACAGAGACTCCGGGAGAGCGGCGGATCCGTGTGGTATTTAGCGGAGCTCTTGCGGCAAAGACACCGTTGATTGCTCAGATGGCTATGGAAGAGAAGATTGCGGCAAGCATCTTAGGAGCTTCTACCCGGAGTATTGGGGACAAGGCCTATGGAAATATGCTGCTTGGAATCACAGGCGACGATGAGATGGTACATAGGGCTATGGAGTATCTTCGGGGCATAGAGGATGTACTGGTAGAGGAGGTGACGGATCATGTTTGATAAGCTGTTTTCGCCGGAGGTAATCGAAGAAACCCTCTGGATTCTGCAAAATGAAATCCCTCTGGCAGTTTGGGAGACCATCTATGTGACCGTGCTGGCTACGGCCTTTGCCATTATTCTTGGCCTGCCTTTGGGCGTGCTTTTGGTAGTGGGAGAGAAGGACGGCGTGCTGCCGCTTCCCAAAGGCGTTATGCATGTACTGAATATTTTTATCAATTTACTCAGGTCTGTGCCTTTCTTGATATTAATGATTATGGTATTTCCCATTACAAGGCTGATTGTGGGAACTGCAGTAGGAACCACGGCTTCCATCGTTCCGCTGGTAATTGCGGCCTTTCCCTTTGTGGCCCGTCTGGTGGAGAGCAGCCTTCGTGAAGTGAATCCCAATATTATTGAGATGGCTCAGAGTATGGGAGCATCCCCTTTTCAGATAATTGTAAAGGTGCTGATTCCGGAGAGCGTACCCTCTCTTATGTCTAATTTTACCATAGCTGTCACTACAATTCTGGGCTATTCTGCCATGAGCGGCATCATTGGCGGGGGCGGCCTTGGAAAGATAGCCATTAACTATGGCTATTATCGCTATAAATACTTGGTAATGCTGATTGCGGTAATTTTGCTGATTATTCTGGTACAGATTTTCCAGAGTGCAGGCACTCGGATTTCTGTGAAATCAGATAAGCGTTTGAAATAGAAAAGTAAGTACCAGCATATTCACTGGTTTTATTAACTGAGAGGATAAAGTTCATTTCTGTAAACAGTAACGAAAGTTCAAAGCTATTGATGATTTGTCGAACGAAAAGAGTAGACATAAAATGGAAAAGATGTTATATTTTCAAATAACAGCTTTTCCATTTTTGATCTATGCCCTACAGGTATTCGCAAATGCCTGCCGATTCAGCAGATCAAAATCAAATTTTAGCGAAAATCTGCACAAATCTGTGCTAATTATTCCAAAGAACAAGACAAAAAGAAAAGGAGGTACAAAAAATGATCGGCCTGGAGGCCATAAAAAGCTGTCTGATATTTTTTGTTCTGCTTGCGGCAGCATGGACGGATATCAGTAGGATGCGTATTCCAAACTGGCTCATAGGGACAGGATGGATTCTACGCATACCATTCTTTATAGCAGAATGGGGCCTGGGAGGGAAAGGAGCATTAATACAGGGAGGAAGAGAGCTGGCGGGAAGTGTATTTCTGATCCTCGGGCTTGCTCTTTTAGCCGTTCTTAGCCGGCATGGACTTGGCTTTGGGGATGTAAAGCTTTTGGGAACAGTTGCATTGTATGGAGGAATCGAACAAACCCTTGTATGCCTGCTGTATGGACTGTTTCTGTCTGCCGGTATTAGTCTGGCTTTATTAGCATTCAGAAAAATAAATCGCAAGGACAGGCTTCCTCTCGCACCCTTTTTTCTGGCAGGTTATCTGTTCCGGCTTTTTATACATTAAGGGATACCCAAGGGCAAGGACACAGCCCTAACACATACCCCGGAAGCATATTTGCAGAAGCCGTAAGGTATTGGGAGCAAAAAGGAAAAAGCTGTATATATTTCATAGAAAAGGAGATGGTTTGGACTGCTGAAAACAGGCACTTTGATTGATGGCAAATACAAAATTTTGTCCAGAATCGGTCAGGGCGGTATGAGCACAGTCTACCTGGCCATCAATGAAAAGGCTAATAAGACCTGGGCTGTCAAGGAGGTGCGCAGGGAAACGGGACTGGGGATAGAATTGGTCCGGGAGCGTCTGATGGCTGAGGCAGAGCTCTTAAAACATCTTCGTCATCCCAGACTTCCGGCTATTGTGGATGTAATAGACGAAGGAGAAAGACTTCTGATTGTGATGGATTACATTGAAGGCAGAACGCTTCAGGAAGTGTTGGACAATGAGGGAGCTCAATCCCAGAAGCAGGTGCTTGTCTGGGGAAGAGAGCTCTGTGAAGTATTGCTCTACCTTCATCAGCAGAATCCATCTGTCATTTACCGTGATCTTAAGCCTTCCAATATTATGCTTCAGCCGGACGGAAGCCTGAAACTGATTGATTTTGGAACGGCACGGGAAATCGGGGATTCTCATGTCAGGGACGATACCATTTGTCTGGGTACGCCAGGTTATGCAGCGCCGGAGCAGTGGGGCGGCTGCGGACAGACAGATGTGCGTACAGACATTTATTGCCTGGGGACTGTTCTGCATCAACTTGTGACCGGGCAGGATCCAAGGAAGGAACCTTACGGGCTTTATCCAATCCGCCGCTTTCGTCCTGAACTGTCTGCCGGCTTGGAGGAAATATTAGAAAAATGTACCAGGAAGGATCCAAAAGAGAGGTTTCAAAGCTGTCAGGAGCTTATTTATGCTCTGGAACATTATGAGGAAATGGATATTCGCTGGCGAAGAAAACAAAAAAGGCGGCTGGGAATTTTTTTCTGTACTGTATTGGCAGCTTTTCTGTGCTTCTGCATTGGGATTTACGGATGGAACATGGAAAAACGTCTCATAACGGACACTTATCAGGCATGGCTGGAACAGGCCCTATCGGCCGCAGGACAGGAAGAAAAAATAGCTGCCTATGAGGAGGCGATTCGTTTGAATCCCTCCAGAGGGGAAGCATATTCGGAACTGTTAAATCGGGTGTTTCTGACGGCGGAAAAGAACGGCACTATCTCCTTTACCAGACAGGAGGATGAGGAAATCCGGAGGATTTTAAATGAGAGGGCTTCTGACGGGAGAACCTTTGAGATGCATTTAAAAGAAAATCAGGAGGCTTATGAGCATCTGGCCTATGAGCTTGGGCTTGCCTATTATTACGACTATGAGGGAGAAGGCAGCAAAGCCTATGCTGTGAAATGGCTGAATATTGCAGCAGAATCAGAGACATTGCCCCGAACTTTTCAGGAGCGGGCTCTGCGTTTGAGCGCTATCGGGACTTATTACAGTCAAATTGGACAGGTAAACCGGGCAGGAGATGTGAAGATTTCCTACGAAGATTACTGGAGGGATTTAACAGAACTGGCTTCCGGAAATCTGGTTCAGCTTGACAATGCTGTTACGGCTCTTCGTATGTATCAGGAATTGGCCTCTCAGATTCACGGAAGAGCTTTGGAATTTCGGCAGGCAGGAATTTTGAAGGAAGAACTGGAGGAACAGCTTTTGGAGATTCAAGAGCATTTGAGAGATGACTTTGCAGACACCAATTGGGATGAGCCTGGATTGGAAGAAATGCAAAGCAGGCTTGTCTATCTGCTGCGGGAGGCCAGACGCCAGATACAGATAGTTTATGAAGAACGGGTTTCCCTGCCGGATTATTAAAAGGCAGCAGGGAGGGGCATCCCTCTATGCACAAAAATATGTGCAGGAAAGGAGAGAAATATGGAGTATGCAGAACGACAGTTAGAGATATATCATAACATGTGGATTTTTTTCGGAATAGCGGCAATGGTATTATTGGCAGTGGCGGCAGTAATGTTTATCTGCTTTCGGATTCCTGCGCTTATTGGAAAAAGGCGTTGGATTCTGATAATGGCCTGTGTGCTTGTATTGCAGGGAGGACAAGTCAGCAGTCTGAATGTTCAGGCAAAGGAAGCGGCAGTACAGGAATGGGAAGAGGTAAAAGAGATAAGGGAATCAGACAGAACAGAGGAACCCGAGACGACGGAAGAACCAAAGGAAACGGAAGAACCAAAGGAACCAGAAGAACCAGAAGATATCACGGCACCGGAAATTCTGATTATATGGAAAGATTGGAATGGAAATGAATTGGAATCAGAGGATTATTACCAAACCGGAGAAGAATTGTTCATGGAATTGATGATACAGGAAGAAAATCTGGATCCGGAGAAAACGAGAATCTATCTGGAAGCGTCTAACGCTTCCGGAGAACCTCTGGATACCCCAGAGATTCAGCAAATCCACGGAAAAACCTGGAGCCAGTTAAAAGAATTGGCAGAACAAAAAGAAGCATGCTGCTGGACATTACAGGAGGAACCTGGCTTATTCAGTCTGAGGCTTCAACTGACAACAGAAGCTAATTACCATGTATCAGCACAAATACAAGACAAATCCGAAAATATTCCGGAGGACAGTGCGGAAGGTTATGTAAGCTTAGGAGACTTTTGCTTAGATCGAACTGCCCCCATGCTTTCCCGGCAGGATGGAATCACCTTAACGGCAGAAGAGCAGACCTTTTTGGAAAAACTAATAAATCAAGTTACCTTTGGATATTTCTGCCAGCCGGATTTGACAGTCAAAATTCAAGCCTCTGATCTCGTCAGTGGTGTGGGAGGAATTACATATGTTTGTGAGGGGATAGGAGGAGAGGAAAAACCGGAAGATTTTATGTTAACCGGAACGGCGGAGCATGCAGGAGCGCTTACATATGAGGAAAAGGGCATGAAAGCATATACAGTTTTTTCCCTTCCTTCCTCCTTCCAGGGAATCATTCGAGCCAAAGCCTGGGATCGGGCGGGAACCGTACAGAACGAATGGACAGAGACAGAGGGATTGCTGATAGAATCGGAGCAGATGCACAAAAAAACATCTGATGCCAGAGTCTTTCTGGAGGACACAAAAGGAGGCAGAGGCGGTTTTTACCGGGAGGATGTGAGTTTACGGTTTGTGATGGAGGATACCTTTTCGGGAATTCGTTCAATACAGCTTCAAGCCGGAAATCAGGAGGCTGTGCTGAAATTTGAAGAGGCAGGCCAGGAGATTCAAAGAACAGCAGAGCACATTTTAACCATTCCGGCTTCTGAAAATAATCAGAACGAAATCTCCATTTCCGGAAGCCTTACGGATTTTGCAGGCCATATTACGGAACTTGCAGAAATCCCAGTGATTCATATAGATACAAAACCGCCAGAGGTGAAGGTGGAATGGCTGAATCAAAATGTAAG
Organism: Clostridia bacterium; assembly: GCA_910574255.1. Classification (GTDB taxonomy): domain Bacteria; phylum Bacillota; class Clostridia; order Lachnospirales; family Lachnospiraceae; genus Laedolimicola. Next base: position 56,367 of record CAJTAK010000021.1, read on the forward strand.
AAATGAAAAGTACTATCAGGCAGATCAGACAGCCCGTATTACAGTAAAGGAGAGAAACTTTAATCCAGATTGGGTACAGCTTGAACTTACAGGAATGGAAACAGCAGTCTTAACCTGGACACACCAGGCGGGAAAAGGCTGCAGCGGCGCATCCGATCCTGAAAGCCTTTGCCACAGTGATAACTGTACTTGGACAGCAGAGCTTCTTTTTGATAAGGATGGAGAGTATTCCTTCAGCTTTTCCTGTCAGGATTCCGCTGGAAATAGAGGAAGCTATGAGAAAACGGATACCTTTATTATTGACAAGACACCGCCGGTTTTACAGGTACATTGGGATGACTCAGAGGCTGTTCATGATCATTATTATTCCAGGGAACGCAGTGCAGTCCTGGAAGTAAGAGAACGAAATCTTTGCCCTGAGGATTTGAAAATTTCCATGGCCGCATACTATAAAGGAGAAGCTATTTCCGGTCCGGAGCCTGGGCTGCTGCGCCAGTGGGAGGAAGAAAGCTGGAGAGCCGGGATTACCTTTTGTGAGGACGGCAGGTTTCAATGGGAGATTCACTGTGCAGATTTGGCCGGAAATGAGGCTGTTCCTTATGTATCTGAGGAATTTGTGATTGATCAGACGCCTCCGGAGATTGTCTTCGAAGGAGTGGCGGACTGCTCGGCCAATCGGGAAACAGTTGCCCCAAGGCTTAAGGTGACAGATGCAAATTTTGATCCGGAGCAGACAAGGGTAAGACTCACAGGAAGCAATGGGACAGGAGAGCTTCCGGCCTGGGCACAGAGTAATGAGGAATACGGTTTTACTCTTCTCTGGGGAGACTTTGAACAGGTTCCGGAAAATGACGATCTGTACCGTATTAAGGCGAAAGCCGGCGATCTGGCAGGAAATGTCACAGAGACGGAGCTCTTCTTCTCTGTAAACCGTTTCGGATCGGTCTATGAACTGGAGGAAGCTACAGCACGTTTGGCCGGCCAGGGAGGAAGCCGCTACGCTTCCCAGGAGCCGGAGCTTGTGATTACTGAATATAATCCGGATTTTCTGGATTGCTATCGGGTGACCAGCAGCCGGGAAGGAGAGACGGTGGAGCTTAAGGAGGGCAGGGATTATCAGGTAGAAAAAGCAGGGAGAAAGGATACCTGGAAAACATATCGCTATCGGATTGGAAAAGAAAATTTTCAGAAAGAGGGTATTTATCTGGTAACATTATATTCTGAGGATCGGGCAAAAAACGCTTCCACGAATGGAATAAAAGGGAAAAGCCTGGAATTTATTGTAGACAAGACTGGTCCCAGTATAGTGGTGACAGGTGTAACAGATCGGGAACGTATTCGGGGAAAACACTTGGAGATACAGGCAGACATTCGGGACGCTTTTGCTCTTGCAGGAGCACAGGTTTATCTGAATGGACAGTGCGTGGCAGCCTATGACAGAGAGACACTTAAGGAGTTGGATGGAATGCTTACATGTCCCGTTTCCGGTGCAAAGGCATGGCAGACTTTTGCTGTAAAAGCATGGGATGAGGCCGGCAATCTGACAGAGACAGAATCGATTCGCTTTTTGGTGACAGAACAGATTCGCTTCCGGTTTCCCGGGGATGATGAACCAGAGACTGTATACATAATATTTTCTGTGGGATTGCTGCTTTTAACAGGAGTCTGCCTGACAGCAGCCGGAAGGATTCGAAGAAGGCTTCGAATGTGAGGTTTAATGCCTTAAGAAGAAAGCTGCATAGAGCAGCAAAATAGAGTTTTCTTTTAAAATTGAATTATCCAGGTGCTTTTAGACATATTTTCCACTTCTGTTACATTACAATTAGTAATCGTGAAAAATAGAAGGGGATTTTTATGAAGAAAATTTGTATCTTCCTCCTTGTTTTATGTCTTGGTCTGCATACTCCGGCGCTTTTGGCACAGGCATCCGGGGGAGAAGACATGGAAGAAACAGAGGGACAGGAGAGCATACAGCCAGAGGGAACGCAGGGAGAAAATGATGTGAACAGCTCTCCGGCGGAAACGCAGGAACAGACAAGGGAGAGCACTTCCTTGTCAGAGGAACAGGGACAGGAGAGCGAGACAACGGAGACAGAAACGGAAGCCCAGGTGCAAAGCACGGCTTATGAGTTACCGGAGAAAGCAGCACCGGGAGAAAAGCTGCCGGGAAAGGAAGTGGCGGAATCTATATTGGGAAGGCTGGCTCAGGCGGAACAGGCCCCAGGGGAAGGCGGAGGGGAAAATTCCCCAAATTCAGGGGATGAGACAACAACGACGACAGGGGACAGCATCGGAATCACCGCTCCCTCCGCAATTCTTATGGAGGCTTCCACAGGAACCGTAGTATTGGAGAAAAATGCCCATGAAAAGCTTCCGCCGGCCAGCGTGACCAAGGTCATGACCCTGCTTTTGATTTTTGATGCCGTTTCCCAGGGGAAAATCAAGCTGGAGGATACGGTGACTACTTCCGCTTATGCGGCTTCCATGGGAGGTTCTCAGGTTTTTCTGGAGGAGGGTGAGACTCAGAGTGTGGATACTATGATCAAGTGCATTTCGGTGGCTTCGGCAAATGATGCATGTGTAGCATATAGATATAGTAGACGTAGAAGAATCCTTGCAAAATGTACATTTTTTAATCGATCAAAAAGGTTGGGACATTAGCATAAGTCCATTATCAGTTGTAGAAATATGATTGATAGTGGGCTTATTTAATGCCTTAATTACTACTCTCATAAAATCCCTGTAAAACCCCTGTATGAGCCGCACAGAGCCTTACAAGGGCATTCTGTAACCGCAATCCCACAGTAACTTGAAAGTACAGTTTCATTGCCGGAAAGGAGGATGCATGACATTAGATATTTGAAATTTGAAATTTAAAAGAAGAATTGATTATTAATTACTACATGACAAAATATGGAGGTAAAAGAAAAATGAATGAGAAGATTATCAAACCCGGAGTTGTGAAACGAATTGTTGATTCACTAAAACACAAAGATAAGAATTATACACAGGAAGATATTGAAACGATCCTGTCCGCATTCTGGGATGTTGTTATTGATGCAGTTTCAAACGGCGATTCTGTAAATCTCAATGGTTATGCGACGATAGGAACAAAACATATGGCAGAACGCAAATCAAGGAATGTAGCTGAGAATAAGGAAATGATTCTGCCAGAGCATTACAGGGTCTATTTCAAATCGGGTTCAAAGCTAAATCAAGCAGCATTACTATTTACACAAAAAGAATTAGGAGGACAAGAAAAGAATGGATAATGAATTACATAAAAAGGATATTATTAACAAAATATCAGAGAAATTGATTGACGAAAAGATAGTCATAGGCGGCAATAAGAGTTTCTACAAAAGGAAATATCATTTGAAATATACACAGAAGATTATTGCAAACGTATTGGATGCTTTCTGGGATGTAATAGCTGACGTTATAGAGGATGGCGATTCTATTAAGCTGTATAACTACATTAAAATAGAACCCAGATATTATAAGGCAGTCAAATTAAATGCGAAAGGTTTTCCAGGGATAAAAGAAAATATTGTTCCGGCACGATATAGAATGAAATTTATTATGGGCGAACGTCTGAAAGAAGCATGCAGAAGGCTGTCACAAAAGAAATGTGGCGATTTTATTCCAGATTCTATTTCAGAGGGTGAAGAACAGACAGAATGTGGGGAGGAATAATCTCATGTACGGCAGAGTGACAAGATATTTTCGGGATAAAGGATATGGATTTATTCATGGTGAAGATGGCAATACATATTTCATTCATTGTTCAAAGCTGAATGGAGAGCATATTGAAAGAGGATATTATGTCTCTTTTAAGCCATTCCAAAATGACAGAAGTGATTATAATGCAAAGAATATTATGGTGATAGAAGCACAGGAAAGGAAAAGAAAGTATGGCAATACACGTAAATAACATGGATGAACTGGCAAAAGCAATCCAGCCAGTATTATTAAAAATGGTAGATAAAATGGCAGACAGGGTACATGAGACTTTGAATTACTTCCTACAGGACTACTATTCGGGGTATGAACCTTCAAGCTATCAAAGATCAAAAGATTTCCTGTTTTCGGCTGTAAAAGTGGATGCACACCCATATAATGGCGGTGTAAAAGCAAGCGTATATATTGATTATGATTCTATGAATGGATATAGGGATGTAACAGGCTATCAGGTGGCAAAGTGGGCGAACGAAGGCAAGCATGGAGGCATAGAAGTGAGCCACAAGCCCCATGTGTGGGATGATACTTTGGATGAGACTGTTAATAATGGGGAACTTTTAAAGATGGCAATTCAATATTTGAAAAGTAAGGGAATATCAGTAAGGGCTTAAGAAGGAGTGTACATATGCAAATAAAAGATAAAAAAGTGCTAAATTGTAGCGAATGCGATTTTAAGAAGATGTTTGATTATGGGAATAGGATTTACTATTGTGATAATGAAGACAGGGGGGATGATACAATATAGGAAAGTTGGGTGTAGGAGAGTTGCCAAAGACAATCCCTGAGTGGTGTCCATTGAGAGAAAAATAATAAGTTCCCAAGATTTTGAGAATAACTGACCACGAAATCGTGGTGAGTTAAAATTTTAATAAATGATAAAATTGTTTAAATGGAGGATAATAAACGAATATGGAAAACATTAGAGTAATCAAGCACAGGAATTTATATTTTAAACATGCAGATATTGTTAAAGTTACAACTGTAGAAGATGACGAATATATTGGACAGATTATGCCAGGTGATGAAAATGATCTATTTACATTTGAGCTGTGTTTAGAAGATAATAGCCATATGCCTTTTTGGAAAGAAGATATAAAGGATTTAGAAAAAGCTAATGATGCAGAAGCGTTTACATATGCATTTAATCTTGGACAATATATGAAAATGTAATAAATTGTAAAACCGAAATTCAAGAAATTCTAACTATCAACTGTTTCGATTGTGTGTATCTACACAATAATTCCATTAAATGATGATGAAAACTGAATATTTGAAAATAGAGAAATATTATTATGTGATGTCCCAAATGGGATGTCACATAAACAGGGAAGTAAAAGTAGAAATATTTATTGTAGAAGAATTAAATCAATTTTTAGATGAAAGGAATAACAGATGAGAAAAAATAATGTAAACAACAAAACCGAACCTTATCCCCGTTAGGGGTAAGAATGGATCTCTTGTAGTAAGGGGGATCTCCTTTAGTAGCAGTACCGAAATCGGCAAAATTTGCCCACTTGTCCTAGGTTAAGTATACATAAAAAGGCAAAATTTGCCCAAAACGGTACTTAGGATAATTTGTTTATGGATATTTATGTAGAAAGGAATTGATGTATATGTTAAAAAATAAGCCAGTTTATAACTATGATATTGAAGAATGTAATCAATTATTTAAGAAAGGTGTGTATCCGATAGGATGTGGCATTGGTGATAAGGATGGAAGAGTGTTCCATGTATTTACAGCAAACAGAAGATATTTTGATATGGTTAGACTGATAAACTTTGAAATGAACGAAAAAAGACAAAGCAATATGTAAAATTTGCTTATATTCTATTTTATATTTAAAGGAGAAATTTTATGTTAAAGTTATTCATTGGTAAATCAAAAGATTTAGATGAAAAAGAAATAGTGGTATTAACTGCATTGAATGGTATGTATAGTGTGAAATGGGAGCAAATGGTTACTTCTATAGATTGTATAGGATATTTTATTACAGGCAGATTCCTTAAAACAGCAATAAAAAGGGATAGAACAATGATTGAAAATATTCGTATGGGTATCCAATCCCTTGCAGAAAGAAAGATAATCACAGTCATAGACAAGAGTGAAGATAACTATGTCATTTCAAATGAAGGGTTAGATGTAAATACAGATAAGGAAAAGTTTGTTGTAGTGGAATTATGGGAGATGCAGAAAATATTTTCAGAATCCAACAAACCTTTTAATGTGTTTTTGTTCTTTGTGAATCTGATAGGAACAATTAACAATAAAACCAAAGAGTGGCATATGTCACAAGATGAAATGGTTTCATTATGGGGAGCCAGTAAACGTACTGTCAATGATTACCTGGAGCAGTTAGAGAAAATGAAACTTATTTATGTGTACAGGCATAAAAAGCGCAGGGCAAACGGTACATATTACAAACTGAATAATTCATATGGTAGATATTGTGATAAAGATGCTGTGATTGCTGAAGCACAAAAATACTCTGATACGGTAGAATGTGAAGACTTTGTTGAAAAAATTGACAGAAGGGCGATTAAGCTAAGATATAATGCTTATTGCGAAGGAGCAAAGAAGTATATAAACAATCCTGCTGCCGTAATCGCTTTATACAAGGAATGCATGGCATATAATAAATCACTGAAATATAAGCCGGTAGAAGGGTATTATGATGGCGAGTATAAGCAGGGCGAGTTATTGGATTTATCGGTTTTTCCAGAAGAAGTGAGAAATGCGGAGGATGACAACTGGGGTGAGCCTGTTTCCATGTAACGTGATTTTTCTATAGAAGAAATGCTTGATATGTCTACAGAGGGAGAGGTTCAATTGAACCTAACAAATATGGATTGCGTGGGACAGGATTTCCTATGCAAAGTGGTATCTCCGAATTATTCGGAAACTCCAAAACAGGATATTGAGGTTTATAAAATAGGTTATTACAGGGAACCTGATTATATAGAAGCCGATAGTGAATCTCAGAGCGAAAAAGTCTGCCGTGAGCCTTTTTGCGTTACTGGAAAAGATTCAGATTATATTGATATAGAGGATTTGTATTGATAGTTATATCTATTACAAAAAAATAGGTTGAATATATCCTATAAATTGAATATACTATATTTAGAATACAATATTAGGAGATATTTGATTATGAAGATTGACACAAATACAATGGTTTCCATTACAGAAGCAAACCAGAATTTTTCCAAGGTGGCAAGATTGGTTGATGAACATGGAACGGCTGTGATTTTAAAAAATAATGTTCCAAGATATCTTGTCATAGATTTTAGCAAGGCTGAAAATGATTCCATAGCATCAGATGAAGATATAATGAGTATCTCAAAAAGGCTGATTGAACAGAATAAAGAGGCTTATGAGGTATTGGCAAAGTGATCCGTCTGACAAAGAAGCAGGTGTTAATGCTTCATGCTCAATTGATAGAATCGACAGGTGGATGTGATGGCATCAGAGATCAGGGATTATTGGATTCTGCACTTGAAAGTCCGTTTCAGTCTTTTGGTGATGAAGAACTATATCCAAGTATTCAGTCAAAGGCGGCAAGATTATGCTATGGATTGGTAAGGAATCATGCTTTGATAGATGGAAACAAAAGAATTGGTGTTCATGTTATGCTGATTTTTCTTGCAGTCAATGGGTATGAATTGGAATATACACAAAAGGAATTAGTTGATTTGATACTTGATGTGGCAGATGGGAAGAAGGAATACGAAGATATTTTGTCGTGGATTCTGGAACATCAAGTGTAAATAGGGTACTGGATTTTAAATGGTACTGTAAAACTTATACCCAATATGTACCGAAAAGTACGGCTTCGACATGATTGTCGAAGCAGATTAATAGGGCTATAGCATTTCACGATATCCCTTTAAAGAAAAAACTGTATTATGTCCATTGTGGACATTCTTGAAGTTTACCCTGTGGAAATATTTCCATAGGGTCGGGTTTACCAGCTTTCATAGGTGTGTCGCATTTCATGACATACTCATTATAAGCGTATCCTTTGAAGAATACGGTTATTCACCGATTAGTCCGATTGGACAAATCTGACCATTCGGGCGAAAGTCACTGTTAGTTACCTTCATTGTGACAATGGCATTTTAAAAAGTTTTTCATTTGGCAGATTAAAATCGCATGGTGAAGATCGAGAATCAAGAGAAAAGTTTTTGATATAAAATCAGAAGGTCATAATGACACTCTGATTTTATTCCTATCATGGGAATTTGACTGTCCAAATTTGGACAATGATTATAATTAACGATTTCGGTTCAAACAGATTCCGTAAAAGTAGAAAGTGTTGTCCGATGTGGACAACGTTGTATATCATGTACATCCTGAACGAATTGTTCTGTAAGGTGGGTAACGATTCGTTATTGAGTTTTATATATTGGAAGTGTTTTAAATCCCATTTCCGTTTATAGTAGTAGAGCCGTAAAATCGGCTGTCCCGATTTTAGACATCCGAAAGTGCAGAGTATACACTTTAGAAAATTGAAAAAGCAAACGGTTTAAAGTGTTTGCTCAAATAAATTCCGTTCACCTTCTACAGTGATCGAAACGATTGTACCGTTTGAGTTTTCAATGGTTAGCCCAAATGGGCGAACGAAAATTATTGCTATCGTGGGAGAACCCTTTTCCTTCACGAGAATAGACTATTTCCGTTCAAAGTGAAAATCCTAAACCGACAGCATTGGTTTTAAACTCAACACCTGTGAGGGGATGAGTTTTTCTCAGAAGTGTGTAAAAGGTTGCCCCACCGTGGGGCAACTGCAATTTATATGAATCTATGGATTAGTCCAGGATGGTCTAATTCGGATATGCATACTCCGCATATCTGAAATTCTATCTTTTCCCTACAAGTGGGGGAAAGTCAATGTTTCCCAATTTGGAAACGTCACATTATGATTACGCAGAATTGAAAAATCGCAACTTTTTGCGAAAACATACAACTAAATATATGGATTATATCAAGGAGCCTGTTCTGGCTCTTTTTTAGCGTTCGCTTATAAAACGAATGCTGTCTAAAATTATATCGAAATTGAAAGGGAATAATAGTAGTAGAAATGAACAGTAAAAAAGCAACAGAAAATGCAGAAACAAAAATATGTAAAAAATGTGGCAGGATATTACCTATAGAAAAATTCAGATTAGTAAAAGGTCAGTTTTATAATCCATATTATTTAAGTCAATGTAAAGAGTGTGAATATAAATATCAGCGTAAATATTTAGACGAAAAGAATAAGATTGAGTTTTCTCGTAATCTGGAAATATTGATTCAAAGGCATTATAAATATATCAATCCTGAAAGGATACTTGATATTTCTAATTTTAAGTTTATTCCATTAGGTACAGATGAAGTATTTGTGAAATTAATGGATTATAAGAAGACATGGCTTTCAAATTATGGGAGAGCGATTCGGTTTTCGGATGGTAAATATAATCTTTTACAGGGAAGCTATGATAAATATGGTGCTTTATTCTATTCGTTAAGAAAGAATGTATTCTTTGATGGAAAATGGTTATATAAAAGTGTACATTTATATGCAGCAAAAGCAGTAATAGAAGAGTTTATTGTGAACCCAGATATAGCAAATAATATTTACATATGGCATAGCGGATTTGATAAACAGGATCATTATTATAGAAACCTATATCCATTAAACCAGGAACAGTACAGAATTGTAAAAAATCATTTTAATAAAACTGGTGATGATTCGGAAGAATTTATTATAAAAGTAATGAATGATATTAGATATAAGCCGGATAATTGGAGCAGAAGGGCAATGGAGCCTGTCATGTGTGGTGTTGGTTATCATGGAAGTGAAAATGTAGATTGTACATCAGAATCTTATTTGAAATGGCATGATATGATTAACCGTTGTTATAATGCAAAATTCCACGAGAGACAGCCACAATATAAAGGATGCACAGTTTGTGAGGAATGGCTGAATTACAGTAATTTTAAGGTATGGTATGACCAGAATAAGATAAAGGGGATGTCGCTGGATTTGGATAAAGATATTCTTTTTAAGGGGAATAAGATCTACAGCCCTGAAACATGTTGTTTTGTGCCACATGCAATTAATACATTATTTCTCAACAAGAAAGCTGACAGGGGTGATTTCCCTATAGGCGTTTCTTATGAGAAGGATAAAAGGAAATTTCGAGCATATATGTCATTTATGGGTAAACAGATTAAGATTGGTACTTTTAATACTGCTGAATCAGCTTTTGCCAGATATAAGAAATATAAAGAGGATTTTATTCAGAATATAGCAGAACAATATAAGGATATTTTACCGTATAAGATATATGAAGCAATGATGAACTGGAAGATTGAAATTGATGATTAGGTGGTGATGTGGTGATTATAAGGTATATCGGATGTGGGAATCTGGTATACTTTATTTTTTACGATTTTACTATAATATGGTAATTAGATTATAGGTGTGGTATGATAACAGTTAGAGAAAATTAAAATGTTAAATATCAATATGTTATTGTGAAGAGGCATGTATGGGAGAAGAAAAGAAAATTAATGAGATAAATATTATTCCATCATTTAGAGATTCAATTTTTCGTGATAGTACTGATGCTTTAAAGGAATATGGTGAAATTGCTATTGACACTATTTTAGGCCAAGGATTACTTTCAGATATTCCAATTGTAAATACGATTACTGCTATATGTAAAACAGGACTAAATATTAAGGAACGAAATTATCTTAGACAAACACTTGCTTTTATCAAGGGATTTAACAGTGGAAATATGGAACAATCCAAAATTGACGAATATAGGAAAACACTTATTTCTGATAGAAAGAAAGCAGAACAAGAATTGGGAAGGATAGTAGTAATTCTGGATTCTACGATTGAACAAGAGCATTCTGAGGTGTTGGGAAGATTCTACAAGGCATATATATTAGGAAACTATGATTGGGATATGTTTCGCCAATTATCGGCGGCTAATCAAAAATTGTTTTTTAATGATTATGGAATGCTCTCTCATATAGGTTTGAACTCTGTATGTAGTGAAAATATTACCCCTTTACAAAAAAGTAGTATAGAGCGATTACAAGCTGTCGGCTTGGTATTAGCAGATGGAGAAATAAAAACGACTTTGGGTACGTCTGTATTGCATAAATATTGGTATTATCTATCTCATTTTGGATTGTATTTTGACTTTTACAGTGTGGCAGAGAATGCTGATAAGAAGTTAAGGATAAAAGGAGATATTTAGGATGCTATATATCCCAAAATCTGTATGTTTTCTTGCAGTTATTGGGATGCGGTGAAAAAGTTCGGGAAAATAGGCGTTCTGTATAGGGGTATATGGTGATATAGGGTGGTAAAATATGTGGGAAATTTAAACATACCCCCCTACCGAAAAATAGATATAGAGATTTGTACGTAATACTGATCTTTTTCAGAGAGGATTTTATATGAAGCTACCATTCAAGAAAAACAAAGAAGTGGTTTTTAAAACCGAAGAGCCAGAACAAAGTTTTATGTTGAGAAACCAAGAAAGTGAGCTTACTGATTTTAGAGATATTGATGTCGAGGAGTATTTAGCGGATATGTTTGTTGCTCCGGATCAGTTTGTGGTTTTATCAGCGCCGAAAGCACAAAATAAAGTACGTTTTGTCCAGGCTTGTACACATGATGGAGAAATAGAGGTTGAATTAGGGATTGAAGAAAATGGAACGCATCTGTATTATAAGATGTGTACTCAGGAAGAATGTTATCGAGTTTTCCTTGATTTTTATGATGGTATGTTAGAACCAGATATGACGGAATATAAGCCAGTGGAGTTTTAGGAGCTGATACTGGATAGGGATTACGTTTTATCCTGATTTTTATAAGGGGTATACCCGTATATATATGATTTTATATTTTGGATGGAAACATACCCTCCTATCCACTTGCATATTCGATTCGGGGTTGAAAAATAGAGTTGACATGAATGTTGATTAGATGGGGGCTTTTCCACATTAAAGTCTTCAAAAAAGTATGTAAACCTACCCTAGTACACCTTGTCACCTGCTGCCCCTGGTATCTCTATTCACCCATAGTAACAAGCCATTTATAAGCCAAATAAGCCACTTTTCACCCATACCCTAACAAGGTTACACCCAAGCCATTTAAAGCCGAATTTGCCCCTAAAATCATAACGTAGCTATACAATTATGAACCAATAAATAGCCAAAATGAAAGGCTATGAGCGTCAATACTCATAGCCTTAAATATATGATTCCATATCTATTCACCATTCCCAATAGTAGCCGGTTCCATCCTCAAAGTATAGTTGCAAGCCATATTCTGTAGCTGAAAAGTCAATCACTGTACGCATATCAATGAAGTTTTCTTTGAAGTCTTCTGTTTCGTTTGTAAGATTGTCCATAATATCCGCATAACTTCTATTGTTCTCATCATCAAGTTGGTGCGTAATGTCTCCAATTTCAAAACATGGGTAATCGTATCCATCTATAAAGCAACAAGCCACGTCTTGAAGTGGGATGCAATCATCAAGCGATATATAGTTATCTGGTATAATTTCTCTAACTTCCGTTATTGTTTCCGCTTGTGTAGTACCTAATAGATAAGCACCTACAAGCATAATTCCCATAGTTGCAATAGTTCCGATAGCTTTGATTGATTTTTTCATAGTGTTTGATCTCCTTCATCCTTTAATTATGACAGCCGGTAGCAAGTGCAAATTTTTCTAATGATTGTTTAGCACTTTTATAAGCATCCCTTAACGTTTTATTTTCCTTATTTTGGCATAGTGCATAAAACAATTTTTCTTCATTATCTGCTAATATTTCAAATATTTGTTGATTCGTCATAACTTTGTACCTTCCTTTTCTTTATGTCAGGGTGTAGCCGTTTCTACTGGTTACACCCATTTTTTTACTTGTTTCTATACTTCCCCAAGTATATACTTGACAGCCTTTTCTGCCTTGCTTGACGCTGATACAATGAACTTGACATCATTCTGTAAAACAGAGATCCAACTTTGAATATAAGCGGCTGAATTGCGAAAGCTCTTTGTTGTCTCAATGCCTAAGATATTCAAAATATTAGCACTTCCGATCTCTGCTACAAGTTCTTCCTTGCTGTATTCATTACTACCAAAAGCAACAAGTTTCCCTTTCCTATCCTCGGCACGATTGCAACGGCTTTCTTTCATGGTGCTATGTACACTCTCATGATAAGCAGTGCTGTAATATTCGCTTGCTTCCGTGAACTGTTCAAACAATGGTAAGCATATCATGTCACGGGTAGGCGAGTAATAGGCTTTATCACCGGCTTTATGTTCAACCTTTATATCTTCTCTTGTCCAATAATCATGCAATACATTTTCAGCCTTTTCTATTGGCTCTATCTGATCCCGCTCATCCTCTGTTAAAGGTTCCACGCCTTCCACTTGTGAGATATGAAATACGTTGTAATATCTTAATAAAGGTATCTGCTTTACTTCTTTTGTTCCGTCTTCCTTAGTTTCTTCTACAGGTGTGATTTTCCAGAATACAACTATTTCTGATTTTTCACCTTTGCGAACATGACCGCCAAGGCTTTCCCATTGCTTGAAGGTGGCATACTCTCCATCATGTTTTAACATCAATTGATTAATAAGAGAATAACTTTTCTTGCTGATTCGGTTATATGCTCCGCTTCTAATGCCTGTCCAAGGCTTCTGCCAGGGTACAATTCCCTGTTCTAACTGATTGATGATCCTTTCCGTTACCATTTCGTATACTGATTTTCCTGCCATGACCATAACCTCCAAAATAAAAAAGTGTAAAGCCCTTGATAATTCAATAGACTTTACACTCTTTTTAGTGATAGTTATGTAGTAGTTAGATTATGATATCTTTTGTAACTTTTCACTGTGTTCCCGGATTACCCTTTTCATAACATTGATATCAGATTGCATTGATTCAATCTTTGCAGTAGCTTTTTCGTAGCGTTTTGCAGCAGGTAGATAATTTTCAGCTAATAATTTGATATCGGTACAAATTTCATTCTCAATTATTAAATTGATTCTTGTCTGTTCATCTTTTATTTGCTGAATATCAAGTTTTAGCGGTTCGACTTCTGCTTTTATCTTTTTTTCAATAATTTCAGATATTGCAAGTAACAGTTCGTTATCTGACATTTTATCATGCTCCTTTTTTGGTTGTCCTATCTGTTAAATAGAAGTATATCACATCTAGAGTGTAAAGTCTATTCAATTATCAAGGTGCTTTTTGTTTGTTGTTAAGGTTATTATATACTGGGTACAGTATAATTTCAATAGGCATATCTTACAAAAATCAAACAATAAATTTATGTAATATATATACTGGGTACAGTATTAAAAAGATAAAAAAATACTGTTATACATTTCAGTATAACAGTAAATTATTCTCTTATTTCTGGTATTTCTTCTTCTAGCAGTCGATTAATCATTCCGTTTACAGTTTCTTTTTTTAGTTCAGCATGTTTTTGTATAATGTCTTTACTTCCTTTTTTTACTCTTACTTTTATTTCATCATATGATTTTTCATTATACTTTTTAACTGCTTTTTTTTGAGCTTCACTATATGCCATACATTTTCCCCCATAATCTTCGGAATGTTGATACTTCACTATAGCATAGAATTATTTAAAAATCAATACTGTACCCAGTATAAAAATACACAAAATATACTGGGTACATTTGTGAGAAATGTCAATAGACAATATACTGGGTACAGTATATAATAAACTTACAAGGTCAAGCAAAACAAGACCTACACAAGCAACCGAGCAAGCCGAAAGCACTCATAAACTTAAAGCAATATACTTGTGAACGGTATCGAAACGTGAGAGGTAATAGTCAAGAAGATTCTTTAAGGGCTGCTTAATAAAAAAGAAAAGGGGATTGCCTATGTGTGCAAATATGCAGGATTTACAAACTATTTCAGAAAAGATTTTTGAATTGGAGCAGAAGAAAGCCAAAAAGAAAAAAGAGATGGATGCTTTAGAAAAAACAATCAAACAGCTTAAAAGTGAGGCATCCTCTTATATGAAGAAACGGCAGAAAAATGAACTTACAGTTGCAGGTCTTACAGTTCTGTTTACCGCATTTACTAAACCTATATTTGACAAAGATGCATTTATCGCAGGCGAAGAAGACGGGGAAGAAACCTATAGCAAATATTTAAGGGTTGTGCCTATGGAGCGAGTTACTGTAAGACTTGCAAAAACGCAATTATAATACCAGTCGTCACGGCGACTATAAACAGGGCTTTAGGCCGTGAGCGTTCTTGTCCCACAAGGGGGCAAGAGGTAGCCAGAAAGAAGGAGGTCAACACAATAACAAGAGAATATTTTGAAAATAACACAGCTTGGAAAATGACGTTTGAAGAATTTCAGAAATGCGACTGTACACAATGCGATAAAGAAAATTGTGCGCATCGTGGAGCATTTAGGAGAGTACCACGCATTGATGGCGGTTTAGGTCTTTGTCCTAACTTGAATTAATAGAAATCCCCTGAAGAGTACCACTGAAAGGTGACGAAACTACCCAGACAAGGGTAGTCGGGATAATACCCATAATACATATTAATAAGGAAGGAACAGCAAAAATGCAGACACAAACACTTAAATTTGCAGTCATGAAGAAAGGCAATGTTATTGATAAGGTAGGCAGAGCAAGCATCTGTCAGCCTAAAACAAATTTCTCTGGCGGATATATCAAATGGTATCAGGACAAGCCGAGGAAAGAAAGCAAGTAATTAAAGGATGGGCGAACGGTTCTAGTGTGTGGTTCGATTCCCACACGTCCACTAATTCAATAGGCCATTGAATCAATAAACAATTCATACAAAATCATTTAGGAAAGGAGCTAGTAATTATGGCAGGTGTGGATTTGGCAGTATTGCAGCCATATTGCGAAAATGATATGCGACTATTGAAAAAGATTTCAAAGTCAATCTTTTCTAAGTTTAATGAGCCGCTGGCAAAGGCTGACTATGATGATTTTTATTCCATCGCAAACTTAACCTTATGGCAGGTATACAATTCCTATGATCCGGATATCAGTTTTGAAGGGTTTTTGTATTCCTGCTTACGGAAAAAGTTTAAAACGGAATTAACACGCAGACACCGCCAGAAAAGGATCTTAAATCAGTTTGCCGTTTCGCTGGATGGAATTAATGATAATGAAGAAGAATGTAGTTTGTTGGATTTTTTATCATCTGACTTTGATACATTTGAGGAAGCAACTAAAAGACAAGGGAATGAGCAGTATCAAGATAAGGTACAGCGGTATATTTCAAGGTTATCCAATGAGCAGGTAAACATCTTAAATCTTTTGATGGATGGATATAAGGTTAAAGAGATATGCCGGATATTGGAAATATCTGAAAAGAGCTACGAGGAAAATCTAAAGACAATGAGAAGCTACGAAAACGTAAAAATTTTATTCTAAGGAGGGAATCACTATGAAAATTAGAAAACAGACTTTCAGTTTGGATCAGTACCTTAAGTTAATGAAGGATGAGACAATCCGCACAGATCAGGATTGCCAGAGGTTAAGCGGCCAGTGGAATTCTAACATGGTCAATGAGTTGATTTTTACAGTTTTGACAGACAACTACATTCCGCCTGTCATTCTGGGGGAGGAAACTGTAAACGGAATCACAAAGCAGTATATTATTGACGGCCTCCAGCGTTCAAGCAGTCTTTCAATGTTCAGATATGCCAATACCAGGATTACAAAAAATCTGGATGAATATATGGTAGCTTATCAGCGGAAAATTTTAGATGGAAGCGGAAACCCCAAAAGAGATGAACGGGGTGAGATTGTATATGAATCTGTAAAATATGACATCCGCAACAAGACCTATAATCAGCTTCCGGAGGAATTAAAGAGTCGGTTCGATGGATATCAGATTGAGGCTGCCATACACCAGAATTGTGACACGATTGCAATTTCAAAGTTAGTACGGAAGTATAACAACCACAAAGCCATGAATACGGCGCAGAAAGCATTCACTTATGTAGATGCTTTTGCAAGAGAAATCAGAAATATTACAGAAAATCGGTTTTTCCTGGATGTATATTTGGGCAGTCGCCAGGCCAGGATAAATGGAACGGTTGAAAGAATTGTCGGTGACATGGTGCTTCTGTGCAGCTATCCCAACAAATATCGGAAAGATACCAAGCAGGGCTTTAAATGGCTGAATGAGAATGGGACCCTGTATGATTTTGAGAGCCTTAATGACCTGCTTACAAGACTGACAGCTTCAATAGAAGCCACAGCGGAAACCAGGGCATTATTCAACAGTAAAAATGCTTATATTTTTGCAGCGGCATTCAAAGCATTTACGGAGCTTGGAAGGAATGATGCGGAATTTGACGGATTCCTTAAATGGTTTACGAGCGGCGGAAAAAATACGGAGATTGATGGAAAAGTGTGGGATTCAATAGACAGCATCCGTTCTACAAAGGATTCAAACGTGGTGCATGGGAAGGTTGATTATCTGGCAGCGTTGATGGAACGGTATTTCACGGAAAATAAAAAGGCAGCATAGGAGAGGGGAGGCATGGCTTCCCCTTCTATATAAGAAATGGAGAAGATGAATGTATACAGTATCAGATATCATTACAGATATAAACAGAGGATGTATAGCTAATAACATGGCAGAGGACAGGTTTTCATACAGGATAATCTTTTTTGTGAATGAGGGTAGGAAAGGCTCCAAGTATTATATTGATACTCCTTATAACGGCTTGCGGAAATCTTTAGAAAGCATTATCAGAGATTATTTATCTTTGACTAATAATCTTGTGATAGCGGAAACAACAGTCTTGAAAAATGGAAAATGCGTCTGCTTGCAAAGTAGATCTTACTCGTTCAGCTTGAATGAATATTTCAAGCAGATAAATGGAGAATGCAGGGATAGTAACAGAAGCGGAATATATACCAGGTATGCGGTAGGTTAGTCAGCTTATAAGAGGATAGAGGAAAGGGGTGGAAGCTATGTGTTTTGATTTTGGGATTGTTGCATGTCCGGATGGAACAGAGATTATTGACAGGAAACAGAGAACTTTTTACCATCAATTGACACCAGTTCAAATGGTGGAATACATAGAGATGGATATACAGCTTGAACTAATGGACAGATTAGAGAGGAAAACAAGAGGAGAAGCCGAACACAAACGGAAACTTGCAAATAGTATCTTATGGAAGGCAGCTTGTTTCTGTGGGTTTTGTGGCTGACATACGGAAAGGGGAAGCGATTATGGATAAAAGAATTAATCTTACACAGGATGAATTACAGTTAATTCATGTGGCTTGTATGATGTATGGAAATGAACTGTCGGATATATCAAAGAAATATTCACCGACAGAAAGCATGTCTAAATCTTTAAAAGAAAGAGCAGAAGAATTCTGGAACCTTGGGAAGAAGGTTAAAGTACATACGGAGGGCATATATGGAACAGACAATAAAGCTGATGATTGAATAAATGGAATGTTGATTGATTATAAAAGCGTGATTATGATAGGGGCTGCTTATATATAGGTAGTCCTTATTAAATGGAAAGATTGGGATAAATGAAATGTCGAATAGCAGAAACGTTATCTCTGTTACTGGAATGTTATGATTGTTTATGTATTGGAAAAATGCTATAATAAAAATAATATTTGACAAGTGAAAAGGCAATTTTCTGAGAAATTTTGTAATATACGAAAGAAGATTTACTAAAAGAGTACTAATATAAATGAAAGGGTATAGAATAATCTTAATAAGGAGTGATGCTATATGCGGAAATTAAAAGTATATTTAGATACATCGGTTATAAGCCATTTATTACAAGAAGATGTACCTGAGAAGATGGCGGATACAAGGCAATTATGGGAAATGTTTAAGGCTGGAAAATATGATGTGTATTTGTCTACGGTGACATTGAGGGAAATACAAAAGTGTTCAGAGCCGAAGAAAACACAACTTATAGATTGTCTGAATGAAATACAATTCACAACATTAGATATTACAGATGATGTTGTGGCAATGGCAGAAAAAATTATTAATATGGGTATATTAACACAAAAGAGTTTTGATGATTGCCAACACATAGGAGCAGCCGTTATAAGTGAATGTGATTGTATTATTTCATGGAATTTCAAGCATATTGTTAATGTGAAGACGATTAGAGGTGTAAGGGCAATTACTAATTTGGAAGGATATAAGATGATTGAGATATGGAATCCTTCTGTATTGTTGGAAAGTGAGGAATGATTATGATTGCAAAACCAGTTATCAGCCCTGATTTTACTATTGAAGATATTCATAAGATTAGGGAATATCACTATGAGCTTACAAAAGATATGACAAAGCAGGAAAAAATCAATTTCTATAATGAGGGTGGAAGGGCCTTTTTAAAGGAAATGGAAGAAAGAAAGCTACAGAAAGTGTAGTAGA
>CAJTAK010000022.1 GCA_910574255.1 Clostridia bacterium
CTGACCCAACTCAATAGTATAGTAATTATCCCCCCTTTCTTTCGCCATGCGGCAGAGCCTCCTGAAGAGGGTTACATAAAACCCCCTTGTTGATTCCATGAACCGGGATGCATCCATTTGAGAAAGAATAGCATCCGTAAGTTCAGTTAGCTTTAGTGTGCTTCTATCTATAAGCCACACCTCCTTTCGTGGAAAGTATGGCATAGAAACCATTAACTGACCATAAAAACTATTCCGATATTTCTCAGCAAAGAATCATATATTTCAAGCAGATTTGACATATGTCGGAATAGTCAAAACATCGGTATAGTCGAAATTGAACATCCTGGGCACGCCGTACTTTGCCACAGCGCTTTTCATCACTGACATGAGGTTTACGAAGGTATCCTCGAAGAACACCCCTGCCCCGGTGACAAGGCGGCTTGCGTCATCGATCAGGGCGATCACATATACCCTGCGTTTCCTGCCGTCTGCTGTCCTGAGGTACGGCCCGACGCTGGAATCCCCGCACCAGACTTCGTTCACATGGGGGCGTTCATAGCGCCGCATATCCTGGACGGGCGTACTTCCTGCTTCCAGGGCGAGCCGGTTCACATACCTGTTCACAGTGGACTCGGAGACTTCGCCGCCTTTTATGCTGCCGTCCTCCTTTAACTGCCGGAAAATGGCGGCTGCACCCATGCGGGGATAGCGTCCTTTCAGATATGAGATTTTTTCTTTCAGGTCATCGTCCAGCTTTCTGGATCTGCCGCAGTCATTCCTCCCGGCAGGAAGCAGGGCGTCAAATCCCCCTTTCTGGTAGGTGAAATACCATTTGTAGAGTGTTTTGGGTGCATAATTCCTGACCTCCCCGTTCGGATGCAGCAGTCCTTTTTGTGATGTTTTCTCCAGATAGTCCGCCAGATTCCGGTACCCTTCCGGCAGGCCGGGGATGAGCGGAGCGATGGCCGAATAGCGCATCAACGCGATGGCATGTCTGTATTCCTGTTCCATTGATCTGAAACCTCCTTATGTTTTTATGTCATCATAAGGGAAAGGGGCATGGGAGTCACCCAAAGTTATGTAGGCGGCACAAAGAAGAGGTTCCTGGTATTTTTTATCTGCATGAACTGGCGTCCGAAAAGGCGGATGCAGGGCTTAGTGAGGGCATGGGCGGGGGACAGCGGGAGGCTTTCGCTTAAGAGACGCTGCCGCCAGAAACGGATATATAAGGACAGGATGTAAAAGACCTGGCTGGGAGAGAGTTCCGGGTTCGTATCCATCACCTCCCTGCCGTCCCTCCCATCTTCAAAGGAAGAAGCTATGGCGGCGTGGTCCGTGAGGAGGACCTGGGAGTAGGGGACGATGCCGGAGGGAAGGAGGGCATGGGTGGCATTGCAGAGGCTGCACTGCACCCTGCGTATGACAAGGGGGATCTTTCCCAGTGCTGTTTTTATGGAGCGGGTATAGGCCCCGTGCCCTGCGAGGCAGCCGCAGTGGCCGCAGGAACACTCCAGCTGGCAGATCTGGATGGAATCCATGGCATCATCATAAAATTCCTGTGAAATTTCGTTGCATTCTTCTGTGATTACTGTTATCATATCCTTGTCTGTGGCGGAACCGTCCGCCATGGTGTGAGTAAGGACAGGGACACAAACTTTGGTCGGTGAGGGTTCCTGTCCTTTTTTCTGCGTATCAGATAAAAGGATAGCACAAAAGGTATGGAGATGAAATAATCTGACGGAAAATATATCAGATTAAAATATCCCATACCTTATTTAATTTGGAGAAAAACTGAGGATTTTGGTTCAGATAAACTAACGAATAACACTTTGAGCCGGATTGCCTGCCCACGGTGCGACACTTCACAGCCCATTTCCGCAAGCAGCTTTAACAGCCCGTCAAAGTCTGCCGGTTTCTGTTCTAATGCCTGGTCAATCATCACGCAGAGCTGTTCCCGATGGGAGGGCTTCGCCTGATCCCCCAGCCATTTGTTGTAGCTTTTTCCATGCGGTTTTGGGTCCTCTACAATGGAATAGCCATTCTCAACGCAGATGGTATCATTCAGCCGCCGGACCGCACGGGTGCTGCCCCAGAAGTTTCGGAATTTCCGGTCGCAGTTCAGATTGACCGCCTTCCAGATGATGTGATTATGGATATGGGATTTGTCGATATGGGTGCAGACCACAAAGGCATGATTGCCCTTGGTGAACCGTTTGGCAAACTCCATGCCCAGCCGGTTGGCTTCTTCCGGGGTGATCTCGCCGGGGACAAAGGACTGCCGGACATGGTAGGCAAGTACATCGTCCGCGCCGCGTACCCGGCCAGTGGTGGAAATGTACTCCCGTTTTGACAGCAGAAACTCGGTGTCGGCTACCCGGCTGTCACACGCAAAGCCGGTGACGAGCCTGCCGTTGTCCGTCTTTTGTGGGTTGGCTACATAGTCGATAATGTCACTGACCGCTTGGTTTTCGGTGCGGCCCTTGCCGATGTGCAGCGGCATGATGCGTGTGGTTGCCATGATGGAATCCTCCTCTCTGAACTCGTTTCTTTTATTGCAATAAATCCTTTTGGCGGGTATAATAAAATAAAAATTTTTCTGCACCTCAAAGGAGTGCCTTTTATGATAGAAAAATGGATAGCAGAGGCAACGGAATGTGATTTCAAAGTTGTCGTTGAAATTAAAAAACCAAAAAGCTGGCTGAAAAGCGTCAGTGCCTTTTCTAACGGTATTGGAGGGACGCTGTTCTTTGCATTGACGATAATCAGAATACGGTCGGCCTGCCCGACATTCAAGGTGATGCCAAGGCCATCAGCCGCTTTATTAAGGAGCGGATTACACCCATCCCTCAATTTGTGCTGACCCCGTTTCAGGAAGATGGAAAGGATATGCTTGCCTTAAAAATTCCAGCTGGGACCTCCACACCCTATTACTATAAGGCAGACGGTATTATGGAAGCCTACATCCGGGTTGGGAATGAAAGCGTGGCTGCGCCTGATTACATCGTCAACGAACTGATTTTGAAAGGAACACACCGGTCCTTTGACGCACTGGTGACAGATGCCCCAGGAAAAATTATAGCTTTACACTGTTGGAGGCAACCTACCTGGAGCGTACAGGACTGCGGATGTAACTGCCGGACTACTGTTCTTTTGGCCTTGCGGATAAAAATGGGATGCTCACAAATGCCGGAAGGCTGCTGACGGATCAGCGCACTGTTTTTAACTCCCGGATATTCTGCACCCGCTGGAATGGTTTGGAGAAAGGCTCTATCTTTGATGATGCGCTGGATGATAAGGAGTATGAGGGCAGTCTGATTTATCTCCTGCAAAGCGGCTGTGAATTTATCCGAAACAACTCCAAAGTCCGTTTCGCAAAAGAAGCGCAGTATCGTGTGGATAAACCTGATTACGCAGAGCGGGCAGTAACCGAGGCTGTGGTCAATGCCCTGATCCATCGGGATTATATCGTTTTGGGCAGCGAGATTCATATTGATATGTACGATGACCGGGTAGAGATTGTATCGCCAGGTGGAATGTTCGAGGGTGCGCCTGTTCAGGAATGTGACATCAATACCATTCGCTCTGTACGCCGGAATCCAGTCATTGCAGACTTGTTTCACCGTATGAAATATATGGAACGGCGGGGAAGCGGTCTGCGTAAGATCGTAAGTGAAACAGAAAAACTGCCAGGGTATGAAGAATATCTAAAACCGGAGTTTTTCTCAACACCATCGGATTTCAGGGTGATTTTAAAAAATGTGAACTACATCATGAGTGGTAGTTCCACACATGAAACCACACATGATACCATACATGACCTTGCTTTGACGCAAAAACAGGCTCTTTTATTGGACTTCTGCACCGAGGCCAGAAGCAGGGATGAGATGCAGGCATTTGTTGGGATTACAAACCGTTCTCATTTTAGTAAGGCTTATTTGAAACCACTGTTGGCATCTGGGAAACTTAAAATGACCATTCCTGATAAGCCTAAGAGCCGGAGCCAAAAATATATTACAGCAAAAGAGCAATAGGCCAATCCGGGTTGTGGCTGGAATCAGCCGATATTCCGGCAAAAGCCGCCCCCGTGGTGAAGCAGATATACAGCTTATGCCTTGCCGGGAACGGTCCGACAAAGATAGCCCGTATGCTTGCGGAACAGCAAATCCCCACGCCGGGAACGCTGGAATACCGCCGGACGGGAAGCACCCGCCGCTACCACCCCGGCTATGAGTGCAGATGGGCGACAAACACCGTGGCACATATCCTTGAAAACCGGGAATACACGGGCTGCCTTGTGAACTTCAAGACCGAGAAAGTGTCCTACAAGGTGAAGCAGAGCAAGGAGAACCCCGTGGAGAAACAGGCAATCTTTGAGAACCACCACAAAGCAATCATTGACCGGGAAACATGGGAGCGTGTGCAGGAGCTACGCAAGCAGCGCAAACGCCCTAACCGCTATGATGAAGTGGGCTTGTTCTCCGGCATACTCTTTTGTGCCGACTGCGGCAGCGTCATGTACCAGCAACGCTACCAGACAGATAAAAGGCGGCAAGACTGCTACATATGCGGCAGTTACAAAAAGCGAACCCATGACTGTACGGCGCACTTTATCCGCACCGACCTTTTGACCGCCGGAGTGACCGAGAACCTACGGAAAGTCACCAGCTACGCCGCCAAGCATGAAGCCCGGTTTATGAAGCTGTTGACCGAGCAGACCGAGGACGGGAGCAAACGCCGGAACGCCGCAAGGAAGAAAGAACTGGAAGCGGCAGAAAAACGGATTGCGGAACTCTCCGCTATCTTCAAGCGGCTGTATGAGGACAGCGTGACCGGGCGCATATCGGACGAGCGTTTCACGGAGCTTTCGGCAGACTATGAAACCGAGCAAAAGGAGCTGAAAGAGAAAGCCGCCGCCTTGCACAGCGAACTTTCTAAAACGCTGGAAGCCACGGCAAACGCTGAAAAGTTTATGAAAGTGGTACGCAAGTACACCAGCTTTGAGGAACTCACCCCTACCCTGTTGCGGGAGTTTATGGAGAAAATCGTAATCCACGAATCGGAAGCCCTTGACGGGAAACGGCGGGGGAAGCTCCGCAGACAGGAAATCGAAATCTATTACTCTTTTGTCGGCAAGGTAGAATTGCCCGACTAAAGCCCGACCCGTCCGACAGTCAGCCGGACAGGGAACGGCAAAATTTTTTACACTTCTTTTACTTCTTTATCTCACATGAGCAAATCCACAGGAAATATCCAGCCCTTTGCCATCCTCCAGGTAAGCCTCTTCCTCCTGGTTTGCGGCAATTGCACCGTCCCATAAAAAGTTTTCAGGAAATGTCTTCTGCATTTTTTTCACTTCAAATACTTTCTTTATGATGGTTTCATTTTAATCGAGGATATCTCTTCCGTCAATTCTCCTGGCGGTTAATGTATTTTTTCTTCGGAAATAAATAAAATATGAAGCCGAATCTGCAAGTTAGATTGCAATACTTCAGTGCTTTCAGCAATCCAAAAAACAAAGCCGGAAGTTTTTTATAAAACTTCCAGCTTTTCTTATATAGCCAGTGCGGGTGAAAACAGCACTCCCAAAAGCCGGTGCTATTTCTGCCGCTCCTCGATTTCTTTTATCATATCAATTCGCCGCTGATGTCTTCCGCCCTCATACTTTCCTGTAAGCCAGGCATCTACAATCATCTTTGCCAGTTCGATTCCTACCACACGTGCTCCAAAAGCCAACATATTTGTATTATTATGCTGTCTGGAAAGAGATGCCGAATATGGTTCTGAACAGGTGACACATCTTATTCCCTGCACCTTATTTGCAGCTATGGATATCCCCACACCAGTACCACAAATCACAATTCCGGCATCTGCTTCCCCATTTGCGACCATATTGGCAACCGCTTCACCGGATATTGGATAATCAAATCTTTCATGTGAATCTGTCCCCACATTAATTACTTCATATCCATATGTATCTTGAATGTAATCACGAATCATCTGCTTGTATTCAACAGCAACGTGATCATTCCCGATTGCAATTTTCATCTGGTCTTCCTCCTTATCGTCTTCCTGCTGCCACTCTTCTAAATGTTAATCTTCTTCCCTTTAATGCCAGTGACATAGTATAAATTCCCTCAGGTGAACTCATACCTGATAATCCGGCATCGCCAATAGCATGGATATCGGCTCCTGTCATTTTGGACCACAACGCACACTGTCTGATAGAGTTGTCATCTGCTCCCTCTACAGAACAGTCAAGGAAATTTAATGCCAGTGTTCCAGGTCGATAAGTATGAACCAGGGTCACCAATGATCGTATATCTTCTACCGTAATTCCCGGCCGGCATCCGGGCATCGGCAGACATATTACATCCGCTCCCCCATCAATCAGATCTTTCACAAACTGTTCATGTACGGACATGGGGACCTGTGGATCTCCGATAACCTTTTCGTCTACACCATCCTCCCATTTTCCTGCAAATATGAGCATTCTTTCTCCAATCAGTTCTTTTGCCCGTTTTGTCGCATTTACAATTACATCATAAGAGGTACGAGTTCCCGGATTACCACCCAAAACAATAAAATCACACTCTTCCTTTATTGCCTTTTCAATATTTTCAGAAGAGGCAATGCGATCTGAACGAACCAAAGATTTTTCCGGTGACGTGGATGTGGCAGCATCATCCCCCTGTCCGCATTCCAAATAAATTCCTAAAGGAACATTTATCAGCTTTTTCATATCCTTTACCCGATACTGTCTGGTCTTATAGGTTTTATTATCTTCGTCCCATTCTTCTACCAGCAATCCCGGCTGCTGAACATTTTCGTCCATGGAATATCCATTTAAAAAAATCATATCTGCTCCAAACGCCTGAGCAATCTCCGGATTCGTCGTTCCTTCACACAATGACAGACCCACATAATTCTGACATAAAACTGTCCTGCCCTCACTTGCCAATACGGATGCTTTCAGTTCCCCGGCACTCATATTCATAATTTCACTTCTACTGCTACTGATCAATCTTCTTGCCATTGTAAAATTCATTCCTTTCATTACCCGCATCTAAAAGATGCACATATTGTATCATAATTTTCCTGCTTTCCGAACAATGCACTTGTACCCAGTACAAATCCTGCAACTCCAATTTGGGACAATAATGTGATTTTTTCCGGGCTGCAGGCACCGTCAAGAATAACCTTATACCCGCCATATTTATCAGCCTCACTGATAAATCTTTGAATCTTGGGAGTAATAAATTCCAAATACTTCTGACTTGCAAACCCCGGATTTACGCTCATTATCAAAACATAATCACAGAGTACCAGAAAATCCCTCACCGCTTCAAAAGAAGTCCCCGGATTAAGAGCAATTCCGGGAATTGCCCCAAGATCTCGTATCATTTGCAGGGTTCTACATATCTGAACATCCGCTTCCGGATGAACATAAATAATCTTTGCACCTAAATCCACAAACTTCTTAATATAATCACCGGGATTCATAATCATAAGGTGTACATCACAGGGTTTTGTTGAATGGCTGCAGATATATTCAATATCCTGCAGCCCCATTCCAAAGTTTGGAACAAATTGCCCATCCATAACATCTAAATGAAAAATATCAATCCCGCTCTGTTCCAATTCTTTGATTTCGTTATCAAGGTTTCCAAAATCAGCACACATCATAGATGGACATAATATCTTATGCATTTGCATTTTCCTCACTGGCAATTCTCTGCAATTCCTGCTGCTCATACACTTTGACAAACGGGTAATAGATAACTACACCGATTGCAATATTGATAAGAGTCAAAATAATATATTTCCAGTCTCCTGATGCAATAGAGCCTATCAAAAGCGGCGGAGTTGCCCACGGTAATTCTACAAAGGGCGCACTAACAAATCCAATTAAAACTGCTCCATACGTTACGATTGCCCCTGCAAGTCCGCTCAAGATAAACGGCAGAAGCAGAATCGGATTCATAACCAAAGGAAGTCCGAATACCACCGGCTCCACAATGGAAAAGAACGCTGCCGGTAAAGAAGCGATTGAAAATGTTTTTAAATGCTTAACTTTCGAAAAGAGAAGCAATATCAGTAATCCCAAAACCGGTCCTGTCCACAGACATGTCCTCTCTACCGCAGTGGTCCATATATATGGCAGCTCCATCCCTGCCTGAGCAGCCTCTGAATTTGCAGCTATCCACATCATTTTCATCGGATCGAGAATTCCCTGAAACAGAGTGTCCGCATGTATCCCCAGCCCCCAAAGCAATTTGTTGATGATACAGAAAAATGAAAAGACAAAAATATTGTCAGCTCCCTTGAAAACCGGCTCCAGTAATCCAGAAATAATTGCCACAAGGTTTATATTGAAAATTGTTCTGATCAGCCAATAAAAAACGCCTACAATTGTATATGGTATTAAAGATGAAAACGCTTTTCCAACAGCAGGCGGTACTCCGTCCGGCATGCGTATTTCAATTTTCTTCTGAATACAGGTCTTATAAATTTTAAGCGCTAATATTGATGTAATCATTGTCGGGAAAAGTGCCTTTGCTCCAAAGGAACTTACATCCAGCATGTTATCTGCGGTTGTATTTTGATTAATCAGCAGAAAGGACATTAAGCTGAGTAATCCGCAGCTTACTTTATCCAATTCATACTCTTCAGCATAATTCAAGCCTACGGAAACTGAGAAAAATAATGTCATAAAGCCCATCGTCAAATTATTCATCAGACCAATTTGATCGGAAAACGGTGCCAAAAAAGGCAATATTGGTTTTTCCGTTCCCATAGAAGTCGTTCCCAAAAGGGAAATAAGAAGCATAATACTGCCGAACAGAATCAAAGGCATTACATTCACCATACTGTTCTTAATGATGTTTAAGGTAGGTCTGTTAAATATTCTCATAAGGACAGGAGCAATTTTCTCCTCAATTACCGCTGTCATTTTATCCATAAAACTACTTTTCGATTTCTCCATTTACTTTACCTCCAAACGTGTTGTTGACTTTCTTTTATGACTTTGCCATGTTTAATGCGGTATCCAGCACCTTTTTCCCATCCATCAATCCATAGGCTCTCATATCTACAACATCCACTTTCATACCTCTGGGTTCATACGTCTTTTTCATTTTACTAAGCAGATATCTTACCTGCGGCCCCAGTAAAAGTACATCTGTCGGCTTATCATACTTTGCAAACGCTGCTTCTGACATTGCAATTATCTCCGCCTCAATATTCTCCTTTTTAGCAGCCTCTTTCATTTTATTTACCAGCAGACTGGTAGACATTCCCGCTGCGCAGACTAATGTAATATATAACATTTTTTCAATCTCCTTTTCATTTTTTAAGAATACATAATCTTATACATCTCAATCATATGCAAGGCAAGATCTCTGACTGTCATAGCATTCATCAGATGATCCTGACCGTGTACCATCAAAAGGCTCCACTCAGTTTTATTGCCGCCTGCTTCTTCACTGATAAGCTTTGTCTGGAAGTGATGTGCCTCATTCAACACTTCTTCGCATTCTTTCATCTTTTTTTCCGCCGCAGCAAAATCCTTATCTTTCGCTGCATCAATTGCTTCAAGGGCCAAGCTTCTGGCATTTCCTCCATTTACCACCAGTTCCATAACAATTGTTTCCACATCCATATACTTTCCTCCTTCCTCGTTAGCTGTGATTTATTTTATGCCCTAATTTTACTAGCACAATGTTAAAAACTCCATGATCAAAACAACCACATTCAATCATGCAAAAATTGAACGTGGTTGCTTTTTCTACTGTTACAATTATCTTATTTTTTGAAACTGACTGCATTATGTCTCACTGTCAGGATGTACACAATTCATCAAATAAACCCATCATCCTATCATAATCCTTATATTGAATCAGCTTTTTGACCGTTTCATTATCTGAGATAAACCTGGTTGTCATTTCATAAAATTTCTGAATATCCGGATCTTCCTCTTCTCCTACAACAATCAAAAAAATGACCTGCACATCATGCTGCCACCAATATATCGGTTTATCCAATATGGCTGTATAAACAAAACTGGTTTTCGTTACTGCTTTTAAAGGATGAGGAATTGCAACGAAATTCCCATAATCGGTCGCACCTAATTTTTCTCTTTGTAAAACCAAATCTGTAAAATTTTCCGGAAGATTATATTGCTGCATTACCTTTTCACATAGTTCCTGGATAATCATCTCCCTGTCCGTACCTTTTATCTCCGTACAAAAAAGATCTCTTTGAAAATATTTTCTCAAAAAATCATTTTTTCCAATTTCAAGTACATGTGCAACACGCTTTTTGTCATTGTCTATCAGAAACATATTGACCTGCATCACAGGTACTGGGATATATCCTTCAATTGGCACTGTGGTAAATACATAATCAACTTTATTAAAATCAAATGTATTTAGTTCCAGCATATCACATACATAAATATTCTCTAAATAATCACCAAAAGTCTGTTGGTATTGGAACTTCAGCAGCCGTGAGCTGCTTTTGCCGGAGCCACAGACAACTAATATATTCTTTTTTTCAATTTTTGATTTGTACTTATGTGCCGCATAAGCAAAAATAATTGCAAAGAATCCAATTTCATCCTCTGGTATTTCTTTACCATATTTAACTGCCAAGCTGGTAGCTGCTACTGATGCCATCTGATACCCCAGCATGCATTGCTTTTTCACTTCCTGCAGTGACGGATTTTTTAAAGGAATTCCAAAGCACATCCTGATATCAAATGAAACCATATGTTGACATAGCTGCATTCGGATATCCAAAGAATTTCTGAAATCATAACCGAAATGTATATTTATCAGTTCTAACATTTGAATAACGCTTTGCTCTATATCACTCTTTATGACAACATTCACTTCATCCTGTTCCGCATTTCCGATCATTCGTGTGCCGGCTAACTGCAGTGCCAGATACTGCCTTTCCGATTCAGTATAAGTCACCTCTGTTTTCTCTTCAAATATGCTAATCAGCTTGTCAACATATCTCCATTCATGGTTATAAATTTGAGGCATATCCTGGATTATTACATTTACCGTTTTCCCCCTCTTCATTCTTTTGAGCGAAACATATAAGTACATGACAAAGTTTTCTATAGCCGTTTCCGATAAATTGATCATGTGTTCAGGTAAATACTGAAGAACCTCTGCTGTCAGTTCCCGCACTTCACCCATCCAGGTTATATCTGTCATGCTCCTAAACAGATCCGTTTTAAGCATTACTTTGACAAGACAGTTTCGGAAGTCCTGTTCTTCCCCGACAATACGAATTCCGTAATTTGGTCTTCTTTCAAGTGATACATTATAATTTGAGAACCATATTTCCACACGCTTTATTGCCGCTGACAATGTCCCCCTTGAAACACACAGCAAATCACATAAATCATCGCTCTTAACGTAATTCTCCTGATTTAATAAATATACAACAAGAAATTCAACTCTCTCATTCGTATTATCCGGTATAAAATCTGCATTCCTTTTCTTATTCTGCTGAAAGGCCGTAAATCTATCAATATCTACAATACACAGCCGTATGCCATACCGAGGCTTAGATTCAATAAACGCCCCATTATTTCTTAACAATGCATTGAGTTCACCAATCCTTGTGCTGATCGTCCTTTTACTCAATTTCATCTGTTTTGAAACCATTTCTATCGTTATATAATGTTCTTCCGGAAGTATATCTAGTAAATCACGTAAATTACCTCTTAACATATCTGCCCTGCCCGTTCTTTTTCTCCTGTAAACCGTTCGATTTGTTGTGCAGCTAATAATATATTATACAGTACATTTTAACTTTTGAACATTATATTTGAAAGGCAAGATAGAAAAACTTCGAAAAGGGGTTACTCCGAAGAACAGATAAAAATTGAATCAGCCAATAGCTTTCCCCAACTCATAAGCATCCTTTAATTCCTGTTTATCCTTAATATCCCCAACAGCCATAACCCCTCCGCAAAGGATCTTTCCAAGACTCTTCCACCCCAAATGCTTTTCCAGACGATCATACCAGTACTCGCTTTCCTCAAAGCCATGTCCCTCCGCCGCCATAATCAAAACACTTTCTTTCTTGGGATTGCGGTAGTTTGGATCACACTCCGCTACGGCAAACAGACGGTCAAAGGCAGTTTTGAGCTGGCCGCTGATGGTCCAGTAGTAAAGCGGAGACGCAAGAACAACAATATCAGCTTCTTTGTACACCGGATAGATTTTATCCATATCATCCTTTTGCACACATGGACTGTCCGGATTTTTTCCGCCCCCAAAACATCCTTTGCAGCCATGAATATTCATGCTGCCAAGAAAAAATTCTGTGACAGTATTTCCCGCTTCTCTGGCTCCTTTTGCAAACTCTGAGGTTAATGCCGCTGTATTCCCTGTCTTTCGTGGACTTCCATTTAAAATAATGATTTTCTTACTCATGCTCCCCCTCCTTAGATCGCATCAGCCAAAGCCGCCGCTTTTTTACATCCATCCGTCTTCCCGATATCTCCGGCATTCAGTACTCCGGGAATCAGAACCTCTCCGACCATCTTCCATTTATTGAGAGCGCACATCCGTTCCATGGGAATGCGGACTCCGTCCATAACAGACATGTCTTCCTCTTCACAGCAGGTAATAAGTGCACATTCCTTACCTGCAATATCCTTGCCCCCCACAACCAGAGAAAAGATATGGTCGATAACGCCCTTGATCTGTGCCGGAATAGAATACCAGTAAACCGGCATGGTAAATACAATGGCATCCGCCTCCAGAATGGCCGGTGCAATGGCGTTAAAATCATCATCATAGGTACAGGCTTTCCCTGTGGAAAAGCAGGTCTCACACGCACGGCATCCGCCTACCTTTTTCAAAGCCGCATCAAACCTGGTGATGGTATGCCCTTTCTCTTCGGCAGCTTTGATAAACGCATCTGTCATAGCAAAGCTATTTCCATTTTTCCGGGGACTTCCTGTAATTACTACGATCTTTTTGCTCATAACAATCTCCTCCATTTATTTTTGACTTTTTCTTATACTGATATTATAATTATAGCTAGAATGGAATTAAAAACAAGTACGCACATTCAAGTGTAATACTTACAAATAAGTTGTATACTTACTCAAAGGAGAGTGTAAGACATGAGTGATCGCTGTATCTCAAAAGAATGCTTAAATGACACCGGTTTTAGCTATACCCTGTCCCTTATCAATGGGAAATACAAAATGACAATTCTATATACCCTGATGGAATTCGGCGTTGTACGGTTTAATGAAATGAAAAAGTATATAAAAGAGATTTCATATAAGACATTAAGCTCTACGCTCAAGGAGCTGGAAGCCGATCAGCTGGTCCACCGTGAGGAATATCCACAGATACCGCCCAAGGTGGAATACAGCCTGACGGAGCGGGGCAAATCCCTGATTCCCATTCTGGACGGTATGTGCGAATGGGGGGATAAAAACAGACTTTAATATTATAAGCTTTTTTTCCGAATGGGGTTAAAAATCCAAAAGCTTCTCCGTATCCATTAAAAAGAACCGGCACAAAATTTCGAGAACTTATTTTGTGTCGGTTCCTAATTATTCATTTTTAGTTTATCTTATGTTAGCTATTTGACTTTCGTTTTTCCTCGTAATCTTTCAAAGAATCCAGTGCATAGCGTGCCATTGGGAACAGGGCTATCATATTGAATACGGTCATCAGCCCTACTCCTACATCACCCAAATCCCAAACAAAGGTGTAAGCTGCCAGCCCGCCCACAAACAGCATGATCAGGGCGAGAATCTTGTACAGGGTCTGGGACAGCCAGTTATCCCCGAAAAGATATGCCACATTGGGCCTTGCATAGAACAGGATTCCGATAAAGGTGGAAAAGCTGAACAGCCACAAAATCACGGCAATAAAGATAACGCCGAATTCTCCCAGATGGTGTCCCATAGCTTTCTGCAGCAGATCCATTCCTGCCAGTCCATCCGTTAGTCCTGCCGGAGTCAGCAGCATAATCATGGCTGAGCAGGTGCAGATCACAAGAGTATCAATAAATACGCCCAATGCCTGCAGCAATCCCTCTTTTGCCGGATGGCTGATGTCTGCCGCCGCTGCCGCACAGGGCGCAGAGCCGGAACCTGCCTCGTTGGAAAAAAGACCTCTTTTTGCACCATTCATCAGAACAGCACCAAAGCCTCCTGCCGCTGCCTGACGTATTCCAAAGGCTTCCTCAAAGATTTGGCGGAATACGGAGGGA
Source organism: Clostridia bacterium (assembly GCA_910574255.1). GTDB lineage: Bacteria > Bacillota > Clostridia > Lachnospirales > Lachnospiraceae > Laedolimicola. The sequence continues at coordinate 14,239 of CAJTAK010000022.1, forward strand.
AGAAGGCCGGCATTTTTGATCATGATAAATATGGTAAACAGAAAATACAGAACCGCCATAACCGGCACTACCACGTCCAGCACCTTAACAGTAGCATATTTGCGCAGCACAATTACTGCAGATACGACTACCAGCAGGATCGTCGTATAGAGGGGCGGTATCTGAAAAGCATTGTAAAAGGCTGAGGATACGGAATTTGCAATTACCTGGCTGATTCCGCACCAGCAGATAAGGCCGGAGAGGGCAAAAAGTATGGCAATGACGGATTTTTTCTTTGGGCTTCCCGGCTTTACAAAAAGATGGTGTATGTAATAGGCCGGACCTCCACGGTAACCGCCGTACAGAGGATCCTTTTCCTTATATATCTGTGCCAGGGTAGCTTCTATAAAGGCTGTGGATGCTCCCAGAAGAGCCGTTACCCACATCCAGAATACGGCGCCTGCTCCGCCAAGTGAGATGGCTGCCACTACGCCTACCAGATTACCCATGCCTACACGGGTTGCCGTGGATACAATCAGGGCCTGGACGCCTGAAATGGCTCCCTCCCTGGATTTGTTCCGCTTTTCTGCTGTGATCCTCAGCATTTCCGGGAAAAGGCGGAATGGTAAGAAACGGGTTCGGATGGTAAAGTAAATGCCGGAGGGTATGAGGATCAGCACCAGCAGGGAGATTCCCAGTGTGCTTCCGCCGGGCAGGGGGATGGTGAAAAGATCGCCCCACAGGCAATGATAGACTGCTTGAAAGACTGCTTTGAATATTGACATGACTTTTTCCTTTTGTATCTGGTGATTGTTGAATAGTTGCTCTTGTAATTTTGTTATATTCAGTATATAGTAAAAGGGAACATCTGTAAAATTGATAAATACGATTTTTGATATCGAAATTTTAGATTTTATTTTTGTGAGTGATGAGGACAGCGAATATGTTTTGGGAAGGACGCTTTGGTATAATATTTTTTCTCGCTGGGTTCGGAAAGATTGTGCAGGCTGCGGGCAGGAACCGCCACCCCTGCTCGGGGCGGCCCTCCTCCCCTCCGCCGGTAATTTTCTGAGTCTTGGCGAAATGGTTATCTTATTGGATGAAGTCAGTCTGCCCTGGAAAGGCATGACTTACGGTGTACTCGTAAAGTATATCTCATTAGACAAAGTGCACCTGCCCTAAAAGGGCATGTCTTACGGTGTTCCCCTTGGGTATGCCTTATTTAATGAGGTGCATTACGGTATGCCTGCAGGATATTACTCTTTGGAATGGGGTATGGTAATGGATCTGAAGAATCTGACTACATTTATTCATGTTGCAGAATTGAACAGTTTTACGAAAGCCGCTGCTGTGCTGGGTTACTCCCAGTCAACAGTATCCTTTCAAATTCGCCAATTAGAAACAGAATTGAATGCACAGCTTTTTGAGCGGATTAATCATACGGTTGCTCTCACGGAGAAAGGGCGGGAGGTCCTTAATTATGCCCACCGGATTCGGCGAATGACTATGGAACTTACGGAAAACATGGCGGATCAGCAGGATCTCAAAGGGCATATTCGACTGGCTATGGCTGATTCTTTGTGTGATTCTTTATTTGATCGGAACTTTCCTGATTTCTGCAGGCAGCATCCGGGGATTACCCTTAAGATCACTGCAGCCGGAACAGAAGAAATGTTCCGGCTGATGAACCACAATGAAGCGGATGCCATATTAACTTTAGACAGCCATATTTATGACACTGAATATGTGATTTTCCGTGAGGAGACTGTAAAGATGCACTTTGTTGCCTCTGCCGGATGTCCTCTGACACGCAAGGGCGCTTTATCTGTGACTGAACTTCTTTCCTGGCCTTTTCTTCTGACGGAGAAAGGCATGAGCTACCGGCGGCTTCTGGATGAGGGACTGGCGGAACGCTCTCTGGAGGTAAAGCCAATCCTTGAGATGGGCAGCGCCCGTCTTATCTGCTCGCTTATTGGTGAGGGGGCCGGTATCTCTTTCCTGCCGGATTATGTGACGCAGCAGGATGTGGAAGCCTGTTTACTTGTACGGCTGGATGTGACGGATTTTGAAGTGGAGATTTGGAAACAGCTTCTTTATCATCGTGATAAGTGGGTTTCGCCCCAGTTGGAGGCGGTGCTTGAGTATTGCGCAGAGAGAGAATTTACGATTTAAATTGCAGTATTCTAATTACGCTTCCGAAATTATTTTAATTCGCTCTAATACAACATCTTTAAGCTGCCCCTCAACTTCATTCTCATAGTTACAAAAATATAATTTCCCATCCTCTAAAAATAGCACTCCCACATAAAAATGCGGGTTCCGCTTTATATATCCTTCTGAGGTTCCGGGAACCCTATATACGCCTTGATAGTGCTCACGCAGAAAATCAGACATATCGGCAGTCCCTGCCAGTAAAAGATAAACTGTGTTGTCTCTCCGAAAATCCTCCTGACGAAGCTCCGTGTTTTCATAGGCTTCCAAAATATTCTTTACATATTGCTGATCCAGGGAAGCACGCTGAAGCTCATACCCATCATCCACTCCCCTTTGCTCTAATTCTTCAAGACCATAATGCTTTTCCTTACATTCCCAGATGATAAATTCATCGAATTGCTCCACCACCTGATCAATTGATCCGCTTTTCTCCAACTCAGATGCTTTTGCAGCATAGTTATCCGTCTCCATTCGCACTTTTAAATAGTTACGCTCCGAATCCGTCTCATCTCCAATCAACTCCGGCAATCCTTCCATGTTCTTGTAAAACAGCCTTTTTACAGTAAAAAAATCGGAAATATCTTCATGAATGTAGTCTAATACATCTGTGTCGTTTTCAGTCGGAAATGTGGATAAATCGGAAAGCACATAAATCTCGTCCCGGTAGGCAAATGGACCATAGAACGCTTTGGTCAGATATTCTGCATCATTCCGGTAAGCGCTATAGGATATATCAACCAATGAGATTACCATAAGAACTGCCAAAACCATAAGCAATAATTTAATGCCCTTTTTCATTTTCATCCTCCCAAATCTCCTGGCACTGATTGTAATCAAATACCCCACAGCAAGCTGACAAGGTATCAAGCTTGTAGTGTAGCAAGCCACAGGGTATTTGACCCTTGCGGCAGTCGCCAAATGGAAATATTTACATATCCGCTTGGCTCGTCACCCGCAGGAATTAATATAAAAGCAGCACCATGATAATTTTTTTAGAACAAATACCAAATTGTAGAATAGGCACGTTTCCTTACAGCTGTATCACCTCCATCCTCAATGTGAATGCCATTGGCAGCACTTTCATAAATACCCTTCACGCCTGGAATATTCTTAACAGCTTCAAATTTATAACACACAACTGCATGTGCATGTATTTCCTGTGCAATCTCCAGTGCTGTCATACCCGTAACCGCTTTACTTCTCAATAATTCTGCCGCCACCTGTTGAATGTAAGAATTTTATTGATTATATATTTTTTTTACATTATTATCATAACACATTTTTATGAAAAAGCAATATTTTTATTGACATTGTTAAAAAAAAATATTATCTTTATTTTAATAACGAGGTGATGTGAAAATTATGAAAAAAACAGGAAATAAACACAAGCTTACCAATAAGGAATACGAGATCCTGAAGATTTTATGGGCTTCTGAAACCCCTCTGACCGCTTCCAATATTGTTGAACGGGGAGATGCCCTTTCTATAAATACAGTACAGGCCACTCTCAAAAAATTGCTTAAGCGAGAGTTCATCCGAATCGATCAAATTGTTTACAGCGGAACCGTCTTGTCCCGAGCCTATCTGCCATCCATGTCACAGGAAGAGTTTGAGACGCAAAAATACATGGACAGTATGAATCAGCTCTATAATGGCAATTTTACCTGTTCTCATTTTATGGCGGCTTTTTTAGGACAGGAGCATGACAGGGCAAAAGCGCTGCAGGAAATTGATGAGCTTGAATTACTTTTAGAAAAAAAGAAGCAGGAGCTTATGAAGAAAGGAGACAACAACCCATGAACTTTTCCTTATCCACGGTAATCAATGCCACTATTGCCAGCAGTATTTTTATATGTATTGCTGTTCCTTTGAGCTATATTGGTATTGCTAATAGACGCATAAAGCTATATGCAGTATCCTTTTTATGTGTAATGGCTGTGGTACGCTTGTTTATGCCTCTTGAATTTTTCTTTACCCATTCCATATATATTAAGAATCTATGGTATGGATTATATTCCGTTCTGAACAATAATTATATTCATTTTTTCAATATAGATATGACATATGAACATGTTCTATTCTCATTATGGAGTACCGGTACTTTATGCAAGCTAGCACATACTCTTTACAAATATAAAAAAAGCATGGACTCAATCAACCTGCTTCCAAGAACATCTGATCCATGCGCTGTTCAGGCTTTGGAAAAATGCAATGTCAGGTTTCGCCATTTTGCACCAGTCCGGCTTTTCACGGCTTCTCATATTTCCAGTCCATTTATAACAGGAATCCTGTCCCCTGTTATTGTTATACCGGATATCCGTCTAAGCGAAAAGGAATGGGAATATATTTTTATACATGAGCTTAGCCACTACTACAAAGGGCATCTGCTGTTTCAGTTTTTAATGGAAATATTAGCCGCTCTTTATTTTTGGAATCCGCTGCTACTAATTCTGAATCGGCATCTTCCAAGGCTATACGAATTCGATGCGGACGAAGAGGTGTGCACATCACTAGACGGCCTGCAAAAAATTGACTACTCACACTGCCTGCTGAAAATGTTGCGCCTACAGGCGAAGCAGCCTGCAGTTCATACCCCAGGCATTTCCTTTGCTTCCTCTGACTTAGATACACGAATCAAGAGAACCTTAGACACTAGGCAGTCATCCGGAACTGCCCGTCTCAATCATATGTTATTGATAGGAACGGTTTTACTGTTTATTTTATCCTATACCATTATTTTAGAACCAACACATAGCCCCTCTGATGACCCTGACACAATAGGAGCTTCCGAGCTTTACTGCCGCCCCAACGAAGATGGTGCCTATGATTACTACAGCATCTATAATGATGAATACTGTTTCACCGCAAATCAGATACTAGATGAGCAGATATTGATTAAGGAGGATTCAAATATATGAAACCAATAAAAAAAATAATTTTAACAGGCCTTTTTTCCTGTATTCTGTCCTCGGCTACATTTCCTTGTGTTGCCAAAACCCCTGAACTATATGCTACGGAAATAACGAACCAAATCTCCCCTCGAGCCGATAATCTGGAATGGAGATTCAAGATAATAAACGGGCTATTGCACCGCAGACTCTACAACGCTACCCGAAATATATGGGTTGGAGATTGGGAACCCGTTAATTAATTCCCCAGCATCTCCCACAAAAAGGAACTTTCAACAAGTAAGTCGTCAGACATTTTCAATAATGAAACTCCTCGCAACAGAGCTGCAAGGTATCAGCCCCAGATGCGCTTTACTCGTTGTTTGTTGCGTAGTAGGCTATAGAGAATATACTCTCTTTTGATTTAAACAAAGAGAATCTGCAAAGTTACTGCTCACTCCCAATGTCAGTTAGTTAAGCCGTAGGTTAAATCTGGAACAAGGGGCTACCCCCAATTTTTTTAATGTCGATTCTTATTTCGCCTCGGACGGCAAGACTACCAACGGTTATAATCAGCTTCATCTGAGCCCGCTTTTTGACATCCTCTCAAAAAGATATACCAATTGAATAATTCTGAGCTCTTTGCACCTTAATTGACAGACATTCGTCAGCTCCTGGTATAATTCCTATGTTCATTGCTGATTGGGGATTTCATTCCCTGAATGTCTTTGCCCATGCCATAGAACATCATTTCTATTTCATAATCCGGGCTACTGACATCAAAATGCAGCACCTGCTTGACATGGATCTCCCGAACCAAGATTGCTTTGACATCCAAGTCAATCGTATCCTTACCCGATCCAATTCAAAGAAAAAAGAGGCTCCACCCTGAATTGGCGGATCAATATAAGTTTATCTACCAGGATGTTTCTTTTGACTATATCGTTCCGGAAAAGCAACCGGAATATATAATTGCCCTGTGCATCCTTAGATTCAAGATATCGGAAGATGGATATGAGAACATAATCACAAATCTGCCCCCGAAGAGTTTTCGACTGATGGCTTATTTTGCCCCTATTACCGGATAAAATGAGTCCTCTCCGGCGCTTCCTTCTCCGGCAGCCCATACTGCTCTTTTCCAAGAGCAATACTCTTCATCAAAAAGGTCATATTCCTTGCCAGAGTACGCATAGTCTGCAGGCCCTCCGCATCCTGCGCCGCCTCGCCCTGGGCCCTTCCGTGAATGCTGTTCCAATACTGGCTGGAAGCAACCGGCATTCCTGTGATGGTAAAATACTTATTCAATTCATCAAAGGTTGCGGAAAGGCCGCCCCGCCTTGCAGCTACCACACTCGCTCCAACCTTCATAGTCTTGTCAAAGCCCGTACTGTAGAACAGCCGATCCAAAAATGCAATAAGCGTGGCATTGGCCGATGCATAATATACCGGACTTGCCACCACCAGACCGTCACAGGCTTCAAACTTGGGCGCTGTCTCATTTACCAGATCCTCAAAGACACATTTTCCGTTTTTTGCACAGGACCCACAGGCAATACATCCCCGGATATTCTTATTGCCAATATGGAGCAATTCTGTCTCTATGCCTTCGGCTGCAAAAATCTGCTCCATCTCGTGAAGAGCAATGTAGGTATTGCCTTTTGCATGGGGACTTCCGTTAATCATTAATACTTTCATTCTGTAATTCCTCCTATCTTAAGTTGCTACGCAACGGTACTAAAGGGTAAAGTCACTTCGGCACACCTGTAATGAGAGGAACTTTCATTCGAAAGGGCACTCATGAAAGTTCCTCTCGTGTGCCTTTGCGACTTTACCGTCCAGCATAAAATATTTCTTAAAACACTTGACATTTCTTAGCTAGACTACTTCCATAATATTCTCTCCAGCTCCCCCTGTCTAGAACAATTTCCAGCCACAAGGGCATGTGTCTGCAAATCGCTCTGGCTCTGTGGGAATTTTACTGTTTTAAGTACCACATCTTTAACAGTGCTCTTAAACTATTTTAAAACCCACGAATATCATCCGCATCATCCCCCGACTTATCAATAGCCTTAATCACTACCTCATAGCCATATCCCTCATTCACCTGAACATGCACCCGTTCGCCCACTTTCCGGCCCAGAATCGCCTTGCCAAGCGGAGATTCAATACTGATGCGTCCATCCAGAGAATTGCCCCGAATAGAGGTAACAAGCTTCACCTGCTCTGTCTCATCATCCTCTTCAAAATACAATTCCACCAGATTATTAAGACCCACCTCATCTGCTCCGGATTCATCCGATACAATCCGGGCCGTCCGCAGCATCCGCTCCAGATAGCGAATCCGGCTTTCATTCTTGTTCTTATCACGCTTAGCCGCATAATACTCAAAATTCTCACTCAAATCTCCATGGGCCCTGGCCTCTTTCACCGCCTCAATAGCTTCCTTTCGAACTACCAGCTTCCGGTGCTCAATCTCCGCCTCTATCTTTGCCACATCACTCTTCGTCAGCTGTTCCTGCATAATATCCTCTCTTCTCCGTTTCAATTGTTTTCACAAAGATCCCGTTAACCTCCACATGGTCATCCACCCCAATCACCAGGCACTGCCGCCCGTCAATCATACGGGTTTCCACTAGATCCGCCCGTTCCGGATTCACCTGAATCACAATATCCGGCGTCTTGATCTCAAACTTCCGGGTGCTCATCACATTGGATGCCAGAAATTCCGTCTTCTCTCCGGCTGATGCTTCATAGTGTTCCTCCAGCTCTTCCAGCTTTTCCGGCTGCACACCGCTGGCTGCTAAGATATGCTTTACCTCCGTCTTGTCCAAAGTCACCGGCTCCGGCTCGTCTTTGCGTTCCTCCACCAGCTCATGGAGCTTTTCATGGATATTCCGAACCACCTCATAAGCACAATCCTCACCCAAAGTTTCCTCAATAATAGCATTAAAGGTTTCCTTCTGTCCCCCTGCGGACATGGGCATGGGACAGCCGAACATACTCTCCGCAAAGATCTCATTCAGTTCCTCCGGATTCTTGGAATAATAGAGCATACTGTGCAGATCCGTACTCCGATCCTGAAATGCCGGGAACAAAAATCCGGCCATAGGAAGCTCCACCAGCCAGTCCCTTGTCCGAGCCCCAAAGCGGTTGCCGTCCGCATCATAGCTTAAGCCTGCCTTAGACAGCTTCACCGGGCAGATGGTGCAGAGCAGATACTCGTAAACCTCATCGGAAGCATCAAAAAGCTCCTCATTATCCGAAGCTTTCCCCGGAATATCGTAAGCGCCGTGAACCAGCAGAATCAGATAATTTTCCCCATAAGGAAAGGTCTCAATCACCCGATCATAGAATGCCTCTACCAAAGCCTCCTCCTGAAGACGGCTTTTTTTCAGCTTCATCAAAAATTCCTGGGTTCCTCCGGGCATCTCCGTATCCAAAGGGAACTCAAGATTCAAAAGATTCTTTCCTATTGTCCCGGACAGAGCCTTTCGAAATATCTCAAAATATTTAAAAGCTTCCTCTTCCGGCAATGACAGAAAAGCTTCCTCCATCTCGGTTTTCTTGTTCTTCTCTCCATCCACATAGCAGCCGCATAAGCGTGTGAGGGCGCAATGCTCCGGGGTAAACTGTTTTTTAATCTCTGATATTTCTTTTTTGTTCATATTATGTAAACTCTCCTTGCTTTTATTACAATAAACGCAGACTTTTGTACTCCTGAATTCCTTTTTTACAATCTATAAAGAAAATAGGAAAACCTATTAAATGATTCTATAAAACGTACATTTTCCATAAATAGAATCAGGACGGTTCTTCCTCAAAGCTGCGCTTTCCCAAGCGCACCTCCTCCATAAACTTCGCAAGCTCATCCGGAAGATTCTCAAGCAAATACTGCTTACTGCCGGAATATTGCGCAAGAAAGCTGTCCCGAATCTCGGCATTTACATTCTGAACTTCCTCAAGAAGCCCCTGCGCAGACATCCGCTTTGCCCCCTGGCCCAGAATAATCACCTGCTCCAGAGCATCCGAGGTGGCAACTGTCACGTCATACTGCCGTCCAAGCTCATGGGCCGTCTTCTCAATATACTGATCCGCCGTCTCCGCTTCCTTTGTGTAAACCACATGGATATTGTGATATTTGGAAATACTTCCTTTGCTGCCCTCCACACGATAGGCGTCAAATACAAGAATCACCGTATTTTTCCGATACCCCTGGAGATTGCAGAGGATATCCTTAAGCTTCCCTCTGGCCGCTTCCAAATTCACCTTGGCCAGCTCCTTCAGATCCTCCCAGGAAAATATAATATTGTACCCATCTACCAGAAGATATTCCCTCTCCGGCTTCCTGGGTGCGGATTTTCTCACCGGCTGCTGTTCCGGCTCTCTGTGAAAGCTTTTTTCCACCCGCCCCACTCCCTGGCGGTCCCTGCGGATAGGACCGTAGGTGCGCACAAAGATCTCCTCAAGTTCCTTCGGGTCCGCAAAGTCCCTGGCCGCTGCGCTCTGCCTGGCAAATGCCTGGCCAGTGATAGGACGGTTCGCCGTCTTTCGCACACTCTCCAGATGCATATAGTCCTGTACCCGGTTCCAGGGAACATAAAAGCCTGCCCCATGGGCGCAGAAAACCGAGCCGGTGGGATTTTCCGCATCCTGCTCCGGATCGTAGCCTGCGGCCGCAATTACCTCCGAGGCATTGTGGCAGGGGCCATAGCCGCCCGGCGCACAGAACAGACGGCCTGTCCCTCTGGTGTAAGCATAAACCTCCCCCTGGTAATCTCCCATAGCCGATACCGGAGCCGTGCCCGTCAGAACAGCAGTATCCCCAATTTGTCCGTCTTTTCCGGACATAAAGGTATGCCCGTAGGGTGTATCCCCTCCCTGCTGCGGTTCTGAAAAAGTTCCTGACATTTTCTGAATATCCGCCATGGCTCTTCCCACTTTGTCAAGGGGAACCTCCAGACGGAATTCATAAAAAGGCTCAAGAAGCACACACTTCGCCTGGCAAAGCCCCTGGCGGACCGCCCGGTAGGTCGCCTGTCGGAAATCCCCGCCCTCCGTATGCTTTAAGTGGGCTTTTCCTGCTGCCAGTGTGATTTTCACATCCGTAAGCTCCGCTCCCATAAGAACCCCCGGATGCTTCCGCTCTGCCAGATGGGTGAGAATAAGCCGCTGCCAGTTCCGATCCAACACATCCTCGCTGCAATTGGTGTCAAGAACCACACCGCTTCCAGGCTCTCCAGGCTCCAGAAGAAGATGCACCTCCGCATAATGGCGCAAGGGCTCAAAATGCCCGACACCCTCTGCGGTAGAGGCAATCGTTTCCTTATATATGATGCTGCCTGGGCCAAATTCCACATTCTCCCCAAAACGCTCCAAAATCAGGCTTTTTAAAATCTCAAGCTGAACTGCTCCCATAACCTGTACATGGATCTCTCCAAGGGCATCCTTCCAGACCACATGCAGCTCCGGAAGCTCCTCCTCCAGCCTGCGAAGCTTTGCAAGCATTCCGTGAACATCACAATCAGGAGGAAGGAGCAGCTGATAGGTCAAAACCGGCTCCAGAAGCGGATCGGATGCCCGCTTCTCAAAGCCCAGGCCGTCGCCGGCCCTTGTCTGTGTGAGGCCTGTCAGTGCACAAATCATTCCGGCCGGGGCTTCCGGGACAGTTCGAAAGCTCTCGCCGGAATAAAGGCGAATCTGATCTGCCTTTTCCTCCCAATCCCCTTCCTCCCCTCTCCCCTTAAGCAAAGCCTTCACCTTCAGGCTCCCTCCTGTAATTTTGAGATGGGTCAGCCGGTTTCCCTGTGCATCCCGGCTAATCTTATACACCCTGGCCCCGAATTCTGAAAGGTATAAGGGTGCCGGGCCAAAACGTGCCAGTCCTGCAAGCAGTTCCTCCACACCCTCCAGGCGAAGGGCCGATCCAAAGTAACAGGGAAATACGGCTCTCTTTTGAATCTGCTCCCCGATCTGCTCATCCTGCAGACTGCCCTGTTCCAGGTAAGCATCCAAAAGACTTTCCTTACACACGGCCAGATCCTCCCATAGATCATCCTCCTGCCTGTCCGAAGAAAAATCCACACACCGCTCATCCAGCTTTTCCTTTAATTCCTGCAAAAGCTTCTCACGATCCGTCCCCGGCTGATCCATTTTATTGACAAAAAGAAATGTCGGCACCTGGTAACGCTTAAGAAGCCGCCACAAGGTCCGCACATGTCCCTGTACCCCGTCGGCTCCGCTGATAATCAGCACCGCACAGTCAAGGATCTGCAAGGTCCGTTCCATCTCTGCGGAAAAGTCCACATGTCCCGGCGTGTCGAGAAGAGTTACCTCCTGCTCCCCCAATGTAAGCCTGGCCTGCTTGGAAAAGATCGTGATTCCTCTCTGCCGTTCCAGCTCATGAGTATCCAAAACGGCCGTTCCATGGTCCACTCTCCCCAGGCTCCGGATGCTGCCGCACTGGTAGAGCATAGCCTCCGCAAGGGTTGTCTTTCCGGCATCCACATGGGCCAAAAGGCCCACGCTCATATATTTTTTAGGCTTATTTTCTAATACATCTCCCATAGAAAATGTCACTTTCTGCTATCTATAATGAGCCATTATAGCACAAATAAGGGCATAAGTCGAATAAATGTTTTGTATTTTCATATTTCAAATATATTTAATTGCTCTAAATACGAAGAAATCCAGTCTGTGAATCAACTACAAACTGAATTTCCTCTTCATTTCCACTATTCTAAAACAAACCCATAAACCACTTCCATCAAATCCACCACCAACGCCCGCTCCACAAGCGACACCGGCTCTTTATTCACAACCGCCAGACAATCCTTCCCGTCATATCGGTACAATTCAATCTCTATCCTTGGAAAATTCTCATTATCCAGATACAGTGTCAACCCGATCTCCTCCGTTCCTGCAGGCTGCTCCTTCGTAAAGCTGTCCGCATTCAGCCCCTCTATGGCTCTTCGAAGCTCCAGGCTCTCAATCTGCTCTCCTTGATAATAAAAGATACGCTCATCATCCTTTTTCTCGGAGGTAAGGGTGTAAGTCACTCCCTCCAAAGCAATATCGATCTGGGTCACATCCACAAAATCCCCAGTAAATACCTTGGAATGCCGAAGGGAATCAAAAGAAGCATCCATAACCCTTTTATAATCCTCCGGGGAAATCCGATAAAGAATTCCGGATTCTCCCACCCTTGCATAAGCCGTTACCTCTTCTTCCTCCGTATCCTCGCCATTTTCCGCTTCATCCTCCGCTTCCCCATCCGTGGCGGATGCCTTTTCATCCGGGTCCCGGCTCACATGCAGGGTAAACGTGTCAGATACCTCCTGACCATCCTCATCTTCCCTTGTATAGCTCACCTCCACGGACAGCTCCGGCGCGTCCAAGCCGCAATCCTTAATCTCCTCCTCCGATGCATGATAGGTTACATAATCCGTCAGATTCAGATAGCTGATATCACTCAGATAGCCATCCACCCTGGAGGTATCAAGGGGCTGCTTTTGACCGTCCTGCTCCGTGAAATATACGTCATCCTTACAGTAGGTATCCGTACTGTTTTCCTCATAGGCAATCGTATAAGCCTCATTTCCCGTAAAACGAATCTCATCTGCCCCGTCAAACAGCGGAATCTTATCATGCCGAATCAGCTCACTGAGGGGTCCGTCATACAGCTCCAGGGGATCCTGTTTCACCAGATACACATTTCCATCCCCAATGGAAACATACCGCTGGGAATCCATGTTGCTGTAATCCCCCAGCAGAATCTCATAGGACTGCTCCCCTGTCGTAAGCCGGATAGTACAGATGGGGTCCTCAAGGCCGTACTGCCCGTAATCCTCCACCTCCTCAATCACAAAGGAAACCCCGAATTGCTGAAAAATGTCCAAAAGCCCGCTTATTTTTTCCTCATCCACCGGGAATGTCTCATCCTCGTCATAAACCCACACTTCACCCTTATGAAATGCCAGTGTCTCCGCTCCATATTCCCAGGACAGGGCTTCAACCGAATCCGCAGGAATCTCCAGAATAATTTCCTCACTGTTTTTAATCTGTTCCTTACGCTCCTTTATCTGCATGGCGCCAAAGGTCAGTATACAGGCCGCAGCAAGAACCCCAAGCAGAATATATATTTTCTTAAACCGCTTCACTTTGCAACCTCCTTCTGTTAAGAACCACGCCAATTCCAAATCCCAGATAAAGCAGCGGGAAAATGCCAATCATCATCACCTTCAAGAAAGATGACGTAGAAGCACTGATAGTCAGATAGTTATAATTCAGCGACTTGCTGCGGATCGCCATTGCTTCACTCTCCCCGATAAGAGAGGATAAGGCATTCATGCCCAGATCCCCATTGGCGCCGGAAGAATAGGCATTGTACATATCCTCCAGGAAACCGGAGGACGCAAACCAGACAAGCTTCCCTTCCTTATCATTTTCTATGGAAACCGCCAGCGCAAAGGGGCCGTCCATATCCCCTTCCTCTCTCTCATAGGTAGACAGGCCATAGCCGGATACCTTGCTGAAAGCATAGTCGGATGTAGTAAGCAGCTCCGTCACCGTGCCGTTTCCGGTCTCTTCCTTTACTGTAAGCCCCGAAGCTATGGGCATAATCGGATAATAATGTTCCTCAATGAGAGAATCCGTTATCTCACCGTCCGCCATATCCGGAATCAATACATAAGGCGTCTGGAATGCAAAATAATCTCTGTCCGCCTCTACCACAATTCCCTCCTGCACCTCAACCCCATAGTCCTCAAGGAGACCATACAGATTTTCCAATGCTCCATTCTCCAAAGGGCCTGCCACAACCAGAAGCTTTCCGCCCTCTGCCATGTAATCGGCCAGCAGGTTCCTTTCCTCCTCCGAAATATCACTTTCCGGCGCATAAATCAGAACACAGGCAGCATCCTCAGGAATCCCTTCCGACGTCAGCAGGGAAAAGGACTGAAGCTCCATATTTTCCTTCTCAATCTGTTCACGGAAGGATGCGGGAAGCTCCGCCTCTCCATGTCCCTCCAGAACATACACCTTTGGAAGCTCCTCACTGACCACATAATCAATGGCGGAGGTAATAGCGCCTTCCCCGTCAAAGGAGGTATTGTAGGCATAGGAATAGAGATCCGCCTCCTGAATATAGATATCGGCATAGCTTATAAACCGATTTCGCTCCCCGCACTCCACCACCAGACTGTTGTTCTGAACCATCTCATCCGTATACTGCTGGGCAAAGGTAGGAAATACATCCGGATTCTTTTTGACAACCTCAATGTGTTCGGAAAGGCTGTCGTATTTATCAAGGAGATTCTCAATCACCTCATCCTCCTGACCGGACTGGACGATCCAATAGATGGTCACATCCTGCTCCAGGGCATTTACAACTACCTTCGTATTACTGGTAATGGAATAAAGCTTCGCAGCGCTGATGTCAAATTTCGTAAGTGACGCAGGCAGCACTGAGACAAAGATATTTACCACAATCAAAATAGCCAATACAATCACCGTAAGAAGCAGAGAGTAGGAACCGCCGCGAAATGCAATTCCGTTTCTCTGCCGTCTCTCTAAGACCCGTTCGGATTCCGGTTTCTTCATCAGTTATACCTCCTTTTCTCCAGAGATTGTACGGAAAGAAACAGAAAAAAGACTGCAACAGCAGCATAATACACAAGGGCCGTCACATCAAAAACTCCGTTTACAAACACATAAAACCGTTCAAACAAGGACAATTTCGCCATGATGCCCGGCAAAAGCCCTTCAAATCTGCCGGTGTCAAAAAAGTATACAAGCAGAATAACCATAATGAGAAGAAAGCAGAAGCCGTAAGCCAGATTCTCATTCTTCGTCAGACCGTAAATCACGCCTCCCACTCCAAAGACAAGAACACACAATGCAATCACCGATCCAAGGGCTGTGGAGGACACATACTCCGAAAGGCTGACACTGTAGTAATTAAACAGAATTACCGCAATGCCGATACCTGCCGCAAAGCTCTGATTGTCGGTCAGGGAGGAAATAAATACCCCAAGGGCAATAAGGGCCGCACCCATGACAAAAAATGCAAAAATAGAGCCATAGGAGGTCAATAAGTAAACATCCCCAAACTGGGAAAAAATCAACGGATACAGACAGATTACACAAAGGGGAATCAGATACACCACCAGCAGCGCCAGATATTTTCCAAGGATCACCTGGGTTGTTGTAATCGGAAGGGAGTAGAGAAGCTGATCCGTCTTCTGCTTTCTCTCCTCCGCAATCACACGCATAGTAAGAATCGGCACAATCACCACAAACACGAGACATCCAAAGCTAAGGACAAACTCAAAATTGCTCACAGCCGCCTGAAGATTGTAAAGCATGGATCCGATTCCCACAAAGGCAAGGAGAAACGCTCCAAAAACATAGGCCGTTAATGAATGAAAATACATTCTAAGTTCATGCTTTAATACCGCAATCATTCTTGCGCCTCCTTTTCCTCTTCAAATTCCATATCTGCCCCGGCTTCTTTCGGCTCCATATCCGTCTCGCCCTCTGCTTCAAGCTCCGCCCCGCTGCCCTCTGTCAATTCCACAAAAACATCTTCAAGGCTGGCCTTTTTTAAATTCATCTCCAACAGCACCTTTCCCTTTTCTGCAAATGTCTCAAAAACAGCACGGGAAGCCTCATAGATATTTTCATGATCGGTTTTTAAACGGGCCACAGTAAAGGGATTATTCTTATCTTCCATAACCACATCCGTAATATGCTCCACAGAGCCCAGAATATCCCGGATCTCTTCCGGCTTCGCATCTGTTGTAATCGTGATTTCGTTAGGCGAAAGCAGGCATTTTTCCAGATTCCCCGGCTCGTCAAAAGCTGCCAGCCTGCCATTTGCAATCATTAGGATCTGATCACAGATTGCCTGGACCTCAGAAAGTATATGAGAGCTGAAAATAACGGTGTGATCCTGCCCCAGCTCCTTAATAAGTGCACGAATCTCAATAATCTGAATCGGGTCCAATCCAACCGTAGGCTCATCCAGAATAATCACTTTCGGGTTCCCAAGAAGCGCCTGGGCGATCCCCACCCTCTGCCTGTAGCCCTTAGAGAGAGAAGAAATCCGGCGATCCTTTACCTCCCCAATCTTTGTCTGGCGGATAACCTCCTCCACCTGCTCATTCAGCCTGACGCTGCGCAGGCCCTTGGCCTCGCCGACAAATCTTAAGTACTCTGCGGGTGTCTCCTGCATATACAGGGGCGGCTGCTCCGGAAGATAGCCAATAAGCTTTTTGGCTTTCCCGGCATCCTCAAAAATATCATACCCGTCAATTTTCACGTGGCCCTCCGTAGCCGACAGACAGCCCGTCATAATATTCATAGTAGTAGACTTTCCTGCCCCGTTCGGCCCTAAAAAACCATATACATGCCCTTCCTCAATCTCAAAGGAAAGATCATCCACTGCCAGAAAGTCGCCGTAATACTTTGTTACGTGCTCAACCGATATCATAGTCCGCCTCCTATAGCCTTCTGGTGCTTGGCTTAATGACATTGCCAGTTATTCCAGTTTCTTCCGAAACAGTTGCTTTATGTGGCAGTATACTATGGGTTTGTGTATACTTTTTGTTAAATGTGTGGATTTTCTGTGATGATTCTATGATTATTTTGTGTTTGACTGCCTTTCCATTTTTGTGTAAAATAAACCCGGTGTGCCGACTTCACTGCTTTAACTAAGCAAAACCGGCGTCTCCCCATTTTAACCACAGAAAGGATGGAACCTATGAACCAGGCCGGAAAAATCTACTGCCGGGCCTTCCAGACTGTTTTTAAAATCGCCCTGCCCGTACTTCCCTACCGGAAGCCGAAGCTGGCAGGCAGCGTCAAGGCCCTCCCCGAAATCATAGAAAAAAATAAATGCAGCCGAATACTCATTATCACCGACCCGGGCATCCAAAAGCTCAACCTCACCGCCCGTCTGGAACGGGCGCTGAAAGCAGCCGGCATGTTCTACTGTGTCTACGGCAAAACCAGCGCCAATCCCACTACGGACAATGTATACGAGGCATTGAAGCTGTACCAGGAAAATGCCTGTGACGCCATCATTGGCTTCGGAGGCGGCTCCAGCATGGACTGCGCCAAAGCCGTAGGCGCCCGTGCCGTCAAGCCCCGCCAGTCATTGGCAAAAATGAAAGGCATTTTAAAGGTACATAAGCGGCTCCCCCTGCTCATCGCCGTGCCCACCACAGCCGGAACAGGAAGCGAAACCACCCTGGCCGCCGTGATTACCGATGCCCAGACCCGGCATAAATACGCAATCAACGACTTTCCGCTGATTCCCCGGTATGCCGTGCTGGACCCCAAGGCAACCCTTAGCCTGCCGCCCTTTATCACCGCCACAACAGGCCTGGATGCCCTCACCCACGCAGTAGAGGCTTACATCGGCCGCTCCACCATGCCGGATACCCGGCGTGATGCCCAAAAAGCAGTCCGGCTGATTTTTGAAAATCTGGACACCGCCTACAGGGACGGCCAGAATATCGAAGCCCGGAAAAATATGCTGAAAGCCTCCTTTTACGCAGGCTGCGCATTTACCAAATCCTATGTAGGCTACGTCCATGCCGTGGCTCACTCCCTGGGCGGCGAATACAATGTCCCCCATGGCCTTGCCAATGCGGTGATCCTTCCCATGGTGCTGGAATATTATGGTCCGTCCATTTACAAGAAGCTTCATAAGCTGGCTATCGAAGCAAAGCTTGCAGACGAAAAAACGCCTCACGAAGAGGCGGCAAAAACCTTTATTCAGGCTATCCGAGATATGAAAAAGCGGTTTGGCATAGGAGACACCATTCCTGAAATCCGGGAAGAGGATATTCCAAAGCTCTCTCACTATGCAGACAAAGAGGCTAACCCTCTTTACCCGGTACCTGTTCTGATGAATGCGTCGGAGCTAGAAATATTTTACAAAAATCTTATGGGGCATTGAGCCTGCCGAAAAATACCAAACGCCATACATTGCACATTTTTTATTAGAAGCAGACAGAATCATACAATTCGTTGAAAAACAGAACGCAAAAGGAGAATTCCTCTATGAATGAATCAGAAATAAAGCAGCTTACAGCAAACCAGCGTGAATACTTCTTATCCGGCGCCACCCTGCCTCTGCCTGCCCGGCTGGAGGCTCTCAAAAAGCTGAAAAGCGCCATCAAACGCCGGGAAGTTCAAATCCACCAGGCTGTCAAGGAAGATCTGGGAAAAAGCAGCTTCGAGAGCTACATGTGCGAAACCGGACTGATCTTAAGCGAAATCACCTACATGGAACGGCACCTTTCATCCTTTGCCCGGGAAAGGCGGGTTCACACCCCACTGGCGCAGTTTCACTCCCGAAGCTTTAAAAAGCCCTCCCCCTACGGCGTAGTCCTTATTATGAGCCCCTGGAACTATCCTTTCCTGC
Organism: Clostridia bacterium; assembly: GCA_910574255.1. GTDB lineage: Bacteria > Bacillota > Clostridia > Lachnospirales > Lachnospiraceae > Laedolimicola. Next base: position 32,749 of record CAJTAK010000022.1, read on the forward strand.
TGACCATGGAGCCTTTAGCAGACGCCCTGGCCGCCGGAAACACAGTGATTTTAAAACCCAGCGCCTATTCTCCTCACACCAGCGAGATCATCCGGGCACTGATAGAGGAATGCTTTGATCCTTCTCATGTGGCCGTTGTCACCGGAGGACGAGCAGAAAACACTTGCCTGTTAAATGAGCATTTTGACTACATTTTCTTCACCGGAAGCCAGTCCGTAGGCCGGCAGGTAATGAAAAAGGCTTCGGAGCATCTCACACCAATCACCCTGGAGCTTGGAGGAAAAAGCCCCTGCATTGTAGAAAAAACCGCCAACCTTAAGCTGGCGGCAAAACGCATTGTATTCGGCAAATATTTAAACTGCGGCCAGACCTGCGTGGCCCCTGACTATATATTATGTGATCCCTGTGTCCGGGATTCTCTCATAGCGGAGCTGAAAAAACAGATTGAAAAGCAGCTGGGCAGGGATCCCCTGTCCAACGCTCAGTATGGAAAGATTATCAACGAAAAGCATTTTCAGCGTGTATGCGGACTGATTGATCCCTCAAAGGTCGTCCACGGCGGAGGCTCCGATCCGACAGCATTAAAGATCGAGCCCACCCTTCTGAATCACGTCACCTGGGAGGATGCCTGTATGAAGGAAGAGATCTTCGGCCCCCTTCTGCCCATCCTCACCTACGGCTCTTTGGAGGAAGCCATACGGACCATAAATTCCAAGGCCCACCCCCTGGCCCTGTATCTCTTTACCTCCGACAAAAATGCAGCCAAAAAAGTCACCTCACGCTGCGGCTTCGGCGGCGGCTGCATCAATGACACCATCATCCACCTGGCCACCAGCGAAATGGGCTTCGGCGGCTTCGGCGAGAGCGGCATGGGCTCTTATCATGGAAAAGCAGGCTTCGACACCTTTTCTCATTATAAGAGCATCGTGGATAAAAAGACCTGGCTGGATCTGCCTATGCGGTATCAGCCTTATCAGAAGTTCTACGGAAAATTGATTCGGATGTTTTTGAAATAATTCCTGTAAAACTTCCAAAACCTTCAGCTCCTCCCGCATATACCCCGGCCGTTCCCAGGCAAAATCTCGTATCATCTGTTCTTCCTCCGAAAAGCATAAGACAAATGAGGTTTACAGCAAGCCATATTCCACGCTTTGACATCTTGTTCATTCATTTTCCTCATTTCTGTGCCTATGAGCATCCCCTAATACATTTCCGTTTCGGAGCGGGCAGACTTTGTCCCATAAAATAAAAAATATCTCCAGCAAAGCATTCCAATCATAAGAAATCCGGCCGTTAAAAGATAGTAAACTCCCGGAAGTCTGTAGAATTCATCCGGCCATGGATACCGTCCGGCCAGAACAGACGCCCCATTTGCCGCAATATGAGCCACTACTGCCAAAAAGAGAGAATCACAGGCTTCATACACCTGAACAAAAAACAATCCCATTACAAACGCATACAGGCCTTGGACCACATTTCCATGAAATACTCCAAAAATCACTGCGCTGATAACCATAGCCCTTCGGGAGTTCCATACGACCGCCTTCAATCTCTCATAAATAATCCCCCGTATAAGCACTTCTTCTAAAAAAGGAGCGCTTACCACCACAGCTGCTATCTGAGACAAAAAACTACAGTGATAAATTCCTTCCGACACTTCCTGATACCCCGGAAAGAGACGAGGCAGAAAGGTTAAAGCCAAAAAATAATTTATCCCTCTGGAAAGGCATACGGAACCAAGAATCACTAGAAGCATATCCTTTAAACAAAAGGAATGTTTTCTCCTGTACTCTCTCCTTTCTCGTTGATACAGCAGCCAGAACACAGGCAACATCAGAAGGTTCACTGCTGTCAAAAGCCACATGGCCCATGCCGGTTCTGACATCCTTCCGCCTGAAGCTATCCGCAGAAGCTCCGGATACAACATGGAGAAAAGTACATAAAGAAGAATCGGAAAAACAATTCTCCACATCCTTTCCGCTGTTCCCTGTCCTCCCACTTTTTCTCTCCGTTTCTATAATTAATATACGTTACAGTATAGCACACTTGCCCCACAGGAAAAAGAGAAAAAATTTTACCGCAAAAAATACAAATAATAACTCTTGACATCCCAATTTTTCAATAGTATATTCAAGGTAATCACATAGCACATTTATGCTAGGGGAGCCTAAGGCTGAGAAAGCGTGACCCCACGCTGACCCTCATTACTTGAACCGGTTAATGCCGGCGTAAGGAAGCTGCTTTTCGTATCCCCTCCTGTGAAAATTCATTTACCAAGGAGGATTTTTTATGTCACTTTTTGTAAACAAGGTAGTAGATGAATGGGGAACCTCCTATTCTCTGACCACACTGGGATATGGCGCTCTGGTAGCAGCCATCCTGATTCTTCTCATTCTTGCCTGTTATCTGACCGGAGAAAATAAGCGGGTACAGACCAAGCCCTTAGTATTCGCCGCCGCAGCCATGGCATTGGGTATGATAACCTCATTTATGAAGCTTTTTGAAGCTCCCATGGGCGGTTCCGTCACCCTCTTTTCCATGCTTTTCATCTGCTGCATCGGATACTGGTACGGCCTGCGCACCGGACTTATCACCGGCTTCGCCTACGGTCTGCTGCAGCTTATCTCCGACCCCTACATCATCAGCCTGCCCCAGATGATCACAGACTACCTGCTTGCCTTCGGTGCCCTGGGCTTGTCCGGCTTATTCTGTAATAAGAAAAACGGTCTCATCAAAGGTTACATCATCGGTGTACTGGGCCGTTACCTCTTTGCCTTCCTGTCCGGTCTTATCTTCTTCGCCGCCTATGCGAAAGGCTCCGGAATGAGCGCTCCCGTCTATTCCCTTGCCTACAACGGAAGCTATTTGGGATGTGAAGCAGCCATGACACTAATAGTCCTTGCAATCCCCGCTGTCAACAAGGCCTTTGCACGGGTAAAGCAGATGGCGATTGCATAAGATCAACGATTATCATTTTAAAGAGCTTGTCACAAAATAGGCCGACAGACATTGCTATGGAAATGTCTGCCGGCTTAAATTTTACAGCATCTCTTTTATTACCTTTCACACCTTAGTAAATAAAATTTGACAAAATCCTGCATCGATATACATTGTAATCACTCTTCATTTTATATCTTCCCTACTCAAAATAATGGTTGACGTAACACTTCTTTTTTTCCTATAATAATAAGCAATGATTGAAAACAAGCGTATTAAGACCAACAAAAGTAGGAGACATAAGAAAAATGACACATGAAAATACCACACAAATAAATCAGAATCCCTTGGGAACAGAACCCGTCAAAGGGCTGCTGTTTCAATTTGCAGTCCCCAGCATCATTGCCATGCTGGTCAGCTCCCTCTACAATATTGTAGATCAATTTTTCATCGGCCACAGCGTAGGCGAATTGGGAAATGCTGCAACCAACATCTCCTTTCCCCTGTCCATTTCCTGTGTAGCCATCGCCCTTCTGTTCGGAATCGGAGGCGCTTCCGCCTTCAACATATCCATGGGAAAAAAAGAGCCGGAGCAGGCTGTCCTCTACTTGGGAAACGCCTCTTCCATGCTGTTTGGCTGCGGCATCCTTCTGACCATCATTACCCTGCTGGGCTTAGAGCCTCTGCTTCACTTCTTCGGCTCCCCTGATGATGTACTGGACTATGCCAAAACCTACACCGGAATCGTAGCCTTTGGCTTCCCCTTTCTCATTCTGACTTCAGGAGGCGGACACTTAATCCGTGCCGACGGCCGCCCCAGAATCAGCATGATCTGCAACCTGACCGGCGCCATCATCAACACCTTCTTAGACGCACTATTCGTATTTGAATTTCACATGGGAATGGCCGGAGCTGCTGCGGCAACCGTAATCGGCCAAATCATCTCCGGCGGAATGGCCGTCTACTTTCTCGGCCGCTGCCGCACCGTCCAAATCAAAAAAGAACATCTGCTTCCTTGTAAGTCTGTCATTGCCCGAATTGCCGCCCTCGGCATGGCCCCCTGCAGCAACCAGTTAGCCATGATGATCGTACAGATCGTCATGAACAACTCCCTCAAATACTACGGTTCCATCTCCTCCTACGGAGAATCCATCCCCATAGCCTGCGCCGGAATCATCACCAAAGTAAACCAGGTCTTCATGTCTTTCATCATCGGCATCTCCCAGGGACTGCAGCCCATTACCAGCTTCAACTACGGCGCAAAGCAATATAAACGGGTAAAAGAAGCCTGCCGTTTCGCCATCACCTGCGGCTTTGCCCTGGCTTTCGCTGCCTTTTTAGCTTTCCAGCTTATCCCCCGGCAGATCATCTCCCTCTTCGGAAATGGTTCCGAGAAATATTACCGCTTTGCTGTAAACTACTTTCACATCTTCCTGTTCTTCACCTTCGTAAACTTTTTACAGCCCGTCAGTTCCAACTTCTTCACCTCCATCGGAAAGCCCAAGAGAGGAACCTTTCTGTCCCTCACCAGACAGATCCTCTTCCTCCTGCCCCTGATCCTCATCTTCCCCCTCTTCGCCGGAATCGACGGAATCATGTACGCAGGTCCCATCGCCGATTTTCTCGCTTTCACCGTAACCGTCATCATGGTATGCCGAGAACTCCGCCGACCAGAATACACCCAAAATAACCCCTAAAAAATCTCGTTGTCATGATGCCTGGAGCAAAATAAGCCATCCGGCTTTTCCAATATCCAGTGTCCGGCTTTCCATGCACAGCAGTCTGAATCTGGCGAACATTGCTCAAAGCCTATGGCAGGCAACGCCTGGCAAAGCCCTTCCTGCAATGTCCGTCAGAGGCAGATTGATGTGCATGGAACGTCCGAACGTTGTAATAAGGAGGGACCCACAATGTGGGAGGATTCCTTATTGCCAAGGATATGGAAATGTCGGATGGCTTATTTTGTGACAGACCCGTCCGTCTTCCTTTACCTACATCCTCTCCGGAGCTTCAAACCCCAGAATATCAATGCAAATCTCCAACACTCTCTTCGTCAGCACCAACACCGCTACCAAGCTATCACGAACCGTTTCATCCTCTTCCCCAAGAATCTTCGTCTCATGATAAAACTTATTAAACCCATTGGCCAATTCATAAATATAAGCACAAAGCTTATGAGGCGCAGCCTCCTCAAAGGCATTCTCAACAGCCCCATTAAACCTGGCCAGCAAAAGCATCAAACTTTTTTGTGTCTCATTTCCAGGAACCCCAACCACGCAAGAATCCGGGTCCTTCCCCAAAGCCCGATACTTATTCAAAATAGACTTAATCCGCACAACCGTATACAAAATATAGGGCCCCGTATTTCCCTCAAAAGAAGTAAACCTGTCCACATCAAACACATAATCCTTCGAAGCCTGATTCGACAAATCCCCATACTTAATAGCCGAAAGCCCTACAATCCGTGCCGTCTCCCTAGCTTCCTCTTCCCCAATCTCCGAATTGCCTGCAATCTTCTCATACATCTCTTCATTAATATCCGCAATCAGATTCTCCAGACGCATGACCCCGCCCTCACGGGTCTTAAAAGGCTTGCCATCCTTACCGTTCATGGTACCAAAGCCCAGGAACTTAAGACCGGTTTCATCCTCCACAAGCCCCGTCTTCCGGGCACAGCGGAATACCTGGACAAAATGCATCTCCTGGCGCTTATCCACCACATAAATGATCTCATCCGGATGATACAGCTTCATCCGATCCACAATCGTAGCCAGATCCGTCGTCGTATAGAGGGATGCTCCGTCAGACTTAAGAATCATACAGGGCGGAATCTCCTTGGTATCCTCCGCTTCTTTCACATCAACCACTAACGCCCCTTCACTTTCATAAGCATAGCCCTTTTCTTTCAGCATCGCCACCAGATCCGGAATATAAGGCTGCGCATCCGATTCACCCTTCCACAGATCAAACTCCACCTTCAAGCTGGCATAGTTCTTCTTCAAATCCGCCACAGACACATTTAAAATATGCTGCAAAATCGCCTGATACCCCTTATGTCCATGCTGCACCAGATAGGTAGCCTCCATAGCCTCTTCCTTGTAAGCCTCATCCTCCTTGGAACGAGCGCTGGCCGTAGGATAGATCTCCTCCAGCTCCGAGATGGTAAAGGGCGCTTCTTTCGGATATTCCCCCATATAGCTTTCATCAAAATAGGGCAGTTCCGGCTTTCTTTCCTTTAATTCCGTAATAATCAGTCCCATCTGAAGGCCCCAGTCCCCCAAATGAATGTCGCCAATCACCTTATGCCCCACAAAGCGTCCCAGCCTTTTTACGCTCTCCCCGATAATAGCAGAGCGCAGATGCCCCACATGAAGAGGCTTGGCCACATTAGGTCCGCCGTAATCAATCATAATCGTTCTGGGATTTTCCGCCTTATGGCAGCCCAGACGCTCATCCTCTGCCATTTTCCTCAGATACTCCTGTACAAACAGACTGCTTACCTTAAGATTGATAAACCCAGGCTTTACCGCCAAAGCTTCCTCAAAAACAGAACTTTTCTTAAGCTCCTCCACAACCTTATCCGCTATCTGAATCGGCGCACAGTGATACTCCTTAGCTGCCGCCAGGCTTCCGTTACACTGATATTCACAGAGATCCGGCCGGTTAGAGAGCGTAACCTTTCCATACTCCCCCTTATAATCACAGGCTTCAAAAGCCTTTACAACCTCCTCTGTGATCAGATCCAATAATTTTTTCATAATTAACAGTTCTCCTACTTTTTTCGTCGATTCCGGTTCACTACAAATCACACCGGCACTCTATATATTATTCCGGCTTTTTCTCTTTTAAAGTGCGATTTGTAATCACAGATGCCCTCCGTTGGCATATAAACAGCACTTCTATTTTTGGGCAAGCAGCGACTTTACTTCCTCTATTGTCGGCATTACCCGCAAAGCTCCTTTTCGAGTTGTGATAATGGATGCTGCAGCATTCGCAAAGGTGAGCATCTCCTTTAAATTCTCCTCTGTCAGATTATCAAGGCCATGATCCAGAATATAATTCAGCATACCTGCGCAGAAGGTATCTCCGGCTCCCGTAGTTTCAATGGTATTTTCCTGAGCAAAGCCCGCTCTCTCTACTGCCACATCACCATAGTAAGCCTTGCTTCCCTTCTTACCCATAGTAATACAGATCAAGGGAATATCAAAGCGATTCCGCACTGCCTCAATGCCCCGATCCAGGCTTCTCTCTCCTGTAATAAATTCCAGTTCTTCTTCTGACATCTTTACAGCCGCACACTTGGACAGGCCAAACCAGATCTGCTCCTTTGCATCCTGCAGGTTATTCCACAGGGGCGGCCGCAGATTGGGATCAAAGGTCACCATAACATCATGCTTCTTAGCATACTCCAAAGCCTTCTGTGTAGCGCTTCGCACCGGCTCATCCGTCAAAGAAAGCGTACCAAAATGCAGAATACGGCTCCCCGCAATCATCTCCTCCTGAACCTCATCCGCAGTCAGCATCATATCCGCACCCGGTTTCCGATAGAAGGAAAAGTCCCGATCTCCATCCGATGCCGTATGCACAAAGGCAAGGGTTGTATGCACCACTTTATCCAAAAGAAGATTGTCTGTTCCAATGCCAAGTTCCACCAGCGTACTTTTTAAGGTTCTTCCAAACTGATCATCTCCCACTTTGCCAATAAAGCTTGTCTTCTTCCCCAGATTATTCAGCATGGCAAGCATATTGCAGGGAGCACCGCCGGGATTGGCTTCAAGCAGTGGATTCCCCTGGGAGCTTACTCCATTCTCCGTAAAATCAATCAACAATTCTCCAATCGCTGTAACGTCATATACCTTTTCCATTTTCCTCATCCTTTCCCCACAATTGTTTACTTTGGAACCAGTAACCCTTTACTTTGGAATCCAAAATAATTATAATCAGATCAGTTACTGCTGTTTTCCGGCTCAGAGCCGCCTTAAAAAAGCTTGTAGCTGCTCCGAACGTCTATCTACATTATATGTAATATAAAGGGAAAAAGCAAACCTTTTGTTGCGGAGCTTTCAAACCATAATATTGCGGAATTTAAAATAGTAGGAGGACTTATGAAACTGATTTCTTGGAACGTCAATGGCTTACGGGCCTGTGTAGGCAAAAATTTTACGGAGGATTTTCAGAAGCTTGATGCGGATATTTTCTGTCTTCAGGAGACTAAGCTTCAGGAAGGACAGATTGAGCTTGATCTGCCGGGTTATCATCAGTATTGGAATTATGCGGAGAAAAAAGGATACAGCGGAACGGCTGTCTTTACCAAAACAGAGCCTCTGTCTGTCACCTATGGCATTGGCGTGGAAGAACATGACCATGAGGGCCGGGTGATCACTCTGGAATATGAAGATTTTTACCTGGTAACAGTCTATACCCCCAATTCCCAGGACGGCCTTGCAAGGCTTGATTACCGGATGAAATGGGAAGATGATTTTCTCCGTTACATCCAGGGCCTGGATGAAAAAAAGCCGGTTATTTACTGCGGTGATCTGAATGTAGCCCACAAAGAGATTGATCTGAAGAATCCAAAAACCAACCGGAAAAACGCAGGCTTTACCGATGAAGAACGGGAGAAAATGACTCACGTGCTGGAATCCGGCTTCGTGGATACTTTCCGGTATTTTTATCCGGAGATGGAAAGCATCTATTCCTGGTGGTCTTACCGATTCCGTGCAAGGGAGAAAAATGCAGGGTGGCGGATTGACTACTTTATCGTATCGGAACGCCTCACCAAACGTCTTGAGGACGCTAAAATTCATACGGATATTTTGGGCTCCGATCACTGTCCGGTGGAACTGTTATTAAAGTAACTTTTTTATTGAAGAGGCTTATACACATGAAACGACTGTCACAAATCTGCGTAATTGTTCTTACACTGGCAGTTATTCTCTTTTTCGGCATACTAGTAGTCCGTATCGGAAATCCTTGTGCATATTTCCGGTACGGACTACTAGCCGGAGGACCCATGATGTGTCTGTTAACAGGCTCATCAGCTCACTCCCGTCACCATAACCGGCTCCCTCTCACCGATTGAAGATCCTGCTGCCATGAATGCGCTTATGGATGCTCTGATGAGTTCCGATTTCGAGGGTACGGAAGAAATGCGCTCAGCCGCTATGGCACAGTCAGGCTGGTATATGCTGGAGGATGGCTATATCCAGGGACTTCCCACCTGGCTCTGGGCCTGGGCGAACTTTACAGCGTTCCTCTTCTCCTTGGAGTGGGGCTGGCCTTTGAGCCATATAAGATTCTGAAAAATTACGGCAAGTCTTTTAAAAAGCTTTACCCCATCCTGTCCGAGCGAGAAGCCATTTCCCAAAACCTGTTGGATGCAGATGATTCCTGGGATGTTCGGGAGCAGGGCGAAGAAGAAAAGAAGCATGCCAATGTACAGTTTGCTTTTAACTCGGGAAGTGCGTCAGGCCACTTCCTGGCACTGGCACGAAAGCGCCTGGGAGAGCGGGCACAGGCTGTTATACAGTAAAGTCAAATAGACCTTTAGCGCCAAGCTGGATAAGCTGATTCCGGATATGAAATATCGAAACGAAAGCTAACGCTATTAAACGTATATTTGCAGACCGGGCTTTTACTGCTGTCCGGCAAACCAATCCTTCATAGTCCCCAGCACCCTTCTAAGCTCTTCCTCGGAAATCACATAGGGAACCATGGCATAGAGATATTTCAGGAAAGGCCTGCTGAATACACCTTGCTCATAGGCAAACTTCTGATATCCGGCGAGCACATGGGCATCCTTTACCTCAACACAGACACAGCCGCCCATAATCCGGACTTCTTTTATCCGCTCATCGGAAAATCCGTCCATTTCCCCACGGGTGATTTCCTCTATCCGGCGGATTTTTTCCATATAATCCCCGGTTTCAAAAAGTTCAATAGATTTAAGCGCCACACTGCAGGCCAGGGCATTCCCCATAAAGGTAGGGCCGTGCATCAGGGCATGCTCCGGATTCTCGTCATAGAAGCCCTGGAATACCTTTTCATTTGCAACAGTAACCGCATGGCCGATATAACCCCCAGTCAGCGCTTTTCCAAGAACGAGAATATCGGGCAGAACCAGGTCGGCCACAAACCGGTTGCCGGTACGTCCAAAGCCGGTTGCCACCTCATCAAAAATCAAAAGGACATCATACTTATCGCACAGCTCTCTGGCACGTTTTAAATAGGAAATATCATACATCCGCATTCCGCCGGCCCCTTGAAGGAGGGGTTCTGCAATGAAGCAGTTAAGCTTACTGTGATATTTCTCAAATGCCTGCTCTAAAGCGCTGATTTCTGTGGGAATATGCACTACATACTTACTTGGCCCGTATGCATTCAGAACAAAGTGATAGTCCTCGTCATCACCGGCCTCCATGGTTTTGAAGGTGTCGCCGTGATACGCATGGTTCAAGGCAAGAATCATGGTCCGCTGCTCCTCTCCACGGTTCATATAATATTGAAGGGCCATTTTCAGCGCCACCTCTACCGCTACGCTGCCGGAATCAGAAAAGAAGGAATAATTCAAATCACCGGGAAGGAAATCCTTTAGCTTTTCCGCCAGCTTTTGAACCGGCTCATGGGTAAGGCCGCCGAGCATTACATGGGAAAATTTTTCCACCTGTGAAATAATGGCCCGGTTCAGATCCGGGTGCTTGTAGCCGTGAATGACGCTCCACCAGGAGGATACGGAATCTATCAGCTTCTGATCTTCCGTATATAAATATACGCCCTCCGCATCTACTATTTTGTAAGGGGTTTTCATGGTTTTCATCTGTTCATATGGATACCAAATCATTTTCGTTCTCCTATTCCAGTTCCGTAATATTTTCCCAGTACACCTTCAACTAAATCAATTCACAGTCACAAAAGCATATGCCTGTAAATTGATTTGTGCACTGGAAAAACATTACTGATTCCAGTTCCGTAATATTTTCCCAGTACACCTTCAACTTCAGCTGATTTTATTCATACAGTCTTTTCAAATCCTCTACGGAAATATTAAGCTCCGTGTCGCCTTCCCGGACGCAGGCAATCACCTTCGATCCGGTCAGATGCTCGCACATTTTCAGATTGTCCTCCTGCATCACATCCCCTGGCTTAAAGTGATTAAAAACAATTCCTCTAAGGGGAATGCCATGCTCCTTCATATAAAATGCAGTCAGCCCCACGCTGTTGATCGTGCCAAGTCCTGCATCCGCAATAAGCAGGCAGCCTGCGCCGCATGCCCTTATCACATCCGGAAGCCAGAGCTCTCCTTCATCAAAGCAAATGGGGCACAGAATCCCTCCGGAGCCCTCCAGGGTAACATACTCATAATTGTCGCAGGAATTTCGGAAGCCCTCAAGCACTACCTCCATCTGAACCGGATTACCCTCCATTCTGGAGGCAAGATGAGGTGAAACAGCAGTCTCGTAGATGTAAGGGCACATTTCCACCAAGGGCTGGCTGATTCCGGATATCTCCTTTACAAAAAGAGCATCCCCGGGAACCAGGCTGCCGTCAGCCCTGCGCACATTTCCGCTCATGGCGGCTTTATAATAGGCGGCTGCACTTCCGCTCTCATGCAGCTTTTTTACTATCAGGCCGGAAATATAGGTCTTTCCAATGTCTGTTCCTGTTCCGACAACAAACAGTGTCTTACTCATTTCCATACCTCACTTCGTAGCCCAGTTCCTCCAAAAGCTTCATATCCGTCTCTACCGTAATTCCCGCCGTCGTAAGCATATCGCCGGAAATGGCTGCATTTGCCCCGGACTGAAAGCAGCTTTTCCCTTTATCCCCAAGAAGTCCCCGGCCTCCGGCGAGCCGGATAGATGCATCCGGAAGGATAAACCTGTAAACTGCTACAATCCGGCACATATCCTCTGCGGTAAGCTTTCTGTTATGCTCAAAGGGCGTACCCGGAATGGGATTCAGCATATTGACCGGCACACTTTTGATGCCCAACTCCCGTAAGGTAAATGCCATATCAATCCGATCCTCTGCCGTTTCGCCAAGTCCCATAATACCGCCGCTGCACACGGAAAGTCCTGCTGCCTGGGCGGCTCGAATGGCACTGATTTTGTCCTCGAAGGTGTGAGTCGTGCATACATTTGGAAAGTTCCGGCGTGAGGTTTCCAGATTGTTGTGAACTCTTGTCACTCCTGCTTCTTTTAACTTTTTGTATTGTTCTCCGTTAAGGAGGCCGAAAGAAATACATACGCCGATGCCGGTTTCCTTACGGATCTGACGCACAGTGTCACACATCCGGTCCACTTCCTTGTCGGACAGACGCTTTCCGGAGGTTACAATGGAATAGCGCAGTACGCCTTGCTCATCGTTCTTTTTGGCCTGCTCCAGAATTTCTTCGGTGGAAAGCAAGGGGTATTCCTCGGTTCCAGTGTGATTGTGTGCAGATTGGGCGCAAAAGCGGCAGTTTTCCGAGCAGCGGCCGCTTTTTCCATTGATAATTGTACAGATATCAAATCCGTTGGCGCAAAAATGAGCCCGGATTTCATCTGCCTTCTCACACAGCTCTTTAAAAGGCTGACTATAGAGCCAACGGGCTTCTTCTCTGGTGAGCTGTTTTCCCTGTATTACTTCATTTCCTAAGATTTTGATATTCATTTGTTCCTCCATTCCAGTACCGCAATATTTCTTTCACAGACTTTTTGATAAGGATTATAATCTCCCTTCTTTCACCAGCGGAATCAGTCTCTTGCCAAGTATTGCCCCCACAATGCACAAAAAGATATCGCCGGGCACCGCAAGGAGAAAGCAATACAAAAATAAGGGCCATATTCCGATAGGACTGTTCAAGTAAAAATTACTGATTAAATAATAATATACCATGCCAAAAAGATATACGATTCCAAGACCTGCAAAATCAGCTCCCAGCAACAGTTTGCAGCCGGGCCTGTTTGATCGGTTGGCAATGGTTCCTGTGACAAAGGCTCCTACTGCAAATCCGATAATATAGCCAAAACTGGGCTGAAAGATGTATCCAACTCCTCCCCCCTGGGCAAAAACCGGAACTCCTGCCAGGCCAAGCGCTATGTAAATGCATACGGCAAATCCGCCTCTTTTTCCTCCAAGCAGCAGACCGGCTAGCATGGTAAATAAAAACTGCAGGGTAAAGGGGACCACTGGGATGGGGATTTTGATAAAGGCCCCTACGGAAATGAGTGCTACGAACATAGCACTTAGAATCATGTTTTTTGTCTTTTGGTTTCTCAAATTTTGTCCTCCTCTTAGGAAAATCCGAAAGGAATCCGCTATGCAGCAGCCACTTTGTTTTCCTTTGTAATCATCACTTTAGTTTCCAGGACAAAATATAACACGTCTGCATCTAATAGTCAATCATTTTTATTTGTTGGTTAACTATTTTCAAGAAGCATACAATACAGCTAACAGCCTTAACACAATCTCCGTAGGCAAGAGCCGATTCAAAAGCCCCAACAATTGATTGGAAGCTCCCACAATAACATGAGAGGGAAGCTTTCTCTTTCCAAGAAGCCTTACTACCTCCTTGGCCACTCTGTCCGGCTCCATTCCCTTTCGCTCAGATGCCTCCATTTTCCCTACCGAACGGGCAATGCGCCCATGATAAAGCCCATCTCCTGCAAAACACTTTTCCCGATAATCCGTAAACTCCGTTTTCACATCATTGAGCATTACTGTGCAGGTACTCACATGAAAAGGCCGCATCTCAATCCCCAATGCATCGGAAAAGGCGTTGAGCCCCGCTTTGCTGACAGAATAAAAGCTCTGAAAAGGTAATGGAAAAATAGCTCCCAGAGAAGATATAAACAAAATCTTACCCCATCGGGCCGTCCGCATGGAGGGTATCACTGCCTGAGCACACCAGACACTGCCTTTTAAGTTCACCGACAATTGCTTTTCAATCTCTTCCTCCGATGAAAACTCCACCGCACCGGAAATGCCCATTCCTGCATTATTAATCAGAACATGAATTTGCTTCTCCCTCTCCAGGATTCTTTCAAAAGCCTTATCCACGCTCTTCTTGACAGACACGTCACAGGCCACAAAACGAATTCCCATTTTCTTCTCCGGCACCGTTCTGCAAAGGCCATACACCCGGTATCCCTCTTTTATAAGCCTGCATGCTATCTCTCGTCCAATTCCCCGGGAAGCTCCTGTTACAACTGCAACCTTTCTCATCACGCCCTCCCAGCCAGATAATTAATAAACTGCTGAGCCGTCCGGCCGGAAATGCCGCCGTGACTCAGCTCCCACTGATTGGCCTTTGCGCAAAGCTCCTGCTCCGTCAAGGCAATCTCCGGATACCGCTTTGCCAGCTCCGTCACAATTTGGAAGTATTCTTTCTGTGAGGGCTTAGAATAATTGATGGTTACGCCAAAGCGTGCCACCAGTGACAGCTTCTCCTGCATGGTGTCTGACCGGTGCATGCCGTTGTCCTGCTCCATGTCACTGCGGTCCCCCCAGGTCTCCCGGATAATATGCCTCCGGTTGGATGTGGCATAGATCAGCACATTATCCGGCTTTGTCTCCATGCCGCCCTCAATGACAGCCTTCAAAAACTTATACTCAATCTCAAACTCCTCAAAGGATAAGTCATCCATATAAATAATAAAGCGATAATTCCGATTCTTAATCCGGGCAATGATAGCGGAAAGATCCTGAAACTGGTGCTTATAAATCTCAATCATCCTAAGCCCCTGATCGTAATACTCATTTAAAATCGCCTTGATGCTGGTAGATTTTCCCGTTCCGCTGTCCCCAAAGAGAAGTACGTTATTGGCAGGCAGACCTTTCACAAATGCCTCCGTATTGTCAATCAGCTTCTGCTTCTGAAGCTCATAGCCCACCAGGTCCTTTAAAAGCACCTGCTCTGTATTGTTAATAGGCAGAAATTCCACTCCCTCCGGAACGCTCTTAATCCGAAATGCCTTATTAAGACCAAACATTCCCACACCATAAGCCTTATAAAAGTCCGTCACAATTCGGAAAATCTCTTCCTCGTCCTTTGCCTGCTCAATCCGGACACTAACCGCCTGCACTTTCTCACTTACATTCTTATTGTACATGCGCTCCTTTTTTCCGATAGCCTTATAATTGCATACGGTAGAAAAGCAGTCGATGCCAAGTTCTTTCTCTATGGGTCCGAAGTCAAAATCAAAAAGGTCCTTAAAGATCCGGAAATCCCCTTTTGCAAAGTGATTCACGCTCCCGTCATTGGCTCCCACTTTCTCACTAGTCATACTAAAAGAATTCTCATTGGTCAGCAAAATAAAGGTGAGATAATTGTGCCAAAGATTTTTATCAAATCCGTACATAGTGGACACATCTAAAAGCGCCTTGATCTGCTCATAGATACGGGTGGTAAGCTCCGCCCCCGTACACTCTTTCTTATCCCAATCCTCAAAAATACCTGACAGCTTCCGCAGGATACTGTCCTCTCCCAAGTCTCTATATAATACCAGCTTTGCTATTTCCTGATACATCGATAACACTCCTCTTCCTTTCGGCTTTTTTCCTATCATACCACGACAAAAAAATCGGAGCAAGCGATCGTAAACACTCTCTTTTTACAAAAACGGCACCATATAAATCGGCAGACAAAAAATATCTTTATCTTTTCTGACATCCTTTGTATAAATCAAATACCTATTTAATATCCGTGAAGAAAATTTGTTCTGAAACGCATCTAATGAGGCATGTGATTTGTAACCGGAGGATTTCACTTCTAATGGACAGATTTTATTTTTCCTTGCCAGCAAAAAATCTATCTCATAATTATGATTTGATGTTTCCTTTGGAAATGTATAATAGAACAATTCATTTCCTGCCGTTTTCAGCATCTGAGCAACCATATTTTCATATAAATAGCCCAGATCCGTACCCAGTTTATGATTTAAAAGTTTTTCATATATTTCATTTTCCGTGAAATCCCTATCCTTAAATGCCAGAGTTGCAAATAACCCCGTATCACACAAAAATAGTTTGTACCTGCGGGGATCTTTATGAAGAGACATTCCGGCGCCGGGATCATCTGCATGATAGGAAATATACACTGTCATCGAGTCCTGCATATCTGCAAGTATTTCCCTCACACGTTCCTCTTTCTCTCCTGCTATCACACTGGATACCTGATAACGGGATGCATTTTTGTTCAGTTCAGCAGGAATTGCATCAAACAGCATTCCTGCTCTCCCTGAAGAATCAATCTTCCTAAAATCATCTTCATATAATTCCAAAATATTTCTTTTTACCTGATCAACAATATTTAAGTTATTTGTCTCTATATAGGTATCCACTGCCTGGGGCATACCGCCCACAAGCATATACAATCGAAAGTCCCGAAGCAGCCGCCTGTTTATATCGTCCCCAAGAGGCTGCATTTTCTTATAGGTGTTCAAAAGCAGCGGTAATGTGACCGTATCCCCCAACGCCCATCGAAATTCCTCATAATCCAATGGAAACAATTGCAGCCTTGTTTCCTCACTGGGAATCACAATATCCTTTATATTTTTCTTAATTGACAGCAAAGAGCCTGTTTCAATATAATCGTATCGATGGTCCTTTACCAGATGCTTAATCGCCTGCCTTGCCATTGGCTGCATCTGTACCTCATCAAAAATAATTACAGACTTTCTCTCAACCAGATTTACATGATAAATCATTTGTAAACGCAGGAAAAGATAGTTTAAATCCGATAGGTCAGAAAATAATGTATTGACTTCTTTTGAAGCAATGGAAAAATCGATCAGTATATAGCTTTCATATTCGTTTTTTGCAAATTCTTCTACCAGGGTTGATTTTCCAACCCGCCGTGCGCCTTTAATTAGAAGAGCCGTCTTTCCATCAAATTCTCTTTTCCATTCCAACATTTTATTGTAAAGTTTCCTTTTAAATATCATGATAAACTATTTGCTCCTTTCCATGCTAAAAACAAGCATTTGCCGAAAATCCCTTAATTTATTTACTATTATATGCCGAAAATCCCGAATTTACAATTATAAAAATACATAAGTTGATTAGTCCTCTTTTTAAATTAACGATATAAATAATAAAACAGCCATTAAGATATCCCAAAACCATCCCCCGTATTCTTAAGAAATTCTGAATATTCCCTTTCCCCCTTGACATTTCCCTCAACAAGCACTATTGTATTATTAAAGTAATACAGTGATACAAATCAATTTCCCTGCATTACGTACTGCGCCCTCCTGACCGGAGGGGGCGGGGGAGCGGTAAAAGCTGCTATCCATTTTACCCCCCCCCCACCTAGAAAAAAATGGAAGTTTTCCAAAGAACATGGACAGATCAAGGAAACACCTTACAGGTATACCTTTATGTCCAAAAAACATGGACAGATCAAGGAAAGGAGTGACTATATGGCATGGATTCTTGATGATTCCCGTCCTATCTATCTACAGATTGTGGACGTCATCAAAACCAACATCATCGCCGGTGCATACCAACCGGGCGACAAGCTTCCTTCTGTGCGGGAGTTGGCAATGGAGGCATCCGTGAATCCCAACACCATGCAGAAAGCACTGACGGAACTGGAGCGCAGCGGTCTTGTCTACACACAGAGAACTAGCGGCAGATTTATCACGGAGGATACGGCAAAAATGACAGAAATCAAAGAACAGCTTGCAAAGGAACAGATTAGGCTTTTCCTCAAAAACATGGAACAACTGGGATTTAAAAAGGAAGACATCAAACGGCTTCTGGAACTGGAGTTAAAGGGGGGACAGTAATGGAACAATTACTAAGCTGCCAGAACCTGACCAAGCGCTATGGCTATAAGACGGCTTTGGACAGTATTAATTTAACTATTGAGCGGGGACGCATCATCGGGCTTCTCGGTCCCAATGGCAGTGGGAAAACCACATTAATCAAGCTTATCAACGGACTTCTGGCTCCTACGGATGGCTTGCTTCTTATCAATGGCGCCGTTCCCGGACCGGAGACCAAAAAAGTGGTTTCCTATCTGCCGGAGCGGACTTACTTTAACAGTTGGATGAAAGTTACGGATATTTTGGACTTTTTCTGTGATTTTTACACCGACTTTGATCGGAATCGGGCTATGGAAATGCTTCACCGGCTGAATATTGACGAGAAGGATCGGCTGAGTTCCATGTCCAAAGGTACCAAGGAAAAGGTGCAGCTCATTATGGTTATGAGCCGGGATGCGGATCTCTACTGTCTGGATGAGCCCATCGGAGGTGTAGATCCGGCAGCCAGAGACTACATTCTGCAGACCATTATCACCAATTACAACGAGCGGGCGTCCGTACTCATTTCCACTCATCTCATTTCTGATATAGAAAATGTGCTGGATGATGTAATCTTTATTCAGAATGGGCACATCCGCCTGACCACATCTGTGGATGAAATCAGAGAGCAGGAGGGCAAGTCCGTAGACGCACTCTTCCGGGAGGTGTTCAGATGTTAGGAAAATTAATCAAACATGAATTTAAAGCCGTAAACCGGCTGATGCTTCCCTTGCATTTAGGGTTGATTGCCGTCACCATTATCGGACGCTTTTACGTTCAGTTTGTAATGAACCGGGAGCATGTGAACTATAGTAATTATTCCCTGCGTATGTGGGAAAATCTTATTGATGTAATGCTTATTTCCGCTTACGTCATTGCACTGATTGCCATTTTCATAATCACCTGGCTGTATCTGGATATTCTACGGTTCCGCAAAAATCTCTTTACGGATGAGGGATATCTCATGCACACCCTTCCGGCCTCTGCTGCGGAGCACATCTTTACCAAGCTTATAGTGTCTACCGTATGGCAGATTGCGGACGGGCTTCTCATCAGCCTTTCGGTCTTTGCCATGGTGCTGAATAAGAGTATTATTGAAGAGTTCAGCTATTTCTGGAATAGTCTGTGGTCCTCCTTTCCTCAGATTTTCGGAGTGCCGACCAGTATAGGTATTCCTATGTTCATTCTTACCGCACTGGTGGATACCATTACCGGAACACTGATTATCTATATGTGCATTGCCATCGGCCACAGCTTTAACGACCATAAGATACTTGCATCCATTGGAATTTATATGGGCTATAAATTTGTTGCCAATCTGATTTCCTCCATAGTTGTCGCTTTGACGGGCATCGGCAACTTTGGAAATGTGAATGTAACCAACATTTTCTTTGGAGTGGGAGTCTACAGTTCCGGTTTGAATGAAGCGGCCTATTTCTGGCTCAATATAGGATTTTCCCTTGTGTTCTCACTGGTATTGGGCATAGGCGCCTTTATCCTGACGAATCATTTTATGACAAAGCAGCTGAATCTGGAATAGAGTGTTTCTTGGATTAAAAACTGTTGCTTCACAAATAATCAATTATAAAAGGACTGTTTTAAGAATTCCGTGTTCTATCCACACTTCTTAAAGCAGTCCCTTTTTCATTTTTGTCTTGATTCTCTACATATCCAAAAGCCTCACTGCTGCGTCCGGCGCATCCTCCGCCGTAGTATAAATATCACAGCTTCCCTCACTTACCTCCTGCTCAAAAGCGCAGATACGGATTCCCAGAGATCTCGCCGCCGCCAATACGGGCTCCAAAGCTTCCCTGTGATTGGCATGGATAGCTATGACATCTACATCTTCTGCCACCAGTTCATTGACAAGCAGCATCTGGTATTCAATGGGATTCACGTCACAGAGTACAAAATTTCCCGTCTCCTGTCTGGCTTCCAGGGCCTCTTCCTCCGTTACATCCGGAATCTTTACCAAAAGCCTTGCTCCCTGCCCGTCTGCCTTTTCACGAAAACTTTTTATCAAGTTGCTGTTCTCATTTGCATCTTTACTGGTAAGAATCAGCGCTAATGCAGGTGTGTCCTCTGCAACGCCTTCCGCCCTCTCCGCCCTCATTATAAGTGTCTCCTCCTGCTCCTTCTGCCTGCCGCAGGCTCCCAAAGCAAGAAAAGCAAGAAATAGAAATAAATTACCCTTTTTCCGCCATATCCGATTCCGCCTCTTCATTATACCTCCGTTTTTAAGTTGCTACGCAACAGTACTAAAGCGAATAGCAAACAGCCAGCTTTCCTCCTTGCCGCCCATAGGCCACTCCTCTAAAAGCTTCAAACTCCCATGGTTCATCATCTGCCTGTTTACAAAGGCACGATCATGGCTATATAGGAGCACAAAACCGCCTGGCCTAAGCAGCTCCCCCACCCGGTCAAAAAACTTTCCATAAAGAAATTCCAAAGTATGTCCATTTAAATTTTTTCCCTTGGCAGGAAAATTGGTCACAATTTCATCAAAAAGATATTCATGGGTAAAATCCTGAAAATCCCGGTGGATGTAATGCGCCGTCATTCGGGCAATCTCCGTATTCTCTCTGGCCCCTGCAATGGCCGGTTCATATATGTCAACACCATAAAGAGTATCTGCATGAACCCGGTAATTGCGTTCCACAAGCATAGTCCCCACACCACAGAAGGGATCCAGAACCCGGGCATTCTCTTTCAGGTAATCAGCTGCAAGCTCCATACACAGGGCTGCCCTCTCGGGCCTTATAGAAGCTGACACCGCATTTTTCCGATAAGCAAAGCGCCGGTCCGGCAGGGTATACAGCTTAAGCAACGGATAAAATCCGCCCTTCTTCGTCTCCACCAGACGAAGTTCCGCCTCATAATTAGAAGTAGAATTTATCAGTCTTCCTCCTGCCAGAATCTCCAGCCTGGCTGCCAGCTTCTTGGTGAAGCTGCTGCGCTGCTCCAAGGTCATGCGGCCCTTGCACTCAATCCGAAAGTAAAAAGCTCCTTCCCCATGATGCAGTTCCTTTAATAAACTGAGAAGATTGGAGGATGCAAGCTGTTCTGCCGCCGTATCTGCCTTCAGCTCTCCTGCTATATTCAAACAGAATAAAAGCTCCCGAAAAGTCCTGATTTTCAGCAAATTCTCCAAATTCCCTCCCAGTACTTTTACTCCTGCCTTTATTAGAACCGTCTGCCCCTCAGTAATATTCTTAAGTGTCACCTGACGATAATCCGGATGCGTAATGAGGATTACATCCGAAGGTTCGGAAAAGCCCATAAACTTATGTCCTTTTGCCTTCTCATAGAAAGACAGCAGCGTATTCAGGGCCCGCAGTTCCTCCTGCTGATGCTTCTGTGTTTCTATGGTTGGTATCTCATCCAGAAGTTCCTTCCTTCGGCTTTTAAGCTCTTTTATACAGCCGGAACAGTCACAGCCCGCCAGTGCCTCCGGATATGCGCTTTTCACAAAACGCTTTTCTTCCATACGGTAAGCCTTTAAAATAGCCTCTCTGCATTCTTCCGTTCCCACATTTCCCAACACCAGGGCCGCATTTTTCCGAATTTTCGGATCTGCTTCATCCAGCAGCGATAATAGTACCTTAGGTTCTTCCAAAAACAGCTTCCTCAGCTCTCGTCTTCCCTCCGGCCTTTTTAATTCCTCTTTGACAGAAATAAGATTTTTGCGAATCTCATGCCCTTGTTTGATATATCCAAATTGTTCCCTCAAATTACTGTTTCCTTTCTTTAATTTGCCCATATTTTTGGGCATAAAGGGATACCCGCAGGGTGTTTCCTTAGATTTGTCCGTATTTTTTTGGGCATAAAGGGATACCCGCAGGGTGTTTCCTTAATTTGCCCATGTTTTTGGGCATAAAGGGATACCCTAAAGTGTTTCCCGATTACTAAAAAAGATTTTAATACTCTGCAATCCGTAGATTTAATAGATAACGGCACAACCTGTGCTCCTGATAGGCAAAGCTCCGTTCCTGATAAAAACCCAGCTTTTCAATCAAATACCGAGAGTTTTTGTTATCTTTGTCTATATAAGCACTTACCTGCCTGAAATCCAGGATCTGCTTTCCATAAGCCAGAACCGCACGGCAGGCTTCCTCCCCGTAACCCCGCCTCCGGTACTTTTTTCCAATAAGATAACCCATATCAATCTCCGAAAAATTCAGATAGTCTGCAATGCCAAAGCCGGCACGCCCAATCATCTTGCAGCTTTTCTTTTCGATAACCACCCACATGCCGAACTGGTACAGACCATACATATAGGCAATGTATGCCCTTATTTTTTCCTCTTCTTCCTGTCTGTCAAGGGACAGCTCCGGAGACAGGGAGATAGACGGCTCTTCTCTATAGAGGGCATTGATTCCATCCAGATCCGAAAGAGTCATCTCCCGAATCAGAAGCCTGTCCGTTTCCGCAATCTGAACGGGAAGGCCCTGAGCCCGGGTATGGATATTCTCAAGAAAGATCCGATCTATCTCCTGAAAGCCTTCTATAAGGATTCTGCACCCGGAAAGCTGCTCCTGGGGAAGCTCCGGATTCAAGTATCCTACACAGAAAAGTCCCAGGTCAAGAGCCATCTGCTCTTCTCTGTCCCTCTCCACCAGACACAGAACCTCATTCCTGTCCGCTTTCAGAGCATCAATTGCCTGAAGCAAATCTGCCTGTTCCCGGTGTTCCGCCACCCTCCAGGCAAGCCCCTCTTTTGTAAGCGTCTTCTGAAGCTGTTCCGTTCCGGAAGCCGCAATCACAATCCCTTTCAGCATTTTTCAAAAACTCCTTTACGAATCTTCCCTTTTCATTTAAAATAATACCCGGCGGCATTTTGCCCCTATTATGATGGAATAGAAAAAGGAGAATAACATCCATGGCACAAAATCCAATTATCACCTTTGAAATGGAAAACGGAGGCGTCTACAAAGCCGAGCTTTACCCTGACATCGCCCCAAATACGGTCAGCAATTTTTTAAGTCTCGTAAACAAAGGCTTTTACAATGGTCTAATCTTTCACCGAGTCATTGAAGGCTTTATGATCCAGGGCGGATGCCCGGATGGAAACGGTATGGGCGATCCCGGCTACTCTATCAAGGGTGAATTTTCACAAAACGGTTTTTCCAATCAACTTAAGCATACACCAGGAGTACTCTCCATGGCAAGATCCATGCATCCGGATTCCGCAGGCTCCCAATTTTTTATTATGCACAAGGCAAGCCCCCACTTAGACGGTGCCTATGCTGCCTTTGGGAAGGTCATTGAAGGCATGGACATTGTCAATGAGATTGCCGAAACTCCCACCGATTACGGTGATCGCCCCATGACGCCCCAGGTAATAAAATCCGTCACTGCTGAAACCTTTGGCATAGACTATCCGGAGCCGGAAACCCTGTAAAATTCTTTCGCAGCAGGCAGAGGAAAACTCTATTCTATACGGAGCAATTCAATAGCTGAATCAGACTTCTTCCGTACCTGCTGCAAAACCCTTTATTTTCTGAAAATATTTCCGAATCTCTCTCTCATACCCGTTGTCTGACGGCTCATAGAATATCTCCCCTTCAATCTCTGACGGAAGATATTGCTGCTCCACATAATGATTGGGATAATCGTGGGCATATTTATACCCAATACCATGTCCCAGCTTCCTTGCACCCGGATAATGTGCATCCTGCAGATGAGGCGGAACGCTGGTTCTTAACGTCTTCACAGACTCCATTGCCTTTCCAATGGCATTGACAGCAGAATTACTCTTGGGCGCACATGCTACATAAGCGGCTGCCTGAGCCAGAATGATCTGTGCCTCCGGGAATCCAATGCGCTCTACAGCCTGGGCCGCAGACACAGCCACAGTGAGGGCCATAGGGTCCGCATTGCCTACGTCCTCGGAAGCGCAAATCATAATCCTTCTTGCAATAAAACGCTCATCCTCCCCTGCGTAAATCATTTTCGCCAGATAGTAAACAGCTGCATCCGGAGCCGAGCCCCTCATGCTTTTAATAAAGGCGGAAATCGTATCATAATGGTTATCCCCTGTCTTGTCATACCGAACTGCTCGTTTCTGAATGCACTCCGAAACCACATCCAGGGTCAGATGAATCTTTCCATCGCTCCCCTTCTCTGTGGTCAATACGCCAAGCTCCACGGCATTGAGGGCCGCCCTTGCATCTCCCCCTGAAATATCCGCCAGAAAATCAGATGCATCCTCCGTGATCTCCGCTCCATAAGCGCCCATGCCCCGTTCCGTATCATAAACGGCACGGTGAATTAATTCCTTCACATCCTTTGCTTCCAGAGCCTTCAGCTCAAAAACTACCGACCGGGATATCAAAGCCCCATTTACCTCAAAATAAGGATTTTCTGTGGTAGCTCCTATGAGAATCAGGGTGCCGTCCTCCACAAAGGGGAGAAGATAATCCTGCTGACCTTTATTAAAGCGGTGAATCTCATCCACAAACAGGATTGTTTTTCTTCCATACATTCCCAGATTATCCTTTGCCTGAGAAACCACCGCCTCCATATCCTTTTTTCCTGCCACCGTAGCATTGAGCTGGGTAAAGCTGGCTTTCGTGGTATTGGCAATTACCCGGGCAATGGTAGTCTTCCCCGTTCCCGGCGGCCCATAAAAAATCAGGGAGCTCAGCTTGTCTGCTTTGATGGCACGATAAAGCAGTTTATCCTTTCCCAAAATATGCTGCTGTCCTACTATCTCATCTAAGGTCTTAGGCCGCAGCCGGGAAGCCAGAGGAGCTTCCTGCTCCAGAGTATTTTGCCTCATATAATCAAACAAATCCATAGTATTATTATTCCTCCATGCCGGACCATGGCAGACTATCCTTCTATTCTCTGCCCGTTCCCTTATGCCAGGCCCCCATATCACTCTAAAATCAATTCATCGGCAGTCACAAACTCGTATCCCTCCGCCTGCAGAAGATCTATGATACGCAAGGCAGCCTTCACCGTACTATCGTAAGAATCATGCATTAAAATAATATCATTTTCTTCTATATCCGTCACTACTTTTTGAACAATTTGATCCACATTTCGTGTTGTCCAATCCAACGTATCAACAGACCAGAAAATGGGAAGCATTGTGACCTCGCATTCCAGCTCCTTATCCCAATTGCCAAAGGGAGGGCGAATATATTCCACCGGCTGTCCGGTAATGGCCGTAATTTTTTCACTGGTATCCAGAATTTCACGGCAAGCCTCCTCATCCTCCAGTCTGGTAATATCTACATGGTAATAAGTATGATTTCCAATCAGATGGCCTTCCTCTGCCATCCGCTTGATAATTTCTTCACGCCCCTCTATATTCTGTCCTAAAAGGAAAAAAGTCGCCTTTACATTTCTCTCTGCCAAACCGTCAAGCAGCTCTTCCGTATAATAGGGGTGAGGGCCGTCATCAAAGGTCAGAGCAATTTTTTTCGTTTCTCTTTTTTGAGTCTGTTTTCCAGCGTCCTGCAGGGATTGCCCTTTCTCACCAGGAGCCTCCCCCATAACCATTGCACGTTGGCCTTCCCTCTCCGCTTGCCTGTCCCTTATACCTGCAGCTGCGCCTACCGCCATAAGCCCAATCATCCCAACCAGAAGTCCTCGTTTCCATGCCGGAATTCCGGCTGTCCTCCCTTTCTTCACTCTATATGCTCCAAACATTCTTTTTCATTACCATATATATGCAAAAAGAAATTATTACAGAAGACATGGCTGTGGGGAAATAAGCCATCCGGTTATAGAAAAACCGATGGTTTATTTCCCCACAGCTCTCTCTTTCGTACAAAAGTTCCCTTTTCCGTATCACAATCCACATGCATCAGGATTCCTTTTCATTATCCCCTTTCTTTTCTTCTATGGAAGGATTCCCTTCCTCAAAGACCTTTGAAGCATCCTCATCCTCTTCTGTCCCCTCAAACTCCGGACGGAACTTCCGCTTCATCTGCACTGTCACAATATAAATCACCAGCGGCAGGATACTTCCGCCGGCGTTCTCTTCTGCTCCCATACCCAGAATCCAATACAGCACGGCACCTGCTCCCACAACATCCAATGCCAGAATCTTCAGGAACCCGCTTCGCTGCCCAACTGTCATGTTTTCAAATATCCCTAACAAACGGGGCTCTATAAAATCATTCATTACCACATAAGCGATCACAAAAATCATCAGCAGCACTTCAAAAACAACAACATTCATATTCTTGGTAACTAATGCGTAAGCCACATAGAGGATAATCACTGCGGTAATTGCAATAATAACTCTCGTTGTCAGCCTCCCTGCCTCTTTTCTTTTTTCCGGATCGATCACTCGTTTTTCCATTTGTTTCTCCTATTCCAATTTTTATTCCGGCTCCGCAGTATCTAAACAGCCTGTCTATTGTGCAGAATCATTTTATATACTGCCGTTTTTTATTTTTTAAGTGTAACAGAAATAAGTTGTACTTGCAAGTTTTCCCTTTTTGTTGTTAAATAAAAAATGAAAAACCGTAAAGTTAATTATTCAAACAGGAGTTGGTTTCATGATTCCCAAAGACCCATTCATGCTTTTAAGCTGGATCAATATGCAGCTTCGGGATTACTACCCGAACCTGGATGAACTGTGCAGCAGCCTTGATTTGGATCGAAAGTCCCTGGAAATCACCTTGGGCGGAATTGATTTTCAATACGATCCCAAAAGCAACAGCTTTCTATAAGATCCTCAAAAAAACAGCAGCCGGATGTCTCCGACTGCCATTTTTATCTTCTTTATCATTTGCTTTATTTCTTCGCAATATACTTCCGAATATCCAGAGAAATAGCAATAAAGATAACAATACCAATTGCAATCCACTGTGCATTCGCATCCATTCCAAGGTACTGCAGAGCCAGCTTCAACAGCTCAAATACGGTAACTCCGACAATCGCTGAGGTAACACGTCCGCGACCTCCGGTAACGGATACACCGCCGATGGTACATGCCGCAATCGCCTCCATCTCATAGCCCAGACCTAAGTTTACGGAAGCTCCGCCGGCCTTTGCGCCAAGCATAAAGCCCGCCAGTCCGTACATAGCCGCCGCCTTCATGTAGATAAGAATCAGCGTAGTCTTCACCGGAACACCGGCCACCTCTGCCGCCTGGGGATTGCCGCCTACCGCATACATATATTTTCCATGACGAGTCATATTGAAAATAAACCAGGTAATAGCCGCCACAATAATCGCAATCCAGATCAGATAGCTTATCCCTAAGAACTTGCCGCTTGCCACATTGGTATAATTACTTACATAACCGCCCAGAGGAGTTGCATTTGTAAAGATCATATTGATACCATACACAATCTCCATCATTGCCAGTGTCGCAATAAAGGGAGGCACGCTTAAGTATGCAATAAAGAAACCGGTAACCGAACCGAATGCCGCACAAATCAGCATAACAATCACCGCTACCAAAAATACGTTCATCGGCTCCATATTGGGGAAGAACTTCTGTGAGTAGTCCATACGCTGCAGAAGCACGCCCGAGATACAGGCTCCGAAACCAATCATACGTCCGGCTGACAGGTCACAGCCTGCGGTGATAACACAGCCTGCGATTCCAAGAGCAATCACCAGACGGGAACTCATATTTACCAACAGATTCAGAAGGTTATTGCTTGTAAAGAAGTTATCGGTCGTAAATCCCGTATAAATTACCAGGATAAACATAACGATAATAACACCGTTATTAATCAAAAAATCTGTTATTTGTTTTTTGTTCGTTTTTTCCATTCTATCCATCCTCCTTCGCCATCAGAACTTGGTCGCGTAGCCCATAACACTTTCCTGGTTCATCTCAGCTTCTTCCGTAATCTCACCGGTAATCTTTCCATTACACATGACATAAACTCTGTCTGACATTCCCAAAAGCTCCGCCATCTCAGAGGAAATCATAATAATGGCCTTCCCCTGCTTTGCCAGCTCATTCATAATCTCGTAGATCTCATGCTTGGCACCCACGTCGATACCTCTGGTGGGTTCATCCATGATAAGTACGTCCGGATCATTTGCAAGCCAGCGGGAAACGATAACCTTCTGCTGATTACCTCCGGAAAGATTTGCAATATGTTCCTTCATGCTTGGCGTCTTAATCCGCAGCTTTTGGATGTTCTCATCCACAATTCCGTCAATCTTCTTGTGATCCAGAACAAATCCGGCCTTCAGATGCTTATTGTAAATGGATACGCCTACGTTATCCTTGATGGACAGACAGCCGAAGATACCGTTGCCCCGGCGGTCCTCCGTAATTAGACCGATTCCGGCTTTCATGGCATCCTTGGGATGTTTGATCTTTACCGGCTTGCCGTTTATCAGGATCTCTCCCGTCTCCACGCCGCGGATACCGAAGATTCCCTCCATCAGCTCCGTTCTCTGTGCGCCTACCAGACCGCCGAAGCCCAGAATCTCGCCTTTGCGGAGGGTAAAATTAATATGCTGGAAGGATTTTGCATGGATGGAGCAAAGATCCTTTACCTCCATAATCACCTCGCCCGGCTCATTTTCCCGGGGCGGGTATACATTCGTCAGCTCACGTCCTACCATCTTGGCGATAATATCGTCCGTGGTCATATCTTCCGCCCGCCAGGTTCCCACGTATGTACCGTCACGCATAATGGTGATATCGTCGGCAATCCGCTTAATCTCATCCATCTTGTGAGAAATATAAACCATCGTTACGCCCTTATCCCGAAGATCATTCATGATCCGGAAAAGAGCCTCCACCTCATTGTCCGACAGGGATGAGGTCGGCTCGTCAAAGATAACGACTTTTGCCTGCTGGGATACGGCCTTGGCAATCTCCACGGACTGCATCTGTCCAACGGACAGGGTGCCGAGAAGGGCCTTGGGATCAAAGTCCATCTTTACTTCCTGCAGCCATTTTTCCGTTTCCGCATACATGGCTTTGTGGTCAATCACCTGTAAGGGACCGTATTTCTTTACCGGGAATCTTCCCAGATACAAATTCTCCCCCACACTTCTGGCCGGTACGGGCTGCAGCTCCTGATGCACCATAGCAATGCCGTACTTCATGGCTTCATCGGGGTTTCCAATCTCAATCTTCTGTCCGTCGAGAATGACCTCTCCTGCGTCCATCTTGTAGATACCGAACAGACACTTCATCAGTGTGGACTTTCCGGCGCCGTTTTCCCCCATCAGTGCATGTACGGTACCGGGACGGAGCGACAACTGTACATTATCCAGTGCCTTGACACCCGGAAATGACTTGCAGACGCCTTTCAGCTCCAGTTTATACTCTGCCATTTTGCTCCTCCTTCTCTTTTTTTATATTATACAGATGGCAATCTGTCATTTTTCGTAACAACCGAACGGCAAAAAACAGACATCATATCCATATCTTTTCATTCATATTTCCATTCATTATGAAAAGTGCAGGTGCCGTAATTCCAACACCTGCATCAAATTCATTCCTGCAGTTTCTTAATCAGACGTTTTTATTTTACGCTGTCAAGTACTTCCTGTGCATTCTCAGTTGTAACCTTTACATAATCACAGCCGATGTAGTGCTCGTTTCCGGCACCGGTCAGATAGTTTACTGCTGCGTCTGCTGCGCTGTGTGACTGAGAAATATGGTCATTGAATACGGTACCTGTCATGGTTCCGTTGATTACGTTCTCAAGAGCCTCGGACAGAGCGTCAACACCTACCAGGAAGATATCCTCGCCCACCTTGCGGCCTGCGGTATCAATTGCCTGAAGTGCGCCAAGTGCCATAGCGTCATTGTTGCAGAATACAACCTCGATCTTCTCGCCATGCTGGCCAAGTGCATTGGATACAAGCTCCTGTGCCTTTACCTGATCCCAGTTACCAACCTGATCGTCAAGCTGCTCTACTTCCCAGCCTGCATCTGTCAGAGCCTTAACGGAGAACTCGGTACGATACTTTGCATCAACGTTCTCGGGGTCACCCTCGATCATGATGTACTGAACCTTGCCGTCACCGTTTAAGTCAACCTTCTCCAGACCCAGGTCAACGATCATCTCGCCCTGCATGGTTCCGGACTGACGTGCGTCACATCCAACATAGGTTACATCCCAGTTGTTGTCCGCCCATCTCTGCTCCTCGGACTCGTCCGGCTCACGGTTGATGTATACAAGCGGGATTCCGGCGCCTACTACCTTGTCGGTAATGGTCTCTGCGGAAGATGAGTTTACGGGGTTGATAATCAGAACGTCAACCTTGTCATTGATGAAAGCATCAATCTGGTTGCTCTGTGTACCCTGGTCATTCTGACCGTCCTGGATGGTGATGTTCTCTTTTGCAAAGCCTAAGCTAATCAGATAGTTCTCAAGCTCCGTACGGAACAGTGTCATAAAGTTATCGGAGAACTGATAGATACATACGCCTACCTTCTTGTCTGCGAAATCTCCGCTTGCTGCAGGTGCATCAGACTCTGCCGGCTCCTCCGCATCCGCATCTGCAGGTTCCTCGGTCTCGGCCGGTGCTTCGGTCTCAGCAGGCGCTTCTGCCGGCGCTTCCTTAGAACCGCAGCCTGCCAGTAAGGTTGCTACCATTGCTACGCTTAACAATGCAGCTAAAACTTTCTTTTTCATAATGAAAAATCCTCCCTGTTTATTTTTTACAAGCTCATTGATTTGCTTGCGTTTATAAGTATACCACAAACAAGAAGGATTTCCATTAAAAATTTTATTCTTTTTGTACAAATTTTTACTAACTTCCCGTCAATCAAATGAAAATAATACTTTCTGGCAGTCTTCCTCAAACATATTTTCTCTGGTAATAGCTGTCGTTGCCGTGTCCACCTGTGAGTCCTCTATGGGAATCTCATTGATAAGGTTATATGCACATTCCACCCCAAGATACCCCATGGCATAGGGATTCTGAACAATCAAAGCATCTACCTCTCCGGTCTCCAGCATTCCCACACAGACCACATTGCTGTCGAAAGCTACCACAGAGGTTTCCTCCGCCAGCCCCAGGTCACGGATAGCATAGCTTACCCCCAGACTTGTCCATTCGTTAAATGTTGCAATCACATTGATCTCCGGATGTTCCTTAAGCATCCGAACCGTTCCTTCCATAGAATCCTCTATAGTAGAAATTACGTTAATGGCCTCTACAATCCGGACACGCTCGTCCTCCATAAGTTCTTCCCGAAGGCCTTCCTCCCTTTGCTGTCCGTTGGCGGAATTTTTGTCAAAATTTACGATTCCTACATTCAGCTCTTCTGCTTCCTCGGAAAGAACAGCCTTACCTGCCATCCGTCCTGCCTGATAATTGTCCGTACTGATTCGGCAGCTGACCTGATCGCTGTTTACATCGCTGTCAATAACAACGATTTTCACCCCTTCCTTAACCGCTGCATTGATAGCTTCTGCGTTCGCCTGGTAGTCTACTGCGGAAAATACAATCACCTCCGCTCCATTTTCTACTGCCCTCCGAATCATCTCATTCTGGGTCTGATAGTCTTCTTCATTTTCCGGTCCTTCTACAGTCAGCGTCAGATTATATTCCGTACCTGCCGCATTTGCTCCTGCAAATACGGATTTCCAGAAAGCAGAAGTGGTAGACTTGGCAATCACTGCCACATAATGGCGGTTTGTCTCTCCCCGCTCAATTTCAAATACATTCAGATTACCGATGATGTAGCGTATCCCAATGACATAGCTTGCCGCCAGAACCAATGCTCCAAGAAGTATCAGCCACAGATTCAGATGTTTCCCCGCAGCTCTGTTTTTCTTCATATTCTTTCTCCTTTTTTAAGTTGCTGCGCAACAGTACGAAAGTGTTAAGTCGCTTCCCTGCAATGTCTCCTTGCCGATGCTTCGCATTTACCTTGTTATTCCAGTTCCGTAAGCTTTGGGATTCGAATTTCCACACAGGTGCCTTCGTCCAGCTCACTCGTTATATGAAGCCCGTATTCCTCGCCAAAATAAATACGGATTCTATCGTTGACATTTTTGATGCCGATTCCGGTGCGTTCACCTGCTTCACGGTGAAGAATCTCTTTGCACTGTTCTTCCGACATGCCCACGCCATTGTCTGTCACAGTCATCCGAATGGCCGTTTCTTCCTCCTCTATGCGTATTTGTATGCAGCCTTCCTCCACCATCCGGTCAATTCCATGATAAATGGCATTCTCTATAATCGGCTGCAGGGTAATCTTATTGCACAGATAAGAAAGACAGCTTTCCTCCACATCAAACTCATAAGTGAACTGGTTCTTATAGCGGTAATTCTGTATCTTCAGATAGCTCTTTGCATGCTCTACCTCCCGTTCCAAAGTAATCAGCTCATGTCCCCGGCTGATACTGATACGAAAAAGCCTTGCCAGGGCATTTACCATCTCCACCGCTTCTTTTGTGCGGTCTTCCTCACACATCCATGCGATTGAATCCAGGGTATTATAGAGGAAATGAGGATTGATCTGTGCCTGAAGGGCATTAAGCTCTGTCTTTCTTAAGGTAATTTCCTCCTGGCGCACCTGCTCCATCAGCTCCTGAATCCGCACTACCATATGCCCAAAGGAATCCGACAGGGCGGAAATCTCACTGGTACCCCGAACCGTTACAAACTGGAAGTTCTCCGCCTCCTGCTCAAATGCCTCCATCGCTCCCGTAAGCCGCTTGGCAGGCATGGCAAACAGCCTGGAAAAGAGAATTCCCACAAGAACTGCCGTCACCAAAACAAGGAGAAGCAAGATCACACAGATGCGGACCATCCCTTCCACCCTGCCTGTAATAAGCTCGTCCACATAGCTTACACCTACCACACGCCAGTTACAGTTTTCCAGCGTGTGAATGGTATAGATCACGTTGGAGCGTGTATGGGAACCATCGGGAAGGCTCTTAAGTTCTCCTGTCATCTCTTCCTTAAGCCCGGAATAAATAAGCTGCTGCTGCGGATGATAGATCAGATTCCCTTCCGTATCCTGAATAAAGCAATAGCCATGCTGACCGATTCCCACATCATCCACATAGCTGGCAATGTTGGAAAAGCGGATGTCCATAAAGACCTGCAGTTCCTCTCCCCCTCCGTCCTTCATATTCTGACAGATAGTAACTACCCAGGGGTAATATTCTTCAAAGAGGGTTTCCACATGGGGCTTGGATATGCGAAGTCCTTTCCCCTCCGGTTCTTCCATATAAGAAAGGTTCTGCAGAATTGAGCTTTTTCTTTTCAATCCATTTGACCAGCAGTTCAAAAGCTCCCCTTCCGTGCGATAGGTCGTAACTGCCACTACATCGGGGCGTATCTCCATAAAACTTTGGAAGAACTCATCCCGTTCTTCCTCCGGCTTTCCCATATGAGCGGAAATCAGCCGCATAGAATCTGCCATTCCTGCCGTATAATCTTCTACCATGTTCATCACCTGAACCACTGCCTGTTCACTGGTAATGGCCGCATTCTGCTCCATGGAGCTTTGATAAAAATCTATAAAAAAGATTAATACCGATCCCAATACCGTTAGTACCAGTCCAATAACCACACAGGTCATCATCACAGACAGGGAAATCCGGCTCTCCGGTCTATCCTTCTTCATGCTTTCCTCTTTCTAACGCAAATACTTCCCCTTGAATGCTCACCTTATTATTCGGGCAGATCCGAAAGTTTACTTTCAAACTTCCGCCTGCACGCATTTGGTGAAATCCCTTCATATTTTTTAAAGCAATAGCTGAAATAATGCTGATCGTTATAACCGCATTTTTCTGAAATTTCACGAATCTTCATGGATGTTCCTAAGAGCATCTCTTTTGCTGTCTCCATGCGCTTTCTGGTCAGCAGATCAATAAAGGTATTTCCTGTAGAACGTTTAATCAGCGTACTTAAATAATTGGGACTTACTGAAATCTCGGTGCTGATGGAATTCAAAGACAATTCCGGATCCGCAAACCTGCTTTCCATAATCGCAAGAGCCCGGTCACAGATGGCGGAATTACTCTTTTTCCGATGCTCTGCCGCCACTTCTCTCGCTGTCAGGCAAAATGCCATATAACGCTCTTCCATTTCCCTGGGATTCTCAAAAAATAACTGTCCCAGAAAGGGGGAAGACTTCTGAAGGTTCTGAACCGCCTCGCTGTCTGCCACTGCATAGACCACCCGGAATACTGCGGCAATCAGCTGCACCATCACCAGTTGAATGTTCATGGCCGGCGTATCCTCCTGTTCCAATTGTTCAAAAAGCTGTCCAAGATAAGTTCGAAGCTCATCCTCCGTTCCGCTTCTTAAAAGGCTTTCTATCTCATTCACTGCCGCCTGTACGGTCTCCTGATCAAAGGTAGCTGTCCGTTCAATATCTGAGATAAAGGACACGCCCATATCGCTTCGCCTGGCATAGCCAAAGGCATCCATTGCCTCCAGATACGCCTCATGACAGCGGCCCAGCCCCGGAACCATCCTGCTGACGCCAATGGAGGAAGTCAAATTCATAATCCGTTTTACACTTTGGGAAATATCCTCCACAATAATATGCAGATACTTTTCATGGCTGGCCTTTGTCCCCGCTAACAGAGATACAATCCGTCCGTCCGTATAGAAGCTTACATAGCGCATATATTTGCGCAGAATCATATTAACCGCATTAACCGCATCCTCCACAGTGCAGTTGTTGCCGTCCCCGTCCCGGAAGCTGGTCACCAATACCGTATAGCACATATAGGTACTCTCCGGCTTAATAAAGCCTTTGCGGATAGCTTCCTGTACTAAGACCTGCTCTCGTTCCTTACCTTGTCCGTCTGAAAAAGAATCTAAAAGCAGCGGCGTAAAAAAGGCTGCCAGGTTCTGCTGCTCCTGCTCCGCATTCTTTCTGGTAAATTCTTCGAATTTATCATCTATTTTCTTTTTTATTTTTTTCAGTTCCTTTGTAAGCTCCTTTGAGGAAATGGGTTTTAACAGGTAGCTGATGATATTGTACTGGATAGCTTGCTGAGCGTAGGTGAAGTCGTCAAAGCCGCTTAAAAATGCGATCTGAATATTGGGCCTTATCTCTCTCACTGCCCGGGCAAGCTCAATGCCGGACATAAACGGCATCCGCACATCCGTAAGCAGCAGATCCGGCTCCAGCTTCTCCACCAGTTCCAGAGCCTCTACTCCGTTCTCCGCTTCTCCCACTACCTGAAAGCCTACCTCTTCCCAATCAATCCTTCTTACCAATGCCTGACGCAGCTCCGCCTCGTCATCCGCAATTACAATCGTATACATTAGGCCCTCCGGTTTATTGTTTTTTTTATTATACATGATCTATTCCCACAGAGCAAAAGAAAAATACTTGATGCAGGTCCTCCCATGCGCAAAAAGCCTGCGGTCCTCTCTTACGGACCGCAGGCTTTTTCCTTATGAGAACATATTCCGGAATATGCATGGGATACGTTTTCGTAAAATAAGGTGTTTCCCTTTCCTTATATCTTATGCCTTTTCCCTGTCCTCCGTCACCAATGGATAATGACATCCCGATACTCCTGGTAATGCTCAAAGATCCAGTCCATGCCGGCCATGCTCATGGCAAAAAGTATCAAAAGCACCAGCAGAAATATGGCTGCCCCATCATACACCACACGTTTCTCGGGCTTGCGGCTGCTTAGAAGCACCTCAATCCCCAGGCTGATAAATACGGTGGGCCACAAGCGAAATATCAATTCGTAATCCAATACCGGAAATATCAGCCGAAGCAGACACAGGGCTCCCAAGATTACCAGTATGATCCCGAATGTTACGGTTCCTACCCTATGAATGCGAATGCTCTGTTTCTCCTGCATGCTCATCCCCCCTGTCTTCCTCTTCCAAAAGCTCCTGCTTCTTGCCTCGAATCAGCATAAGGCCTACCGCAATGATTCCAATTCCCAACACGATCTGCGGAATGTAACGGCTGATGCTGTTCACGTATCCCCATGCGAAATCCGGAAGCATCCAGTAGAGCAGATCCAAAAAACTGTTCCAGAGAACCGCTGCGCCAAACAGAATCAGAATTCCTGCCAAAAGTTTGCGATACTTTGTAATGGTAATTCGATTCCAAAATTCCTGATCCATATCCACAGGAATCAGGTAATGATCCTCCAGAGCATAAAACTCCTCATCATCCATAGCATGCAGATTATTTGCATGAAAGAAGCCGTAAAACCACACAATCACATCAATCAGCATCAGAAAACCCGCATTAAAAAATATGGATAGTGCGATAATTCCCCAAAACAGTCCCATAAGGCTGAGCCCCATTCTCATAAAGCCCATATACATCTCCCCGGCTCCCGGCAGCCAGGAAAACATAAATGTCCAAAACCCACTTTTTTTCTTCGTCATATTCTAATCCTCCATCTGATCACTTTTCTGCAATCCCATCATATCATTTAACATCTGATTTATTTCCCGCATACCGTTGTTCAGTCTGCGGTTCAAAGTTTCCTCCTGCTGCCTTGCCGTCTCGCTTGGGGCCGCAGGCATTTCCTTCGGCAATTCTTTCGGCACCATAAACAGCAAAAACAGGGCTGTTACTACGGCTGCGCCTACTTTCAGGCTGTAGAAGAAAAGCTGCATCTGCTTTGATACCTTTCGGGTTGTGACTGCCATCTGATAGTCCATACGCCTGGAGCGTTCCATGATTTCCTGCTTCATATGCACAGGTGCCTTTATGAGTCCCTCTGCTTCTGCCTGACGGATAAGCTGTTCCGTGTAATTATCCAGGTCTCTGATTTTTTCATGTTCCGTCCTCATGCACTCTTCCCCTCCTTTTTTCCATAGTGTTTCCTCAGCATCCCTCTTGCCCGATAGATTTGTGTCTGAACTGTCTTTACGTTGCGGTTTCGCTTTTCTGCGATTTCTCCTACGTCCATTTCGTAATAGTAATAATCCAGGGCTATTTCATCGTAAGGTGGTTTTAAGTCTTTGCAGCAGCGGTACAGCTCCGCTCTTACTTCTTTCTCCAGGCAGGCTTCCTCCGGAGTTTGACTTTCATCCTCTTGATAGGCGAAGTAGGTATCCTCGGCCGGGATTTGCTTTCTGCCGGAATGTTTCAGATAGTCCAACGACTTGTTGGTGGCGATTCTGCATATCCACGACTTTTCGTTTTTGCCGTCGAAGAGACTGTATTTTTCGTATGCGGATAAGAATGTTTCCTGTGCCAGGTCTTCTGCTGCAAAGTAATCCGCAGTTATTTTGTAGCAGATGGAAAATATCAGATTTTGATATCGGTCGATTAGCACTTCCAGTTGTTCATCTCGATTAATCGCATCCGCCTCCCCTCCGGTTCTACACAGGTAATTATCTGTTCACTATTATAACGAATGGGTGGGGGGATTATCTTCAATTTTTTATATTTTTATTTTTGGGAGGGGGGGGACGGGGATGGCGTAGAGCAGGGCAGCGGGCTTTTCCATATCTGTGTTCGGACGGTTCACGTACACTTCGTCTGCTCTGAACGAACATTACTTTTAGCGTTTTGTGGTGATCTCATATTGCTTGGTAATGTTCGCTCAGAGCAGACGGAGCGTTCGTGAACAGCCGGACACCTGATATCGGAAAAGCCCGCTGCCCTGCTCTACGCCATCCCCTGGTTGCTGGTTTGAAGATAAGTTCTTTTTGGGGAATTGAAGATACTTGGGATGAGGGTAAGATTCTCCTCGCCGGGTATCTTTATAGTTATAAATGTTTTACGAATTTGCCTTCTATTCCTACGTGCTCTTTGCTTACTACGAAGGCCTGGGGATCCAGGACTCGGAGTTTGCGTTTTAGGGCAGAGAGCTCGTGTTTGGAGATTACGGTGAAGATGATGTTGGTGGTTTTTTCGGTGTAGCCGCCTTTGGCTTCCCAGTAGGTGGCGCCTCGGACGAGATCTTTTAGGATGTAGTCCATGATTTGATCCGGATCTTCTTTGGTAAAGATGAAGACCTCTGTGCTGATGTTCTGGCTGTGGGTGCGATCCATAATCAGGGTGCTCACGGCCGTGTAAATGATGCAGTAGATGACTACGGTGATGTCAAACAGCAGGGCACAGACTAAATATATGAATAGGTTTACGGTCAGGGACAGGCGGCCTACGCTAAAGTCTTGACGGCGCTTGGTGTAGTAGATGCCTAAGATATCCATTCCTCCGCTGGATCCGCCGCTTTGGAGAGCGATTCCGATGCCGGCTCCGGCAACAATTCCTCCGATCAGGCTGGCTGTCAGGGTGTCTTCTACCAGAGGAATGGCCGGAATAGGAATTACGGTCATGAAAATGGTCTGGCTGATGACGCATATGAGGGTGCGCACAAAAAAGGTCTTGCTGATGGAATGGCAGGCCAGTATGAATAGGGGAATGTTTAAGCACAGGTTGATGAGACCTGCTATGTCTACGCTTCCCAGATTCAGGTGGGCATAACGAATAAGCAGGGTACGGATAATCTGGCTGATTCCCAGTATTCCCCCGTTGTAAAGCTCTGCCGGTACTACGAAGATGTTGATTCCGATGGAAAAGACCAGCATTCCTGCTACTGCAGTCGCAAGCCTGGATAAGTCACGCTTTTCCAATCCCAGTGAAACTATTTTCATTTGCTTCTTTTTCCTTCTTTCTATATTGAGTTTCGCAGAATGTTGTTTTAAAATATAACCTGTCCATTTTCAAAAGCCCGGATGCTTGCCTGGGCATATACTTGGATTCCCTGACTTTCCAGCTTGCTCCGCCCGGGCTGGAAGACTTTTTCGATGAGAACTCCAACTCCTGCAACGGTTGCATGGGCTTTCCGTATCAGACGGACGGCTCCTGTAGCTGCCTCGCCGTTGGCAAGAAAATCGTCTACAATTAAAATGTGATCCATGTCCGATATATAGTTCTTTGCCAAGGTCAGCTCATAGGAGACATCCTTTGTATAAGAAGCCACCTCTGTCTGCCACACTTCTGTCCGGAGATTTTTTGACACCTGTTTTTTCAGGATTACCATTGGAACGTTTAAGTATTTTGCCGTAAATAAGGCCGGGGCGATCCCCGAAGACTCTATGGTAAATACCTTTGTAATCCCCTGGGCCCGGAAATGCTCTGCCATATCCTTTCCAAGCTCTTCCATCAGTCCGATGTCAATCTGATGATTGATAAATCCGTCTACCTTCAAGATGTCCTGTCCAAGAACAATTCCCTCCTGTAAAATCCGTTCTTCCAATAATTTCATAATATTTGTTTTCTCCTTTTTGTTGTTTGCTTTTATCAAATTTTCATCTTACAAGACAAAAAGGGGCTGCCAGGGCAGCCCCTTCATTTTTTCTTTATTCTTTTTTTCCCTCTGGCCAGACAATCTTCGGCAATGCTTTCTTTACTTCCTCACGAAGAATGATATTTGCCTTCTCATCCCTAAAATGCTCCTGACTGTTAATGAGAATGAGACTGCTGCCTTCAAAATACTGAACATACCGATCACACAGGCCGGAATTAAAATTGGTACCTAAAAGCAGAAGTACATCTGCCTTAGAAATCTCATTTACTGCGCAGGTCATAAGCTGGTTGTCCACCTGCTCACCAAAAAGCATGACCTTTGGTCGAACCGGAATCTGACATTTTTCACACAGAGGAATCTTCTTGGAATCCCGAATATACTCCATGGGATACTTCTTTCCGCAGCGAGGGCACTCATTGTCAAAAATTGTGCCATGAAGATTCAAAACCCTCTCACATCCTGCCCGCTCTGGCAAATTATACACATTATTTGTGATAGAATACTGAAGCTGACCCCTGCGCTCCAACTCTGCAAGAGCAGAAAAACCTTCACCTGGCTCCAGGGTTGGCTCTAACATCTCTTTCTTATAATATCTGAAAAATGTCTCTGTGCGGTTGGTGTAAAAAACAGAAGAAAAAATCTCTTCCGGGGAATATCCATACTCCCGTTCTACCTTATAAGAAATCTCAGGTGCACGCATGCTCTGCATTCCTGATTCTTTCATCATGTCTGTACCACACATAGCCACCGTGTAAGAGCTTTTCTCCAGAATTTCCCGAATCACTTTATATTCGTCCATCTTTATACCTCCTGCAGAATTCAACGTACTCTCAGAAAATCAGACGCAAAATGGTGCGAGGGAATTTCCAAGAGTGCTCACTATTTATTCTCTTTCTATTGTGCCATTAATTGTCATTTTTGTCAATATTGCCAAGCTTTCTTTTGCAGGTTTATAGGATCTGCACAAGAAAAAACGATTATAATCCTATGCTTTTGACTATTCAAATTCCTTTCTATCGCCTACAGCAACGCCTCACCCCACTCCTTTTCCCGAAAGCCTGTAAGGATTTTCTCTCCAATAATCAGCGGTCGTTTTACTAACATACCATCAGTGGCAAGCAGACATATTTGTTCTTCTTCACTCATAGTCTCCAGCCTGTCCTTAAGTCCCAGCTCCCGATATTTCATACCGCTGGTATTGAAAAAACGCTTAATGGGAAGTCCGCTTTCCTTGACCCATGTTCTAAGCTCTTCCTCTGTGGGATTTTGCTCTGCTATATGGCGGGACTCAAATTCTATGTGATTAGCCTCCAGCCATTTTTTGGCCTTTTGACAAGTACTGCATTTGGGATATTCAATAAATAACATGATTACACCTCCGTTTTAAGTTGCTACGCAACGGTACTAAAAGGTAAAGTCGCTTCATTTAGGGCATACAAGTTTCTTTGATTCTCACTTCTCCATCAATTCTCGGTTAAAAACTATATCGTTGGGAAATGAAACATATTGCGTATGTTGAACTTCAATTTGTTCTCCTTTCATTATATGATTTTCTGTTTTATTCTGCAAGACCAGAAAACAGCAATCATGGGCATCACCTTCTCTCTATTTTACGTTGTTATGGGAATGGGAAAACGGAGCCGTCTTCCTATGAAATTATTGAAATCAGTGTTTTGCAGCAACTGTTTCTTTATAACATGTCCAGTTTAGCATATCTGTACAAAAATGCAATATTTTTTACAAAGCTTTACAGTTAAATAAGTATTTTAGATCAAAATTGTCCTGTAAAAGAAAAATAAAACCCCAGTTTTTCTTTTACAGGACTATAAATTATTCTAAGTCATCTTTTATAGTAAACCCACATGCACCCCATTGGCGCACCACCATAAATGAAAGTCGGTAATGGTGTATGGGGCATCCCTGAACTTAGTTTTCTGCTACGCAGAAAAGGATCTTTCATAGTAACATTAAAATACCATATTCCCCACTGCCAGATCCTTCACTACAGCGAATGCCTCCCGCACCATATAATGAGGATACATACCAAGAGATGAGGGAGCCGGAATCGGGACTGCATCAAGTCCCTGGGCCTTGGCAATATGCACAGCTCGAAATACATGAAAATCATTAGAAACAATACCTACTACTGCTTCCTTATCTTCCACTAGCTCCCGGCTGAAGCGAATATTCTGATTCGTATTTACAGACTTGTCCTCCTCCAGAATCCGCTCTCTCGCAATTCCCTGTTCCATCAGCCAAGTCTTCATTGCCTCAGCCTCAGGTATATCCTCTCCTGAGCCCTGACCGCCAGACACAATCACTATCGTATCCTTATGTTCCTGAAGGTATTCTGCAGCTCGGGAAAGCCGCTGATGAAGCGCTTTGCTTACTGTCGTTCCTTTCACCTGTGCTCCCAAGACTATAATGTACTCTGCAGGCTCCTTAGGGCTCCCTGCCATTCCGCTTATGATACAGCCTTCCAAAAACAAAAACGCAGCCAAACCTATTGCAAGAAAAATGCCTCCCAAAAGCTTTACGCCAACTGGTATCCGTCCAAAGGCTGCCTGCAACGCCGAAATGCGGCAAACAGCTCCGGCCAGGAAGAAAGCTCCTCCCAAGAGCAGCCAAAACCAGGCAAAGGAAGCTCTTATGCCTGCATACAGGACAATCCCTACATAATAAAGCACGCACAAGACTCCGCAGATCAGGAATACCATCCCCATGCGGGCTATCTTCCGCAGCATTTTTTATACTTTTTGCCGCTGCCGCAGGGACAGGGATCATTCCTTCCAATCTTGGGTCCCTTTACAATCGTGCCAGACTTTTTCTGCTCCATATAAAGCTC
The DNA here is from genome assembly GCA_910574255.1 of Clostridia bacterium. Lineage (GTDB taxonomy): Bacteria > Bacillota > Clostridia > Lachnospirales > Lachnospiraceae > Laedolimicola. Next base: position 74,490 of record CAJTAK010000022.1, read on the forward strand.
TTTTCTCTTTTCCTCCGAGAAAATGGCCTCCCACTGGGGAAGTTCATATAGCCAGTCCGCCTTTGCCGCTACCATATTCTTATAGAGCTTTTCTTTATCAAACTTCAAAGATACAACCGTATCTTCCTCCATATCATCAATGGGATTGGGCTCTGCCAGACTGTCATTAATGCCATCCAAGAAGCCTGTCATGGTCATAACATCCTGACCGTACTTCTCTGCCAGCTCCTTCACGCTTCCCTTTACTTCCGTATCCGGAGCTTCCAGAAGCTGCTCATAGATGCCTTTCTCTATATCAAAATATTTCGCCCAAAATCTCTGAATATCACCTTTGTTCGCTTCCTGGTCATAGGCCGTATCGCGCCATTGTTTCAGTAATGCCATAATCCTTCTCCATCCTTTTGTTTTCTGCTTTTATCCCCTACGGTACACCGTAATATATGCCCTTTCAGGGCGGGTAAATTTTATTCAGTAAGATATACCTTGCTGAACAAAGATAACGGAAACCCTGTAAGTATCAAGGTTTCCGCTACTTTTCATTAAGCTGCTGACGGGAATCGGACCCGTGACCTCCGCACTACCAATGCGACGCTCTACCGACTGAGCCACAGCAGCATCTGTGTAACATGCTAGATTATATTAGCATTTGTGGCGCCAATTGTCAAGAAGCAAAATTCAAAATTATAAAATATATTTACAGAATCCGTTTTCCGAATTATAATAAATTTATTACACCCGTCTTTAGCAGTTAACACCATATTCTTTCGAAGCAAACCGTATATTCAACCCTTTTTAAACGCCTTGAAATAAGGCTTTTTTTATTTCTCATAACTCTTGCATTTTTATTTTTTCTATGTT
>CAJTAK010000023.1 GCA_910574255.1 Clostridia bacterium
CTGGTGTATCTGCTGGTTTACCAAGGCCATGACAGAGTAGCCAAGTCGGGAAGGGATAAACGCTGAAGGCATCTAAGCGTGAAGCCCCCCTCAAGATGAGATATCCCATACGAAAGTAGTAAGACCCCTTAAAGACGATAAGGTAGATAGGGCAGAGGTGGAAGTGCAGTAATGTATGGAGCTGACTGCTACTAATCGGTCGAGGGCTTGACCAAAGCGTCATAGGAAGAGGAAGAACAGGAAGAGAAGTAAGACCAAGATGTAAGAGATATATCAGTATATAGTTTTGAAGGTATATGAAAGCGTGAAAACGCATAGAATATATCTGAAAGAAAAGAATAATCCTCGATAGCTCAATGGTAGAGCACACGGCTGTTAACCGTGGGGTTGTTGGTTCGAGCCCAACTCGGGGAGCTAGAAAAAAACCCGTAAACATCAGCGTTTGCGGGTTTTGCATATCTGAAGATAAGTGAGAAGAAATTTTGACAGGCAACATACTGTTAACCGAAAGAGATAAGCCTCAATAGCTCAATGAAATAGTCATATTTGTTAGAAGTTTAGTAGTTTTTTACTCGAAATGACGGGTTTCCATTCTAGTCAATATAAAGCAGAAATGGCAACATGAAATATTTATAAAAGAAAAAATATATACGGGATGTATGTAAGCGGAGGTAAAGCTGTGGCTTTCCATGTATTGAAACCTTGTATTGGATTTATACAGGGTTTCTTTTTTATATTAATCAATTGAAGATAGGATGAGAATAGATTATAATATAGAAATAATCAAATAATTGAAAGCAGGAAAGAAAAATGTCAGAACATCAAGGAGTTGAATGGAAGGAAATTTGGAAAGATGAATATTTGAAATGGATATGCGGATATGCCAATGCACAGGGCGGGACACTTATTATTGGGAAAGATGATAATGGGAATGTAAAAGGGATTCGTAACGCCAAAAAGCTATTAGAAGATATTCCAAATAAAATTGTTTCTACGATGAATATTATTGCTGATGTAAATCTTATAGAAGAAAATGGATTAGAATATATAGAAATTATTGTTGATAGTTATCCGTTTCCGGTTAATTATAGAGGAAAATATTATTACCGCAGCGGTAGTACCATGCAGGAAATAAAGGGAATAGAATTATTAAAATTCCTTTACGAAAGGCAAGGGAAAACATGGGATAGTGTGCCAATACCAGGAGAAACAGCAGATGCCCTAAGTAAGGAAGCGTTGCAGGAATTCAGAAAAAAATCTGTTTATAAAAAGCGGTTAAGTAAAATTGCAGCAGAGGTCAACGACAAATTATTGTTAGAGAATTTAAAATTATTTGAAGGAGAAAATTTGATACGGGCAGCAATTTTAATGTTTCATCCTGATCCAGAAAAATGGGTAACAGGTGCATATATAAAAATTGGATATTTTGGAGATTCTGATTCTGATTTAAGATTTCAAGATGAAGTTCATGGGCCATTAATTTTACAAGCAGATAAAACGGTTGAGTTGCTATATGCAAAGTATATGAAAGCTTTGATTGATTACGAGGGTTTACAGAGGACAGAAACATATATGTTTCCAATAGAGGGATTTCGTGAGATCCTATTGAATGCCATTAATCACAAAGATTATAGTACCGGAATTCCCATTCAGATTAGTATTTATGAAGATAAAATATATGTTTGGAATGATGGAAAATGGCCAGAAAATTTGCCTGTAGATGAAATATATAAGAAGCATTCTTCCATACCATACAATCCTAAACTGGCAGATGTTTTCTACAAGGCTGGGGAGATTGAATCCTGGGGAAGAGGCTTTGATAAGGTTATGGAGGTATGTAAAAAGGAAAAGGCTCCATATCCCGAAATTGATGCTAACTCCAGGGGCGTTATGGTATTGTGTAAACCTTGTGAGCAATATAATAAACTATTGAAAGATAGACCTAGAAAAGAACTTTTGCCAAATGTACAATTAGAAAAGTTGTCACAGGAAGAACAAGATCGCATGAGTCCAATATTGAAGTATCTGGATGATAATTCTATAATCACCAATGCAATAGGTCGTGATTTATTAGGGAAATCGGTAGCAACGACGAAACGTTATCTTAACAGATTATGTGAAGTGGGAATTTTGGAACAGAAAGGTGCTGGCAGGAGCTCATATTATGAACGAAAATGAGCCGATAAATGAGCCGATAAATGAGCCGATTAATAAATGAATATAGATAATTATAGAAATAGGCAAGCTTTTTGGGGTGAAAAATTCTATAGGAGATAGAAAATGAATGTAAAAGAAAAGGTACAAGAATTATTGAAATATTGCTCATCTTACCAAGGGCATTCCTATATGGTAGACGAGCGGCGTATAGATGAAACGTTTCGGGTTGTGCTGTCGGAGGAAACAGAGATAATAGAGAATTTAGAGCATTTGCATTTTATTTTGCTTACTGGCGAGGCAGGAGACGGGAAATCGCACCTTTTGAGGAGCTTAGGGCAGCGGCTTTCAGACTATCGTTTTCAGATCTACCAGGATTTTTCCGCCCTCCCGGAGGAAAAACGGGCAATGCCAATTGATGACAGGCAAGAGCCAGGTAAAAAAGAACTCATAAAGTTGATAGCGGATATCATAGAGGGAAAGTCAGAGCAACGGATTATCATCGCGGCGAATGTGGGGATATTTACCAAAAGTGTCCTTATGTACCATGAACAGTTACTTGATATGTTAAATAAGAAGAATGACAGGGTTAAGATTATTAATTTTGAAAAAAGGAATCTTGCCGATGACAGAGATGCATTCCAACAAATTGTGGAATCTTTTTATGCATATGATGGAAAAGAATGTCAGGATAATGAATGTAAGCAGTGCAGGCATTGTGCATATGAAAAAAATATTGATTTTTTGAAATCAACGTCAGGTATAGAGAGTATCCGGGTTTTGTGCAATACGATTTTTTTAATGGGAAGCCACATTACATTTCGGGAACTGCTGTCGTTATTGGCGCATTTGGTTACTTTGGGGGAGGGATGCAGTGCGAGACGTGAACGGGAGTATTCTGAAAAGGACGGATTTGAAAATATTTTCACGCTGACAGAGGATAAGATCCTCCATAAAATCAGTGGTATGGACCCAGCATTCAAAAGAGACAGTTTCACGGGTGATGATGCACAAAGGGAAATAATCTATAAGGATATTGAAAGTTGTTGCCAGGAGAAGCGGTTACGTTTTTTTAACGCAGAAAATGATAAGTATAGATTTCTATCGGTAGACTATCTTTCGGAGTTTCGGGATGCCCTAGACAGCTTTAAAAATGAACCGTTCATTGCGTCCGAGATGATACAGGAAGGGGTTCTTTATCAGTTAAAAAGGGGAATTGGGCGACTGACCAGAAGGGGGCAGAGTGATTTGGCGATGAAAGTTGCGGATACTCCTTCTATGTTGGGAGATGATATTCAGACAGAGTTTGAATTGGGGAATATTGATATTATCTGGCATCGCTTTGATTTGGATTTTAACAGGCTGGATGCAAAGACGCAGGAAAAGACCAATCAGAATTGCTTCGGAATGAGTTATGTCTATCCCTCAGATGAAGGGAATGGTGATAAATTGGAAAAGATTACGCTGATGATTGATTACAGGCTGTTCCGTTATTTGATGATGGCAGATGAATTTTACTATCTGAGCCATAACAGTAAATCCATAGAAGAGTATACGATTAATACTTTTTTCAGGAAGATATTAAAAAAGAAAAGAGGAGCATACGAAAAAATGTTGGTGAAATTTACAGATCAGGAGGAAAATGAATACTGTAATTTTTCACTCGGATTGCAGGAGATGAACAGATTCTTGTATGGCGGAAGAAAGGTTATTAAACTCAAGAAGGAAGGTTAAAATCATCATATGGATAAACATCAGAAACAGACGAAGCAGGAGAATAAAAACATATTAAGTGCCTATATTGGAGTCGCCGGACCGGAGACGCCAAAATATTTGGCGGCAAATAATTTTTTGACGGATTTTTTTCAGACGGCGCCGGATGGGAAGCTGATGGAAATTAATTATCGGAGTTTTAAGGAAGCCGGAATTATAGCGTGCGAGGAAGACGATGAACAGAAGAAAAGACAACTGGAAGCCTCTTTTGACCGTTTTTTCAAACGTTTTTCAGGTCTGGATACAAACTATGAAAACGAAACCTTCTATTTCCCTTTACGCTCGCAAATGCTCAGGCGTTCCAAGGCAAATCTTCTGCGGCACTTGCATTATAATATGCTGCCGGATATTGAACGGAAGGAAAATTTTCAGAATCTTCAAAACGATATACAGAAGTATTTATACGAGGAAGCGACAGGAGTGAACTATCTGCTGAATGTAATGTGCGAGGCATTGTTCCATGGGGGGGACCAGAAGAGTCCAGCTACAAAAAATCAGGAATTTTCAGCGCAATTAAAGAAAAAACAGTATCGGAAGGTCTGTGAGAATTTCAAGGAGGATTTAGAATGCCTTCTTACACATCAGTACTTTCGAAAACTTGATTTTTATAAAAAGTATGATTATCTGGCAACATTGCTGAATCACTATGTGATTCAGTTTATTGTAAAGAAAAGTGTTAATTCCAGAGGAAAAGGAGGAAATATTTTATGCCAGGGGGCGGCGTCCAGCCATTTACTTAGTGGCGGGGCCTTTCATCGTGCATGTGTACAGAATTATGCAAAGCTCCGGGAAGTGTTCCCAAAGGAACAGAAGGAATTCTATTTGAACCAGATGGAATTGGAGACTGGGGAGACAAGGGAGATTTATGTATGGAAGGAAGGCTCTACGCTGTATGTGGATAAGAATTTGGAAGACACTGGGAGAAATGACGAGGATAAAACATTCCTGAATTTTGTCAATCGTGTATTTAACTCTAATTATAGAAAAGCGTCTGAAAAACCTTTGTATGAATCCATGGAAAAGGCGTTTCGGCTGACGGAGGAAGATACGAAATATTCGTTTAGCATAGAGGAATTTGTGACGCTGTATATGAATGTCAGCCAGGCGCGCAAGGGCTCGGCATTGACAAAGATTTCGTCCACTCTGCCTACCTGTGGGAAGGATATTGGTTTTGTATTTCCCAACAGCCGGTCCAGGCACAAGTATTTTGCGCTGTCTCCGTCTTTGCTGGAATTTTATGTCAGGCTTTATCTTGCGAGAAAGGACAGGACGTATGCATATCTGGATACGTTTCTTGCTGATTTGGAAGAGCGTTATGGAATCTGTATCCAAAAATCGGAAAAGATGGATCAAATTTTGAAAGAGCTGGGGATAAAAGTTCCCTTTCAGGAATTTAGGAAGAATGAACAGGCATTGCTGGATAATTTGGATGAGAACAACTGCTTGGTGCGGCTTTCGGACAGTGGGTATGTAGTGACACTCCCAGAAGAGAAGGGGGAATTCAGGCTATTATGATGGAGAAATTTAAAAATTATCTGGAAAAGTACATAGAATTATTAGCGGGGAATCAGACAGAATATTTTATTGCCATTGTAGATGTAGAAAAAGAGTTTGTCATGGAGTTTCTGCAAAATAAGTTTTCAAAAGTCCCTTATCAGACGGTATGGGTGGAACGGAATGATTATGCGGATGCCGTGCGGCAGCGTAATAACCCGGAGATCCGACAGATTGTATTGCTGTCTAGCGACAGCGTGAAAATGATAGATTCTTTAAAGGATTTTGTGGAATACCCAATTATTCCAGAAAATCTGGATATATTGTGGGAATGTATAAAGGCGTCGTTTGGAGTAGAATTAGATTCGGAGTGCCGAAAGATATTAGGAACGGTTCTGGAGCAAAAGCAGATTTCTCTGGAAGATTTATTGGAATATATAGGGGTATGCTGTGAACGCGGGAAGTGTACAGCTGAAAAAATGGTGGCGAATCTCTATCGGTTTGAGATTTGGTCAATAAAAAAGTTGCCGAAAGGAGAAAACCTGAAGAAGCAACAGCTTTTGCGGATGATTCGGAGTTCCAGCCCGCTTTTAGTGGAGACGCGTTTGATTGGAGGGATTACAGGGGGGAAGACAGAATTCAGTGAAAAAGAAGAAAAGGAAATTCTCCGTTGCCTTTCACAGAACGATTTGCAACGTTTGTTTCGGAATATTTCATACGATGAGCGGATAGAGCGATTATTTAAAGGGAATCATCAGAAACGGGAAATTCAGGATAAAGAAAAGCTAGAAGAACAGCAATATGAAAATTCCTACCAATATGTAATACAGGAGAATATCCAGCATAGAATAAAAAAGGTAGAGGAAGAACTTTCCCAGGAAGAAGAGAATGTGCTGTCGGAAAGTATCTGGCTGTTTGAATATCCGGAGACAGTGGAGCTGACGGAGAAATTCGAGAAAATAAAACAGGATGTAGCACGCTTGAATTTTACAGATAAAAAACGGGCGGAGATATTAAAAAGCTTAGACGAGCTGGAAACATGCGCCGTGAGTGCTGTGAAGAATGGGGAAACGTTCCCGCCTCCTTATTTATATCACTATGTAGAGGGCCAGAAGGAGTTTATTGAAGCCTATTTCCGATTCCTTGGAAAGTGTCTTGCGGATGACGGGATTGTGCGTAATTGTATAGGAACAGATATTCTGGGCAGAATGCAGAACTTGTTTTGTGTGGAGAAGAATGGAGAGCTTACTATGCCCTTTTACCATCCTTTGGTAGGAGTATATTATTGGAAACTACAAAAAAAATTGGAGGAGTATCAGAGACGGTTAAGTTTACAGACAGACAGGTTTGGGCAGGAGGTTATCACTACGCTTTCGCAGATAGAGCAGATGAATTTTCCGGTTCAGTATATGGTCTGGGAACGCCAGCTATATCAGTTAGATTATAACAGTCTGCAGAATTGGAATCCATATGTGGTTTTTCGGAGGGCGGAGGACTATACAGCAGGATCATGGATCAATATTCGTATTTTTAATGAGGATTTGGTGGATTATATTAAGCGGCAGCCATTTCTGCCAGAAATTCGTGTGACCATAGTCGATCTTAACGATATCCGCGAAATTGAATCCATGATTGAGAGACTGCAAAGATTGCCGGATTCCAAGGAATGTATGGTTCATAAAGTGATATTGAATATTGTAAGCGAAAAAGAGGAGGAGCTGAAACGGCAGCTCCAGGAATCCATGGATATAGATATTGATTATCCGCAGGTGCTTTTCCGGTTTACCAGGAATCTTTATCAGAAGGGGCGGGAGTATGAGCTTAAAAAAATCATTGAACATTCCGATCTACTTTTTTTGGCTGATAGCAGGATTCTTTACCAGAAACCGCGGCTGTCGGCATGGCAGGGGGAGAGCGGTTGGTTCCGTATTCAGATGGAAAAACTGAATGTGGAGAAGATGTTGGATGCGGTGCAGGAGGAGAATCAACTGGAAATACTTTGGGACAGTATCCATTATATAGAATTGGAGGAAGAGGGCAAGATTACCTGTTGGAAGACCCGGGAGTTCAGGCAGACCATTTTTCCCATGATTCAGGATGCGGTTAAACAATACCCGGATCTGACGGTTGTCGTAATGTCGTCAAATTCCCGCGCCCTACACCATATTTATCACACCTCTGGTTTTCAGGCGAGAAAAAGCATCGTACCAGGGCAGGAGATGTTAATACTAAATTATCATAAAGGATGCAGGCGTAAAAAATTGCATGACAGGGGAAAGTCGGAGATAGGCGTATCTCTGAAACCATTTTTAGAAGGCGTTCTGGGGGCGGCGAAGACGGAATCCCTGTTATATGCGGAAACCGAGGAAGAGAATCCCTGGTTAGTGATGTCCTATGAAGCCGACGGTTTAGGTATGAGGCTGGAGGTAAATGTAGAAAATGCATTATCGGATAGCCAGGAGAGAAGGGAACATTATGAGGAACTGGCGAAGAGTATCGAAGAGTTCTTTCATAATGACACATGGTTTAAGCAAAAGCTGATTACTATGTTCTATGAACGGACAGATAGCTATCCGGCGGCGCTGACGGTTGACTTCCTAGAACGCACAGAGAAGATGCCACAGATAGAATACAGGGAAACGGCGTCTCCCAGATTGAGAAAAAATGTGGATGCAGATATTGTGTCTATTCTGGAATTTCAGGATATGATGGAATTCATACGGAAGAGGAGCAGTATTGATGAGCGCACGGTAAACAGCTTCAGAAATTTTTACCAGGAGGAGACGCTTAGGTATTGTCTTGCGGCAGATCAGTCTCTGCATATCCTGGAAAATGAAACGAGAAGAAAAATGGAGTACATATATAAGGTTATGGAGAATACAAATGAGTAAAAAAGCAAATTTTAAGATTATAATGGTAAACTCTTTTAAAGGCGGAACAGGAAAATCCTCTCTGGCGCTTGCCCATTGCCTTTATGAGTGGAAGAGAAATGAAGAAAGAGAGGACACGGAAGAAGATATTTATTATTCCAGAATTTTTTATGTGGATATTGATCGGTTGGGAACCAGCATGTCGTATTATCTGTTCCCGGATGAAAAAAAGAAACCATGTTATTTTGACAAATACTCAAATGAAGGTATCAATGCTATTTGCAATGAAGTCGCTCTTTTACCGTATAAAAAAGATGGTAGCGGCAACGATACATCAGCGTATGAGGATGCGGAGGCAGAGAGAAAAAGTAAGAGTATATTGTATGCAGTTTTATTGAACCCTGCTGCGAACCGACGGCAGAATTATCAAGTACAGGGAAGAATGATGCAGCATGAAAAAATCGCTAATATAATGTTTGCAGATGAACTGGTTCGGTTTTTTAAAGAGTGTATGGAAACAAAAGAAAACCGCTTGTTTGTTATTGACTGTTCGCCGGGGCTATCGGAGTTGGAATGCAGACTTTTGGATAAGTTTTATGAACTGCAGGGAGACTATGCTCTTTGTGTGGAAGAAATTTATGTTACGACTTTCGAGAGTGGGCAGATTAGGAAGACGGTTGAGTGCCTGAATGCCTGTACGAAGGGGATAAAACGAGGAAATTGTGATTTGAGTATTGTACTGAATGATATTCAGAACTGCATAGGGGCAACACAGGTAGCGCAGAAAAATGGAGAGGATTTTAATGTCCGCTGGGAAAATGTTGCCGAGGATATTCTGGACAAGCTATCAGAGAAAAAGAATGTGAAAATACGGTATAAGAGGTATAATGAAGAACAGATGAAGGCAGGAATTGTAGATAATGTAACAAATCTAAATAACAATATAGATGCCTTTATGCTGTCTAAAGAATATCGAGATGGCTATATCACAATCGAGGATCGGAAGGAAACAGAATGAAACCAATAATGAATGATGATAATATGTATCAATATTTCCAGGAAGAGGTAAAATATGTCTTTAGGAAAATATGTAGCTGGGAACAGCCCTATTTTTACACACGATTCACAGTGGAGACAATTACGGATATTGCGAAAAGCCTGAGTGTGCTATATGATTCGGATGAAGTGAAGGAAGAAATCTGTTTGATAGATAATGCATTGGAAATCCTAAACGAGTTCATTTGTATTGAAGGCATGGAAAACCTGTTGGTCAATAATTATTCTGCGATTGAAAATGCAATCTTTCTGGAACATTCATCCAGTGGAAAACCCCGGATGATTCGGGAACACTATAAGCATCAGTTTCGCAATGTATATCTGGGGCTGGTGCTGATGGAACAGATGGGATTATGGGAAGACATAGAAGAATGTATCAGTGAAGAAGCAAATGAGTATAGTTGTTACATTATGGATTGTATCCGGCAGGATATAGAAAATTCTTATATTGTGGAAAAGAAAGAAAAAGAAGCTTTAAAGGAGATTGTGTATAAAACTTATTTTGTTGCGGCGCTGTTCCATGATATCGGATATCCTCTTTCCTATTATTTTCGGGTATCGGATGAAATACAGCAATTTACGCCGTTTTTTAAGATTATCAGTTCCGGGATAAAGACGGAATTTTCTGAAATAAAGGCTCTATTGAATAATAGCCTGCTGTTTCGCACGATAAATACCACGGAAATTAAGAAAAAATATGAGAATAACGACCATGGATGCCTGTCTGCGATTAGCTTTTTGTTAAATTTCTATTTTTCTGGAAGCATTTACAGTATCGGGCGAGGGAGAAAAAACAGATGTATTGTAGAAATGGCGGCTGTGGCAATCTATAAGCACACAGATAAATGTGAGGATGGGAAAGGAATGCTTTTCAGCCAAGATGCGATTTCTTATCTGCTGAGAATCTGTGACGATATGCAGGAGTGGCAGAGGTTTATGGTTTTGATTGAAGATACTCATAATTATCTTATGTGTCCGGACTGCGGAAAAATAATTGCTCCGAAAGGAAGCGGCGAAAATGCGTACAGGTGTGACTGTGAAAGTAAAAGGGATTACCATAAGATTACAAAGCTGAAAAATAAAAAATTGAATTATATAGATATTTGCGACCAGTTGGAATTGTCTGATGAGGATGGAAGGATTACCGTTAAGATAGAGTATGACTACTATCGCCAGATTGAGCTATTGCTGAATAATTATAAAGGGGTAGTTTACCGTGAAAAAGGATTAAAAGAGCTAAAAGACTTGTTAGAGAATCAAAATGGCATCAGACAGATAAAGATAGAGGCTTTTCTCTCTAATAATCCGATTTTACTGATTCATAAAATGATAGAGGAAAGTGGGAAGCAAGAAGAAATAGTTCAATGGTTAAGGAACATGGCAGACGGAAATAAAAAAGATACAATGCAAGCATTTTACAAGGAATATGAGGGGATTTTTCGAAGGTATTATGAGAAAAAGGAGGAAGAGAAGCCACCCATAGAGAAACCATATGGAGAACAGATCGAAATAGATGTATTGAAATATGGAGAAAAAGCGAGAAAATATGTAAAGAAATATCTGGGAGAGATTTATGAGCTGTGGTGCTTTCTTGAAGAAAAGCCCTTAGATGGCAGACATGATTGATCGATACAATTTTGCAGGTAAGAATATGTAAGAACGAAAAATATTTGTTTCAGGTAGAGAGTTTCTTGAATTGATGAAAAGAATCCTAAAAACCGATGCAGAAAAGGTGAACTGGATTGCTGTATAGATGAATTACGGGATTATTTATTGGGCGGAAATGGTTATAATACAACCAAAGAGCAATTAGTTAAATATTACGTTGCTTTTCTATCCAAAATAATATTTTCGGTGTGCGACCGCACCCGTTGGTAGAGCGATGTCTCGTTCGCACACCGAAGAAATTGGGGGGAAACGACAGAATAGTCCTCGATAGCTCAATGGTAGAACACACGGCTGTTAACCGTGGGGTTGTTGGTTCGAGCCCAACTCGGGGAGTTTGAAAAACCTTGTAAACATGAATGTTTGCAAGGTTTTTTGTTACAAATCAAGTCAAATAAAAAACTATAAAACGAAAGGGTTCCACACACCATACGATTGTGAACCCTGAAACAAAAACATAGCTACGGGATGCACGAAAAGCATTAGTGGAATTACTTAAAGAGGGCATTTTTCAGAAATAGAAAGTGTCCTCTATTTTCATGGAAAAATAAGTTTCTTTTTAGACTAAAGCCTTGCTCAGAAAACGCTGATAATTTTATTAAGGCATATTGAATCAGTTGGATGCTTATGATAATATTTATAACAACAAATCGGAATATGGACGATGAAAATATGCAGACAATTATTATAGTATTAAATCCTGGAAAACTTGAAAATGCTGATATGGATTTGAGATATTCTGTATCAGACCGAATTGAGGAAGTATCGGGTTCTTTGATACAAAGCAACGGATATGACTTTATAGACACAGAGGATGGAGAGCCTGGTCCGTTAATGGGTATTTGGTTAGAAACTGAAAATGCAAGCGAAAATTGGCATATTGTGCGTGAACTGTTTCGAAGTGAAAAATTTATAGGAAATGATTTATCGCTATCGGCTCGGATATACATTTCTGAAAATGACACCAATGATTTAGAGAACTGTACGCTTGTTTTTCCTAAACAATAATTTCCATTTATCAGGAAACTAAACAGAGCGGTAAATCGGAATTTAAGGAGAAAGAATATGAAAAATTTTTCTATGCCAGAGCAAGTTTCTCCGACATTAGAAATAGATGAGCTAATGAGATTGAAACATAGCTTGGAAAAGAATGTATCAAAGGAAGTTGCAGAAAGCATAATAAAGGAAATTCCATTATCTATAAATTCAACACCAGACATTCGAGCCGAGTGGGTAGAAAAGCTATCTGCTATTCTTGAAAATAGATTTGATAAAAAAACGGTAAAAAACATTCGCCAAGAGTGCTATTGTAATGAAAATGGTAGTTTAGAAGATACAGCAAATAACTTGAAACAACTCTATCTTTCTTTGGATAAGGATTTGCATAGATTTGTCAATGCTCTGAATGAAAATGGTGCCGGTTGGTTTATTAAAGATAATCAATTGTATACAAAAATGTTTTCTTGTGAATGTCCTATGTTAGAAAAAGCCAAAAATTCAAATTCATTAACATGGTGTCACTGCACTGCTGGATATAACAAAAAATTATTTGAGATTGTTTTTGAAAAACCTGTCTATGTAGAAATTGTGCAAAGTATACGGCAAGGATTTGATTTTTGCCTTTTGAGAATTACATTTCAATAAATCGGGATTTGTGCTTAAAGAATAAAAATTGTAATTTGAAGGAGAAGAATCACCATGACAGACGCAATCAAACTTGATTTGGCTAATACCCCTGAAAAATTTCGCCCAACAGTAGACGAAATTCTTTCTCAGCTAACGAAGTTTTTGGAAGAGCTTGGCCGTTTGGAAGACCAGTATTTCGTCCGGCAAAAACGGCTTCATCAGAAAGGACGGGTCATTAGCTTCAAGGACGGCATTCGGGAGGAAATCACTGACGATCAGGAGTTAAAAGAAAAATTCAAAAAACTCTATCACCAACTCATAGACCCGCACTGCACATTAGAAATGCTGGCTCAACGCCGTGACTGTCTTCATGGTGAGCATTATCCATCTTTTTTCAACTGTCTGCATACTGGCTGTACCATTGTATTTACCATGAAAAGTGCTAATAAAGCTACTATCGAGCTGTTGCCCGATGAGGGAGCTGTTCCCTACGATATGACTGCCCCTGATACTCGATATGTGACAGAGGGTTTCATCAACAAACCACCTTATTTTCACAGCTATTTTCAAAAGTATCGTTTTATTATGAAACACTCAGAAGAAAGTTGGAAAATTGACGCAGTATACTGTGGAGGACTACACGATACCCGTTGGCGCAGAGAATATTATTTTTGAGCTGACCATAGATATTCATGGAATTTATTTATCAAAACACAATAATTAGAGCACTAACTACCAATTTGTGGTATAGATAAATAGGACTATGCTCACGAAAATAGAATAAAAACCTAGTAGTACATAGCCATTCCCCATAAAGGAGAGTGGCTATAAATTTTTTCAAAGAAAGGAAACAGATGCACAGTTTGTTAAGGAAAGATTTTTTGTGGGGCGGGGCTACTGCCGCCAATCAGTATGAGGGAGCGTGGGATGTTGATGGAAAGGGTCCCTCGATTTCCGATATGTGTACCAATGGTTCACGCACAACGCCCAAAAGAGTTACCGCGGCTTTTGAAGAGGATGTGCTGTATCCAAGCCGTGAAGCTGCGGATTTTTATCATCACTATAAGGAAGATATTGCGCTTGCGGCTGAAATGGGCTTTCGGGTATTCCGGATGTCTGTTAATTGGACCCGGATCTTTCCTGCGGGAACGGAGGAAGCGCCCAATGAAGCCGGGCTTGCCTTTTATGATAAGGTATTTGATGAATTAAAGAAATATGATATTGAGCCGCTGGTTACGATCTCACATTATGAGATTCCCTACGGACTGGTCGAAAAATATAATGGCTGGTACGACAGAGAGGTAGAGAGGTGATTGCTTCGAATGGGGAGGATTTAGAGTAAATAGGAACTTATAGACAAGGGGATACTGTAGAACAACGAATGGGGAGTTATTCTGCAGTATCCACTTTTACATCTGATATTGTAACTAATCCATAAAAAACATATATCCAAAACAAATCCCTTGTTGAAAATAGCAGGCATATATGTTATATTTATTTATAAGTTGTTGACAATCTACAATTATGATTGCCGGCAAAAAACGAAAATATTGCATTGGAGGGAGTAAGATGAACGATTCAAAAAAGATGACCTGGTATACCCTGGCGTTTATTGCGTTTTCAGGTGTATGGGGATTCGGAAATGTATTAAACGGTTTTGTATACTTTAATGGAATTCAGGTAATTTTCAGTTGGATTTTGATGTTTGCCCTTTATTTTGTACCTTACACGCTGATGGTTGGAGAGCTTGGCTCAGCCTTTAAGACCTCCGGCGGCGGTGTCAGCTCATGGATTCACAATACCATGGGGCCGAAGCTTGCTTACTATGCAGGGTGGACCTACTGGGCATGTCACATTACATACATTGCAAGCAAGGGCAGCGGCGGCCTTAAGGCTCTTAGCTGGGCCGTATTCCGTAATGCGGAAACATATGATACATTTCCTACAATCGCTGTACAGCTGGCGACGCTGGTGGTATTTTTATTCTTCTGCTGGGTGGCAAGCCGTGGACTGAATCCTCTTAAGAAGCTGGCTTCCATTGCAGGAACCAGTATGTTTGTTATGTCCATTTTATATATTCTGCTGATGTTTGCGGCTCCGGCCATTAATCCCAACGGCGGATATGTTGCTATGGACTTTAGCATCAAGAACCTGATTCCCCAGTTTAATGTGGGATACTTTACGTCTCTGTCAATCCTTGTGTTTGCGGTAGGCGGCTGTGAAAAGATTTCTCCATACGTTAATAAGGTTGAGAATCCGGCAAAGGGATTTCCGAAGGGCATGATTGCTCTTGCAATTATGGTTGTAGTATGTGCGATTCTGGGAACCATATCTATGGGAATGATGTTTGACCCGACGGTTATTAACGGCAGTACGGAGTCCTTTAACTCTTACGTATCCAATGGTTCCTACTGGGCATTCCAGAAGCTTGGACAGTATTATGGACTGGGAGATATCCTGCTGGTACTGTATGCCCTCTGCAATATGATTGGACAGTTTGCGGTGTTGGTAGTCAGCATTGACGCGCCTCTTCGTATGCTTCTTGACAACGAGGATTCCAAAGAGTTCGTTCCCAGCGCAATGCTTAAGAGGAATGAGCACGGAGCTTATGTAAATGGAATTAAGCTGATTATTGCTTTATCAGGAAGTATTATTTTGATTCAGTCATTCGTACCGGGAGCAGCGGCTGTGCTGGCACAGCTTACAAAGCTGAATTCCGTGTGTATGCCCCTTCGTTATTTGTGGGTATTTGTTGCTTATCTGGCGCTTAGAAAAGCATACAACACCATACCGGCAGAGTACCGGTTTGTAAAAAATCAGGGAGTTGCCAAGTTCTTTGGAGCCTGGTGCTTCGTGCTGACTGCGGCATGCTGTATTCTGGGTATGTATTCAACAGATGTCTTTACAATGGCATTGAATATTATCACTCCCATTGTGCTGACCGCATTAGGTATGATTATGCCATATCTTGCAAAAAGAGAAAGAGAAAAAAATTCGGCAAATTAACAGGCAGGAGGGGCTGTCGGGAAATAAGACATCAGCCATTTCTATACCCTGTATTCGGACGGTTTGTGTACATTCTGTCTGCTCTGTACGGACATTAAAAAGCAATATCCGTACATATCAGACAGTCTGTACACAAACAGCCGGACGCTGGGGATTAGAAAAGTCTTCTGTCTTATTTTCCGACAGCTCCTTAAATTGTAAAAAACTCTTATGCCTGCAGCTGGGGGAAATAATAATGAAAATATTAAGGAGTTGAAACCATGTTCAAAAAAATATCTCAGGAGATGACTGGCTTTTTAAAGGAGTGCCCAACGGCATTTCATGCGGTAGAGAGGATTGGCAAAGAGCTTGAAAGCAATGGCTATGAGCGATTGAAAGAGAATGAGCAATGGGAGCTTAAAACCGGCGGAAAATATTATGTAACGAGGAATGATTCAAGTATTATCGCATTTGGCATTGGAAGCGAGCTTATGGATTACAGCTTCAATATTGCGGCGTCTCACAGTGATTTTCCTACCTTCAAGGTAAAGGAAAATGCGGAAATTGAGGTAAAGAAAAAGTATTTGCAGCTAAATACGGAGGGATACGGAGGAATGCTTTGTGCCACATGGTTTGACAGGCCTCTTTCCGTGGCAGGCAGGGTGATTGTGAAGGAAGGAGATCATTTTACCACAAAGCTTATAAATATTGATCGTGATCTGGTAATGATACCGAGCATGGCCATTCACATGAATCGGGCGGTTAATGACGGTTATGCATATAACAAGCAGATAGATATGCTTCCATTATTTGGCGGAGAGGGAAGTAAAAAGGGTGATTTCAAGAAGCTGATCGCAGAGGCGGCAGGCGTTTCAGAGGAAGCTGTCTATGGAAGTGATATTTACCTGTATAATCGGGAAGAGGCCTCAGTATGGGGTGCGCAGGAGGAGTTTATCTCCTGCCAGCATCTGGATGATCTGCAGTGTGCATATGCATCATTAAAGGGATTTTTACAGGGGCATCAGGAGAAAAGCGTCAATGTGTATGCATGCTTTGACAACGAGGAGGTAGGATCCGGAACGAAGCAGGGCGCAGGCTCCACCTTTTTGTATGATATTCTCAGGCGTATTAATATGGGTCTTGGAAAGTCGGAGGAGGATTATTACCGGGCGGTGGCAGGAAGCTTTATGCTGAGTGCGGACAATGCTCATGCGGTGCATCCCAACCATCCGGAGAAAACGGACGTGGAAAACTGTGTGTATATGAACGAGGGAATTGTTGTAAAGTCTCATGCGGGACAGAAATATACCAGTGATGCAGTGAGTATTGCATTGTTCCGGGATATTTGTGAAAAAGCGGAGGTTCCGGTTCAGTTTTTTGCGAATCGTTCCGACGAGGCAGGGGGAAGTACCCTTGGCAATATTTCCTCTGCAAAGGTTTCCCTGAAAGCCGTAGATATCGGCCTGCCCCAGCTTGCCATGCATTCCGCATACGAGACGGCGGGAGTAAAGGATACTTGTTATATGATAAAGGCCATGAAGCAGTTCTTCTCCACGCATTTTTATGAAAGTAACGGAAGTATTTTTTCGGCATAAATATTTCCCTTTTTCCTGTACTGTGGTAAAATGTCTTTGTTCCCCAAAATAACAAATCAGGTAGACATACGGGCAGGTTCGTTTGATTGCGTTACGGTACTGCCAAAGAAAGGGAAATGTTAAAGCCATGAGTAAATTAATATACCGGACGCTGCGGGAGAATGTGGTGGATGCCATTCGGGAGAAGATATTAAAGCGGGAGTTAGAGCCGGGAGTCCGGATTATCGAAAAGGAGCTTTCCGAGGAGCTCGGCGTGAGCCGCGGACCCATAAGAGAGGCGTTAAGACAGCTTGAGCAGGAGGGGATCATTGAATATACAAGGAATGTAGGATGCTCTGTAAAAAAGGTTACCATAAAGGATCTCTATGAGATCTATCTTCTCCGTTCCACCTACGAGGCGCTGGCAGTAAAACTGGGCGGCGGCAGGATGGAAGAGAAGGATATTGCAAAAATGGAAGAGATCTTGGCCAGGATGGATAACCAGGCTATGGGTTATGGGGATATCAGTTCATGCGATCACATGTTTCATAAGATAATCGTGGACAGGGCGCAGTCGGAAAGGCTTTCCAAAGTATGGACGGATCTGGATTATGGAAGCGTGGTTGAATTCTATATAGGAAATTTTGATGAAAGGGAGATTGCCAAGAGGCAGTATTCCATTCATAAAGAGCTTTTAGAAGCCTGTAAGACTTCAAAGGCGGAGGTGATCTGCAGGGCGATTTCTCATCATTACATGGATTCTGTCGCCAGGTTTATAGAAAAGGAAGGGATCAAGGAGGAAGAGTTTTGTTTTTGGGGGATTTAAGTATCCGCTGAGAGAAAATATCTCTGTTTCGGCAATGGAGTTACTTTACAAAAAGAGAGAAATAAACTAAAATAAAAGAAAAGAATTGCCGTGAAAGGAGTAAACAGAAAATGCAGGAAAAGAGAAACAGCAGACGTATGAGTTTGTCAGCTCGGCTATTAATTAAAAATTTGAATGATGAATCGGATAAACCAGAGGAAGTGGAGATTGAGGTTCTGGATGTATCAAAGACAGGCGTAGGATTTATCTGCAGCACTCCTTTGGCCATTGGAGCAGTATATGAAGCGCTTTTGAAGATTTGGAATGATGATGAGATCCATGCATTCTTGAAGGTGGTTCGAATCGAAGAGACTGAGGACGAGCACTACAAGTGCGGAACCATTTTCATTGGACTGCCGGAGATGAATGCTGCACGGATAGAAGTGTATGATTTATTAACCCGTATAGAGGAAGGGAAAGAAAAGCAATAGTCAAATGAAAAAGTAAAATATTCCACGCCAATCACTCCGCTGATTGGCGTGGGACTGGTATGGTAATGGCACAAATATGCGCAGACAGAAAACCTGAATTACAGGCAAAAAAACCCTTGCCAAAACGAAGAATCTGTGGTAACATCTAAGATGTCGCTAAGCTGATATGCAGAAGGGACATGCCCCAAGGGGCAGAAAAATAGGGCTCCTTGGTCAAGCGGTTAAGACATCGCCCTTTCACGGCGGTAACACGGGTTCGATTCCCGTAGGAGTCATTGATATATTACTTGGACCCATAGCTCAGTTGGTTAGAGCAACCGGCTCATAACCGGTCGGTCCTGGGTTCGAGTCCCCGTGGGTCCACTTTTTAATGCCTTGACGGATGAAGTCCGTCAGTCTCCAAGAGGCATGGAAATAAAAACTTCATCTGGCCCGATGGCTCAGTTGGTTAGAGCGCCGCCCTGTCACGGCGGAGGTCGTGGGTTCGAGTCCCATTCGGGTCGTTTATAAGGGATCTTAGCTCAGCTGGGAGAGCATCTGCCTTACAAGCAGAGGGTCATAGGTTCGAGCCCTATAGGTCCCATTTTACAGAGAAATCTGTAAAAATGCCGGCATGGCGGAACTGGCAGACGCACAGGACTTAAAATCCTGCGGGACTAATCTCCCGTACCGGTTCGATTCCGGTTGCCGGCATTTAATAGAACAGAGGAGATGCTGTGTTTACAGCATTTCTTTTTTCATATTCAAGTATATTGAGAGAAAATTTATAAAAAAAGGTTGATTTCTTTTCTGCTTTGTGCTATGATAATCAGGCAGTTGAAAAGCAGAGATGCTTGACTGAGATTTCAATAAAGATGTGGGCGTAGCTCAGCTGGATAGAGCGTTTGGCTACGGACCAAAAGGTCGGGGGTTCGAATCCTCTCGCCCACGTTCATATTAAGGATGCAGGAAGCCTTAGAAGAGGTATTCCTGCTTTTTTTCGCCCATTGACAGAAGAAGGGAAACAGCGTAAAATCAATACAAAACAGCAAGGACAGATTGAGCGGAAGGCAGAGGAGATGACATGGATAGAAATGAATTTGTAAGTACATTACGGGCAGTGCTGAGTGGAGAAGTTCCGGCTGCAGCAGTAGAGGATAATGTACGTTACTATGACTCTTATATTTCCCAAGAGATTGCAGGCGGAAAAAGCGAACGGGAGGTTTTGGAATCTCTTGGGGATCCCCGCCTGATTGCGAAAACTATTATTGATACAAATAAACAGCAGGGAAGCAGAGAGACTTATGAAAGCGCTTATACCCGGGAAGAGCCAGAGAAAGGCTTTCATGCAGAGTTTAATGACAACGGCGGCGTGGATTTGAAATATAGGCAGTTAAATTTGAACACTTGGTACGGACGTCTTCTGATATTTATAATTGTGATACTGGTTCTGACCGTGATTTTTACAATTGTTGGCGGAATTCTTTCATGGCTTCTTCCGATTTTGCTTCCGGTTCTTTTGATTGTGTGGATTCTGCGGTTCTTTTTTGGAAATCGATGATGCCTGTTGCTGTCAGGCTTGTGATGATGCAGTATGTGTTCTTCTGAAAGCATCTATTTGATGTAATTAGAAAAAAATGGAAAAATAATTTTCTGTATTGCAGCCATAATAAGAGTGTAAAGCCTATTAAAATTATTAGGAGGAAACAATTATGGCAAACAATGCAAACAACAGCAGCAATGCAAACAACGCAAACAACGCAAACAATGCGAACAATTCCAGCAAGAATTCTTCCGGCTCCAAGAATAGCAGCTCTAAGAATTCCGGCAAGAATGCAAGCGATTCACAGAACTGCAATTATTAAGCGGCGGTGATGAGAAAAAGCGGGCTCCTTTTGGAGCCCGTTTTTTAGATCAGGGGATACACCCTTCATGGAACTTTTGCAAAAAAGATGCATAAGATATTCTATATTACAATAGAATAAAAGGTGAAGATATGGAATTTGAAACAATCTCCCCACGGGAAATCGACTCCTATCTGTTCCGGGACGGTTACGTGGTAATTGATCTGAGAGAGCCCAGGGAGTTCAGAAAGCTTCATCTGAAAGGAGCAGTCTGTATCCCTTATGCACAATTGCAAGAGAAAATCCGATTTCTGCGCAATCAGACTTTGATACTTTATTGTGAGCGGGGCGGAACAAGCTTGATGGCAGCCAGAGAGCTGAGTGAAAAGGGCTATCGGGTAAAAACCATGATTGGCGGCATTCAGGCTTATGAAGGCAGAAACAGTGAAAGCTATACAGGAAAGCAGTAAAACTGGCCGCAGGCTTCATGGCTTGCGGTCTTTTTGCGGTTTCCTTTTCCATAAGATAAAGATTGACAGCAGGAAAAACGCATATTATGATAAACTATAGTTGTTGCTGTTACCTTACCGCAGTATTGATAGAATGGAGACCGCATGGAAGTATTTGAGTTGATTGCCCCCTGCCACTTTGGATTGGAGGCAGTATTGAAAAGGGAGATACAGGACCTGGGTTATGAGGTCAGTCTGGTGGAGGACGGCAGAGTGACCTTTCTTGGAGATGCGGAAGGGATCTGCCAGGCTAATATTTTTCTGCGGACAGCGGAGAGAGTGCTTCTGAAGGTAGGAAGATTTCGTGCAGAGACCTTTGATGAACTGTTTGAGCAGATAAAAGCTCTTCCATGGGAGAATTATCTTCCTGCAGATGCAAAGTTCTGGGTGGCAAAGGCAGCATCTGTGAAGAGTAAGCTGTTCAGTCCTTCTGATATTCAATCTATTGTGAAAAAGGCAGTGGTGGAGCGCTTAAAGGCTCGGTATCATATAAGCTGGTTCCCGGAGGATGGGGCAGAGTATCCTTTGCGCATTACCTTTTTAAAGGACGAAGCGGTAGTAGGAATTGATACATCAGGCCTCTCTTTACATAAACGGGGATATCGGATACGCTCCAGCAAGGCCCCTATTACAGAGACTTTGGCAGCGGCACTGCTGATGCTGACGCCCTGGAAGGGAGACCGGATTTTGGTAGATCCGTTCTGCGGCTGCGGAACCTTTCCTATTGAGGCTGCTATGATAGCTGCTCATATGGCCCCCGGAATGAATCGGAGTTTTACAGCAGAATCTTGGACGAATCTAATTGCAAAAAAGTATTGGTATGAGGCCGTAACAGAGGCGAATGACTTGCTGGATGATACGGTAGACACAGATATACAGGGCTACGATATTGATCCGGCTATGGTAAAGGCAGCCAGAGAAAATGCAAAGGATGCAGGTGTGGAGCATATGATTCATTTTCAGGCCAGACCGGTGAGCGAGTTGAACCATCCGAAAAAATACGGATTTCTCATTGCAAATCCTCCTTATGGAGAGCGGCTGGAGGAAAAGTCCGTTTTGCCGGGGCTGTATAGGGAGATAGGGGAGGCTATGGTGCGGCTGGATAGCTGGTCCGCTTATCTGATTACAGGTTACGAGGAAGCGGAACGATATATAGGCAGAAAAGCAGATAAGAATCGCAAAATATACAATGGAATGCTAAAGACATATTTTTATCAATATTTGGGGCCCAAGCCCCCTAGAAAACGGCAGGGCTTATGAGAAATTTATTGAGACAGGGATTTTTGATCCTGGTGCTGACGGTAGTATGTGCGGCCGGAGTCCAAAAAGTAATGCTGCATGAGGACGAGGAAGAAAAGGCGGTCAGGGCAGCAGTAAAAATCCTGCTTCCGGAGGAAGCGATACAGGAAACCAAGGAATTGGCGATTGACAGGACAAAGGAGGAGGTAAAGCTTCCGTCATATTTTGACTACCGGCAGGAGGGGCGTGCCCCAAAGGTTCGGGATCAGGAGCGTTTTGAGACCTGTTGGGCCTTTGCCTCATTAACGGCCCTTGAAAGCTCGCTGCTTCCGGATGAAGAGCTGGACTTTTCGAGGGATCATCTGACATTTCATAACAGTTTTGGAATGGGGACTGACGAGGGCGGTTCTTATGTTATGTCGGTCGCCTATCTGACTGCCTGGCAGGGGCCTGTATACGAGCAGGACGATCCCTATGGAGATAATATTTCTCCAATAGGGCTTAGTGCAGTGCGGCATGTACAAGAGGTACGTATGCCTGCAGATAAGGATTATGAGGCAGTGAAGCAGACCATATATCTCCATGGAGGAGTGGAAAGCTCACTTTATGTGGACTTTTCTGATCCCAGAGAGCCATCAGATTATTTTAACAGGGATAATTTCAGCTATTATTATGAAGGAGATGAGCTTCCCAATCATGATGTAGTGATTATTGGCTGGGATGATGAATATCCGGCAGAAAATTTTATTGTGCAGGCGCCGGGAAACGGTGCGTTTATCTGCCAAAATAGCTGGGGAACTGGTTTTGGAGACGGCGGCATTTTCTATGTATCCTATTATGACTCAAATATTGGAAAATATAACGTTGCATTCACAAAGGTGGAATATGAAGATAACTATGAGGTGCTTTATCAATCCGATCTCTGCGGCTGGTGCGGACAAGTGGGGTATAATACGGAAATAGCCAGTTTTGCAAATGTCTATACAGCCACTGGTGATCAGAAGATTCAGGCTATTGGTATCTATGCGACTGGCAATGATACGGAATACCATCTGGCGGTTAAGACGAATTATACAGGGAAAGAGGAGCTTGCAGACGTAGAATATGTACAGGCAGGCTATCTTCAATATCCGGGTTTTTATACCATCAATCTGGAAATGCCTGTATTCGTGAAGGAAGGAGAAAAATTTGCAGCAGTGGTGGAGATTATGACGCCGGAGGCTGTGTGTCCCATTGCGGTGGAATATGCTTCTGAGGAGTTAGGTAAGGCCGTATATCTGGGTGATGGAGAGGGGTATATCAGTTCTGATAACAGGCACTGGGAGCGAGTGGAGGAAGAACAGAACAGCAACCTTTGCTTAAAGGTATATGCGGATAGGGATGAGGGAGAGAACGAATGAAGAATTCGATCATTTTTGCGACAGGAAACCAGGGAAAGATGAAGGAAATCCGGTTGATTCTGGCGGATTTGGGAATGGAGATTCTTTCTCTGAAGGATGCCGGAATTGAGATAGAGATTCAGGAGGACGGAAAGACCTTTGAGGAAAATGCAATTATAAAGGCCGGGGCAGTTATGCGGGAGACAGGGACTCTTGTATTGGCGGACGATTCAGGATTGGAGATTGATTACCTGAATGGAGAGCCGGGAGTGTATTCTGCCCGTTATTTAGGTGAGGATACTTCTTACCGGATAAAAAATCAAAATTTGATAGATCGCCTGGAAGGGGTGCCGGCGGAACGGCGAACAGCTCGTTTTGTGTGTGTCATAGCAGCGGCATTTCCGAATGGGAGGATCTTGACGGCCAGGGGAAGCATAGAGGGAATCATAGGATATGAGGAGCGGGGAGAAGGCGGCTTTGGGTACGATCCGATTTTCTGGCTGCCGGAGTATGGCTGCTCTACGGCTGAAATGACTATGGAGAAAAAGAATGAACTGAGCCACAGGGGGAAAGCCCTCCGGGCCATAAAAGAAAAGCTTAAGAGGGAAGGAATAGGATGAAGATATTGATTGTCAGTGACACTCATGGACGAGATGCAACATTGAAGCACTTATTGGAGCAGGTGAAGCCTATTGATATGCTGATTCACTGCGGAGATGTGGAGGGCAGTGAAGAATATATTCACAAAATAACAGACTGTCCCGTTCATATGGTGGCCGGAAATAATGATTTTTTTTGTGATTTGCCTAAGGAAGATGAGTTTCTTATCGGGAAATATCGTGTGCTGCTGACTCATGGACATTATTACTATATTACTATGGGAACCCATATGATCAAGGAGGATGCCAAAGCCAGAGGCTTTGATATTGTTATGTTTGGTCATACCCACCGGCCTTATTTGGAGCAGAATGACGGGATTGTGGTTCTGAATCCAGGAAGCTTGTCTTATCCCCGGCAGGAGGGCCGCAAGCCCAGTTATATGATTATGGATGTGGATCGGAATGGAGAAGCACATTTTACAATTAATTATATAAAAAAATGATTGACATTTAAAAAATCGTATAGTACAATATAACATGCGTCACGAAGGGATGTAGTGGTGAGCAGTTTCGGGGTGTGGCTCAGCTTGGCTAGAGCGCCTGGTTTGGGACCAGGAGGTCGCAGGTTCGAATCCTGTCACCCCGACTGATGCGGGTGTAGTTCAATGGTAGAACACCAGCCTTCCAAGCTGGACACGTGGGTTCGATTCCCATCACCCGCTTGTGCTCCGCACTTAGCGAGATTTTTTGAGCTTAGTAGACGTGATGCTCTGTTTGTGTTCGTAGCTCAGCTGGATAGAGCAACGGCCTTCTAAGCCGTGGGTCGGGGGTTCGAATCCCTTCGAGCACATCTGCCGATTTACTTGGCATTATGGTGGGTATAGCGCAGTTGGTTAGCGCGCCAGATTGTGGCTCTGGAGGCCAAGGGTTCGAATCCCTTTATCCACCCTTGCGAAAGCAATTTTGGGCTATCGCCAAGCGGTAAGGCACAGGACTTTGACTCCTGCACTCGCTGGTTCAAATCCAGCTAGCCCAGTCAGGGCATGCAAGACAGTCCTGTATCCCAAATATATGGAGCATTAGCTCAGTCGGTAGAGCACTTGACTTTTAATCAAGTTGTCCGGGGTTCGAATCCCCGATGCTTCATGGAGAGGCCGTAAGTAACGATGGTTGACTTGCGGTCTCAATTTTTTTGTACAAGCGGATATGGCGGAATTGGCAGACGCGCTGGATTTAGGTTCCAGTGGGCGACCGTGCAGGTTCGAGTCCTGTTATCCGCATCTGGAAAAGAAATTGGAAAGAGCCTTCTGTAAGACGGAAGGCTCTTTTCTGAATAAGTATGTTCATTAACAGAAAATGAAGGAAAAGTGTATGCGGATAGAAGGAAAGACAAGAAAGATTCTGTTGGCAGTTTTGATTTTGGGGGCGTTTCTGTTTCTTGCTGAGCATCTGTTTTGCGACCGGTGGGGGCTGCAGCAGTATGATTTCATGTGGTCTAAGTGGCAGTTAGACTCCGAAGAATGGGTTGTTGACAAGATTATAGATGCCAGAATCAATGGGATTGGCAATTATAATGGTATGATGGTAGAGTATCAGCAGCAGATAGGCTTTGCAGGCATGCTTTTTTCTGCAGTAGATAAGCTGGCAGCTCCTCACGCAAGCTTCACAGATCCAATTCCCAAGGATGTGATGTGCGGTCTTAATGTGGTGATATTCTCCGTTCTGTTTTTCATCCTCTTGTATTGGCTGTACCGGGAATTTGGTTTTTGGACTGCCGGAATTGTCTATGCAACCCTGCTTTTTACAAATTGGACCGGATATAGTACAAGAAACATTTACTGGGTAACCTGGACAATGATTTTGCCCATGATAGTGCTTCTGATACTGATGATGTGGGAGGAACGCCATAGCAGAATGAAAAACGGATGGCTTTTCCTGTTATCTTGTCTGACCATTTTTCTGCGCAGCGCCTGCGGCTACGAATTTATCAGTTGCGTTATGGTAGCATTGGAACTGCCGCTTATCTATTATGCAATAAAGCAGGCATGGGGATGGAGGATGTATTTAAAGCGAGCTTTTATTGCGGGAGCAGGGGCGATGATAGGCTTTGCAGGAGCGCTTTTTGTTAACCTGGCTTTAATGGCAGGGCTGCGGGGGTGGAAGGATGCGGTAGATTATATGGTTTTTATCAGTGCCCGGCGCACTGGCTATGTGACGCTGAATAGCTTTGATTCAGATGTGCTGAAGGCATTTGATGTACCGCTTTTAGATGTGTTTAAAATGTACTGGATGGGAGATTGGGATGTACCGCTTTTTGGAAACTGGCATTTGAGCTTTTTGATTCCTCTGTTTTTTGTACCTGCCGTTGTCATGCTGGTGCTCATGTTGATTCAGGAGAAAAATCGTCGGGAAATTACAGGCTTACGGTTCCGGATGGAACCGGATGAGCGGAAAACATTCGGACTGATTCTGGTAATGATTGTATCTCTGCTTGGGCCGGTATCCTGGCTGGTATTAGCAAAGGGACATGCTGTACATCATCCTCACATTGATTATGTAATTTTTTGTCTTCCATTTACTATGATAGGATTTGCGTCTACGGCACAGATAATAAAATGCTGGGTGGAGCAGGCGGTGAAATATGCTAAGGAAAAGAAGTAAATATTTGCTTTATGCGCTCATCGGCGCAGCGGCTTTTCTGGTAATTTATGGGACGGATGCTCTTCATGTAACTTTTGACTGGTGGATTCTGAACGGATATGTGGAGGATGATATTATTCAGCACTATGCCGGATGGATGGCTTTTCGGGCATCCGACTGGAGCTTTCCCCTGGGGCTGGCAGGAAATCTGGGATATCCGGAGGGAGTTGTGATCTCTTTTACAGATTCCATTCCCCTTGTGTCCATATTTTTTAAATGCTTGTCCGGAATTCTTCCCGAGACTTTTCAGTTTTTTGGCTTGTATGTGCTGTTTTGCTTTATGATGCAGGGGCTATGTGCAGGCTGCCTTATGGAGCTCTTTACAGAAAAGCAATGGGGAATTTATGGATCCGTAGTTTTGTTTGTGTTTTCGCCCATTCTTATTGAGCGTGCTTTTCGCCATACAGCCCTGGCTTCTCAATGGCTGATTTTGGCAGCGCTGTATTTTTACTTTCGATCTCGAAAAAGCGGAAAGCTGCCATGGGGATTTTTGCCCTTACAGGTTCTTGGGGTGGGACTGCATCCTTATTTTGTACCTATGATATGCGGAATTTTGGCGGCGTGGGCGCTGGAACGGCTGGTGCAGAGAAGATGGGCAGAATGGAAAGAGACAGCAGCTTTTCTGGCGGGAAATCTCTTTGTGCTTATTTTGGCAGGATACGTAATTGGGGTGTTTGGAAACGGAGTATCAGGGACTGCTGAAGGGTTTGGATATTACTCCATGAATCTGAATGCTCTTTGGAATCCCAAGAGTCTGGGAGTGGATGGCTGGTCTTCTGTTCTGCCCATACTGGAGCAGAAGGCAGGCAATTATGACGGCTTTAATTATCTGGGACTTGGTGTGCTGCTCTTTGGAGCATTAGGGATCGGGAAAATGATGATAAGCCTGAAACGGGAAAAGAGGTTCGGAAAATTTTGCAAGAGCTATATAGGCTTGATTCTGTTTTCGGTTTTTTGTGTGCTGTTTGCATGGAGCAATGTAATTACATTTAACGGAACAACACTTTTTACCATTCCCCTGCCGGAAATGGTTCAGCGGCTTTGTTCCGTTTTCCGTGCCGGCGGCCGGATGTTCTGGCCGGTCTATGAGCTTTTGTTCCTTTTGGCTTGTCTTACAGCAATCCGGTTTCGGGGCAGGGCGGGAATGGCAGCTTTGTCAGCTCTTTTAGTTGTTCAGGTGTTTGACTTGCTGCCGGCATTAAACCAAAAGCATGGATCCGTTGATGAGAATCATATGGAGGCAGGAAGCTATAGAGCAGATTTTTTCCTGTCAGAGGATTGGAGTCAGGTGTTGGATGCATATGACCGGGCGGAACTGCTTAATTATCACCATGACTACAGCCTGGCGGCACTTTTTATGAAACATCAGGTAAAATCCAATATTCTTCCGGCTAATCGGGGAGATTTTGAGAAGGCCAGAGAACGCTGCAGAGAAATGACTCTCCAGCTTTATCAGGGACAGAAAATGGAAGAAGGAGTTCTGTATCTGGTCAAAGACTCTGTTTTGGCAGAACAGCTTTCCTGGAATCTGAATGAGGATTTGGCAGCATACGATCTGGGAGGATATATAGCCTTTGGAGAGCAAAGGGCGGATTTGACAGTGAAGGAAGCTGTTTTTTCCCAGAAACCAGGGAAGTTTGCTGCTATCGAGGAAGGCAGTGCAGATTGGTTATATTTAAGAAAGGCTGAGGAAGATGAAATTCTGCTTCCGGCTACAGAGGTCCTGGAATGGGAGCTGTCTCGGGCAGAGGGGCTGAAGCTGGGGGATGAAACGGTGAAGATAGCAGGAATTGAACGATATTCCAATGAAAATATTCGGGACTACTTTTATATAAAATGTGAGGGAAATGTAGATTTGGAAGAGTGGGAGCATGCGGCAGAGATAGAGATTGTTTACACAGATTAGAGAAGGGAGCAGCATATGAAAACAGCTTTAGTAGGATATACAGGATTTGTAGGGTCTAATTTGTTATCCGCATATGAGTTTACAGATCTTTATCATTCAAAAAATATTGAGCAGGCTTATGGCACCAGGCCGGATCTGTTGATTTATGCCGGTGTCAGGGCAGAGAAATTTCTGGCAAATCAGGAGCCGGAGAGGGATCTGCAGACGGTAAGGGAGGCATTTTCCAATATACAAAAGATTTGCCCAAGGAAGCTTGTCTTAATATCTACGATTGATGTATATAAAACACCGGTCTTAGTAGATGAAAACACTGCAATTGATACAGAGGGTCTGCAGCCTTATGGCAGGCATCGCTGCCTGCTGGAGCAATGGGTACGTGAAGCGTATCAGGATGTGCTGATTCTCAGGCTTCCCGGACTGTATGGAAAGAATATTAAAAAGAATTTCATTTACGACTTTATTCATATGATTCCTTCCATGCTGAGAGAAGAAAAGTATCTGGAGCTGCAGGCAGGGGGCGGATTTTTGGACTCTTATTATGAAAAACAGGACAATGGCTTCTATAAATGCCGGCCTCTTGCGGCCGGAGAGGAAGAGGAACTAAAGAATTGGTTTCGCTCGGCTGGCTTTTCTGCACTGAATTTTACAGACAGCCGCAGTGTATTTCAGTTTTATCCCTTGTCTATGCTGTGGGAGCATCTGAAGAAAGCATTGGAGCTTGAACTCCCCGTAGTGAACCTGGCTACGGAACCAATAGAGACAGGTGAGCTTTATTACAGTCTGACCGGAGAGAGCTTTGTAAATGAGATTGCTCAGACTCCCGCACACTATGACTATCGAAGTCTTTATGCCCAAATGTTGGGGGGAGAAGGGGGTTATCTGCTGAAAAAGGATTTTGTTATGAAAGATATAAAAAGATTTGTGTACAGATAAAGGAGATGTTAAAAGGCAGCAAAGCAGGAGTACGGAAAGTTTAAATATGGCAGGAGCTTACGGATTGTAAGCCCCTGCCATATTTTTAAATAATATTTTTAATAAATCGGAGTTTCCTTTAAAAAAACTGATTTTTGTAGGCGTCTTCTGCCCCTTGGGATAGGCCCGTGTTACCGGAACTTCGCAGGTACGCAGCCCAAGCTGTGAGGCACGTACGGACAGGTAAGCAAGCAATTCATATCCCATAAAGATATCCCGAAAGGGCTGCACCTTAGGATGCTTCAGGTAGGTGCGTGAATAGGCGCGGAAGGCATTGGTGGTATCTGTAAAACGTCTGCGGGCAGTAAGAGAGATGACAGGGGCGTGGAGCAGTACGACGGAAATATGCCGGATCAGGGGGGTACGGACGGCACGTCCGCCTTTGATAAAGCGAGACCCCTGTACAAAATCATAGCCCTGCTCCAATTTCTCCAAAAACCGGGGAATATCTTCAATGCTGTCTTTGTTGTTACCGTCTATGGTTAGAATTCCCTTGTAGCCGCGCTCAAGAGCCCACCACAGCCCCATACGAAGCTGTGCACCCTGCTTTCCGGCATCCTCCTTGACCAGAAGTGTATTTACCCCGAGAGAGCGAAGAAGACCTTCGTCAGTAGAACCGTCAGTGGAGCCGCCGTCACAGAGGATAATATCTGTAAGCTTCGGAATGCCGTATCTTTTTGCCCGTTTCAACTCTTTTTGAATCCTGCCATTTTCATTAATAATCGGGATACAGACACAATAGTCAGACTGCTTTGGAGAAAACTCTGCAGCTTGAAAGCGGGGAACGCCATGCTGCTTTTCATAAATCATAAGAATACCTCTTTTCAAAAGTGAATTACTCTCAAGAACTTACTGTTCTCAGATTCGTGAGAATGTTCAAGTGACAGAAATTAGAACAGGCTGCGGATCCAGGTCATGATTTCCAAAAGCTTTTCCTGAGAATCCAAACGTCCCATTTCAATGGACAGGTATCCCTGCCAGTTTTTTTCCTGCCATGCATTCCGGATAAACTCTATCAGCCTGCTGTAGACATCCGTGTGGTCTTTTGTGAGACAGGTAAGCCCGGGTTCACTGATATGGATGTGCCCAATCAGAGGAAGCCATGAGGGAAAATCCTCCAGCGGCTCTTGATTTTCCAGAATTGTTCCAAGATCCAGATTAACAGCGATTCCCTTGCGGGCAGCAGGATCGGAAAGGGATGAGCGCATGTGCCGAACCAGGGAACATGCCTGATCGGTAGTGTTGATAAAGTTTGTATGGTAGAGAGGAGGATTGGCTTCTATGGAAAAAACAGTATGGTGTCTGGCGGCATAAACGGCTGTTTCCTGAAAAAATTCAAGAACAGGCTCTATGGCTGCATGCTCAGGCCGCTGCCGATTTTTTGGACAGCCAAATACCAGATTAGGGCATCCCATAGCACTGGCAAAATCAATGGCCTGTTTACTGTAGTCCAACAGCTTCCTTCTGTCTTTGGAAGTGCCGAAAAGGGACTCTGTGCGTCCGTACCAGATGGATTGCATAGAGCAGACGGAAAGTCCATAGTTTTCCTTTAACTGATATGCAAATTCACGGGCTTCCTCTAAGTGTTCGTAGGGGCGCTCAGGGAAGATGCGTGTGGGAGCAATTTCCAATCCTGTATAGCCAAGACTTTGCATGGCAGAATAAAGAAATGTATCTTGCTTTGAATCCCAGGCAATATTAGAAATAGACAAATTCATGGAAAGAACTCCTTTTCATGTAATGCTTTCCGCTCAAAATGAACGGTTTGCGTTCATTAGGAGTAGAAATTATACACATACTACCATTTTTTCGTTGAATATTCAACATTCAAATGGTATGCTTAAATGGATTATTATTCAAAATAATGTTAAAGCTGATAAAGGTGTGAATTGCAGCGTTATTCGCAGATAGGACAGAGGAAAATATGGAGAAATACGAGAAAGTGATCATAGGTGCAGGATTATATGGTCTTTATGCGGCGCTCTTTTGCGCAAAGCGGGGGCAGAGAGTATTGGTGCTGGAATGGGACAGCCAGGTCTTTGGACGTGCAACCTATGTGAATCAGGCACGTGTTCATATGGGCTATCATTACCCCCGTTCTCTGTCTACGGCATTAAAGTCAGCAGGGTATTTTGAACGGTTTAACCGAGATTACGGCTTTTGCATATTAAAGGAATTTTCCCAGGTTTATGCTACATCGGCCCAGTTTTCCTGGACAGATGCCAAACAGTTCCAAAAGTTTTGTCAGGCGGCGGATATTCGATGTGAGGAGATCAATCCGGAACGGTATTTCCGGCCGGGAATGTGTGACGGAGCCTTTCTGACTACAGAATATACTTACGATGCACAGATATTAAAAGACTATTTTCTGGAACAGCTTAAGAAGTATCCGGA
This sequence comes from Clostridia bacterium, assembly GCA_910574255.1. Classification (GTDB taxonomy): domain Bacteria; phylum Bacillota; class Clostridia; order Lachnospirales; family Lachnospiraceae; genus Laedolimicola. Next base: position 32,015 of record CAJTAK010000023.1, read on the forward strand.
GGCGGAGCTTTGCTGCGGAGTGCATATCCATAAGGTTATTTCGGATGGATCAGGCTTTATAGTAGAAATGGAAGACAGGGCTTCCGTATATACGGATTTCCTTCTGAATGCTTCTTATGCATCTGCCAATCAAGTGCTTAAGAAGGTAGAAGGGCTTAAAGGAGAGCCGTTTCGAATCAAGTATGAGCTTTGTGAAATAATATTGTGTACCCCTTCAGAGACATTGAGGCCGGTGGGACTTACGGTGATGGACGGGCCCTTCTTTTCCATAATGCCCTTTGGAAAGACAGGCTGTCATTCTCTGACTTCAGTAACCTTTACGCCCCATATGACCAGTTACGACAGCCTTCCAACCTTTCCGTGTCAGGAGAACAGCAAAGAATACTGCAGCCCCAATCAGCTTGGGAATTGTAATACCTGTTCGGCACGGCCGGTCAGCGCATGGCCGTATATGTCTCATATGGCGGAGAAATACATGAAGGAGGAATATGGATTTACCTATTCCCACTCATTGTTTTCTATGAAGCCAATTCTGAAAAATTCTGAGCTTGATGATTCCAGACCTACTGTGGTGCGCCGGATGAGTGAGGCTCCGGCCTTTGTCAGTGTTCTGTCGGGCAAAATCAATACAGTGTATGATTTGGATGAGGTACTGATGTATGATGGAAAATAAGGAAAAAAATTTTGTGTCGGCTGTGCTCTATGTGCACAACCAGGAGTTATATCTGGCCGATTTTCTGAGAAAAATTAATACAATTTTGAGAGAGAACTTTGAAAACTATGAGATTATCTGCGTGGATGATCGAAGCACGGACAAGAGTGTTCAGGTAATTGCAGAATTTGCGAAGAGCCTTGAGGAAGCCAGTGCAAGTATTCTTCATATGAGCTACTATCAGGGGGTGGAGCTGTCTATGAATGCAGGCATGGATTTGGCCATAGGCGATTTCGTGCTTGAGTTTGATAAGGTTTCCTGTGATTTTCCGGATGAATTGCTGATGCAGATCTATCGAACATCCCTGGAAGGCTTTGACATTGTAAGCGCTGCGCCGGAACGGGCCGAGAGATGGACTTCGAGGCTGTTTTACCAGGTCTACAACCGTGCAGCAGGCAAAAGGGCGATGCTGAGGACAGAAACTTTTCGGATCCTGTCCAGACGAGCGGTGAACCGGGTGCATTCCATGTGCCAGTCTATTCCCTATCGAAAGGCGGTCTATGCAAATTGCGGGCTGCAGATAAAAACCTTGACCTATAAACCTCAGGAACGAAAAGGTGTTATGCTGCCGGAGGAAAAGGAGATGCGTCGGGATATGGCGTTTAACAGCCTGATTCTGTTTACCAATTTGGGATATCAGGTATCCAGTCTGCTGGCAGGAATGATGATGCTGGCAGCTCTGTTTATCGGTCTCTATACAATAGTGATCTTTGTGGGTGCTAAGCCGGTAGAAGGATGGACTACAACGATGCTGTTTCTGTCATTGGCCTTTTTTGGGGTTTTTGCTATTTTTGCCATTATCATTAAATACCTGTCCATTTTGATTGACTTGGTATTTACAAAGCAGCAATATGCAATTGAGGGAATAGAAAAGCTTAAATAACAGAAAAATCAGGACAGAATTTGCAAAACAAATGTCTGCCCTGATTTTTAAGTGTTATCTCCGGTCTATTTTGTCATGAATCACTTCTTTGGGTCGTTCCATCAACTGTTCCGGTTTCGAAATGCCGCTCTTGATATGCTTAAAGCCAATGGCATAGATAAAACCGTCGCAGATGCGCTCATCCACTACAAACTTCATATTCAGATAAGTCTTACGACGCAGGTTTCCTTTCCGATCTAACTCATGAACCGTTTCCTTGCTCCCTATGGCTCCAAAGATAGAGATTGTACCGAATTCGTAGATATGGTGATACACCGGCTGCATTCCGATAGAGCCCATATTTGTGATAAAGAAGCTGGAATGGAAGGGACTTAAGCCTGTGATTTTCCTGGGAATTAAACCATAACGATCCAGAAATTTCAAAAGGGAAAAGACAAAGCGGATCAGCCATCCGGGAATCAGGGCCAGAGCCAGCTCCAGCTTGTCAAAATCATTTCGATTCTCATCCTCGGCAACCTTTTTGGTACGGTCAATGGGATTGGCCAATGCTTCGATTTCTTTGACCACCTCCGGCAAAGTGGCATCCATCTCAAAACGGGGCATAATGGTAGTGCGCTCACTGTCCCTCTGCATTCCCTTCATAACTACCATAGAACCCTTCATTTCATTCCGGGCATAAATATTATTTCTCTGAATAAAACGGTTTAATTCAGGAACCTGGGAATAGGTACGCACGATTGCTGCAAAGACAATGTGATATAGGGTAAGGCCGGGAATCTGGCTCTTGCGCATAGTATGTAAAAATTCCTGTGTATGGGTAATATCAATTCGATCCTCAAACAGTACCCAGCTGTCTGATTTGCTTCTCATTATATATGGAATCAGTTTCCCCATAGGATCCAGATTCCGCACAAGAAAGCCGTCATTCCGATCACCGAAACGGCGCTTTCTGCCTTCTAGTGGTTTCATCTAATAGTGCTCCCTCCTGATTTTAACTCTGCATAACTCTAAAACAATTTTATACTAAACAGGAAATGCTTGTCAACAGGAAAGCCGCTATTGAAAAGATATACCAGTTTATGATATAGTGATAAAAGTCATTATTATTTACAATTGTGAGATGGAATGCTGTTCCTAGAATCCCCTTTTGAGGCTGAGCGGGATTGTGAATCAAGATAAAGAGTCAGGAGGCTTTGGAATGACCGTGTGGAAGAAGGTACTTGCGCTTACCATGAGCGGAATACTAGTTTTTGGAATGAGCGCCTGTAAAGGCAAAGAGCCAGAGGGCGATGAGATAGAGATAGAAGTGGCAGAGGAGCCGGAAGAAGCGGGAGAATCGGGAGAACCGGAAGAAACCATAGAGGTGGTCTCAGATCTGGAAGCAAGCATCTCCTGGTGGACTTACCCGGTGTTTGTCCAGGATGAGGGTCAGGAGGAAGGCGCTTATGAACAGACATTGATTCAGGAGTTTAATAAGAAATATCCCAACATTCGGGTAGAACTTAAGATGCTGGATTATACTCAGGGTCCGGATGAGGTCCAGGCATTGATTGACGGCGAGGGATTGGAACTGCCCAATGTTCTGCTGGATGAGCCGGGCCGTATTGGTATCTATGCGAAGGAAGGGGTTTTGACGGATTTGACCTCTATGTTTACGGAGGAAATGGCTGCAGATGTGGTCAGCGAAGGGATCTTAAGCGCCTGCAGAAACGAGGGAGCTTATGTAATGTATCCGTTTAGTGCGTCTAATTATGTGATGGCTTTTAACCGTTCTATGATTGAAGGATCCGGTGCTATTGAACTGATGAACCGGGAAGGGGCCTGCACCTGGACCACGGAAGCCTTTGAACAGGTATTGGAGAGGCTTGGCAATTCTCAGTTTAACGGAGGAATCCTTTACTGCTCAGGCATCGCCGGAGACTATGCCAGCCGTTCCTTCCTTACAAATCTCTATGACGGAAGCCTGATGAATGAGGATGGGACAGCTTATACCATGAATAGTGAGGCAAATCAGCAGGCATTAACCAAGGTAAAGGAGTGGATGGATAAGGGATGGGTTCTGAATGGATCCGGATCTACGGGAGCAGATGCCGTATCCTCCTTTGTGAATGGCGACAATTCCTTCTGCCTGCTCTGGAGTCTTCCCCAGGCATTGGCCAATGCCCAGGCACTCCAGGAAAATGGCGTGGAGGTAGTTGTGATGCCCTATCCTTCCGAAGACGGTGTACCGGAGCTTGAGTATATGCTGAAAGGCTTCTGTATTTTTAAGACGGAAGATGAGAAGCAAGAAGAGGCATCCCGTTATCTGGTGGACTTTCTGTGTAATGATGAAAGTAAAGCGGCGGAAAATGTGGTGCGAAGCGGAGGCTTCCCGGTCCGCACATCCATGGGAGATGTGTACGGTGGCAATGAGGAAGCGCTGCTTTATGAGGCCCTTCTCCCTTACAGCGGAACTTACTACAACCATGTAGAAGGCTTTGAGGAAATGAGAGTATATTGGTATCAGATGCTGGCAGAGATTCTGAATGGAGAATACAGCGTTAAGGAGTCAACAGACAGCTTCGTAGAATATGCCAATAAGACATTGGAACCAAAAGGGGAAGAAGAATGATAGGGATTTGCGGCGTGCGTGTGCTGGATCCGGCAAACGGGAGAGATGAGAAGCTTAATCTGGTCATTGCGGACGGAAAGATTGTATCTACAGATAAGGTGATTTCAGAAGAGGACTGCAGCGAGATTCTGGAAGGGGCCGGCCTGGTGGCGGCGCCGGGATTGGTGGATATACATGTTCATTTTCGGGATCCGGGACTGACCTATAAAGAGGATATTGAGACAGGGGCCCGTGCAGCAGCCAGAGGAGGTTTTACGACAGTAGTCTGTATGGCAAATACAAAGCCGGTAATAGACTCTCCGGAGATACTGTCTGAAGTGCTGGAAAAAGGGAAAAAGACCGGAATTCATGTGAAAAGCTGTGCTTGTGTAACAAAAGGGATGAAGGGAAAGGAACTGACAGATATGGAAAGACTTCATGCCCTTGGAGCAGCCGGGTTTACAGATGACGGCATTCCGATATTGGACAGTGAGCTTTTGAGACAGGCCATGGAGACGGCAGCCCGCCTGGGCGTTCCCATCAGTCTTCATGAAGAGGATCCGGCGTTGATTGAAAATAACGGAATTAACCAGGGGGAAGTATCAAAGAAGCTTGGAATCGGCGGTTCACCTGCCATGGCGGAGATACGCCTTGTCAAAAGGGATTGCCTTCTGGCCGGAGAGACAGGGGCAAAGGTGAACATTCAGCATATCAGTGCGGCGAAAGCGGTAGAAGCAGTTCGGCAGGCCAAGGCAAGAGGGGCATGTGTGACAGCAGAAGCAACTCCACACCATTTTACATTGACGGAGGAGGCTGTGCTTACCTGGGGAACCTGCGGAAAGATGAATCCGCCTCTGCGGACAGAGGAAGATCGTCAGGCCATTATTGCAGGCTTAAGAGACGGAACGATAGATATTATAGCCACCGATCATGCGCCCCACAGTGAGGAAGAGAAAGCCAGACCTCTTACAGAGGCTCCCAGCGGAATCATTGGTCTGGAGACAGCATTGGCTCTTGGAATTACAGAGCTTGTTAAGCCAGGGCATTTGACACTGATGCAGCTTATGGAAAAGATGAGCCGAAACCCGGCTCTCCTGTATGGATTCGACTATCCGGGAATAGTGCCGGGAGCGCCTGCCGATCTGGTGATCTTTGATGAAAAAGAGCTTTGGACAGTGGAAGAATTTGCATCCAAAGCAGTGAACTCTCCTTTTCGGGGAAGAACCTTGCAGGGAAAGGTCCGCTACACTATTTGCGGCGGAGAGATTGTATATAAAGGGTAACATGTACAAAAGATAACTCCAAGTGTAAAAGAGATGCACTTGGAGTTACTTTTCGTTATCGGATGCCTGCTGTGATTCTGCCCATTTCTTTTTGAAACGGACAAATTCCCGGACTTCCTTTTGAACTTCCGAAGGAAGGGATTTATAATTGATTAACATACGTGCCTCGGCACCATTCAAAGGAATTGCGCTGGTTTCTGGTGCAATAGCAAAATGCTCATTGGCAGTGGAATCTGCAATCTGCTTGGCAGACAGATCCGCATAAAGCAGCATATCTACCGATACGCCATAAAAATCAGCCAGATAACAGACAGCTTCCAGATCCGGGAGTCCCTTTCCGTTTTCATATAAGGAATAGGTTTGGCGTGCAACGTGAATAAGTTCGCTGATATATTTTTGAGGATATTCATTTGCAATACGCAGTGCACGCATGTTGATTGCAATTCTTATTTCACGCATCCCATTGTTCCCTCCCGAAATGATGGGTATATTATATCAGCTTGCCCAAGCTTTTATACAAAATGGGAGGAAATATAGCATAACAAATTATATATGTCATTTTGAAATGACAATATTGAAAGTCTGATAGAAAATATCATAAGGCAGCTTTAAATATCAGGAAATCGGACGCTGGCTTAGGGTACTGTTGTGATATTCGGCAGACCAGGTAACTTCTTCTCCGAACCAGTCGGGGGGAAGAAAGGTATGAGCCTGTTCTTCGGAAGTAAACTCCACTTCTGCCAGAACCAGACCTTCAAAGGGAGCATCAAAGAGATCCAGCTCAATGGTCAGTTTGTCAGGAAGGGGGATGCGGAAGCGCTTTTTGCGAATCACATTGCCGTCTGCTTTCTGCTTTAAATGCTCATAGCTGTCGGAGGTTAAGGGCAGATTATATTCTTCCCGGCTCATAAGCCCTTTTGATTTATAGGTCAGGGTATAAGTATTATCACTTCGTCGGACACGGACTACCGGGTTTGTACATAGATAGGCCTGTTCCAAAAGCTGAAAGGGATATGCATCCAGATCTTCCGGAAGCCTGGGTATTAAAAATTTGCGTTCAATTTCCATATTCAAAGAGTTCCTTTCTTTTTCATCTATTATAACGCAGCAGGCGGAAGGCATCCACAGAAGATTTGTGAAATGTCTGGATATTCTTTCGGATATTTGATAAACTGTATTCAAAATACAGCAGGAGCCATGTGACAGACGGCGAATGCAGAACTGGAATGAAATTGGAATGGAGGATATACAAAATGAAAAAAGTAAGTATTTTTCTTGCGCCTGGTTTTGAAGAGGTGGAGGCGCTGACGCCTATCGATCTGCTGCGCCGGGCAGGAGCACAGGTGACTATTGTATCAGTTCAGGCAGAAAAGGCGGTTACAGGTTCGCATCAGATTACTGTAGAGGCAGACACATTATTTGAAGACATGGATTTTGAGGATCAGGATCTGCTGATTCTGCCGGGAGGGCAGCCGGGTACCAACAATCTGAAGGCTTGTCAAAAGCTTCGCAGCCTGCTTGCGGATGCCGACAAAAAAGGGAAGCTTCTTGCGGCTATCTGCGCAGCGCCTACCGTATTCGGGGATATGGGGCTTTTGAAGGGAAAGAAAGCTACCTGCTATCCTGGCTGTGAAGAGGGGCTGGTCGAGGCAGAATATCTGACAGAGCGCGTGGTGACAGACGGTAACCTGATTACCAGCCGCGGTGTGGGAACGGCAATTCCCTTTGGCCTTTCTCTGATTGAACAATTGTTTGGAAAAGAAAAATCGGAAGAAATTAGAAAAAGCATCATTTACGGCCATTAAACCTGAATTATTCACGGCGGTATAAGCCCGCATAAAATCCGCCGTAGTTACCATTGCAGCCACTCCTGATACCTTACTCTGTCACAGGATAGCCTAAAAATAGG
>CAJTAK010000024.1 GCA_910574255.1 Clostridia bacterium
TTGATAATTGGTTTTCAACTTTTAAGAAGCCCAATGACAAGCTTGCTACTTTATGCTCTTTTTCCTAGAGTCAAACGGAAAGAATTAACGTCGTTTACTATAAGAATCCGGCAATGATGGTAAAATTAGTTCTTTGCCGAAATGATTCTATTTGGGATATATATGTGGGTATGGAGGGAGTTGAGGCACTTAGTCATTTGCCTGTCAAATATGAGAATCCGACAGAACTAGCACTGGAAGAATTTATTCCAATACATAAGTACAATAATGGGGAGCTAGTGCTTGATAAAATTGGCGGGCTTACCATGCTGCCTGTGTTTAAAGGTTTTTTTTGGAGGGTAGGACTAAGCTTTCAGATAATATTTATCATTTTAGTTCTAAGTATAAGGGACAGGAAGAACATGGTAGCTTTTCTTCCTGTAGCAGCTCATGTTTTATTTTGTTTCATTGCATTAGGGTGGTCTTCGTATAGGTATTCATGGTGCATTTCTATAGTAATGCCTGTTATTTTGCTAAATTACTTTTGTAAGAAGAATAGGATATGAATGCTGCTTTATATTTCTTCAAAATAGATTTATAGAAAGGCTGGGCTATGCTTTTTAATTCATATATATTTGTTTTTCTTTTTTTGCCAGTATGTATTTAGGGATACTTCTCACTGAATCATTTGAGACAGAAAATGCTGGCATCTTGTTTTATTTTAAGTATTATAATTTTTTACTTGAAAATATAAATGCAATATGGAAACAGGATTTGCCCTTAAAGACAATTCTACTGCCTCTTGGCGTCAGCTTTTTTACATTTCAGCAGATTCCCTTTGTGATAGATACGTATAAGGGGGAAATACCGAATTATGGATTTATCAATTATGCTTCTTTTGTAACCTTCTTTCCACAACTGATAGCAGGCCCGATTGTAACTCATGATGAGCTGATTCCGAAGTTTATGGATGAATCTAAAAAATGATTTTCATGGGACAATTTCGCAGAGGGTATTTATATATTTACCTTTGGCCTTTCTAAAAAAGTACTGCTGGCTGATACTTTTGGAAATGCTGCTAATTGGGGATTTTCTAATATATACCCCTTGGAGGTAATGGGGGCAATACGGACTTATGTGAATGTGATGGTTGTATTTCTTTTGAGTGGGTTATGGCATGGAGCAAATTGGACTTTTATCTTAGGGGGCCTGCCATGGTGTTTTCTCTGTAATAACACGGCGATATAAAACACGGATTGAAAGGTTGCATCCAGCATTAAACTGGCTTATCACATTTTCATTTATAAATGTCACCTGGGTGATTTTTCTGGCTGGATTCTTGATACTGGCATTTTTACTGATTCTGGGTTTTGAAAATACATATGAAAAAATGAAGAAATTTGCACCCACAGTTGTATAATGATGTGAAGTATATCTTTAATAAAGCAATTTTATTGAATGACACCTATTCTGTGTTTGAATATACAAAGGCAGGCAATAAAACAACAGATTTTGATTCCTATAGTAATTGGAATGCATCTTATATTTTGGGGAAAGATGTGTTAGATGCTTTATATGCAAGATGCGAAAAATTAGATATAACAGCAAAGATGACAGATGAGGATTGTCGGAATTTACAGGAGAATTTAAATCAAAATGGAATGTTAAATAGACAGTTTGAATTAGAAAAAGAGGCTATTAAGACTTTATTAGCTTATGACAATGTGTATTTGTTTGCCTTTTTAGATGAATATAATATGATTTGCGATTTGAATAATTATAAAGATGTAAGACATTATGGAGAAAATATAAATTCTCAAATTCTTTTAAGGATGTGCCATAAGGAGCATTTGCTTATAGAGAATTATGAGGAATATTGTGATAATGTTTATAAATTTTATACAACTTATGATTATGACGCACTCTTTTAACAAGAGCTTTTTGGGGAAGGAGTGGAGTTTGCAAGATTACCTAAGGCAGTTGTATGATGAATTCATCCTCAGATCTTGTTCCGTCTGGTTATATCCTACAGGTATACCATAATTTATGTCCTTTTAGGGTAAAAAGATTAGGGACTCTTTTCCGGCAGAAGGGTTATAAATGCTATTGGAGTTCAACAAAAGAGAAAAGGGAGGAATACCTGAAACTTCCCTTGATAAGTGTATTAAGGCTATACATAAGTGCAAGGTATATTTTGGGAGCATTGTTATACGGTATGGAACATAGAAGTAAGCAGCAGAAAATCATTTACAGAGTTAGAGTATGATGAGACAATAAAAAATAAACTTCCAGTACTTGTATAAGGAAAACGGCCGAATCATCTGATGGAAAAGAGCCCTGTTCCATCATTGAAAAACATTTCTGTTATTTCTTTTCAGTGAAGAAATTATTCAAAATTCATATTTTTTTCTTAAATCCATATATCATATTCCATATTTCGTTTTACTAAAAGATATGAGTAAAAACACACAAAAAAGATCTATTGTGTCTATTCCGAAAATGAATTATAATATCATTGAAATTTAGAAGAATGATATAAAAAAGAATAGAACAAAGGAGAATAGACCACTATGAAACTAGGCATAGTAGGGCTCCCCAACGTGGGAAAAAGCACCCTTTTCAATTCACTGACCAAGGCAGGCGCGGAATCTGCCAATTACCCTTTTTGTACCATTGACCCCAATGTAGGCGTGGTGGCAGTGCCGGACGAGCGTCTGGGACTTCTGGCGGCTCTGTACGATTCGGCCAAGATTACCCCTGCAGTTATTGAATTTGTGGACATTGCAGGTCTGGTAAAAGGAGCCTCCAAAGGAGAGGGGCTGGGCAATCAATTTCTGGCAAATATCCGTGAAGTGGATGCCATTGTTCATGTGGTTCGCTGCTTCGAGGATTCCAATGTAGTCCATGTGGATGGCAGTATAGCTCCCTTGCGTGATATTGAGACGATCAATCTGGAGCTGATTTTTTCCGATATTGAGATTCTGGAGCGGAGAATCTCCAAGACCGTTCGGGGAGCACGCAATGATAAGACACTGGCAAAAGAGCTAGATCTTCTGGAACGTATCAAAGCATGGCTGGAAGAGGGAAAGATGGCAACAGGCTTTGAGATTGAGGATGAGGACGAGCAGGAGTGGATGGCAGGATATAATCTCCTGACTGCCAAGCCGGTGATTTTTGCGGCAAATGTGGCAGAGGATGATCTGGCAGATGACGGAGCAGCTAACACATATGTACAGGAGGTACGCAGCTTTGCAGAGGAATATGGGAATGAAGTGTTTGTCATCTGTGCTCAGATAGAGCAGGAGATTGCGGAGCTGGATGATGAGGAAAAGACCATGTTCCTGGAGGATTTGGGATTAAAGGAATCAGGACTTGAGAAGCTGATCCGTGCAAGCTACAGTCTTCTTGGCTTAATCAGCTATCTGACAGCCGGAGAGACAGAGACCAGGGCATGGACAATTAAAAAGGGAACCAAGGCTCCTCAGGCGGCAGGAAAGATTCATTCTGACTTTGAGAGGGGATTTATCCGGGCCGAGGTGGTGAACTATCAGGATCTCTTAGACTGCGGCTCTTATTCGGCCGCCAAGGAAAAGGGGCTGGTTGGACTGGAAGGCAAGGAGTATGTAGTGAAGGATGGGGATGTAATTCTTTTCCGGTTTAATGTATAATATACAGAGGATATTGTGATAGAAGAAAGGGGCAGAAAAGCATTTTCTGCCCTTTTTCTGCATAGGCTGTAAACAGAATATAAAGCATTTGCGGAGGTGGCAATTGCGAGAACTGATTATGGCCCTTATGGAACAATACGGCTATCCGGGTATCTTCTTTCTGATTGCAGTGGAGAATATCTTTCCCCCTATTCCGTCAGAGATCATCCTGCCTTTCGGAGGTTTTTTGACTACATATACCAGGCTCTCCGTTTTTGGAGTGGTTTTTTATTCTACCTTAGGTTCTCTGGCAGGAGCCCTGGTTCTTTATGGTGTAGGATGGCTTCTTAATCGGGAGCGTCTGATGCGGCTGGTGGCAGGCCCGGTGGGAAAAGTGCTCTGTTTAAAGCCTGTGGATGTGGCAAAGGCAGATGACTGGTTTCTTAAGAAGGGGACAAAAACCGTATTTTTCTGCCGTTTTATCCCGATTGTACGCAGCTTGATTTCCATACCGGCCGGTATGAGCCGGATGCCTATGGGAAGCTTTCTGGCATATACCACAGCGGGAACCATTCTCTGGAATACGGCATTAGTCTCCTTAGGAGCCGTCTTAGGGGAATCGTGGGGGAGAATTGCTTATCTGGTGGGGGAATATTCCCATATTATGCTGATTGTAATCTCTATCAGCACTGTAAGCGGAATTATCTGGTTTTATCGGATGCGTCCAAGAGACGGCAGGCATACAAGCATAAAATAAGGTTGAGCAGTTCCTGACGATAGTACATTATACCAGAAACTGCCGCTGACAGAAAGCTGGCAGAAAAACATAAATCACAACTTAGAAAGAGGATTTCTATATCTAGGCATCATGTCAGATGCCGCCACAAGATATAGAAGTCCTCTTTTTTGGGGGAAATTTCTTAAAAATTCCTTTAAAATTACCTCCAAAAATGCTTGATTTTTGCAAAAAAGTGAGATACTATTAATTCATAAGTGGTGAAAAGTGGTGGAAAGTGGTTTTTAGGTATAAAGTAGTGGAGAATCAAACCTAAAATAGAACGAAAGAGGGGTGAGCGCTATGTTCCGCGGCGAATACAACCATTCGGTGGACACCAAGGGCAGGCTCATCATTCCTTCCAAGTTTCGGGAGCAGTTAGGGGAAGAATTTATTGTAACCAGAGGACTGGACGGCTGTCTCTTTGTGTTTCCCATGAAAGAGTGGGAGGAATACGAGGAGAAGCTGAGGAAGCTTCCCACGACTAACAAGAACGCCCGTTCTTTCGTAAGATTTCTTACTGCAGGCGCCACTTCCTGCGAATTTGACAAGCAGGGGAGGATTCTGATTCCTGCAACCCTTCGCAAGTTTGCGGAGATTGAGAAGGATGTAGTTCTGGCAGGACTTCTGAACCGGATCGAGATCTGGAGCGAGGAGAAGTGGAATCAGAATAACAATTACGAAGAGATTGATATGGATGAGATTGCAGGTCAGTTGACAGATCTGGGGTTGGATATTTAATTCGTTTGGCTTTGATGGACAAGCCTCATCCGGCAGCGGACGAGGCAGGCGGGAGGCTTAAATGGAATTTGCACATGTGTCGGTTCTCTTAGAAGAGACTATTGAACAGCTGAATATTCAACCGGACGGGATCTATGTGGACGGGACCCTGGGCGGAGGCGGACACGCTTATGAGGTGTGTAAGCGTCTCGGGGAAAAGGGCAGGCTGATAGGAATCGATCAGGATGCCGATGCCATTAAGGCAGCAGGAGAGCGCCTTCGGGAGTTTGGAGATCAAGTTGCCATTGTCCGCAGCAATTACTGCAATATGCGTCAGGAATTACAGAAGCTTGGCATAGACAGAGTAGACGGAATTGTACTGGATTTGGGGGTTTCCTCCTACCAGTTGGATTCTGCCGAGCGCGGTTTTACATATCGGGAAGATGCGCCTCTGGATATGCGGATGGATCAAAGGCAGCTAAGAACGGCAAGAGACATTGTGAACGGATATACGGAGCCGGAATTATTCCGCATCATTCGGGATTATGGCGAGGACAAGTTTGCAAAGAACATTGCCAAGCATATTGCGGCGGCCAGAGAGAAGAAACCCATCGAGACTACCGGAGAACTTACGGAGATTATCAGGGGCGCCATTCCTGCAAAGGTGCGCATGAACGGCGGCCATCCGGCGAAAAAGACCTTTCAGGCTATTCGGATAGAATTGAATGGAGAACTTGAAGTTCTGAAAAGTACATTGGATGATATGATCGATCTGCTGAAGCCGGGGGGGAGAATTTGTGTTATAACCTTCCATTCCCTGGAAGATCGGATTGTAAAGACCATTTTTAAGACAAATGAAAATCCCTGCACCTGCCCTTCTAATTTTCCTGTGTGTGTGTGTGGTAACAAACCGAAGGGCAGGTTAGCTGTTAAAAAGCCAATTGTTCCAAGTGAGGAGGAATTGATAAAAAATAAAAGATCTAAGAGCTCAAAGCTTCGAGTTTTTGAGCGGATCTGAGTGAGAATTGTGAGAAGCAAATGGCAGAAATTAGAAGCATGTATACAGACAAAAGAAAAGCTTCCAATAAAAGCAGACAGACTTATGTTAATGGCACAGCAGCCCGTAAGCTTCAAGTTGTAGAAGAGCCAAGAAAAGGTTCCAGAGACAGGCAGGCGCATCGCCCCCGGGTACATCATTACAGACGGGAAAAGGTGCGGTATCTAAGCATTGGATATTCCCTGTTTCTGACCGCTGCATCAATAGTAGCCCTTTGGGTATGTGCTGGTTATCTACAGCTTCAGGCGGATAATTCGGCCAGAATGAAAAACATTGCAGCATTGGAAGCACAACTGTCAGAGCTGAAAGCAGAAAATGATGATGAATACAACCGGGTCACTTCCTCCGTGGATCTGGAGGAGATTCGGGAAATTGCGATCAATGAGTTGGGCATGGTATATGCGGGAGCTGATCAGGTGATACTGTATGACGGCCAGGGCAGTGACTATGTAAGACAATATGGAGAGATTCCCAAGGCAGACAATGGACTGAAGGGGATTCTTGGTTCCAAAGACAGGTGAGAATGTGAGAAAATCAGTACAAAAAAGGCGGCAGAGCAGAAAAGCCGTAATGGAACATCGCATGAAAGGAAAGCTGGCACTATTATTTACCATAATAGTGCTTACTTTAATTGGTGTAAATGTCAGGCTGGCCTATATCAACCGGACAAATGGAGATAAGTACACGAAGAAGGTTTTGGCCCAGCAGGACACGGCCAGCACGCTGCTTCCCTATCGACGGGGTGACATTCTGGATCGGAACGGCACAATTCTGGCTACCAGTGAGAAGGTTTACAACCTGATACTGGATCCCAAAGTACTGTTGCAAAATAAGGATGAGGATGCAGAAAAAGACTGCGTGGAACCAACCATACAGGCTTTGACGGAATGCTTTGAGCTTGACGAGGCAGAGCTTCGCACAACCTTAAGTGAGAAGAAGGACAGCAGCTATGTACCCCTTCTGCGTCAGTTGACCAAGGATGAGACAGCAGCATTTCGGGAGATTCAGGAGGATAAAGAACGGGGGACGAAGATCAAAGGAGTCTGGTTTGAGGATTCCTATATTCGCCGTTATCCTAACAATTCTCTGGCCTGTCATGTGGTAGGCTATACGGTAACGGGCAATCAGGGACAGACAGGAATCGAGGAAGAGTACAGCAATATTCTAAATGGAACCAACGGCAGAAGCTACAATTATTTAAATGAGGATTTGGAGCAATCAAAGTCGGTGAAAGCTGCTACGGACGGCAATAGTGTGGTATCTGCCATAGATATAACTCTTCAGGGAATTGTAGAAAAGTACATTGACAAGTTTATAGAGGACTATACGAATAAAAATATAGAAGGACCAGCGGCTAAAAATATTGGTGTCATTATGATGGATCCCCAGACAGGGGAAATCCTTGCCATGGCAGGAGATGTGGATTTTGATTTGAATGATCCTCACGATCTGGTGGAGAATGGCTACATACCTCAGGAAATTTATGATGCAATTGAAAGCAATCCTCATATTCTTGTAGATCAGGGATATATGCTGGAGCGGGAATATCAGCAGTTAGAAACGAATGGTAAGCTGGATAAGGAAAATCTGGTTCTGTTTCTCCAAAACCAGATGTGGCGGAATTTCTGTATCAGTGACGGCTTTGAGCCGGGCTCTACCGTAAAACCTCTTACGGTGGCGGGAGCATTGGAGACGGGAACAATTAATGATTCTATGACTTTCCTCTGCGATGGCAAACAGGTGATTGTGGAAGGACAGAAGCCGATCACATGTGCAAAGAAAGCAGGACATGGAATCATTACGCTGGAAGGAAGCCTTATGTTTTCCTGCAATGATGCATTGATGCAGATTGCTGCTATGGAAGGATATGATAATTTCTTAAAATACCAGCAGATCTTTAATATTGGATTGAAGACGAATATTGATCTTCCCGGTGAGACGAACAATGCGTCTACCGTATTCAGCAAAGATACCATTGGTCCTACGGAGCTTGCAACCAGCTCCTTTGGCCAGGGCTATAATATGACCATGATTCAGGTGGCCAGTGCTTTTTCTTCCGTAATCAATGGCGGATACTATTATAAACCTCATGTGGTAAAGAAGATTTTGGATTCCAATGGCGGTACGGTGGAAAATATCAACCCGGTTTTGGTAAAGCAGACCGTGTCGGCGAAAACCTCTTCCCTGATTCGCCAGTACCTGTATCACACCATGTACGGAGAGGCAGACGGCAACGGAAATAATGCTACGGGAAAAAAGGCAAGAGTGGCAGGCTACGCCATGGGCGGCAAGACGGGAACGGCTGAGAAGATTCCCCGTTCTGCAAGAAAGTATTTGGTATCCTTTATTGGGTTTGCACCGGTGGATAATCCCCAGGTGGTCTGTTATGTGGTGGTGGATGAGCCCAATGCGGCAAGTTCAGAGACCCAGGCAAGCAGTTCTTTTGCTCAGGAGATTTTTAAGAATATTATGAAAGAAGCTATGCCTTACTTGAATATATACCCCACGGAAGAGATTCCGGCGGACATGCAGGATGAGGTAGATGCGGAAAATGCTGCCAAAGCTCAGCAGAAAGCAGAACAGGAGGGGGAAGAAGGCGGCGAGGAAGGAGAAGAAGATATGGGAGGAGATGAGCCGGCTCCGGAAGGCGTGCTTACAGATCCGAATACAGGAGAGCAGGTTAAGATGCCTACAGAAAAAGATTTAGAGGGGCAGGAGGATGAAGGCGTCCTTGGTGGTATCGAGAGCCCTCTTTTGGGAAATGAGGAAAGTGGAGAGCAGAGCCCGGAAAGCCCAGAGAGTCCCGAAGAACCGTAAGACTGGCCAGGCAGCAGAAACCACAGATACAGGGCATCCTAATGCATACCCTGCGGGACTGAAGATATAAATGATGAACAAAACGAGACTTCTAATGAAGTCTCGTTTTCGTTATGATAAGAAAAACGGAAAGGCAGGAGAGAGTTTTTGCAGCATTTCTTTGTATACTGCAATATATTTCTTTTGATTCAGGCGATATTCTGCTTAAAACATTTGAGGACTGCCTTTCAGTTTAAACCTTCCCACAAGGCTCTTCATAAGCTGTGACTGGCTGGAAAGCTCTTCGCTTGCAGCTGCGCTTTCTTCCGCAGTTGCGGAGTTTGTCTGTACAACACTGGAAATCTGATCAATTCCCATTGTAATCTGAGAGATCGCATCAGCCTGAGTGCTGCTGGCCTCTGAAATCTGTCCGATAATCTCTGTCATTTCACTTACGGCATTTAATGCCTGGAGCAGAGACTGGGCTGTCTCATTGACTATCTGAGTTCCATTTTCTACGGCCTTTAATGAATTTTCAATCAAAACAGAGGTGTTCTTAGAGGCTTCCGCACTTTTGCTTGCCAGATTGCGGACTTCATCGGCCACTACAGCAAAGCCTTTTCCGGCAGTGCCTGCCCGGGCGGCTTCCACGGCAGCGTTAAGGGCAAGAATGTTGGTCTGGAAAGCAATATCTTCAATTGTCTTAATGATTTTTCCGATCTCATTGGAACAGTTACTGATATCATCCATTGCCTGTATCATCTGCTGCATTTTTTCGTTGCTCACATTCATTTCCGTGCTGACGCTGCCTGCGGTTACATTTGCCTGCTGTGCGCTGTCCGCATTCTGATTTACCTTGTTGGAGATTTCATTAATGGTGGCGGCCAGTTCCTGCACGGAGCTTGCCTGCTCGGTTGCTCCCTGGGAAAGGGCCTGTGCTCCGTTGGATACCTGTTCTGAGCCGCTTGCAACCTGAGAGGAGCTTTGGCTAATCTGCTGCATTGTGTCGTTGAGCTTTTCCGCAATGCCCCGGAAAGAGACAAGCAGAGGATAGAAGCCTCCCGTATATTCTTGTTCGCAGATAGAATCCACCGTAAAATCTCCGGCAGCCATCTTAGCAAGGAATTTATTCTCATCATCAATAATTACCTGAAGCTTACGGATTAATCTGCGTACCTGTGCAGCGAGAACACCCAATTCATCTTTTGAGGTATAGGAAATCTCTACATCCAAATTACCCTCTGCCATTTTTATGGCAGCATCCTCAATCTCGGAAATAGGAGTCTTAATCAGGCGTATAATCACAAATGAGAAGAAAACGCCCACAAGGATTATAACAATGATTACCGCTGCCATAAGGCCGGTGGCAGTTCTGTAGAGGAAAAGGCTTTCTTCTGTTGCGGCATCACTGCCTTCCGTATTGTAGGTGATAATATCATTAAAGGCGCTGTTTAAAGAATTATAAAGCCCTACACATTCGCCCTCCAGGATAGCACGGGCGTCCTCCGTGCGGCCCTGTTTGGCTAATGCCATCATTTCTTCGTCCGCTTCATTGTACTGTGTCCAGAGATTATTTGCATTATTATAGAAATTTTGTTCTTCTTCGTCAATTAATCCCTTATATGCAGCTAAGAGGGTCTCCATCTCTTGTTTTTCACTTTCAAGGTAGCGAAGGCTGGATTCCTCCACTTCATCCGAAATTGCGGTAAGATATCCTAGTTCATTAAGACGAATATTAGAAAGGGTAGCGGTCAAATCTCTTGCCGTATCAACACTGGGAAGCCAGCTTGTTGATATATCATTTGTCATATCATTCATTCGGCCCATAAGATAAAATGACATACCGCCGATAATAAGCATGCCAGCCAGCGCAACTCCTATAAGGATATAAAGCTTTAGTCTGATTTTTAAATTTCGTATGTAGTTAATCATGTCTCTAATCTCCTTTTATTTTCTGCTGCTCATAATTGCCGGATTCGAAAAATAATTGTTATTTTTCATATGGCTTTTCCAAAATATATCGACATTTTTTGCTTGTTTGATAAGTAAAATTAGAAAATAGACAAAAAAAATGACAGTGGAGGTGCTTTGCATAGGCGTGGATACGACGGAGATGAACAAAGAGGGCTTTTGGGCTATGGCGAAGCAGGGCCAGGCCATCCGGCAACAGTGATTATGGCAGTTACCAATACGGATCAGTTTGCTGCTGCGGAAAGGATCGGCGCTGATGAGGTAAATGCAGGAGACGGCATAATGCGTGTCAGTAAATAGATGATGCTGTTATTTTTATCAGGGATGATATAAGAAAATGAAATATTACAACAAAAAGAAAATAAGAATGCTAATGTGCGAAAGATCGCTGAATCCATATCCTATTGACAATGGAATACCGGATAGATATACTTAAAATCAGTTGGCAGCGGCTGACAAAAAGCGGCCGCATTTATTGAAGATGGCGGTTGGCATAAACTAACCTATGCCGAACAGGAAACGGAGGTGATTATATGATTGAATTTCATCATTGAAAAGCAGAATCACCTCTCCGGAGAATAGTTTTTTGATCACCAGAACAGTAGCAGTATCATCGTGACTTGAAAGCAATGCGGAAACAAGGACGTTTGTGTCGATTACTGCATAGCAAAACATTTATTCACTTCTATACCGTGCCTGGCGAATAAGAAATGCCATAAATACAAATCTAATTAGTTCTGTCAAGAAAAATATCAGATATTCAGCGATATTTAGACATTCGCAATCATCCCCTAGAAGTAATAAAAAGATTTTTAAAGTTCGCAACTTTTTTTATATGATTCAGGATTCCTTTTTTTGTATGATATGGTTGTAACAGGAAAGTGAATTCAAAGTTTTCAATATTGATATCTACCGGCAAAGGCCGGTTTGATATAGAGTGTGTCCATATCCCATGGCTTTCAGGCTTTAGCCTGAGCGGTGCGGCGGCTTTCTAAGCCGATGGCATTCCGGAATGGATGCAAAAAACGATGTTCGGAGGTTCGAATCCTCCCCCATGTGAGAATGGGTGGCTAAGTGGTTAAAGCGATCGTAAAATTTATTTGCAACTGTCAATTGCAAAACCAGAAGACGGAAGAAGGTGTTTGGCTTTTCCCGGGGAGCCTGGGATATCAAAGATTTGGAGATTTCCATTTCTTCGGATAGAACAGGACTTCCGGCCGCAGAAAGGCAGTATGGCTTTGGATACCGAAAGCAGATCAAAAGGGACAATCTGCCTCTCAGGGGTTGGATCCTCCCGGCAGAACTCTTTCTTAAGGAGCCATCCCCATTTCGGCGGTGGGAAAAGCAGACGCACTTCCCTATGAAGAATGTAAGGCAAATGCGTTTTAAGATGTATGCATTTGGTTTAGAAAAATGTGAGAAAGAGGGGATAGAAATGAAGTATTTGATTAAGGAGCAGGAATGCGGATATCTGCTGAAGAATGGAATTTTGGAGGGACTTTTGTTTGCCGGAAAGCATCAGATTTTTTCTTTCCTTGGATATGAGCTTCGGATTGTATCTATGATGGGCAAGGTGGATACGAAGAAGCTCCCGGTGGAGCTTTTGATGCGGCAGCCGGAGTTTGCAAAGCGTGTGGTGCGGGTGCGTATTCCAGATCATTGTATCGGGATTCATATGGTGGACGGTATTTACAAGCAGGTTTTGATGGACGGGGAGGCCCTCTATTGGAATGTGTTTGAGGAAAATGAGGTTCGGCTGGTGGATGTGACCGGTACGGAAATGACGGAAGAGCAGGTGCCCGGAATGTACCGCCATTTGATTCCTACACGGCTCTATAAGAAGGTGGTCATTGGTGAGGGGGAGACAGGGCTTTTGTACATAGACGGGCATTTTGACAGGGAGCTTGCCTGCGGAACTTATTATTACTGGAATTATGCTCATGAGGTGTCCTGTAAGATCTTTAATTTGAAAGTGCAGCAGCTGGATATTTCCGGCCAGGAGATTTTGACGGCGGATAAGGTGGGAATCAGGCTCAATATTTTGTGCAGCTATCGGATTACGAAGCCTTTGGAGCTGGTGAAGAAGATGGAGGGAGCTTCCAAGCTTTTGTATACCCGGGTTCAGCTTGCGGCAAGAGAGTATGTGGGACAGTTTCGTCTGGATGAGCTTTTGGCTCAGAAAGAGGAGATTGGACGTGTGCTGGGGCAGAGGCTTTTGGAGGTGCAGGAGGAATACTGTGTGGAGGTTCTGGATGTGGGGATCAAAGACATCATTCTGCCGGGGGAGATTCGGGATATTATGAATACGGTTCTGGTGGCGGAGAAGAAAGCACAGGCCAATGTGATTATGCGTCGGGAGGAGGTGGCTTCCACCAGAAGTCTTTTGAATACGGCGAAGCTGATGGAGGAGAATCCGGTGTTGTATCGGTTGAAGGAGTTGGAGTATTTGGAGAGGATCTGTGATAAGGTGGGATCGATCTCGGTGAATGGGGGTGGGAATATTTTGGAACAGTTGGCTGGGATGGTGGTGCCTGAAAGGAAAAATGCGTGAGGTTTCCCGGGAGGTGGTGTTCGGGACTGGCACAAAATAGGCCGGCAGACTTTTCCATATCAGTGTTCGGACGGTTCACGTACACTCAGTATGCTCTGAACGGACATTACCCAAGAGAAGTTTTTCCAGTTATGGAGGCTGCTTAGGGTAATATCCGTTCATATCATACAGAGCGTTCGTGAACAGCCGGACACTTGATATTGGAAAAGCCTGCCGGCCTATTTTGTGCCAGTCCCGTTTTTACGTTGTGGAAGGTATCTGATGGATGCTTCTGTAGATATTTCCTTTGGAGAAGCTATATTATTATGGATTCTTGTGGGGCTGGTGAGAGGATATGGAAAAGGGATTGAAATGGTATGGTTTCATATTATAATGAAAGAAGCAAAAGTGCGATTTGGGGCATAATCGGGGGAACAAAAATAGTGATTTGGGGCAAAGGGGGAAAGAAAAATAGCGATTTTGAGCAAAATAAGGACAATGAAAATAATGATACTGTGAAAATTGAGCAAATATATCTAAGTGTTTTTTGATTGCTTGTGTTATTATAATTTGTGTAAACGGAATTTGGAGGATTGTGAAGAATGAGTTTTGAAAGGCCCTATTATAGGGATTTAAATTGTCATCCCTTATTATTTTATATAATATTTGGCGTAAAAGATCAGGAATTGAAGGTTTCAGGAGAAAAGCATCATGTTGATGGTTTCCCAAAAGGTTTGGATTTTGTATTTTATAATAGAGAAAAGAACAATTCCTACATGCAGTCATTACTGGGAGGCAATATAGGTAAAATACTTGACAGAGAAAAACACGATCTCTACAAAAAGGTAGAAAATACAGATAACTGGGCAGTTATTCGTGGTGAAATACAGCAGGATGAGAATCTAAGCTACATGCGAAATACAATTGGGTTTATTCAGGCACTTATAGAAAATGACGCTATAGGGGTGCTTGATCTGCAGACATTTACACTCTATTCATCCCAGGAATGGACAAATAAATTTTTTGAACAGGAATTTAACCCCTATAATCATGTAACGATTCTCTCGTCAGAAATGGAGGATGGTTTCATGTGGCTTCATACGAGGGGAATGCGAAAATTTGGAAGACCGGATATTGGAATTGAAAAAGTAGCTGTAAATGAGGTTGAAAATGCGGTTCAAGTGATTAACCAGATGATATATTATGGCAGCTTGGGAGCATTTTTTGATAAAGAAATTAAGCTGCATACATATAATGGGAAAGCTTATATTGTAAAACCGGAGTTTGTGAATGACTATGAGAATACGGATTATAATAATTCTTATTACCGTTTTTTATGGCAGGAATGTAAGTGTGTGGAATGAGGGGCTGATAGTTAAAGGGATAATGTTACGACAAATGCATGAATAAATAGATTATGAACAATCTATTACAGGTGCCGGACAGGTTGAAGAGGATGGAAACATTTATGTGTTTGTCGTGTTGGAAATGGGGTAGGAGTGGAAAAAAGAAATCAAGTATGATAAACTAATTTTTATATAAAGAACTGATATGTATTAGTAGGGGGTATTTATGGCGACAGGGACAACCAATATTGGTTTTGAAGAGAAACTATGGCAGGCAGCAGATAAATTGCGTTCTAATATGGATGCAGCAGAATATAAGCATGTAGTGTTAGGACTTATATTTTTGAAATATGTATCAGATTCTTTCGAGGAAAAGTATCAGGTTCTTTTGGAAGAAGGATACGGTGATGAAGAAGATAGGGATGAATATTTGGCAGATAATATTTTCTGGGTTCCCAGGGAGGCAAGGTGGTTGGAAATCCAAAAGCATGCTGCTGGCACGGAGATTGGAAGCGTGATTGATCATGCAATGGAAGCGATAGAAAGAGAGAATAATTCATTAAAGGGTGTTTTGACAAAGAATTATTCCAGAGCAGAACTTGATAAAACACGTTTGGGTGAGCTGGTGGCTTTGTTTACCAATATAGAGGTTGGTTCAACAGCGGCTCAGGAAAGAGATATTCTGGGGCGTGTGTATGAGTATTTTTTAAATAAGTTTGCAAGTAAGGAGGGAAAATTAGGGGGAGAGTTCTATACACCACCTTGTATTGTAAAGACTCTGGTGGAAATGATTGAGCCTTTTGAAGGGCAGATTTTCGATCCGGCATGCGGCAGTGGCGGTATGTTTTGCCAGTCAGCTCGATTTGTAAGGGAACATCAGGGGAATCTTAGAGCGATTTCTATTTTTGGTCAGGAGAGTAATCCAACAACATGGAAATTAGCAAAGATGAATCTGGCAATCCGCCAGTTGGAGGCGAATCTTGGGAAGCATAATGCGGATTCATTTCATGATGATCAGCATAAGACTTTAAAAGCAAATTATATTTTGGCTAATCCGCCATTTAATGTATCGGATTGGGGTGGAGAAAGGTTGCAGGAGGATGTCCGATGGAAATATGGAATTCCGCCAGTAGGGAATGCTAATTTTGCGTGGCTACAGCATATGATTCATCATTTAAGTCCGGCAGGTGGAGTGTGCGGGACGGTTTTAGCAAATGGTTCTTTAAGCTCTAACACATCCAATGAAGGAAATATTAGAAAAAATATGATAATAGGTGATATTGTTGAATGCATTGTAGCAATGCCAAGTCAGCTATTTTATTCTACAGGTATTCCGGTTTCTCTTTGGATTATGAGAAAAGGAAAAACAGAACAATCCCAAAATAAAGTGCTTTTTATAGATGCAAGAAAATTAGGGCAT
Source organism: Clostridia bacterium (assembly GCA_910574255.1). GTDB lineage: Bacteria > Bacillota > Clostridia > Lachnospirales > Lachnospiraceae > Laedolimicola. Next base: position 16,242 of record CAJTAK010000024.1, read on the forward strand.
ATGATAGATCGGAAAGTTCGTGAGTTGTCAGAAGACGATATTAAGAAGATTGCAGTCACTTATCAGAATTGGAGACAGGGAAAAGCATATGAAGATATTCAAGGTTTTTGCAAGGAGGCAACATCAGAGGATATAGAGAAGCAGGATTATATTTTGACTCCAGGGCGATATGTTGGTATAGAGCAAGAACAAGATGATGGAGAGCCGTTTGATGAGAAAATGCAGAGATTGACTTCTGAGCTTTCAGAAATGTTTAAAGAATCTATTGAACTTCAGGAAAAAATAAAGAAGAATCTGGGGGCGATAGGGTATGAAATCTGATGGGGATAAAATGAAACTTTCAGATATTGCAGAATTTAATCCAAAAGAGTCACTAAAAAAGGGGGTAATGGCCAAAAAGGTTGCAATGGATAAACTTCAGCCATTTTGTAGGGATATATCAGAAGTGTCTTTAGAAAAATTTTTGGGTGGAACGAAATTTAGAAATGGGGATACAATTATGGCAAGAATAACACCTTGCCTTGAGAATGGAAAGATATCATTAGTAAATTTGTTAAATGATGGTGAAGTGGGATTTGGTTCTACAGAGTATATTGTTTTTCGGGCAAAAAAAGGTATTGTAGATTCTGACTATTTATATTATTTAATCTGTAGCTCTAAGGTTAGAGAACCAGCAATAAAGTCCATGGTAGGTTCATCTGGAAGGCAACGAGTTCAAATGGATGTAGTTAAGAATATTGTTGTTGATGTACCAGATATAGAAGAACAGAGAAAAATTGCAGGGATTTTGAAATGCTTGGATGATAAAATTCAATTAAATAAAGCTATAAACGATAATTTATATCAACAGCTTGACACTATTTATCGTGCTACATACCCATACTTACCTTCTGATGAACTTCCGGCAGGGTGGAACTGTGTTCCTCTTGGAACATTATGTGATAGTATTTCCATCAGGCATTCGTTTGATAAAGAAAAGCTTGTTTTTCTGAATACTGGCGATATTGAAAATGGTCATTTCCTGCATTCGACATATTCTCTAGTCCAGGATATGCCAGGACAAGCAAAGAAGTCAATTAAGACCAATGATATCCTATATAGTGAAATTCGTCCTATCAATCGACATTTTGCCTTTGTTAATTTTCAGGCGGATGACTATGTTGTATCGACAAAGTTAATGGTTATACGTTCTCGTGAAATGGATTCTCATAGACTATATCATTTTTTAACCACGCAAGATGTTATTAATGAATTACAAATCGAGGCAGAATCAAGATCGGGAACATTTCCTCAAATACGATTTGAGAATGTTCAACGTCTACCTATTATAATCGCCCCACCTGATATAGAATTGCAATTTACACAAATTCTTAAGGACTACTATAATATGATAGACAATAATATTTGTGAAAATCAGCATCTTGTATCATTGCGTGACTCTATATTACCAAAGTTAATGTCTGGTGAACTTGATGTCTCCGAATTTGACATCTAAGCCGCTAAATTATCGTTTATAATAAATCATTATGAAAGAAGGTGTATGACATGGAATATGCAATATTAAGTAGCAAATCAAATTATACAATATTTAAATTTGGCAGTCATGTAATTCGCTTTAAGGCACCTTATTCATTGGAGTATTATAGTTCAGTAAAAGAATGGGATCATGGGTACTTGGTTGTTATGGCAAAATATAGCCACAACAATCAGGATGAAGAAGAATACATTGATCTAGTTCCTATTCTGGAAAAATTATATTTTGATGTAGATGAATTTTTAAAACCAATAAAGGAAGTGAGGGTAGAATATGCTTAATATTAAAGAAGTAGCAGACGAAGCAGATGTTATTGTAAATGGGTATGCGTTTAAGTGTTGTGAAGAGGGGTTTCGGGTTTTGAATCTTCATAGGCCGGACAAAGCAGTAGTGTTTTCCCAAAAGGGTGAAGTGCTTGAAACAAGTATGGATGACATTGAACTTAGTATTGCAAGTGATTATTTAAATGAAAATAGAAAATACATGGAGGATTGAAATGCCGAAATATTATGAATTCAAAGTGGCCGGATATTATTTGTATTTTACCTCCTTTTGTGTTATTGAATGTATGCATGTTCATGCAAGTGATCGCAAGCTTACAGAAGCCGGTTCCGCCAAATTTTTTGTAAAGGAGAATGGGGATACGGTTTTACAGAATCGTGGAGTGCTAAATGATAGAGAAATAAGAAAAATACAGGATTTTATAAAGCAGCATTATAAAGATATGTATATAAAATGGTCAGAATACAGTGGGGAAGGATTTTATAGAAATAATTAAAGTATAGGATGAGCATTTGCAAGTAAAACTCTTACCAACGGCAAGAGTTAAATGCCTGGGAACTGCCGTTGAATAGTCGTTCTCTTAAATACGAAAGGGAGAAAAGGCTATGAAACAAAAGTTAATAAGACAAGTTCTGCAAGGAATGCTTCCATATTTAAATAATTCGCAGTGTGCACATTTACAAAGGGTTTTGGAATTTGAACTTGCAATGGTTGAAATCAGCAAAGAGCAAAATGCAGAAATTGATGTTGAAAATCACAATATAAAATTAATAGGACAATTTATTGCAGCAAAGCGGGTAGAAGGATGTTCGGAAAAGTCATTAAGGTATTATAGAACAACTATTGAAGCTATGTTGGATAAGATTCCTAAAAGGATACAAGAAATAGAAACGGATGATCTGCGTATTTATCTGACAGAATATCAATTAAGAAAAAATTCAAGCAGAGTAACAATTGATAATATACGTAGGATATTATCAAGCTTTTTTTCATGGTTGGAAGACGAGGATTATATAATAAAAAGCCCCGTTCGTAGGATTCATAAAGTAAAAACGGCAATTACGGTAAAGGACACTTATACAGATGAGGCTTTGGAGTTAATGCGTGATAGCTGTAATAATCTTCGTGATTTGGCTTTGATAGATATGTTGGCCTCTACAGGGATGCGTGTTGGTGAGTTGGTACTTTTGAATCGAGAAGATATTAATTTCTCAGAGCGGGAATGTGTTGTGTTTGGTAAAGGAGATAAAGAACGGGTAGTTTATTTTGATGCAAGAACGAAGATTCATCTTCAAAACTATTTAAACAGTCGAAGAGATGGAAATAAGGCATTATTTGTTTCCTTAAAAGCACCATACGAACGATTAAAAATAGGTGGAGTTGAAGTACGATTGCGTGAGATGGGGAAACGTTTGGACATACCTAAGATGCATCCACATAAGTTTCGCCGAACACTTGCAACTATGGCGATAGACAAAGGTATGCCAGTAGAGCAGTTGCAGAGACTTTTAGGACATCAACGGATAGATACAACAATGAAGTACGCAATGGTAAAGCAGAGTAATGTTAAATTTGCTCATAAAAAATATATTGGGTAGGAGACTTATATGAGAGTGAGATTGGATGAAATTGTAAATGTTACTATGGGACAATCTCCCAAATCTAATACATATAATAGAGATGGCAAGGGAATGCCTTTTTTGCAAGGAAATAGGACATTTGGCAGAAAATACCCTACATTTGATACATATACTACGGCACCAACTAAAACTGCTGTAGCAGGTGATGTGATTATGAGTGTCAGGGCACCTGTTGGGGATTTGAATATTACTCCAATTGGCACGTGTTTAGGAAGAGGAGTATGTTCTTTGCACATGAAAAATGGAAATCAGGAGTTCTTATATTATTTGATGAAATATTGTGTGCCACAATTGATAAACAAAGAAAGTGGAACTGTTTTTGGGTCTGTAAATAGAAACGATATCTGTAAATTGATTGTAGATGTGCCAGATAATTTGGATGTGCAGAGAAAAATAGCAAGTTACTTATCTGTGATAGATGATAAGATTGAAAAAAATAATGCTATAAACGATAATTTACCACCGCATTACAAGCCAGAGGTTGGCGTTTCTTTGGATTACGTCAGTAACGAGAAAATGTCGCAGGCTTTTTCGAATTTATGGGTGGCTTAGAAGTTGATGTCAGATATATCAATCTCGCCGGACATAAGTTTTGGTAAAAAGGTGTTTCGTATATTAGTTAACTGTTTTGTCTCAATAATATTATAAGATATCTGAGAAAAGAGAGCCGATAGCACTTCGCCCAAGGACTGGATTTCCTCAGCACTAAGCAATGGAACGGAAATTGACTGAATATTTTTAATCGGCAACTTTAACTGAACCGCACCCACAGTACCTTTTGATATTTCTTCTTGACCTTGAGAAGAGCGTAGAAATAGCAAAAGATACTCAGGTGTAACCTTTTTAATGTTAGTGAGTTTGACACAGTTTTCTGTTAAGTTGGCTTTATCCAATGTATGATCAACAATTGCGGTTAAACCAATAGTTCCTACGATGGATAGTAACACATCGTCTGTTGATACGATATATCGAGAAATGCTTTTTTGTGTTTCATCATCAACGTATTCATGTTCAGTAGATAGTGAAGCAAATACTGTGTTATTAAGGTCACGAACTCGGATATATGGATGCGAATTCGCTGATGTAATTAAATTCACGCCTTTAGGTAACCGTTTTCCACCTTTTACATCAGCTAATGCCCCCAGTTCAACATAAGAAATTGAAGCAGACTGATGAATAGCATTATCAAAAAGTGCATTAGCTTGCTGAAGTAAATTATCGTTTATTAGACATATAAAAGATGAATATCCTAAAAAACTGAACTTACCAACAAATCTGCATTTAATGCCATAAAATCTGCAGATTAGTACATAAAATAAGATACAAATTCTATGATAAACACAGAAATATAGCTGTGAAAGGACTTGATATTATGCCTATTAATGAAAATACCTTAGAACAAGTGATCATAGCAGAATTACAAAAGAATGGATACGAGTATCTCTATGGGCCGGATATCAATAGAGATTATCATGAAGTGATATTAAAAGACTGCTTTGAGGACGCCATATTTAAAATAAATCAAGGTATTAGAAGCGACATGGTAGAAGAGGCCTACAAAGCTATTAAGAACTTAGGACTGCTCAAATTGGAGGATATGAATGCAGCTTTTCATAAATATATGATTGAAGGTGTCCCTGTAAATTACCGAGTGAATGGAGAACTGCGTACTTATACAGTAAAACTGATTGATTTTACAGATCCTGAAAAGAATAAATTCCATGTTATCAATCAATATACAGTAATTGAATATAAAAATAAACGGCCAGACGTTCTGGTATTTGTGAATGGTATTCCATTGGTATTATTTGAACTAAAAAATATTACTAATGAAGATGCTACAATCGAAAATGCCTATAAGCAGGTAAAAAATTACCAAATGGATATCCCCTCGTTATTTTATTATAATGCTTTTAATGTTATCAGTGACGGCCTCGACACTCGTATGGGAACTATCACATCTGACTTTACCCGATATATGGTTTGGAAATCTGAAAACGGAGAAAAACCGGAAGAAAGAAGCGTCAATTTCTTTACAGTTCTTTTAAATGGAGTATTTCCAAAAGTAAGACTTTTAGATCTGATACGTAATTTTATCGTGTTCCAGAATAGCAAAGGAAGAACCATAAAAATTATTGCAGGATATCATCAGTATTTTGCAGTAAGAAAAGCTGTAGAGTGTACAAGGCAGGCTTTGAAGACGCATAGTAGAAAAGTTGGAGTGGTATGGCATACACAAGGCAGTGGGAAGAGCCTGTCTATGGTATTTTACACTGGCTGTATTGTCAGCAATCCGGAATTTAATAATCCTACCATTGTAGTATTGACAGATAGAAATGATTTGGACAATCAGCTTTTTGCTACGTTTTGCTCCAGTTCTAAGCTATTGCTGCGACAGACGCCAAAGCAGGCAAAGAACAGGGAGAATCTGAAAGAGCTGCTAAGGGTAAATGCTGGTGGTATTATTTTTACTACAATTCAGAAATTTGGGGAAAGCAGCCAAATACTGAGTGAGCGGAGCAATATTATATTTATGGCAGATGAGGCACATCGTTCTCAGTATGGCCTGGAAGGAAAGCTGGATAGGGAGACCGGAGAGTGGAAATACGGAATGGCAAAATATATGAGAGATTCTTTGCCAAATGCCACATTTATCGGATTTACCGGAACACCGATTGATTTTGATGACAGGTCAACAGTAGAAGTTTTTGGAAAATATATTGATATTTATGATATGACACAGGCCGTAGAAGATGGAGCAACTGTGCCTATTTATTATGAAAATCGGACTACAAAAATAAAACTGAATGAAGAACTGCTGAAAAAGATAGATGCAGAATATGAAAAAATGGCAGGGGAAGCATCGGAGATGGCTATAGAAAAGTCAAAGTCTGATTTATCTACCATTGAAGCAATTATAGGTTCAAAGGAAAGACTGAGACTTTTGGCAGATGATATCATAGCACATTATGAGGACAGGCAGTATGTACTTACAGGAAAGGCAATGATTGTATGTATGAGTCGCCGTATTGCCATTAATTTGTACAGAATCATTCTGGAAAAACGGCCAGAATGGAAACAGAAAGTGAAAGTTGTTCTGACATCCAGCAATCAGGATGATGAGGACTGGCATGATGTGATTGGAAATAAAGCATATAGAGATGGACTAATGCTGGAATTTAAGGACGATTCCAGTGAGTTTAAAATAGCAATCGTGGTGGATATGTGGCTGACGGGATTTGATGTTCCGTCTATGGCGACAATGTATATTGACAAGCCTATGAAAGGACATAACCTAATGCAGGCCATTGCTCGTGTCAATCGTGTGTACAAAGATAAGGAAGCAGGTTTGATTGTTGACTACATAGGTATGGCAGCAGAGTTGAAGTATGCTTTAAAGCAGTATACCAAACGTGATCAAGACAAGGTTCCGGATTTAGGACAGGCTTTTTCTATCGCATTGGCAAAGTTGGAAATTATGCGAGATATATTCTATGGATTTGATTATTCTGCATTTTTTGGTTCGGAAGATTCTTTACGTCTTGCTATGATAGTAGAGGGAGTTGATTTTGCCCTTGGAATGGAAGAAGACGAACAAAAAAGTTTTATTCGTGAAGCTACGGCACTTAGTCAGGCGGAAACACTTTGCAGAAGCATGCTTGATGCTAAGATAAAGCAGGAGATTGAATTTTTTAAATGTGTGAAAGCCGGGCTTTGCAAGACTGCCCGACGAATTGGGATTACAACAAATGAAATAAATTCAAGGATTATGAAATTGTTAGAACAGGCAATTGAGCAGGACGGTGTTTATGATATTTTTGCAGAAGCAGGAAAAAAGAATCCGGAAATCTCAATTTTATCAGAGGAGTACATGGAAAAAATCCGCAGGATGAAACATAAAAATATTGCAGCAGAAATGCTTCGTAAATTGTTGGAAGATAATATTCGTGTGTTTGCAAGAACAGGAGTTGTGAAGTCACAGCTTTTTTCTGAGAAGATGCAGAAAATACTAAAGATGTATAATAATAGAATGATTACCAGTGCTGAGGTTATAGAAGAATTACTAAATCTTTCAAAAGAAATGACAGAAGCTTATAGAGCTGGAGATGAAAAGGGGTTGTCAACAGAGGAATTAGCTTTTTATGATGCCTTGTCAGCAGATCCGGAAGTTCTCAGAGAGATGCAAGACAAAGTGTTAGTGGAAATGGCACAAGAATTAACGGAATTGATCCGTAGAAGCAGAACTGTTGACTGGGATAAAAAGGAGTCGGCTCGTGCCTATATGAGGACACAGGTAAAGCATCTTTTAAGAAAGTATAAGTATCCGCCTGAAAAAGCTAAAGGTGCTGTTGACATTGTGATAAAACAGGCGGAATTAATGAGCAGTAATATTAATCCTCATGCTGTTGTTTATAATTTTCAGCCAAGAACAGAGTCCTACATGGTTGCAGAGAATGCGGCATATAGTGTGAATGGCCAAGAATTGAAAGAGTAATTATAATATGGGCGTTTCGAAAAAGGGCAGAAGAATCCTTATTTATGAAGAAAAAGAGTATATCTGGTGGGCGAGGGAGGAAGATGACGACTGCGGCAAACCTTGGCTGACAGTTGTTTCGCCGGACAAAAGCCTTGCTCTCTCCTGTCGGGTGGGAGAAGGAGACTTTTTCATTGTCAATAAAGGAAGAATATTCCAAGGAAAAGAAACCTCCGGAAAATGGGAATATTATTGGTACCCCTTTTCTGCCAGTCCGCCTATGGTGATTACGCCTAAATTTGTCCGAGAGCTGCTGGAATGGGCAATTCATGGACGGGATGCAGAAAAATGCCAATGACCGGAAATGATTTCAAATTGTCAGGAACCATTGACATTTTTCCACGGAAGCTTGGTGGCAATGCAACCGCCGTTTCTGATAGAATACTCCTATCAAAAGCAGCAGTATCCCGACAATTCCGGAAAAATTTGCAGACACATGCCTTTGGTGACTGGAAACTCGTTCGGATAAAGGGGACTGGCAAGGGCATGCATTATGGGATGCCCTTAGGCCAAAATAAGGAGGAGCAGGTATGAATGTAGCAGACAGAATACAAACATTGAGAAAAGCAAAAGGAATGTCCCAGGAGGGATTGGCGGATCGGATTGGCGTATCAAGACAGACCGTGTCAAAATGGGAAAGCGAACAAAGTCTTCCGGATTTGGAAAAGATCATTCTGTTAAGCGAGTGCTTTGAGGTAACAACCGATTATCTCCTAAAAGGAATTGAGCCCAAGCCAGATGCCGCTGATGAAAAGCCGGATGCCAGAATTTTTTCAGCGACGGGAACAGCACTGAATTTCATCGGCTTGGTGGTTTCAATTATGGTGTGGATAGAGGAGCAAAGCACCGTGTCTGTTGCCATTGGCCTGATTTTTATGGCCATGGGATGCATGATTGCGGCAATCGGACAGTTTGTGGGGGAATGCAGAAAAAGTGCCCTCAGATGGTTTCTGGCAGTCAATGTGTGGTTTTTAGCTCTAATTCCGATTTCCTGTGTATTTAATTGTATACAGGGGATTTTGGGGGGCTTTTCGTGGATGCTTATGCCGATTCCTTATTTTGGAAATTCTTTTGTAATCTTTTGCCTAGGATGGCTGGCATATCTGGCTGTTTGCATTTGCACGGATTTGATTTTGGTGAAAGGGAAAAAATAGGACTTCTACAGAGTGGAAATTTTGTTCAATCAGTATTCGAGATGATAATAGAGATAGATAAAAAGGGTATGGTGCTAACTATACCCTGCTCTGGTTAACCAGAGAGACCTCGTCGGTCAAATTATCCTTTCATATGTGGCCTCGCCGACCAAAAAACACTTTTACAAGTGCGAAAGAACAATTTTAGAGGTAGAATGCACCTCTAACTATATTATACACATTTTTTGTGAAAAATCCATTGATTTTTATAAGAATTATTGTTACTGTTCACTCCTGGGTCGTGCACTACGCTGCACGACCACAGGCCAGTATAGTAATGGGGCCAGAATCCGGCCTCTTGCCGTAAGGCAACTTTAAATAGGCCGGATTCGTTACTGTGAACAGTAACGAATTATTAGCTTTTTCTCCGGTTATAAGAAAGACGAACCCTGTTTCCGGCCGCAGAATCTAAACCGTCAGCCTGTGAAATCCCCTGGCCACAGGAACCGGAATTGCCGGATATAAAGACAGGCACAATGCAGATAGGGCAGGTACCGTCCTCCTTAATACGGGAACCGCACATAGAACAATATTTATCCTCAGCTTCCGAAGCCAACTGACCGATCTTATCCGCTGCAGCGTCAGAGACAAGGGGAGCATCCGCCCCAATAGGATTGCCGTAATCCAAAGACCGTTCTTTCATAGAATTACGAAATATAGCCGCAAAAGAGCCTGCGGTTTTTGAAGCTGGCAAAACAGGCTGATTTATCTTAGAAGCCGCAAAAATATTTGATATATGAATACTTTCCGAAATCATAAAAATTCTCCTTTTTAATCCCCTGCGGGCATCCTCTAATACATACCCCTCGGAGTGAGTAGTAAAGTATAAAACTGTAAGTCAAGCATATGGCATTAACAGTTATTTGTCAATAAAAATTACATGATTACTAATGAACCAATTTCGCCCCTTTCGAAGCAAATGGCAGGTCATCAGCGTCAAAGCAAAGCTCCCCATACAGATCCCAAATACCTGTACAGGCATAATAGGGCAGACCCGGACCGCATAATACGCAAGCACCACCGGGATGGATTGACGCAGGAGATAGAGCAGATAGGATATCTGATTAAAATAAACAGTAAATCCGGTCTTCCGGTTCAAGAATCGCTTCCCTATCACAAGAAAAAACAAAATAGAGATCTACCCAATAAAATGAACCCACAGATCCCCGTAATAGGAAAAATGGTAATAAAGCACGCCGGAAGCAACAGCAATATGGTCAGATTCCGGAGATTGTCAATGTAATGCTTTCTCGATGGATTTTTCATAAATTCAGAATATGACAGTTCCATATACTTGCCAATAAAAATGAGCCCGTATGAGGCATACGATCTCATTGGAAAAATTAGGAAGACGCATATTGAATTATGTTGATAACGAAAGAGATTTAATATGCAGTTACAAGATTTTGGACATTCCCATAACAAAGAATTTGATGATTTCTTAAAAGTGTTTACTGAATGTATTAGACAAATTGATGATTTGCATTTTTAGGCTGAAAAGAAAGGCAAAATGAGCGGTTAGCCGGATTCATTAAAATTCTGAAGGCACAGAAGGGCGTCAAGGTATTGTGTTTTGAAACCAAACGGTTTATATTATTTATAGCGAAGTGTGCTTTCAGAATGGAGCAAAGAAATGAAAACGTCTGATATGATATAGAAGCTATGGAATAAAAAAGAGATAAGTGCATCAGAACCGGCCAGGCACATTGGCTTGAGAAATATTGCAAAGAAGCGGGATAGGCAAAGACAGTCGCAATTGAACAAATCTTGAATTAGTATGGAGGACAAATTATGCTATACCACTACACAGACTTCACAGCCTTTGACGGCATTATCCGCTGTGCGGAACTGCGGCTGAACAACATTCTGAATATGAATGATGCGTCCGAAATGCGATTTTTTATGAACGGCCTATGCCGTGCCGTTATGGAGCGGTTACAGTCAAACGGCGAGGAAGAAAAGAGCCGTGTGATAGAGAAGTTTTTCCGTGGGGAGCTGGCAGAGGAATTCCGCTATTCCGCATATGCGGCCTGCTTTTCCAAATACAGAGATGACGCCGCCCAGTGGGAGCGGTACGGACATCTGGGACAGGGCGTCTGCATTGCCTTTCATGAAAATCTGATGCAGAAAATGACAGGCGGAGCCGTATCACTGCAAACCGTGTACTATCAGAAAGATATGCGGGAGCATCGGCTTGTGGAAGAATTTTATCAGCTTATGACGGAAGAAAAGCAATTTTCAGAAATACAGCAGGAGCTGCGGGAGCTTATGAATGATGCATGGATACAGTCGGCGGCTTTCAAGCATCCCTCTTTTGCGAGGGAGAAAGAGCGAAGGCTGGTGATTTCTCCGTTTATATTAAATGAATTTGCCGTGGAGCCAAGATACCATGTGTCGGCAGGGCGGATTAAGAAATATTATCCTCTTGATTTGAACCGGATGTGCGGGCGGCTGGGACTTCATATGTCAGAATTGTTCGGGGAGATCATTATCGGCCCGGCATCCTCCCAATCCATACCAATCCTGCAGGATTATCTGGTTGACTGCGGTCTGAATTCACTGAAGCACAAGATTAGCATGTCGGACTGTCCCTTAAGGAAGCCAATATCATAGAGTCTTCCGAAAAAATAAAAAAGAAGCTTTTAAATTTATAGGATGTCCTGAGAAACAAATCAGAAATTGGGGGCATCAAATAACAGGAGGTTAACAGATGTGTAAATGCAGTAAAAAGTATCTGCTGATTAGTGTTTTATTAGCAGCGTTATTATGCGGATGTACTAAGAAGAATACAGTGAAAAATCCGGTAGAAGAGGAAAATGCTGCTTCAACGGAAAAAGAAAATTCTGCATCCAATGTTGTATCCTTCGAAGGCAAAGATATGGATGGCAATACATTTTCAGTCGAGAACTGTGCCGATTCCCGGCTGACTATGATCAATGTCTGGGCAACCTACTGCAATCCCTGCCTTAGCGAGATGCCGGAGCTTGGGGAGTTGACAAAGGAATACGAGGCAGAGGATTTCCAACTGATTGGTATTGTCAGTGATGTGCTGGAAGGGCAGGAGGATGAGAGTTTGGAATATGCATTGAGCCTGATTGAGGAAACAGGGGCCGATTATCCCCATTTGCTTTTGAACGAGTCCTTGTACAAGGGGCTTCTCACAGAGGTGACAGCAGTGCCTACAACATTTTTCTTGAATAAAGATGGAGAGATTCTGGATGTGATTGTGGGGGCCATGGATAAATCCAAGTGGAAGGAGAAGATAGATGCATTACTGGAAGAACTATAGGCAAAAAACGTATCTTGACAGACAAAGTCTGTCAGTTGGGAAAGGGCATGAATTATGGCATGTCCGTAAAGTATGGATTTTGGGTACGGCCTTGGGAGTTATATTTCTGGGTATCGGTGCTGCTCAGGGACAGCTTGGTGTTATCTGGAAAAAGGCAGTGATGATTTGTTTGGAATGCATTGGGATCGGGTAAAGATATGAGAAAAAATCTGCGTCTTAAAATACAACTTCTTTTTACTATTGTTACCAATGGGTATGCTTACGGTTTTTTCAAAGGAAAAATTTATCAGGGAACTTTTAAATATGTCTGCGTTCCCGGCTTAAATTGCTATTCCTGCCCTGGAGCAGTCGGATCCTGTCCCATAGGGGCACTCCAGGCATTGCTGAATCAGCGGAATCTTCAGATACCTTTTGGGGTTCTTGGATTTTTCTTTGTGTTTGGAAGCATACTGGGACGCTTTGTCTGCGGGTGGCTGTGTCCCTTTGGGTTAGTTCAGGATCTGATTCATAAGATTCCGATTTTTCAAAAAAGAAAGCGGCTGCCCTTTCATTCAGTTCTGAAATATGGAAAATATCTTGTTTTGATATTTCTGGTGTGCATTGGCTCTATGTTCCTTTTTGGCGGCTTTGCGAAAGTTCCGGCCTTTTGCAAATATCTATGTCCTTCCGGCACATTATTTGGGGCCTTGCCCCTGCTTACAGGAAATAGCCTGTTGCGTAGCCAGATTGGAGGACTGTTTTTCTGGAAGCTTGGCCTTCTGATATTTCTTTTGATTATTTCGGTGAAGATTTACCGTCCATTTTGCCAATACCTGTGCCCCCTGGGGGCTATTTATGGTTGGTTTAATCGTATCAGTCTTGTGCAGATTCATTGGGAGGAAGAAGCATGCAGCTCCTGCAGTTCCTGTGAGGCAGCCTGTCCGGTTGGACTTTCTATAAAGGAGATATCAGGCTCTCCCGAATGCATACGCTGCGGCAGATGTATACAGGCATGTCCCAAGAAATGTCTGCATTTTCGGAAGTAAGGATTTTAGCATATTCCCTGCTGAACTTCCTGCTTTCCGAAGAAATTTTGTTCCACCTCCCGGCGCACCTGCTGTTCTGTCAAGGGAGCGGAGGAGGAAAGCTCAAAGTATACATAACCGCTGCTGGATTTTGCATAGCCGCAGGCGGTGTAGAGATTTCCGCTGGGAAGTTTTTTCTCCAGAGAAAGGTAAGTGTAGGCTTCCCGGTCAATCCAGTCCCCAATGGTATAATCAATGTTGGAAGTTGTTAATTCTACTACGGCCTCAGACACATAATCGCAGAGCACTTCGTCCAGAATCCATTTTTCCCGTTCTGAAAGCTTTACATAGGAAAGCTGAATAGGAGAGGAGCTTTTGGTGGGAAGCTTGACCGATGTGAGGATGCCTTGCTCTATATGAAAAGTTTCCTCTGCTGTAAAGTTGGCAGCCAGTACCTCTTTGGAGTCAGGCAGTATGGAACATGTGATTGCTGCCAGTGTTATAAGACATGTTAAGATGATTTTTTTCATAGACCCCTCCCGCTTCTATTTGGATGGTATTCTAAGAAGCTTTTGCATGCTTGTATTAGGGTTGAACTTCTAAGAATACTCTTGTTATTTGGAGTTTTTATCAGTATACACTAAAAGTATTACAAAAATATGAAGAACACATTTATATTGTGTTATAATTATGAGAAATTTAAATAAATATTCAGAAAAAATAACAATTAGCGACAAAGAGGGACAAGAATAGACGAGAATAGAGAATCCGGCCTATATAAAGTTGCCTTACGGCAAGAGGCCGGATTCCGGCTCCAGTACTGTACTGGCCTGTGACCGTGCAGCGCAGTGCACGGAGTGAACCGTAACAAAATTTACGAGAAAAGCTGCGATTTTTTATGTAAGTTTTACAAAAGAATTTTTGGGAAACGAGAGATGAATGGAGATAGATATTTTAAAGAATACCTTTTATTTGATTGCAGTAGGCAGCGGTAGTATGGTATAATTTTAACAATGGGATTGCGTTCAGGAAAAAGTTTAGAAAACAGTAACACCTGGACAGTGCACAGAGCCATTTAGGGACGCATGTATTTGCGGCCATAAATGGATCTAAGAGTCGGTGTACTGTTCAGGTGTTACGGAACTAAAAACAGCAGCACTTGAATTAGAGCCAGAACAATTTGCAAGCGCATGTATTTGCGGTTGAAAATTGTTCTAGATGGAGGGCACTGGTTCAAGTGCTGCGGAACTGGAATGGAGGAAATTTGGAATGGCAAATGTAGTATTTCGATTCGAGGACGGCGATCAGGTAACGGTGTCCACAGCCCTGGGAGAAAACTTGCTTGAGACGGCCCGGAAATCCAATGTGGTGATTGACGCCCCCTGCTCCGGCAATGCTTCCTGCGGAAAATGTAAGGTAAAGTTTATTAAGGGCAAGCTGGATTCCAAGAAGACCCGTCATATCAGCGATGCGGAGTATGAGGAGGGCTGGCGTCTGGCCTGTGTAAGCCAGGTGGCAGGAGATGTGGAGGTGATGGTGCCGGACATTGCCTCTGCTTACCGCAGCCGCATGAAAGTGGCGGACCTAAGCTCCCCGGAGGAGGTAGCCATCTTTGACGAATCCAAGCGGAAGATTGAGGAAGCGGATCTGCCGCTTCACAACAACATCCATATTGTGCGGATCAAAATGGACCCTCCAAGCCTTGAGGATACCATGCCGGATATTGAGCGTGTGATTCGAGCTTTGCAGGAGGTTACAGGGATCCAGTATATCCGGATTCCCTATTCTTCCCTGCGGAAGCTTCCCAACACCCTGCGGAGCAGCAATTTTGAGATCCAGTGTATCATCGGCCAGGCTCAACGCCATGTATTTGTCTATGATGTGTATGGGGCAAATGAAGATTTGATCGTGGGCGGCCTTGCCGTTGACATCGGAACTACCACCGTGTCCGCAGTAGTAGTGGATATGATAGACGGAAAGATTCTGGCAAAGGCATCCACCGGAAACGGACAGATCCGTTACGGTGCGGATGTTATCAACCGGATTATTGAATCCACCAAGCAGGGCGGGCGTACCCGTCTGCAGGATGCCATAGTAGCGGAGACACTGAATCCAATGATTCAGCAAATGTGCCGATCCGCGGGAATCAGCACACGGCATATTTACCGTCTGGCCATTGCGGGCAACACCACCATGAATCACTTGCTTATGGGAATCAATGCGGATCCTCTCCGCATGGAGCCGTATATTCCGGCATTTTTTAAGACAAACTCTTTCTATGCGTCGGATATTAATCTAAAGGTTCACCCGGATGCTCATATTATTATGGCTCCCAATATCGGAAGCTATGTGGGCGGAGATATTACGGCAGGTACTCTGGTGAGTATGCTCTGGAACCGGCCGGAATTTTCCCTGTTTATTGACCTGGGAACCAACGGAGAGCTGGTGTTCGGCAACTCCGACTTTATGATGAGCTGTGCCTGCTCTGCAGGTCCGGCCTTTGAGGGCGGCGATATCAGCTGCGGCATGCGTGCTACGGACGGAGCGATTGAGGCGTGTACCATTGATGCGGAAACCATGGAGCCTGATTTTACCATTATTGGAGATGAGAAAGAGAAGCCTATCGGTCTGTGCGGTTCCGGTATTATTGATGTGATTGCGGAGCTGTTCCGCTGTAAGATTATCAGCCCCAAGGGTAAATTTGTCCGGGACGGGAAGCGGATTAAGAGGGATGCCTACGGGATGGGAAGCTACGTGCTGGCCCCCCAGGAGGAATCCGGCACTGTGAAGGATGTGGAGATTACCGAGGTGGATATTGATAACTTTATCCGTGCCAAGGGAGCGATTTTCTCTGCTATTCGCACTATGCTTAAGACGCTGGATTTTGATATCAGTATGATTGAGCAGGTGTATGTGGCAGGCGGAATCGGAAGCGGCATCAATATGCAGAATGCCATTAATATCGGTATGTTCCCGGATATTCCGGTGGAATGCTACCATTATATCGGCAATTCTTCTTTGTCTGGCGCTTATGCGATGCTGCTGTCTACCAAGGCGGAACGGAAAGTCTATGAGCTGGCTCAGAATATGACCTATCTGGAGCTTTCTACGGAGCCGGGATATATGGATGAGTTTGTGGCTTGCTGTTTCCTGCCTCATACGGATAGTTCATTGTTCCCGTCCATAGAGCAGTAGAAGCAAGACTGTTGCTTAGAGTGAGCGAATGACTAAGCTTATGGGCTTGAATTTATATATAGAGCCAAAGCAAGAAAACAGTGAAGAGAATGATTTGCATATCATTATTTCCTGTAGAGCGTATTTGTTATAAAAAATTGCCCACTTCTCTCAAAGGCGTATCTTTTTTGGGAGAGTGGGCAATTGAATGATAGGCTGTAAGGATAGAAATAAGTAAAAGGAGTAGGAACGACAATGGAATTTCCCTATGAAAAAGACAACAAGGAACGGATTCCCCTTACGCATTATCTGGAGGAATACCAAAAAATAGACCCAAAGGAAGCGGCCCTGCGCTGCGGCGTGGAGTTTGATGAGGAAAAGCAGCAGTTTCATGTACGGCTGATGGGCTATTCCTATCTGGCGGATTATCCGGAGTTTGCACTTCATCCGGAAGAGGGGGAGGAAGGCCCTGTACATTTTTCAGAAATGGTTCCGGCTAAGATTATTGTTCTGCGGTTTCTTATTTCCGGCCAGTCTGTGAAAAGCACCGGAAAGTATCTGACCTATCGGGAGGTGCCCTGGGGCGAGGTGTATTTCCGGCAGTTTGAGGGGCGGTGCCTGACAAGGCTTAAGTTTGCCTTTGGCTTTAAGCTGAATGAGTTTGCAGCGGCTATGGAGAAGCTTGGGGCGGAAAAAATTTCCATGGGGGATGCGGCCTATGAATTTGAATTTATAAACGGACTTCATGTGCGCTTTATTCTGTGGGCTGGGGATGATGAATTCCCGCCCTCTTCGCAGATTTTATTTGAGGATAATTTTCCTTATGCTTATCAGGCGGAGGATCTGGCGGTGGTGGGGGATATTTCCATTACGACGCTGAAAGCTTTGGCGGCTTCCTGATATGGGGAGATGAAAAATTCTCCGATTCATACTGTTTTAGATCAAGTGGAAATGCTTAAGAGCATGTGCAATGCCATGATCATCTATATCTGTAGTGATATAATCTGCGGCTGCTTTTGCTTTTTGGGAAGCATTTCCCATGGCCACGCCGATTTGTGCAAATTCCAGCATATCCACGTCGTTGTCTCCGTCTCCAAAGGCCATGATGCTGTCAGAGGTCAGATTGTAGTGCTCTAAGAGCTTTTGGATGCCGACCGTTTTTCCGCCGTCTGCAGGGATAATATCGATGGCGCCTTCATCCCAGCTGGTGAACTTACAGTGGTCTAGGCATGAAAGGAGTTCCTTTGCATCCTCTTGGGTAAAAAATCCGGCGGCTTGATAAAGTTTCCCCCCGCAGTAGTCCTCTATGGGCGGTGCAAAGGATGAGACATTTTTTAAGGATGAGCTTACTTTCTCATGTGTCATATTGGTGTACCGGCGGTTCTCTTCGATCAAGGTAAGAGGCCGCCTTTTTGTGCGGAAAAATGCAGCGATTTTCTCTGTGTCCGCCTGGCAAATGGGATTTTTGTAGAATACATGCTTTTGGCGGTCCAGACAGATCTGCCCGGTCAGCGACACGTATCCGTCAAAGGGGATAAGATCACCTAATAGATGCTCGATCATAATCATGTGTCTTCCGGTGGCCGTGAAAATCAGAATTCCCTGTTCTTGAAGTTTCTTTAGGGCTTTGCATGCACTTTCTGGTATCTGATGGGCTTTGTGAGAGTATAGGGTTCCGTCAATGTCAAAAAATACGGCTTTTATCATTTTAGTTTGTCCTCGAGAAGTGATAGGTATATCGGCTGCCGGCATAGTAGGTTTCTGTGTACTCAAAGAGAAGGTCCGGTTCAATGGTGCTGGTGTGGCTGGATTTTAACAGTGCGCAGGAATCAACCTGTAAGAGTTCCTGCTGCTTTTTACTGGGAAGCAGTGCGCTGAAATTGTGATCCAATACAATTGGATATATCTGGTGGGTATTGTTAAGGTATTCATAAAGGGATCCTTCCAGAATTGTCACATCCAGGGCCGGAAGGTATTTACAGGGGATATAGGTATGGCTTAGTGCAATCCGAACATCATTACTGGTACGGATGCGGAAAATATAGTGAAGAAGTTCCTGAGCCTCAAGCCTGAGCTGTTCTGCGGCCAGGGGAGCTTCTTCTGCGCGTATAACCCGGTATTCCATTAAGATAGCGCCTGCTTTTTTTCCCACAGAGGCCATGTCCGCAGAGAAGCTGCTTCCGGATGTTCCGATGTTTTTCGTAACCTTGGGCTCCAATACAAAGCTTCCTTTTCCTGCCGTACGGCTGATATATCCCTGTGCGGCAAGGGCTGACAGGGCTTTATTGGCTGTCATGCGGCTTACATGGTATTTTTCACAGAGCTGGGCTTCCGTCATAAGCTGCTCTCCGGAGCGCAGCGTTCCGTTCTGAATCATTTCCATAATATCTTGTGCAATCGTTAGGTAAAGAGGTTCTTTTTTCATAGTTGTTCTCCGAAAAATATACTTTTTCTTAAAAAAAATATATACATATTATAGAGAAATAATATATAAAAGTCAACATAATCAAACCTGAATTATTCATGGAGTAACAGCATTAACTGCTGAAACCCGCATAGTTACTGTATTTTAATTGAATATTGTCTTTCACTTATTTGGTGAATAGAAAAAGA
>CAJTAK010000025.1 GCA_910574255.1 Clostridia bacterium
AGCCCGGAAAAAAGCAGGCTGGAGCGTTTTGAGAGCCTTCCGGAAGCAATGGCGAAATTCACAGAGTACCGAGGAAGGGAAACAGAGGACAAGCCGGATATGGCGAGGGCAACTTTCGGCTTTCATGTCAATGGCAGCGAATTTGACCTGATCCACGTCAGAAACCATGAAAACTGTCTGTCACTGGATTTTACGCACAGCAAGGCGGCAGAGGAAAGCAGCCGCTTCATGGAGGATTTGCAGACTTTAAATCACGAGGTCGGCTTTGACAAGGTACGGGTTCACCGGGAAATGTCGCCGGAGGAAATAAAGGATTTTGTGAAACAGCGGTTTGAGTACCAGCTAAAGAGCAGCGGTCTTGACGATATTTCCCTCTATATGGACAGGTTTGATGCCCTCTATGGACAGGGGAAAATGGAACATCTCATGCCCACAGCCAACCAGAAGCATATCGTGGAAGATGTACCGTTTACGGAGTGGGAAAATCCGTACATAGATGCCAATGTTAGGGAAGCGGACAGGGTGGAAACAGAGCTTGCCTTCCGTCTGGCAGACCGTTATATCAGTATTCAGGAAGCCACTGAGGGGTATGATTACACCATTTATGATATGGACTACCGGGAACTGGACGGGGGCGTATATGACAATCCGGACATAACAATCAGACAGGCACTTGACGAGATTGTGACGGATTTGAAAGAGCCAGCGCACAGGAGCAGTCTGGAGGGCAGTATCCGCACTGACGATGAACTGATACCGATTGATTATGACGGATTGATAGAAAAGGCAGAACAGGCGGCAAAAGAGCATCTTGAGGAACGTATCAGAACCGAAGTGCCGGAAGCGGCGGAAAGCAAAGTGATAGCCGATTTTAAAGCCAGAACTGAGGAATTATTTAACCCTGTCAACGGGCAGACACAGGAAGATATAGAAATGAGTGTTTATGCTTATTTACAGTCCAAAATTGACGAGTATGGAATGGATATAGAGCTTGTGGATATGGCGGTTACAGGGAGCAGATGCAGAGGTTTGGAAGAACCTGTATCTGACCTTGACGTGGCTGTGGAGTACCGGGGCGGGGAAAACGAAGATACCCTGTTCAATGCCTTCAACGAGGACGGTTTTACAATCGGCGGCGTTAAGGTAGACATCAATCCCATTACAGAGGGCAAGACCGGGACGCTTGGGGAGTATCTTCCGGGTGTGGAAGCTTATCTTGAGGAAAAACGAGCCACCCTGCAGGAGAAAGCCGCAGAGCAGGCACAGGAGGAAAAACAGACGGTTGTCACCCTTACAGTGGCGGAGTGCGGGGAGTTCCACAATTTTGGAGAGTACCATGAGGGGATAGCAGACGTCCCGGAAGCAATCGCCATTTTCAACCGGATACCGCCGGAGAGGATGAACGGTATCCCAAGCATTGGCATCAATATCCATACAGAAGGGACAGAAAGCTACGAGGACACGCAGATGGATATTGTTTCGGGCAGAGTTGCGGATTTGGAGATTCTGGACTATGTGCCGGATATTACAGACAATCCGAAGGCGGTGGAGGTCATTGCGGAGCTGATCGATAAGCTGCCGGATATAGAGGTCAGGGGTTCTCTGGAGAAGTGGCAGGCGGCTTTCCTTGCTGCGGAGATAGACCAGCTTTCCTACAACTACGACACTGTTCAGTACAATCAGACAGTGGAGGACAGGGAAGCGCAGATAGCGAATATCACAGAGGACATCAGGAACGGGAATACCGGGTATCTGAATGATTTCCTCAATGCGCTCATTTCAGACAGTATCCGGGAAGGCATGACGGATATTATCGGGAAAGGGACGGAGCTTGATGACAGTGAGGGCGTACAGACCGCAAGGAAGGCGAAGGAGCTGTTAGATAAGCTGGCGGAATACAAGCCGCTTGCAAAGATTGAGGAACTGGAAGAATGTAACTATAACATGATTGATAACGTCCTGAACAATGAGAAGCCGAAAGAGGAAAAAGAAAAGCAGTCAGGCAGGATTTCAATAAAAGAGAAACTGGCGGAGAAAAAGGCGGTCATCGAGCAGAGGGATAAGTCAGAGAAGGAAGCCCCGGAAAAGGGAACGGAGAAAAAATCAGAGAGGGAGATATAAGTTATGGATAAATTTACAGTGGAAGAAATCAATTTGATGTGTGTGTTTGAGGGGCAGGACAGGACGGGCATGATTGCCGACATAAAGAACGTGCTCCCCCATATACAGGATAGTGATATGGGGGAGCTTGCCGGACAGGTCTTGGGGAAACTGGAAGTCATGAGCGATGCGGAATTTGCAGAGGTGGCATTGGAAGCGGCGGAGTGATTGACGCAAATCTTTTATAGCATTATTCGACATAACGTGCTATAATTCTCTTAGTCAGATTAGAGCAAGTAGGGATAGTCTGCGGTTGTCCTTTCTGGAAACGGAAAGGAGGTCGGTATGAACACACTTGAGATACTTACACTGCTGTTGGTCATTTTCGCAGCATTAACATACTTAGACAATAGAAACAACCGCAAGTAACGGAAAAGGCTATCTTCTACTGCAATAGAGGATAGCCTGTAATCCGTTTGCTTTTTTGAAATAGATTACTCGTTTCCGATTGCCAACCGTTGGACGCTTCAATATCCTTCGGTTTCTAATCTGATTATAAACCAACACTGCGAATTTTGCAAGAGGGTTTAGGGAATGGGGGTGCTTCGGCACTCCTATTTTTTTGCGGATTTGCAGACTATATTACAGGAATATGGTCTTGCCTGCAGGAATTTTTTTAGATTTATATAATAAAGTAGGAAGGAATGGGTGGGATTCCGCCGCAGCCGGCATTGTGGGCAGTGTGTATAACTCCCCGTCTTATGGAGCTGTGGGCAACACTGTTTGCAGGATGTGGGAAAGCTGCTTTTGCTTTTCCATATGCTGTGAATAGTGTTGTCCATAGCGGAATGGGGAGTTATGCACACTGTCCACGATGCTTTTTTTGCTTTTAAAGCCTTTTTGGGGCTGGATATTACAGGGCAGGGTTATTGTCCCGGTCTGGCTGTTCCTGTGCGTTTTTTGGCGGCTCTGTGCGCCCTAAATACTGGTTCAGGTTCTCCAGTTTCCGGTTCAGCGATTTCAGTTCTTTGTCACAGTTTTTGTAAGTGGCGGTCAGTTCCTTCTTCTGTGCGGTCAGCTCTTGATATTCCGCTTTCAGCTTGTCAATGTTCAAACCTTTTAAGGAGATGCCCGCCTGTTCCAGCATACGCCTTGCGCCGCCATAAAGAATAATCTGGCTTTCATGCTTGCGGAAATATGCGTCAGGGTTTTTCGATTTCTTATAGGCAACATTGTAAGACTTGTTTGCTTTGTATTGTTCCGCATATTTGATAATTTCTGCAAGGTCTTTCATACGGTTTTCTAGTTTCCGTACAGTCTGCTTTGCTTCCTTTCCGGTGGCGGCAGTGGCGGCGATTTTCTGTTCCAGTTCCTTAATCGAACCAACTTCATTGTACGCCTGTGCAGCAATCTTTAAATTTTCAACTGTCGCCCACCTTTGCAGTCCCGGACTGTTCTGGAATTTTTCATCAGAGGTGTCAATCAATCTCTTATCCGCATAATCTCTTTTCGGGATAACTGCCTTCCGTTCCCGTTTCAATTCTATCCGTTCTTTGATGCGCTCCTTTGTATATTCCCTGCCGAGTGACTTCACACTGCCACGCACAAAACGGTCTTTGCCAAGTGGACGGAAAGAGATAAATTTGGGGGCATCTTCCTCAAAGGCTTCGCCTTTTATCTCATAGCCTTTTGCCCGCATCAGGAGCAGAAATTCTTCATAGGTGGAGGATGCTTTGATGGCAGTGTTGATGTCTTTTCTTATCTGCGTTTTCCATGCTGTACCGTTCCTGTCTGACTGCCATTCATTGTATTTTTTGCCACGCTCTCCACCGGGAATTATGACGGAAAGGTTATGCTCGCTGCACAGCTCGTCACTTAGTTTCCGGATGCGGTAATAGCTCTGCTTGCAGTCATGGTATTTGTTGTGTTCCATGTTGTCGGCGGCACAAAAAATGATGTGGTTGTGGACGTGACCTTTATCAATATGTGTGGTGACAACATAAGAAAATTTCCCCTCTAAAACCTTGTCGGCAAGTTCTTTCCCTATCTGGTGCGCTTCATCAAAACTGACCTCACCGGGAGCGAAAGCCTGTATCAAATGATAGGCTTTATTGGGGCTGTTTTCCCGGCAGTGGTCTAAGGTATATTTGAAGTCAATCGCTGCGGTTTCCGGCGCACAGGCATAGGAAGAAATATAGATGCTTTCGTCCGTTTTATCCGGGTTGCATATGTAGGCTACCGCTTTATCAACGGTTGCTGTGATAGCATGGATTTTTGTGTATGCCATACCTGTTTCATCAACTCCTTTACTTCGTCCATATCTTCCTGATAGACATGGTTTGTGCTGTTAATTCTTTTTGCAATCTGGTTCAGGCTGGAGCTGATCCGTCCAAGCTCCGTATTGTATTCCCGTAGGAAACTGTAATCCACATCATAGACGTATCCGTATAAAATCAGCTTCCGGATGAAAGCCGATTTGCTTTTCATGCCGGACAGTTTAAACTTCTCGTCAAGGATATACTGCTCTTTATCATCTAAGTGAAATTCATTCCGGTTGGTTCGTGTCCTGTTTGCCATTTCTGCATTGTCCTTTCTAAATTTGGGCATAAAAAAACTGCTGTAACTTGTCTGGTTTACAACAGTCTGGTTTCGTGTCGGTTCAGTTTTTTTGATAGACTTATCCATGTGTTATTGTAGCAAATCTGCGGATAAAGGTCAAGGACTGGCAGAGAAAAGACAGAAAGAAAATCAAAGAGGGTTAGGGACACTTCCCTATGGAAATTTCATCAAACGGACGGTAGGACGGAATGATGAATTTCGCCCATGTGTCCGGACATGGGCAGTGCTTGCTAAGTTTGTTTTTCGACACTCTCGGAGGGTGTGTCGGTGTTCTGATTGCTTAGGCAATTTGTATAGAACACATATTAAAATTTAACTAAAGCAGTTGCATTTATTCGTTCAACCGTATATAATAAACAATAAATTTTGTGAAAGGATGAGTAAAAATGCTTGAATACATTTCTGCCCCCGAAGCAGCAAAGAAATGGGGCATTTCAGAAAGAAGGGTACAGAAACTATGTGAGGAAGGGCGTATTACCGGAGTAGTAAAGTTTAGCCGCATGTGGTTGATTCCAAAGGATGTTGAAAAACCGGTTGATGGAAGAATAAAAAAACGAAAGGAAAGGGATAGCAAATGAAACGGCTTTTTTTACTGGAAGATGATTTGAGTTTGATTAATGGGCTTTCCTTTGCTGTAAAAAAGCAGGGATATGACATAGTGATTGCCCGTACTGCATTGGAAGCGGATACATTATGGGCAGATGGAAAATATGATCTGGTCATTTTGGATGTATTGCTTCCCGATGGCTCTGGCTTTGATTTTTGCAAAAAGATACGTCAGACTTCAAAAGTGCCTATTATGTTTCTTACTGCTGCAGATGAAGAAACAGATATTATCATGGGGCTTGACATTGGAGGTGATGATTATATTACAAAACCTTTCAAATTAGCGGTGTTTTTGTCAAGAATTAACGCTTTGCTCCGCAGGAGTGAGAATTTCAATACTGCTATTACAGAGTTAAATTCTAATGATGTAAACATTCAACTGCTGAAGGGTGAAGTATATAAAAAAGGAAAGCTAATTGATGTGACAGCAAGTGAATACAAGTTGTTATGTTTGCTTATGGAAAATCCTGACCGGATACTTTCCCCCGAACAGATTTTGGGTAAATTGTGGGATTGCAGCGAAAGCTACATAGATAATAATTCTCTTACCGTATATATTCGCAGACTCCGTACAAAGATTGAGGATAATCCGGGAGAACCAAAACGGATTGTTACTGTTCGAAGTATGGGGTACAAATGGAATACTATGGATTGAGGTGTCCAATGAAAATATTAGCAAATCGAAAAGTTAAAGCTCTCTTTGTTGGAATCTTGACATGTATCTTAACTGTCACATTGATTTCAATATTATTAGTGATATTGAGTGTTAGAAATACAGCACTTTATGTAATAATTCTGTACCTATGTATGGGGATTGCCATATTGTTGCTCTGTTATGGATATTTTAGAGAGCAGCAAAAAGTTATGGAAAATGCCATATCACAGATTACAGAATATATATCCGGCAACAAGGATGTTACGATTGAATGTAATGATGAGGGCGAATTATACAGACTGTTCCATGAAGTAAATTCTTTGGTTGCTATTTTAAACGCTCATGCCGAGAATGAAAAAAAAGCAAAGAGATTTTTAAGAAATACTATATCGGACATTTCACACCAGCTAAAGACACCGCTTGCTGCCCTTAATATTTATAATGGGCTTATACAGGACGAAGCGAAAGAGTTTCCGACTATTCATGAATTCAGCCTGTTATCCGAGCGGGAGCTTGACCGGATAGAAGCACTGGTGCAAAACCTTTTGAAGATCACAAAACTGGATGCAGGTACGATTGTATTAGAAAAAACTACGGAAAATGTGTCGGAGCTTGCGGAAAGCGTAAAAAAGCATTTCCTGTTCCGGGCAGAGCAGGAAGGAAAAGAAATATGTCTGTCGGGCAGTGAGAAAACCACATTTTTATGTGACCGCAACTGGATTATTGAGGCGGTCAGTAATCTTGTAAAAAATGCTCTTGACCATACCGAAAAAGGCGGCTGCATACATATCGAATGGCGGATGTTTGCTTCTATTGTCCAGATTATCGTAAAGGATAATGGCAGCGGCATCTATCCGGAAGATTTACACCATATTTTTAAGCGGTTTTACCGGAGCCGTTATTCTAAAGATACGCAGGGTATTGGTCTTGGACTGTCTCTGGCAAAGGCAATTGTAGAAGCCCATAATGGAACAATTGAAGTAGACAGCACATTAGGCAGCGGAACCTCTTTCACGATGAACTTCCTGATTTAAAAATCATATTCCTACAAAATTGTAGGGTAATTGTAATATTGTTGTAGGATTTCTCTGTTATATTGGGGCTATTAAAACAGAAAGAGGTGTTTACAATGAATTTATTAGAAATTAGTAAAATCTGTAAGACTTATGGAAGCGGAGAAACTGCCGTACAAGCATTAAAGAATGTCAGTTTTTCCGTTCCGAAGGGAGAGTATGTGGCAATTGTCGGAGAGTCTGGTTCTGGCAAAAGCACGCTTCTTAACATGATAGGCGCACTTGATATGCCTACTTCCGGTAAGGTAATGATCAGTGGCAAGGATATTTATTCCATGAATGACCGGAAACTTACCGTTTTTAGACGGAGAAATATAGGTTTTATCTTTCAAGCATTTAACCTTATCCCCGAACTCACTGTAGAGCAGAACATTATTTTCCCAGTATTGCTGGACTATCAGAAACCTGATAAAAAATATTTGGAAGAATTGCTTGCGGTACTGAACTTGAAAGAACGACGTAAGCATCTGCCCAGCCAGTTATCGGGCGGGCAACAGCAAAGAGTGGCAATCGGGCGTGCGCTGTTTACACGTCCGTCATTGATTCTGGCAGATGAGCCAACCGGAAATCTTGACACGCAGAATAGCAGTGAGGTAATTGCTTTGCTGAAAGAAGCCTCTAGAAAGTATGAGCAGACCATTATTATGATTACCCATAGCCGCAGTATTGCGCAGGCAGCAGATAGAGTATTGAATGTATCGGACGGTGTACTGACCGATTTAGGGAGGTGCAGCGAATGAATAGTTATTTAAGCCTTATTCCGATTTCTGCAAAGGTGCGCAGACGACAGAGTCGCATGACGATTTTATGTATTGTTTTTGCTGTGTTCCTTGTGACAGCTATTTTCAGTGTTGCAGACATGATGATTCGAACAGAGAGCGGCTTGATGCTGAATAAGCATGGAAATTGGCATATTAAGTTGGAAAATATTTCAAAGAATATAGTAGCGGAAATCAGCGAGCATCCAGATGTTACCGCTATTGGGGCAGCTTCTGTATTTAATTTTGATGGGCAACAGCTATATTATGCAAATGAGAAAAAAGCTATTTTATATGGTACAGATGAAACCTATATGAACCAGATTTCAAATGGAATCATAGATGGTGTTTTTCCGCAGACTGATAATGAGGTTATGCTTAGTCCGAATGCTATAACAGCTTTTCAGGTACAAATTGGTGACAACATAACTTTACATACTCCTGCCGGAGATACTGCATTTACAATATCTGGATTTGGCACAGAGGATGAAAGTTATTATGAAAACCAAACCTATTTAATAGGCGTATATATGACACAAACAGCATTTGCGACACTTATGGGGCAAAATGGAGTTGTAGATAATAAGATGTCCTATTATGTACAGTTCAAGGACGCAGCAACAGCAACTAAAGCAATAACCGATTTACAATCACAGTATCAGTTGCAAGAGGAAAATATTTCCGAAAACACTGGTGTTATGAGTATGGCAGGGCAAAGTGGAAATGAAGTCATGAAAAATTTCTATGGAATTGCGGCAATTTTGTTTGTATTAGTATTGTTAGCAGGCGTATTGATGATTTCAGGCAGTATGAATAGCAATATAGCACAACGGACTCAGTTTTTTGGAATGATGCGCTGTATTGGTGCAAGCCGCCAGCAAATTATCCGGTTTGTGCGGTTGGAAGCACTCAACTGGTGTAAAACAGCAGTGCCAGTTGGTATGATTCTTGGAACGATTATTAGCTGGAGCATTTGTGCGGCACTCCATTATGGTATTGGTGGTGAATTTTCCACAACACCTGTGTTTAAGATCAGCCCTGTTGGACTTATCAGTGGAATAATGGTTGGAATTGTAACAGTGCTTTTAGCAGCACAGTCCCCGGCAAAACGAGCTGCCAAAGTTTCCCCAATATCAGCGGTTTCTGGTAACATGGGAAAAACATCCACTACTCGTCATGCTATAAAAATTGGCTTGGGAAAGATTGATTGTTCATTGGGTATACATCATGCCATATCATCCACAAAAAGCTGGTGTTTGATGACTGCATCTTTTGCGCTTAGCATTATCTTGTTTCTTTCATTTTCAGTTGTAATGGATATGGCGCAGTTGCTGATGCCTTCACTAAATGTTACATCAGCGGATATTGCTTTAGCCAGCTATAGTAATGAATTGACTCTTGACCGTAATTTAGTTGATGAAATCAAGAAAATAAATGGCGTCGAAAATGCTTATGGAAGCAGCTATGTGAGTAATATTCCTGCAACATCTTCAAGAGCAGGAATAGACCACATCAATATTGTTTCCTATGATAACACATTGTTGGATTATGCAAAAGGAAGTATTGCACAGGGAAATCTGGATGAAGTCTATGGAGACAGTAACAAGGTTGCCACGGTCTTTAATAAAAATAATTCCTTACAGGTTGGGGATACCATTCAGATTGCAGACACAGAGATTGAGATTTCCTGCGCTCTGTCACAGGGATTGTTTGGTGACGATTTAATTATAATCTGCTCACAGGAAACATTTGATCGGCTTATGGGAGCGACAAACTATGGTTTGATAGGTGTTCAACTGGAAAAAGGTACTGAGGACGAAACAGTAGCACAAATCAGGAAACTTGAAAGTGGTGATATAGTTGTTACCGATCAGCGGGAAAACAATCAGGAGGATGTTGCCACTTATTGGGCTTCACGGATTGTTTGTTACGGTTTTTTGGCTATAATTGGAATAATCACACTATTTTATATTATAAACAGTATTTCAATGAGTGTATCTGCAAGGATAAAGCAATATGGTGCAATGCGGGCTGTTGGTATGGATGGCAAACAGCTTACCAGAATGATTTCTGCAGAAGCCCTTACTTATGCTGTTTCCGGTCTGATTTTAGGCTGCGGAATTGGGATTCCCCTAAGCCGTTTTCTGTATACAATAATGGTTACGCATCATTTTGGAGTTGCATGGCACTTATCAATTACATTACTTGTTATTATAATTGCATTTGTTTTTGCTTCCGCTGTTGTTGCAATTTATGCTCCTGCAAAACGGATACGTAATATGCAGATTACTGCAACTATCAATGAACTGTAATGTTGGACTAATTTGCTCATTGATGAAATAAACAAAAATCTGTAAGACAGTAACAGAAATGTTGCTGCCTTACAGAACGTATATAAAAAACAGGATTAGTTAAATGAGTTTGAAGAGGTTATGTGGTAGCTTGTATTTCTTATTTTGCTTTGTTACAGAAAGGCATAATGTTTTGGAGGTGATTTTTTGAGTGAAGTATTTATTCTTCATCTTGATAATGCGGATGAAGATTTATATACAAAAATACTGAAGGCAATCAATGAGAGTGGGCATAGTCTCCAAAGAATATCCGCAAGAAGCGATATGCCGCTTCAATTTGAAGATTTAAAAATTTTACCGGACAGGCATCAGGTATTTCAAAGTGATAGGGAAGTTGTTTTGACAGGGAAAGAATTTGAGATACTTATGCTGCTTGCGGAGAATATAGGTCGTGTATTCAGCAAGGAACAGATATATAACATTGTCTGGCAGGAATTTTATGATGGCGATTACAATATTGTTATGAGCCATATCCACAATATAAGGGAGAAGATAGAGGACAATCCGAGCGAGCCAGTCTATATACAGACGGTTTGGGGTGTTGGTTACCGCTTCAACAAAAATTTAAGCAGTGGTCTGTCAGGATAGAACAGATCGCTGCTTATTTTTTGTCCTGTACGCCTAAAAGGTATTCACAAGATACATGAAAAAATTCCACCAGTGCGACTACTTCATAGTCCGGCACAAATCGTGTGCCTTTCTCAATCCGAAGCACTGTCAGATCGCTGAACTCATATCCGGCAAGCTGGAGCTGCTCTGCCAGTGCTTTTTGGGAAAGCTGCATTTCCGTCCGCAATTCCATAACCCTCTGACCGATAAGGTTTTTGGAATAGTTTTCTTTGTTCCAATAGATTTTTATATCCGCCACCCACTTTCTAAAGATGAAGTATGCGGAAATTATCTTGTGACAGAGGTATCGGGGATTGATAATACTGCCTGTAAAATGCAATACTTATTTTTAGCAGAGAAAGGTGGAAACGAACATGAATGAAGTTTTTGAAACATTATCAGATGTGCTTGAGGAGTTGCGCAGCGAATCCGGCGGCAGGGAGTATTCCGTTGAGACGGAAGATGCAAAAAAGGCAGGACAGGAATTGAAAAAGAAAAGCAGGGCATACGAGAAGTTCCTGCTCAGCCAGACGGAAAAAGACCGGAAGTTTTTGGAGGGTTACATGGAAGCTGTGGATCATGCCCATTACAAGGAAGAACAGCGGGCGTATTATCAGGGGATTGTGGATGCCATACAGATATTAGAGGGGTTAGGCATTATTCCCAGAACTGCAAAGGTAAAAGAACTGCTTGAAAAGATAAGCAGGTAAAAACGGGGTGGCTAGCCTGTACGGGGCGAGCCACCCTGTTTCAAATAGAATAATTCAGAAATAATCGAGAAATAATCAAGAAGAAATCAAATTATTTAAGATATCCTATTCTTTGGGATTTTTATATGTCCGGAGATATGCTTCCACAATGGCGAGGATGGTAGTTATCTGTTCCTCTGTGCATTGTGAGAGGTAGACCAGAAGCCTTTGGTAGTCAAGGTTTTCTGCCGGGGCTGACGGATAAAAGAAAGGATCAGCGGAAATATGTAAGGCTCGTATGAGCTGCCCTAACTTTTCAATGCTTGGTATATTTCCATGATTTTCAATCTCTTTGATATATCGTGAGGAAACGCCGGATTTTTCCGCCAGTTCCTCATAGGTCAGCTTCTGGTCTGTCCTTGCCTGCTTCAGGCGGAATCCCATGTCTTTGTCAAGTTTCTTTTTTCTTGCCATATATGCACCTCCATGTATAGTGTATAGTTCACATTTTACTTTGAAAATGCACTAATAATTCTCTTTATCAGAGGGGCATAATGCACAAACAGAATATAAGGGCTTTGGATATTGCATATAAAAAAAGCGCAGTATCCAAAGGTTTTTTTGCGTTGGTTTTTATCCTTTGGGTGCGTTTGGGAGAGTCATGAGTTCTGAACGATCTAAAGGATATTTTTATGCCATTTGGAACCTGCCTGGCTTTCGGCGTGGAAAGGTTCTTTTATAAGCAGCACTGTAACAGGTGCGGCACAATCTATCCGGAAAAGTGAACCATGCACTTCTGATTTGTGTGGTAAAAACGGAATATCTGATATGGAAAACGTCCTGATGGCATCACAGCCTGTATGGGCGTTTTTTATATATTTGAAAACTTTTTTAAAAAATTTGGAGAGTTTTCGACGCTTTACCTATCCCCGATTGGGATATGGGGTGAAAGGGAGAACTATTTCACTCTGTCCCATTTGGATACGGAAGGAGGTGAACTCTTATGGAGCAATCTTCTTCCGAGAAAAAGCAGACAGTCAGACATCAGTTTGACAGTTACTGCAAAATGGTATTGCATGGCGAAAAAGTCAACTATGAAAAGGAAATGGAGTACCGGGGCAGGCATGAAATTTCTTTATCACAAGTGCCGGAGGAGGAGTTGAGTCGGTTGAATACTGTGGACGAGTACATAGCGGAATCAGAGATGTTTCGTGTCCTTGATTATGATATTGAGGTTAAGGACGAGCTTCTTAGCGAAGCATTGAAGTATCTGCCGGAGAAAAAGCGGAATGTCATTCTGCTGTCCTTTTTCATGGACATGACGGATACGGAAATCGCAAAGCACATGAATCTGGTGAGGAGTACCATTCATCATCATCGTGTCAGCTCACTTCAGGCATTAAAAAAGATTATGGAAGGAATCAGAAATGGAGAAATCAAGTAAGTGTTCAAAATTGCTGCCCTACCATATCATAGCGGCAGCGGCTTCCGGCGATGTGGAAGCAATCAACAAGGTTCTGAAGCACTATGAGGGGTATATTGCAGCTCTGGCTACAAGAAAACTCTATGACGAATGTGGTAATCCGCATTACTGTGTCGATGAAACTTTGCGTCGCAGATTAGAAACAAAGCTAATTACAAAAATATTGGCTTTTGAAGTTGCGTAACAGAAAGTCGGCATTTACCCTTTCGGCTGGCTGATTGATTGTGCGCAGGCGTACCTTGAAAACTGAATACTGTATTGCATACAGGACGTGAGGATATGCGGAGCCACTAGGCAGATGCGCCATGACATACCTGCCCTGCCTTATGGCGGGGTGAACGTGAAGAAATGCTGAAAAACTGCATTGAAGCAAAGGTAAGGAGCGAGTGGAATCTGGCAAAGTGTGTAGCGGTTACAAGGGGCGATGAAGCATATCTGTGATAATGATACTTCCGGGTTGCAGGAAATCTGCAATCCGGTCAATTTGAATGACGGTGCAAGACCGATGTGGGCAGTGTAACGAGCTGCCACCTGTATTGCAGTTTTTATCTGCTAATAAATGGGGAGAAGTGTATTCTGTCTATTTATTAGCAGATAAGGCTGTGCAATGAATGGAGGAAATTATGGTAAAAGTAGACAGAAAGAAATTTGTCAGATACAAGGAAGGTGCAGAGATGTACAGCATGGGTTTGACAAAATTTCAGGAGCTTGCAAAGCAGGCAAACGCTATCTATAAGGTGGATAAATTAGTATTGGTAAACTGTGACATTTTTGAGCAGTATCTGGAGTCTTTTAGAGTTAGTGAGTGATTAAGGAAAAGAGGGTTTCGTGACAAATTACCGTTCTACAAAAAATGCTTGACTTTTTGTAGAACGCAAACTATAATGGTATTAGTTATGAAGGAGGTGCATAGTAAATGCCGAGAACGGGACGTCCAAAGACCGACTCGCCTAAGCTGAGATCGTTAAGCCTCCGGGTTGACGATGCAGAGTATGAGAAGCTGAAAGACTATGCTGCCAAACATGACATGACCATAACGCAGGTGCTACACAGGGGTGTTGAAATTCAATACTCAATGGAAGAAAGTAAGTAGCAGTACGAAATATCTCTTTCCTTTTGAAAGAAAGGAGCAGAGATGGCAAAAGCAAGAAAAGACCATAGAGGGAGGGCTTTACGAAAGGGAGAAATCCAGCGCAAGGATAAGTCATATATGTACACTTATACTGATCCTTATGGGAAAAGGCGGTACATATATGCGAATGATTTAGTAGGGCTTAGAGAAAAAGAAAAGCAACTGATGAAAGACCAGCTTGACGGTCTGGATGTATATGCGGCAGGTAACGCTGACCTGAATTTTGTATTTGACAGGTATATTACTACCAAGACAGAGTTAAGGCGGACAACCTATACGAATTACGTTTATATGTATGACCGTTTTGTGAGGGACGAGTTCGGAAAAAGGAAAATTGGAGAGATAAAGTATTCAGATGTGCTGTACTTCTATTATCATTTGATAAATGAAAAGGGATTGCAGATTAACACGCTTGAAACAATCCACACCGTTCTCCACCCGACATTCCAGCTTGCAGTGAGAGATGACATCATCAGAAATAATCCGAGCGATGGAGTGATGGCTCAAATTAAGAAAAAACCGGGGAAAAATCATGGTGTGCGCCATGCCCTCACGCTGGAGCAGCAGAGAGCCTTTATGGACTACACAGCTAAAAGTCCGGTATATTGCCACTGGACACCATTTTTTACAGTGCTGTTGGGTACGGGGTGCAGGATTGGCGAAGTAATCGGATTGAGGTGGGAGGATATAGATTTTGAAAAGAGGATAATCAGCATAAACCATAGTGTTACATATTATCCCCGGCGAACCGACACAACAAAATGTGAGTTTGGAGTATCTCTCCCGAAAACAGAAGCAGGTATTCGCACCATTCCAATGATGGACGCAGTATATGAAGCGTTCCAAGAGGAATACAGCGAGCAGAAAGAAGAAGGTTTCAATACTACGGTGATTGACGGAATGACAGGCTTTATTTTTAGCAACCGATTTGGAAACCTTCATAATCCTCAAGCTGTGAACAGGGCAATCAAGCGAATATACGAATCGTACAATGCAGAGGAAGTGTTAAATGCTAAAAAAGAAAAAAGGCAGCCAGTCATAATACCTCACTTCTCATGCCACCATTTAAGGCATACCTTTTGTACAAGGTTCTGCGAGAAGGAAACAAATGTGAAAGTGATACAGGCAATTATGGGACACGCCAATATTGAAACAACGATGGACATATATGCCGAAGTCACTGACATGAAGAAACAGGAAGCAATACAAAATTTATCACGCAATCTTGATGTATTTTAGGAAAGAGTCCGAAACGGATAAGTGAGTACAGCAAATTGTGTGGTTTACAACAAATTTACATCAAATTTGAAGTTTTACTGGTAGAATAACACATCATAACGAAGTGTTGAATTGTAAGAGAAAAGCGGAGATAAGCGGTTATGAATAATAATGAAGTAACTCGATTGCCTTTCCCGACAATGAAAACGCTTGGCGGAAAAGACCAGTAAAATCAAGGGTTTGCGGACTTAAAGACAGTATGGTACGACAAGAGTACGACAAAATAAACTCTCTTAACGGGTTAAAATAAATGATTTTAAATTAAACTCGTGTCAGTTCAAGTTAATATTTTGTACGATAAGGACATTTTTCTAAAAGAAAATTTTAGGGAAGTGTCCTTTTGTTATGGTCAAAAAACAAAATAAGAAATGGAGGAAATGAACATGAGTAGTACAGCGTTAGGAGCAGAGAAAGCGATTATTTTTATCAGTGATGCACATGAAAAATTCTACTATGAAAAATTGAAAGAGGTCAGGTATCAGGACGTGTACCACAAAGCGCTTGTATATTGTCTTGGTATCAGCGATGACACAAGAAGAAATATCAACAGCATTTATAACTTTAAGACAGGCTGTGTAAAAACGGAGTGCCTGCACGAAGGCTGGCAGACCAGCGGGAGCTTAAAAGTAGTCAGGATGGCGTTTAACCTTTACTGCAATGGTACGCCGAGTGTCCTTGACTATGATGATGCGGAGGAACAGGTGGACGAGTGCAGACGGTACACAGTGGAAGAACTGTTCTGCTGTGCCTATGCGCCTTATTTTTGGCAGGCGGTACAGATTCGTTATCCGGAATATGTAACATATAACCACAACTTGTACGCCATGCTTGGAGGACGGGATTGATGTTAAAAGTCAGGCTTATGGGAACGAAGAACGATATTAAGTGGTTCGGGAAGATTTTACAGCGTAACCCGAAAATCGAGGTGACGGAGTTTTCCGATATGTTCCCAAACAAAGGGACAAAGAAATATTACAGGACTTATGTGGAAGTCAGGAAAAGCAACGTAAAAGAAAATTAGTAGAAGCAAAGGAGAATCATCATGTGTAAAATAATCGCAATCGCAAACCAGAAAGGCGGTGTGGGCAAGACCACCACCACAAGCAATTTAGGAATCGGGCTGGCAAAACAGGGAAAGAAAGTGCTTCTGATTGATGCGGACGCACAGGGCAGTCTGACCGCAAGTTTAGGCTTTACAGAGCCGGACAGTCTGGAAATCACGCTTGCAACCATTATGGGGAACTTAATCAATGACGGGGAAGTAGAGCCGGGGGAAGGTATCCTCCACCATGAGGAAGGGATAGACTTAATGCCGGGGAACATTGAGCTTTCCGGTCTGGAGGTTTCCCTTGTGAATGTGATGAGCCGGGAAACGGTACTCCGGTCATACATAGAGATTGTCCGGGAGAGTTACGATTATATTTTAATTGATTGTATGCCTTCTCTCGGCATGATTACCATAAACGCCTTTGCCTGCGCCGACAGTATCCTGATACCTGTACAGGCGGCATACCTGCCCGTCAAAGGCTTGCAGCAGCTTATTAAGACGGTGGGAAAGGTAAAGCGGCAGATTAACCCGAAGCTGGAGATTGAAGGGATCCTGCTTACAATGGTAGACAGCCGAACGAACTACGCAAAGGACATCAGCGCCATGCTGAAGGAAGCCTATGGAAGCCGGGTGAGGATATTTGCCAATGTCATTCCCATTTCCGTCCGGGCGGCGGAGATTTCAGCGGAGGGCGTCAGCATCTACAAGCATGATCCAAAAGGGAAAGTGGCGTCAGCTTACGATTCTCTGACAAAGGAGGTGCTTGCAGATGGGCAGTAACGCAAAACCAAGAAGCGCATCAAAGGTTGCTCTGGAAAGTTTTGATGATTTGTTCGGTGGAAATACCGCACAGGAAAATGGGATAGAGCAGATTATCAATGCGCCACTGGCAGAGCTTTACACGTTCAAAGACCACCCGTTCCGGGTGGAGGACGATGAGAAGATGGAGGAAACAACCGAGAGTATCCGCCAGTATGGGGTGCTTGTGCCGGGGATTGCAAGACCGAGGGCGGGTGGAGGCTATGAAATCATAGCCGGACACCGCCGCAAACGTGGCTCGGAGCTTGCCGGAAAGACGGAGATGCCTGTGGTTGTCCGCAACTACACCGATGATGAAGCTACGATAATCATGGTGGATTCCAATATCCAGCGGGAAGATATTTTACCGAGCGAAAAGGCGAGAGCCTACAAGATGAAATACGAAGCCATGAAGCATCAGGGGAAAAAGTCAGGCAGAAACACACTGGATGAGGTCGGGGAAGCTGCCGGGGAGAACGCTAAAAAGGTTCAGCGGTATATCTGGCTTTCCCGCCTGTCTGATGAACTCCTTGCTATGGTGGACGGTAAGAAGCTCGGCTTCTCACAGGGCGTTGATATTTCCTTTCTTGCGGAAGAAGCGCAAGGGTGGGTACAGGCAGTCATAGAGGAAAAAGGCTGTAACGTCAGCATGGTGCAGTCGGCAAAAATTAAGGAATATGGCAAGACCGGGGAGCTTACCCTTGCAATGGTGCGCCTGATACTGACGGAGGAAAAGCAGAAGGAAAGGAAAGTGACACTCAAAGCGGATAAAATCAGCGAATATTTTGCGGAGGATTGCAGCAGTGAGGAAATAGAGGGCATCATCATTCAGCTATTGGATGAATGGAAGAAAAGACAATAGAGGGGAGGTGCATCAGCGTGGATGGCACAATAAAATTTGACTATTATTATGGCATCGAAGCGGAACAGTTTTCTTTTTACCGGGTTCCGAGGCTGCTGATAAAAGACGCAAGGTTTAAAGAGTTGTCCAGCGATGCAAAGCTCCTTTATGGTCTGATGCTTGACAGGCTGGCATTGTCAATCAAGAATGGCTGGCTTGACGAGGAAAACAGGGTGTATATCCATTACACCCTGGATAACATAATGGAGGATTTGGGATGCGCAAGGGAGAAATGCGCCAAAGTGATTGCGGAGCTTGACAGCAAAAAGGGAATCGGTCTGATTGAGAAGAAAAGACGGGGACTGGGCAAGCCGGACATCATCTATGTGAAGAATTTTGCGACACTGGATACCGGGAAAGAACCGGGAGGAGAGCCGGAAAAAGCTGATAATGCTGACAATTCCGCAGAAGTTCGGAAACCGAACTTCAAGAGGTTCGATAATCAAACTTCAAGAAGTTCGGAAATCGAACTTCAAGAGATTCGGAAACCGAACTTGCAGGAGTTCGGAAACCGAACTTCAAGAAATTCGGAAACCGAACTTGCGGAAGTTCGGGAATCGAACCCTAATTATAACAATACTAATTATACTGATCTGAGTTATACCAATCCTATCAATCAATCAGACAGTGAAGCAGAAAAACAGGAACCGGGCAAGCCGGATAATGGTATGATTGATGTGATGGATAATGCCACTGCCTACATGGAAATTATCAAGGGAAACATTGAATACGAGCATCACATGAAATATGGGGACTGGCAGGATAAGGGGCTGTATGAGGAACTGTATGAGGTTATCTGCGAGATTGTGTGCGTGAAGCGTAAGACGGTAAAGGTCAACGGGGAAGATTACCCTTATGAGCTTGTAAAATCAAAGTTCCTGAAGCTGAACAGCTCCCATTTGGAGTATGTCATTGGGTGTATGAAGGAAACCACAACAAAAATAGCCAACATCAGGGCATACATGGTGACTGCCCTCTATAATGCCCCCAATACCATGAACCATTATTACCAGCAGTTAGTTCAGCATGATATGTATGGCGGCGGTTGGGAAGAAAAAGGACTGTTCCAGTCCAAAGCGGAAGGAGATGGATAAATGGAATCCATGCGGGATATTGACCGGGCAATGGAACGGGAGATCGCAAAGGGGAGCTGCCCGTTAAAGTTTGTGGGGATAGAGTTTGGCGATTCCCCCTATCAGGAGATTGCGTCAAAAGAAAAGCTGCTGGAGGTATTGTCCTATCTGCTGCGGACAGGCGATTATGGGAAATTTGCCGTAAATGGGACGGGGAGCAATGTTTATATGAACATCAGGGGCAGGAAGCCGGATTTTCAGCGAACTTATTCCATATTTGACCGGAACTGCATTTTTTCCGCAATCAGTCATTACGGAAAGAAAATAAAGCCGGATTTTGACGGGCATACTTATCTGGAAACAGTGCAGTGTTTCTTTAAGCTGCCGGACGGGGAACAGGAGAAATACAGGGTGACATTTTACGGGCAGGAAACCTTTGTTTTCCCCATGTCGGATAAATATATCCTCGGACTTTATACGCACTGTATCTCGGCAAGGCGGGCGGCATCGGCGGATATGGATATTCCCGGCACAGGCTTTTCAGAAAAAGAACAGGGCATTGTCAGCCTTGCGGGTGTGCGTGACGTGCTGTTCCAGTGCCTTTTGTTTGACACTGTAAAATATGGGGAAGGCGTGTTATGCGCTGACCTTTGCACAATCTACTGTTTAAAATAGAATCAATAGCTTTTGGACTTTTTGTCCAGAAGTGAGTTAGGAGGTGCGCTATGGCGGAAAAATATATTACGGAAGAACAGCGGGCAAAATGCCGGAAAGTGGCGGATGCGTTTGCGGAACTGTATGAGCTGGCAGATGTAATGGTGGCGGATGCCGGGAGGTTCGGCTTTGTCCGTCTGCAATGGTTCAGTGAGGGAGAAGGCTTTGATTCGGCAATGGCATTTTCGGACAGCATGGAACTGTTTGAGGAACTCTGGCGGATATGGTATGAACATGAGGTCTTAACGCCTGTTTGGGGTACGCCGCTTGCGGAGCTTGACTATGACGAGATATTCAGGTCGCTTTCCAAAGACAGGCAGGAGGAAATCTTGGAAAAGAAGAAATATTTTATTTCCCGGTGTGAAGATGCTTTCGCTTAGGTGGCAGATATTTTTTACAATTTCGGGGCGTTTTCTGCTAAAATAGACCGTATCAGGGTAAAGGAGTGGTGTGTTTGGGAAACAGGAAGCGCCTGAAAAGGGCAGACAGGACATATAAAGACTTAAAGCAGAAGCAGAAAGCAGGAATAGCAGACAGTATGTTCCAAAAGACCTGTGATTATTACAGGGAGCATGGCAGGATGCCGGAAGGAGAGGACTGTGAAAAAATTGTGGGGCAGATTTACCAGAGGGTAAAGGGGATAGCGGAAAAGGCTTCTTTTGATGAAGTATACAGCCTGTACCTTTACCGTCTGCCACGTTATGAAACGAGGATTGCAGAGAACGGGCTTCCGGAAAAGAAAGAGAAAAAGAAAGAAGATGCCGACAAGCCGAAAGTAAAGCAGATAGGCAGGAGCAAAAAAGTATGCCCGAACTGCGGAAGGAAGATGAAACAGCAGTTTATCGGGTTACAGCACTGCAAATGCGGCATAAGTTGGAAAAAAGACATCGGATATTTTGAGCGTACCGGGGATATGGTTTTCGCTCTGGAACGGAGGAAAGTAGGGAAAAAGACAAAGCAGTGTCCGGTAATCCGGTACAGA
Organism: Clostridia bacterium; assembly: GCA_910574255.1. Lineage (GTDB taxonomy): Bacteria > Bacillota > Clostridia > Lachnospirales > Lachnospiraceae > Laedolimicola. The sequence continues at coordinate 20,870 of CAJTAK010000025.1, forward strand.
TAATTAAATACCAGAAACAGCGTGAGGGCAGTTATAGACCGTAAACAGCGGTTTGTAGCTGCCCTTTTTGCGTTTAAGTAACTTTTGGACTTTTTGTCCAGAAGCAGAATGGAGGATGTAATGAAAAAAAGAGAGTTCCAGAAAAAAGCAACAGCGGAGCTATTGAAAAGGCTGGCGGCGGTCTGTGCGGAGTTGGGGGAGAATCCCAACATTACAGTATCGTCAAAGTTCCACAGTTCCTATTTTAAGCTGCGGAATGACTATAACCTGATGCAGATTTCCGTCAAGCAGACAGGGGAGCTTAGTTACCAGCTTACGGATATGCTTGGCAGCACTGGCGGGAAGCGGATTTACTATGAATATCGTGAGAATGATGATTTTACACGCATCATAGAAAAGTTTTGCGGCGATTTTGCAAGGTTTTATAAGGATTTCCTGTTATCCGGCACACTGCATGACTTCTGTGACATAAAGCTGTCATACGGGGAGGACGCAGGCGCAGGACTGGAAGAATACGAATCCTGTATCCGTTCCGGGTGCTTATAGGATAAAAAACAGCTTTTGGACTTTTTGTCCAGAAGTGGGAAGGAGAGCTTATGAAATATTTAATTCGCAGGCTGTACGTCCCACCCTGACGGGCGTACAGCAATAAAAAAAGAAGGAGGAAAAACCATGCAGGAGGAAGTGACACAGAAAACCATTGCCCTTGTGTTTAAATCTTCCCGGCTGACTGCCGACGTGCTGAAAAAGGCTATGAAGATGTATCTGGAACACCGGAAACAGGGAAAGCAGATGCCGCATGGGAAAATATCAGTGAAAGAGCTGGTCGGTCAGGGTATGGGCGCTTCGAGCATTGAGGTGACGGATAACAACATCAAGTCCTTTGAGAGAGTGGCAAAGAAGTATAACGTGCAGTTCGCTGTGAAGAAGGATAAGACGGAAAAGCCGCCGAAGCACATCGTATTATTCAAGGGCAAAGATGCCGACGTAATAACGCAGGCATTTAAGGAGTTTGTAAAAGTTAATGAGAAAAAGCATAACCGCATCTCCGTAAAGGAGAAGCTGGCGCAGTTCCGGGAGCAGTTAGGAAAAGACAAAAACCGGGAGAGGGCAAGGGAACACCAGAAGGACAGGGGGCAGTCATTATGAGTAAAATCGTAGAGGGCATTGCCAAAGACCTAAAGTCAATCCCTGAAAAGCTCAAGGCAAAGACGGGGAATGTTGACAAAAAGAAACTTTTCCTTATGAACCTCCCCTATGCGCTTGCCGGGTATTTCTGCGACAAAATTGCGTGGCTGTGGCGGGTATCGCCGGGGCAGGATGCTTCCGCAAAGGCGATGGCGGTCATGGCGGGGATGGAGGACTTATTTTCCAACCCGTTACCAAGTTTCCACCCAAAAGATTTGCTGATAGGGATAGGGTGTGGCATTGCGCTCCGCCTTATAGTGTATTTCAAAGCCAAGAACGCCAAGAAGTTCCGGCATGGCATGGAGTACGGTTCTGCAAGGTGGGGGACAGCGAAAGACATTGAGCCTTATGTCGATCCGGTATTTGAGAACAACGTGTTACTCACAGAAACGGAAAGGCTGATGATGTCCGGCAGACCAAAACAGCCGAAGTATGCGAGGAATAAAAATATCCTTGTTATCGGCGGTTCTGGTTCGGGCAAGACGAGGTTTTTCGTAAAACCGAGTGCGCCCGTAAGGGCGGCATAAATCCTACCTTGAGCAAGTAGTAGGTAAAAGTATCATGTGGCATATGCCACAAACCTATCATTCCCCGTCTAACCCCAAAAGGGAAACCGGAGGGCAACCATAGCATGACGGAGGACACGGGGCGCTGAAACCTCAGAGGCGTCAGCGTGACGGAATGAAAATCCATGTATGAGGGTGGAAGCTAAACTGCTTTAATGACAGCCTGAAATCGGGAAAAAGACGTACTCCTGGCGTAGAGAGGTTGTACTCGCCAGTGTTCCTGACATCCGCATTGTTTGGCTATGCGGATGCTGATACTCGGAACAGGTTCAGCCACGGGAGAGTGGAAAAAGGCGAACGTCACACACTTACCGAAAACATGGAACGCTCATTTATGCCGTACTAAACGGGGATTGCCTAAAGTGGAATGCCATAAGGCTATGAAAACGCTGAAATGCGGGATTCTGAATATCCACCACGGCAACAGAGTTCCCATAGTAGTCCGGGGACGGGAAAGCCGTCTACATGGCGAAGGGGAACAGTGAATCAATTTCAAAACAGAAAGGATGGTGTGCGAGACACTATGAGAAATCCGATTCATGTCTTGAAAAGCCTTGAAGAAAAGGCAAGTGTAAGAAACTACAAATATGAAAGGTTGTACCGTAACCTGTACAATCCAGAATTCTATCTCCTTGCCTATGCAAACATTGCAAAATCGCAGGGGAGCATGACGCAGGGGGCAGACGGGCAGACACTGGATAATATGAGCCTGCCCAGAATCAACCGGATAATCGAATCAATACGAAACAGGACATACCAGCCAAAGCCTGCAAAAAGAAAATATATCCCTAAGAAAAACGGGAAAATGCGTCCGCTTGGAATCACTTCTACGGATGACAAGCTGGTGCAGGAAGTGGTGAGGATGATTCTTGAAGCAATCTATGAGCCGACATTCAGCGACTATTCGCATGGTTTCAGACCAAAACGGAGCTGTCATACGGCGCTTTTGCAGGTGAAAAGAATGTTCACCGGGGTCACATGGGTTGTGGAAGGTGACATCCATGCGTGCTTTGACAATTTTGACCACCATGTATTAGTGGAACTATTGCGGAAAAGGATAGCGGACGAGGCGTTCATCAGCCTTATCTGGAAATTCCTGAAAGCCGGGTATATGGAACAGTGGGAATACAACTGTACCTACTCCGGCGTGCCGCAGGGCAGCGGCATCAGTCCAATCTGCGCCAATATTTACCTTAGCGAACTGGATGAATTTATGCGGGAATACAAAGAAAAGTATGACCGTGAGCCGGAACGCAGAAAGACGACGAAGGAATACGAACGTGCGTCCAGAAGGTACAAAAAGGCACGGAAAGCATTGGCAGACGCTGAAAAGTCAACTCCTGAACTGATAAGGGAATTTAAAGATTCCAGAATGGAGAAGATGAACCAGCATTATTACAATCCGTTTGAGGAAGGGTACAAGAAAATCCAGTACAACCGTTACGCTGATGATTTTGTAATCGGTGTGATTGGTTCAAAAAGGGATGCAGAAAAAATCAAAGAGGATGTGAGAATCTTCCTGAAAGAGAGGCTGCACCTTGAAATGTCCGAAGAAAAGACGGAAATCACCCATGCCAGCAAGCCGGTGAGGTACTTGGGATATGACTTCAAAGTGATGCGCTCTAAAAGCATGAAGCGGTGTAAAAACGGCGACATGAAACGTGTGTGGAACGGAAAAGTATTCCTGTATGTGCCTAAAGAAAAATGGATTAAAAAGGCTATGGAGCGTGGGGCGATACAAGTCAAGCGCAACAAAGGCACAGGCAAAGAAACGTGGAGACCAATGCCGAGGAAAGACCTGATGAACCGGAATGATGCTGATATTGTATCAACATTCAATTCGGAAATCCGAGGGTTATATAATTTCTACCGCATTGCGGAAAATGTCGGCGTACTGCACAAGTATTACTACATGGTGCGTTATAGTATGCTGAAAACCCTGGCGGGAAAACACAGGACAAAAGTCAGTGCCATTAAAAAGCGTTTCATGGTAGACAAAGTGCTAAGAATCCCCTATGACACAACAAAAGGGAGGAAATACTGTGAGTTTTACCATGATGGATTTAAGAAGCACAGCGACGGCTATGACAATGTGTCGGATGTTATGCCGAACTATAAGAAATACGACAGCAGGCATACGATAATCAACCGAATCAAAGCCGGAAAATGCGAAATATGTGGGGAGCAGGCAGAGTATTTATGTATGCACCATGTAAGGACGCTGAAATCGCTGAAGGGCAGGGATATATTTGAAAAGAAAATGTTGGAGATGCGGAGAAAATCTCTTGCACTCTGTCCTGACTGCTTTGAACTCTTACACGAAACCAGAGAATCAAGGTGATTCATGGAAAGCCGGATACGCTGAGAGGTGTACGTCCGGTTTGGGAGGCGGCTCCCTGAAACCTGCTGGCGAAAGCCAGTAAGGCGCAGGGTGCCTACCTCATACCTGATGCAGATGCACAGTTCCTATGTTGTCACTGATCCGAAGGGGACAGTGTTAGTGGAGTGCGGAAAAATGCTCTTAAAGAACANTTACCGGGTGAAAGTGCTGAATACCATTAACTTTAAAAAGTCCATGCACTACAACCGTGCGACTTGTTCGCCGCTGAAAAGGCGGCGCACAGCGCTGTTTTTAACCAGTTCTGTGAACTGATAATTCGAGAGGTGGAATGATAGGGTAACGCCTTGAAACGCCTCCCCTGATACTCCGGCATGCGTCATCACTCTGTGATGAGGTGTGAAGCCCGGTAAAGTCGGCAGAAAGGTGCCGTAACAGATAACGCTGACGAAACCTGTCCAGAGGTGGACAGCGCACCCCATATGCCGGGGGTCTATAAAATACCTAAGGTGAGAATGGCAGCAATGCCTGACGAAACTCCCGAATGTAAAGGTCTAAAAGTGCCACATACAGAAATGTATGTGTGGGTTCATGCCCAGACAGTGCGGTCTAGTAGGAATGGTTGTTACGAACCACCGTGATGTGTTACAGGCACATGCAAGCTGTCAGGCTTAGAGGGAACACCTAAGGGTATATATGTACAGATAGAATTATCGGAACAAGGAAAGGCAGAGAGTCCTATGGATAATCCGGCGAAGAACAATAAGCGGATGAATCTCTGCTGAAAGGTCGTGGTCGAACTGTCGATGTTGCCTGCGAAAAAGAGGGCGACGGAGGAATGGCCACAAGTCAGGCAGAAAATCAGCAGTACACACTCTCTAATCATGCAGTCGAGTAAGAATAAGAAATTGTCACTCGAATCAAGGAAACGGGGTGATGTACATGACACAAAAAGCTAAAAAAAGAAGCAAACTGCGCCATGCGGAATACTACGACATGCAGAACATCTTTGATGAACTGTATGCAAAAAGCAAAGATGGAGAAATATTCAATAATCTCGTGGAAATCATTGCGGCACCAAATAACATCATGCTTGCTTTCAGAAATATTAAAAGCAATGATGGGAGCCATACCGCCGGCACAGATGGGAGAACGATAGAATCCCTGGCAGATATGTCAGAAGAAGATTTCGTCTCTCTTATTCAAAAACAGTTTACAAGGTATGTGCCAAAAACAGTAAGGAGGGTAGAGATTCCCAAACCAAATGGGAAATTTAGACCGTTGGGTATACCGTGTATCATAGACAGGATTGTACAGCAATGTATATTGCAGGTCATGGAGCCAATCTGCGAAGCAAAGTTTTATGAACATTCATACGGCTTCAGACCTTGCAGGAGTGCTGAAAACGCTGTCTCCTACGCTTACGGACTGGCTCAAAGGAATAAGCTCCACTATGTGGTAGACGTGGATATAAAGGGTTTCTTTGACAACGTAAATCATAGAAAGCTGTTACAGCAGATATGGACGCTGGGTATACGGGATACCAAACTGATTCAGATAATCAAAGCAATGCTGAAAGCGCCAATTCAAATGCCAGATGGAGAAATCTTATATCCAGACAGGGGAACCCCTCAGGGCGGCATACTTTCCCCGCTGTTAGCCAACATTGTCCTGAACGAACTGGACTGGTGGATAGCGTCACAGTGGGAGGGTATGGCAGACCATATGAAGTCTCCTTGTAAGGTCACATATTATCCGAATGGGGCAGAGAAAAAGTGCAACAGCTACACGGCACTCAAAAAGAGCAATCTCAAGGAAATGCGTATAGTCCGGTATGCAGATGATTTTAAAATCTTTTGCAGAAACTGTAAGGACGCTGACAGAGCATACCATGCGGTTAAGGACTGGCTACTAAAGCGGCTCAAACTGGAAATTTCTGATGAAAAATCAAAGGTCACAAATCTCAGGAAAAGAGACAGTGAATTTCTGGGGTTCCGTATGAAGCTGATAAGGAAACGCAGGACATGGGTAATCAGTTCAAATGTCTGTGACAAGGCAATGTCGCATATGCAGAAAGAACTCTCAAAAGCAATTATAGAGATTCAAAACAGCAAGACAGCAAGTAACATAAAGAGCAACATTCACGAATACAACGCCAAAGTCATAGGTATGCAGAACTATTATTGCATTGCTACGAGGATAAATCTGAATTTCAGCCGAATGGCTCATGTGAATAACGGTCGTTTTCTCCATCGGATAGATGGATATAAAAAGCAGGGCGAGCTAAACAACAAATATTTAAAAAACCGGTATGGAAAATCGAAGCAAATGCGCTGGATTGGAGATACACCAGTAGTACCTCTGGCATATGTGCAGTTTAAAATACCAATGCGCAAGAGCAGGAAAATCAATCCATATACTCCGGACGGAAGAATGGAAATCCACAGCAATCTGAAACTGAACGTTGAAGATATGCTCTGGCTCATGCGCCACCCGGTAACAGGAGAAACGGTACAGTTCAATGATAACCGAATCTCTCTCTATGCCGGACAGGAAGGTAAATGTGCAATCACCGGGGAACATCTGGAAGTGATTCACTGTATTTGTTACAGAAAATCGAATGAGTGTAAAAATGGCAGAGACAGTTACCGTAATCTGTTGCTTTTATCACCTACTGGATATGAACTTATCTCAACAACAGACAGTATAAAGTTCGCTACACTGACAAAGAAGTATGATTTGAATAAGGCACAAATTACTAAAGTAAACAAACTGCGTGTTGCCGCAGGATTAGCAGAAATGTCAATGCAAATCGTAACAAACTGATTTAGCTAATGTGAAAGAGTGAGTGTGTATCACTGCTGAAACTATGCTTGATGGGGCGCCGGATGCGGTGAAAGTCGCATGTCCGGTGCTAGCCGGGGGAAAAGCCGGAGATAACATCAAAGGCTTACCTATCGGAACCTCTCGTTTATATCCGGAGCGAGAAGGACATTTTGAAACTCGTAAACACAATCAT
>CAJTAK010000026.1 GCA_910574255.1 Clostridia bacterium
TCAGCTTATAGAACTTCTGACAGCTAACAGAATCCTCATATCATCACAATATATGGCTGATTTATGGCAGGGTTCCTCTGACAAGCTTTGTTTAACTTAATGACATTGGTTATGAATAGTCCTTTTGATATTCTCTTTTCTTATAATGGATTGCACCTTCTGGCAATGATTTTATGCACTTTGTTTGTATTTATAAAAAAGGGAAAGAGATGGAAGGCTATGTGCATCCCGCTGTCGTTGCTGACTTATAGTTTTGGCACAATGATGTTGCTTTGCGGACCAACCTATCGGTTTTTTCATTTTAATAGTGTGATTGTGGTTCCTATTTGCCTTTTATTGTTTGCCAATGAAACAGGGGCTGTCGAGAAGTAAGACAGCTCTTGTTTTTTGCGTTATTCCGTTTGTTATATAGATTCACCACTTTTCCCTTCAGTTATGGAGGGATTTTTTTGTCGAAAAACCAAGGACAAATCAGCCGGAGAATGCCCTGTATTTGACATATTTTGCAGAGGCTTTTCCCTATAATGAAGGACAGAAAGAAGGTGGACTGTGTACTATGAATTGTACCTAGATGTATTATTTCTCGAGAATCTTCTGGCGGATTACCTGCTTTTAAGTCTCCTGAAAAGGATTCTCAAATGTCCTGCAGGGCGGTTAAGAAGGCTTGCAGGGGCGGCCCTCGGCAGTGCAGGAGTGTGCGGATTATATCTATTTGCCATAGAGAGCGCCTTTGTGGGACGTTTACTCATCTACGTGATATTCAGCACAGTTATGGTTAAGATCGGACTTGGAATCAGGGATTGGCGTACCTGTGGAAGAGCCGTAATCCTGTTGTACATAAGCAGCTTTTTGCTGGGAGGCATTTTTCAGTGGGTACAGAATCAGGTGAAGCTTCCCTTGTATCCTTTTGCAGGCTTTACACTTATCAGTTATTGGATGCTTTCGGCCTGTATGGGATGGCTGATGGAAGTCCGAAGCCGTCTTAAGAATATTCTGGAGACAGAGGTAGGCTTTCATGGAAGAAAAATTCTTGTAAAAGGTCTCCTGGACACAGGCAATCAATTGCGAGATCCTATTTTTAAAAAGCCAGTATGTATTCTGACAGCGAACAGGAAGCGGGAGCTCTGCGGCGAAGAAGAACCAATGTATCAGATGGTTCCATTTCACAGCATTGGGGAACAAAATGGCATGCTTCCTGCTTTTTTTGCAGATTACCTGTCTATACGTAGGAAGGACGGCAGTGAAAAGCGAGTTGAGCGGCCCCTTATCGGGATTACAAAAGAACCACTTTCTTCCCAAAAAGAATATGACATGATATTACATCCGGAAGTTTTGGACTGAAGAATATCCGGAAGGCAAGAACAGTTTTAGGAGGAAACAAATAATTATGCTGATTAAAGTGGCAATTCCAAACCAGGTGCAGTTAAAATTAGTCCCGAATTTTTCCACGATGTTTATGGGAAAACAGAATGACGTTCATTATATCGGAGGTGCGGAGGTCCTTCCGGCCCCTTTGGAGGCAGATGCAGAGGCAAGAGCCATTCAGGAACTGGGAACCGAGACAGGAAATGCAGCCCGTTCTCTTCTGATAGAACATAATCTCCGATTAGTAGTGTACATAGCAAAGAAATTTGACAATACGGGCGTGGGCGTGGAGGATCTGATTTCGATTGGGACGATTGGGCTTATTAAGGCAATCAATACCTTTAACAGCGGGAAGAATATTAAGCTGGCTACTTATGCCTCCCGGTGCATTGAAAATGAGATTCTGATGTATCTGCGCCGGAACAACAAGACCCGGATGGAGGTATCCATTGACGAACCGCTTAATGTGGACTGGGACGGGAATGAGCTGCTTTTGTCAGATATTCTCGGAACGGATGAGGATGTGATTTACCGGGACATTGAGAATGAGATGGAGCGGAAGCTTCTTGACAAGGCAATTGAGAAGCTTTCGGAACGGGAAAGAACTATTGTGGAACTGCGCTTTGGACTGAAGAACCCGATGGGACAGGAGATGACTCAGAAGGAGGTGGCGGATTTGTTGGGAATCTCGCAGTCTTATATATCCAGGCTGGAGAAGAAGATTATACGGAGGTTGAAGAAGGAGATTTTGAAGTATGAGTAGCATGTATGAAGAATAATAGCAAGCTTTAAAATCGTAGGGAGAAGTGATTTTTATATATCACATCTCCCTATTCTTAGATTATAAATATACCTTACCGGACAAAGTTTGCCTACCCCGAAGGGAGATATTTCTTCGTAGAGCATCTTACTCTACGTAAAATAAAACTACAGGTTCTCATTTCAACGTTCTTTATTATAACCAAATTCCTGGGATATTTCAATATGAATCGTAATTTTCTTTACTTTTGACACAATAAATGGAATTGTATTACATTTATTTACTTTTCTGCAGTATAAAACAAAAAGAATATTCTGAATTATTTGTAAAATTTCTAATTTTTATCCCGATTTTCCCCTTTTATCTATCTTATTTTTTCGTAGAGTAAGATGCTCTACGAAAAAAAGCACCATTTAAGACGGATTTTTATGCAAAGCAATCTGTTTAGGGTAGAAAGGAGTCCTTGCTATCTGGTACGTACTCTATTGTCCTAATCAAAAAGAGGAAGAACTTCTTCAGGCGTGCAGACGTCATTTGACAAAAGAAGCACTGGAGGATGCCTTTGTGTTCACTTATGATCGCATGCGGCGATATGGTGGTGCATGGCATACGGAGCGTCAGCCTTTGTTTCCTCATTACTTGTTTTTGGAAAGCAGGAACGAAAAGCAGCTGATGGAGGAATTAAAGAGATATTCTAAAGTGATTTCTGTATTCGAAAATGATGGGAAACTGGTCAAAGTAGAACCAGAAGAAGAGAAGCTTCTTCGAACCTTCTGCGGTGAATGTCATCATTCACGCATGTCACGCGGCTATATCAGAGACGGACAAACCATAGTGACCGAGGGACCTTTACAGGGAAGAGAAAACCTGATCCGAAAGATTGACCGGCATAAGCGAATTGCCCGGGTGGGGATGCCGTCTATGGGACGCTTTCGGGAGATGCAGGTTGGGTTGGAGATTGTTTCGAAGAGTTAAAAGCTTTGGCATTAAGCAACAATTAGGATTACGGAGGAGGACTCTTGCAGCGTGGGCACCTGGGTCTCTAAAGTATGACATATTTAATGTCTGGAATGTTCTTATTCATACACATAAAACATTTTAAGGGACTTTCAGACAGGCTACTGCGGCAATGGAGAGTTGTTCCATAAGGCGTGGATGGCGAAGCATGCCTTATACTGTTTTCAGATGCAGCATGTATGGGAGGAAGAGCTTTGTATTATGTAATTCAAGTGGCTCCGGGAATGGAAGAAAAGACAGAGGTATTGATTCAGAAAAGGGTAAAAAGCGGATTATATGAACGATGCTTTCATCCTATACGTCATGTGAAAAAGAAATTTCATGGGGAATGGAAGGAGCAATATGAGAAATTGCTTCCAGGGTATGTATTTATCGTAAGTGACTTTATTCAAGAGCTGTATTTAGAATTGCGGAAAGTGCCATTGCTTACAAAGCTGTTAGGAAAGGACGGGGAGCAATTCGCAGCTCTTTGTGAAGAGGAAATAAACTGGTTAGAGCGGCTTATGGGAAGTAAAACAGGGGAAAGCAATGAGGTGGGATTGTCACAGGTAGTAGCAGAACAGGATGCCGTGATGATCTTATCAGGACCTTTGAAAAATATGGAAGGATACATTAAGAAAATCAATCTTCATAAACGTATTGCAGAGGTGGAAGTAAATTTTATGAATCGAAAAACAACACTCTATCTTGGAATAGAGATTGTTGGAAAAAAGGAATAGAAGCAAAAAAGTCAACATAAAAATTGTAAAGGAATTAGCCGTGGTTATCTGCGGCTTATTTTAATGTTTGGAGATTTGCAAATCATGGCTAAAAACAGTAGAAAGAAAATAATTACAGGAATAGCAGCTCTTATGGGGGCTTTTGTTTTCCTTAATTATATAGGGAGAAAGAAAAGAAATATAAAGAATATAGACGATGGCAATGAGTATTTAAAAGATAACCGCTCTAAATTGCAAAATAATGGAGGATGGTATGAATCGAGATTCAAACCATTGATTGATAAAGTCCTATCATTTGCAGGCCTTGCGCTTCTGTCACCGATATTGGGGGTTATAAGCCTTGCGATTTTTCTTGATGATCCAGGGCCTATTCTTTTTACACAGAAGCGGGTAGGAAAAGATAAGCATTTTTTCTTACTTCATAAGTTTCGCAGTATGAAGATGGAGACGCCCCATGATGTGCCAACGCATCTGCTTTCCGATCCGGAACAATATATTACAAGAGTAGGCAGGATATTGCGGAAAACTTCTCTGGATGAACTTCCGCAGATATGGGATATCTTTGTGGGAAATATGAGCATTATAGGCCCCAGGCCGGCTCTTTGGAATCAGGAGGATCTGGTGGCTGAGAGAGAAAAATATGGGGCTAATGGTGTAAAGCCCGGGTTGACTGGGTGGGCGCAGATTAATGGAAGAGATGAGCTGGAGATAGAAGAAAAGGCGAGATTGGATGGGGAATATGTTATACGTCTGCGTAAAGGCGGGTGGAAAGCCTTTTTTCAAGATATAAAGTGTTTTTTTTGTACTGTGGGGTCAGTTCTTCGGAAGGATGGAGTTGTCGAAGGTGGCACAGGAATGCTGAACATAGATGTCCATACGGTGGAGGCAGTAACGCCTTCAGAGGCTGGTTTTGAGTATTACGGATGCTATAAGCACTTCTGTGTAAATAAAACTGCAAAAAAGAAGGTTCTGATTACAGGGGCAGGTTCTTATATTGGAGAGAGTGTTGCATCCTACATCGCTATTCATTATCCTAATATAACCATAGAAACTGTGGACATGATTAACAGTTTGTGGAGAGAGAAGGACTTTTCAGGGTATGATGCAGTCTTTCATGTTGCTGGAATAGCTCATGCTGATGTAGGAAGAGTGCGTCCTGAGGAACGGAAAAAGTACTATGAGGTAAATACAGATCTTGCCATTGAGGTGTGTAAGAAGTCAAAAATAGAAGGGGTAAAGCAGTTCATCTTTATGAGCAGCATGATTATCTACGGCGATTCTGCTCCGGTTGGGCAAATCAGGATAATAGATAAATACACGATACCTTCCCCTGCAAATTTCTACGGAGATTCAAAATGGCAGGCTGATAAAGGAGTTAGAAAACTTGCAAGTGAGAGTTTCAAGGTTGCTGTCCTTAGGCCTCCAATGATATATGGACGGGGAAGCAAAGGGAATTATCAAATATTAGAAAAAATTTCCCGAATACTGCCTTTTTTTCCAAAAGTTGAGAATTGTCGTTCCATGCTCTATATTGAAAATTTCTGTGAGTTTGTTGCAAAACTGATTCTAACTGGAGAGGGTGGTATCTATTTCCCACAGAACAGGGAGTACAGCAATACAAGTGAAATTGTAAAGTTGATTAGCAACGCAACTGAAAAAAGGATTTATAATATAAGGATTCTATCTCCCGTAGTGAAGATTGCAGGGAGACTTCACGGAAAAATAGGAGGTCTTGTTAATAAGGCATTTGGAAATAGCGTATATAGTCAAAGTCTAAGCAGATATGAAGGCCTTCATTATCAGAAGACTTCTTTAGAAGAAAGTATTAAAAAAATCGAAAATCCTTCTAAGGCAGAAAATTTGAACAACTATAAACCACATATTCTTGTAATCTCCCAATATTTTCATCCTGAGACATTCCGCATTAATGATATGGCAGCTGAGTGGGTAAAAAGAGGGTATAAGGTTACAGTATTGACGGGAATACCCAATTATCCAATGGGAAAATTTTTTGAGGGGTACGATTATAAACATAAAAGACATGAACAATGGAACGGAATGGAAATTATACGAATTCCTCTTATTCCAAGAGGAAATACCAGCATTGGCATGGTTGCAAATTACTTTTCGTTTGTAGCAAGTGGGTGGTGGTGGAATATTAAAAATGATGTAAAAGCTGATTTCGTATTCACTTTTGAAGTATCACCCATGACACAAGCTCTCATTGGATGCTGGTATGCAAAAAAACATCATATACCACATTTCCTCTATGTACAGGATTTATGGCCAGAGAATGTAGAGACAGTAACAGGGATTCACAATCCGGCTGTAATTAAGCCTATAAACTTTATGGTAAATTACATTTATAGCCATACGGAGCAAATTTTTACAACAAGTCCATCCTTTGTGAAAGAAATTGTTAAGAGAGGTGTAAATAAGTCAAAGGTCCATTATTGGTCACAGTATGCGGAGGAGTTTTATAAACCGCTGGACAGGCAGGCGGTTAGAACGGCAACCTATACGGATTTTATTCCGGAAGACGATAAGTTTAAAATTGCCTTTACTGGTAATATTGGCACAGCGCAGGGGTTGGATATATTGCCTAAAATTGCAGAAAAATTAGACGATGTTCTCTTTGTTATTATAGGAGACGGCCGTTATCAGGAACAACTTGTGAGAGACATTAGAGACAGAGACGTGGAAGATAAATTTGTTATAATTCCACGACAACCGGCTGAAATGATCCCATTATTTCTTGCTGGTTGCGATGCGGCCTTTCTTTCTTTTAGCAATACAAAACTTTGGGAGATGACGATACCAGCAAAACTGCAGAGCTATATGGCATGTGGAATGCCCATCATAGCTGCTGCAAAAGGTGAAACTGAAAGAGTGATTCGTGAAGCAAAGTGTGGTGTGTGCTGTAGAATTGGCGATGTTGAAGGAATGGTAAGAGCTATAGAATCTATGAGAAGTTCAGGTTTGGAAAAGTTTAGCCAAAACAGCAGGGTATATGCAAAAAAGCATTATGATAAAACAGAGCTTATGGATGAGATGGATAAATATTTCAATTTCCAAGTAGAAAGTGAAAAATATAAGAAAAAATTGGAGGCTTAAAAGGTGCCAAAAAGGATAATGCCAAGAGGCGTAAAGGATAATCACAGAAAATACCAGATATGTACAAACTGTGTTATGGACACGTCAGATTCAAGGATTACATTTAATGAGAAGGGTACTTGCGATTTCTGTAGTGATTATTTTGACAACATCCTTCCAAATTGGAAACAAGGAATTGTGGGAAAGGATGAGCTAAAACGTATCTCATATCAAATCAGAAAAGCAGGTAAAGGAAAGAAGTACGACTGCATTATAGGAATGAGCGGAGGAGTAGATAGTTCTTATCTCTGTTATATCGCAAAAAATATCATGCATCTTCGACCGCTGATCTATTGCGTAGATACGGGATGGAACCTTAATGTAGCGGTAGAAAATATTGAGCGGATTGTAAAAGCTCTCGATCTTGACATGTACACCGAAGTTGTTGATTGGAGGGAAATGCGTGATCTGCAGATTGCGTTTTTCAAGGCACAGGTTCCTTATCAGGATTTGCCTCAGGATCATGCCATTTTTGCAGGACTCTATAATTATGCGATGAAGAATGGGATAAAGTATGTGCTTACCGGAGCGAACAATGCTACAGAATGTATTCGTCCACCCATTGAGTGGGTTTATCAAAATGATTTAACCTTTATTAAGGATATTCACAGGAAGTTTGGTACAGTTCCATTAAAAACTTTTCCCATGTGCAGTATACTTAAGTACCGTGGTTACTATACATGTCTTAGGGGGATGAAACGCATAGCGCCTTTGAATTTTGTAAAATATGATAAGGAGAAGGTAAAAAGGTTCTTACAAAAGGAATTTGGTTGGCAGGCTTATGAGAATAAGCATTATGAAAATGTATTTACTCGCTGGTATGAAGGGTATTATCTTCCCTACAAGTTTGGCTATGATAAGCGCCGTGTATATTTTTCTAATGAGATTTTAGTAGGTACTCTCACACGAGAAGAGGCGCTAAAAGAGTTGGAACAAGATCCATATCCTCCTAAAATGCAGCAAGAGGATAAGGAATATATTGCAAAGAAGTTAGGTATTAGTACTACAGAATTTGAACGAATGATTGACGGGCCGAACAAAACCTTTGAAGATTATAAAAATTCCTGGGGTATGATACAGATTGGTACAATGATACTGCGTAAGCTTGGGATAGAAAAGAAGAAATTCAGATGATGATTGGAGTAATCGATTATGGAGTCTGCAATGTAGGCTCCATTGTTAATATGCTTAAAAAGATAGGTGCAGAGACAAAAGTAATCAATGTACCTAATGAATTGAATAGAGCAACACACTTAATTCTGCCCGGAGTTGGAAGCTTTGATCAGGGGATGAATAGTCTGGAAGAAAGAAACTTGGCTGAAGTGATTAAGGATATTGCTAAGAAGGGTATTCCAATTCTGGGAATATGCCTTGGCATGCAGCTGTTAGGAATATCCAGTGAAGAAGGAGAAAAAGAGGGACTTGCTCTCATGCCAGTAACATATAAGCGTTTTCATAATCCAATAGACTGTGATACAGGGAAGAAACTGAAGGTTCCTCATATGGGTTGGAATATGGCAGAAGTAGTAAACGAAAGCCCTTTATCACAGGGAATACGGTTTCCTCAAAGGTATTATTTTGTTCATTCGTATTATGCTGTTTGTGAAAAGCGTTACAGTATTCTCTCCTGTGTATACGGACATAAGTTTACAGCAGCAGTTAGAAATGAAAATATCTATGGCGTACAGTTTCATCCAGAGAAAAGTCACAATTTTGGTCTTCGGATTCTTAAGAACTTTGTAGAGAGGTGTAATTGATGTATCATAGACCAAGGATTATACCCACCTTACTTCTTGAGGATGGAATGCTGGTAAAGACAAAGAAGTTTAAAGCGCCTCGCTATCTTGGTGATATCATGAATGCGGTGAAGATTTTTAATAATAAAGGTGTAGACGAGCTGTGTATTCTTGACATCAGTGCGACGAGAAATGGAAAAGCTCCGGATACAGAGCTCCTTCACGATATTGCAACAGAAGCGTTTATGCCTCTAAGCTATGGCGGCGGCATCTGCAAGATAGAGCAGGCAAAAAAATTGTTTCGCTGTGGATTTGAAAAAGTGATATTTAATACTGCATTGCTTAAAAATCCTAAGCTGGTTAAAGAAGCAGTGTGTTATGCAGGTTCTCAGAGTGTTGTTGCTTCCATAGATGTAAAGAGCGAATTCTTTGGAAAACCAGTATGTTATATTGAAGATGGCAGAGAACGGATAACACTTCATCCTGTGGCGTTGGCAAGACATGCGGAGAAACTGGGAGTTGGAGAGATTTTGCTCACCAGTATCAGCAATGAGGGGAGCATGAATGGTTATGACATCAAGCTTGTAAAAAGTGTAACAGATGCCGTGAATATTCCAGTTATTGCGAACGGAGGAGCGGGGCATGTAGAAGATTTAAGGGAAGTATTGGAAGAGGGCCATGCGGATGCTGTAGCCGCAGGGAGTATGTTTGTATTTTATGGACGAAATAGAGCAGTGCTTATCAATATGCCAAAGGAAGAAGAACTGATAAGGGCTGGAGTGTATGATATGCAATAGACGGTGTGGAGAATGGGAGATGCATTTAAAAACAGGAAAGATGAATTAAACAAATTCTTTATGGATTATTATATGATGTACCAGGAAAAATGGAGGTTAGGGGGGGTGCTTCATATTTTAACAAATAAAGATTTAAGGTATATGTTATATGGAAGATTTTCCTGTTCAAAGAAAAATATAATAAAATGGATTTGCAGAATAAAATTAAGAAAATATGTCTGCCGATATGGATTAGAAATTGGTTTTAAAAATATAGGTGGTGGCTTGCAGATTGCACATGGAAATGGAATAAATATTAATGAAAAGGCTGTAATTGGTGAATATTTAACAATATTTAAGGGGGCAACTGTTGGCAGCATTAGGAGCGGAAAAAGAGAGGGTACTCCGAAGATTGGATCGAGAGTAGTAATATGCTGTAATGCTACTGTAGTCGGAGGAATTACGATTGGTGATGATGTGCTGATTGCAGCAGGAGCATTTGTAGATTTTGATGTGCCAGACAATTCTGTTGTGATTGGTAATCCAGGTATGATTAGAAGTAAAGAGAATCCGTCAAAGGATTACCTGCCAGTTTTGGATTAAGATGGTTTTAGGAGACGAAAATGAGACTTTTGCTGGTGGATAATGTTCATTTGTATAAAGACGAAAGTGGGAACTACTTTGCACCAAGTATATATAATTATGAATTTATAAAAAGATATCTAAACGTATTTGAAGAAGTGAGCCTGATTGCGAAGGTAAAAGATATAAAAAGTTCGGAAGCTGGTGCATATAGTAAAGTAAACGGAAGAGGAGTTACAGTAATTGAGTTACCTTTTTATCAAGGACTTAAGGAAATGCTGTCTGTCCTAAACAAGCTGATCCGCATATATAGGGCATCATGCAGAAATTGTGATTGTGCCATACTAAGATTGGCACAGATTGAAGGATTTTTCACATTCATATTTGGTAACTTAAAAAATATTCCATATGCGGTGGAGATGGTTAATGATCCGAACACATTTGTCGATATGCCTTGTTATATGAGGATTTTTTCGGTGTTCATGTCAAAATTAATTATCAGGAGAGCATCTGGGGTATCCTATGTAACAGAAAAATATTTGCAAAGAATTTATAAACCATCAAAAGGAGCATTTACAACATATTATTCATCTGTTGAGCTTAATGAAAGTGACATAGAAAAAGAGCCGGTTGTGTATTCCCCAGATAGTACATTTCGTATTGTTCATGTCAGTAATGCAATTAATTCAGATATTAAAGGGCATTATACACTTATCAAAGCTTTTGGACTGATAATAGAAGAGGGTGTGGATGCAGAACTTGTTATTATTGGTGATGGCAACAAAGCCGTGGAATATAAGAGATATGTAGAAAGAACTGGTCTTCAGGACAAAGTAAAATTTTTGGGTAAGCTGCAACGTGATGAATTAATGAGTACATTAAAAACATGCAATTTAATGGTTTTGCCTACAAAAATGGAAGGGCTGCCAAGAACTATTATTGAAGCGATGTCTGTAGGATTACCCTGTCTGTCTTCGCCGACTGCCGGAGTTCCGGAACTGATAGATGAGGAATACTTATTTGGAACAGATGATGCCAGAGGTTTTGCAGATAAAATAGAGTATTTGGTAAAAAAAACAGATGAATTGATGAAAATGAGTATGGATAATTTGAAGGTTTCAAGTAAATATACGAAAAGTCATCTTCAGAAAAAAAGAAAATGGTTTTATACAAAATTAAGAGAAGCAGTTATTAGCAGATAAGAGATACATTCACATTAAAAGTGCAGTTTTTGGAGGACAGCATGAGAATTCTTCATATTCAATTAGCTGGGAATTACACAGAGGGTATGAGCTATCAGGAAAATTTATTGCCAGGTTATCATAAAAAAATGGGGCATGAAGTATATATGCTTACTGTGTGTTATGCCTGGGATAAAGGGAAACTCATCCATGTCATGCCGGTAAAAAAGGAAATGGATGACGGCGTAATATTAGAACGGATCGATTTCGTAAATATATTTAATGAGTTTATTACCAAAAGGATGCGATATGCGCGAAATGTATATGAGAAAATAGAAGAAATCCATCCGGATTTTATTATGTTACATGATATTCAAACCCTTTCTGCTATTGATTTATGTAAATATATGAAAAAGCATACTAGTGTAAAATTAATAGCGGATTGCCATGCGGATTTTTCTAACAGCGGAACTAACTGGTTGTCGAGAAATATTTTGCATGGGATTATATGGAGGTATATTGCCAGAAGATTAAACAAATATGTTAGTTCCTTCTACGGTGTATTACCTGCAAGAGTTGATTTCTTGAAAAAAATGTATCGTTTGCCTGCTGACAAATGTAAGCTTCTTCTGATGGGGGCCGATGACACAATGGTAGCAACAGCCAGAGATTCAAGACAAGCTGTCAGAAAGAATTATAATATTAGAGAAGAAGATTTTCTTATTGTAACAGGTGGAAAGATTGACAAAGCAAAAGCTCAGACAATCCTTTTAATGAAGTCCGTTTTAAAATTGAACATTAAGAACCTGAAATTATTAATATTTGGATCAGTTGCTGATGAGCTTATGCAATCATTTTCTGAATTACTTGTTCCAGATAAAATCATATATATAGGATGGATTGATTCGAAGGATTCATATGGAATATTTGCGGCGGCAGATTTAGCTGTATTTCCGGGAAGGCATTCTGTATTTTGGGAGCAGACAGCAGCGCAGGGGATCCCAATGGTAGTCAAGGACTGGGAGGGCACCCATCATGTTGACTTGGGAGGAAATGTCAGGTTTTTGAAGGAAGACAGTGAAGAAGAAATAACAGAAGCAATTTTTGATATTGTAAATAATAAGCATATATACAGTAGTATGAGCAAAGCTGCATGCTCTGAGGATAAAAACAAGTTTTTGTATAGTGCAATTGCATATGAAAGTTTAAATGGATAATTTTTATGAGAATGATTAATAATTTTTACTTTAAGCAAATACTTATTATTGCAGGATCTAATCCTGCTTTTTTTGTTTTAAGCTGGATGCCGATTTTAAGACTGTCAGACGGGAATACTTCAATACCATACAGAATTGGACTGATTGGAATTGCATTATGGGCTGTTTTATATGTGATTCGAAAATATCATAAGACAAGAACGCTTGTTTTTTTTGCAGTAATCATGTTAATCCCAATATTGATTTTGATTACAATTCTTCTCTATAGCAATCAATCAGGCAGCGGTGCAATACAGGCTATAATTGAATTCTTGATTTTTGCTGTCCCGGCCGGTCTGTATGGAACAATATTTGCTTTGGAAAAAAGAAACATGCGTTTACAATCCTGCATTATAGGTGTTGGGATTCTGTATACAGTTTCTTCTTTGATTGTTATAGTTTCCAATGCACCATTTTTTGAAATTTATGGTTCAAATTATCAGCAGCTGGCGTATATATCAGCTACAGCCTTGATATATTTTGGCTATGTATATATGAATTATGACAGAGAGAGCAATTTTTTTATTTTACGTAATAAACGTGTATCAAAAACGATATGTATATTGGGAATGTTATTAAACTCTTTTTTTGTTATAAGAAGCAATGGAAGAGGGGGAGCAGTATTAGCAGGATTATTCATAATTTACTTTTTGGTTTACTCCAAGAACAAAAAAGAGAAGATATTGTTAATTTCAGCATTTTTAGTGGTTTTCGTGTTCAATTTTTCGAAAATTATTACCAGAATAGTAAATACAAGAATTTATCAGACGATACTTGTGTTTTTTACAAACCCTTCTCTTGCATTAGACGGTGAGGTCAGAGGAAGATTATATCGAGAAGGAATTTCAGCGTTTATTGAAAATCCGATATTGGGAAATGGAGTAGGAAGCGTCTGGTATAAGATAGGATTTTATTCTCATAATTTCTTTGTTGATTTACTTTGTGAGATGGGGTTAACAGGCTTGTTTATATTTATGCTACTGGCATTTTGGATGAAACAAAAAATCAGATTAAACAATGACAAAGAAGCTGTTTTTGTTAATTTGATTTTATTAATCAGTTTGGTCGAGGGTCTGTTTTCAGGCTACTATTTACAGTGCCTTGGTCTGTGGTTTGCTATAGGATATTATATGAGCATAGGGAATGTAAACAATATGAAAAGAGAAGCACATATATGAAAATAAGAATTATATTTGGAAATTTTTTAACATCAGATGGCAAAGAGTATGTTATAGGAGGGATCGAAACTTATATAAAGAATCTATGTTATCTAACAATGAAACATCAAATGGAGGCAATTGTATATCAATTTGCTGATAAGGATTTTCACATAAAAAAGGATGGGATAGAAGTTAAGGGAAAATGGTGTGCAAAAAACAAAATTTCAAAGCTTGTAGAATTTGCGGAAGATGACGGTGATGTAAATGTTGATCTGCTTATATTTGCTACAGATTACGATATTGTAAATACTGCATACAAAAAAGTTATAGGAATACAACATGGGGTAAGCTGGGATATTGTGACATATGGTGTAGATAATAGAATAGGCAATTTTATTCATATTCTGAAAGATATTGTGCGGATTGCTGTTAAACTCAGAAGATATTCTCTGTGTAAAAATCTGGTATGTGTTGACTATAACTTCATCAATTGGTATCGGACAAAGGTGCAATATATATCAAATAGATTTTACGTTGTTCCTAATTTTACCCAGATTCCTGATTTCACAAAAAAGGATGCTGATTCTGATGTAGTTAAGATTATATTTGCAAGAAGACTTGTTGAATATAGGGGAACAAAATTGTTTGCAGATGCTTTAGAAAGAATTTTGGAAAAAAGGGAAAATATTGCTGTTACTATAGCAGGAGATGGGCCGGATAAAGCATGGCTGGAGGAAAAATTTAAGGGATGTACAAGTATTTCCTTTACAAATTATAATTCGGATGACAGCATTAAAATTCATAAACAGCATGATATTGCAATTGTTCCCACAATTGGATCAGAGGGAACATCATTATCACTGCTTGAAGCGATGGCATCAGGATGTGCCGTTATTGCAACCAATATAGGTGGCATGACAAATATTATATTGGATGGATTCAATGGATTGATGATTGATCCAGATGCAGATGAGCTTTATGAAGCAATGATAAAACTGCTCACGGAAACGGATTTGAGGAAGAAGCTTGCAGCAAATGCTTATATTACTGTAAAGGAAAGCTTTTCACATGAAAAATGGGAAGAAAATTGGTTAAAAGTGATAAGGAAGGTCACAGATGGAAAGAGATAATGTGGGACTTGCAGCGATTGTGGTTAGTTATAATGATGATTATAAAATAAAGGAATGGTATGACAACTACCAGTTTTATAAAGATGCAGTTGATTTACTTGTTATTGCAGATAATGGTTCAGAAAGCGCCTTTTTGGAAAAAGTAAAAAGCTATTTCCCAACAGCAATTCTTTTGGAATTAGGCATTAATTTGGGATCTACACATGCATATAATGAGGCAATCAAGTATGTGATAAAAAATAATTTGGCGGATACAATTATGCTAATCGGCAATGACATGAAGATTCGTTCGGAAGATGTTCTTCGAATGTATAGAGTATTACAGAAAGATACTTCAATTGCAATGATTGGGCCAGTGATTCTCAAAAAAGATTCTATGATCATAGATGGTGTCGGATACCATTTTAATAAGCATTATGCAATGCATGGATTTTATGCCGGTGAACAATACAATGAGAATAATTTTATGGAGGAAATAATTGAAACCGAAGCTATGGCTGGAGGTATGAATATAGTTCCATGCAGTATCTACAGGAAACTGGGTATGCAGGATGAGAAGCTTTTTATGTATGCTGACGAGGTTGACACAAGTATCCGTATACACAAAAAAGGTTATAAGATTGCAGTGGATACACATGCATTGGCGTGGCATCAGCATATTAATAAACCAGGGCGCAGTGTACGTTCCCCTTATGTTCCGTTTTTGATAGACAGAAATAATACATACATAGCCAGAAAGCATTATGGGATAGGGCGTGGAATGTATATGCTGTCTTATACAATATTGTCTTCATTACGCATAGTAGTAATAAGTGGGTTTAAATCCGAACAGATTCAAAATGCTAAGATGAGAATAAAGGGAGCATTAAATGGGTTCAGAGGGAAAATGACATTGCCGCAAGGTTTGTGGATCTAATTAAACAAGAAGGAGACAATTTGATGATGAAAAAAATGATACCATTGGTGAAACCTTATATTGCACCGGCCAGCGAGATGATGCCTGAGATTGAGAGGATACTGTATAGTGGATATATAGCAGAGGGGGAAGAAGTTTATCAATTTGAGGAGCAGTTTGGAAGCTTTGTACAAAATCCTTTATTACTGTGTTTAAATTCAGGGACGGCAGCCTTGCATATTGCTTTGGAACTTATTGGTGTAGACAGAGGAGATGAAGTAATTAGTACGGCAATGACAGCTGAACCGACGAATACTACAATTGCATTAACGGGAGCAAAGGTTATATGGGGAGATGTAGATATAAATACAGGACTTTTGTCTCCAGAAAATGTCCGTAGCAAAATAACGGAAAAGACAAAAGCAATTATGCTAGTACATTATGCAGGAATGGTATGCGATTTAGATGCGTTTCATAAAATATCAGAGGAATTTCATATTCCAATCATTGAAGATGCAGCACATGCTTTGGGAGGTAAATATAGAGGGAAAATGATAGGAGCCTATTCTCCATATACATGCTTTTCTTTTCAAGCTATAAAGCATATGACAACTGTAGATGGGGGAGCATTATGCTTAAAGAGAGAAAATGAATTTAAAGAAGCAAAAAAACTCAGGTGGTTTGGGCTGGACAAGTCTGTCAGCCGATTAAAGAATGATATAAAACGTCCTGGTTATAAATACGGAATGAATAATGTAACTGCTGCTATGGGGAAGGTTCAGCTAAAACATATGGAAACGATTATTGGAAAACATATAGAAAATGGCAAATACTATGATGAAAAGCTAAAGGGAATACCAGGAATTACACTAATCCCATATTATGAATATACAGAACCATCTTATTGGCTGTATACATTAAAAGTTGAACAGAGAACAGAGTTTATGAAAGCATTGGAGGATAAAGGAATTACAGCCTCTCCTTTACATCATAGAAGTGATACACACAGTGTATTTAAATCATCGCATTGCGAACTGCCTAATTTAGATAAATTTTATGAAGAATTTGTTCATATACCCTGCGGTTGGTGGGTAGGTGAAGAAGAGAGGGAAAGAATTGCAGATATTATAAAAAGAGGCTGGTAAAATCTTATTGCTGATTGGATTTGGAGTATATGGACAGTAAAAATATCAGAAAAAAGGTTATTGGCGGATTAGCCTGGACTTACGCAGAGCGAGTGGCAGCCCAGTTTGTTAGTCTCATTGTGACAATTATTTTAGCCCGGATGGTTTTGCCGGAAGAGTATGGAGTCATTTCAATTGTCACTATTTTTATTGGAATAGCAGACAATTTTGTTGTTGGAGGGCTTGGAAATGCTTTGATACAGAAAAAGGATGCAGATCAGCTTGATTTTTCATCTGTTTTTTATTTTAATATTGTATTTTCCTTGATTGTTTATATTATAATATTTATTTTAGCAAAGCCTATTTCATGGTTTTATGGAATGAAAGTCTTAGAGCCTGTATTGCAGGTTATGGCGTTGCGTATACCAGTGGCAGGGATAAATTCTGTACAACAGGCATTTGTATCAAAAAAAATGGAGTTTAAGAAATTCTTTTTTGCCACTCTGGGGGGGACAGTTTTTTCGGCTATTATAGGAATTTTATTGGCATATCAGGGATATGGTGTATGGGCGTTGGTTGCACAGTATTTAACAAATGCTTTGATGGACACAGTGATATTATGGATGACTGTTCGCTGGAGGCCGGAAAGAAAATTTTCAGTCAGACGAATGAAAGGACTGCTTTCATATGGTTGGAAAATACTTGTCACTTCTTTGATGATTACTTTATATGTAGACATTCAGGATTTAATAATTGGAAAGAAATTTTCTTCTGAGGATTTGGCGTACAGCAATAAAGGGAGGCAATTTCCGAGCCTGATTTCTACAAATGTAAATACTTCTATATCGAAGGTTTTATTTCCGGCAATAGCAGAAAGCCAGGATGATTTGGAAAAAGTGAAACAAATAACCAGAAGAGCTATTAGTGTTGGATCATATATACTGTCACCAATATTAATCGGATTTGCAGCAATAGCGGATACATTTGTAGAAGTTGTTCTTACCTCCAAATGGATGCCCTGCGTTCCTTATTTAAGGATTATGTGCCTGGTTTATTTATTGCAGCCGATTCAAACAGCCAGTTTACAGGCAATGAAGGCTTTGGGGAAGAGTGATTTATATTTAAAGCTTGAAATTATTAAGAAGGTATTTGGGACGATTATATTGTTAATTACTGTTTTTTCTTTTCACAGTGTTTTGGCAATTATTATAGGAAGTTTAGGGGCTGAGATTGTATCAACAGTAGTAAATATACCAGCTAATAAGAAAATTTTTGGATATCAGTATAGAGAACAGTTAGAAGACGTTGGGGCTTCTTTTTTTATGTCTTTTATTATGGGATGTATAGTAGCTGGTGTAGGGACGGTGAAGTTGAATACAGGTTTTATTTTCCTGCTTCAATTATTTATAGGAGCAGGGTTTTATATATTAATGTCTTATATAGGTAAAAATAAAAATTATTTTTATGTTTTGAAAATAGGTTCGGAATATTTAAAGAAAAAGTGAGAAAGAAGATAAAACTTAGATGAAAAAGATTATGCTGGTTTTTGGAACAAGGCCGGAAGCCATCAAAATGTGTCCATTAGTAAACGAATTAAAGAAAAGAAAAAATGTGAAAACAGTGGTTTGTGTTACAGGGCAACATAGGGAAATGCTGCATCAGGTATTAGAGATATTTCGTATTGTTCCGGATTATGATTTAGATATTATGAAGGCCAGCCAGACGCTGTTTGACGTTACGCAGAATATATTGGAAAAAGTAAAAACTGTTCTGGAAAAGGAAGAGCCGGATGTTGTATTGGTTCATGGAGATACATCTACAACATTTGTTACAGCCTTAGCATGTTTTTATATGAATATTGCAGTGGGGCATGTGGAAGCCGGACTGCGCACATATAATCTGCGTTCGCCGTTTCCGGAAGAATTTAACCGACAGGCGGTTTCAATTATTGCCAGATATCATTTTGCCCCAACAGAAACAGCGAAACAGAATCTGCTGAATGAGGGAAAAAAAGAAGAAAATATTTTTGTTACAGGAAATACAGCAATAGACGCATTGAGAACAACAGTAAAGAAGAAGTATTCTCATAAACATTTGGAATGGGCCAGTGACAGCCGTCTTATTTTAATTACGGCTCACAGGCGGGAGAATCTGGGAAAACCGATGGAAAATATGTTTCGTGCAATTCGAAGAATTGTAGACGAAACATCGGATATAAAGGCAGTTTATCCGATTCATATGAATCCACTGGTAAGAGAAACAGCAAATTCAATTTTGGGAGGGGATGAAAGAATTAAAATAATTGAGCCTCTGGATGTATTGGATTTTCATAATTTTTTAGAGAGAAGTTATCTTGTATTAACAGACAGCGGAGGAATTCAGGAAGAGGCTCCATCCTTAGGAAAACCTGTTCTGGTGATGCGAGATACAACAGAACGGCCGGAAGGAGTAGCAGCAGGAACTTTACAATTGGTCGGGACAGATGAAGCGAAAATATATACAGCTTTTAAAACATTAATTGAAAGCAAAGAAGCTTATGAGAGAATGAGCAGAGCATCAAATCCATATGGAGATGGCCATGCATGTGAAAGAATAGCAGATATTTTATTGAAAGGAGTTCACGATGATTCCATTATATAAACCACACATGCCGCCATTGCCAGAACTGGATGATATTTTATATTCTGGTCAATTGGCATATGGAAAATACGCAAAAGCCTTTGAAGAGAACCTTGAAAAGTTTTTGGGGAAGGATGCACATGTCTGGGCAACAAATTCTTTTCATATGGCAATTTCGGTTGTAATTTCATTGTTGGAAATACATCCGTTTGATGAAGTGATTGCGTCTCCTATGGCGTGTCTGGCATCAACACAGCCTTTTGCATCACAGGCAATCAAGGTTCGCTGGGCGGATATTGATCCATATACAGGGACATTAAATCCTGACAATATCAGAAAGAAGATTAATGCAAAAACAAAGGCAATTGTACACAATCATTTCTGTGGCTATCCGGGATATATAGATGAAATTAATGCAATTGGAAAAGAATATGGAATTCCGGTTATTGATGATGGGATAGAGTGTTTCGGAAGCGAATATAAAGGCAGAAAAGTCGGAAACTGCGGAACGGATATTACTATTTTTTCGTTCAATGCAGTAAGAATTCCGAATACAGTAGACGGAGGAGCTATCGTAATAAAAGATCCAGATCTGTATAGAAAAGCGGAATTGATTCGTGATTGCGGAATTGACAGAAAAAAATTTCGGGACGATTTGGGTGAGATTAATGCAAAATGCGATATTACACTGACCGGATACAGTGCGACTATGAGTGATGTAAACGCCTATATTGGTTTACAACAGATGAGGGTTATGGAGAGAATTTTGAAAGCTCAGCGTCAGCAGGCAATGCTATGGAGAAAAGAACTGATAGATGAGGAGGATATCAGGATATTGCAAAGAAGAGATATTAATCCAAATTACTGGGTTTTCGGAATATTGGCGTCCGATAAGAGGAAATGTATCCAGACCTATAGGAAAAAGGGCTGGTATGCATCGGGAGTCCATTTAAACAATAATGTATATTCCGTATTTGGAAAAGAAGAAACATTGCCGGGGGTACAAGAGTTTTATAAGCATTTTGTTGCGCTACCGTGTGGATGGTGGATAGACGAATATAAAAAGATCTAATAAAAAGATCTAATAAAAAGATCTAATAAAAAGATAAGGCCAGATATACTGGCAGAATGGAGGAAGCTATGAAAGTGATTTTTTGGGCATACCGCCAGTGGGGAATTGATGTGTATGAAACAGTTGAACGTCATCCAAGAATAGAAAAAGCTGTTTTTTGTAAGAAGAGGGAACAGGTACTTGAACTTCCGTTGGAAGATTTTGATTTGCTGCTGACTTGCGGATTAAGTGAAGAACTTGGTGAAGAAATTGTATCCAGAATTACTGCTATAGGAGTTCATTGTGCAGAGTTAGACAGATATTCTTATGGCACACCCATCCAACTGCAGATATTAGACGGGATAAAATATACAAAACATAGAATTTTCAGTTTCACTTACGATGAAGAGTCAAAAAGGGCACATACGCACAACAGGTTATATGCAAATGAAGTGGTGCTGGATTTGTCGGGGAATATGTCAGATATTTGTGAGCAGCTTACAGCTACAAGTAAGGTTTTATTTAATCAATATTTGGATGAATATCCGAATAATGTATGGAGAAGCTGGCCGGAAGAGGACATAATCCGTCCCAAAAGAAGCCCAAAAGACAGCTGTTTGAGTAAAGAAGATTTGGCGAATATGGACACAGAAGAATTATACAATTTTTTCAGATGTTTAGAAGCTCCATATCCCAACGGATATATAGAGGATGAGAAAGGATGTTTATATATTGAAAGAGTCAGATATAAGAAGAAAGGACAATAAAAAAATAAGAGTTACATTTCTGGGTTATCGTTCTTGGGCGCTTACAGCTATAAAAGAGGTTTGTCAGATTTGCAGAATAGAGGTTGTAGATCTTATTGAAAGCAATGAAGAGTATCAAAAAAAGGTTCTTCAATATAAAGACGGGTATGTGGACTGCATTGTTTTGCTGGGGTGGAGTTGGATTATCACAGAAGACATATTAAAACGTTTTTTATGTGTAGGAATTCATCCATCTGACTTACCCATGTTTAGAGGGGGAAGCCCTATTCAGCATCAAATCATAAATGGTCTGGAAACGACAAAAATTTCTCTGATGACGATTTCAGAAAATGGTGTGGATATTGGAGACATCTGGGCAAAGGAGGAATGGGATATGACAGGGAATACCATGAAAGTGATATTTGAACATCTCAAAGACAGTTCGGTAAAACTGCTAAAGAATTTTTTTGATAACTTTTATGACTTGTCTCCTGTACCGCAAAACTTGAAGGAAGGGAGCTATTATGAAAGAAGAAAACCGGAAGACAGTAAGGTGACCTGGGAATTGCTGAGTACTATGGATTTGAAGAAGGTATACAATTTAATACGTGCGTTGACGGACCCATATCCTAATATTTATATAGAAGATCATGCAGGAAACAGACTTTATTTTAAGGAAGTAGAATTTTCTGAAAGCTTATAAGAACGCTGGAATAACCTCTCATATATGAGAGGCTTATATTTTGTACAGAATTTGGGAAGAGAGGTTTTGTATGTTTCGAGGGAAGACGCTTTTAATTACAGGAGGGACAGGATCCTTTGGAAATGCTGTCCTGAATCGTTTCTTAAAGACTGATATTCAGGAAATCCGCATATTTTCCCGTGATGAATTAAAACAGGACGATATGCGGCATTTTTATCAGAAAGAATATCCAGAATATAGTGATAAGTTAAAATTCTATATTGGCGATGTACGTGATATTCAAAGTGTTCGTAATGCTATGCATGAAGTGGATTATATTTTTCATGCAGCAGCATTAAAACAGGTTCCGTCATGTGAATTTTTTCCGGTAGAGGCGGTAAAGACAAATGTGCTAGGCACTGAAAACGTCTTGTCTGCTGCTATCGAAATGGGAGTTAAAAAAGTAATCTGCTTATCAACAGATAAGGCGGCCTATCCAGTGAATGCCATGGGAACCAGCAAGGCTATGATGGAAAAAGTAATTGTGGCAAAAGCACGTACCGTAGCACCGGAGAAAACGGCTATTTGCTGTACACGCTATGGAAATGTAATGTGTTCCCGTGGCTCCGTAATTCCATTATTTATCAATCAGCTGAAGGATGGGAAGCCGCTGACCATAACAGAACCATCAATGACAAGATTTATTATGAGTTTAGAGGAAGCTGTGGAGTTAGTGGTTTTTGCATTCCGGAATGCAGAATCGGGGGATATAATGGTCCAAAAAGCGCCGGCCTGCACCATAGAAATTCTTGCACAGGCAGTAAAAGAACTGTTTCATTCTGAGTGTGAAATGAAGGTAATCGGTATTCGTCATGGCGAAAAAATGTATGAAACGCTGTTAACAAATGAAGAATGTGCGCATGCAGTTGATTTGGGAGATTTCTATCGTGTACCGGCAGACAAGAGAGACTTAAACTATGATAAGTATTTTAAGCATGGCGATACTGGCCGCAATCTGTTGACAGAGTTTAATTCAAACAATACAGAGCTGTTAACGGTAGAACAGGTAAAACAAAAGCTGTTATCATTAGATTATATCCGCAG
Organism: Clostridia bacterium; assembly: GCA_910574255.1. Classification (GTDB taxonomy): domain Bacteria; phylum Bacillota; class Clostridia; order Lachnospirales; family Lachnospiraceae; genus Laedolimicola. Next base: position 23,057 of record CAJTAK010000026.1, read on the forward strand.
TGAATTGATGAAGTGGGAGGAAAGAGCGTGAATATACTTGTCACTGGGGCAAAGGGATTTATTGGAAAGAATTTAGTTTTAACGCTTCAGAATATTCGTGATATACAGGGTAAACGGGATCAGACAGATATAGACTTTCATATTTTTGAGTTTGATCAGGATACAGATAAAAAACTGCTGGAGATATATTGCAAATCGGCAGACTTTGTCTTTCATCTTGCAGGGGTAAACAGACCGCATAATCAATCCGAATATATGGAAGGGAATTTTGGATTTACCTCAGTGTTGCTTGATACATTAAAAAAGTATCATAATACATGTCCGATAATGCTTTCGTCTTCTATACAAGCTGGTCTTGAGGGGAGGTATGCAGACAGTGAATATGGTAAAAGCAAAAAAGCAGGGGAAGATTTAGTGCTTTCTTATGGAAAAGAAACAGGAGCTTCTATTTATATTTATCGTTTTCCCAATGTTTTCGGAAAATGGTGCAGACCGAATTATAATAGTGCAATAGCAACGTTTTGCCATAATATTGCATGTGGGGAACCGATTTGTGTGCATGACAGAAATGTAAAAATGACTTTGGTATATATTGATGATGTGGTGGAAGAGTTAATCCGGGCGCTGTATGGAAACGCCACAATGGATGAAAAAGGCTACTGCTATGTACCAGTGGAGCATCATGCCGCATTAGGAGAGCTTGTGGATATGATTTATTCTTTTCAAGAGTGCAGAGAAAAAGGAATTGTGGCAGATATGACGGAAGGAAGTCTTTCCAAAAAACTGTATGCAACTTATATCAGCTATCTGCCAGAGGATAAATTTTCTACATGCCTGAACATGCATACAGATGAAAGAGGTTCCTTTACAGAAATTCTGCGTACTATGGACAAAGGCCAGTTTTCTGTTAATATCTCAAAACCTGGTGTTGTAAAAGGAGAGCACTGGCATCATACAAAGCATGAAAAGTTTCTAGTAGTAAGTGGGAAGGCCCTGATACGTTTAAGAAAAGTGGGAATCGATCCAGTCACAAAAGATAAATATCCGGTTATAGAATATCATGTCAGCGGTGAAACACTGGAATTGGTGGATATTCCAACAGGTTATACACATAACATTATTAACGAAGGAGAATGCGACCTGGTGACATTTATGTGGAGCAGTGAATGCTTTGATCCGGAAAGACTGGATACCTATAGACTAAAGGTAGAGGAGTAGTATAAGAGAATGGGTAAACTAAAATTAATGACTATTATAGGGACAAGACCAGAGATTATCCGTCTTTCTGAAGTGATTAAAAAATGTGATATTTATTTTGAACAGATTCTGGTTCATACCGGCCAGAACTATGACTATAATTTAAATCAGATATTTTTTGAAAATTTAGGACTTCGGGCACCGGATTATTATTTGGATGCAGTTGGAGCAGATCTTGGGGAAACCATTGGAAATATTATTGCTAAAAGCTACAGGCTTATGTCAGAGATAAAACCAGAAGCCTTACTGATATTAGGTGACACCAATAGCTGCCTGAGTGCAATTAGTGCAAAACGTCTGCATATACCTATTTTCCATATGGAGGCAGGAAACAGGTGCTTTGATGAATGTCTTCCGGAAGAAACGAACCGCAGGATTGTAGATCATATAGCGGATGTAAATATGTGTTACAGTGAGCATGCAAGGCGATATCTTAATGCAGAGGGAACAGCAAAAGAGAGAACCTATGTGACGGGGTCTCCTATGGCAGAAGTATTGCAGGCGAATTGGGATAAAATTATGTCCAGTGATATTTTGAACAGACTGGGATTAGAAAAAGGAAAGTATATTTTATTATCAGCTCACAGGGAAGAAAATATTGATACAGAGAAGAATTTTATAACCTTATTTACGGCGGTGAATGCTTTGGCAGAAGAATATAATATTCCGGTACTTTATTCATGCCATCCAAGAAGCAGATATTTTATAGAGAAAAGAAACTTTTTACTGGATGAGAGAGTGAGAATGCATGAACCATTGGGATTTCACGATTACAATCACCTTCAGTTGAATGCATTTGCAGTAGTCAGTGACAGTGGAACATTGCCGGAAGAGATCAGCTTTTTTAATGCTCATGGATGTTCGTTCCCAGCAGTGTGTATTCGGACAAGTACGGAACGGCCGGAAGCTTTAGACAAGGGTAATTTTGTCCTTGCAGGAATTTCTTCCAAACAGGTGCTGCAGGCTGTGGGCGCGGCAGTTGAAATGATTAAAAATGGAGATAACGGGACAAAAGTTCCATGCTATACAGACGAAAATGTCAGTGTAAAAGTCGTAAAGTTAATACAGAGCTATACGGGGATTATAAATAAGGTAGTATGGCGGAAGGATTGAAAGCAGAAAGGTTCAAAAATTAAAGGGATGTCAGGTGGATGAAACAATGTTATCAATTGAACAAAAAAAGGAGAAAATAATACTGGGGGGTAATGCAGCAGTATTTCTTGCTGGAGGATATAGTCTATATGTGTCAAAACATGTATGGGACTTTCAGCTTTTTTTGTTTTGGGCAATCCTTGTTTTAATTTCAAATGTTATAGTTTATACCAGGAAACTAAAATATGATCGCTGCACAATAATATGTACTTTGATATTTTCTTTTGGTTTTATAGGGAATGCATTGTTTATTTGGCCTGTTGTTCAGGGCATAAAATTAGGAAATTTAGTAAAATATTTAATAGATGTTTTATTTTTTCTGCCGTTGGTAAGAACATTAGTATATCTGATTGAAAATCTATCTGTGTTTATTTTGAAAGAGAATATTTTTGAATCTGTTAATAAGGTAAGGCTACTGAGGTATAGAAAGGCAGATTTTGTATTGTTTTGTACTTTATCTGCATTAATTGTCTGTAGTTTATATGTGGTTATATATAATCCAACTAATGTATCTTATGACGCATACAGACAGAGTGCTGAGGCCATGGGACTACTAGATGTAGAAGCGTATTTTGGATTGTTTTATATTTATTTTTTAAGAATAGTTTATCTTTTATTTTCAAATATTGTTGTAGTATCATATCTGCAATATATATTCTTTGCATATATTTTTGCAGAAATATTATATTATGTATACCTAAAAACCAAAGTATCTATTAAATGGCTGATTGTGCTATATCTGGTAATTCTGTTATCCCCCAATATATCAATAATGCTGACATTTGTTTCAAAAGATGTGCCATACGCCTTGGCAATTACCTGGATGACAGTCTGCCTATGCATTTTATCAGACAAGGAGATATTGATAAAAAAATCAATCTATGTTGAATTTTCCATATCAATAGTTCTGGTTGCATTGATTAGACAAAATGGGCTTGTTGTTGTACCATTTGTTTTCATATGTTCATTATTTTTATTAAAAGATAAAAACGTATTAAAAACCTATATAATATCCTTTATAGTCATTGGCATTATGGCTAATATTTTAACGGAAGCAGAGTATATTCCTACACCTAATGGATATAAATATGTAGGATTATTTCAAGATTTGTATGGGGTTTATCATAATGGAGGGAATTTGGATAAGGAAGTCTCTGATCTGATTGATGAAGTGGCAGATGATAAATTACGTGCAGAATATACACCTTACCATGCAGTGGACTGGGAATATACATTAACAGAAAGAATGGATAATATGAAGGTTAGCGATTTTTTATCTATGTATATAAAAACAGCTATTATAGTAAACGACATAAATATTTTCTATTTACTTTTCAGATATACCTTAGTAAAATAATACTGAGGTGATAGCATGAATGTTAGAAAGTTTAAATCGGATAAA
>CAJTAK010000027.1 GCA_910574255.1 Clostridia bacterium
TACCAGATACAAAGAAATGTCCATTATCTTGGCTCATTCATCTGAGATATATAACTAAAAAATCCTTGAAAAATAAGGAAAAAGACTTGACTAAATAGGGAGAGGTTAACTATGGGAAAAACAATGAAAGCATTGATGTATGACAAGCCGGGGCGTGAGAACTCAAGCATACGCCAGATTCCCTATCCGGAATGTGGTGATGATGAGATTATCATTAAGGTAATGTCGGCCTCCATCTGTAAAGGAGTAGAGCATGATCATGACAACGGCACTGGAACTGATCTGGCAAAGTATCCGGTAGTTCCGGGACATGAGTTTGCAGGCTATATATATGAGATTGGAAAGAATGTTACGGAATTTAAGCCGGGTGACAGAGTAACGGCTGACAATACAGAGTACTGCGGCGATTGCTATTACTGCCGCAGAGAGGAATCCAATTACTGTCCTACCTTTGGTTCTTTGGGACACAATATCAATGGTGGGTTTGCGGAGTTTGTCAGATTGAAAAAGGAGAAGGTATTTCATATTCCAGATACACTTTCTTTCAATGCTGCAGCCTTAAGTGAACCGGTTGCCTGCTGTCTGCATGCAGTTGACCGTTCCAATCTGAAATATGGTGATACAGTTGTGGTATTTGGAGCCGGTTCCATGGGCTTGATTTTGGCACAGCTGTACAAGGCATCCGGCGCAGGCAGAGTTTATATGATAGCCGGGGCTTCCAGCAAATTGGAATTGGCTGAGAAGATGGGGATTGAAACCATTGCTATGGACCGGAATGATTACTCAGTGCATGAAAATGCTTTGTTGGAAAAAGAACCGTTGGGTGTAAATCTGATTGTAGATGCAACAGGAAGCCCAAAGGTGTGTGAACACTCCATGAAGCTGCTGAAAAAGGGCGGCATGCTTCTTCAGTATGCAGTTGTACATAGCAAAGAAAAAATGACATTGGATCCCAATCTGATGTTTAACAATGAATTGACCTTTAGTACCTCTTTCTGCCAGTCTCATAATTTCGGAAGAGCAGTAGATGTGCTGGCGTCCAAAATAGTAGATGGGGATGCATTGGTAACAGGAGAGTTTGCCTTAGACAATTTTTATGACGGATTGGACGAAAATGTAAAGGATCGCAGTTCTATTAAAGTAATAATTCATCCGAATACGGAAGGATAAAGAAATTACAGATAAAAGATAAAAACGGGTATAGTAAAATTCCGGTTTTACTATGCCCGTTTTGCAACCAGGGGGTAATAGTATGAAAAGACAAGGTGTTATCAATCAGCCGTTAAGTAATGAGCTTGCAGGTTTGGGACATGGAGATGGATTTTTGCTTTGTGACGCAGGATTTCCAATTCCCAAAGATATGAAACGAATTGATTTGGCTTTAAGTTTTAACATTCCTAACATGCAGCAGTGCTTAAAAGCAATTTTAGATGAAATTGTGGTTCAAAAAGTAACGATTGCAAGCGAGATGAAGGGATTGAACCAGGAAGGTTACACTTTTCTAAAGAATACCTTTCAAGAGCAGGACTTTGAGGAAATAAGTCAGGCAGAGTTGGTAAAGGCTGCAGAACAGGCAAAGTTTATTGTGCGAAGCGGAGAGCTGGGATGCTATTCTAATATACTGCTGGAAGCAGCCTCCGGCGTAAAGCAATTTAAAGAGCATTTAGTGGTTGATCTGCCATAACGGGAGAAGAGGAATGGAGGATAAAAAAATTGTTGTAGCAGGACTGATTTGCTTAGACCTGACACCTCAGTTTACGGATGGAAAAGTTACGGATTTTTATGAGATGCTGCAGCCAGGGAAAGTTGTTAATGCAAAGGGAATTACAATCAGCGGCGGCGGGACGGTATCCAATACAGGACTGAGCCTTGCAAGGCTTGGCGGAAATGTACATTTAATGACGAAGCTGGGAAATGATTTTTTTGGAGAGCTTTTAGAAAAGGAATTAAATGCCTATCCCGTGATGACAACAATTTTGCATACAGATCAGGCTGATACAAGTTATTCAATCGTGCTTGCAGTTCCGGGATATGACAGGATATTTGTTCATGATGTGGGGTGCAATGCTGTCTTTTCATGGGAAGAACTGGATTATAATAAGATTCAGGAAGCGGGCATTTTCCATTTTGGTTATCCACAGAGCATGAAGCGATTTTACCAGGATAATGGGGCCGAGTTGGTTAAAATGTATCAAAGGATAAAAAAATTGGGAGTAGCTACATCTTTGGATATGGCATTGGCAGCTCCCGGGAGTGAGGCAAGCCGGGTTGATTGGAAACTGGCTGTAAAGCAGGTAATTCCTTATGTAGATATTTTCCTGCCAAGTGTAGAGGAACTATCTTCTGCCATAGATAAAGAGTACTTTCATCAGCTGAATCAGGAAGCGGTAAAGCAGAACAAGAGTTTTGCAGAGGTCGTTTCGTTAGAATATGTTAAAAAATTGGCGGATACACTGATGGAATGGGGAGGAAGGATTGTACTTATTAAGTGTGGAGTACAGGGAATGTTTTTAAAAACAGCTTCATGGGAAGATATACAGACAATAGGCGGAGGATTGGGGGAGCAGCTTGTGGATTGGGGCTCACAGGAACTCTATATGCCATGCTTTGAACCGGATTGTGTACGATCAGGAAGCGGGGCAGGAGATGTAAGCATTGCAGCTTTTTTGCTGGCAATGCAAAAAGCCTATCCCATGAGAAGGTGTGTGGAACTGGCTGCTGCTGCGGGGGCGTCTTGTGTGGCTTCCTATGATGCATATAGAGAAATTCCATCTTTGGAAGTCTTGAATCAAAGGATAGACCAGGGATGGAAGCAGCATCCGCAAAGAATAAAGGAGACGGAAGAATGAGTTTAATTACACTGGCAAAAGCTTTGGAAGAAGCGGAGAAGGGCAGGTATGCTTTGGGAAATTTTGATTGCTTTAACCTGGAGATGGTAAAAGGTGTGTTAAAGGCAGCGGCAGAATTGCAGGCTCCTGTAATTATTGCTTATGGAGAACCTTTTATCGAACACATTGATATGCCATATTTTACAAGTGCCGTGAAAGAGATGGCAGAGACGGCAAACATACCAGTGGTGCTTCATACAGATCATTATACAAAACTGGAGAATATTAGGCAGGCCATTCGCTATGGCTTTACGTCTGTCATGATAGATTCATCTGATAAACCTTATGAGGTAAATGTCCAAAATACAAGAGATGCAGTAAAATTGGCACATGAATCGGGCGTTTCTGTAGAATCTGAACTGGGGCATGTGTCTGGATTGGGTGATATTTTTGAAGATGACAGTCATGTATTTACAAATCCTGAGACAGCGGCAGATTTTGTTGAAAGGACTGGAATTGATGCTTTAGCGGTATCTATCGGAAATGTTCATGGCATATATAAAGCAGAGCCTAAACTGCGATTTGATATTTTGGAGAAGATTTCCGCTATGACAGCAGTCCCGCTCGTACTTCATGGCGCATCGGGGATTCCGGATGAAGACATAAAAAGAGCAGTTTCTCTTGGAATAAGAAAAGTAAATTATTATACGGATATGTGTGCTGCAGCAGCAGAAAAGATAGATGCAGAGCCGGGAAGGCACTTGTTTGATTTGTGCAGAACAATTGTAGAGGAGTGTTACAAAGCTGCCTACAAGAAAATACAGGTTTTGAAGTAGAACAATAAAACTGAGAGTACAGCAAATGGAGGCAGAGCGCCTGCGGATATGGTTTAAAGGAAAACCTCACAAGAAACCTACTAAAACAGCAAAGGTTTCTTGTGGGGTTTTATATGGTAATAATTTGCAAAGTTGCAGACATTCTGTTATATTAAAAATAAACGGCAAATATTCGAGGGGTAGAAAAAGAGTGCTAAACAAGGCGACAAATATAGAGATTAAAAAAATAAACAGGAATAATATTTATCGGATAGTACTTGCTAAAGAGAATACTTCTAAACAGGAGATAGCATATCAGCTTAACATCAGTATTCCTACAGTGTCTCAGAATCTAAATGAGCTGATTGAGGATGGATTAGTAAAAGAGAATGGTTCATTCCAGTCTACTGGAGGGAGAAAAGCAAAGATTATTTCCAGCAATCCTACAGCTCGTGTTGCGCTGGGATTGGATATTACGCCAAATCATGTAAATCTGGTGATGGTTGACCTGGTTGCCAACGTGTTGAAATCCCAACGTTACCGCCTGCCTTTTCAGCAGGGTAAGGGATATTATACGGCAGTGGAAAAACTGCTTCAGGATATGATAAAAAGCAGCAGGATTTCATCAAAACAAATTTTGGGAGTGGGAGTTTCCCTCCCGGCTATTATTGGAGCAGATGGCAAGAGTGTTATATATGCACCTCTTTTTAATGATTTGACAGGGCTGTATGATGATCTTGCGTCTTATATTAAATATCCATATCATTTTATGAATGATGCAAATGCGGGTGGATTTGCGGAGTTTTACAATAATCATTCCGGTCGTGATGTGCTGTACTTATCCTTGAGCAACTCGGTGGGCGGTGCAGTGTTTGTGAATGGAAAGCTATATTATGGAGAGGATATGCGAAGTGGCGAATTTGGTCATATGACGCTTGTTCCGGATGGACGCCGCTGCTATTGCGGCAATTATGGATGCGTAGATGCCTACTGCTCGGCATCGCTTCTGTCGAACTTAACAGATGGAAATCTGGCTCTCTTTTTTGAGAGACTGGAGCAGGGAGATTCTGCCTGCAAGGCAGCATGGGAAGAATATCTTCGTTATCTGGTGATTGTCATCAACAATTTGAACATAAGCTTTGACTGTGAGGTGCTTTTAGGAGGTTATGTGGGACGCTATGTGGGACCCCACTTAGAGAAAATTCGAGAATTGGCAATAAAACGCTGCAATTTCAACATGAACCCTTCCAGCATTCAGGTCAGTCATTTGAATGAAGAAGCTTCAGCTATGGGAGCAGCGCTTTACTACATTAATGAATTTATTTCTGAGATCTAAAAATTATAGAATAAGGATGCAGAAGCCATGTTTGACATAGAAGAAGAACTAAAAAAGCTCCCTGCCAAGCCAGGCGTGTATCTGATGCACGACGAAAAGGACGCTATCATCTATGTGGGAAAAGCCATTTCCCTGAAAAACCGAGTGAGGCAGTACTTCCAATCCAGCCGGAACAAGGGAGTCAAAATTGAGCAAATGGTGACACACATTGCCCGTTTTGAATACATTATCACCGATTCAGAGTTGGAGGCATTGGTTTTGGAGTGCAATCTTATCAAGGAGCACAGGCCAAAATACAATACTATGCTGATGGATGATAAGACTTATCCTTATATTAAAGTAACAGTAAATGAAGAGTACCCCCGGGTGCTCTTTTCCCGTCAATTAAAAAAGGATAAAGGGAAATATTACGGCCCCTATACAAGTGCAGGGGCCGTAAAGGATGTCATTGATTTGATTCATAAGCTGTACCGGATTCGTACCTGCAGCCGAAATCTTCCCAAGGATATAGGAAAGGATCGTCCCTGCCTGAATTACCACATTAAACAGTGTGATGCCCCTTGTCAGGGATATATTTCCAAAGAGGAATACGGGAAAAATATAGCAAAGGCCCTGGAATTTCTCAACGGAAATTATGCTCCCTTAATCAAAGAACTGGAAGAGAAAATGAAATCAGCGGCAGATGCTATGGAGTTTGAAGCGGCCATTGAGCAGCGGGAGTTGTTGAACAGTGTGAAGCAGATTGCCCAGAAGCAGAAGATTACTCACAGCGACATGGAGGATAAGGATATCATCGCACTGGCAAGCGAGGGAGAGGATGCAGTGGTCCAGGTGTTCTTTATCCGGGACGGGCGGCTCATTGGCAGGGATCATTTTTATCTGCGGATTGCGGAGGGTGAGCAGACAAAGGAGATCTTAAGCAGCTTTATCAAGCAATTTTATGCGGGAACACCCTATATCCCCAGAGAATTGATGATAGAAGAGCCTGTTGAGGACGGAGAAGTCATTGAGCAATGGCTGTCTGCCAGAAAAGGACATCGGGTATACTTACGGATTCCCAAGATTGGCACAAAAGAAAAGCTGGTAGAACTGGCGAAAAAGAATGCTGCTCTGGTGCTTAGTCAGGATAAGGAAAAGATAAAAAGGGAGGAAGGCAGAACCATTGGCGCCATGAAAGAGATCGCTTCTCTTCTTCAGCTTTCGGGAATCAGCAGGGTGGAAGCTTTCGATATCTCCAATACAAATGGTTTTGAGTCTGTAGGCTCCATGGTGGTCTATGAAAGAGGAAAGCCCAAGCGCAGTGATTACCGAAAGTTCAAGATCCGCTCTGTGAAGGGGCCGGATGATTATGCCAGCATGAGGGAGGTGCTGACCAGACGATTCGTTCACGGAATGGAAGAGCAGCAACAGCTTAAGGATAAGGAGATTTCCGACCAATTCGGAAGCTTTACCAAATTTCCGGATCTCCTTATGATGGACGGAGGAAGAGGGCAGGTCAACATTGCTCTGGAGGTACTAAAGGAACTGAACCTTGCGATTCCGGTCTGTGGCATGGTAAAGGACGACAACCACCGAACCCGAGGGCTTTACTATAACAATGTGGAGATTCCCATTGAGAAAAACTCTGAGGGCTTCCGGCTCATTACCCGAATTCAGGACGAGGCGCACCGGTTTGCCATTGAGTATCACCGATCTTTACGGAGCAAGGAGCAGGTGCATTCCATCCTGGATGATATTGAGGGAATCGGGCCATCCAGGCGGAAAGCTTTGATGAAGCATTTTCAGTCACTGGAGGCTATTCGTCAGGCGGATGTAGATGCGCTTGCTTCCATACCTTCCATGAACCGTCGGGCGGCGGAGCAGGTATATGGATTTTTTCATTGAGCCGGTTGCAACATATCCATATCCTGTGATAAAATAAAACCAGTTTACAGTGCCCAAAAGGGTGGGAATAAGAAAGGGAAAGACTATGGCGGTTGTACAAAGTATTGATCTGACAAAGATGGTAGAAAAACTGAATCTCAAGAACGAAACTCCGGACATTGACATGGCGGGAATGAAGCTGGTTACGCCGGAGGTAAACCGGCCGGCCCTGCAGTTGACCGGGTATTTTGATCATTTTGCTTCGGAGCGAGTGCAGATTGTGGGGTATGTGGAGTATACCTATCTGCAAAGCAGGAGCAAGGAGGAAAAATTCCCTATTTACGAGAGGTTTTTCTCCAGCAATATTCCCTGTGTGGTTTACACTTCCCAGACAGAGCCGGAGGAAGCGGCTCTGGAGCTGGCACATAAGTATCAGGTGCCTATTTTAAGCACTCCGGTGATGACCTCTAACTTTATGGCAGAGGTGATCCGATGGATGAATGTAGAGCTGGCACCCCGGATCTCTATTCATGGAGTACTGGTGGATGTCTACGGCGAAGGCGTACTGATTATGGGCGAAAGCGGAATCGGAAAGAGCGAGACGGCTCTGGAGCTGATTAAGCGGGGGCACCGTCTGGTGACAGATGATGTGGTGGAGATTCATAAGGTCAGCGATGATTCCCTTGTCGGCCGTTCTCCCGAGATAACCAAGCACTTTATTGAACTGAGAGGCATCGGTATTGTAGATGTAAAGACCCTGTTCGGTGTAGAGAGCGTCAAGGAAACCCAGACCATCGACATGGTGATTAAGCTGGAAGAGTGGGACAAGGACAAACAGTATGATCGCATGGGTTTACAGGAGGAATACACAGAGTTTCTTGGAAATAAAGTAGTCTGCCATTCCCTTCCTATCCGTCCGGGCCGCAATCTGGCTATTATCGTAGAGTCTGCGGCAGTAAATCACAGGCAGAAGAAGATGGGGTACAATGCGGCGGAAGAGCTGTACCGCCGGGTACAGGCCAATATTGCAAAGAAAAGTTAAGATCGGGGGATGAGTAAATGAAAAAGTATTGTTTTGCAGCAGATATAGGAGGAACAACTGTAAAGCTGGGATTGTTTGACGCAGAGGGAAACGTACTCGATAAATGGGAGATTAAGAGCCATACGGAAAATGAGGGCGCAGCCATTCTGCCGGATACGGCTGAAGCCATTTTGAAGAAGATAGAGGAGCGGAAGCTGAATACGGAGGAGATTGCCGGAATCGGCGTAGGGGTTCCGGGACCGGTATCCATTGACGGCATTGTGCCGCATACAGCGAATCTGGGCTGGGGCTACAAAGAGGTTACAAAGGAGCTTTCCGAGCGTACAGGACTTCTCTGTAAGGCGGCAAATGATGCTAATGTGGCGGCATTAGGAGAGATGTGGGTGGGAGGAGCAAAAGGACACAAGGATGTTCTGCTTCTGACCCTGGGAACCGGTGTGGGCGGAGGGATCATTGTAGACGGGAAAATTCTCACCGGAGCCCACGGAGCCGGAGGTGAGATTGGCCACATCCATGTAGAGGATCACATAGAGGAACACTGCGGCTGCGGCAATCAGGGCTGTCTGGAGCAGTTTGCCTCAGCTACAGGAATTGCACGTCTTGCCAGAGAAGCGCTGGCTGAAAGTGATGAGCCGTCCCTTCTGCGAGAGGGAGAGGCTACGGCAAAGGACGTCTTTGACGCTTTGAAGAAAGGGGATGCGCTGGCAAAGGGTGTAGCGGAACGCTTTGCAAAGTATTTGGGAACAGGGATTGCCGTTATGACAGCCATTTTGGATCCGGAGGTTATCGTAATCGGCGGCGGTGTATCAAAGGCCGGTGAGATTCTCCTGGATTACATTCGTGAATATTACAAACCTTATGCATATAAGTCGGCCAAGGATACAGAGTTCGCCCTGGCCAAGCTGGGGAATGATGCAGGGATTTATGGCTGTGCAAAGCTTGTTCTGGACTGATGGTATCAGGGTGTGGGAAGGAAATGAATCAAATACTTGTAATTCGGAGAGAATTATAGTATGATAAACCTTGGAATCAATAAGGTTATTCGCAGAGAAGAAGGAGGGAGCAGAATGGTTGCCATGTATTGGCTGATACTTTTCATCGTGCTGCTGGTCATCGAGATTATCACACTGGGCCTTACGACCATCTGGTTTGCAGGCGGCGCTCTGGCAGCTTTTGCGCTTTCATTGATGGAAGTCTCACCGGTGCTTCAGTGGGCAGTATTTTGTACCGTTTCTCTGATTCTGTTGTTCGCAACACGTCCCTGGGCAGTGCGCTATTTTAACAACCAGAAGAAGGAGAAGACCAATGTAGACAGCTTGATAGGCAAGACTGCGGTAGTTACATCGGCGATTCGGAATCTGGAAGGAAAAGGCGAGGTTTTTGTAAATGGGCTGACATGGGCGGCCCGGGCCGGAGAAGATTCAATGGTTATTGAGGAAGATACCCATGTTACGGTTACAGCCGTACAGGGCGTAAAGCTGATTGTTGAGGTTAAAAAGGAGGATTCACTATGAGTTGGGGAATTATACTGGTAATTATATTGGTGATTTTTATTTTGCTGATTCTTGCATCTTGTATCAAGATTGTACCTCAGGCACAGGCGCTGATTATTGAGCGTCTGGGTGCTTATATGGGAACTTGGGGCGTTGGTATCCATTTTAAGGCGCCTTTTATTGACCGGGTGGCAAAGCGTGTTACCTTAAAGGAACAGGTGGTAGACTTTGCACCTCAGCCTGTGATTACCAAGGATAACGTTACGATGCGGATCGACACGGTTGTATTTTTCCAGATTACCGATCCTAAGCTGTTTGCATACGGAGTGGAGAACCCGATTATGGCTATCGAGAATCTGACAGCCACCACCCTTCGTAATATTATCGGTGAGCTGGAGCTGGATCAGACTCTGACTTCCCGTGAGGTAATCAATACCAAGATGCGTGCATCTCTGGACATTGCCACTGACCCGTGGGGAATCAAGGTAAACCGTGTAGAGCTTAAGAATATCATTCCTCCGGCAGCCATTCAGGATGCCATGGAGAAGCAGATGAAGGCAGAGCGTGAGCGCCGTGAAGCTATTCTTCGTGCAGAGGGTGAGAAAAAATCTACAATTCTGGTAGCAGAAGGTAAGAAAGAATCGGCTATCCTTGATGCAGAAGCAGAGAAGCAGGCAGCCATTCTTCGTGCAGAGGCAAAGAAGGAGGCAACTATTCGTGAGGCGGAAGGTCAGGCACAGGCTATACTGGAGGTTCAGCAGGCCAATGCGGATGGCTTAAGAATGCTCAAGGAAGTGGAAGCGGACAGCTCTGTATTGCAGCTTAAGAGTTTGGAGGCATTTGCAAAAGCAGCGGACGGTCAGGCTACAAAGATTATCATACCTTCAGATATTCAGGGACTGGCAGGCACCATAAAAGCCATTACAGAAGTGGCAAAGGACAGCTAAGGCAAAGAGACTTACGGGGACACTTAAGGTGTCCCCGTATTTGCATCATGGAAGGTCGAAGGGTGGCTTTCAGTGGTTTTAGTTTGCATGGGAAAGGAAGACAGAACTGTGGAGCCAGTGATTGATTTGTCTAAGGAGTATGGACTGGTATTGGAAGGCGGAGGCGCCAAAGGCGCCTATCAGATTGGAGCATGGAAGGCACTCAGAGAGGCTGGGATCAAGATTCGCGGTGTGGCCGGAACCTCTGTAGGAGCTCTGAATGGTGCACTGATCTGTATGGACGACTTGGAGCAGGCAGAACGGCTTTGGAAGAACATCGCCTATTCTAAGGTAATGGATGTAGATGATGAAATGATGGCTCGTCTTTTTGACAAGGAGAAGCTTAAGGCGGAGGATCTGCGGAGCACACTTAAGGATACTTTTAAAATCTTAGGAGAAGGAGGCGCTGATATTGCACCTCTGCGGCGTCTGCTTGAGGAGAATGTGGATGAGGATCGGATTCGAAAGAGCCCGGTAGAGTTTTATTCCTGTACTTTTTCTGTAACAGATCGAAAAGAGCTGGACGTAGATATGAAAAGTGTGCCGGAGGGACAGATGCAGGATATGCTCCTGGCAAGCTCCTATCTTCCGGTATTTAAAAATGAGAAGCTCCACGGAAAGACTTATATGGACGGCGGCGTAACCAATGTACTTCCGGTGAATGCACTGCTGGACAGAGGTTATGAGAATCTGATTCTTATCCGCATCTTTGGCGTGGGGCATGAAAAGAAGATCACCATTCCGGATCAGGTAACAGTACTGGAGATTGCCCCCAGAACCGGATTGGGCAGCATCCTGCAATTTGATGGAGCAAAAAGCCGGAGGAATATGCGGATTGGTTATTTTGATGCCATGCGGATGCTTTATGGATTGGAAGGAAGAATATATTATATTGAACAAAAAGAGGAAGAGTGCTATTATTTAAAGCAATTAGTGCAGATTGCACCGGAGGCTTTAAAGCTTCTTCTTGACGGTTATAAACCGGAACGGGAAGCCGGAGGGGAGCTGCGCTGTTATATGGAGAAAATTCTGCCCCAGATAGCGGCTGAGCTGAAGCTGGGAAGCAACTGGAATTATAAAACTCTGTACCTGTCCATGCTGGAGGCCTGTGCAAGACTGTTGCGGATTAGGAAGTACCAGATTTATACTGTGGATGAGCTTCTTGGAGCGGTGAGGAAAAAGGCCGCAGACGGCGGCCTGCCGGAGGAAATTCCGGCCTTTGTGCATGTGATTTTAAACCAGGGTGTATTTGGAAAAGATATTACGGAAGCGGAATAGCAGGAGGATATGAGGATGGATTTGAAAGGACGCGATTTTTTAACCTTGAGGGATTTTACGCCAGAGGAGATTGAATACCTGGTTGATCTGGCAGGAAAGCTGAAGGCCAGAAAAAAGCAGGGAATTGCAGAAAAACCTCTCCGGGGTAAGAATATAGCTTTGATTTTTGAGAAGACGAGTACCCGTACTCGCTGCTCCTTTGAAGTAGCGGCTCATGATCTGGGCATGGGAACTACCTATCTGGATCCGTCAGGTTCTCAGATTGGTAAGAAAGAGAGCATCGCTGATACAGCTCGGGTATTGGGCAGAATGTTTGACGGCATTGAGTATCGGGGCTTTGGACAGGAGATTGTGGAAGAACTGGCTAAATATGCGGAGGTTCCTGTATGGAACGGTTTAACCAATGAATATCATCCCACCCAGATGCTGGCTACGCTTTTGACAGTGAAAGAGCATTTGGGAAGACTGAGGGGAGTGAAGCTGGTGTATATGGGAGATGCCCGTTATAATATGGGCAATTCCCTGATGATCGCCTGTGCGAAAATGGGAATGCATTTTACGGCATGTGCGCCAAAGGCGTATTTCCCGAATCAAGATCTGGCAGCATGGTGTGAAGCTGCGGCAAAGGAGACGGGTGCAGTCATTACGCTTACTGAGGATGTAGATGCAGGAACAAGGGGAGCTGATGTAATTTACACAGACGTGTGGGTATCCATGGGCGAACCGGAGGAGGTATGGGAAACTCGGATTCGGGATCTGTCCCCTTATCAGGTAAATCGAAAGGTAATGGATAATGCAGGGCCGCAGGCAATTTTTACCCACTGCCTTCCGGCGTTTCATGATTTGAATACAAAGATTGGAAAAGAGATCAGTGAGAAATTCGGCATTACTGAGATGGAGTGTACAGATGAAGTCTTTGAATCTTCTCGGTCTGTGGTTTTTGATGAGGCGGAGAATCGTATGCATACGATTAAGGCAGTGATGGCAGCAACTCTGGGAGCTGAGATTTATGGGGCAGAGTAAAAAACCCGGAGGGGATCCCTATTACTATTGGAAAATAGTAAATATGATTCTGGCTTGCGGAGTTTTATTACTGGCAGTCTTCATTGCAATAGGTGAAGAAGACGGGATTCTGGTGCCGTCAGCCTTTTTTCTGGGGCTTGTAATGTGCAGTCTTTCCGGAATTATGGAGCTGGCAAAGAATAAAAAAGTAATTGGTTATGTTTGCTCGGTTTTTGCGGGAATTTTGACGGTGGCGCTGATTATAAGTATTATTCAAATGTGGTGAAGGAATGAAAGAGAAAATACTGTGGATATTGAGAAAAGCCGAAGATTATGTGTCTGGGCAGGAACTGTGCGAACAATTGGGGGTATCCCGAACTGCCGTCTGGAAGGTGATTGGCCAGTTAAAGGAAGAAGGCTATGAGATTGAGGGCGTAAAAAACCGGGGATATCGCATTTCTTCCATACCGGACGTAATGACAGCGGCAGAGATTGGAAGCCGTCTGAATACAAAAGACATGGGACGCTGCTGTATCAGCTATGGGGAGACAGATTCCACTAATACCAGAGCAAAGCAGTTGGCAGAGGAAGGAAAACCTCATGGAACGCTGGTCTGTGCAGAGCGGCAGACAGGCGGAAAAGGGCGTCGGGGCAGAATCTGGAGTTCGCCTCCGGGAGAGGCCATTTATATGAGTCTGCTTTTGAGACCATCAATCAGTCCGAGCCACACATCTATGCTGACGCTGGTTATGGGACTGTCGGCAGCGAAGGCCTGCAATGAGGTACTGTACCGTAAATTGGGAGAGAACGCCCCTAAAGTACAGGTGAAATGGCCGAATGATTTGGTGCTGGAAGGACGTAAGCTGGCAGGAATTCTCACAGAGTTAAATTCAGAAGTTGATTATGTTCATTATGTGGTGACAGGAATCGGAATCAATGTGAATACAAAAGGATTTCCGGAAGAAATTGCTGCCACAGCCAATTCACTGCACATTGCTACAAGAGAGACATTTTCCAGAGCAGAGCTGACGGCTTGTTGCATGAAGTATTTTGAGGAATGCTATGAGATATTCGTACAGACAGAGGATATGAGTGCCCTTAAGAAAGAGTATGAAAGTCTGCTTGTGAATATAGGCAGGCAAGTGCAGGTTCTGGAGCCCGGACATGCTTATACAGGCAAGGCTCTTGGAATCAATGATAAGGGAGAGCTTCTGGTAGAACGGGAGGAAGATGGGCAGATAACAGCAGTTTATGCAGGCGAGGTATCTGTGCGGGGAATTTATGGATATGTGTAGGAGAGTCAGATGTATCAGGAAAAAATAGTGCTTTGCGGTGCAAGCTCCTATGAGGAAAAATATTATTTTAATGAAGACTTCTCGGCACTTCCAGAGGATGTTCGAAATGAATTGAAGATCCTGTGTGTGCTTTTTGTATCAGAGGTGGGAGGTATTTTGACGCTGGAATTTGAAGAGGATGGGACTCTTTGCTTTCAGGTGAGCAGTCAGGAAAATGATTTCTTTTTTGATGAGATAGGAAGCGGCCTGAAGATTAAGGCGATTCAGAAGGAAAAGCAGGAGCTTTTTGCCTCCCTGGAGCTATTTTATAAAGTGTTTTTTCTAAATGAGGAGATTGAGGATGCATAATGAAATTTTTACAATTGGGCCTGTCACTATATACGGATATGGCCTTATGATTGCGATTGGCATTTTTTTGGCATACTTCCTGGCTGAATACAGGGCCAGACGGATAGGGCTTGATGAAGAAGCTGTCTTTGGTTTGACTTGCTGGGCAGTGGCGGCCGGCCTTATAGGCGGGAAGGTCCTGTACTATATTACGACCTTTCAGGAGATTCTTGCAGATCCGTCGCTGCTTCTTGATGTTGCCGATGGCTTTGTGGTCTATGGCGCCCTGATAGGCGGCGTGGTGGGAGTGGTGCTTTACTGCAGATATAAGAAGCTGAATTGCTTAAGTTACTTTGATTTGGCAGTGCCTTCTGTTGCACTGGCACAGGGCTTTGGCAGGATTGGCTGCCTTCTTGCCGGCTGCTGTTATGGAAGAGAGACGGACAGTCCATTGGGAATTGTATTTCACACATCCGATTATGCTCCAAACGGCGTGGCGCTGATGCCTACCCAGATTATATCAAGCGGATTGAATTTTTTGCATTTTGCTGTTCTGCTTGTTTTTGCTAAGAAATATAAGAAGGGTGAGGGGCAGGTGGCCGGACTGTTCTTTGTACTGTACAGTGCAGGGCGCTTTTTCCTGGAATTTCTTAGAGGGGATGCAGAACGCGGGAATGTGGGGGCGCTGTCAACCTCTCAGTTTATTGCCATCTTTATGTTTTTGTTTGGGTGGGTGCTGTTCTTCTACCTGGGAAAGCAGGGACATACAGAGAAAGGCGCCAGTGCCTTCACTATTATTGGAGGTGCCGACGGACCTACCAGTATCTTTTTGGCGGGGAGAAGAGATGATAAAAAAAGTGCAGAGAGAAAGCTTCAGATGGAGAAGAAGCTGGAACAGTTGAAGAAAAGTATTCCGTCAGAACCTCATACATTGGATGAGGTGGAACAGTATATAGTAGAGAAATGGCAGGCAAGACGGTTAGGCCAGAAGGATAAAGAGACAGTCTGGATGGAGGAAGCACTTCGAACAACGCTGGTACTGACTCATAAGCCGGAACTATTGTCTGTGCCGGAGCCAAAAGCTTTAGATGAAAATGCATCGAAGAAGGAACAGATCGCTTTTTTGGAACAGATACAAAGGAGGATGGAAGAAGCTGAAAAGGTTCCGGCAAAAGAGTTTCCTCTGGACTTCCGGGTGTATCGGATTTTGTTGGGAGGAAGCGGCTCCCCGAAGCAGGATGGTGAACAGGTTTCTGAAAACAGCCGTCTGGATATACAGATAGAAAAAAAATTCGGAATTCTCCAGGCATCTACCCAGTATGAGGGGGATGGGGAGAAAGAGAGACTTGAAGATATTATAAAAGACATTTATCGTTATTACGGGGTGACAGAAGAGGATAAGGAGAAAGGGACGGAACGTTTTCTGGCGCTTGCCCATATTTTGGAGGAACTGTAGGGTGAGTAAGCCTGAACGGATTTCTCGGGCCTGTTTAAAGCGGAAAGAAAAGTCAAGGCAGACAGGGCGTGAGAGTACTGTTTAGACGCTGCGGGATTGGAATAAAAAATGAGTTTAAAAATAGGAAACATAGAGCTTACGAATCCATTGATTCTGGCGCCCATGGCAGGGGTTACCGACCTGCCATTTCGTTTGCTGTGCAAGGAGCAGGGGGCCGGCTTGGTCTGCATGGAAATGATCAGTGCGAAAGCGATTGCATTTCATAACCGAAATACAGAGAAGCTGATGCAGATTGATCCTGGAGAGCGCCCGGTGTCCTTGCAGCTCTTTGGCTCGGATCCGGGGATTATCAGTGAAATAGCAAAAAGTATAGAAGAACGGCCTTTTGACATTTTGGATATTAATATGGGTTGTCCCGTTCCCAAAATTGTGGGGAATGGGGAAGGCTCTGCATTGATGAAGAATCCAAAGCTTGTGGAGAAGATTGTCAGCATGACGGTAAAAGCAATAAAAAAGCCGGTAACGATTAAGATTCGCAAGGGCTTTGATGACAACCATGTGAACGCAGTGGAGATAGCGAAAATTGCCGAAGCTTCCGGTGCTGCTGCTGTGGCGGTCCACGGACGAACCAGAGAGCAGTATTATTCCGGAAAAGCCGATTGGGAGATTATCCGGCAGGTAAAAGAAGCGGTAAGGATACCTGTGCTTGGGAACGGGGATGTAGATTCTCCGGTCAGGGCAAAAGAGCTCTTTGAGGAAACGGGCTGTGACGGAATTATGATTGGCCGGGCAGCAAGAGGGAATCCGTGGCTGTTTGGTCAGATTCTGGCCTATCTGGAAACGGGGACATCAAAACCGCATCCGTCTATGGAGGAAGTGCGGCAGATGATGCTGCGCCATGCCGGAATGCAGATTGACTGCAAGGGGGATTACACAGGCATTCGGGAGATGCGAAAGCATATCTCCTGGTACACTGCAGGATATCCTCATTCTGCAAAACTCCGGGCACAGATTAACAGTGTGGAGAGCTTGAAGGAGCTGGAGGAATTGATATTGACAAGAACTGGTCATTAAGTTATACTTTAACGAACGCAGTTCGCCAGCCCGGGAGCACTGTACGACAGACATTTTAAGGAATAAATTGGACAAAAGAAGATATAATGTACGAGAAGGCAGTAAACAGTGCCGGAATCTGTAAAATATAGATCGTTACGGTTCACAAGGATGTGGAAGGTAACAATAGATTTGGAATAAGAAACACAGGAAGGATGTAAAAGGAAATGGGTGAGAAGAAGAACTTACTGACTTATGAAGGACTGAAAAAGCTGGAGGACGAGCTTCAGGATCTGAAGGTTGTCAAGAGAAAGGAAATCGCACAGAAGATTAAAGAGGCCAGAGAACAGGGTGATTTGTCTGAGAATGCTGAGTATGATGCAGCCAAGGACGAGCAGCGTGACATTGAGGCCAGAATTGAACAAATAGAAAAGATTCTTAAGAATGCAGAGGTTGTTGTAGAGGATGAGGTTGATCTGGACAAAATCAGTGTAGGCTGCAAGGTAAAGGTTCTGGATGTGGAATTCGATGAAGAGGAAGAATTTAAGATTGTCGGTTCTTCGGAAGCTAATAGTCTGGGAGGCAAAATTTCTAATGAATCTCCAGTAGGCAAAGCGCTGATTGGAGCTAAGGTTGGAGACACTGTGCAGGTGGAAACCCAGGAAGGGATAATTGAATATAAGGTATTGGAGATCCAGCGCTTCAATTAAATAGGGACAAGAGCTGGAAAACAGAAATGAGGAGTGGAAAATTATGGGAGAACAAAAGAATGGGGCAGCTCAGGAGCAGGATGTGAAGCAGCTCCTGAAGGTTCGGAGAGAGAAGCTTGCTGACCTGCAGGAGAGGGGAATGGATCCTTTCCGGATTACAAAATTTGATGTAAGCCATCACAGCCAGGAGATCAAGGATGATTTTGAAAACCTGGAGGGAAAAACCGTGACCGTTGCAGGCCGTATGATGTCCAAACGTGTCATGGGAAAGGCTTCTTTCTGCAATGTGCAGGACTTAAAGGGAAATATTCAGTCCTATGTGGCAAGAGACAGTGTGGGAGAAGACTCATATAAGGATTTCAAGAAATTCGATATTGGTGATATTGTTGGAATATGCGGACAAGTGTTCCGCACTAAGACGGGAGAGATTTCTGTTCATGCAGAGGAGATTACTCTGCTCAGCAAGAGCCTTCAGATTCTGCCGGAGAAATTTCATGGATTAACCAACACAGATGTGCGTTATCGTCAGCGCTATACGGATCTGATTATGAATTCGGAGGTAAAAGACACCTTTGTAAAGCGATCACGGATTTTAAGCAGCATTCGCCGCTATCTGGATGGACAGGGATTCTTAGAGGTAGAGACCCCTATGCTGGTGGCCAATGCAGGCGGTGCGGCTGCAAGGCCATTTGAGACCCACTTTAATGCGTTGGATGAGGACTTTAAGCTTCGCATTTCTCTGGAGCTTTACTTAAAACGCCTGATTGTAGGCGGCCTGGAGCGTGTCTATGAGATTGGCCGGGTGTTCCGGAATGAAGGCCTGGATACCCGTCACAATCCGGAATTTACCTTGATGGAGTTGTATCAGGCATATACGGATTATCACGGTATGATGGATCTGACAGAGAATCTCTACCGCCATGTGGCTCAGGAGGTTCTTGGAACTACGAAGATTGTGTACAACAGTGTAGAAATGGATCTTGGGAAGCCCTTTGAACGTATTACTATGGTGGATGCGGTGAAGAAATACGCCGGAGTTGATTTTAATGAGATTAAGACTACGGAGGAAGCAAAGGCTGCAGCGAAAGAAAAGGGCGTGGAATTTGAGGAACGCCATAAGAAGGGTGATATTCTGAGCCTGTTTTTTGAAGAGTTTGCGGAGGAGCATCTGATTCAGCCTACCTTTGTGATGGATCATCCCATTGAGATATCACCGCTGACGAAGAAGAAACCAGACAATCCCGACTATGTGGAGCGTTTTGAGTTCTTTATGAACGGATGGGAGATGGCAAATGCCTATTCTGAGCTGAATGATCCTATTGATCAGAGAGAGCGTTTCAAGGCGCAGGAAGAGCTGCTTGCACAGGGAGATGAGGAAGCGAATACTACGGACGAGGACTTCCTGAATGCCCTGGAGATTGGTATGCCGCCTACGGGCGGCATCGGATTTGGCATCGACCGGATGTGTATGCTGCTTACGGATTCGGCTGCCATAAGAGATGTTTTACTGTTCCCGACGATGAAAACGCTTGGCGGAAAAGACCAGTAAAATCAAGGGTTTGCGGTACTTGAACTTGTAAACTACAACAAATTTACAACAATTTTACAACGCATAATGAAGAATAATGAGCGTTAATGAATAGTTGTACTCATAAATCCAATTCAATATTTTGTACGATAAGGACATTTTTCTAAAAGAAAATTTTAGGGAAGTGTCCTTTTGTTATGGTCAAAACAAAATAAGAAATGGAGGAAATGAACATGAGTAGTACAGCGTTAGGAGCAGAGAAAGCGATTATTTTTATCAGCGATGCACATGAAAAATTCTACTACGAGAAATTGAAAGAGGTCAGGTATCAGGACGTATACCACAAAGCGCTTGTATATTGTCTTGGTATCAGCGATGACACAAGAAGAAATATCAAAAGCATTTATAACTTTAAGACAGGATGTGTAAAAACGGAGTGTCTGCATGAAGGCTGGCAGACCAGCGGGAGCTTAAAAGTAGTCAGGATGGCGTTTAACCTTTACTGCAATGGTACGCCAAGTGTCTTTGATTACGATGATGCGGAGGAACAGGTGGACGAGTGCAGACGGTACACAGTGGAAGAACTGTTCTGCTGTGCCTATGCGCCTTATTTTTGGCAGGCGGTACAGATTCGTTATCCGGAATATGTAACATATAACCACAACTTGTACGCCATGCTTGGAGGACGGGATTGATGTTAAAAGTCAGGCTTATGGGAACGAAGAACGATATTAAGTGGTTCGGGAAGATTTTACAGCGTAACCCGAAAATCGAGGTGACGGAGTTTTCCGATATGTTCCCAAACAAAGGGACAAAGAAATATTACCGGACTTATGTGGAAGTCAGGAAAAGCAACGTAAAAGAAAATTAGTAGAAGCAAAGGAGAATTATCATGTGTAAAATAATCGCAATCGCAAACCAGAAAGGCGGTGTGGGCAAGACCACCACCACAAGCAATTTAGGAATCGGGCTGGCAAAACAGGGAAAGAAAGTGCTTCTGATTGATGCGGACGCACAGGGCAGTCTGACCGCAAGTTTAGGCTTTACAGAGCCGGACAGTCTGGAAATCACGCTTGCAACCATTATGGGGAACTTAATCAATGACGGGGAAGTAGAGCCGGGGGAAGGTATCCTCCACCATGAGGAAGGGATAGACCTTATGCCGGGGAACATTGAATTATCTGGTTTAGAGGTTTCCCTTGTGAATGTGATGAGCCGGGAAACGGTGTTGAGGTCATACATAGAGATTGTCCGGGAGAACTACGATTATATCTTAATTGATTGTATGCCTTCCCTCGGCATGATTACCATAAATGCCTTTGCCAGCGCTGACAGTATCCTGATACCCGTACAGGCGGCATATCTGCCCGTCAAAGGCTTGCAGCAGCTTATTAAGACAGTCGGCAAGGTAAAGCGGCAGATTAACCCGAAACTGGAGATTGAGGGGATTCTGCTTACAATGGTAGACAGCCGGACGAATTACGCAAAGGACATCAGCGCCATGCTGAAGGAGGCATACGGAAGCCGGGTGAGGATATTTGCCAATGTCATTCCTATTTCCGTCCGGGCGGCGGAGATTTCAGCGGAGGGTGTCAGCATCTACAAGCATGATCCAAAGGGGAAAGTAGCGTCAGCCTATGATTCTCTGACAAAGGAGGTAATCACCTCTGCTCGTCAGGGTGACTCGCACTTTGCTCCGCAAAGCAAGGAGGTGAGCGCAGATGGGCAGTAACGCAAAACCAAGAAGCGCATCAAAGGTTGCTCTGGAAAGTTTTGATGATCTGTTCGGCGGGAGTGCTGCACAGGAAAGCGGCGTTGAGCAGATTATCAATGCGCCGCTGGCAGAGCTTTACACGTTCAAAGACCACCCTTTCCGGGTGGAGGACGATGAGAAGATGGAGGAAACAACCGAGAGTATCCGGCAGTACGGGGTGCTTGTGCCGGGGATTGCAAGACCGAGGGCGGGCGGCGGCTATGAAATCATAGCCGGACACCGCCGCAAACGTGGCTCGGAGCTTGCCGGAAAAACGGAGATGCCTGTGGTTGTCCGCAACTATACCGATGATGAAGCTACGATTATCATGGTGGATTCTAATATCCAAAGGGAGGACATTTTACCAAGCGAAAAGGCGAGAGCCTATAAGATGAAGTATGAAGCCATGAAGCATCAGGGGAAAAAGTCAGGGAAGAACACCCTTGATGAAGTGGGGGAAGCCGCCGGGGAGAACGCTAAAAAGGTTCAGCGGTATATCTGGCTCTCCCGCCTGTCTGATGAACTCCTTGCTATGGTGGACGGTAAGAAACTCGGCTTCTCACAGGGCGTTGACATTTCCTTTCTGGCGGAGGAAGCACAGCAGTGGGTACAGGGTACTATTGAGGAAAAGGGCTGTAACGTCAGCATGGTACAGTCGGCAAAAATCAAGGAATACGGCAAGACAGGGGAGCTTACCCTTGCAATGGTGCGCCTGATACTGACGGAGGAAAAGCCGAAAGAAAGGAAAGTGACACTGAAAGCGGATAAAATCAGCGAATATTTTGCGGAGGACTGCAGCAGTGAGGAAATAGAGGGCATCATCATTCAGCTATTGGATGAATGGAAGAAAAGACAATAGGAAGGAGGTCGGGCAGAATGGATGGCGGTTTGAAATTCGATTACTATTACGGTGCGGAAGCGGAACAGTTTTCCTTTTACAGAGTGCCGAGGCTGCTGATAAAAGACAGGCGTTTCAAAGGCTTATCCAGTGATGCGAAACTCCTTTACGGTCTGATGCTTGACAGGATGGCATTATCCATGAAAAACGGCTGGTTTGATGATGAGAACAGGGCGTATATCCATTATACGGTTGAGAACATCATGGAAGATTTGGGGTGCGCCAGAGCCACCTGTGCAAAGGTGCTTGCGGAGCTTGACAGCAAAAAGGGGATTGGTCTGATTGAGAAGAAAAGGCAGGGATTGGGAAAGCCGGACATCATATATGTCAAGAACTTTGTCTTATCAGAGCCGCCCGCAGGTGGGGAAGGCACAGCGGAAGAACCCGCAGGCACTGATGTTTCCACAGAAGTTCAGAAATTGAATTTCAAGAAGTACAAGAATCAGGATTCCAGAAGTTCAGAAATTGAACTTCTGGAAGTTCAAAAAACAGACTTCAAGAGTTTCAAAAAGCAGACTTCTGGAAGTTCAGAAATTGAACCTCTGGAAGTTCAAAAATCGAACCCTAATTATAACAATACTAATTATACTGATCTGAGTTATACCAATCCTATCAATCAATCAAATAGAGAAACAGAAAAACAGGAACCGGGCAAGCTGGATAATGGTATGATTGATGTGATGGATAATGCCAGCGCCTACATGGAAATCATTAAGAAAAATATTGAATACGAGCATCACATGAAATATGGGGACTGGCAGGATAAGGGGCTGTATGAGGAACTGTATGAGGTTATCTGCGAGATTGTGTGCGTGAAGCGTAAGGCGGTAAAGGTCAACGGGGAAGATTACCCTTATGAGCTTGTAAAATCAAAGTTTTTAAAGCTGAACAGCTCCCATTTGGAGTATGTTATCGGGTGCATGAGGGAAACCACAACCAAGATAGCCAACATCAGGGCGTACATGGTGACTGCCCTCTACAATGCGCCTAACACCATGAACCACTATTACCAGCAGTTGGTGCAGCATGATATGTATGGCGGCGGGTGGGAAGAAAAAGGGATGTTCCAGCCCAAAGCGGAAGGAGATGGATAAATGGAATCCATGAGGGATATTGACCGGGTAATGGAACGGGAGATTGCAAAGGGGAGCTGCCCATTAAGATTTGTTAGGATAGAATTTAGCGGTTCCCCTTATCAGGAGATTGCGTCAAAAGAAAAGCTGCTGGAGGTGCTGTCCTATCTGCTGCGGATTGGCGATTATGGCAGGTTTGCCGGGAAAGGGACAGGGAATAATGTTTACATGGACATCAAAGGCAGGAAACCGGCTTTTAAGCGTACCCGTTCCTTTATTGACCGGAATACCCTCTTTTCCACAATCCGCAGGTACGGAAAGAAAATAAAGCCAGATTTTGACGGGCATACTTATCTGGAAACAGTGCAGTGCTTCTTTGAACTGCCGGAAGGGGAACAGGATAAATACAGGGTGACATATGACGGGCAGGAAACATTCGCTTTCCCTATGTCGGATAAATATATCCTCGGACTTTACACGCACTGTATCTCGGCAAGGCGGGCGGCATCGGCGGATATGGATATTCCCGGCACAGGCTTTTCAGAAAAAGAACAGGGGATTGCAAGCCTTGAGGGTGTGCGTGACGTGCTGTTCCAGTGCCTTTTGTTTGACACGATAAAATGTGGGGAAGGCGTGTTATATGCTGACCTCTGCACGATTTACTGTTTAAAATAGAATCAATAGCTTTTGGACTTTTTGTCCAGAAGTGAGTTAGGAGGTGCGCTATGGCGGAAAAATATATTACGGAAGAACAGCGGGCAAAATGCCGGAAAGTGGCGGATGCGTTTGCGGAACTGTATGAGCTGGCAGATGTAATGGTGGCGGATGCCGGGAGGTTCGGCTTTGTCCGTCTGCAATGGTTCAGTGAGGGAGAAGGCTTTGATTCGGCAATGGCATTTTCGGACAGCATGGAACTGTTTGAGGAACTCTGGCGGATATGGTATGAACATGAGGTCTTAACGCCTGTTTTGGGTACGCCGCTTGCGGAGCTTGACTATGACGAGATATTCAGGTCGCTTTCCAAAGACAGGCAGGAGGAAATCTTGGAAAAGAAGAAATATTTTATTTCCCGGTGTGAAGATGCTTTCGCTTAGGTGGCAGATATTTTTTACAATTTCGGGGCGTTTTCTGTTAAAATAGACCGTATCAGGGTAAAGGAGTGGTGTGTTTGGGAAACAGGAAGCGCCTGAAAAGGGCAGACAGGACATATAAAGACTTAAAGCAGAAGCAGAAAGCAGGAATAGCAGACGGTATGTTTGAAAAGACCTGTGATTATTACAGGGAGCATGGCAGGATGCCGGAAGGAGAGGACTGTGAAAAAATTGTGGGGCAGATTTACCAGAGGGTAAAGGGGATAGCGGAAAAGGCTTCTTTTGATGAAATATACAGCCTGTACCTTTACCGTCTGCCACGTTATGAAACGAGAATAGCGGAGAACGGGCTTCCGGAAAAGAAAGAGAAAAAGAAAGAAGATGCCGACAAGCCGAAAGTAAAGCAGATAGGCAGGAGCAAAAAAGTATGCCCGAACTGCGGAAGGAAGATGAAACAGCAGTTTACCGGCTTGCAGCATTGTAAATGCGGCATAAGCTGGAAAAAGGACATCGGATATTTTGAGCGTACCGGGGATATGGTTTTCGCTCTGGAACGGAGGAAAGTAGGGAAAAAGACAAAGCAGTGTCCGGTGATCCGGTACAGATAATTAAATATCAGAAACAGCGTGAGGGCAGTTATAGACCGTAAACAGCGGTTTGTAGCTGCCTTTTTTGCGTTTATAAAACTTTTGGACAAAAAGTCCAGAAGCGGAAAGGAGAAAGAAGGAAAATGAAACACAAAAAAGTAGCAGCAGCCCTTTCTGCGGCGGTGGCAGGCGCATCGGTATTAGCCGGAATCCTTTATGCGGCGGGGAAAAGAAAACCGAAAAAGGGGCGGGAGCCGGACTTACAGGAAGAAGGTCTGACGGAAGGGAAGCTGCGGGAGTGCCTTCTCCGTCTGTTCCGGCTGTATGAGGACAGTGAGTTTGATGATTCTGCGGAGTTTTTGGGCAATGGGAGTGATCCGAGGGAATATGAGGCGGAGAACTATTCCAGCCAGTTATTCCCTTATATCAAAAGGAACATGAAGGACGTGATGATGATGGAGGGGGATGACGGTACGGGGAAAGAACCCTTCGCCATGACGGACGTGCTTTTCTGTTATCCAGCCTGCAAGATAGGCTGTGAGATAAGGGAACTGTTTTCAGACAACTTTGTCCTGTGCCTTCAAAGCGAGATGTGGATACTGGAAAACGGGGAGTTTGCGTCTGTCTACTGTGTCAGTATTGGAAAGGACGGAGGGCGGCTCAGTTACCGCTTTGTGGATACCTGTATCAAAAATCCGGGGGATATTCCTATCTGCTTTGAAGATTTGGAAAGCGGTTTTGCAGAGATAATTGAAGCTGAAAAAGAAGGGAGAGAACCTTATCTGCCATAACCCGGTCAGGAAGGAGAGCTTATGAAATATTTAATCCACAGGCTGTACGTCCCACCCTGACGGGGGTACAGCAATAAAAAAAGAAGGAGGGAAACCATGCAGGAGGAAGTGACACAGAAAACCATTGCCCTTGTGTTCAAATCTTCCCGGCTGACTGCCGACGTGCTGAAAAAGGCTATGAAAATGTATCTGGAACACCATAAACAGGGAAAGCAGATGCCGCATGGGAAAATATCAGTGAAAGAGCTGGTCGGTCAGGGTATGGGCGCTTCGAGCATTGAGGTGACGGATAACAACATTAAGTCCTTTGAGAGAGTGGCAAAGAAATACAACGTACAGTTTGCTGTAAAAAAGGATAAGACGGAAAAACCGCCGAAGCACATTGTATTATTCAAGGGCAAGGATGCCGACGTGATAACGCAGGCATTTAAGGAGTTTGTAAAAGTTAATGAGAAAAAGCATAACCGCATCTCTGTAAAGGAGAAGCTGGCGGAGTTCCGGGAGCAGCCAGGCAAGGGCAAGAACCGGGAGAGGGCAAGGGAACACTTAAAGGACAGGGGGCAGTCATTATGAGTAAAATCGTAGAGGGCATTGCCAAAGACTTAAAATCAATCCCCGAAAAGCTAAAGGCAAAGACGGGGAATATTGACAAAAAGAAACTTATCCTTATGAACCTCCCCTATGCGCTTGCCGGGTATTTCTGTGACAAGATAGCGTGGCTGTGGCGGGTATCGCCGGGGCAGGACGCTTCCGCAAAGATGATGGCGGTCATGGCGGGGATGGAGGATTTATTTTCCAACCCGTTACCGAGTTTTCACCCAAAGGATTTGCTGATAGGGATAGGTTGCGGCATTGCGCTCCGCCTTATAGTGTATTTCAAAGCCAAGAACGCCAAGAAGTTCCGGCATGGCATGGAGTACGGTTCTGCAAGGTGGGGAACAGCAAAAGATATTGAGCCTTATGTCGATCCGGTGTTTGAGAACAATGTTCTTCTCACAGAAACGGAAAGGCTGATGATGTCCGGCAGACCAAAACAGCCGAAATATGCGAGGAATAAAAATATCCTTGTTATCGGCGGTTCCGGTTCGGGCAAGACGAGGTTTTTCGTAAAACCGAGTGCGCCCGTAAGGGCGGCATAAATCCTACCTTGAGCAAGTAGTAGGTAAAAGTATCATGTGGCATATGC
>CAJTAK010000028.1:0-24154 GCA_910574255.1 Clostridia bacterium
GAGCGGCCGCACATTTTAGGCTCTGTGTCAACCACTTTTTGAGAAATTTATTGATAAATTTGAGTTAGACCATAGGATAAGATTTTTTCAATCAGCTTAACTTAATGACATTGCATTTATATAGTACCACCCTCCTTAATTTTTTTCAACTGTCGCTCTAATTTTTTATATGTTGTAATTGTTGCTGTTGAATGATTTGAAAGTTGCATAAGAAGTTCTGTCAATTCCTTGTTAGTAAATCGTTGCTGTAATAAAAACAAATTTAATTCATTATATTTTTTGTCGGAAATATGTAAAAGTTTACATTTTCTTAAATTCTTATTGAATTTTAGATTATCAATCACATCTTTTAGATTATCTGATAAATCACATTTAGGATATGTTGTATATATTTGGGTAGTTGAGGCAATAAAAATATTTTTACATTCTGTTAGTGATGTATTTACTATTGTTGTATAATCTATAATAGTGTCTGTAAAATCGCAATTATAAAATTTACAGGCCATGAATACACAATCAGATATATTCGCACCTCTAAAATCGCAGTTATTAAATGTTGTTCCCCAAAAATCACAGCCACCTATTTTGCAATTTTGAAATTTGACTTTTTTGAATAGAGAACCGCGATAATTAACATAAATAAAACTCTGGTTTTGAGCATCACAGTTTACTATATGGCTTTTTGCCAAATACCTACATCTTGCTGATTTAACTTTTTTGGTTTTTTGATGTTTATATGTGATTAAATTTGTTCTATCAATTTTATATTTTTGCATGAATTATTTCCTCCTTGATTGAACCATATGTATTTTACCACTAACTAAAAAATTTTTCTATAATTCATGCTCTTTTGCAACAAGTGGAGATTTATATAAAATATTACCCATGTTCGTCTTGATAACATTGTATTCCTATACCCATTTTTTGCTTTGTACCCTTGACAGCTTTTCCCACCTTTGCCTGTGGGTAGCCAAGAGGATGAAATCAGTAGACTGTTTTTGCCCTTGATTTATTATGGGGATTGTTACGCAGTAGAGGTCATTCTGTCCTTGATTTATGCGGCTTTGCGAGCATTGAAATGACGGGGTAAGGGTTTTCATATCTGTCCTCAAAAACGGCGTTTTATTGCGTAACAGAAAAGCAGAGAACCGACCACTAATGAAAGTGATATATTCTCTGCTTTTGCTTGCACCCTGTTTGTCAGCGTTGATGATAAGTTGTTGTAAATACTTCCTTATCACCGTAAAACTAAGGTTTTCCGGGGTTTTCTTATACCCAAACAAGCTGATATAGTTTGACCTGATTTGACACAACGAGAGCCATTTTCACCCAATTTTTAGTGGTTAAAAATAGGACAACCGGCAAAAATGGGGGTAAAAAACGGGCTTAGTGGTTAAAAAATAGGACAACCACAGCCCTGATTTCGGGGTATTTCAGAGGCGATTTTTACTCCCTCTCTCCCCTCAATTTATACGAGAACAGTTTGGCGTAGTTTGACCGAATTCCGCGCCTTCCCCCGCTTTTTCTTTTTGCCGCTATTTACTTTCGTGCTACAATCATGTATAATAGTAGCACGAAAGGAAGTGAGGGCATGACACAGTTTGAACAGCTGGACACGATTTTAGAGGGACAACACGGTATGCTCCAAACATCAGAGGTGGTGAAACGGGGAATTCCAAAATCCGTTTTTTACAACTATGTGAAGGAAAAAGAATTGGAACAGGCGGCACATGGGGTTTATGTATCGCCGGATGCCTGGGTCGATGGGATGTACCTGCTCCATTTACGATGCAGCCAGGGGATTTTTTCTCATGAAACGGCGCTGTTTTTCCATGATCTGACCGACCGGGAGCCTTCCCCCTATTCCATTACCGTCAGACGGGGATACAGCACGACCAGATTGAAAGCGGACGGGATTTTGGTCTACACCATAAAACCGGAGCTGCATGACGTCGGAAAGAGTACGGCTCGAACCCCTTTCGGGCATACGGTTCCGGCTTATGATATTGAGCGGACCATCTGCGACCTGCTTCGCTGCCGGAGCAGCATTGAGATGCAGACATTTCAAGGGGCGCTCAAAATGTACGCCTGCAGGAAAGAGAAAAACCTGCGGAGGCTGATGCAGTATGCAGGGCTGTTCCGGGTTGAAAAAATTTTGCGGCAGTATTTGGAGGTGCTATTATGATAAAGACAGCAAGGCAGCTGAAAGATTTGATCCGCAATCTCGCAAAGGAGAAATCGGCGGACGCACAGATTTTGATGCGGAACTATATGATGGAGCGTTTCCTGGAACGTATTTCCCTTTCTGAATATCGGGATAACTTTATTTTGAAAGGCGGGATGCTGGTTGCCGCAATGGTAGGGTTGGATGCCCGGTCTACAATGGATTTAGACGCAACCGTCAGAGGGGCCAGCGTGAATGTGGAGGACATTGAAAATCTGATGTCCTCTATCATAGCAGTCCCCATTGAGGACGGTGTGGAGTTCCAGGTGAAAAGCATTTCGGAAATCATGGACGAGGCCGAGTATCCGGGGATTCGGGTCAGCATGGCCACTGTCTTTGACGGGGTGGTGACGCCGCTGAAAATTGATATTTCTACCGGGGATGTGATTACGCCGAGGGCAGTCCGGTACAGGTTCCGGCTTATGCTGGAGGAACGCTCCATTGATATTTGGGCGTACAATCTGGAAACCGTACTTGCGGAAAAGCTGGAAACAATGATTGCCCGGACCATAACAAACACCCGTATGAGGGATTTTTATGACCTCTACATCAGGCCGAGTACGCAACATTGTTGGAAGGAAAGAAAAAAGACTATGCCGAGTACCGGCGTTCCCGCAAGGAAATGCGGGAACTGCTGGCCGCAAAAGCCAATGTGGACCGGCTGATGGGATACGGGGAGGAACGCCAGAATGACCGGGAAAAGGAACAGGGGCAGGACCGCGCAGCCACAGAATGAAATTCTGTGTTCAAAAGGGGCTTGGGGAATCCCCAACAAGCAACGCCAGGAGCCGAATGGCTATCCTGGGGCATTGCTTGCCACGTTGTCCCGCACTCTGGGACAACCCACGCACTTTGGAGCCTTGGGGTATTTATCAGATACTGCCAGCTTCCCACACACTCCACGCAAGGATACTTTGACGTTAGAAAAACGGTGTGCTATAATACCCCTTGTATGAAAAGGGGGAATGCCTATGTACCGGGTTGCCATCTGCGATGATGAACCACACGCCGCAGAGCAGAACGAAGCCATGCTCTGCCAAATCCTGGAGGACAGGGGCCTGAAACGCGATATTGATTATTCCGTCCATTGTTTTTCCTCCCCTGTGCCTTTGCTTGCACAGATGGAAAAACAGCCATCCGCTTTTCACCTGCTCCTGCTGGTGAAGGCGCAATTACAGCGAGAATGATGTGGAATGGGTAAAGTTTATCCGGCGCTTAAAGGATACGGGAATGCTTCTTCGGAATATTAGGCATTACTCGGATCTGCGCTATGAGGGAGATGGTACTATGCAGGAGCGCATGGAGCTGCTGCTGACTCATAGAAAGTCCTTGCTGGAGGAACAGAGAAAATGGAACGAATATCTGGAAAATCTCGACGAGAAGATAGGTATTTACCGGAAAAGAATTGAATCAACAGAAAGGTAATGAAAATGATACTAAGCGTCAGCAGAAGGACAGACATTCCCAACTATTATGCGGACTGGTTTTACAACCGGCTCAAAGAGGGTTTCCTGTATGTAAGAAATCCCTTCAACCCTCATCAAATCAGCAAAATCCCCCTGTCGCCGGATGTGGTGGACTGTATCGTGTTCTGGACAAAGAATCCGGAGAACATGCTCGGCCGGTTAGAGGAGTTAAAGGCTTACCCCTTCTATTTCCAATTCACATTGACAGGATATGGAAAAGACATGGAGCCTGGAATACCCCATAAACGGGAGCACATGCTCGGTGTATTTCAAAGGCTTTCGGAACAAATCGGAGCGGACAGAGTGGTATGGCGGTACGATCCCATTTTATTCAATCACCTGTATACACCGGAATATCATCTCAAAGCATTTGAGGAAATCGCAGGAAGCTTAAACGGGTATACCCATAAGGCAGTTATCAGCTTTGTGGATTTCTACGCAAAGGCAAAAGGAAGGATGAAGGAACTGGCCCTTCGTGCGCCCTCCGAAGAAGAAGCAATATCATTTGCCCGGAAATTGGCGGAAATTGCAGGGAAAAATAATATGTCCGCAGAAGCCTGCGCGGAGCGGATGGATCTGCAAAAGGCAGGCGTGAATCCCGGAAGCTGTATTGACCAGGCGCTGATTGAAAAAATCACCGGCTGTAAAATAGCGGGAACTAAGGACAGGAATCAAAGAGAAGCCTGCGGGTGCCTGGAGAGTATCGAGGTAGGAACCTACAATACCTGTCAAAACGGATGCCGTTACTGCTACGCCAACGGGAGCAATGAAGAGGTAGTCAGGAATACGGCGTTATATGATGTAAATGCACCCCTGCTGTGCGGCAGAATCGGCCCGGAGGATACTGTGACGGAGCGGAAAGTGAAATCTCTGAAGGTCGGCCAACTGGGGCTGTTTGACAGGAAGACATCCAACGATCTCCAAAAGATCCCGGGCATAGGCGCAAATATGGAACAGCACCTGAACAACATCGGAATCCGGCAGATTGCAGATTTAAGGGGAAGAGATCCGGAAGAGCTGTATCATCTGAATTGTCTGAAAAAGGGTTACCAGGATGACAAGTGCGTCCTGTACGTATTCCGCTGCGCCGTCTATTTTGCAGAGCATGAGCAGCATGAACCGGAAAAATTAAAGTGGTGGTATTGGAAGGACCGGGACTACCCGGAACCGGAGACATAAGGCTATTGATACTCCCCCTTATGCTGCTGGGCATAATAAAACATATACTGCTGCATAATGCCGGCAGCATCCCCATAGGCGGAAAACGGCGCCTGCCCCTGATATTCCCGGTCAATAATCTTCTTAATCCAGGTATCCACAGGAGCCAAAGCTGTCCGTCCGTAGGAGAAAAGCGCAATGCAATTGGCTACCTTATCCCCCACACCCCGGACAGATTTCAAAGCATGGAACAGCTCCGTATCGTCATAAGCCGCAATCCCGTGCAAATCAAGCTGTCCCCCATACACCTTATCAATGGCGTCCAGAATATAAGAATTGCGGTATCCAAGGCGAAACTGCTTCAAATCCTCCGAGGTTACACGGCACATCTGCGCCGGAGTCGGGAACAGATGGACAGTTTCGTAATCCGTTTCCACGGCATCCCCGTAGATTTCGGCAATCCCTTCCACAGCGCCTTTGATAGAGGGTATGGTCCGTTGCTGGGAGATAATAAAGGTAATCAGCATTTCCCAGGGCTCCTGACGCAGAATACGAAGCCCGGAACCGCAGGAGGCCGCTTTTTTCATATAGGAATCCGTGTCCGGAATCTGACGGCGGATCTGACGGTAACTGCGGTCCAGATGAAAATAAGAGCGCCAGAAATCCCGCCACTGGGCTTTTGTGCAACTAATCTGATAGAGACCGGGTTCCGCTTGCTTTATGTATAAAATATTGCTGCCTGTAATAAAGCGGTACATTCCGTCCGGAAAAACCTTCACACGAAAGCACTGGCCGCTGTCGGCAATTTTCTGCAAATCAAAATCGTCCGTAATCTTTATATTCATAGAAACGTATCCTTTTGTTTTTCTGTGTACAAATTTTATAGTAACATAACTTTTTGCTTCTGAATACTGACATTTTTTATAAGTTCGGAACATTTTGTGTTATACTATTAAAAAGCTCTGCACCGTCTGTATGGGGAGAAGCTTTTCGGCGGTGATATTGTTTTGATTTTTGGATAAGCTATAAAAGAATGATTTTTGTTCATTCCATTGAATTTGTACATGGACTGTTCAGAGGGAATGAAACAGAGGTATGAAAATTGATTTATTATAGGTGTTTCGGAAGGAATCTTACGGAACTTCTAACAGGAGAAACAATATGTGCACAGCGATTACCTATAAAACAAAGAATTTCTATTTCGGACGCACCCTGGATCACAATTTTTCCTATGGTGAGGAAATTACAATTACACCCCGAAATTATCCCATCCCCCTTCGGCATACGGAAGCTCTTAAGCAGCATTACGCCGTCATCGGCACGGCGCATGTGGCC
This sequence comes from Clostridia bacterium, assembly GCA_910574255.1. Lineage (GTDB taxonomy): Bacteria > Bacillota > Clostridia > Lachnospirales > Lachnospiraceae > Laedolimicola. Next base: position 6,184 of record CAJTAK010000028.1, read on the forward strand.
GGGGACTATCCGCTGTATTACGACGGCGTAAACGAAAAGGGCCTGGGGATGGCCGGTCTGAATTTTGTAGGAAATGCAGTTTACCAGGATCAGGATGCATCCGGGAAAAATGTGGAAACCTTTGAACTGATCCCCTGGATTCTGGGGCGATGCTCTGACGTTAAGGAGGCAAGGGAACTGCTTTCAGATCTCAATCTCATGGGTACACCCTTTCAGGATACTCTGCCTGCGGCGCAGCTTCACTGGATACTGGCGGATCGGGAGGAGGCTATAACCGTAGAATCGGTAAAAGAAGGGCTTCGGATCTATGATAATCCGGCCGGCGTACTGACCAACAATCCGCCCTTTGAACAGCAGATGTTCCAACTGAACAACTTCATGCATCTGTCTCCCAAGGATCCGCAGAATCATTTTTCCGGAGACTTGCCTCTTTCCACTTACTGCCGCGGCATGGGCGCTCTGGGACTTCCGGGAGATCTCTCCTCCCAGTCAAGGTTTGTAAGGGCGGCTTTTGTAAAAATGAATGCTGTCTCCGGGGACTCCGAATCAGAGAGCGTCAGCCAGTTTTTTCATATATTGGGATCTGTGGATCAGCAGCGGGGATGCAGCCTGGCAGATGATGGAACATATGAAAGGACCATCTACACTTCCTGCTGCAATGCGGAAAAAGGGATTTACTATTACACCACTTATGAAAACCATCAAATAACGGCAGTACACATGCACCGGGAAAATTTGGACGGTTCTGTCTTAATCCGGTATCCGATGCTTTATGAAGAGCAGATCCGACACCAGAATTAGGACATTTTCGTGAGAGATAGTTTCACCGGTAAAAATGAAAGGAACAGGTGGCTCTATGAACCAGGATATTCTACTTTTTTTTGATAAGCACCCGGAGGCATTGCCTTTGTACGAGGCTTTGGAGGAGCGAATCCTCGCAGAGATTCGGGACGTAAAAATCAAGGTGCAGAAAACACAGATTACATTTTCTAATAAGCGTAATTTTGCCTTTGTCTCTTTTCTGCCTGTGCGAAAGGCCGGGGAGCGGCCGGATATTTATATTGCTATAACCTTCGGATTGAGTTATCGGAAGGAATCGCTGCGGATAGATGCGGCGACAGAGCCTTATCCCAACCGCTGGACGCACCATATGCTGATTTCCCGGACGGAGGAGATAGATGATGAGCTGATGGGATGGATTGAGGAAGCCGCTGTTTTTTCCGCAGGAAAGAGATGAGCTGCCGGGAGGCAAAATGATTACCAACGAAAGTATCAATCGGGCCATAGACTATATTTTGCTGCATATTGAGGATGTGACTCTGGAGGAAGTGGCATCCTACTGCCATTTTTCCAAATATTATTTCTGCAGGCTGTTTAAAGCGCAGACCGGGGAGAGTGTTCATAGCTTTATCAAACGGGTGAGACTGGAGCAGAGCGCCTTTCGTCTGAAGGTGGAGCAGGAGCGTTCCATTACGGAGATTGGGGCAGATTACGGCTACAGCGCTTCCAATTACAGTACGGCTTTCCGGCAGCATTACCAGGTTGCTCCTGTTGCATTTCGCAGAAGCATTTCCGGTGTTTCTCTTAAACATCCCTTTTTTCACCGGGAGGAATGGAGGGTGGAGAGCTTTGAGGAGTGTAACGCTAAAATCACAAGGGAAGTGCTGCCGGATTATTATGTGATTTATGAGAGAAGGTTCGGAAGTTATGAAGGGATTCGCAGGTCCTGGACAGAGTTTTTGGAAAAATATGGATCATACATTACGGAAGAGACGTGCCTGCTGGAGCGGACCTATGACGATCCGGCGGTGACGGCGCCTGGGAATTGCCTTTATGATATCTGCATGAGTGCGGAGAAAGAGTGCCCTCTGGAAAATACGGCATTGCTGAAAGGCGGCTCCTGTGTGGTTTACCATTTTAAAGGCCATGCAAAATACATATATGCGGCCTATCAGACGATTTTCCTGGTATGGCTTCCCCGGACATCTTATGAACTGGATGCGGGGAGGAGTATGTTTGATATTTATCATATGGTAGACAGTGATACCATGTATATGGAACTGGATATCTGTATTCCGGTGAAATGAGAGGTGAAAGCTCTGCTTTAGACCGGCAATGAGCAATTGGGAAGAAGAGGGCAACAATTCAGAAGTTTATAATTTGATTTCTTTATATAATGAATACCGTCACTTGACAGGAGCATATTTGTTTCTGCCAAGTGACGGTATTATTACTTGCTGGGGAAGAGCAAGGAAACACCCTGCGGGTATACCTATATGCCAAAAAATACAGGCAAAATTAAGGAAATACCCTTCGGGTATACCTATATGCCCAAAAAGCATGGGCAAAATTAAGGAAACACCCTACGGGTATACCTATATGCCCAAAAAACATGGGCAAAATTAAGGAAAGGAGAACAGATAATTATGGACTTACAACAAATCAAACAAAACCAGGCCGGCATGATTCTGAGATTTTCCGTCCCGGCTATTATTTCTATGCTGCTCACCGCATTTATCACCGTAGCGGACGGATTTTTTATGGGAAATTATGTGGGGAAGGAGGGAATTGCGGCAGTCAATCTGGGCCTTCCCATTGTCTACTTGTATCTTGGCATAGGGCTGATGATTTCCATAGGCGGTGTGGCGATGGCGGGAATGGCTCTTGGAGCAGGTGAAAGAGAGAATTGTAACCGCATATTCCGTCAGACAATTGTCACGACCATAGCAGCCTCAGTTCTTTTAAGCTGTATCATGCTCCCCGCCTTTACGCCTATGCTTACCGTTTTAGGGGCGGAGGGACAGGTGAGCCGGTATTTCAGGGAATATTATTGGATTATGCTGCTGGAGCTTCCCGTAATGGTGGTAAATTCCTCCTTCGGCATGTTTATTCGGGGTGAGGGGAATCCGGAGTATTTTCTCAAGGTGACCATTTTAAATGCCGTGCTGAATGTGGCTCTTGACTATCTCTTTGCCGGCTGCCTGACCTGGGGAGCCGGCGGAATCGCAGCGGCTTCCCTTTTGTCCGCCCTTGCTTCTCTCTTCCTTATTCTTTCGTATTTTCAGAAAAAGGCCCGAATTTACCGTTTGGGAACCTTCCGCTTTTCGGGGACTCTTTTTGTGAAAGGTATGTTAAATGGAAGCTCGGAATTTATTGGAGAAATGTCCACAGGGATTGCTATGTTTGCCTATAATTTTGTAATTATGAGAAAAATAGGCGCGGACGGGGTGACAGCCTTTACCATAGCCGGATATGCGGCCTACGGCTTCAATATGCTTGTGACAGGCTTTGGACAAGGGGCCAGTCCGCTTATCAGCTTTGCCTATGGTGCAAAAGAATATGAATTGGCCGGAAAACTTCGTCAGAGGACCAACCGCTATGTGTTTTTTGCCGGAGCGGCGGTATTTTTGGCAATGACAGTGAACTCCGGGTGGTATGGCAGCCTTTTCGTACAAAATGAAAACATCGCGGAAATGATACGTTCGGGAATGGTGATTTTTACAAGTGCATTTTTCTTTGCAGGAATTAACGGGATTACCTCTTTTTATTTTACGGCCACTGGGAGAGCTTTTGAATCGGCGGTTATCTCCCTTTCAAGAGGACTGGTGGTTCTATTAGCCTGCATCTTCGTTCTTCCGGCTTTGCTGGGGATGACGGGGGTGTGGATGGCTGCCCCGGTGACGGAGGCTGTGACACTTATGTTGACTGTATTTTTCTTATATAGAGATAGAAAGAGATCTCGATGAGAGAATGGCTGCCATGAAAAGATTGGGATGCTTCATATTGGCTTTCAGTGTCCCGAATTTGAGGCGGTTGGAGTGGAAAAGATATAACTTTGAGTTTAGGTTTACTATCAGGTTTTGGTCAGTGTTCTGGAGCCTTTAATATTTACGAGAGAAATTACATCATTGAAAATGATAAATGATGATTACCCCAAATACATCATTACAATGGATGAACTGCCAATGGGCGAGGATGGCATCAGGCAGATAAATGTAATAGATTTTTTGCTGCAAAATAAGTGAACAATATTGACTTTTACAGTAAACTATGCTATTGTCAAATAGTCAATGGGATAGTGATTGCAAAAGCAAGCTAAACCTACATTCCAGGAACAGAAGTGTTTCTTCTGCAGTGGTGTGTAGGTTTTTTTTATGGGGAAGCGGCGATGGTAATTGAAAAAGTACTGAATAATAATGTGGTAGTAGTTCGGGAAAATGATGTTGAAAAAATCGTAATGGGTCGTGGGCTGGCTTTTCAGAAACGAGCGGGTGATGAATTTGATGAGGATTTGATTGACAAAACTTTCATTTTAACCAATCAAAAAGCAGCCAATAAGTTTCAGCAATTAGTGGTTGATATACCGATAGAGCATATTGAGCTTGCAGAGGAAATTATCTCTTATGCAAAGCTAAAGACAGGAAAAAACTGAATGATATGATTTATATCAGTCTGGTGGATCATATTTATACATCCATTGTGCGCTTTTTAGATGGAATCACGGTAAAGAATGCATTGCTGTGGGAAACAAGAAGATTTTATCCCGAGCAGTTTGCGATTGGAAAGATGGCGCTGGATATGATCGAGGAACGCTTTAAGGTGCGTCTCCCGGAGGATGAAGCGTTTGCTTTGGGCGCTCTTGGAGATGGAATGGTGATTATGCCCACAGAGGGCAGAGTGTATGCTCCCTTGGACGGAACGGTTACTACGCTGTTTCCAACCCTGCATGCCATTGGAGTTACCGGGGACAGTGGAGTTGAGGTTCTGATTCATCTGGGAATTAATACGGTGAATATGAACGGCAAAGGCTTTCAGGCACACATTCAGCAGGGCGATCATGTGAAAAAGGGTCAGCTGATTATGGAGGTGGACTTGAAAGAAATTGAAAAAGCAGGATTTTCCGCACAAACGCCCATTATTATCACAAACTCAGATGACATGATGGATATTTTGAAAACAGATAAGAAAAGTGTGGAACATACAGATACATTAATGACAATATTGTTTTAACGGAGGTGACAGATATGGCGTTTCGGAAGAATTTTCTGTGGGGCGGTGCGGTGGCGGCCAATCAATGTGAAGGCGCTTGGAATGTAGATGGGAAAGGAGTTTCTGTGTCAGATATCTGCACGGGAGGTTCTTACAGCGTGTCTAAGAGGATCACGCCGGTATTGGAGGAGGGAACTTTTTATCCCAGTCATGAGGCAATTGATTTTTATCATCATTATAAAGAGGACATTGCCATGTTTGCGCAGATGGGCTTCAAAGTGTTCCGATTTTCCATTGCCTGGACGAGGATTTTTCCTACCGGTGAGGAAACGTGTCCCAATGAGGCAGGTTTGGAATTTTATGATAAGATTATTGATGAGTGCAGAAAATATGGGATTGAACCATTGATTACAATTTCTCAGTATGAGCCTCCATTTGCCCTGACACAGAAATATAATGGCTGGTCAGACAGACGGGTGATTGCACTGTTTCTCAGATATTGTGAAACAATTTTCCGGCGATATAAGGGAAAAGTGACCTATTGGCTGACCTTTAATGAAATAAATGTAGGCATCTCACCTATGGGGAACCTCTTTTCGCTTGGAATACTGAATGAGGGGACATCTGATTTTTCAAATCAAAAGGATGATCCCAAGCTGCGCTTTCAGGCGCTTCATCATCAGTTTATAGCCAGCGCAAAAGCAGTGAAACTTGCTCATGAAATAGATCCGTCCTATCAAGTAGGCTGTATGCAGGCTTTTGGCACGACTTATCCTTTGACCTGCAATCCGGACGATATACTGCGCTGTCAGGAGTTCAACCACAGGCAGAACTGGTTCTGTTCGGATGTTCAGGTGCGGGGAAAATACCCCAATTATATGAAGCGTTATTTTGAAGAGCAGGGGATTCGGATTATGATGGAGGAAGAGGATGAAGAAGTTTTAAAGGAAGGCTGTGTAGATTTCTATACCTTTTCCTATTATGTGTCAAGCTGTGCAACATCGGACGAAGCCCGGAGAAAGGTTGAGGGCAATATTTTTGGAGGTGTTGCCAATCCTTATTTGAAGACCAGCGATTGGGGATGGCAGATTGATCCAAAAGGGCTGCGATATACATTAAATGAAATTTATGACCGGTATCAGATTCCTTTGATGGTAGTAGAAAATGGCCTTGGAGCCTATGATAAACTTGAAGAGGACGGAAGCATTCAAGACGATTACCGGATTGAATATCTGCGTCAGCATATTGAACAGATGCATGAAGCGGTTTTGGACGGTGTGGATTTGATGGGGTATACTCCCTGGGGATGTATCGACCTGGTGAGTGCTTCCACAGGAGAGATGGCTAAGCGTTACGGCTTTATCTATGTAGAAAAATATGATGATGGAAGCGGGGATCTTTCAAGGAAAAAGAAGAAATCCTTTGATTGGTACCGGAAAGTAATTGAGACAAATGGGGAAGACTTAAGCTAAATATCTTTAAAGAGGGCAGCCGTATTTTACGGCCCCCTCTTTTTTTGGCGCCTTTTTATTCCTTAAAAGCCCCCTTTTCGTTCCTGACAGCAAATCAAACCGGCCGTTTTGCCGATATATAAGATAACAGGGTATCACATATTTTAAGAATTTCCAAATGAGGTGAAAAGCTTGCGCATAGCAATCGTGGATGATGAGAAGATCATCTGTGAGCAGATAAAGGATTTCATACAAAAGGAACATGGGGACTGCCAGATAGACAGCTACTTTTCCGGTCAGGCATTTCTGGAAGCGGGAAAGCAGTTTGACTTGGTATTTTTGGATATTCAGATGGGGGGAATGGACGGCATGGACACGGCCAGAGCTCTTCGGAAGACACAGCCGGAAGCAGTTCTCATTTTTGTCACAGGGTCAAAAGAATATGTATTTGAGGCCTTTGATGTGTCGGCCTTTCATTATCTGCTAAAGCCCCTTGAGGAAACAAAATTTAAGGAGGTGCTGGCCAGGGCGCTCTTGGAAAGCCAAAGGCACAGGGCGGGAAGACAGGAACGGCTTTTCATCCGCACCAAAAACCTGACGATAGACCAAAAAGACATTCTCTACATTGAGAGCAGGGGAAAGAAAGTAGACATACACACCCTAAAGGAGACTTTCTCGATCTATGGAGCCATGAATGAGCTGGAGACACAATTAAGCAAAAGCTTTTACCGCTGTCACAGAGGATATCTGGTGAACATGGCTTATATTACGGAGTACGGTGCCGACAGCATCACGCTCACGGGAGGGGCCAGGGTTTATCTGACAAAAAAGAAGCATGGTGAGTTTGTCAAAGCCTATATGTGGTATCTCCAGAATGGAGGAGTGTCTTGTGTCTAACTCCGTAACAATCATTTTTGAACTTTTGGATGTGGTCTTTGTCCTGTTTCAGGGATATTTTTTGCAGTATTACATGGGAAGCTTTCTGGAACCAAGGGGCAGGAGGCATCAAATGGGGGTGTGTCTGGCAGTGGTGTATACCCTCTTTCGAAAAGGGCTGGACGCCATATGGCCCCCAGGCTATGAGGGGATAAATCTTCTGGGAAAGCAGATGGTTTCATTTGCGCTTCTTATAGTTTTCGTTCTGTGCTTTTATAAGGCCCTTTGCAGTATTACGATTTTCCTGACCGTGTCTTTTCAGGCAGTGAGGGATATCAGCGTTTACATCGCCGTTATCCTGCTGGACAAACCGGCAGATCTGATATTTGCCCTGTGGGAGTGGGGTACGGGGAAAGAATCCGGCGGCGATATTTTGAAATGGCTTGGAGCAATGAATATAAGTATAGTGGGGCTTCAGATCTTTCGTATTTTGTTTGCGCTTCTGGTGATGGGGATTTCCCTGAGAAAAATTGTAAAAGATTTTCGGGAAAAGGATTATAGAATGCACAAAAGCGAGCTGAAGTTCATTCTGATTCCGGCACTGACGGGTCTGATGCTCTGTATGCTGCTGCGGGCTGTTATGGTTACGGTGGAGCAGGATGCTACGATCTTTTTATACCAGAAATACCCGTTCCTTGTTCTTCTGCTTCCGGGGGTATTGTTCTTATCCCTGTTGTCTATTCTCCAGGGGGTAAAATCTCTTCAAGAAATAGCCGGCCTGAACAGGGAGAAAAACAGCCGGGTGATATTGGAAAAACAGGTGGAGAGCATGCAGGAGCACATGGGGGAGCTGGAACGGGTTTATTCCGGTGTGCGGAGCATGAAGCATGACATGAGAAATACCCTTGCGGTGATTTCGGGACTTATTTCCGCAAGTGATTCGATGCCCCCAAAAGAGCTGCAGGGAAATAAGGAACTGACGGCTTATCTGTCTGATTTAATGGAAACCATGAATCAACTGGAGCTTCCTTTTCACACGGGAAATTCCATTGTAGATGCTTTGCTTCATATGAAATATTACGAAGCTCTTCAAAGCATTCCGGATCTAAGGCTTAGCGCAGAGCAGCTGCTCTTCCCAAAGGATTTGCCCATCCGGGGCTATGACATTGGTATTATTCTGGGAAATGCTTTGGACAATGCCCTGGAAGCCTGTGTGAGACTGAAAAAACAGGAGCCGGAGGCGGAAGCGTTTATCCGTCTGATTTCCTTTCAAAAGGGAAAGCTTTTGTTTCTTCGGATAGAAAACAGCTTTAACGGAAGCCTGATCCGAAAGCCTCAGTCAGAGTTTCCTGTTACGGCAAAGGCGGACAGGGAGCTTCACGGAATTGGCCTTGTGAATATCAAGCATGTGGCGGAAAGCTATGAGGGAACTGTGGATTGGGATGTGGCAGAGCGGATGTTTATTCTGGCTGTGATGCTGAAAGTTCCATCTACAGATTAGGGGGGAAGGGTATCCCTTTATGTCCAAAAAGCATGGACAAATTAAGGAAAGGAGAATAGAGATGGCATATTATCAGAACACGATTCAAGACCTGTATTCCGGGCATTTTAAAAATTCCTATGGCGTAGAGGGAATGTGTGTTACCGGAAGAAGCGATTACAAGAAAATCATTGATGTGTCGGATGACATGAAAAATCATGTGCTGGAGGAGGTAAAAAAGTCCTATTACAAGTACAACGGCATGTCCGGCGGGAACGAGAGGGAGGACGAGGCTTATTCCCGGGGCCTGAATGAATATTATAAAACCCTGGACAGAGAAGATCGGCTTTCCGCCGCATGGACATTGGGACAGCTTAGCCAGGAGTTGTCGGGAGCAGTGATAAGCGCAATTCGGGAAAAGATTCCCGGCTGGCAGGCAGGACAGCAGATTCCTTCCGACATACTGGATGAAATATTCTCAAGCAAAGCCATTGAAGACATCATGACAAGAAAGGCAGACGGAAAAGAGGCGGCAAAGGAGACAAAAGAAGATCAGCTCGTCCTGTCATCCGAAGCCCCGGAAGCAGAGCCGGACAATGAAAAGCGTTCCGGCAAGGTGGCCGTTAATGAGGGAAAGAGAGCCAGACAGATAGCGTCCGCAAAGACGCCGGCGCAGATACAGATTGTAATCAGCCTTTTGAAAAAGGATGTCTCTGACTGTGAAAGCGGTCTTTCCAATGACATGTGTGATGAAAATGAAGTAAAAAAGGCAAAAGCGTTGCTGCAAAAAGCGATGGAACGGTTAAGTGAGGTTTCGGGAAAGGAGCAGGAACAAGAGGAAGAGAGCCAGAGCAGCTTTTTAATTAATATGCTGATGTAAACAAAATTTAAAGGAAGAGAGAAAAACAAAAAAAGAATAGTGCCAGGCAATGCCGATATGTGATAAAATAAATCATATACCGGCATTGTCTGATCCTGTGGAACAATATCCTGTAGGATACTGCTCTTTAGGACAGATGAAAAGGGAGAGAACAAAAAACAATGCCAAGGGAAAGGGGAAAACATATGAAAAGCGAAGCAATCAAAAAATTATGTGAAGAAAACCAGATCCGCATGATTGATTTTAAAATGACAGACATTGACGGACGCTGGCGCCACATCACCATTCCGGTAGAGCGGTTCGGGGAAAATACATTTACCCAGGGAATCGGCTTTGACGGCTCTAACTACGGCTACGCACCCATTGAAAAAAGCGACATGGTATTTCTGCCGGACCCGGATACAGCCTACATAGATCCATTTGCAGAGGTCCCCACACTGACCATGTGCGGCAACGTCTGCACCATCGGAAAGGGAGAAAATAAGCCCTTCGACCAATATCCAAAAAATGTAAGCCTTCGGGCCATAGAATACATGAAAGAAACCGGCATCGCCGACCGCATGGTCATCGGACCGGAATTTGAATTTTACCTCTTTGACAGCGCCCGGTTCGAGGTATCCCCCCACCAGTGCGGCTACCGCATTGACGCCAGACAGGCCGACTGGAACTGCAGCTTAGATACAAGAGGCAACAACGGCTACGAGGTGCCCTACAAGGGCGGCTACCATGTGGCGGCGCCCCAGGACGTAGGCTGCGATCTCCGCAGCCGCATGTGCATGATGATCGAAGACTGGGGCATTCAGGTAAAATACCACCATCACGAGGTAGGCGGTCCCGGCCAGATGGAGATCGAGGTAGAGCTTGACGATATGCCCAGTATGGCAGACAATACCATGATCATTAAATACATCATTAAGAATCTGGCCGCAGAGGAGGGAAAGACAGCTACCTTCCTGCCCAAGCCTATTTACCAGGAGGCCGGAAGCGGTATGCATGTACATATGCTGCTCCTGAAAGACGGACAGCCCCTTTTCTATGATGAAAACGGCTACTCCGGCCTGAGCCGCACAGCCCACTACTTCATAGGAGGGCTGCTAAAACACATCGCATCCCTGTGTGCCTTCACCAACCCCTCCACCAATTCCTTCAAGCGCCTGGTGCCGGGTTATGAGGCTCCCGTAACCATCGGGTATGCCACCTCCAACCGCAGCGCCGTTATCCGGATTCCGGCTTATGCGAAAACCCCGGAAACCAAGCGTTTCGAGCTTCGGAATCCTGACGCCACAGCCAACCCCTACTATGCCTACGCCGCAATCCTTATGGCTGGCTTGGACGGAATCGAGAACAAGATCGATCCATCCGAACAGGGCTGGGGCCCCTACGACTTCAACCTGTACACCTTGTCCGAAGAAGAACAGAAAAAAATCAAGGGTCTGCCGAAATCTTTAGGCGAAGCTCTGGATGCTCTGGAAACGGATCACGACTACCTCACCAAAGGCGGCGTATTCCCGGAACATCTCATTCATGTATGGATTTCCAGAAAACGGGCAGAACTAAAGAAGCTGGACCAGATTCCAAATCCGGCGGAGTTTAAGATGTACTTTGACCTGTAAACGCAAACCCACTCCACCCAACAATCTACAATCATATCACTAATCAAACAACATAAGCATCATTGTTAATTTAGAAAAAACTGACCTCACACCAATAAAATTTTGCCAACAAACAGGGCTGGCGGCGGTGGGGTCAGGGATTTCCGATATCCAGTGTACGCCTTTTCGAGACAGTTGTATGATCTGGGCGGACGCTGTCCACAAAACAGAAAGGCGAAGCACAAAAAGCCGAAGAGACAGTGTCCGAACAGAGCATATAACTGTAACGAGAAATTGCGAACACAGGATATGGAAAACCCTGGCCCCACCGCCGCTAGCCCGTCCACTCCCAAAAAATTTATTCCTCACGCATCCAAACCCCATCTTACCAGGTCTAATAAGTGAATGTACATTCAAGCAACCCTAAGGAGGTAAGGAATGAAAAGAGACAAAACAGAAGAACTGCTTTTGAAAGCCAGAGCCTGTGACGGGGATGCGTTTGTGGAACTGATGGAGCTGCACAAGCAGTCCATGTACAAAGTAGCAAAGGCATATCTGAAACGGGAAGAAGATGTGGCGGACGCCATATCAGAGACCATACTGGACTGCTTCGAACATCTGGAAAGCTTACGTGAAACACGTTATTTCGGAACATGGCTGGTAAGGATTTTGATCAATAACTGCAACAATATAAGAAAATCCAACCAGCGCACCGAATACACGGATCAAATAGAAATCCTGTCGGGAGACGGCAGAACCGACGAGAGGACCAGGGCTTTTCTGGATTATCTGGAACCCTTGGAAGAGCAGGATCGGCTCCTGATGATTCTGTATTACGTGTGGGGCTTCCGAACGAGAGAAATATCGGAAATCCTTCACATAAAAGAAGCAACGATAAAGTCCCGGATGCAGCGCGGCAGACAGAAAATCAAGCAGGCATTTTTCCCAATGGTGGTGTAGAGGAGGCAAAGATTATGAGTGAGGATAGAAAAAGATTAGAAGAGCAGGTATTAAAGCAGAGTATCCCCGTATCCAAGATAACCGAGGATAAGATTCAGGCAGCCTATGACATTGTACGGGCCAAGAGCCGTCAGAAAGCGAAGGCAACACCTATGCGCAGCAGACGTTCCCTCCGCCATGTTTGGGCGGCCGGCCTGGCAGCGGCTCTCATAGCCGTTTCCGGCCTGGGTGTTATGGCGTCTATGGGATATTTTACAAAGAATGTACAGGAGGCAGACGGCAAAGTGTCCTACTCCTTTGAGGTAAATTACGAATTAAAGCCGGTGGAAGTCAAAGCAGAGCCGACCTACCTGCCGGAAGGCATGATCAAGCAGGAGGAAGGAAAATACTTCTTTGAAGGTAATTATGGCCATGGTATTTCCATTATGCCGATGAACATGGTAAATATTGACGCACAAAAGGAAATGCTGGACTTCAGCCATGTGGAGCAGGTGGAAAAAACCACCATCGGGAATATGGAGGCCCATATTATTACCTATCAGGAGCCGGACAAATATTTAACAGGTGAGGATTTGTTCCTCTTCAACCCGGAGGACGGTTATGTAATCCGCATTTTCGCAGATTATGGAGTTCCGGCAGAGGAAGTAAAGAAAGTGGCCGAGGGCTTAAAAATCACTGTTACGGAAAGTGAGGATTTGACTTACGGTCTGACCCCGGAAGAGCAGCAGAAGCAGGCGGCGGCAGAAGCTGGCGATGCACAGTGGGAGAGTCTGGTAGAAAAAGGCGTTACTATAGATCAGATTACCAAGCCGGGCGAAACCTTGAAATGTGAAGGCTACGGCGCCAGCTATACCGTAAATGACGTAAAGATTTACGACAGCCTCTTTGATGTTCCCGGATACACGGAGCAGGGTGTCTACGACCTGGAGAGACTAAGTCCCTGGCTGAATGCCGACGGAACTCATAAGCCTTATCAGCGCATGCATCTTGATCAAGAGGGTGAAATTTTGGAAGAAACGACGGCAACACCCAAGTTCCTGGCAGTACAGGTTACGGCGGAGCAGTATATCGGTTATGATGAATTTAGCGATGGAAGCATCCAGGATTCTACTGCTTTGGATGCACGTCTGGTCTATGTGGAAAAGCGTGCCGACGGAACCTGGAACTTTAGGAAGGATACCTACGAGGCAGTTCCCGGCGAACGTTATGAGCTCCAGATGGATGCTTCCGCCTTCTACCTAAGCTGTCCGAAGAATATAAATGGTGAAGAGAGGCTTCATTCCTTCTTCTATCGTTCGATGGCAAAGGGCGAGAGTATAGACTACACCCTCATCTTTGCGGTAGATGCGGACCGTATGCCAAGTGACAGCCTTGCGAATATCGTTCTTTGCTTCAACGGCACGGGCAATGATGAGACAAATCCAATGTGGAGTGCGCTTGGAGAGATGAAGTAAAGGTTATAATGTATCGAAAATGCATTGCAGTAAAAACCAAGGATGAATAACAAAATATAAAGAAAAAAGATGGCTGCGGCATTGTAATATTGTTGCTGTTAGCCATCTTTTTCTAACCTATGCCTTATTTGGATGCAGTTTGTCTGCTCTGAAAGGGTATCTGTTACGGTATACCTTGCCAGACGAAGTCCGTCTGTTCTGAAGGAGTATGTATTAAGCCGTATCCTTGGATATAAAATAGTCAGGAGATGCAATTTCTCACATCTCCCGACTGATTCTGAGCAAATTGATTATCAATCGCTCATTCTTATGTAAAAGGCTTTCGCCCATTGTTGTTTGCCGAAGCTGGTCAGCACCCATAAGCACCGGCAGCCTCTTTTTTTGTTAGTTCTATCTTATAAAAAGATTATGTCAAATATGTGTCTGAATTCTGAAAAAATGGTGAGAAGATTCTAAATTATTTCTAAATTTTTTCCTGGTAAAGAATATCTGCGGCATGAAGCCTCTGCACACTAAAAGCTTTGAAAATGCATTGACGCATTTTGGGGAGCAAAGTATAATGAAATGCATAACAAATCAGAGATAAGATATGGGAGTTTAAAGGAGGGACTATGGTCAAAAAGAAAGTTTATGCAGTAAAAAAAGGAAAGACAACAGGGCTCTTTTACTCCTGGAATGAGTGTAAGGATGTCACAAGCGGATATCCGGGAGCGGAGTTTAAAGGATTTGGCACAGAAACAGAAGCCAGAGCCTATTTGGAGGGAAAAGCAGAAGAAGAAATACCTATGGAAGAATTGCTTGCAGAAGAGGCGGCCATAGAGAAACTATCCATAGAAGAGATACAATCTCATAAGGAGAAACTGGCTGAAAACCAGGTGATTGCATATGTAGACGGAAGCTTTGATAAATCAATGGAAAAGTACTCCTTTGGATGTATCTTTCTTATTCCGGGAGGCAGAATTATCAAAGAATTCGGGAACGGAAATGAACCGGAATCTTTAGCCATCCGAAATGTAGCCGGAGAAATGCTGGGGGCCATGTATGCGGCACAGTGGGCCGTGGTAAACGGCTACGAGTTTATAGAGCTTCGTTATGATTATGAAGGAATAGAAAAATGGGCAACAAGTGTCTGGAAAGCAAATAATGTGCTTACACAAAAATATGCGGCATTTATGCAGAAAAAGCGAAGACAGATTCACATTTCTTTCCAAAAAGTAAAAGCTCATTCCGGTGATTATTATAATGAACAGGTAGATAGACTGGCAAAGGCAGCCTTGACAGAGGGAAATGGAATCCCCAAGGTTCAAAAATTAGAAGAAAAAGAGATGTGAGTTTCTAGTAGTCCGTACCGGAAATCCTTGTGCATATTTCCGATACGGACTACTAGTATAGTATGAAAATAAAAAGAAGGTTCCCAAAATGAGACCTTCCTACCATGATTTCTCCAAAATAAAAAGCTGGAAAAGAGACTTGAACTCTCGACCCCTTCATTACGAGTGAAGTGCTCTACCGACTGAGCTATTCCAGCTTGTGCTTATCAGCAAGAAATATTATAATCGAAAAAAAGAAATTTGTAAAGAGGTAAATTGAAATGAATATGAGACTTGGTAGAATTTGCGGAATGCTCCTTATTAGCTGCCTTATGTTTTCCGGCTGTGGAATGGGAGAGACGGCGGATAGCTGCGGACTCAGTCAAGGTGGAAAAACTAATATGGAAGCGGCCGGCCGGCGGGTTCAATCGGAGCTGCAGCAGAAAGCGGAAGAAGAGAGAAAGGCTGCAGAAGAGGAGAGAATGGCGGAAGAAGCGGCAAAGCGTGAGGAAGAACAAAGAAAGGCAGAGGAACGGAAAGCTGCTGCCGGAACGTATCTGGTAGCTATCGATCCGGGGCATCAGGCAAAGGGCAATTCCGAAAAAGAGCCCATAGGACCGGGCGCCTCCGAGATGAAAGCCAAGGTGGCCGGCGGAACCTCCGGCGCGGCCAGCGGCTTAAGAGAGTATGAGTTAACCCTGCAAGTAGCTTTGAAGCTGAAGGAAGAGCTGACAGCCCGGGGCTATGAAGTATTGATGATCCGGGAAAGTAATGATGTAAACATCAGTAATGCGGAAAGAGCACAGATGGCAAATGAAGCCCAGGCAGACGCATTTATCCGAATTCATGCGGATGGTTCCGAGAGCAGCTCAGCCAGTGGAATTATGACCATCTGTCCCACAGCTAATAATCCTTATACCCCAGGCATATACGAGAGCAGCCGAGCTTTGTCAAAGGCAATTCTAAATCATATGGTGAATACAACAGGAGCCAATGCAAGAAAGGTATGGGAGACGGATACCATGAGCGGAATCAACTGGTGCCAGGTACCGGTGACTATCGTGGAGATGGGCTTTATGACGAATCCGGAGGAGGATCTTCGAATGGCATCGGAGGATTACCAGCAAAAACTCGCCCAAGGCATGGCTGACGGCTTGGACGAGTTCTTTGGAATTGCTTCTATTCAAGGTGATATGGCCGGCGAATAGCAATACGGAGATGCCCTGCGCATTACCGAATTCCAATCTGGCACATTTTCATAGCATTTAAAGCATTCTCATGGCTTTCCGGAGTAACGCCTGCACAGCAGGAGGCAGTGACGCTTACAGGAAGCTCCGGGAAAAATGCCTTTAACAGCATGGCATTGGAAATAACACAGATATCTGTGCATAGTCCCACAAGCTCTATACTTGCAAGCCCGCCCGGATAACGAGCCTCCAGATAGGCAGGAAGTTCCTTTGCACCAAAGGTTAGTTTATCCAAAACCGGGGAATTGTCGGCATCTCGCAGAGCCTTAAGGTCGGGATGCAGTTCCCAGCCATGAGTTCCCTTTATGCAGTGGGGAACCGGAAGATTTTTTCCTTCCTGTGTTTCGAGATAATTTTCCTGGTGAGTATCTCTGGTATAAAGAACGTCGCCTTCAAATTCCTGAATATGCTTCACCACATTCGGGACAATGGAGACGGCTTCTTTTGTGCCCAGGGCACCGTCGATGAAGTCGTTTTGCATATCAATAACGAGAAGAAGCTTTTTCATATGGATACCTCCGGTATGTAATAAATTTATTATAATTCGGAAAACGGATTCTGTAAATATATTTTATAATTTTGAATTTTGCTTCTTGACAATTGGCGCCACAAATGCTAATATAACCTGACTTTGGTATCAGACATTAAAAAATGGCGTTAGTTTATGAAAATAGTAAAAGCTGTTGCATTTCGGTGCAGCAGCTTTTTGTGATAGGATTATTAAAATTTGTGGTTCAGAATTGATTTTATCTGTGTTTCCGTAAGATAATAATTCGTCAAGGGTAACTTTAGCTTTCGTGCCAATTCATGAATAAAGCTTGTTGACCTTGTTGTATTTATATATTTGTTCTCCCCCCTTATCACTTTAAAATCTCTTATAAATTCAAATATATCCGAGGTTGAATATTCGTTTTCAAGGATCTTAAACTGGAAAAGGCGTTCCAGCAGCACGGCCAGGTAACAGATTAGAAAGTGTCCTTTTATTGTTTCTTCTTTCCGCAGGAATACCGGGCGTGCATCCAAATCGGATTTCATGATCTTAAAGGATTCCTCGATCCTCCATAAATTGTGATACGTATTGTAGATGTCGGAATCTTTCATTTCCGTTTCGGAGGTTACCAAAAGGTTGTATCCGGCAAATTTCAGGTCTTTGTCGATTGCTTCCTGGTTCATGGATACGGACGCCTTTTTCCCGGAACGATCCGTAAATTTCACATATTTCCCCGCCTCGCCAAACTCGGCCTTTTTCGCTTGTGAGGCGGTCAGGGCCCTGGCTTTCTCAACCATGCGGTTTATTTCATATCTCTTCTTTGCGGCAAGGGAGGGATTATAAGTCAGCAGGCGTTTTTCACGCAGTTTTATCACATGTTCTTTTCCTTCATGCTCCACCTTGTAAGGGAATGAGTCAATGCACGATTTATAGCGGTATAAAAGCTTCCCGTTTTTATTTCTTACGTCCGTGAAGCCGTCCTCTAACAATACCCAGGTTTTTTCCGTTTCGGGAAGTCCTTTGACGGATTTGGAAAAAAGGTACCCATCGCCGCTTTTTTTAGAAGATGCGATGTTTTTAGCACAGTTGAGCCCCTTGTCGGCCACATGAATGGTTTTCCCGGTAATGTTATGCTGTGCCTTCAACTGGTCGATCACATCCCTTAAAACCGGTTTTTCAGATTCATTTCCCGGATACATTTTCATGCCGATGGGGATTTGATTGCCGTCCAGCAATAATCCA
>CAJTAK010000029.1 GCA_910574255.1 Clostridia bacterium
GAATCCAGCGGCTCAGATACAATTGTTGGTACCATTCAGGAAGGCGGCACGCTGATTGATGAATCTTTAAACGGAGAAGAAGGCTGGGCGGCATCATTCATCACAGCACAAGATTCCATACACGGAACTGCGGCATCTATTGTTGAATGTATTGAGTCCATGGTACAGGAAATTGTAAATGCGTGCATTGCAGCAATTGAAGCCATAAACATGTTGGAACGGGCAAAGGGAGGAAAAGGGAACCATCCTACTCCGCAACCATACGGACGTGTCGGTCACAGCCATGCAAAAGGCGGAAGCGCATTCGCTGAGGGAACCGTAGGAAACGCATTTGCAACAGGAACAGGCTACCGTGGATTGCCAGAAGCAGAGAAAAACGCTCTCCGTTCCGAATATGGACAGCCAGAATTAACACTCTATCCGGATGGCACAACGGAACTTACCAATCAGCCTATAATGAGTGACTTGCCCAAAGGCACGATTATCTTCAACGAGGAACAGACTAAAAAGATTCTAAACGGTAAGCCATATATGAAAGGGGTAGTCAGTGCTTATGGTGCGGTAAAATTTGAAGATGGAACAATTGTAAGACCAAACGGTGAGATACTTGCTCCTCCATCGGACGATGATCCGTTTATACAGATGCAGAAGAAATTTGAAGCTTATATGATGAAGATGGGAGGCATAGAAGCTGCTACTAAATCTATTACAGATGGTGTTATGCAAGAACGCAATAAAGAGGTAGACAGGTTTATTAGTCAGCTGAATTCTGGGGATATTGTAACCAATAATAAGAATGTTCAACCTAATATTAACAATGAATTTCATATCACAATGCCAAATGTAACAAATTCAACTGCGGCTGAAACATTAATGAGGGATTTGCAGTCATTAAGAATTAAGAAATATCAGGTATTTGATTAATTTTTAAAATACACCTGGAGCTTTGTTACAAAATAACTGAGTTTCAGGTTTTAGAATAGGAGACAAAATATAATGAAGCAATTAACAAAAGAACAATTGGAAGAATTAGCATATAAAATTACTGTAAAGGTTGCTGAAGATAATCTTGATAACATGACAAAACATGTATTGGATTCTATTAAAGATGTATCTGATTTTAACATTGCAATTGTAAATGCAATGGCAGTATATGGAGCAGAAATAGAGAAAGAATGCAGCCGTGTTATTGCGGACGTTTTATATGATATATTTTATGCGGAATAAGTTATAAAAGTTTTAAGGAGTATAATGATAAAATGATGAACATAGCAGATGAAATTCTTAAGACAATCAAATATGCTGTTGACAAAAAGGAAATTAGTTGTGATCGTACATACCAATCTGTAATAAAAGAAATCAAACCGAAAGGCTATGTAATTTTAGACCGTGCTGGAAGTGAAAGAACTGTGCAGTGCTGTATACCCGGGATAGAATTAAGAAAGTTCCAAAGGGTCTGGGTGAAAGAACCGATGGGAGATTTGAAAGGGCTGCATATTTGTGGTGTGGTAGGGAAGTAAGGTTTCCTGCCCGATTTTGATTCAAGTAACTGATAACAAAGCAAAAATGAGGATATGATTCTACTAAAAGTCGGCTCATATCCCATCCCATGTAATATATAGATGATGACTGAAAACTGAATATTGATATGAATATAGGGCACTGCTGGTTTGGTGGTGCCTTTTTAATATAAAAATTTATCTCACATCGAATAAGTATAAATTGAAATGAATAAGATTAGAAGAATACCAAAAAAAGAGGGAAAACTTGAAAAATACGAAGCAAAATATAAAAGTAACTGTAGTCTATGGAGATAAAAAACTAGTTGATTGTATGAAAAATGTAATTATTAAAAGAACAAAACAATAGAAAATAAGCCTTGAATCATGTATAATAATTTTTATGTACATAATGCAAGGATATAATAAATACGATTGGAGTTGTGCGACGTGAGTGGTAATCGTGCTGTATTATATCTAAGGTTAAGTAAAGAAGATGCTGATAAAATCAGTAAAGGAGATGATAGTGCAAGTATAAAGAACCAAAGACTTTTATTAACAGATTATGCATTGACGCATGAATTTAAAATCATCAAAGTATATTCAGATGATGACGAAAGCGGTCTATATGATGACAGGCCAGATTTTGAAAAAATGATGATGGATGCAAAAATGGGAGAGTTTGATGTTATTATTGCAAAAACCCAATCCAGATTTTCAAGGAATATGGAGCATATCGAGAAATATCTGCATCATGATCTACCTAATCTGGGGATAAGATTTATTGGTGTAGTAGATGGAGTTGATACAGAGAACGAAGCGAATAAAAAGAGCAGACAGATCAATGGACTTGTAAATGAATGGTATTGTGAAGACTTATCTAAAAATATTCGCAGTTCCTTTAAAGCAAAAATGAAAAACGGTCAATTCTTAGGTTCATCCTGTCCCTATGGATATAAAAAAGATCCTAAAAATCATAATCATTTAGTCATTGATGAATATGCTGCAAAAATTGTAAGAAGAATTTATAAACTGTATCTGTCCGGTTATGGCAAAGCCAAAATAGGCTCCATCTTGTCTTCAGATGGCATACTAATACCTACATTATATAAGAGAGAGGTGTTAGGAGAAAATTACCATAATTCAAAAGCATTGGATACAACTAAAAATTGGTCTTATCAAACAATTCATACAATTTTAAATAATGAAACATATATGGGACATCTGATCCAAAATAAAGTTAATACATTATCCTATAAAGATAAAAAGAAAAGAATGCTTCCAAGAGAAAAATGGATAGTTGTAAAAAATACTCATGAAGCAATTATTGAACCAGAACTATTTGATATGGTACAGAGATTGCAGAAGACACGGACAAGAAGTGTCGGTTCAACGGAGGAAAATGGTATTTTTTCGGGACTTCTTTATTGTGCCGACTGCAAACATGCCATGTCAAGAAAATATGCCAGGCATGGAAGCGGAGGTTTTATAGGTTATATTTGTAAAACTTATAAAACACAGGGAATGAGGTTTTGCAGCAGTCACAGTATAGACGCATGTAGTTTAGAGGAAGCAGTATTATTCTCTATAAAAAGCGAAGCAAGGAAAATACTAAAAAAGGAAGATGTAGATGAACTTAAAAGGATGCAAGTCTGCAATAAGAATATGGAGTATTGTGAGGCACAGTTAGAAAGTATTCGAAAACGTATAGAAAAGATAGAAAGATTCAAAAGAAAAACATATGATAATTATATGGAAGATTTGATTTCGAAAGAAGACTATATGAGATACGTTTCTGAATATGAAACTGAGATTACAGAACTGCAAAGCCAGAAAACAGCTCTTTGTGAAAGGGCAGATTTGCAGCAGGAATTGGATGCCAGATATGATGAATGGGTAGAAGCATTTAAAGATTACATAAATGTTAAAAAGCTTACAAGAGATATGGTTTTGGAGCTAATAGAAAGAATTGAAGTACACAAAGATGGAGGCATTACCATATATTATAAGTTCCAGAATCCCTATGCGGAATAATGTCTACTATCCGTATATGCTTCCTGTGTAGCCATGGCCGAGCACATAGCCGGAACCGAGGAGCTTTTTGTGGAAATGATGAACAATCGGGCGGCAGAGCTTGGAATGAAAGACACCCATTTTGTCAATTGCTGCGGATTAGACGTGGACGGCCATGTGACTACAGCCTACGACATTGCCCTTATGTCCCGGGAATTGATTACAAAATATCCGCAAATACATAACTACTCCACAATCTGGATGGAAAACATCACCCATACCACCAAGCGGGGTACGGAAGAGTTTGGATTGACCAATACCAACAAGCTGATTCGCCAATATCCCTATGCCACCGGCTTAAAGACTGGCTCAACCAGTCTGGCAAAGTACTGTGTATCCGCTACGGCAGAGAAAGACGGCATCGAGATGATTGCCGTAATTATGGCAGCACCGGATCCCACGGGACGGTTTGCGGATGCCACAGCCCTTTTAAATTATGGCTATGCCAAATGCAGTCTGTATCAGGATTTACAGGAGCAGCCGGAAGTGATAATTCCTGTCCGCTTTGGCGTACAAGACGAGGTACAGGGAAAATATGACGGCACTTTTTCCTATCTAAGCACTACAGGAGAGGATTTGACAAACATTGAGAAGAAATGGCTTTGCGTTGAGGAGCTGACCGCCCCTGTGGAGGAAGGGCAGGAAATTGGAAAGCTCACTTACATGTTAGGGGATAAGGAGTTGGGAAGTATTTCGATTCTGGCATCGGAGGCAGTAGAGAAAGCAGGATACAGCGAGTATCTTTTGAAGGCCTTTGATTTTATGCTTTTGTAAAGCAGATAAGCTTAAATACAAAATACCGTTCAGGTACCGGAATCCTGAACGGTATTGCTGTCTTAATAGAGCAACTGTAAATGCATTACATAAAGCAAAAAGGGGCTGAACTTAAAAAAGTAAAAGAGCTTTAATTGATGCAGCGGCTCTTTTTGACATCAGTGCTGCTTCATATTGACTATATTCCACTTATGGAATATAATGAGTACATAAAAAGAAACAGGATACGGAGGGAGCATCTTATGTTAAAGCATGGAATTTTGGGTCTGCTCAATTATGGGGAAATGACCGGATATGAGATCATGGAGGTTTTTCGAGATTCACTCAATTATTTCTGGGATGCAAAGACCAGTCAGATTTACAGAGAGCTGCAAGGTTTGGAACAAAAGGAGTGGGTCAGCAAAAGGGTTGTTCCGCAGAGTGGGAAACCTGACAAAAATATTTATTCCATCACGGAGCTTGGCCAAAGGGAGCTGCTGCGATGGCTGGCAGATGATGATCTGGGGCTTAGAATAAAAACGCCGGTTTTGATGAAGGTCTTTTTTCTTGGGGAGAGAAGTGCTGATGAAAATATCCGATATTTTGAACAAATAAAGGAAAAGTGTGAACTGTTTCTGAAGAGCTTGGAAGCTGTTCCCCGGCATATTGATACTTATAACAAGATGATTGGGCAGGAGGATAAAGCTCTCTACTGGCAGATGACAGTAGAATACGGACGGCGAAGTATGCAGATGCAAAGAGAGTGGGCACAGGACTGTATCCGGCGATTGGAGGGGAAATAAAGCCATGAATATTCTGGTGATAAACGGCAGCCCAAAAGGTGCCGGCAGCAACAGTTACCAATTGACAACGGCTTTTTTAGAGGGCATGAAGCAGGAGCTTCCGGATATTCAGACAAAGGAGCTTTTCATCAGCCGAATGGATATTAAGCCCTGCAAGGGCTGCTTTTCCTGCTGGAGCAGCACTCCTGGGCAATGCTGCATACAGGATGATATGGGGCAGAACATTCAAGATCTGCTTTGGGCGGATATAACAATATGGAGTTTTCCATTGTATTATTTTACGGTTCCAGGCCCTCTAAAAAGCCTGATTGATCGCCAGCTTCCCATGGTTCTGCCTTTTATGGAGGAAAAGGAGGGACAAGTTGGAAATGGAAACCATCCGTCTCGATACGACATGAGCGGGAAAAGAACAGTCGTAATCTCCACCTGCGGGTTTTATACTGCAGAGGGAAATTATGACGGCGTGTACAGCCTTTTTGATCATCTCTGCGGACGGGGAAATTATACGGCCATTTTCTGCGGCCAGGGCGAGCTGTTTCGGGTACCGGAGCTATCCGCACGCACCGATGAATATCTCTCGTATGTGAGGCAGGCGGGAAAGGAATATGGAAAGGGCGGCATTTCCATAGAAACACAGGAACTGCTTAACCAGCTTTTACTTCCAAGGGAAACCTTTGAAGCCTGCGCAGACGCAAGCTGGGGGATCGACAGGAAGGGCGCAGAATCAGGGAGAGAAAGCTTCGGTGCAACAAGAGAATCAGATACATTGATTTTCACCAGGCAGATGGCGGCGCTTTATCATAGGGAGAACTATCCTGGCAAAGACATTGTGCTGGAAATGTATTATACGGACGTGGATGAGAGCTGCCAAATTCTGTTGGGAAGGGACGGCAGCCATGTTTATACAGATGGGTCTTTAATAGCCACTACAAGGATTGAAACTCCGGCAGCCGTATGGCGCTCAATTGCGGCCGGGGAGATTCGTGGGGACGAGGCCATGATGCAGGGGCTTTACAGGGTAAAGGGTGATTTTACCCTGATGCTGAAATGGGACAGCTATTTTGGCAGCTCACATCCGCAAGTCAAAGGAGAGGAAGCAGCTCAGTCCCAGAAAAACACCAATATGAACATTTTGCTTATTCCTTGGGTTGTGTTATGGATAGTCCCTGCAATGCACAGGCAATGGGGCTGCCTTATGAGCATCGGCGTATGTGCGCTGGTACCTCTTATCTTTTATCGAAACAAAAAGACGGTGTATGACGTTTTGACAAATGTTTTGGTAACAGGCATTTCCATTGCAATGCTGGCCGGCTGCTCAGAAAAATGGATGGTGCCGCTATCGTACCTTTTCTTTGGCCTTATGTGGCTTTTGTCCTGTCCTGGAGGACAAGTGCCTCTTACGGCTCATTATTCCATGAACAGTTATGGCGGAGAGGATGCTTTACAAAATGTGCTCTTTCTAAAGACAAACCGCATTCTGACTATGCTGTGGGGCATTCTTTATCTGTTAACATCCGTTTTTACCTGGTTTATGATGCGCACTCCCATAAGCGGCCTTGTGGGGCTTATTAACTCTGCGGTTCCCATTTTTATGGGAGTTTTTACGGTGTGGTTTCAGAAATGGTATCCGGCGAAAGTGGCTGAAGGCAAGTGAAATTACTGCAACAGTTTAAGAAAAGCTATTGGTGGAAGTGCAGACCAAATACCTTGACATCATAAAAGATTATACTAAGCTTTCTTGCTGCCTTTGAACCATTTCCCCAAAATCCGCCAATTTCCAAGGTGTTTCGGGAAATTGGCCTGGCGGATGAATTGGGTTCCGGTATGAGAATTACGTACAAGTATACAAGGCGGTATTCCGGTGCGGAACCGCAGTTTGTGAGGGGGATGTGTTTCGGACAATTATTCCGTTGACAGAAGCTGCGACTGCGACAGTGGGACCGGCCATGATCATTCAAGATACCCCCCAAGATATTTCCCAAAGCAGGATGGAACGGCTGGTTAAGCTGATTAAATTTCGCTCATTCTCCTTTTGTTCGATACCAAAGGCATCCTTTCTTGGACAAAGCCCAGCCTATTTGGAAAAAATATGCATTAGGGAGAGAGCTTTTAGCAGCAATTCTATGGAAAAAATAAAAAAATTGAGAAAACTGTAAGATTTCCCGTTCCAAAAACGAAGTATAAGTTGAAAGGGTTAAGAAAGCAAAAGCTTCCAACCCCAGTCAAATACCCTGCAGGGGTAAGGCGCAGCGGCCGGGCGCCACGTAAGCTTACGGAAATTATTTTTGAGGTAACCATTTATGAAAGCAAATGAACACAATTTTATAGATTTAATCAAAAAGCGAAAGGAAGAGGGAATTCTCTACGTGATCGAAACCTACGGTGGTCTTTTAAATGCTATTGTGCGAAAGCGGCTCTTTACCGCTCCGGATCGGGTGGAGGAATGCATGAATGACATTTTCCTTGGAATCTGGAAGAACATCGACAGCTTTGACGAAAGCAGGGGCAGCTTCGAGGGCTGGGCAGCAGGAGTGGCCCGCTTAGAAGCCATTGATACCCTGCGGAAGATGAAGCGGGAGCTTCAGACCGTATCTATCGAGGACATGGAGATTCCCCAGGAAGAGCCGTCTTTCCTTGAGCTGACCGAGCAGGAGCTTTCAAAGGAAACAGAGGAGATATTAGGATGCCTAAAGCCCAAAGACCAGGAGCTGTTCCGCCGGATTTTCATAAACGAGGAGGAACCGGAGGAAGCCGGAGAGGCATTGGGAATCAGCAGAGACAACGTATATGTGCGGATATTTCGGGGAAAACAAAAAATCCGCAGCAAATTTGGAGAAAGGAAGAGGGCATGAGCATGAACAGGGAAGCCTATAAACTGGCAAATGAGATAAAGACGGAGCTGAAAGCACCCGGGGATTACCTGTCGGAATGCCCCAGTGATGTGGAAATGAAAAGATATAAGAATGCAGTTTTAAGTGAGATTAAAAAAGAAAAGCATACCGGAAAAAGTATCTTTCGCAGGGCATCCGTGGCGGCCTGTGCGGCGCTGATGCTGATTGCCGGAACCGTGGCCTTTGGCGATGAGGTTCACGCAGCCATTAAGCAGATAGGCTGGAATATCAGCAGCGCCTTGGGCATTTCAGAGGATTTGGCTGATTACAAGGAGATAGTAAATACCTCCGTAACAGATAAAGGCTATGTGATCACCCTGCAGGAAGCAGTAGTTTCAGCGGAAAAGCTGGTGGTCAATTACACCTTGCAGCGTGAAGACGGGCAGCCTATGGAAAACTATCTGACACCGGACGGAGGTCTCTATATCAATGGAAAGCGCATGACAGGCGGCGTAGGCGGAAGCTCCGGGTTTCTGGACGAGGAACAGAAAGTTTTGGGAATTGTAGCAGAATATGAGGCGCCCGGCGTGGATCTGTCCGGGGAAAATGAGTTTCGCCTTGCTTTTAATCAGCTTGGCTTTGAGGACGGCGTAAAGGGAAAATGGGAATTTGCATTCACGGCAGACGGAACCGATCTCATAGCAGATACAAAACGGACAGAGATCGGAAAAGCCTTTGAACTTCCGGACGGTGTGACCGTGACTTTAAAAGAGCTTGCGGTTAATGACTTAGAGCAGAGAATCCCTTACGATCTTTCCGGACCTACCAGTTATATTCTAATGGTGAAGGCAGAGGATGCTTTAGGCAACCAGGTAGAATTCGGAGTAAGAACCCAGGATACAAAATCCGGTTACATGCAGAATGAAGAGGTTATCGATGACGGAAGACTGGATGCAAATGGGGGAACCGTGACCATGACCCTCTATGCAGTGGAGCTTCCGGAGGAAGACGGGCAGATAAGCGATGATTATGTACAGATTGGGGAACCCTTTGAACTGGAAATCTGACAGCAGCTTTGACAAATAAAGTCTTTCTCTATTAAAATTTCATAAGAATCATACATTCTTCGGGAAAACAGGAATGCCGGAACAGCAGCCATGTGTGGATATGTTCCGGCATTTCCATTTGCTTTTACATTTAACGTGACATTTGCTGTATATGCATGGTAGAATAGAAACATATAGATTCAGATTTTAAATGAAGATAAATAAAAATCAGGAGGATGCTGCACAATGAGAACAGTAAAATGGGGAGTTTTAGGAACAGCGTATATATTTGAGCGTGATACGGCAGAGGGCATGAAACAGGCAGAAAATTGCGAACTGTATGCCATTGCAGGCCGCAGCATGGAAAAGGCGGAGGCGTTCAAGGAGAAATATGGTTTTCAAAAGGCATACGGAAGCTATGAGGATTTGCTTGCGGATCCCCAGGTGGAGGCAGTCTATATTCCCCTTCCCAATACCATGCACTATGAGTGGACAATCAAGGCATTAAAGGCAAAGAAACATGTTTTATGTGAAAAGCCCCTGGCGCCTACGGCAAAAGAAGCTAGGGAGATGTTTGAGACAGCCAGGGAGCAGGGCGTCCTTTTAATGGAGGCATTTGCCTATCAGCACAGTCCTTATATTGCGGAGATCCAAAAGGAGCTTGAGAGAGGAACCATCGGAGATGTCCGCTATATGGAAGCCGCTCTCATTACCTCTGATTATGTGGAGGGAAATATCCGCATGCGCAGGGAAACATTGGGCGGCAGCACCTATGATTTGGGCGTGTACTGCAGCAGTCTGATTCTTCGGATGCTTGGAAAGGAACCGGAGAGAGTGCAGGCAGTCAGTACCTTTTCCAAGGAAAAAGTAGACATGTATACGGCGGTTTTGATGGAGTATGAGAATGGCATGCGTGCTAACTTTGACTGCGGACTGGTTCTTGCCACAGAGAAAAATTCGGCCCTGGATCGTTTCCAGATTCACGGCACTAAGGGCTCCATTGAGGCGGTGAAGTTCGGCTTTAATGCGCCGGGCGAGCTGAGTTATGTGGTGAGAACTTTTGAGGGAATGGAAGAGGTAAAGACCGTGCAGGTGCCGCAGAATTACCGATTGGAAGTGGAGCAGCTGGGACGCTGCATCACAGAGGGCGAGACACCGACCGTATCGGAAGCGTTTTCTGTTGCAAATGCCCGTATTATTGATCGGATTTTAGAGAGTATCGGATATTAAGGCTTTCCCTGTTCTTAATCCTAGGCAAATGATGGGGATATATGGATGCCTGCGCACCGATTTTTTTCAGGGGAGTAAGGTATATAAGATAGAAAAGAAAATAACAGGGGGCTTTTCCTATGTTTTATTCCATACATGAAAAGGAAATTAAGGAAGTGACGCTGGAGCAGATTGACAGCCATGATATCTGCGTGGGCTATTTAACCTTGGAGGAGCTTCGGAAATGCTATGAGCATCTTGGACTGTCTGAAGTTGCGGTAAAGGACTGCATGACGGATTTTACCCATTTTCGGACGAGTATTGACGTGTATGATGAGTTCAGCTTCGGCATGATCAACATTGTGGACATTCTGAATTTAAGCAGCAAGCGGAACCGCATTGGATTTTTTATTAAGAAGAATCTGTTCATTATTATAAAAATCATAGATAAGGATGACAGCATCCGACAGATGTTCCTGGATGCTATCGGCCGTTTTCGTCAGAATGCCACTATGGAAAAAGTGATCTATGGGGTGTTGGAACGGCTTTTATCCAGCGGCAACCGGGGACTTGTGATGACGGAACGGCAGATTATCGCCATGGAGCGTGAGGTGGTTAATGGCAAGATGGACGAGGATTTGAACAAGGAGATTTTTGATCTGCGGAACCGCCTGTCCACTTTGAAGAATTATTATGATCAGCTGATTGACATTGGAGAAGCTCTCCAGGAAAATGAAAATGATTTGTTTGAGGAAAGGGATCTGCGTTATTTCAAGATTTTTACGGATAAATCTGAACGCCTGAGCAATAATACCCAGCTTCTCTGCGACAATCTCATTCATCTTAGGGAGGCTCTGGATGCTACGCTGAATTATAATCTGAATAATACTATGAAGCTGTTCACTATTGTGACCATTATCTTTCAGCCTTTGACCCTGATCGTGGGATGGTACGGCATGAATTTTACCCATATGCCGGAGCTGGCGTGGAAGTTTGGCTATGTGTATGTGATTGTGCTGAGCATTGCGGTAGTGACAGGGATTTTGATTTATTTTAAGAAGAAAAAATACATGTAAGGAAGCTTTTGTATGAAGACGAGTGATTTTTATTATGATTTGCCGGAGGAATTGATTGCTCAGGATCCTCTGGAGGATCGAAGCAGCTCCAGATTACTGGTGCTTGACAGGAAAGCAGGAGAGAGGGAACATAGAGTTTTTCGGGAACTGGTGGAATTTCTGAGTCCGGGGGACTGCCTGGTGGTGAATAATACCCGGGTAATTCCGGCACGCCTGATGGGTGTGAAAGTGGGAACGGGGGCAGGCATTGAGGTTCTGCTTTTGAAGCGGTGTGAGGACAATGTGTGGGAGACTCTGGTAAAGCCCGGAAAGAAAGCGCGGCCGGGAGCACGCATTTCCTTTGGAGACGGACTTCTTGTGGGAGAGGTGCTGGAGGTTGTGGATGAGGGGAACCGGCGGATTCGCTTTACCTATGAGGGAATTTTTGAGGAAATCCTGGATCGGCTTGGACAGATGCCCCTGCCGCCTTATATTACCCATCAGTTAAAGGACAAGAACCGCTATCAGACGGTCTATGCAAAGCATGAGGGATCGGCGGCAGCGCCCACAGCCGGGCTTCATTTTACGCCGGAGCTTATAAAGGAAATCGAGGATAAGGGTGTGAGACTGGCTCATGTGACCCTTCATGTGGGGCTTGGCACTTTTCGTCCGGTGAAGGTGGAGGATGTGACTCAGCATCATATGCATTCGGAATTCTATATGATAGAGGAAGAGCAGGCTAAGCTTATCAATGAGACAAGGGCAGCAGGAGGGCGTGTGATCTGCGTGGGGACTACAAGCTGTCGTACCCTGGAGTCTGCAGCGGATGAAAAGGGGATTCTTCATGCAGGAAGCGGCTGGACGGATATCTTTATCTATCCTGGCTATCGGTTTAAACTGATGGATGCTTTGATCACCAATTTTCATCTGCCGGAATCCACCTTGCTGATGCTGGTATCGGCTTTTGCAGAGAAAGAGCAGGTGATGGCGGCTTATAAGGAAGCGGTGGAGGAGAAATATCGATTTTTCTCTTTTGGCGATGCCATGTTAATCAAATAACAGCAGGGGGCAGTTGGAGTAATTTGGAAACTGTCCCCTTTTATATTACTCTTCAAATTCGGCAAACACAAGAATTACCCTCTGCTTATGCAGACGTTGACCGAATTTTCTCACATCCTTCACATTTTCCCTCTTTTGTGGTATACTTAAAAGAACTGTGAACAAATGCGCGAAGGGGATGATAGATCTATGGACGAAACCATAAGCTTTTCCATATTGGAAATTGAAAAAACAAAAGATAAACAGGTGATTCAGGATGCCTACCGCCGCCTTCTGGTAAAGGTAAACCCAGAGGACGATCCGGAAGGTTTTAAGCGGCTGCGTGAGGCATACGAGGCAGCCATTGCTTATGCAGACCGTCCGGAGGAATTCAAGAAAGCGCCGGAGACGCCGGTGGAGCATTGGATTGAGAGGGTGAGAGAGGTTTATTTTTCTCTTTCCAAGCGGATTGATCCCTCCTGTTGGGAGAAGCTTTTGAAAGAGGACATCTGTCTGGATTTGGACACCAGCGTAGAGGCCAGAGATGCGCTGTTAGATTTCTTGGCTGATAATTACCGGATCAAAACAGATATCTGGAAAATGCTGGACCAAACTTTTGACCTTCAGGAGGAACGGGCAGAGCTTTTGGAGCGGTTCCACCCAAACTTTATTGACTTTGTCATGCATCAGTGCCAGAGCGATGATGATTTCCCCTATGAGGAATTCAGGGGAGAGGATGATGCAGATTATGATACGTTTTTGTACCATTACTATGAGCTTTGTCGTAAAAATGACAGCGGAGATGTGGAGGGGGCAAGCGGAATCCTGGACACTCTCAAGCATCTTCCCGTTTCCCATCCCTATCTGATGTTGGAGGAAGCCCGTCTGGAGCGAAATAGGCAGAATATTGAGGCGGCTTCCGGATGGATTCACGGGCTTCTGGCCCTTATGGGAGAGGATATGCGAAGCCTGGCTTATGGCGGCGAGATTTATTGGGAAAATGGAGAGAAAGAGGAAGCAAAGGAATGCTTTGAGAAAATCTTGAAAGACTGTCCCACTCACTATATGGCCAACAAATATCTGGCGAAATATTATCTGGAACAGGGTGATGCCGTAAAAGCGAAAGAGTACTGCGTAGAAGCTTTACGCATCAGTTCTCAGGAGGAAGCCCTCCTGGAAACGATGCACAATATTAACCAGAGCCTGATGAAGCTTTACGAGGAACGGATAGAGAAGAAAGAAGCATCCGATGAGGACGTGATGGAGCTTGGATGGTGTTACCTCCAAAATGATCTTTCGGGCAAGGGAGTAGAGCTTCTTGAGGGCCGCACCGTGGGAGAGAGCCGAAAGGCAGAATACTACAGCCTTCTTTCTAAATGTTATCTTATGGAACAGCAGTATCAAAAGGCCGTAGATGCCGCAAGAGCCTGCATTCCCTGTATTGAGACGGAAGCAAAGGCCAGGGAAGAGGAAGCCAAAGAAGAAGACAAGGGAAAGCAGATGGAACGGATTCCCGGGCGGATCGCCGGGGCCTGTGAGATCATTGCAAAGGCACTCCACTCACTGGCAAGAGAGGGAAAGCTATCCAGGGAAGAACAGGATAAGAACTATGAGCAGGCACTTGAGGCTGTTGATGAAGCATTAAAGCAGGAGCCAAACTCCCGCAATTACCTGATTGAAAAGGCACAGATTTTCATGGATCAGGAAAAATACGAGAAAGCCTTGGATGTCTGTGATCAGATGATTGACACCGATCGAAATGACTTTTATGCATATGTCCTCCGGCAAAAATGCTGCTTTGAGATGCACAATGGACAGGGCGTTGTGGACAATTTCTACAGTGCCAAGGATATCTATGCAGGCTATCCCCAGATCTACGAGTTGGCGGCAGACGTATTTATCCGTTACAGCCAGTATGAGGATGCCAAAGGGATTCTGAAGCAGGCGGAGGATGCGGAGGTTGGAAGCCCGAAGCTTGACCTCCTCCGCCTGACCATTGCAAGGGAGACGGCGGAAAAGGATGAAGAATTCAAGGCGGCTTATGAGGAGTCCAAGAAGCTGGAAGAGAAATTCAAGGAATATAAGGACAGTGTAAGCGATGAGCAGATGGCAGAGCTCTATTATGAGATGGCCCGCTGCTGCCGGGGGCTTGACCGCCAGAGAGATGCCCTGAAGTACATAGAAAAAGCGTGCAATATCTACGAGGATAAACTTTACCACTGGATCCGTGCCAATACGCTGGCTGATTTGAAAGAGTACGACAGGGCCATGACCGATTATCAGCTCTGTGAGAAAGAGTACGGTGAAAATGAACTGGTCTATGAAAATATGGCCCGGTGTTTTAACAGTATGGGAAAGCGGAGCCAGGCACTGGAATATTATAAAAAGGTTTTGAAAGTAAATGGGGAGAACCCCAGGGCAAATAGCCGGATTGTGGATATCTATACGGATATTTTAAAGGATACGGGCGATCTGAAATATTATCAGGAGGCGGTTCCCTTTGCAACAAGGCAGTTGGAACTGGATCCCTGTGCTTACTATTATATAGAACGTGGACTCTTGTATCTGGAAGCCGGAGAGTGGGATTTGGCGGAAGCGGATTTCCTAAAAGCGGCGGAACTGGAACCAAACAATACCTATGCCTATAATAACCAGGGATGCATCTACAAATATACGGAACGGTACGAGCGTGCCATCGAACTGTTTAAGAAGTCCATTGAGGTTATGGAGGAAAAGGAAACCATCATTGCCTACAGCAATCTTGGCGGAACCTATGAGCGAATGGCCGATTATACTAAGGCTTTGGAATGGTATCAGAAAGGAAGCCGGGACTTCCCCCAGAACCGTGGTATCCGTAAGGACATTATCCGGGTGTATAAGAAGATGAATCTTCTGGAAAAGGCCATGGAGGAGATTAAGAGTTTTTATGGAGAGGATACGGTAGCCTATTATCTGGAAGCAGGTGAGATCTATGTGCAGATGAAGCGGTTTGCAAAGGCTATTTCCCTGTATCAGACTGCCCGGAAGAAAGCGGAGAATGACGGGGATGCTTCGGATGCCTGGTGCCACATTGCGGATGTGTATCTTTATTATAAGAAAAATCCGAAAAAGGCATTGGAGATGTACCAAAAGGCTCTGGACTTGAAGAATAAGAATGCTTACGGCTATGATCGATGCTGCCGCAGCATCATGGAATGCTATTATGAGCTTGGAACACCGGACAAGGGCATTCCTTACCAGAAGCTGGCCCTGGAATCCATCGGCAGGCGTTTCGGACATATTGACAAATATTTAAATGATTTTTATTATAGAAGAAGCCGCCTTTACAATATGGGTGCCATGTATTATTATATCGGCGATCTGGAAATGGCTAAGAAATATTTCAACCAAATCGAAAAGGCTGCCAAGTGCCGCCACTGTAACTTTAAGGAGTGCGAGGATTACTGGGAAGCCATGGGCTTTTTGCGGGAAGAAGAGGGCAACCTTACGGAGGCTCTCAACTGCTATGAAAAGGCATGCAGGGAATCAGTACGTAACGATTTAAGTATCGCAAAGGTGGAGCTGCTTGCAAAAAAGCTTAAGAAGCGTTAAAAGCCCCATGATACGGGAATGAGTTTGCAAAATGCAGCAAAAAAGACAGAAATAATAGACTAGAGGAATACGGAATGATTATTGGAATTGATTTAGGAACAACAAACAGTCTGGCCGCTTACTTTACGGAGAATGGCCCTAAGATTATTCCCAACCGTCTGGGAAAGAATCTGACCCCCTCCATTGTAAGCGTAGATGAAAATGACCAGATTTATGTGGGTGAGACTGCAAGAGAACGGGGGCTTTTGTATCCGGGAACCACGGCCCAGGTCTTTAAGCGGAGCATGGGAAGCACCAAAAAGTTTGACCTGGGGCACAAGCAGTTTACGGCGGAGGAATTGTCCTCCTTTGTGCTTCGCTCTCTGAAAGAGGATGCGGAAGCTTATCTGAAAGAAGAGGTGACAGAAGCTGTCATCAGTGTTCCGGCTTATTTTGATGACAAGAGAAGAAAGGCAACCAAGCGTGCCGGGGAGCTGGCAGGCTTAAAGGTGGAGCGTATCATCAGCGAGCCTACGGCGGCGGCCATTGCCTACGGTCTTTACGAGAAAACAAAGAACACCAAGTTTCTTGTTTTCGACCTGGGCGGCGGTACCTTTGACGTGTCCATCTTGGAACTGTTTCAGAATATTCTGGAGGTTCGTGCCGTGGCCGGGGATAATTATCTGGGCGGCGAGGACTTTACAGATGTGCTGGAGAAGCTGTTTCTGCAGAAAAAGAAGATTGATTTGGATTCTCTGGATGCCAAGACTAGGGGAATGGTCCACAAGGCAGCGGAGGAATGCAAGCTTGGCTTTGCGGACAGTGTGAAATCCCGGTTTGCCTGCACCATTGACGGCAAATTGGAGGATCTGGAGATCACCCAGAAAGACTATGAGGAGCAGTGTGAGGTTCTACTTGATAAGATTCGAAAGCCGGTTCAGAGAAGTCTGGCGGATGCTCATATTAAGCTGTCAGATATTGATGTGGTGGTGCTGGTGGGCGGTGCCACCAGGCTCCAGGTGGTAAAGAACTTTATCATTAAGCTGTTTCGGAAGTTCCCGGATACGTCCGTGCATCCCGATGAAGCGGTAGCCTTGGGGGCAGCCATTCAGGCGGCCATGAAAGAGCGTAATCAGGCAGTAAAGGAAGTGATCCTCACGGATGTCTGCTCCTTTACTTTGGGAACGGAAGTGACGGTAAACCGTGGAAACGGACGTTACGAGTCCGGGCATTACTGTCCCATTATTGAACGTAATACGGTCATTCCGGCCAGCCGGACGGAGCGTTTTTATACGCTTCACGACGATCAGAGCAAGATTACCATCAATATTCTTCAGGGGGAGAGCCGCTTTGCGGCAAATAACCTGCTGCTTGGGGAACTGACGGTCAACGTACCCAAGAACCGGGCAGGTGAGGAGTCCGTGGATGTGACCTACACCTATGACATCAACTCCATTCTGGAGGTAGAGGTTAAGGTGATTTCCACAGGCGAGGTGCGTAAACAGATCATCAAGAGCCAGGAAAATGAGATGACCGATGAAGAGATTCAGGAGCGTATGGAGGAATTGTCCTACCTGAAGATTCACCCCAGGGATCAGGAGGAAAACAAGCTTCTGCTTCTCAGATGCGAACGGCTCTATGAGGAGAGTATGGGAGATACCAGACGGATCATTGACATGGAGATCCGGAAGTTTGAAGAAGTCTTAAATACCCGGGACAGAGGGAAGATCGAAGAGGCCCGGGAAGAGTTAAAGCAGGCACTGAAAGAGATTGAAGAAGAATTATAGAACAGCAGTATCTCGTACAGCACCAGAACAATTTACAGACACGTTTCCTTGTGGCTGGGAATTGTTCTGGATAAGGGGTGCTGTAG
This sequence comes from Clostridia bacterium, assembly GCA_910574255.1. Lineage (GTDB taxonomy): Bacteria > Bacillota > Clostridia > Lachnospirales > Lachnospiraceae > Laedolimicola. The sequence continues at coordinate 17,751 of CAJTAK010000029.1, forward strand.
AGATACTGTGGAACTGGAATGGAGTTATAAATGTCAATAGAGATTGTACGAAAGTATTTTTCTTCCTTTGGAATGGAAGATCGGATTCTGGAATTTCAGGTGTCCAGTGCTACGGTAGAGTTGGCGGCACAGGCGGTGGGCTGTATTCCGGCCCGGATTGCCAAGACCCTGTCCTTTAAGATAGGTGAGGAGCCGATTCTGATTGTAGCGGCGGGAGATGCCAAGATTGATAATCGCAAGTATAAGGATAAGTTTGGAAAGAAAGCAGTGATGCTGTCCCAGGAAGAGGTATCGGAGAAAGTCGGCCATGCCGTGGGAGGTGTGTGTCCCTTTGGCATTCCGGAGACTGTGCGTGTCTATCTGGATGAGTCCCTGAGACGGTTTGAGACTGTATTTCCGGCGGCGGGAAGCTCCAACAGTGCCATTGAGCTTAATATGGAGGAGTTGGAGCGTTATTCCACGGCAAAAGAGTGGATTGATGTGTGCAAGGGCTGGCAGGAGCAGGAAGTATGAGCCGGTATTTTCCCTTGTTTGTGAGCTTAGAAGGAAAGAAGGTTCTTGTGTACGGGGCAGGAGCTATTGGGTCCCGTAGAGTTTTGGCTCTCCTGGAATTTGGCTGTGAGCTTACAGTGGTTGCACCAAAGGCTTCGAGTGAAATACAGAGGCTTTCAAAGGGAGGATTGCTTGCTTGGAGACAGGAAGAATATCACCCTGGCGAGATACTAAGAGATACGTATCTTGTTTTGGCAGCAACGAATAACAGAGAGATCAATGAACAGATTGGGTTGGAGTGCAAAAAAAAGCAAATTCCGGTGAATGTGAGCAGTGATAAAGAGTTGTGCGATTTTTACTTTCCAGGACTTGCCACCAAGGATGAACTAGTAGTAGGAGTGACAGCCAGTGGGCGGAATCACAAACAGGTGCGTGCTGCTTCGGAGGAAATTCGGAGAGTGGTGGAAAGGTTGTATATTGGGGAAAATGAAAGTAGGAAAGGGAGCTGGAATGACATTAGAGGAAAAGAAAGATTTAATGGTTGCGATGGGGTTAAGTGAGAAAACAGCAGACTGGTATTTGCAGTATGAATCAGATGTATGGGCAGTGCTTCCTACTTTCCGATTTTTGAAACCACTGAGCGACGATTTAGAGTTTTATAAAGGCGGTTATCGAAAGATGCTTGAAAAGCGGATAGAGGATGGCACACTGGATAAACGTTTCCCGATAGTTGCTGCTTTGAGGAAGGAGGGGGCTTCCTTGGAGACAATTGAAAAATTTGCCTATGATTTGATGTTCGAGGCATATGAAAGCCTTTTATATCACCTAGACGATCCGGAAGGAGCCGAGGTGGATGACTGCTTTTTAGGTGAGGGATTCTCACGGTGCAGCCATGGTCAGCTTGCAGAAATGGGACCAGACGGATACCCTACAGGACGTTTTTTAATGGAGGTACATGGAAAAATTCCTTTTTCTGAGCTTAATGAGATTAATGAGGATTGAAAGGGCTGCTCCCAGGCTGATTGGCATAACTTTCCGGGGCCTGGCCATCCAGGAGGACCTGGTGGCAGGTGTGACGGCGGGAGGAGAGGAGCACAGGAGGGCAAGAAAAGCTGCGGAGGGGATCCGGTATATGTTTAAAAAGAAGATTTGAGAATATGGTTTGGCAGAGCAGCCTCCGTATAAAACGATTTTATCAAGGCATTGCTGTTAGATGATGTAAAAGCAATGAATGTATTTATAAATAAAGTTGCTTTGGCCACATTCAGCTATTTTGATACGGGAAAAAATCCATAAGGGCAGGAACCGGAGCTTATGGATACTGTGGGGGCGGGGGTAAGGCAGATAGAACAGAAGAACTATGAAGCCGTACTGATAGAGAAAGGAATTGCAAAGGACAGAATACGAAAATATGGGTTTGCTTTTTCAAGAAAAACCGTCCTGATTGGAAAATGAGGTAAGAATTAAGTAAAATGGTACCCTTGTACATGAGGGTATACACATACAAGGAAAAGAGGTTTTCATATTATGGACATGAAGATAAGGCCCCGCCGCCTGCGGACAGGTGCTCATCTGCGGAAAATGGTTCGTGAGACACGGATGGACAAGAGTTCCCTTATCTACCCCATGTTTATCAAGGAGGGGACAGGAATTGAGGAAGAAATTCCAACCATGCCCGGGCAGTACCGCTATAGTGTGGATCGCATGCCCTTTGCATTGGAGAAGTTAATGAATGCCGGCGTGGGAAGCGTGATGTTCTTTGGAATTCCGGAACACAAGGATACTTGCGGCAGCGGCGCCTATGCGGAGGACGGCATTGTGCAGAAAGCATTTCGGGAGGCGAAGCAGCAGTTTCCAGAGCTTTACTGCATCGGTGATGTATGTATGTGTGAGTACACCTCCCACGGACATTGCGGAATTTTAAAGGGAGAATATGTGAACAATGACAAGACTCTGGATTATCTGGCCAGAATCGCTCTTTCCCAGGTACAGGCCGGTGCGGATATGGTTGCTCCCTCGGATATGATGGACGGTCGGGTGGGAGCCATCCGAAATCTTCTGGATGTCAACGGCTATCAGGAAACACCCATCATGTCTTATGCGGTAAAATATGCTTCCGCCTTTTATGGTCCTTTCCGGGATGCCGCAGGCAGCGCCCCGGCTTTCGGAGATCGCAAGTCCTATCAGATGGATTACCACAACAGCAGGGAGGCCATGAAAGAAGCATTGCTGGATGTGGAAGAGGGTGCGGACATTATTATGGTAAAGCCTGCCATGACCTATCTGGACATTATTGCAGGAGTAAAGGAGAGGATTCAGCTTCCGACAGCGGCCTACAGTGTCAGCGGAGAATATGCCATGATAAAAGCGGCGGCTTCCCTGGGTTATGTGGATGAGGCGGCAATCATCTGCGAGACGGCAGTGAGCGCATACCGGGCAGGCGTAGATCTGTATCTGACCTATTTTGCACCGGAGATTGCGGGATTTATGGATGAGGGGAGAATCGGATAATGACAAAATCAGAAATGCTCTTTGAACGTGGGGTAAAAAGGATTCCGGGAGGCGTTAACTCCCCGGTTCGGGCCTTCGGCTCCGTAGGAGAGACCCCTCGGTTTATCGCCTCCGCAAAGGGAGCTTATTTAACGGATGCGGATGGGAACCAATATCTTGACTATGTAGGCTCCTGGGGTCCTATGATTCTGGGCCACAGCCATCCGGCCGTATTAGAAGCGGTGGAGCAGGCATGCAGGAAAGGCTTAAGCTTTGGCGCAGCTACGGAGGCGGAAGTAGAGATGGCGGAGCTTATCTCTGACATCATACCCTCCGTCCAAATGGTGCGCATGGTCAATTCCGGAACAGAAGCCGTTATGAGCGCAGTCCGGGCGGCCAGAGGCTATACCGGCCGGAATAAGATTGTGAAATTTGCCGGATGCTATCATGGACATTCCGATGCCATGCTTGTAAAAGCGGGCTCGGGCGTTATGACGGCAGGAGTGCCGGACAGTGCGGGTGTTCCGGTTGGATGTACCCAGGATACCCTGACAGCCGTCTACAATGATATAAAAAATGTGGAAGAGATTTTTGATGCCTGGGGTCAGGAGATTGCCGCAGTTATCGTAGAGCCTGTGGGAGCAAATATGGGTGTCGTACTGCCAGAGGAGGGTTTCCTTGAGGGCCTGCGCCGGATTTGTACGGACCATGGAAGCCTTTTGATCTTTGACGAGGTGATTACCGGATTTCGTTTAAGCCTTTCCGGAGCACAGGGCTATTATGGAATAGAACCGGATCTGACCACCTTTGGCAAGATTATCGGCGGAGGTATGCCGGTGGGGGCCTATGGGGGACGAAAGGATGTTATGGAAATGGTTGCGCCGGCAGGGCCGGTTTATCAGGCAGGAACCTTAAGCGGCAATCCGGCAGCTATGGCGGCAGGTCTGGCACAGATCCGCCTGCTCAGAGACACGCCTGATTTTTATGAGGAGCTTCACCGGAAATCGGAACGGCTGTTTACAGGCATGGAAGAGATTTTGAAAGAGGCCAAAAGCTCCTATCAGTTAAATCATGTGGGCTCCCTTGGCTGTCTGTTCTTTACGGATCAGCCTGTTCGGGATTATGCGTCTGCCAAAACCTCAGATACAAAAGCCTTTGCGGGGTATTTTTCTCATATGCTGAAAGAGGGCATTTATCTGGCTCCCTCTCAGTTTGAGGCCATGTTTGTGTCAGCGGCTGTGACGGAGGAAGAGATAGAGAAGACCCTTAAAGCGGTTCGGAAATACTTTTTGTAATAACCGTACCCTGAGGAATTTTTAAGTATAACATGCATGGAGGAGAGCATCATGGATAAGAAAAAATATGTAGCCTATGTCGGAACCTACACCCACGGGAGCAGCGAGGGAATCCATCTGTTTGATATGGATGTGGAAGAGGGAAAAATGGTTGAGAGAAAGGTAATTCCTATCAACAATCCCTCCTATATTAAGCTGTCCCACAACGGAAAGCAGCTGTATTCCATTTCCGACGAGGGTGTCCGTTCTTTTAACATTCTTCCGGATGGGGATCTGGAGCCTTTAAACTGCGCCAGTGTGGACGGAATGAGAGGGTGCTACATTTCCACAGATCAGGAGGACGCTTATCTGTTTGTAGGAGGCTGGCATGATGGAAAGGTAACGGTGCTCCGCTTAAATGAAGACGGAAGTGTAGGAGAGATCGCCGACGGCATTTTCCATAAGGGCCTTGGAAGTGTTGCGGAACGAAACTTCCGCCCGCATGTAAACTGCGTAAACCTGACACCGGACGGAAAATATCTCTGTGCCGTAGATCTGGGAACGGACCAGATTAAAATTTATAAATTTAATGAGCGGAACGGCAAAATTTCTCTGGTGGATCTTCTGATGTGCGAACTCAACTCCGCTCCCCGGATTATCAAATTCAGCCGTGACGGGCGGTATGCTTACGTTATCAGTGAGCTGAAAAATTACATTACCGTATATAAATACGACGGAAGCGGAAAAAATCCGTCCTTTGAGCTTATCCAGACGGTTTCCACCCTGAATGACTATCATTCCGCAACCAGTGCGGCCTCTGCGCTGCGCTTTTCAAAAGACGGCAGCAAGGTACTCTGCACCAATGCCGGTGATAATACGGCGGGAATTTTCCATGTGGACAAAGAAACGGGACTTCTGGAAAAGATCTGTATTCTTCCTATCAGCGGAGACTACCCAAAGGCCGGTGACTTCTTCCCGGATAACCGTCACATTATATCTCTGAACCATGAAAGCAACAGCATCACTATTTTTGAAATCAACTATGAAAAGAAATACTTCAGTATGAAAGGAAAGCCGATCCCCATTGAGACGCCCAACTGCATTCTGGTGTCAGAACTGTAGCCGGAAAATGGATTTCACATAGAACAGTTCAATAACTGTCTTTAGCATCCAAGGAGCACATATCCTCCCTGTCCGGAGAGACTATGGCAGCCCCAAGCTTTTTAGGGAACGATGAACTATATATCATCAGCCGCCGGACAGAAAATATTTTTCCTGACAGGCGTGTTAGCACAGCAAAGCTGTGCGGAGCATGGAGGGAAAAATATTTTCTGTCCGGCGGCGTCCGTATATCCAGCATTGTACCATGAAAAGTACAAATATTTATAGGACAGGACTTGAAAAAACTTCCCAAAACACATAAAACCTGACTTTGGTATCAGACATTAAAAAATGGCGTTAGTTTATGAAAATAGTAAAAGCTGTTGCATTTCGGTGCAGCAGCTTTTTGTGATAGGATTATTAAAAT
>CAJTAK010000030.1 GCA_910574255.1 Clostridia bacterium
CGAGAGCGGCCGCACATTTTAGGCTCTGTGTCAACCACTTTTTGAGAAATTTATTGATAAATTTGAGTTAGACCATAGGATAAGATTTTTTCAATCAGCTTAACTTAATGACATTGATTCATAACCCAATTATCAAAATCATTTAAAACTATCTGCAACGGCCGGCGGTTCTCCACATAAGAAAATCCCCATTCATTTTCATGAAGTTGAAATTCCAAATCCTCATGCCATGGAGTAGCTCCCCGGATATCCCATGCCATACGAGTTACCTGATAGAATGCTTGTAAAGAAAGTCCCGGCGCATTGCCTATGGTGCGAACCATAAGCTTTAAAAAATCTGCTGGTTGTGTCTCACGAACAACTATATTAGCATTTGATACAAATTTTAAAGAATTGTAATTTCCCATTTCATAGGTCTTCCAACGTTCTTTTGGACCAATGGAATCCAAAAGCTCCGCTGCTTCTGGCGGAAGGCTCTCCGGAACCGTCTCATGAATATTACAGAGGATCGTCATGGGAACGCCAACCATCTCCACATAAGTCTGTTCGGGGCGACTGGCTTCTACCAGATCATATACTGGATATTTGATTACCAGCATCCCAATTAGCATTAGAACCAGAGAAATCACACTCTCCTTACGTATTTCCCGAAAAAAAAGAATCGTAAGCACCAAAAAAGGAATGGTAAATAGAATGCTATTGTGGCGTACCATAGAAATGGAAATCAACACCAGAATCCAAACCGTCAGATTTCTTCGTTTTTTTAACCATGCCCCATTGCTTAGCCAGGTATTCAGCAAATACACAGTAAACAATAGCATAAACAAAGTTAATGCACTGTCTTTCCACATAAAAAGCAGAAGTCGATGAGTCTGGGGATTTGCTGCCAAGAAAAATTCTGTCAGTAACAGACTCCAAACCGGAAATCTCCATTTTGCCATAGTTACAATCAGATAACCACAGAGCAAACTATAAAGAAAAAGCTGCATAAAAACGGCAAAGCCATAATGATTCACTATTTTTGTAAAAAAAGCAATGATAAGCGTGTGAAACACCGGATGCCAAGTATCATATTGACTGTTCTGAATCTGCCACCATTGATCCAGATTATCCAAATCAAAGGAGCCTGGAAAATAGGTATAATAGTATACCATCAGCCAAAGAAAGGTCTCACCGGCCCCCATCAAAAACCATAACCTAATCAGTCTTAAGCACTGCTTTCTCTCTTCTGTTTTGCCCCCTCCTAAAAGCCTGTTCTCTTTAAAGCCTTCCCATGTTCCAGTCATAACCTTCGCTGAAAAACAGCGGTAAGCCCCCCACAATAACAGAACATAAACAGGAGCCAGCATCAAAAGAGCCGTCAAAATCTTGACCTTCCAATACTTTGTATCCATAGGGATGGTCTCCATCATCTCTGGGAGCATCCACAATAAAATCACTATGTAAAGAGTAACTACAGCAGTCAAAAGCAGGAATATAACCCGTATTCCCTTCTTTTGCCCAGCCAGCCACTGCCTCACTGCCCGATACTGATTACACATTCTCAATCTGCCAATCAATAGGCGTAAGCCCATTCTTCTCCAGAAAATCATTGGTCTGACTAAAGGGTTTGCTGCCAAAGAAGCCCCGGTAAGCAGACAAAGGACTTGGATGGGGCGCTTTCAAAATCAGATGCTTCGGGTTATGCAGCATCATAGCCTTCTTCTGGGCCGGACTTCCCCACAGAATAAAGACAATCGGCCGATCCTGATCATTAAGAATCCGGATAGCTGCATCTGTAAATTCCTCCCATCCCTTACCCCTGTGGGAGTTAGCCTGATGAGCCCGTACTGTCAGTACCGTATTCAGCATCAGCACACCCTGCTTCGCCCATTTGGTCAGATACCCATTATTGGGAATATAACAGCCCAGATCATCATGAAGCTCCTGATAAATATTTACCAATGACGGAGGAATATCCACATCCGGCTTCACAGAGAAACAAAGCCCATGTGCCTGTCCGTCATTATGGTACGGATCCTGTCCCAGAATCACTGCCTTTACTTCACTGAGAGGCGTCAGATGAAAGGCATTAAAAATATCATCCGAAGGAGGAAATACCTTCCTTGCAGCATATTCTTCCTTCACAAATTGAAACAGCTCCGCATAGTAAGGCTTACGAAACTCCGGGTTTAAGGGCTCCAGCCAATCATTTTCAATCATTCCCATAATCTTTATCTCCTGTTCTTTCCTGCAGTTCTGCAATCATACGACTTGCATACCTTTTGTACATTGCTGAATTTATTACGATTGCCGCATTACACTCATATGCGTTCACTATATCCGCACCGGAACCTGGTGCTCCCTCAAATACTCCTTCAGCTCCCGAATCTCCAGCTCCTTATAATGAAACAGCGAAGCCGCCAGCACCGCATCTGCCTTCCCCTTCGTCAGAGCCTCCAAAAAATGCTCCTTCGTTCCGGCTCCCCCGGAAGCAATCACCGGTATGGACACATGCTCTGCAATGGTACATGTCAGCTCAATATCATAGCCTGCCTTTGTTCCGTCACAATCCATACTGGTCAGCAGTATCTCCCCGGCTCCCAGCCGCTCTGCTTTCACAGCCCACTCCACTGCATCCATCTCCATATCTACCCGGCCGCCGTTCTTAAAGATGTTCCAACCGCTTCCATCCGCTCGCTTCTTGGCATCAATGGCCACTACCACACACTGGCTTCCGAACCTGTCCGCCGCCTCACTGATAAGCTCCGGCCGCATAATAGCTGCCGAATTCACGGAAATCTTGTCTGCCCCTTCCCGAAGAAGCACCTTAAAATCCTCCACCGTCCGAATACCGCCGCCAACCGTAAAGGGAATAAATACTTTTTCGGCCACCTTTCGGACCATATCCACCACGGTATTGCGGGCATCGGAACTGGCCGTAATATCCAGGAATACCACCTCGTCCGCACCGGCCTTATCGTAAGCCGCCGCAATCTCCACCGGATCCCCGGCATCCCTAAGGTTCACAAAATTAACACCCTTTACCACCCGGCCGGCATGTACGTCCAGACAGGGAATAACTCTTTTTGTAAACATCTTCTAACCCTCCAGCTCCGCAAAGTTTTTCAAAATCTTAAGTCCCGTGCCGCTGCTCTTCTCCGGATGGAACTGGCAGGCAAATACATGGTCCCTCTCCACGGACGCATGAATCTGAATCCGGGTTCCATACTCCGTAACTGCCTTTACAATCTGCTCATCCTCCGCTTTCAAATAATAGGAATGAACAAAGTATACATAGGGTTCCTCCTCCAGGCCCTGAAACAGTCTTCCCTCGTTCTGAAGCATTAAAGAATTCCAGCCAATGTGCGGAATCTTAAGTCCCGGCTCCTCCGGAATCCGAAGAATCTTCCCCTTTAGAATTCCAAGTCCCGGAACGCCGGGTGCTTCCTCACTTTCCTCAAAAAGCAGCTGCAGCCCCAGGCAAATCCCCAAAAACGGCGTTCCCTTTTCCACCACATCCCTTATCACTTCATCAAGTCCGTAGGATTTTAACTTTCCCATGGCATCACCGAAGTTCCCCACTCCCGGAAGAATCACCTTGTCCGCCTTAAAAAGCTCATTCCTGTCTCTGGTTACCACGGCTTCCTCTCCCAAAGACAGCAGGGCTTTCTCTACACTTTTTAAATTGCCTGCATCATAGTCAATAATTCCAATCATTTATCACATTGCTCCTATTTTAAGTTCCGTAATATTCTTCCAGTACACGCCTATATAGATCAATTTCCGGACACAACCCCTGCGTCCGTAAATCGATCTGTGCACTGAAAGAATATTACTGATTTAAGTTCCTCTATCCTTTTACGTCAAAAGGCAAAGTCTCCTGTGTGCCTGCTTCTCCCGCCCTCCGGCTGTATGCGTAGCTGCTCACAGCCTTTGCACGCTTGATTTTCTGCAGCTCCAATTCTTCGTCCTGATCTTGGTTTTCCTCTCCTTTTGCCTCCCCCATATTCTCAGCCTTATCCGGAAGTTCTTCATACCCGGCACTTTTCACAAATTCCTCAATGACCTCTTCCATAATAGAAAGCTTGGTATCCTTAAACATGGTGTATTCCAATTTCTTCTCCAACGGAAGTACCGGGTTACTTTCTACCAGACTAATCCCTAACAACAGACCATCCTCATAAGACTCTTTGAGTTCCTGTACTTCCTCTTTCGAACTACAGTTTTTCAGCTTATCCTTATAAATTACAAGCTCCTGTTCGAGAGATTCTACCATCTCATAAATCTCGGGATTTTTTTCTTTCAAATAGGCTTTGTCCTGCTCTGGCAAACGCTTTTCTCTCTCAAGCTTTTGAAAAAAACCCTGATAGACTGCTCGATCTCCGCCCTGGATGAATTCCTCCATCTTAAGCTCTCCTTTCTATCTTCTGCCAAAGCAGATACAATTCTTTCTCAACATCTTTCATTAGTTTACCATATTTTTTACCGCTTGACCATAGAGTGAAACCAGATATCACATTATTTTCACATTGCAGGCAATAGCAATCGTTCGGGCGGGCAGCGGCAGGGGCAGACGGGCTTTTCCATATCGGTGTTCGGGCGGTTCATCGTACACTTTGTCTGCTCTGTTCGGACATTGCCAAAGCAATATCCGTCCATATCAGACAAAATGTTCGTGAACAGCCGGACACCTGATATTGGAAAAGCCCGTCTGCCCCTGCCGCTGCCCGCCCGAACGATTGCTATTGCGTAAGGATTTCCTCAGTGGTAAACTAAGTATTATGAAGTATTCACATGGAGGGGATGAAATTTATGACCTGGATCTATCAGATGAATTTTCAGACTGTAAAGGAAAGTAATGCCGCTTTAAGAAGAATAAAGGGAACATCCGCCCGAAAATCATTTTATTTCCAGACGCTGTTCCCTCCTGCTATCGTTTTATTTGTTGCCTTTATCCATCCTGTAATCGACGGAGATTTTAACCTGGGTTCCAGTCTTTTTTCTGCGGCATTCTGCTATCCTCTCTTATTGGTGATGATACATTTTGGCAATAAAAGAGTATTAAAGAAACAGCTTCCCGCTTTCTATCAGGCTGCTTTGGCGGACGGCGTGCTGACGGAAGAGATTACCCTGCGGGACGGAACGGTCTCCAACGCACAGCATCCTCTGTCGGATCTTCTTGAAGCAGTGCCTTTTCGTGGCGGCCTGTTGTTACGCTTTTCCGGTCCTGTGGCTCTTTTTCTCCCACAGGCAGCTTTTAGCACAAGCACTCCCCAGCAAAGTGCCGCTTTTATACGGAACGCCGCCTCCATGGCTAAAAGTGAACTTCCCCGCACGGATTCTGAGCTGCCCAAAGAGACCGATGAAGCCCCTGCATACGGCACGCTGTATTTTGAGCTTCCGGAATCTCACGTATATGCTTTATACAGGCAATGTAATCTGTATATAAACCGGAAGCCCTTTTTTCTATATGGCCGTGCTCTGAGAAAAATGAGGGGCATTCTCATCTTTCTGGCTGTTTGTTTTGCCGTGTCGCTCCTTGGAAATGCCTTTTACGCACCCCAGCTCATTCTTCCTACGCTTTTAGGTATTTTCCTGTTCTTTCTGAGCATTCACATGATTACTCTGCTCATAGTACTTTTTGCCTGCTACCGAATAAAGAAGAGGAATGGACTTGTGTCCTTATGCGGCCCTCAGTACATTGCTTTCTACGAAGATTACTTATTCCTGCAGCGGCGGCAGAATTCTCAGAAAATCTATTACCGTGAATTTGACAGGCTTTATGAAGCAAAGGATGTCTATTTTCTGCTGCAAAAAGAGATCTCCGCCCTCATTATGATTCCCAAATGGGCATTTACGTCTCAGCAGGAAGAGACCATGTTTGTTCGAACCTTGAAAGAAAGGCTTCTCCAATAAGGATTGAGATTTTATTGCATACAGGAAAGAGTTTTGATAAAATATTAGAAAAGATTTTTTAACCGGAGGTTTGAATTTATGGACTTTGAAGAAGAAAGACGCCGCCTAAATCCTCTTTACGGAATCGGTTTGTTTTTGATTGTTATGGTTTTATTTATCTTTGTTTTTGCTCCCCTGCAATACCACTTTGGCATGATGGGGCTTCTTCTGACAGAGCTGGGCCTTTTGGCCGTGACTCTTTTAGCCGTTCGTTTCACCGGACAGAGCTTTCGGGAAGTGTTTCCCATATATCGTCCCCGCTTCGGACAGATTCTGGGAACCGTTCTTCTCTGGGCCGGATGTTTCCTGTCCGTTATGCTGGTAACTCTAGTTTCCATGTACTTTTTCCCCGAGGGATTTCTGGATGTAAGCTCCAGTATGAGTTCCATGTTTGCATCCATCCCTGCCTTTTTTTCCTTTTTGATCGTGGCAGTTTCCCCGGCCATCTGTGAAGAGGCCATGCACAGGGGCTTTATTATGCATACCTTTCGGGGGATCCATAAGGACTGGGTAGCAGTGATCTGTATTGGGCTTATCTTCGGGCTCTTTCATCTGGATCCCTATCGCTTTCTGCCTACGGCACTTTTGGGTATGGGGCTTGCTTACATTATGCGAAAGGCCAATAATATGCTGCTCCCGGCTCTGTTTCATTTTATCAACAACAGTCTCTCTTTCGTGTCCAGCCTGGGTGCTTCTTCCGTTGAAATAGAACAGCAGTCCGCCCAGTTGTTATCCGATCCGTCTTTCCTGCTGCTGAGCCTGGGTTCTTACCTGATCATAGGTTTCTTTGCACCCATTCTTCTCTTTACAGGAAGCTACTTTTTACGCAAGTCCTCCGGCTGCCTTAAAAAATACTCTGAGCTGCGGCTGGTCCTTACGATTGTTGGAGTAGTCTCCCTAAGCTTCCTGATGTTAATTATCGGATATGCCATCATCCTACTGAATATGGACACTGCCATGGATATGGAGAATATCCAGCAGTTTCTCTGTCTTATTGGGTAATGAAACTCAAAATACGGGGATGCCGGAAAAGCTTTCTGCCTTATTTCCCTGACACCCCCGTATCTAATACATTCTTGTACTAATTCATATGTTCTCCCAGATTCTTAAGAAGCTGCCGCCAGTTCTTTCGCCAGGATGGCTGCTCCTGCCGCATCCGCCGAATAGCCGTCTGCACCAATCTCATCTGCAAAGGCCTGGGTGATAGGTGCACCTCCCACCATAATCTTTACATCATTTCTGAAATCTTCCTTGCTCAGAGCCTCCACCGTCTCCCTCAGATCCGGCATGGTCGTAGTAAGAAGTGCGGACAATGCAATAATCTTGGTCTCCGGATTCTCCCGATAACACTCAATAATCTTTGCAATCGGCACATCAATTCCCAGATCCAGCACTTCAAATCCGGCACTTTCAATCATCATAGCCACCAGATTTTTTCCGATATCATGGAGATCATTCTTTACGGTAGCTATAATCACCTTACCCAGGGCACCTGTAGATCCTGCTGCCAGATGGGGCTGCAGTACCTCCACGCCTTTCTTCATAGCTCTGGCCGCCACCAGCATCTCCGATACAAATATCTCATTCTTTGTAAACTGCTCTCCTACCTCAGACATAGCCTCCACCATGCCCTGGTTCAAAATCTCAGAAGCGTCACAGCCTGCGTCCAAAGCTGCCTGTACAGCCTTTCCGACCTTTTTTGCACTTCCTTTCACCACTAAAGCCTTTACTTCTTCTATCTCAGGTCTCATAATCTACCTCCTATTTTAAGTTCCGCAATACCCTTCCAGCACCTCTTATCTAGAACAATTTCCGGCCACAAGAACATGTGTCCTTAAATTGTTCTGGCACTGTCAGGGTATTGCTGTTTTAAGTTGCTACGCAACAGTACGAAAGGGTAAAGTCACTTTCTATTTCTTTGATGCCCCAAAAAGCCCGTCCTTGTAGGCTTCTATATATTCCATACAATAGCCGTCCTCGTCAAGTCCCAACAAAGCCTCTGCCGCATAGATAACACCCAGCATCCCCTCATTCAACGGATCCAGGATGCCGCTGTCAAGTCCCGCTTCCAATACCAGTGCAGTAAATGCATAATTCATAAACTTACGGGCCGGCAATCCATGTGAAATATTGCTGATGGCTGAAGTTATGTGAATGGTCGGATATGCCGCCCGAATCGCCCGGATCACTTTCGTATTAATGGCAATTCCCGGTCCATCCTCCCGATCCGGATCCATCAGAGCAGCCGCTTCAATAATGGGATCAATATGAATTCGGGAGGGATCGATTCCATACGCCTTTGCCTTTTCCATGATCGCTTCAAATACACGAAGACGATCTGCTGCAGATTTGGGAATTCCTGTATCATCACAGAGCATGGCAATTACTTCCCAGCCCGGATTCTCCGCCATAATCTTGAAGATCCCGTCAATCTGCTTTTTGCTCTCCATAGATACGGAGTTAAACATCCCCGGCCGTTTGCAGAATTGATAAGTCTTAGCCAGCACCTCTGTGCTGGGGCTGTCAATACAAATCGGTACATTGGTCACACTCTGAACCAAGTCGATCATCCAATGAAGCGTTTCCACCTCGCCAATCTCTACCGATGCACATACGTCAATAAAATCGGCTCCCGCATCCGCCTCTTTTTGTGCTATCCCCTTAATCCATTCTTCATCACGTCCGGCAATGGCTTTGGCCATAGAGGGAATCGTTCCATTCAGCTTTTCGCCAATAATAATCATCTTTTCTCTCCTCTTTCCATCGGGCAGTACCGTTCTCTTACTCTGTCAGCTTATTTTCAGAGATTCCTCCAGCATCACCCTGGGATAATATTTCTGTATCTCATAAACCAGCTCCTTAAGCCGGTACTTTGGAAAAAACAGCTTATAGCTCCGTTTGTTGGCAGAGCACAAAAGCACCAGCTTATTCATCTGATAGGAAGCAATCTGAATCCCCGTAATCTGTTCCCATGGAACCACAAAGCCCAGCTTTTCAATTCCCCTTTTGCTGATTCCCCGCTTTACGCCTATAGAGAAAAAAAGTGCCATAAGTATTAAGGTATTGCGTAAGCTTTCCACCAGTCCCGCTTCCGTACTTGGCCGCAAAAACAGCATGGCAAAGAGCATTACCAGACAAAGGGTAAAGTAATCATCCTTTCCCTTTACCTGAATGGTCCGATTACGCCTGGCAATCAGATAAGTCTCTCCTCCAAGTGCAAGAAGTGCGAGAATACAGAGTGCATAGTTTAAAATCAACGTCATCATTACCCCTGCTCTTTATACGTTCCATACTTCTCAAAGCATTCCAGTTCAAAAAGCATGCTTTCTTTCGTTGTTCCGATTGCGTCCAGATAACCGTATTCCACTCCGATGAATCCGCCCTCTCTGGTGCCCCATTTTTCAATCAATTCTCTGGCTTCTTTCTCAATCCGTTCCCTGTCACCGGTAGGCAGTGTAGTCTGAATATCCACAGATGCCTCAAAGCAGATACGCCCCTGGGCAATCTTGGAGATCTCATCAATCCCTACCAGATTCGGCTGATGAATATTGATAATATCCACACCCAGTTCAATCAAATCCTCCAGAATGTCATTAATCTTTCCGTCTGTGTGGAAACGGATATCCATGCCGCACTCATGAGCCTTGTCAAAAATCCGCTTATACTGCGGCTTAAAGATCTCCCGAAACTTCTTTGGGGAAATCATCAATGCCTGCTGGGTTCCCCAGTCATCTGTGGTGTCATAGCAATGAATTCTGCCCTTTCCCAGGCGATAAGCCTCCTCAATAATTCCTATCTGGTAATCTGCCAGCTTCTCGGCCAGTTCCGCCGTCTCATCCGGCAATTCAATAATGTCACAGAGGGTATCCTCAAAGCCATGGAGAAAATGCATCCGTTCAAAAATACACTGGGGACTGTTAAGCTGCACATAGAGATTCTTCTCCTCTGCCTCCTTAAGGGCTTCCTCCAGGCCATCAAACCGTCCCTCTGCTTTGGGATCCGGAAATGCGAAGTCCTTCAGATCCTCTTCCAGATCCTCCAGGGCTACATTGCAGGGTTCTCCCATACTGGAACCCTTTCCATCACTTCTCCACAGACATCCCCACTCATCATACTCATTATCCCCGGGACGCACTTTCTTGGACACACTGTAGGTCTTACTGTTATCTCTTTTTTCTTTGGGCGGAAGCACAAAGATTCGGCATACATCACCCTTTCCAGCAATCCGGTCAAAACGAAGTCCGATTCGATCCGGATTCTGAAAATGAATATTGGCTTTCATAATCTCATAACTGGTCATATCAATTCCTCCGCTATGCAATCTCGTCCGGAAAATGTTCTTTCACCGCATCAACAAGCAGTCTTGTTACCTCTGCCTTGTCCATCAGATTGGTAGTTGCAATAATTTTCGCATCCGTAGCCGGAAGAAACTCTACAATCTCAGGGCTGGTCAGTACAATATCCGTGTTCATCAGAAAGCTCATTGCCTCCCCATGGGCACAGGCTTCAACAGTGGCACTGATTCCGTTCTCATTACATATATTTGTTACATTGATCTTTAACAGCATACTGGTTCCCATACCATTGTGGCATATACATAAAAGATTTAACATAGATAACCTCTTTTCTTTTTGAATCCGGGCCGGGGATGTCGCAAAATAAGACAGAAGACTTTTCCGATATCCAGTGTCCGGCTGTTCACGAACATTTTGTCTGATATGGACGGATATTGCTTTGGCAATGTCCGTACGAAGCAGACAAAGTGTACGTGAACCGTCCGAACACAGGATATGGAAATGGCTGATGTCTTATTTTGCGACATCCTATAGCCCTGTTTACTTGTTACATAACTGTTGCTTCCATCAGCCTGCTACCGGGATTCCCAGGGCAGAGCCAATCAGCTTAAAGATTGCAATAATTCCGACCCAGACAGTAGCATAGTCAGCACTTCCCTGCCACCAGGTCAGTTCCATCATGGACACTGCCAGCATAGATCCCATAATCTGAATCAATCCGTTAGCAATGCAGATACCTGCTGCCGCCTTATAGCCGCCAAACTTATTCGCAAAGATCGCAACGGTTGCATTATCAAAGAACAGCGGAATAAAACCAGGTACCAGGAAGATAGGGCTCTTAAATACAAGAAGCAATATAAGGCCCAGAATTTGTCCGACAGCACCGCAGATAAGTCCAAGAACTACCGACTTAGGTGCAAATCCAAAGATAGCGGCACAGTCAACACCGGCAACCGCACCTGGCAGCAGTTTCTCAGAGATACCCTTAAAGGACATCATAAGTTCGCCTACAAACATACGAACACCGGCTAAGAGCACCCAGATATTCGCTGTCAGTGTAATGGAGATCCACAAAAGGAATACCACAAAGTTTTTATAACCGCCCTGGTTAAATCCGTCTGCACTACGCAGCCAGTCTACACCGTCTTTTCCGATTACAAGCATAATGATTGCCGTAGAAATCAACATAACCAGCAAAGTGGCCAGAACGCTGTCCTGGAGAAAATTCAAAGACTTGGGCATCTTCTTCTTTTCGATGTCATCCTCCGGATTGCCAAGCTTCGGAGCCACCTTATATGCCACAAAGCTCATAAACATCTGCTGATGGGCAACGGTCAGGTCCGCACCGCCGGTAATCACTTTCGTCGGCTTAATCAAAGCCGTAGAACAAATGCCCCAGTAAAGAGCCGTAACTAAGGATGCGATCAGCACCGTGGCAATCATTCCGGTTCCTAAGAATCTCCATACAATATAAGTACTGATTCCGCACTGTACAATCATGGCATTTCCGGTCAGGTACACCGCACGGATCTTCGTCCATTTCCGCAGAGCAACCAATACCAGATTCATCAAGAAAGCTACTAAAAGTACATAAATGCCCCAGGTTGCACCGGTACCCTCTCCCAATATTGCATCCATCTTTTCATAACTGGCCGTCATGGTAGGATAAGTATTCAGTCCGGCTCCCTGAATGCCGGTAGCATTCTGAAGAGCAGTCAAAAGCTTTCCAAAATTAGTAATCAGAGCTCCGGATCCCATTCCCATAACAAGAATACCGATGGATGCTTTGAAAGCACCGATAATCGCTTTTCCAACTGTCTGTTTCATAGCAATATAGCCAATAAATACTACAATTGCCAGCAGCAAGAACGGCTGACCAAAAATCTGTTTTAATAACAGGTCAAGAATATAATCCATACATTCCCTCTCTTTCTCTTCTGTTCATGAATCGATTTTCAGCTTTTATCTGATATACAAAAGGCCGCATGCAAACCTCTCATATGATCATTCTTCAAAATACATTGCGTCTACATAACAATCCTGAAATTCCGGCTCCCTGGCCAGTGCCGTCTCCTGGCAAACCCGGCGTACTGCCTTAAGACGCTTTGGTGCATCTGAGTCTGTCAGGTACATTCTTGCCCCCAAAAGAGCCGTATTCCCTACGATCTCCACCCGTCCTAACAACGCTCCGGGCAATAATCCAATCCTGGAGGCCTTTCCCAGATCCATTCCGTATCCGAATCCTCCGGCCAGGAATACTCGGTCAATATCCTCCCAGTCAACTCCGTATTTATGTGCCAGTATGGTAAGCCCTGCACGAACAGCCGCCTTAGCCAGCTGCAGCTCCCGAATATCTTTCTGGGTCAAAAGAATCGGATCTCCCCCCTCTGTCTGTGCCAGAAGATATCCCTCCTTGTCATAAAGGCTTGAAAGTCTTCCCGTTTCATCCAAAAATCCATTTCTCACAAGCTCCGCAGAAGCTTCCACCAGTCCCGTTCCACAGATGCCTACGGGTGGCTTATTTCCAATGGTTTCTATATGACAGCTTCCATCTGTCCCAATCCTTACATGGCAGATAGCACCCGGGATACTGCCGCATCCGCAGTGAATATTTCCTCCCTCAAAGGCCGGCCCTGCCGCTGTGGAAGTCGTATAGATTCGTTCCCGGTTTCCAAGGGCCATCTCCCCATTGGTTCCCAAATCCAAAAAGAAGCTTACCTTTTCCCGTGTGTCAAACCCGCAAGTTAAAAGTCCGGCTGCAATATCTGCTCCCACAAAGGCGGATATCCCGGGAAGCAGGCAAACGGGCACATTGTAATCCACTCCGGCTCTTTCGATTCCTTTTCCAAGAATTTCCCCTGCTTTTCCTACAATCTCATCAATATTCACCGGGGCAAACGGCAGCCGTCCCAGGGTTTCGCAGGAATATCCCATCAAAAGGTGCCCCATCGTTGTATTCCCCGCAATGCAAATAGCCTCAAGCTGTTCTCTTGCCTCTTTACAATGCAATAGCAGCTTCTCAATTAGCTGCAGCAGATCTTCTTGAATCAACTGCCGTAATTCTTCCTTTTTCCCTGTGTTCGAAGCCTGAATTCGTGAAATCACATCCGCACCAAAGCTTCTCTGATGATTGATGGATACTGCCGTATCAATCACATTTCCATTAGACAGAGCAAGGAGCTGTGCCGCCAGAGTTGTAGTCCCCATATCAATGGCAATTCCATAGCCCTGCTTTTTTGATTCCCCAGACTTCCTGCCATTGCCTTCCTCATTTTCTCCATTTGTCAGGACCGCAAAGTCTTCTTCTCCAAAAGAAGCCTCCAGCTCGCACCCGGTCAGAGGATACGCCTTGCAGGAAAGTCTCCATCCGGACTCCAGTTCTTCCTCTGTAAAATAATCTCGATCCTCCGGGGACGGCGGCACCTGGCCATGCAAAATGCGAACCCGGCATTTTCCGCAGACTCCCCGCTTTCCGCAGACCGCACTATAATCAGGCCACACCCTCTGGAGGGTATCCAGGATGGTCTCCTCTCCCCTGTTTTCTATCAGCTCAAGAATCCCTTTTCGGTGTACCCGCAAAGTAGCCGGCTGAATCTGACGCATATTGCAGCTTCTGTTGCGGCAGGTACGACAATTATGTTCAATCTCAAAATGCTCGGCTTCATCACTGAGCAGAAATACATGGCAAATGCTTTTCACCGGATAAAACATATACCCTTCTGAAAGCCGCATACCGGGCAGTTCTTCCTCACCAATCGTTTCAAAAGCCGCTTTTTGGGTCTCCATTGGAAGATCCTGTGGAATCTCCAGGCGTCTTGCTATGCCCAGGCCCTTTTTCCTGCATTCTTCCATCACTATATGTCCCCAGCCTTTTTCCATTTCAAAAAGACAGATATCTGCCAGGGCATCCGCCAGCATTCCCTTTACGTAATCGCCCTCTTCAAAATACTTCTCAATATAGCCGCTGATCTCGTCACCTACCGTAGTAATCACATAGACGACCCTGGTTCTTTCCGGATATTCCTTTGTAGCAACCTGTCCGGAAATTTCCCCGAAAGCCATAGCACCAAAAGGATGAAGCATTCTCTGTGCCTCTTCCTTAATCTCCAGCAATTCCTCCAAAAATTCATCATGAAGAGGCGAAGCCATGGTGCAATTCAGTTTTTTCAGAATTTTCTCATTGGACAGTTCCGTTTTCAGATTCGTGAACTTCATGCTTCCCTCTCTTTTCCAACATGGCTTTTCGTGCTGCCTGAGCACAACTTACCGCATCTGAGGTATAAATGTCTGCTTCAATCTCTTTCGCAAATCGGGCATTCACCGGTGCTCCGCCTATCATCACAATGTATTTATCCCGAATTCCCCTTTGTTCCATGGCTCGTATCACTTCCTCCATGGAGGGCATGGTTGTTGTTAGCAGTGCCGACATGCAGATAATATCCGCATGTATCTCCTCTGCCGTATCCAGAAACAGATCCGCATCCGCATCGTAACCGATATCCGTCACCTCGAAACCTACGCTTCGCAGCATCATGGATACCATATGCTTTCCGATATCGTGCCAGTCTCCCCGAACCGTTCCCAATACTACTCTGCCTACAAAAGGTTCGTCCTCTGCAACCAGATGCTTCTCCAAAAGGGTAAGGCCCACATTCATTGCCCTGGATGCAACCAGAACCTCCGGCACAAACACCTCATCCATTTTAAATTTATCTCCAAGAGCCAGCATTCCGGTCAAAAGCCCTTCATTTAAGATTTTTTGCGGCTCAATTCCTTCCTCCAAAGCTTTGGAAACCAGATGTCTGATATTTTTCGCTTTTCCAAGCTGAATATTTTCTGATATATCCTGAATCAATGACATTGCAAAACTCCTCTAATTCATCCCATGCACAATGTTATTCTAGTAAATTTTTTTGTCCTTTGATGGAAATATTTTTGGAAAACTTGTATTTTTTACAGATTTTATGGTATGATTACAAAAACAGTATCCCAATTTCCAAACAAATACGTTTATGAGGGTCTGTCGCAAAATAAGACAGACCTATGGGAGGATCACTATGCAGCCATATCTTTACACCATTATTAACAGCCAGAAGCTGAAAGAAATTTTAGAATGTTTCTATTCCTGCTTAGGTCTCCCCATTCAGGCCCTGGATGAGACAGGAAATACCTTATGCGGCTTTGGTACTGCTACAGATTTCTGTATGCAATTCAAAAAATTGCTTCCCGATTCTCCAAAACATCAGAATTCCTGCAGAGATATTCATGCAAAAGCCAGCCGTCGGGCCATGGATCTGGGAGAATCTTACATCTTTTCCTGTCATGCCAACCTAAATCATATCATATATCCATTGGTAAATAAAGATGCTCTGTTTGGGGCCATTTTGGTGGGCCCTTTTCTTATGGAAGCCGCCGATTCCATGATGCTGTTGGACATTGCAAAACGCTACTCCCTATCTACGGAAAATATTTTGGATCTCTATGAATCCACGGACAGCGTTCACATCATTACTCCGGAAAAGGCTACGCAAATCAGCCGTTTGCTTGCCTACACCTTCAATCATCTTATCCCTTCCGCCAACCGGCAGATGGATGAGAACCGAAGTAAAATCGTTCAGCAGTCCCGCATCAATGAGTCCATTCAAATGTATAAATCAGAAGAGCCTTTAGAGGAATCCTCCTACCCCTATGAAAAGGAAAAACTACTGATTCGAAAGGTTAAGGAACGCAATGTCCCCGAATCCAGACGGGTATTAAATGAGCTCCTGGGATATGTGTTCTTTCAGGGCGGCAGCAACCTGAGCAGTATTCGTTCCCGTTCTATTGAGCTCTGTTCTCTTCTCTCCCGGGCTGCTATGGAGGGCGGAGCCAATACGGAGGTTGCTTTAAAGATTAGCAACAATTTTCTTCAGGACATCAATTCCACCCGCAGCCAGGAAGACCTCTGCTGGCAGCTTCAAAGAACTGTAGAGTTTTTTATTGAAAGCATGTTTATAAAAGCCTCGGACAAAAACAGTGAGGTTGTTAAAAACGCTGTCCAATTTATCTCTCAGAATTACAATCAGCCTATCACTCTGGAGGATACCGCACGCCATGTTCACCTGAATCCCTCTTATTTTTCTACCCTTTTTAAGCAATCTTTCGGGTCCTCCTTCAAGGAATATCTGAATTATATCCGCATAGAGGAAAGTAAGAATCTGCTTACAAATACAAACTACCCTATCATTGATATTGCGATTGCTGTAGGTTTTGACAATCAAAGCTATTTTTCCAAAGTATTCAAAAAGCACACTGGACTCACACCAAAGCAGTACCGAAATTAACAATTGCAATTCGTCAATTCCCCTGAAAAAATTACTATTTTTATAAAATTATTTGTAATTTTCCCGTTTTAATTCGCTATACTTATAAAAAAATAGTTGAAATCACCTAATAAGCGGACAATTGTGGGGCTGTGGGAAAACCGCATTTTCCGACAGCCCCGGGAAAGGAACATTATGAACTTTCAGAATCTATATGCCGGACATTTCACTGCTCCGGAATTCAAAGAAAAGGTCGCCCAATCACGAGGTGTTATTTTGGTGTGCGGCTCCTGTGAACAGCACGGATACCATCTTCCCTTGGATACGGATAACATAATCGGCTTTGAACTGGCTCTTCGTATTGCAGATCGTTCAAAGCTTCTTGTAATGCCACCCGTTTCTTATGGACAAGTCTGGTCCGCAAAGGGCTTTCCCGGTACCATTTCCCTTTCTGCCGATCTTCTCAAAAAACTGCTTCGTGAACTTGTTGTCAGTCTGCATCAGCAGGATATTCCCAATATTATTCTTATGAGTGGCCATAATGGAAATTATCCTTATTTAAAAGAACTGGCACGGGAGCTTCTGGATGAGTTCGGATGGAACAATATCTGGCATTTTCCCCTCACGTTTTCGAAAGAGGTACTTTCTCTGGCAAAATCACCACAGCCAATGGCACCCCATGCCGGAGAACTGGAAACAGCCCTTATGCTTTATCTTCACCCGGATCTTGTGGATCTGTCAAAAGCCACCAAGGAATACCCCCAGGCACCAAAAGACTATCCCTATCGTCCCATGCATTGGAAAGAATTTGTAAAAACGGGGTCATTTGGTGATGGGGGCTCAGCCACTGCGGAATTCGGAAAGGCTCTGGCAGAAGATGTGATTCTACGCACCTCGAATCTAATCAATCAATTGCTTTAAGGCATTCACCAACAGAACCGGTAATCTGCTTTCCGTCCACATCCCACAGGTCCTCCCATCCGGATGCTCCCGGCCAGAGGAATACCTGTCCTTTCACCAGACGGCAGCCCTTATCCGCACCGGCTATCCGCTTCATCTCTTCCTCCGTCAGCGGATCCTCCATTATGCATTTCAGGTTGCTGACATATTGCGGCTCCTTTACGGAGAAAGGAATGGGAATCTGTCCCCTCTGCACCGCCCATTTCAGGCAGACCAGTGCCGGATGAACCTGGTGAGCTTTTGCAATCTCTACAATCTCTTTCATCTGGGTATCCGCTATATCCTCCGGGGTCCGATCCCGTTCTGGTCTGGAGGGTGATCCTAAGGGACAGTATCCGATAGGACAAATTCCCTGCTCCAGTGCATAATCAAATAATTCCTGCTGCTGAAATCCCGGATGGCACTCCAGTTCCAGGGCCGCAGGGCGAATTCTGCACAGGGGCAGCACTGCCTTAAGCTTTGGAATCGTCATATTGGACATTCCGATATAGCGTACCAGTCCCATATCTACAAGCTGCTCACACTGTCTCCAGGTATCCATAAATTCTTCTATGCTAAAGGGCTTCGAATCCGGATTCCTCGCATCCCCGTCACAGCCCGGTGCATGGTAGTTGGGGAAAGGCCAGTGCACAAAATACAGATCAAGCATATCCAGGCCAAGATCCGCAAGGCTCTTTTTGCAAGACTTCACTACCTGGCGGTGGCAGTCATTCCAAACCTTGGAGGTAATGAATAATTCCTTTCTTGTTACTGCCTTTTCCTCAAACAGCTTTTTCAATACTTCGCCAATCTGATCCTCATTCTGATACACGGACGCACAGTCAATCAGACGGTATCCGCTTTTAATGGCTCCGTAAACGGCTTTTGAGACCTGCTCTCCATTGTATTTATCCGATCCAAAGGTTCCCAGGCCAATGGCCGGGATCTCCTCTCCTGTGTACAATGTTCTTTTGGGCACTCTGCCCGGATCGATTCTCTCACTCATATGCTTATCTCCTATTCCAGTTCCGTAATATCCTGTCAGTACACCCTAATCTAGATCAATTTCCAGCCACAAAAAGATGTGTCTGTAAATCGATCTGTGCACTGACAGGATATTACTGATTTAAAGTTGCTACACAACAGTACTGCCAGACTACTCAAACACAACAGCTACTTTCCCGCACTGGCCGCCGGCCATCAGTGCATATGCTTCTCCTGCTTTCTCCAACGGGAACTCATGGGTAATCAAATCCTCCGGATGAATCCCCCAGCGTACCAGACGCTCTACCAGTTCCTCCATTCTCCACAATGACGTTACCCAGGAACCGTAGATTGTCTTCTGCCCGTGCATAATATCTGGACTTGGCTCAAAGGTACACGTATTTCCCTCGCCCACCAGGGCTATCCTCCCCCACTCTCTTGTGGCCCGAATTGCAAGCTGTCTTCCCGGATCGCTGGCACTGGCGTCAATGGCACGCTCCACACCATGGCCACCCGTAACTTCAAGAATCTTTTCCAGGGTATTATCCCCCGGCTTAAACACATGATCCACAAGTCCCAGCTTCTTAGCCAGTTCCATGCGGTAATCGTTCATCTCCACGCCAATCAGCATATTGGCCCCCATGGCCTTTGCCACCATCAATGCCGCCAGTCCCACCGGCCCCAAACCAGTTACCAGTACGGCATCATTTCCGCATACGCCAATCTTCTCAATGGCCTCATACACCGTGCCAAAGCCGCAGGCCACCTGTGCTCCATCCTTATAGGTCAATTCATCCGGCAGTGCAATCAGATCTTTCTCTTCCGCCAGTATGTAGGGTGCCATTCCGCCGTTTCTCTGCCAGCCATAAGCCGCACGGTACTTGCTTTTACAGGATATAAAATACCCTCTCCGGCAGTCATTGCAGACACCGCAGCCGGAGATATGGTATACAATCACCCGATCCCCTTTTTTAAACCGCTTAAGTCCCTCTCCCTCTTCTACAATTACGCCGCAGGGTTCATGCCCTGCCACCAGTCCCGGAATATAGCCCTCCGCTCCCTTTCCCGTATGTTCCCGGTAAATACAGCGGATGTCACTGCCGCAGATGGTCGTGGCCTTTGTCTGAATCAATACCTGCCCATGTCCCGGCTTTGGCACGTCGAATTCTCTCAATTCAACCGTACTGTTTCCCGGCAAAATAGCTCCCATCATTTTTTCCATACCTTTTTACCTCCATTTTCATAAACGTTCTCTGCCCTCAGTGAGTCGAATCCCTCGCAAGCTTCAAAGAGCAGCTTTTATTTTATAAATTTATTATAGCGAATCATCTCTTTCCTGTAAGAGAAAAACCGGACATGATTCCTCTTTTTATGTCGCCTTTTCGAAGTTTTCTTGCAATTTTCACAGGAAAATGATACACTGGGGCCAAAAGAAACTGCGGGGTAAAATCTATGCGTGAACTATACACGGATTTGAATATTAAATTTTCGGTGGACGGTACGGATTTCTATGCTTTGAATATCTGCTACGAACGTTTTCTCCGGACAATGCCCAGCCATAGCCATGGAAGCGAAAGCTATGAAATCCACTATATCGCTTCCGGCTACGGACATGCAAAAATTCAGGAGGTTCTCTACGAGATTACCCCCAATACTCTGTATATCACAGGCCCGCATATCGAGCATGCCCAGGTTCCCTCTTTGGAAGATCCCATGTGTGAATACTGTGTTTATCTGAAAATGGGAAAACAGAGACTCCATAAAATGACTCCCACTCTTACGCTCTTTAAAGAAACCTCCTTTTGGTTTGGACAGGACAGGCAAAATGTGGGAATGATTATGAAACAGCTCTTTTTTGAGTTGGAAAACCAATATACCGGATATGTGACACAGGTACAGACCCTGCTCACACAGCTTATTATCTATATGGTCCGCAATTATGAAATGAAGCAGAAAGCTCTGCTGCATTTTGGCCCCTCGAATCTGGGCGATAGTAAATTTATTATTTTAGAAGAATATTTTCTGTATGAATATCAGAATCTTTCCTTGGAAGCTCTGTCGGAACGGTTGGGCTTAAGCTGCCGCCAGACAGAACGGCTTTTGAAAGAACACTATGGAAAAACGTTTCTTCAAAAAAGGACAGAAGCCAAAATGGCTGCTGCCCTCCTGCTTTTGTCTGACAAAAACCGCAGTATTTCTTCTGTCTCAGAAGCACTCGGCTATTCTTCTGCAGAGCACTTTTCCACTGCATTTAAGCGTTACTTTCATGCGTCTCCTAGGGAGTATCGGAAGCGGAGCATCTTAATCACCTTTTTCCCATAATAACGACTCAGATAATTTGATAAAGCTTTCAGGGAAACGGACGCTTCATGATCCTCCATATCTACAGATATATGCTGAAAATCTGCTTTTTCATGATCATTGAGCAGATCGCTCTTTAACAGAAAGTCATGTGCATTGTAAATGCCTTTGATAATATGGCAGATAGCTTTTCGTGCCTGTGTGAAAGAGGTCTCCTTTACATCCGCAAAGCTCACGGACAATACTGGAAAAGTTCCTTGCAGCTTGCGGAATCGTTCCTCTTTCCAGATAGAAAGTCCCTCAAACAGCTCGGATCGTCCGGCATGATTGACGGAAAAAAACTTTTCCACCATACTCATAGTCAAAGTCTTTCCGAATCGCCTTGGCCGAGTAATCAACGTCACTTCGTCATCTGCATCCCACCATTCCCGGATAAAATCAGTTTTATCTATATAAAAGTTATTTTTCATCCTTAGCTTTTCAAAATCTTGATGTCCTATGCCTACGGTTCTCGCCATATGTTTACCTTTCCTTCCCAGTACAACGAACATTAAATTGTTGGAAATTTTACTTGCAAGTACATCGTAAATATAAACTCTTATTTAATTTTCGTTGTACTAGTAGTCCGTATCGGAAATATGCACAAGGATTTCCGGTACGGACTACTAGAATGCTGATTTGTTTTAGTATAGCGAATCCGAGATGAGATTACAATTGGATTTTCTATAAAGCTTTAACATTATCTATATTATAATTCCATTCATCTCCCCAGAAGCATAAAATTGCTATCTTTTCAACCTGATCAGACCTTTCCGGTAACACCGTTTCGCCAGCTGTTATTTCTCCTCAATTTAGTCCCATTCGGCTTTTGCATCTTTCATTTCATTTAATATATATTTTTCCAAACTATCATTCTTTACCAAATGCCTTTTATCCATTCTGTCCCAGCTTGTCACCTTTCCACTTTCATTATCAAAACAGTAAATCCATTCATCCACATTTCTAATTGCAATGTATTTGTCTGACAGACCATATCCTCTAAATCTCTGTGTTTCTCTGACCAGAGAGGAATCGCCATTTTTTCCACTTCCCAGAATTTCTACACCATATCCCACTCCTCTAGCATTTATGAAATCTCCTTACTATCAAAAAACAGCCTTTCTGCAATAGAAAGACTGTTTCTATGGTCATATTACATATACCTTCAAAACTATATACTGAAATATCTCTTACATCTTGGTTTTCTTTGTTCTTCCTCTTCCTATGACGCTTCTTGGTCAAGCCCTCGACCGATTAGTAGCAGTCAGCTCCAT
>CAJTAK010000031.1 GCA_910574255.1 Clostridia bacterium
CTCATCAAAAAGAGCCTGTATTTCGCTTTCCACCTCACTTGCGGTAAATTCCGTATGGACTGCCGATAAATAGCCGATAAGGGTAAACGGGTTATGCCCGATTGTCCCAAGATTATAGGAATATTCATCATACCCCGGATAATCCGTTTCCACCCGGTCAATCTCATTCTGCAAGTCAAGCTCCAGACGGGTAAGCTGTAAATCAGCGGCGTCAATCTCTTTCGGCTTGCTTAAATAACTCGCTGCTAAAATCGTGGACTGCGTATCCGCAAACATCGCCCCACAGGACGATACGGAAACCATAATCATCATAAGGAGCAGCGCCATGATGCCCACTGTCACAAGCAGTCCGGCGTTTTTCCTCGCAAACTCCTGTAACTTCCTCGCCACAGTGACCGCACCGTTTTTTGTCTTTTGGAACGCCTGCTCCGCCGTCTTTCCTGCCGCCGCTTTTTTCCTCGCCTTGACATACTCCCGTTTAATGCGCTGTTTCTGTAACCGCTTCTGCAATGCCTTTTTCTGCATCTGCGGGTTTTCTTCCAGAAACTTCTGGTACTGGAAATTGACTTCCTTTTTAAACTGCTTCTTTTCCAGCTTTGCTATCTTTGCCCGCTGTTTCTGCTCTTTCCCATTTATCTGCCTTTTGACGAAAGAATAAACCGATTCCACTTTCTGCTCCGACTTGTGTGCGCCCTCCACCGCTGAATTTTCTTTCTCCGTTTCAGCGATTTTCCCATGCACGAAATTTTTGCTCTCATTCTGCATCCGGCGCATGGTAGTCTTAGGTATGCCCTCCTGCTTAAATGGCTTCTCCTTATCCAGAGGAACAGCCACATATTTTCCCTTCCCGGTTTTTTCGTCAAACACTCTCTGCAAAGTGTATTCCCTTGTCTTAGGCAGCTTTGCCCTTGCTTTTTGTACCTTCCTCCCGGCTTTCTGTGCCTTCCGCTGCTTCTTTTTCAGCTTTTTGCTTCCGGTAAATTCAGAGCCTCCTTCCCCCTGAAAAGAATTTCCGGTTTCTCCTGTAAAAGTTTCTTCCGTAAAGGTTTTATTTTCCGCTTTTTCCTTCGTGCCGCCTTTATTCTGGTGTTCCCTCTGTACCCGCTTTTTATGGTACTTCCCTTTTTTCTGCGACTGCCTGTAAGTGTCCCTCCGGTGGTAATCTTCCGCATCCGGCTGTTTCTTCCCTGTTTCCTCCGGCTGATTGAAATTGTCCTGCCCGGTAAACGTGTTGTTTTCCTTTACAAAATCCGGTTTTTCCTCCTGCCCCGGCTTTGCATCGGACTTTTGGACTTTTTGTCCAGAAGTGGTCTGGTACATCTGCTTTTTCGCATGAGATTTTGAAGCATGGTTCGATTTACGCTGTCCGTCATCACTGTTCCGGGAATCCATGCTTTTATTGTTTGTAAAATTGTTGTCCTTTCCCGGCTGGCTCTCTTTGGACTTCTGGACTTTTTGTCCAAAAGTTTCCTGTTGCGCCTGCATACTCTTTTCCGTCTGCCTTTTCCCGCCCAAACCATGCCCCGGTTTCCCGATGCCGGAATCCCTCGGCTGATAGGCAGCATTGCCGCCACCTGTAAAGGCATTATGCGCTCCTGTATGGAACTCTGTATTTGCTTCTTTACGGTAGGCGGTATTTCTTCTTTTATTTTTCTG
Organism: Clostridia bacterium; assembly: GCA_910574255.1. Lineage (GTDB taxonomy): Bacteria > Bacillota > Clostridia > Lachnospirales > Lachnospiraceae > Laedolimicola. The sequence continues at coordinate 1,657 of CAJTAK010000031.1, forward strand.
CGCCATTCCCATTTCCTCCAATGTCTATTGAAACTTACTTTTTACTGCATTTTCGCAATCCTCCTTACTGCTGTTTCATAATATCCCCTGTTGATTTCTGCGCCCAAATATCTCCTGTCTGTTTCTATTGCTGCCAGTGCGGTACTCCCAGTCCCCATAAATCCGTCAAAAATCAGTTCTCCCGGCTGGCTGGATATTTGAATCAGCCATGAAAGGAACTCCACATTTTTAATTGTAGGGTGGTATATCCCGTTCTGTTTCTGCCAGACGGAATTATAAGTTGCTTTGGGATATTCAGAGCCGAACCAGCAGGCATTAAACCTTGTCTTGTACTTCTTACTTGGTTCTCTGCCTGCATGAAATTTCGTTCCTGCCTTTTTCCTGTTCTGCAGCAAAGTAGTATGGTTAAATAACTTCCTGCCTTTCTGACAGAAAATAATCCACTCTGCATTATTGGCAAAGCTGCCTTTTAAATCGCCAATACCTCCCACTGTCCCCTTTTCTACAACCATGCAGTTTTTTATGGCAAATCCAGCCTGCCGCAGACATTCATAATGATATGGGTAACAGTCAAACCGGGTAAAGAAATACGCATGGGCGTTATCTTTCAAAATACGATAACTTTCATGCGCAAACAGTTCATAATCTATTCCCTCATCCCCGTCAAGTACCTGATGCCTGCTGTTGGTGAAATTGTTCTGGTAGGAAATTCCATATGGGGGATCGGTGAGTATCATCGACACATATCCATCCGGCATCTGTGATACTAATTCCATGCAGTCCATACAATATATCTGGTCTGATAAAATAATACTGTTGCCAGTTTCTTCCCCCATATTTTATTCACTCCCTTTTGCTTCCTCCGGTTTTGTGTTCATAATCGCAAAGGTCTTTGTGTCTGCTGGGTACTTATCCACGAATGGGATAACCACGTTGTCAAACAGTATCAGACCGCTTCCCGGCTCGGAATTGGTGACGTGCATGAGCTGTTTCTCCGACAATCCTAGCTTATCCGCCAAGATATGCTGGTCTTTGGCGTTCTGGTTCAGCAAATATACAAAATCGCTGTTCCCCAAGATGCCTTCGATCTCTTCCGATTTCAGAAAATCGCCCACATTTTGCGTCAGCCCGGTAGGGATTCCGCCCCATTTCCTGAACCTTTTCCAAATCTCCACCGAGTAAATGGCGGTCTGCTTCTCTTTTAAAAGCAAATGGAACTCATCACAGTAGTACCTTGTGGCAACTTTCCGTTCCCGGTTCTGCGAAACCCTGTTCCAGACCGCATCCTGTACGATTAACATTCCAATCTCTTTTAACTGGTTTCCCAAGTCACGAATGTCAAAGCACATAATCCTGTTATGGGAATCCACATTAGTACGGTGGTTGAAATAGTTCTGCGAACCATGCACATATAAGACAAGACTGTTGGCAATCCGAACCGCTTTCTGCTTCGCTTCCCTCTGCATCTCCGGCGCAACATCCCTCGGCTCATACTTTAACAGCGCATTGTACAAATCTTCCAGTATGGGCATATTCTCCGGCTTCGGGTGTTTGAAATACCCGTCATAGATATGCTTGATACAGGTGTCAATGATACCCTTCTCGTCATTTTCCAGACCGTCCTTCCCTCCGGCTATCAGGTCACACAGGGTAATCAGGAAATCGCTCTTTAATTTAAGTGCCTCCTTATCCCCCTTATGGGAGAGCTGAATGTCCATCGGGTTCAGATAATCCTTTGAATTGGTGGCAAGCCTTACCACCTGCCCATGAAGCGCCTGCACTAATGGAAAATACTCGCCCTCTGGATCGCAGACGATAATATCATCTTTTGTGATAAGGAAACAGGATAAAATCTCCCTCTTTGCGGAAAAAGACTTGCCGCTTCCCGGCGTTCCCAGAATCACCCCATTTGGTGTACGCAGCCTTTTTCTATCTGCCATAATCATGTTGTTACTGAGTGCGTTCAGACCGTAATAAATGGCGGGTGCGGGCATGAAAAGCTCCTGTGTGCAGAAAGGCACAAGGACAGCGGCGCTCTTAGTGGTGAGGTTTCTTTCAATCCCCACCTCATTACAGCCAATCGGCGCACTCGCCATTAACCCCTGTTCCTGTAAATACTGCAAGCATCTGAGGTTGCAGTTTGCCTGCTGGATAATGCCGGACACCCTCTGCGTCAGGTTCTCCAGTTCCCGCTTCGTCCTCCCATAACAGGCAATGAGGAACGTCATCTTGATAAGTTTCTGGTTGCTTGTGTTCAAATCGTCCAGAAGCTCTAACGTGTCCTTCTCATAAGTCACAATGTCCGTAGGCAGAATATCCATATCATAGCCACTCCGGACTGCCTTCTTCTGTTCCTCTATTTTCATTTTCTGAATGTCGGTGAGCGCACGTTTTATCATCTTGATTGCTTCCACCGGATCAATGGTCTGCATATGCATGGTAAGTGTGAGGTTATCGTCAATATCCAGCAGCTTTTTAACCATCTCGTCCGTAAACTTCGGCGCAATCATATCAAGGTAAGACACGCTCCCATAGATGCTGCCGGACTTAAAGCGGCTCGGATAGCGGAAGTCAAACCCCGGCGGGGCGATATAGTCCTTGACCGACTTCCCGGATTCTGACAGCTCCTTAAATGAAAAACGGAAAGGCTCCATTGTACCCTGATTGAAATACTCATGCAGGATACGCAGCCTTTCCTTCCCGTCAAGACCTCTGGCGTTTGTGCCGATATTGTTTAAATTGCGTACCACGTCCTTCTCGATATTGCTTAACTTGCTCTTTGCTTCCCTGTACCCGGCGCTTTCCACGCCGAAAATCAGGTACTTGGACTTGATGATTCCGTTGTTGCCTTTTGCCGACTGGTGCTTTAGCATATGCGTATACTCGTCACGAATATCGTCAAAATCATCCGCCTGCAGAGGAATGTCAAACTGCTCCGCAAGAGCCTGCTCGCTGACCTGCCTGTTAAATAAGAACAACTGGAACTTTATGGACGGATCGAAGTAGTTAATCAGTTTGCTGTATTCTTCCAGAATATCCGCCTGATCCTCCACCTCCAGCAAGTCATAGTTGATGTCAAAAAACTCCACCATTTTCGTGTAATAACTGTCCGCCACCTGACAGATGCCGTCCCGGTACATTTTTTTGAATGTAATGGTTTTCTGTGCGGTGTCCGGCTTCGCCTGCTCCTTGCTGTTCCCGGCAAGCACACGCCGAAGCTCCGCAAGGCGTTTCTTTTCCGATAAGGTCAGTCCCGCCTTTTCCGGCGTCTGTCTATTTTTTCCCGGCTTCTGCTTTTCCGCTTCTGCCTTTTGCTTTTTCTTCAAGGAAACATACCTCCCTCCTTATTTTTTCCCGTTCCTCCAACTGCTTGTAGAGGTTTTCCGATTTATACGGTCTGATTCCCGGCGTGAGTACCTTCTGCCGGAGCATGAAGTATAAAATCTTCTCTGCCGGGAAACCGTCTTTTTCATACATTGCCAAAAAGAAGAATGGCAGCATTGCGCCCACCATGATAAGCGCCGCCCCCTGTGTCCCCAATACCCCTTTGGTAAGGAAATACAAAGGCACTCCCACAAGTGCTGCGCCAGAAAAGCAGATAATCTGCCTTTTGGTGAGGTTCAACGCTACTTTTGTCTTGATTCCACTCAGGTCTTTTGGCACTGGTACGGATATTGCCATAGTCTGCTCCTTTCGTGGGAAATGCCCGCCAAGCACAGTATTTTTGTACTCAATGGGCATTGAAAATTGATTTCGATAATGAGCCTGTCTTGAATAAGCTGAAACAGAGGATTACGGTATATGCCGCAACCGACCACAATGCGCTGTGCAGATTGCCCGCCACTGCGACACTCGCCACAAGCACAGCATAGATCGCCACGCACACCATGATAAAGAACCCCTGAAATGCAAGAGCCACAAGCCCTTTTAAATAATTTGTCCCGATTGTGCCCCATTCCCGGTTGGTAACTGTCGCTGCCGGGATTGGCGCTACTGACACATAAAGGTATATTTCAATCATGCGCCCGTATAGAATGACGGTGATGAGGACGGACATGATTTTCATACATAAGCTGATGACCATAGTTTCCAGACCAAGACCGATAAGCTCCCCTATCCCCATTGTATCAATCTGGTTGTTGAACATGGTGGTAAGGGTAGCCTGTACGTCAAGGCTTGTGGAGCCGGATATGGAAGATGCCGCCTGTGTCACCACATGGCTTCCCACATCAAACACCGCCATGACTATATCAAAGGTCTTGGAAAGCAGCATGACAGCGATACAAGCCTTAAATAAAAAACGGAAGAACAGGCTTGTATCAAAGTCATGCATATTGTTTTTGTCGATTACCATTGTTATCAGCTCATAGATCAGCACAAAACTGATTATCATGCCTGCTATGGGGACTACCACGTTTTCCGAAAGCGTCCGTATCATGCTGAATATTCCGGCGTTCCAAGTGCTTGGCGTCTTGCTGACCTCCCCCGCAATCGTGCCGACCTTATCATTGACATCGGAAAACATGGTATCAAGGTTATTAAGCACCCACCCTTGCAGCATCTCCTTTATGAAATCAGTGATTTTGTCTATGATGCCGCCCATTTATCTTATGAAAACAGGCTGGAGAGCTGTGGAATCACCGTCTGCGCCACAATGATAATGCCCCCTCCACTCATAAGCTGCTTGATTCCCTGTGATTTTTCTCATGTGAGATAAAGAAGTAAAAGAAGTGTAAAAAATTTTGCCGTTCCCTATCCGGCTGACTGCCGGACGGGTCGGGCTTTAGTCGGGCAATTCTACCTTGCCGACAAAAGAGTAATAGATTTCGATTTCCTGTCTGCGGAGCTTCCCCCGGCGTTTCCCGTCAAGGGCTTCCGATTCGTGGATTACGATTTTCTCCACAAACTCCCGTAACAGGGTAGGGGTGAGTTCCTCAAAGCTGGTGTACTTGCGTACCACTTTCATAAACTTTTCAGCGTTTGCCGTGGCTTCCAGCGTTTTAGAAAGTTCGCTCTGCAAAGTGGCGGCTTTCTCTTTCAGTTCCTTTTGCTCGGCTTCGTAGTCTGCAGAAAGTTCCGTGAAACGCTCGTCCGATATGCGCCCGGTCACACTGTCCTCATACAGCCGCTTGAAGATGGCGGAGAGTTCCGCAATCCTTTTTTCTGCCGCTTCCAGCTCTTTCTTCTTTGCGGCGTTGCGGCGTTTGCTCCCGTCCTCGGTCTGGTCGGTCAACAGCTTCATAAACCGGGCTTCGTGCCTGGCGGCGTAGCTGGTGACTTTCCGTAGGTTCTCGGTCACTCCGGCGGTTAAAAGGTCGGTGCGGATAAAGTGCGCCGTACAGTCTGCCGTGCGCTTCTTGTAGCTGCCGCAGATATAGCAGTCCTGCCGCCGTTTTTCGGTCTGATACCTCTGCTGGTACATGACGCTGCCACAGTCGGCACAAAAGAGTATGCCGGAGAACAAGCCCACTTCATCATAGCGGTTAGGGCGTTTGCGCTGCTTGCGTAGCTCCTGCACCCGTTCCCATGTGTCCCTGTCGATTATCTGTTCGTGGTGGTTCTCAAAGATTGCCTGTTTGTCCTCGCTGTTGTAGATAATCTTGCTGCACTTGTAGGATTGTGTGGTGGTCTTGAAGTTCACAAGGCAGCCCGTGTATTCCCGGTTTTCAAGGATATGTACCACGGTATTCGCCGCCCACTTGCACTCGTAGCCGGGGTGGTAGCGGCGTGTGCTTCCCGTCCGGCGGTATTCCAGCGTTCCCGGCGTGGGGATTTCCTGCTCGGTAAGCATACGGGCTATCTTGGTCGGTCCATTCCCCGCAAGGCATAAGCTGTAAATCTGCCTTACTACCGGGGCGGCTTCTTCGTCAATGATGAAATTTTCGTCCTCGTCCATGAGGTAGCCGTACACGGGCTTGCTTGTGACGGGCTTCCCACTCATGCCTTTTGAGCGTTTTACCGCCCGGATTTTCTTGCTCGTATCTCTCACCAGCCATTCGTTAAAAATGTTACGCAAGGGCGCAAAATCATTCTCGCCCTGTGCGCTGTCTACGCCGTCATTGATTGCAATGAAGCGGACGCCGTTCTGTGGGAAAATCATTTCTGTGTACATTCCCACTTGTAAATAATTTCGCCCTAACCTTGACATATCCTTTACGATAACCGTTCCCACAAGCCCCGCTTCAATGTCGGCAAGCATGGACTGGAAGCCGGGTCTTTGGAAATTTGCCCCGGAGAATCCGTCGTCCGTGTACCATTTGAGGTTGGAAAAGCCGTTCTGTTTGGCGTAGGCTTCAAGGATTCGCTTCTGGTTGCTTATGGAATTGGATTCGCCTTGAAGCGTGTCCTCGTGCGACAATCTCGGATATAGGGCGGTAATGCGTTTTTGGGTTGTCTGTCTTGTCATGGTTTCCTCCATTTCCGACAGCCAGCCCCACTATTCCGTAGGTCTATTATACCATAGGGCGGGGCTTGCTGTACAGTCCTTTTTGCTACTTTATGTCGAAAAATATCACATTATTTTATTAAGGATTATCGCATTACATAGCGTGTGCGGCTGTTCCCCCGGCTGCGCTTTCCGCTTCCAGCACTTTCATCATCTTGTCGGCGGCGGTGGCGGTAGTGCCTTGTTTGAAATAGCCGGAAACCACAAGGACGGTGTTCCCCCGGCGTACTTCTGTCACGCAATCCGGGCGGCGGGTGGGGCGGTCTTTTTTCATGGTGTCGGTCATAGGCAAATCTCCTTTCCGTTCAGCAGCTTTTTAAGGCGTTCCATTTTCTCCTTTGCTCTGGCTTTTCTGAAATTTTCCCCGGTAATGCGGACGGGGGTACACATTTCTGTAAGGCGGTCATAAATGCGGGCGTGGGCGGTGTCCTCCGGGTTCTGCAATTCCTCCAGCGTCAAATTTGTGGTGACAATCAGCGGCTTTTGGCTGCGGTATCGGCTGTCAATCACGTTATAGACTTGCTCTAAGCCATATTCCGTGCCACGCTCCATGCCGAAATCGTCAAGGATAAGCAGAGGGAAGCTGCAAAGGCGGGCTATGTACTCGTTCCTGTCCTTGTAGCTGGCGGCAAGGTCGTTGAGTATCAAGGCAAAGTTTGTCATGCACACGGAAACCTCTTTCTCCATAAGGGCATTGGCAACACACCCGGCAAAATAGCTTTTGCCTGTGCCGACATTCCCCCACAAAATCAATCCATAGTTCCCGGTGCTTACCCGTTCCCATTGCTCCACATAGGAATAGGCTTTGTGCATTTGGGGGCATTTCCCGTTGTCGTTTTCAAACGTCCATTCCCGCATAGCCGGGTCTGTAAATCCCTTTCGTTTCAGCCGTTCCACTTCCTCCCGGTGCTTGTATGCCCGGTGGCTGGCTTCCAGCGTTTCCCGGCGTTTGCGCTGGCAGTCACATTCTTTCGGGTGGCGGTCACGTCCGAAAAGGTTTTTCCCCTCGGTGAAGTAGGCTTCTTTGGGCTGGCGGCAGCTCCCGCAGTACAAAAGCCCGTCCTCGCCCGTGTAGTCCTCCGGCTCTGCTTCCTGTGCCGTGGCAAGCCGGAAAATGGCGTTATTGTAATCACACATAAAATCGTTCCTCCTTGTTCATGGTTTTTTACGCCCTGTTTACGGGGCGTTGTGTCTATGCGGTCAAAGGCTCTCGCCCTCTTTGTAGGAATAATCGGGGATTCCTTTCTTTCCTGTGCCTTTCCTGTCACGTCTTGCCCACATACGAACAGCGGCGGCATGGTTGGCGTACACTTTCCCGTAGGCGGCTATGAACTCGCTCAATTCCTCAATGAACCGTTCCAGCCTGTCCGGGTATTCCCCTTTCAGCTCCGCATACTCGGATTCGGAGAGGAAAAGGTTTTTATATCTGCCAAAGGGTGCGGGCTGCTCCCCACTCACTCCTTTTCGTTGGTTCTCTTTTAGTTGGTTTATAGTAAGTTGGTTAGGGGTCGGTTTTCCGTCCAAAGCAAAGGTCGGTTTTCCGTCCTTATGAGGGTCGCTTTTCCGGCTATCAGAGGGTCGGTTTTCCGGCTGTATGGCTGTCATATGGTCGGAAAACTGTACCACTGGCACTTGCGGTATTTTCACATAAAGGCGGTTCGGTGCGGAAAAGCCCCGGCGTTCCCTCACCAGAAGCCCGGCAGCGTCCAGCTCGTTCAGTGCGCTTTTTATGGCGGTGCTGCCTTTATCCAGCATTTCCGTTATCTCCGAAACGGGATAGACAATATACGTCCTGCCCTCGCTGTCCTGCCAGCCGTTCTTCTGTGAGAGGGTGGAACGGTCAAGAAGCAGCCCATAGAGCAGCCTTGCGGTATGCGACAAGTCCATTTTCAGCAGAAAATAGGGATAGGGCAGAAAACGGGGCAATATGGTGTCGGCTGTGATGTAATCGGTTATGGTTCTCACCTCCTGTCTGTGGCTTCCTGTTACGCAGTTAAAACGCTGTTTTCGGGGGTAAAGGATAAATGTATCGGCTACCCTTTGAGGGCGGTCAAAAAAGCCTTGATTTACGGGGGTCTGGAATATCCTAAAGCGTGACATTTATCCCTCTGTTTCCGCTTGCGCTGTGCGGCTCGGATTCTTTTCATGCGTCCGGCGCACTCCGGGCAGTATTTCCCCCGGTTTGACTTGGGGAGAAAATACCCGCCGCACTCGGTACAGCGTTTCCTGTCTGCCCGGTGGAGTAGGGCGGCTTCCAGTTTCCCGTCCAGCGGCAGAACGGCGGTAATGAACCAGCGGCATAAAAGGGAATAGCTGATACTCTGGACGCATACGCAAGGCTCGCCGTTATCCAGCACAATACAGTTGCCGTTATCATAGTTACAGCACTCATGCACAAGGCGGCGGGCGGCTCTGTACTGTGGGTAGTCCATGTAGGGGCGTTTACCGTTCATTTTCCCGCCCCTTTCCCCGTTCCGGCTCACGGCGCAAGATTTTGTCAAGATTACTTTTCACGGTCTGCAATTCCCGGACGTTCTCTTTCTTCTCCCGGTACTCGTTGTAAAGGGCGTTTTTCGCTTTGGTAAGCTGCTCAATCTCCGCTTGTAAGGTCTTGGAAGATGGCAGTTTGGTAATGCCCTGTGCCTTGAAATACCGGGCGGCAGATTCGGCTATGATAAAATCGCTTTCGTGCTGCTCCCGGTAAGCTCTCCGGGCTTTCTCCGTTTTCTGCGCCCGCAATCCGTCACGGGCGGGTTTGGTCTTGATGTAGGCTAATAGCTGTTTCTGCAAGTCCTTTTTCTCCCGCAAGGTGCTTTCCACGGCTTTCAGTTTCCCGGTGGTTTCATGCAGTTCTGTACTGGCGGCGGCAAGGACGGCTTTCAGTTCTTCCGGGGAAGAAAAGCCGGATTCCTCGTAAACGCTCACGGTAGCTGCCATTTGCTTCAAGTTGTGCAAGGTCGCCCACTTTTCATATCCCCGCCCTTTGCCCTCGGCTTTCTTGGCGGCTATGTCTACCATGCGCTGTACGCCGTCTTGTTTCGGGGCGTTTATAACGGCTTTGTTGCGCTGTAAACGGTCTTTTATACTGCGGGGGTATTCCTGCTTGGGTAGGGGCGTTTCGGCGGCTCTGGCGGCGTTCTGTGCGTTTATGGTGAGTGCTTCCAGTACGGCGGCTCGGTCAAAATCATCACCCAGTTTCCGGGCGGTGATGGGCTTCGTCCTGTCCGGCGTGAGATACGATAATCTCCCCCGGCTCTCCTTGACGGTCACGCCCTGTTGTAGCAGTTTCCCGGAAAAATCCTCAAAGGAAACGGCAGAGGACAGGGCGGCTCGGATTGTGCGCCGCAGCTTCTCCTTGTCGGTTTCAAACTTGGTCTGTTTGGGCGGCTCTCCCGTGGCGGCTTGGGAAGCGTTCTCCTTATCCAGTGCGGCTTGTCCTTTCCGTTTCGCCCAATACTCACGCTCGGTAATGCGGTTCTTGCTCCCGTTCAGCAAGTCAATCTGATAGAGGTTTTCCCGGTGGCACATCTCCATGACTTCCGCTTTGAAATACTCCATAGCTGCGTCCGTACAGCGGTGCTTGCAGCCCTCCCTTGTGTCGGCTGGTCTTTCCATGTACGGCAGCAATGGCACTTCCGCAATCCGTAGGGAATTGATTACGATATGCACATGAATGTTGCCGCTGTGGTTATGCCCGTCCGGGTGGGTGCAGACAAGGGCTTGGTGTCCGGGGAAATGCGTCTTGCAAAATTCCTCTCCCAATGCTTGCGCCCGGTCTACGGTCAAGCCGTTGTCTGGTGCGTCACGGGGGTCAAAACTGATAATGTAATGGTGGCTCTTTACGTCCTCCCGTTTCTGGTTCTTGCCGTATTTCAGATTGGAGCGCATACAGGCGATTGCAAAATCTTCATCACCGCAATTAAGGGAAGATATGCGGTAATCGTCACGGGGGAGAAGCCGCCCGTTTCCGTCCAGTGTGGGCTTCATGGTAAACTCGTCATGCTCAAAGGTTAGGTACTGTTCGGCAGCTCCATAATCGGCATTTTTAGAGCTGATATGTTTGAATGTTGCCAACGGCTTCACCTACTTTCTGCAAGACTTCAAACTTCAAGGCGGCAAGCTCCGCTGTGGCGGCTCGTACCTCTTGGGAGAGGGCGTTATAAGGTGCGCCGTACTCGTTTAGACAGCGGGCAATCTGGTTCAAGTTGCCGCCGATTTTCCCGTATTCGGCTGTGAGTTTCCCAACGGCAGAAAGCAGTTCATCATTGACCGGGGAAACAGTAATGACCGGGCGTATGCTTGACTTGATAAGTGCTTGCCGGATAAACTCGGCTTGGCTCATTTTGCAGAGGGTGACACGCTCGGAAAACTCGGCGTATTCTTCCTCGGTCAAGCGTGTCTTGATTACCCGGTGGCGGTGGGGCGTGTTGTATCTTTTCATGGCTTTCAGCTCCTTTCTTTTTATGATTTGCCCTCTCACCAATAGGAGAAAAACAGGGGGCAAAGCGGAAGTGTTTTTTGAAAAATCCGAAAATATTTTTTCGGGGATTTTTCAAGCGGCGCAAGCCGCAAAAAGGCGGGCTTGGGGTGGCAACCCCAACAAGATTCCCATAGGACAAAATGAGCGATTAGCGAAATTTGGTACTGTGGTAGAATCTTGCTCTAAGAAAACAGCGTAAATTTCCCCCTCTATTCCTTACTACGCAGAGAAATGCAAATATGGCAAAGTTTTGGGAAACTTTTTGATAAAACTTTTCGACAAAGTTGGAAAATTGGCACGGTTTTTGGCGCAAAAAAACAGGAAACCTATTCAGATTTCCTGTCATGGTATGCCGCTGTGATGGACGGCAGTTATTTGGTTATTATTCCCCGGAAGCAAACTTGTAGCCCATACCTAAAACGGTCTTTATGTAGGTGGGTTTGCGACTGTCCGGCTCTATTTTTTTCCGCAAATTGTAGATTACATTTGCCACGCTTGACTGGCAGCTTTCGCTTTCCATGCTCCACACGGCTTCAAAGATTTGTGCTTTTGTGAATACCCGCCCCGGACTGGCGGCAAGGTAGCAGAGTGCGCCGTATTCCAATCGTGTTAGGTTTATGTCTGCCCCGTCTTTTAATACCCGGCGTTGGTGCAGCCTTATTTCCAGTCCCGGAAAAGACATTCCCGAAGCAGGGACGGGAATAGTCTGCACGGCTTCAAGTGATACGCAGTCAGAGATTGTTGCTAAGATTTTGTCAATCGCTTTTTCTTCATGTTCATTAAATGTCAGCAACAGTATTTTCATAATATTATCGCCCACTTTCAAAGTGCAATGTATTTTTACATTATCATACTATTCGTGCGTCTGCTAATTCCATAAACAAGGATAATTCCTGTTATGACATTAACAGCAATTCCTAATACAATCATTTTGCCTGTTAATTCCATTCCGTTATACCCGGAAAAAGCATACAGATAATACATAAAGTCTATAAACGATATGTAACTGCCAAAAAACTGGCTGAACAAATTATTGACTAATAAAATAATCAGAGAAGCGCACATCATACTGGATATATTCGACATATACAAGGATAAAAGCACTAAAAACAGAACCATAGTAGTCTGCGGAAAAGCTAATAACAACATTTGTAACAAATATTCCTGTGCATGATCGAAGATATGGCTGCCCCATAAAAAGAAACCTGTTACAATGCTGACGATTACCACAAATAAAAAACATATTAGCGCAACTGTGAAAATACTAACAGTTTTTGCGATTAAAAGCTGTTTTTTGGAAACACCATTCAACAAAGGCTGCCGAAACATACCGCTTGCCTTTTCCCCACAAATCAACACTGCGCTGATAAAACTAAGGAATAGCGTACCGACAATATCAATATAGGACTGCATACACATTGTTGGAAATTTACCGCCTGCATAGTATCCCATGCCATTATCTTCTTGAAGCGCATTGGAAATGATAATCACTGCCATTACGAAAAAAAATAAGTATAATATCTTTTGCCTTTTTAGTCGTGCAAATTGTATATTTAATAATCTTATAATCATTTTTTACCTCTCTCAAAAATCAATTTTTTGTGTTCTATATAGGGATATTTGAAAAAAAGCAATTCCGTACAGTATCATGATGGATATTCCTATAAGCAGTTCGCTAAATGGTATTTTCTGATACTCATATGCAAACGTCCAAAGGTTAAGGTAATATCCAACCCATATTTTTTGTAATAAAGCAATATTGGAACTGTATATAAATTGGTCTATCAATAGATAAATAATCACAAAAAATATTGTTTTCCATGCGTTGCGGGTACAGATACAAAGTGTGACTATACCAAGCGTTATAACCGACATATAGATACCCGATAACAGATATTTTATAATGGTTCTGATAAAGGCTGCCTGTTCAAAGATTTCATAACCCCAACGCATAAAGGCTGTTATGTAATTGATAAAAGCCACCAACAAAACAAAAATCATTGACATACTGACAGCAACATAGATTTTTGAACGTATCATTCTGCTGCGGTTTTCCCCATGCAATAAAGGCTGGTAAAGCATTTTGTTCCTATCTTCTTCACAAATAAACAGTGTCAGCAGAAATACATTAAAAAGAATACCCACTGTCCCGACATAAAACCGCATCATAAATTCGGGGAAATTTTTTCTCCCGACAATTCCAATATTGATATTCAGCATTTCTTCCATTTGCGGTGTTGAAATTAGAAAAGCGTAAAAGAAAGAAGCTGTAAAAAAGCAGGCAAAAAAAATGTAGATCAATTTTTGTCTGTATAGTTTTCTTGCATATAATCTTGTTAATGGATACATGGCTCTGCTCCCCCTGTCAGTTTTAGAAAAAGATCCTGCAATGAGTGTTTCCGCATGGAAAGATAGTGAATATGCAAATGGCTTGCTACAAGGTTTTTAACAAATTCATCAAAACAGACATTTTCAAGTTTGATTGTAAACTGATTTCCTTTCTGTGAAACCAAACTAATTCCGTTACACCCGGAGAGGACACTCCGGGCAGCGTTTGTTTCTTCCAGTATGCAGTCCACAATATTTGTTGTTTCGGATAAAATGTTTTCCGTTTTTCCCTGCAAGATACTTTTGCCCTTATCCAAAATTAAAATATCAGTACAGAATTTTTCCATATCATGCAGTTGGTGTGATGAAACAATAAATGTTGTGTTTCGTTCTTTTGCCATATCGCAAATCAGACGGTATAGGTTAATCTGTCCCTGCGGGTCTAATCCGTTTGCCGGTTCATCTAAAATAATCAGTTTTGGCTGTCCTAACATAGCCCTTGCCAATGCCAGTCTTTGTTTCATTCCAAGAGAAAACTTTTTCACTTTCTTTTCTGCCTGTGAACTAAGTCCGACATAATCAAGCAATTCCATAACTTGCCCGTTTGGGATATTTTCATATAGATGTGCAAAACATTCTATATTTTCTCTTGCAGTCAGTTCTTGATAAAAACTAGGGGTGTCAAGTGCCGCCCCAACCTTTGATAATGCCAGTCCGGGATTTTCGTCTAATGATACGTTGTCTATGACGATTTTCCCATTATCTTTGGAACACAAATTTGTAATCATCTTTAATGTCGTAGTTTTGCCCGCCCCGTTTGTCCCCAATAGTCCCATGATATTTCCGGGTGCAAGTTCAAAGCATACATTCTGAACGGCAGTTTCCTTTTTGTATGCTTTTCTTAGATTTTTTACACTGATTATTTTCTCCATTTTTTAATCCTCCCTATAAATCCAAATGTTATAATTCCAATTACTTCTCCAAGGGCATTGCCTATAAATCCCTGCATATGGAGCGCGTCTTCCCACATATAATCTCCCGTAATCAGTTTTGTGACATAGTTTCCTATGATTACCAAAAATAGGAACAATGCTATGCAATCCCAAATATTCCATTTTAGAAATATTCTTGCAAGCACTGGAAGCCAAAGGACAAAAAGCCATAACAGCAGGATAGGCACACCATAACGGAAAAGCCAAAATGTCCCTGTTCCAATCAGATAATACCGGGTAATCTGTATGACAGAAAGCAGGACAAACACCCCAATGCTTATTACTGCCATTGCAATACAGCCTTTATTCTTTTTACAGGTTGAAAGAGTATATATAAAAGCGTCTGCAAACAGGCAGGAACTTCCGGCAATCAAAGACCATGTAAGTCCTTTGTTTACCGCCAAATCCACAATCAGACAGATCAGTATTGCAATAAAGCTAAGACAACCTAAGCCATATAACAGATACATTTTCTTTGTTTTATTCAAAAATCTTTTTACATCTGAAATTTCTGTTGACGGCGTTTCCATTTCCAAATGACAAGCCATATCGTGATATATCTCACTACATTCTGTACAATGCTCTAAATGGTTATCAATGCTTTTTTTAGAAACATCACTTACCATTTCGTCAATATAGAGAGGAAGTAAATCTCTGACAATCTCACAAGCTAATTCTTTTTCCCTTAGTTCCATTCTCTCATTCCTTTCATTATTTTCTGTTTTCCCCGATAATAAGTTACCCTCGCCCAGTTTTCCGTTTTTCCCAAAATAGCCGCAATTTCAGAAAATTGTAGTTCTCCTGCTAATCGCAAATACATGACTTCTCTTGTTACATCATCAAGGTTGTGCATTAGGCGGAATATTTCTATTTTTTCTAAATTGTCAAGGCTTTTACTTTCAACATTTTCTGTGGAAGGTATCATATCGTCTAGTGGGGCGGTTTTGTGCCTGCTTCTTTTTTCCAGTTCTTTATACCATATTTTTTTGGCAATACCGCATAGCCAGACGGAAATTTTACAATCTCCCCTAAACTTGTCAATCCCCTTAATTGCTTGAAAGAATGTTTCCTGCGTCAGTTCCTCGGCAAGTCCGCTGTCCTGCGTTAAACCGCATAGATATTTATATATCATGGCGGCGTTTTCACGATATATTTCATCAATTTTTTCTTTATCCATATCAGCACCTCATATTGTTAGTTCTTTTTAAGTGCGATTTGTTACAAACATTTTTAATTTTTTTTATAACAGCCATATATATAATCATATACGATTAGGCGAATAAAACAAGCTAGCTTTTCCATGTACTGTGAATAGAGTTATCCATGATTCCATAGCCTGTTATGCACATTTCCACGGTGCTTGTCTTTTGGTCTTTGATTTCTTTGGTTCGGAATAGTGTGGTGCTGGCGGTCTTTCTCTTGTTTTCGGTTTCTTGCTTCTTTACCGTACATGAGCATTTGCACCCGGATTATCATTTCCATATCCCTCAAGAAGATTGATGACGCCCCATACTCCAACGCCTGCTCCGATTGCTGTTACGACTGTCTTTAATCCTGTTACCGCTGTTGTAAAAAATGCCATGTTTCTACCTCTTTCTTTCTCAAAAATAATTTTTGTCTAGTTTCCGAAAGAGTTTTTCGTGTAAAATGCCCTGCCTTATGGTAAGATAAAGACAGGGCAATCCTTTAGGAAGAACCCTGCGGGCATCCGGCATATTCAGTTTGGCGATTGGCTATGCCGGACGCTTTGTTTTGTCCTTTCCCAAGTACATTCAAAACTCCGTTTCCGTAACTTTTGGACTTTTTGTCCAGAAGTCCTGTTGCTGGTTTACAAGTTCCCTATTCAGTTTTTTCCATATTCAGTTGTCATGCTTCAATCACGCCCGCATCCTCCACCTCATCAATGGTGTCATTGTCCCTGACTCTTGCTTTACACAGGTTTTTCACATATTTTTCGATGTCTAAGGCGTTCTTGTCATCAAAATCAGACAGAAGGCGGTACTGCTTGTGCTTTGTGATGTCAAACTTATTGGAGAAGAATGGTCTAACCCCTCTAAGCTGCATGATACATTTTCCACCATCCATAACCGAAATCTCATCCATCGACATCAATTCTTTTCCGGTCTTTTGATAATTTAAACCGTAGGACTGCGACGTACCCCTTGTGTCAGAGGTATTGTAAAGGTCATGAGGTAAGCGCCTCGTGGACGCTCCCTCCCGAACCGTGCGGGCACCTCTCGATGCACACGGCTCTCCATATGCCGTCAACTAACAAAATCAGTCTTTTCCGTGTATCTCACGGTGGCACGCCGGACATACTGCCAGCGTTTTCCTGCGATTCTTTAGCATGACTTTTTCCCACTCATATTCACCGCTAAGGCTTTTCAGCCGTTTTACCTGATGAATCTCCACGTCATTTGTGTACTGTCCGCAGAGTTCACAAGTTTTTGAGCGCAGTTTTGCCGCTATGCGGTTTGGTCTGTCATACCGTTTGTAGGCCGGAAGAATATCTGCCTGCGGCACATTGGGCTTATCCTTGCGGATAAAAGGCCCTCTGTAAAATACGCTCTCCTTCATACCGCTTTTTGTCTTATAAATGACTGTAAACCGTCCATCCCTAAAATATTTCTTCTTAATCTTTCTGGTCTTTGTGCGGTATTTATTTGCGAATGTTTTCAGCATACTGTAATGCATCAGACTCGCAAACTTACTCATTGCGCATACATTACATGCCAGTGAGTAGTAGTTGTACAGACCTCTGATTTCAGAGTTGTACTTTGACAGGATTTCAATGTCTTTGCGGTTAATGAGCTGTGGCCTGTGGATGGCTTTCCAATGCTCTTTGTGTGTAACTTTGTCTTTCTTGATACGGATTGCACCATACTCCAATAGTTTCGATTCCCATTTCTCATGCGGCATATATAGTTTCACTGCGCCGCTGTATCCCTTCACTTTCCTGCCTTGGCGTTTTGTGACTTCCTGGCTTTTTGAAATTGAAATATCGTAGCCAAGAAACCTCGCCCGGCCAGTTGCGTGGGTGATTTTGGTTTTCTCCACTGACAGCGTAAGGTTCAGTTTTTCTTTGAGGAACACGGCTAAATCTGCTTTTAAGGCTTCAGCGTCCTTTTTGCTCCCGATAATGCTTATGATAAAATCATCCGCATAACGGACGTATTGCAGGTTTTTGTAAGTTTCATCCCGAAACTGCTTAGACGGGATTTCCCTCTGTTTCTCCCGCAGTCTGCGTAATTCCCCGGCACGTTCTTTCTTTTCGGCTTCGGAAAGGCTGTCCCATACTTCCCTGTTCCGGCGCATAAACCTCTGCACCTCACGGTTCCGTCTGGCGTATTCCGGATTCACTTTGCGGTTTATCCTGTTTCCTTTTATAAAGCCTGCCTTATATTCCTCCACGTACCTATCCAGTTCATGCAGATAAATATTTGCCAGGACGGGACTGATGCCAGAACCCTGCGGAGTGCCGCAGTATGTCCTGTTGTACTGCCATTGTTCCATATATCCGGCTTTTAAAAACTTCCACATCAATGTGATAAATGCTTCGTCATCAATGCGTCTGCGCAGGATATCAATCAGCACGTGGTGGTCAAAGCTGTCAAAACATGCCTGAATATCCCCCTCCACAAACCAGTTTGCCCCGGCGAATGTCCGCTGTATCTGTTCGAGGGCTGTATGGCAGCTCCTCTTTGGGCGGAATCCGTGGGAATAGTCGGAGAAGGCTGGTTCATAAATGCTTTCCAGTATCATTCTGACTACTTCCTGCACCAGCTTGTCATCCCCGGAAGGAATCCCAAGCGGACGCTTTTTACTGCTGTTTTTCTTCGCAATATATGTACGCCGTGCAGGTTTCGGGCGGTAGGAGCGGTCTTTCAATGCGCTGATGATGCGCTCTATTCTCGGACTGCCCATCCCGTCCAGTGTTTCTCCATCCACACCCGGCGTCATGCTCCCCTCATTGGCGTAGATGTTCCTGTATGCCAACAGGTAGAACTCCGGGTTGTACAGGTTCCGGTAAAGCCTTTGGAACCTATACGATAAATCTTTAGACTGTTTGTTCAGGCTATTTAATACATCAGTTGGATTTCTCATGATGCCTCACGCACCTTCCTTTCTTGTTTGTATTAAAAGCATACTGCTCCCCTTCGTCATGTGGGCGGCTCTCCCGCTTCCGTTTTTACGGCTATCCCTGTAAATCCAGAGTCCACGGGCTACTATGGGAGCTGTGTAACCATGCCCGCAAATGGGCGGGTTTAGGTCATCCCCGGTAGCGTATGCCATACATAGCGTTCCGTGTTGTCGGTAATCTTTGTAGATATGTGGCGTTCGCCGTTCAGCCTAATCTAAGGCTTGCCTTGCTTCGGATATCACACGCCTGCCGACAATCGAGCGACAGCCGCCAAAGCACCGTGCGTTCCATCTCCTTTCGCACGTAGGCCAGATACTCCCAGGCTCCGGCTACCAATCAAGCAGTTTAGCTTTCATCCTCATACACGGATTTTCATCCCCGCATAAAATGACGGTTAGAAGATTGCGCCGTTTTATGCCAGTTATAGCCGTATTTGCTATAACAACGACATGCTACACTCCCCAGAAGGTTTCCCTTCACGGATAAGTCGTGGAATGATAGACAGTAAATTTTCACCTTCCTTTCTTTGATATCTTTGTCTACCGCTTGCTAAAGGCGGTTTATGGCATACACCCTAACGGGCGCACAATAGTTTCCTTACCCAAAATTTCCGCCATCTCTTTTAAGGTGGTCTTTTCCTTCCCTCCGAGGAATAAGGTGGTATCACAATTCCCTTCAATGGTGTCGGCGTTGTCCTTATAAATGGCTTTAAGCTGCGACTTCGACTGCAAAATTATCGAAGCTGATATTTCCCGGCTCCGGATTGTGGCAATCAGCTTCTCAAACTTTGGTATTTGCCCAATATTGGCAAACTCATCGAGCAAGCAGCGCACATGGACGGGCAGCCTGCCATGATACACATCGTCCGCCCTGTCACAGAGCAGATTGAAAAGCTGCGTATACATGATTGACACGATAAAATTAAATGTGTCATCGGTATCGGAGATAATGACAAACAGCGCTGTCTTTTCATCCCCAATCATATCCAGTCCCAACTCGTCATAGCTTGTCAGGTCACGCAGCTCCTTGATGTCAAAGGGGGCTAAACGTGCGCCACAGCTAATTAAGATGCTTTTCGCTGTCTTGCCCGCCGCCAGTTTGTATTTTTTATACTGCTTTACTGCAAAATGCTCCGGCTCTCTTTCCTCCAGCTCATCGAACATCAAATCAACGGGATTTTTAAATTCCTCGTCATCCTCCCTTGCTTCGCTGGCATTTATCATGTCAAGCAGAGTAGTGAAATTCTGTTCTTCCTCCACGCACTCATACCAGATGTACCCGATCAGTGCGGTGTAATAGAGCTTTTCGGCTTTCACCCAAAAATCTTCGCCGGATTGCTGCCCCTCCCCTTTGGTGTTTAAAATGATTGTGTTTACGAGTTTCAAAATGTCCTTCTCGCTCCGGATATAAACGAGAGGTTCCGATAGGTAAGCCTTTGATGTTATCTCCGGCTTTTCCCCCGGCTA
>CAJTAK010000032.1 GCA_910574255.1 Clostridia bacterium
GCCATGCCGGACAATTCTGAAAGAGCACTCAGCACGTCGCTGTTTCCTGCGTTCAAATCAGCCAGTATGCCTATATAAGAATCACGAAGCTTATTAAACTCTTTTTCAGAACCTGCCAGAAGTTCTTCCTCATTAATTCCAAGTTCTTTAAGAACAGCCTGCATCTGTGCCTGATCCAGGAGATCCTGAAGTTCTTCAAACTTTGACTTCTGCTTTTCCAGTGCATCTATCAAAGTGTCATAATACTTCTCTGTCTGTTCAATCAGTTCATCATAGTATGCATTGCTCTTTTCTAGCATTTCCTCTAGTTCTGCGACACGGATTTCATCTTTTGCCTTTTCCACTTCGTCCCTTGCTTTTCGTGCCCCGGACATGTCATTTTCATAATGCATTCCCTTGCCTTCGCTGTACAAAAGGGCTGTCTTTTGATTCATGAGCTTTTCAAGGTTGTACTGTTTCTGCTGAAGGTCAAGCTGGCGTTCTCTTGCTTTATTAGCTTTCTCTATAGCATCAATCTCTGCCTGATAAGCAGCTTCAGCGGCATCCTTTTCCTCTTCCAATGCATCCACGGCGGCATCCTTCTCATCCTCAATGCCCTTAATTCTATCATTAATTTTAGAAATGAAATGGGCAAATACAGATTCGTAGAGTGATTTCATACCGTTAAGGTATTCTTTCTCATATTTTGCGTATTCTTCTGCATACTGCTTTTTATCTTTGAAATATTTTACATATAATGCCCTTAACCGATCCAAATACTGCTTCTCTGTAATGACTCCGGCATCTTTCAGATCCTTTAAGCCTTTCAGCTCGTCTTCAAAGGATTCCAGATATGTGTCTGCCGCTTCCTTGGCTGCTTTTGATGCACCTGATTTGCCGCCTCCAACATTGGAAAAATCAACTTTTGGTTCATAATTGATTTGGCTGGCAGATTCTTTAATTAAATTTTGTAGTTCTTCGGCTCTTGCTAATTTGGCATCCAACTGTCCCGGCGTTAATGTACCGCTTGCCACCTGCTGATATAATTGTTCCAGTTCGGTTAAATATTGGATTACTTCTCCTGTATACCCTGCATTCTCAGCCAACGTAAGTAAATTTGCAACTTCTCCGGAAGTATCCATACCCTGGAGCGCACATAATTCTTTTTGGAATGTCAGCATTGCAATGGCCTGTTCAAGATTTTCGGCAGAAACAACCTCATTAGCAAATGACCGTATCTGTTCTTCCGTGGCATCAGCTAAATCCAGCCCTTTTTCCTTCAATACATCTGTATTGCTGATTAAGGCTTCAAATGCCACAAGCTCATCATTGATTATCCCCAAATCTTCAAGGGCTGATTTCAATGTTTCAAAATCTTCTGCGCCGCTCAGTCCTGCACTTGTAATAGAGGATGCAAGCCCATCAAATGCATTTTCCACGTCTTCTTCCGTAGCTTCTGCATTATTCAACACCTGTACAAAATCCTCAAAAGCAGAATAGTCTATGGATAAACCTAATTCTGACATTTCGTCAAGCTTTGACTTTATGGAATCACATGTTGAAAGGATGTCTATGCTGTTCAGCTTGAATCCTTCATCTGTGAAAATGTCCTGCCATGCTGATTTAAGCGAATCGAAGGCTGGCTTTATTTGGGTATTTAGTTGGTCTACTGTCTGGGTGATAGATAAAGGAATACCGTTACTCTCCGAAACAGAATTTACAGTATCTTTTACCGCATCAACAGCATTCTCAACATTTACAGCCAAGCTTGAAAAATCTGTTACTAATAATTCTTTGAATTTATCCTGTAAATCAACACTTGCACCAGCAGCATCCATCATAGCAGCTTCCATGGCGTTATATTCTTCTGTTGTAACCGGAATGCTGTTATTTGCTAAATAATTAAGCTTTTTCTCCTCATACAGCTGTTGTATATAGGTATCAAGGCTTTCAGACATGGTATTGATTGCATTGTTCATATCTGAATAAATTTCTGTGTCTAACAGCCTCTCATTATCTTGTGATGCTAAAACCAGCCTTTCCCTTGCTTCTATCAATGCATTGTAAAATTCTAATGCCTCTGTTGGATTATTTGATGAAATATCCCATGATAGATTATTCCATGTACGGTTTATAGTCTCAAATTCTTTCAGAGAATCTGAAACAATATCTACTGCTTTTCGTGCTTCATCGGATAGTGCTCTTCCTTTATTATTAGAATCAACAGATATTTTTGAGCCTGCCCAATTGCTCCATATCTTTTCCTGTAACGCTTCCTCTGCTGATTTTCTTCCAATAGCGGCGGTTACTGCCTGACTTTGCAATTCCTCTTTTGTAGCTCTGGACAAAGCCTGTGCATATTCATCCGTACCGACTGTAAGTCCTTCGAGCATCTGAGCCTTGTCGCCTAAGGCTTTTGTAATGTTTTCTACCGCTGTCTTGAAAGATTCTTCCTCAGAAGTTGTCCTTGCCTGAATGGATACAAGACGGTTGTATTCATTATAGAGGTCTTTTAGATTATTGGACTTTTCGGATGCTGCATTTGCCGCTTCTATGTTTTTCTGGCGTGTTTCTTCTAATTGTTGGTTGTATTTTGTAGTAGCAGATGTGGCAATACCAATAACTGTACTAATAGCCATAATAGCAATTCCAACAGGGTTGCTTAAAAAGGCTGCTTTTAAACTGGCACCAAGCCCTTTGACTGCTGCGGTAAAACTGAATGTGCTTGCTGTGGCTGCTCCTTGTGCTACTGTCTGCGTTTCTGTTGTTTGTATTAGTCCAAGTTGGGATAACCTTGCTTCTATCTGTTCTTTTTCTAATGTATCTAATTGTAAAATCTCAATTAATTGGGATTTCTCCAAACTTCTATTAGAAAGAACCTGTTTCAATTGTGCATCTGTCAGGTTGACACATGATGATTTCAGTGTGTCCATTGCTTTAGCATATTTCTCTGTACCTTGTGCATAAACACCAATCTGTTTCACAGCATCAAGCGCTGAACCATAATTTGAAATCTGTATCGTACTGTTCTTAAATGCTACTGTAAGGGTAGTTAGACCTTTCAGAACACCTAACACCACGAACCCTCTAAGTGTTCCTTCTAGGAGATTCCAGGAATTTGC
This sequence comes from Clostridia bacterium, assembly GCA_910574255.1. Classification (GTDB taxonomy): domain Bacteria; phylum Bacillota; class Clostridia; order Lachnospirales; family Lachnospiraceae; genus Laedolimicola. The sequence goes on from CAJTAK010000032.1 coordinate 3,102, forward strand.
AAAATCCAGCACTGCCGATCCTGCATTTGCTAATCCCTTTACTGTTTCTCCACTAATAATATTGCTATAGGCTTCAGTCATAGCTGTACCGAATCTCTCAGAAGCAGCTTCTGCACTATTTAAATATATTTCATACTCGGCACTGGCGGTTCCTGCTGCATTTAAAGATTGTTCTAAAAGCACATTTGCTTCTGACATATTTTGCAGAATTGCAGAAATCTGGTTACTTCTATTTTTCCCGGCGATAAGATCAAGCAATGCACTGGCATCCTTATCTGACATTTTATCATATACTTTTGCAATATCATTATAAATATCATAAATAGAGCGAAAAGTTTCTTCGTCTGCTTCTAAGATATTGACACCACCGCTACCATTTATATTAGTCAATGCTTTAATCTTCTCTGCCAGAGTAGATGTAGATTCAATGACATCATCTGTTGTTTCGCCCATCTCTTCCAATTCAGCTGTACAACTGCGGATTCTAAGCGCAGAGGTACGAATTGCCAATGCTACCTTATTAGAATCTTGTACGGATCTGTTCCCGGCTGATAACAAACTGAGGAACTCATCTACGGAAGTATTTGCATCACTCATTACAGAACCTACAGCCTGAATGCCCTCGGCTAATTCAGCTTGTGTAATTGATGCAGTGTTCCCCAACAGATCTATCTTATCATTAAGTGCCTGTGTTTTTTCTGCAAGCTGATCCATACTATAGCCATCAATCTTTTCATATGCTTGCAATCCAGCCAAAAGTGCTTTTGAAGCAGATACAGAATCCATATCGCCAATCTTTTCAAGCTGTACTGCCATATCTGCTAATGTTTCAGAATCAGTAAGATTATAACCAGCTCTTGAAAATGTTGTGACAGCATCTATGTAATCTTTTGTCGCAACAGCTAATTGCTTAGTCTTATCAATAACCCTGTCCAGATATTCAGGGAAGCCGCTTCTTGTGATTTCCGCATTGACACGAGATAAATCTGTCATAGATTTATCTAATTCTTTTGCTTCTGTCCACGCATTACGCAACTGTGCTGTAAACTGCATTATAATTCCATGTCCGCCAAAAAGCTGTAATATCTTTGAGAATCCATTCTTTAATGCATCCGTCATGGTCAAACCACTGTTCCCTGTAATTTTTAATTCTGAGCGAAATGCTCCTAATTCTGTTCTTAAAATACTCAATTCCGTTGTATTGGAAGCCAGTTCTGCATTGTCAAGTAAAGAATTATATTTCACAGTCATATCAGCATCTTTGAACAATCTGCTATTTTGCTGCGCTAACAGCTTAATATCCTTCACCAGCTTATCTTTCTTAACTGAAAAGCTGACTTCAACAGGTTTTGCATCCATCTGCTTTTGTGCCTGTTGGGTTGCCTGCTGTACCGATGAATTAATACCTTTGCCATCAATTTTTCCTGTAAGGTTTACCGTGCCATTTAAAGATGCTAAATCCTGCTTTATCTGAGATTTTGTTTTAGATTTATTAAGCGTACCAATCAAAGGAAGTTTAAAATCTCCAAGATTTTTAATATCCTCTTTGATCTGCTTTTTGGATTCAGCTTTCTTCAGCACAGCAATTAAATCAAATATAAAATTATTTTGTGCCATGTATTACATACTCCTTTAAATATATTTTTTGCATTCAAAAAGACAGCCCCTAGACTGTCTTTTAACATTTCTTTATTCAATTTTTTTATTACTGGTTTTCTAAAAGTTCCCTAAAAAATTCGTCTGCTATTTTGCCTTGGTCTAAAATATCTCTCCATTTTTCGTTTTTTGTATTACATTTCGTATTACAAGTCAAAATCTCAAATGGTTTTTTATTTTCAAATTTTAACCTTATAATTAGTTCTGCGATCTCCGAAGATGATGTTTCGGTTATTATTTGTGAATCAGCCGCCCCAACAATCGCTCCCGTTGTTCCAAACAGTATAGCCCCTTTGAGGGCTTTATTTTTATTGCTTATTGTACGGGTTCTGGTGCTAATACTGGAACTTATCACCATTTCATAATCTATTAGGTCAGAATAATCAATCTCATAAGGTTTAATATGATATCTAACAACAAGAATTTTTTTCTGTATAGTATCAAAATACATATGGGCATCTACAACCTTTAATTCTTTATGTGCATCCATGCCCTCATATTCATACCAATGATGGTAAATGCCGTCTTCTTTTTTGAATAAGCCTATTCTTTTCGGTTCCTTTACAACTTCGCACTTGAAATCCTCTTTATTTATTCCTGACCAATTACTAGCAGAAACTAATGCCTCATCTTTACTTCTTGCTGGCCAGTCTTCAATCTCATATAATTTGATCATAGTTTGTCTCCTATACTTAATCATCCAACAGGGAACCTTATCATTTTAATACATTGTACTATAAGCATTACTCATTTTCAAGTACTGTCGAACATATTTTCTTTTTCTCTTTTAATCATTCCTTCTATAATTAATTCTCTGCTACACCCTCCACCACCTCACATTTTTGCGTCTCTATTGCACTTTCAAACGTATCCATCATCCTTTTATATGCATCTACAAAAAATTCTTTCTTAGAAAGCATATTCTCACAAAATTCTATTTTCTTATCTTCTGATAGGCTATCATAAACCTCATTCATAGTATCCAAGATATCAAACTCCTGTGTTCTTTTGCTTTCTTCAAGTGCTTCTTTATGCAGAGCAATCAATGCACCAAATGTATTAATGTATATTGTTGCACTGTTGATTAGTTCTTTCAAATACTTCTGGTATTCTGTATTATTCTCAAAGAGCAAATACAAATCGGGAAGCTTATAACCAAGAATTATCTTCTGATATTCCGGCTTCAGCTTTTTGATACCATTATAAATGTTATTAAGGGTGATGTTAGTATTACTCGTCTGTTTCCTTTCCGTAGTTAATTCCTCCATATTTCATTATTCTCTTAATCGGAATCCACAAATCCGATTCTTTTCCATATTCAATTTTTCTACATTATTTAGTTGTCTCAATTTGATTTTTGCAGCCTGGAATATTAGGCTGCTTTGAATTTAAGATTATAAGATTTACTTTGAATTTCAAAGATTTGCTGAGTTTATAGGTTGCTTAATTGTTTAAAAGATATGCTTCTAATTTCTCAAAGAGATGATCATATAAATCTATACGCTCGTTCTTAAACTGACTCAATACAGAAACATTAATACCTGTCTGTTCTGCAATATAACACTGTTTTTCACATTTAAGACGATTACGATACAATTCTCTCAGTTCTGCTTGGCTCAATTTTCCACCTTCCCTCCTACTATTTACATACAAAGTTTTCTTTATAAAAAAAATATTCAATATTATTTTTCATACATTACCGCATGATGACTGTGGTAGAAATCACCATGCGGCTTGTATCTCTGGTAAAGTGTGGTAGTCCTTTACCAGATTTTTGTACCATACAGTTTCGTATCTTAAAACGCCATATGATACATTTGTTGTTATTTGGGTGCCTTGTGGAAGCACGAGTGCCGATATAAGTTTTGAGGCTTATATCGACTAAAAAACTGAATATTTGGAGAAGTAATGCATTTGGAAGAATTTATGTCAACTGCATAATGCAGTTATGAGCATGGCATTGGCAGCTTTCTATGATCTGGATTCTTCCACAAATATCAGATACTGCCAATGCCGATAGTACGATATTTACATTTTGGGGAAGAGAAAATTATATACACTACACGGCTTACGTTCCTTTCATGTATATATACTTCTCCTTCCCCTTATAGGGAATTTCAAAATGCCGTATTTATGGGGTTCCTAAGCATTTTGTGTAAGAGTTTCACCCTGATTTTGACCATTTTTTATAAAACAATTCATGAATTCATCTTTATGCAGCTTAAAGAGAAAATTCAAAAGTGTTGCACGTATATCTGAATTATCATCATCTGTAGCATAAATCACCAACTGCATGATGGTTTCTTGATCCAATTCTTTACTGACTTTTGCAAGAAACTGTGTCATATTACGGTTTTTCAATGAGAAAAAAGTTTCTTTACTCATTTCTGTTTCATGTTTTTCAAGCCACTTATCATATTTATTGTATCTTCTTACCTCTTCTACAAACTTGTCTTTTTTATACCTGTTTGCTTTCCCAATAATGCCCTTATTCCAGAAATTACGTAATGGCAGATGTGATTCACGATCCGCATATTTAATAACCTTTTCCTCAATTATATCTGCCATGATATCCATAGGGCAATTCATAGATACAATTTCCTTGCCCTCAAAATCTTTATTATTTCTTCTCTTTTTATTGCTTGCAAAAAATTGAGGGATTTCATTTCGTTTCATACATGGAAGGTTTCTAATACGGTTGATTTCTTTTACAACATCTATATCAAAACATTTTTTCGCAAGGTCAATACTGATCTGTCCTATTACGGATAAAACAATAAAACAATCTTCTAATTCCTTACTTTCCATACCTCCATCATAATAATAGCTTAAAGCAAGCTGGGCAGTATCTGTAGATGTCCCTATTGATTCCTGAGCATCTGAAATTTGATTATCCATTTCCGCATAATCCTCTAATGTAAAATGATAATTATTTGCACCATTTTCATCTACATCATTTATTATTGTAGGATATTCAACGTATGCTTTTCTCGCAAGGTCTGTTAACTCTTTCTGGTTTGTTATATATACAAAGTCACTGTCACAATCATGCCCTGAAAGTCTGGCCTGTGTATCTGTCTTAATCGCATTAAACACAACCACATTCTGCCCAATATTTGGAAAATATTTTATCAGCTTGTCCGGATAGACATTGTATAGGTGTATTATATTATTGGGTGAATTATGTGGACTTCTAAAGGCTGCAAGCCTCTCACCTTCATTAAATCTTGGTGCGTAGCATTGAACCCCGTCTCTCATAAGTTCAAAGCATCCCTCATCCAAAAAATTTTTATCGCCAACAGCTTTCACTAATAAAGACATCGGATTATCCATGATTGTTAAGTTGTCTCCAATCTGAGGCAAGCGGCCTTCTTCACAATCCTTTACCAAATTACTGATATCTCTGCTTTTCTTTTTACGGAAAAATTCTGTTTTTACAAAATCTGGATTCCGATTGACCAGTTCTATTAACAATTCATTGATGTTAAAATCATTCTTTCTCCTATTCAGATACTTTAAGTACGCCGTATCATTAGTTTTCAATTCATTACAGAGATTTACTCCGCATTCTGTAATATGTCCCAACATCTCCCTGTCTGTTGTCGGGATTGAATTATCCATCTGATATGCCATCAACTGTATATCACCCCAATGACTAGGATGAGCAGTCTTGACAATAGAAAAATAATCATCAAACCTTTTCATATAATTGTAATAATATCTATACGCCTTCTTCTTTGTTCCTCCCATCATGTCTTCAAATTTACTGTTCCATTTGAATGACTTATCCGTAACAATCGCTTTAATATCTTTCAGCATTAAGTTTCTGCCAAACATATCGCTTTGAACAACATATGTATCATAATCTAAAACGTGTTTCTTACAATAATCTTTAAAAAATTCCTGTATATTGCCACGAAACAGACAGCTTTTAAAGAAATGTGAACGGCAATATATAAACCCATCTTTATCCTTTGGAAATATAGATTCATCAATCAAGCCCATTCCATCCCACAAGATATTTTTTATCTGCACATTTGATTCTCTATTTACTACACATTCCTTTTTTGTATATTCTATCTGCTTATGTTCTCCTGGATATTTCCCATTAATGCGAAATCCGTTTTTCCTCAATGCATCTTTTGATTTTTCGGTGATCAAAGTCAAACTATTATCTTTAGCTTTATCTGCATCAAATGTAAATCCCTTTCTATTAATGATATTCTCTAATCTTGGCGAATCGAAATCCAGCTCATATTCAGGTTTAAAATATACTTTATCTTCTACTTTTACAATAGCAGCATCCATCGCATCGGAAAAAACTTCTTCATCTTTTACAACAAGAATATTTTCTAATGGAATCTGAATATATCCTTGTGCTGTTGCTGTGGTCAAGGTCTGGTATGCTGATAATTCTACCAGCTTAAAGACCTTCTCTGGATCATCTTTAGACTGTTTGTCCATCAAGTCATATAACCCCATTGTAAGGAAATTAATCGCCTTGTGGTGCAAGCTGTCTCTGATAAATACACACTCACCTTCTTTTGCCTTGCCAGTAGAACGCATAAGCATTTTAAAGTGAACTGGTACTCTTTCAACAATTTCGCCTTTCCTATTCTTCTTTTCAAAAGTATAAGTTACACCATTTTTATAAAACATCTTTCGCAAATCATGTTTAGTTACCTTCTCTTCTGTACTATCAATTCTATATTCTGCATTATAATTGAATTTAACTACAATAAAATCTCTGCAAAAATCACCACTATACCTTATAATCTTATTGTTCATATATCTTAAAAACAAACTATCATTCAAAACTGTTTTTCTTATTCTGATCTTTTGGAATTCAAACCAACTACTACCAATCTTATATTCAATTCTCTTATCTGCCTTTTCAGCACATCCATTTATATAAATATGATTAGCTTCTATAGATTCTATATAAATCGGCTTTAGCCTCTTTGTATAATCAATTTTTTTGCTCATTATTCATTAAACCTCCACAATCTAAAATTCAATAACAACAAATCAATGTCTACATTTATTACTTCTCCATTTAAAATCAAATCCAACCACACAATTTCAATAAATCCATACGCTACTTCAGATAAGATAAGCCAAATCGGAAAGACTTGGTGCTTGTCTGATCCGAAATGGCTTATCTATATATATATCAACTCACTTTACTATCTTCCAAATACTTCTTTATCTCTTCATCACTTGCATATTCAAATATAAAACGTCCTTTATAAGGAGAGCGGCATTTTCCATTTAAATAATTAGAAATTACAACCATATGTATTGGATATCCAAAATTTTCACGTATATATTCTATTGCTTTACTTTTCGAACTATATATGAAAACTTCTTCATTTTTTGATACATCAATGACCTTTATATAATCTCCACCATTATTAAATATTGTATATATTGGTTTGCCGACCAGCTTTTCAATGACACAAATTTGTTCTTTAGTTAATCCATTATTTTCATATTTAATTTTTATAGTAGTTTTTATCCATGAATAAAAATCTATATCCTCATAAATTCTATTTGTGTTGCTAATTATTACTCCCTTACCAATAGCTTCTTGAGCAAGTTTTATTTTATCATCAAATTGTAAAGGATGTTTTACTTCTAAATATAACCCTATTTCTTCTAACTGCTCAATTTTATCTTTCTTTAAGAATCCGTTTTTATACGACCTTTTTATATTTCGCAAGCGTGTTCCAATAGGAAACCCGTTTATTGTATCTGTTCTCTTTATATCCAAATTTCCATTGATATCCTTATACAGTTTTAAATATGAAACAAATTGCCGAAAATTATTTCCACAGGTAAATTCTGGTAAATATTTTTTTAATATTTCCATTTTCCATTTTGGATATGAACTATCTTTTTCTCGCATTTTCTTCTTCTCTCTATTTATAAATTCACCTAATCGTTTTATAACCAAATTTTTTGAACATGACGTTGGATATTTTTTGTGTTCTTTATAATACTCCGAAACTCCTTTTAAATTCTTTTCAAATCTATACTCTATTTCATTCCATATAAATCCAATTTCGTTTAACTGTTCTTCCATCTTTTTTGTTAATCTTCCATGTGAAACTCCATTTTTAGCTCCTCTTATATATCCGCACCAATTTCCAAGCGATACACCTATTCCATTATCCACAATCTCAATATGTTTATCAGGTACATCACAATCTCCTTCTCTCTCCTTATATTGCTTCAATGCCTTAATATATACATCCCAGCTCCCTTTCAACTTCCCCTCAATTGCCTTAAATCCACTAATTACATCCATAAATTCATCCATCACAATAAACTCATCCACATCAAAACCAACTTCATAATTCTTACCTTCTTTTTTGCATTCTTCTTTCCGCTTTTCAATGTCTCTCTTTATTTCATTCGGGAAATTATCAGCAGCATCAGAAATAAACTGGCTGTTTGCAACCAAATCAATTATCAATGGAATCGTCTTCTTACCACAAGCAAATGCTCTTCCAATCATCTGAAAATACATATTTGCACTTATTGTATTTCTAAGCATAATTACACCATCAATATCGCCATGAATTCCCTCCGAAAGCATATTTACCGATAGGCATAATTTAAGTATTCCGTCCTCCTTATCCTCCTTAAATTTCTGAAATTCCTTGTCTTTTTCAGCATTCTTACAATGTACTTCATAAAGCCGTACAGAAAATCCAGCATCAAGAAACCATTTCTCAATAACCGGCTTCATTACTCTTAAATGTGTCGTATTTTTCAGAAATACAACAAACTTCTCGTTGCCACTTACTACATATTTCTTGAAAATATCTGATACACCATGCCCCTTATCCAAATTCTCTTTTAAAATTTTCAGTTCTTTTAGTAGCCCTTTCTTCTCTTCTTCACTATTACAGCTTTTCTCAATCTTCTTATTTAAACTCTCCGCATCTTTCTCATACGAATAAACACCACAAACATATCTAGCCATAGGCAGAATCCCATCAAGAATTGCCTGAGACAAACTCATATCACAAGCCAAATTACCACCAAATAATTCATTAGCCACATTTCTACATTTATCCAGATATCGAATAGGAGTTGCCGACAATCCTAATACCTTTGCATTAGGGTACATTTCCAACAGAACTTTAATGCCTTTACTCCACTCTTTGGCTAAAGCCCTGTGCATTTCGTCAAGAAAAATATAATCAGGCTGCAATGATTCCATTACTTCCTGCTTCATGTTTGGCATATTACAGTAAATATTGAAATCTGATCTTTCCAGCATTTCTTCATCCAATTTTTCTTTGAATTGGTCATTGATTTTGTGACTTGTAGACAAAACAAAAAATCTACTATCTGGATTATCTTCAATCAGTTTTGCCATTAAAAGGCTTTTGCCACTTCCAGTCGGTTGTACAACTGCCACTCTCTGAATTCCTTCATCATACATACGGCAAATATTTTCATATGTTTTTTGATTGTGTTCATGTAAAGGTTCCATAAATCAATCCTCCAATTTATTCATATAATTTTTGTTTCTACACTCTATTTCTCCATTCATTTCCCAACTTTTATGAAATTTCCGCAAAATCTCATCAAAAAGCAAAAAACCTATAGCAAAATAAAACTTAGAGCAAACCACTTCTATTGCTCCAAGCTTATATGCTTACCTATACTTCCTAATCTGTATGGCTTCTATGCAATTTTTAATCTAATGAGTTTTTGAATCTGTGTGTTTATAGTTCCAGTTTTTAACTATCGTGCTGCTAATGCGATAGATTGTTGTAATGTTTCGAACTTATGTTCTATATTTGCAATTATACAGAATGTATGTTCGGTTGTCAAGGGTAAAAAAATACCAGCCACCGTTTTATTTTTGATGGCTGGTAAATTCCATTCAATCATGAATTTTTTCTAATAATTTTTTATATTCTGGAGATGTATACATTACAAGCGTTGCTGAAGCACTTAAATAAGCTCTCCATTCTCCCACACAAAATCCCGTTCTCATTATCCCTAACATTAAGGAAATAATCTCGCTTTCATTTAACTCAAATTCTGACTTAGCTTTATTAATAAAAGCCTTCCAAGATTTCTTAGGATCAAAAACTTCTTCTCCATCCTTATCAAATTGTTTAATCTTTTCTTCTTCATTATACAAAAGATATAGCAGTTTAATCTCACGCAATGACAATGTACTCAATTTACTTAATAGCTCCTCAAATTCATCAATATTTCTATTTTCATCTCTAATACTATTCTTGAGTAAATTCGCCAAATATTTAACTTTATCATTTCTTACTAATCTATTAACAACATCTATTGTTTTTGCAGTTTCCATTATGCAATCAACATTACTAATATCTTCTATAGTAACTGTATTATCTTTTAACAATATTTCAAATAGTTCTTCCAATTTTTTTCTTTGATGCATTTCAAGTATCTTATCTAATCCATTGCTTATATTCGGAGAGATAAAATGAATCTTATCCAGCAAAAATTTTACTACTGGATTTTCCCAAATATCTTTTATTTGAGTTGCTACATTATACTCAGCTTTTAACAATTCTGTTTTTTCATTCATTAAAATTCTCCTTCATCAATTATAAAAAAGTAAATACACCAAAAAATATTGTCAAAGCAGTTCCGATTATTGCTAATACAATTCCTAATATAAATTTTCTTTTTTCTATAGATGCCTCCCTTAAAATATTCTCCATTAACGCATTACAATAAGTCCTCATTCTGATAATTTCTAAACTCATAAATATTTCATTATAGTCAACACCGAATTCTGGTTCCAAACTGCTCCACTCACGCCTTTCCTCATAATCTATTCTTATTGCTTCAGATTTGGGTATTTTTTTTATAAGTTCAAAATATTTTTTATTTACAGTATCTAAGTACTTCTCATTTTCTTTTGAGAATTTATTTAATACAAAATCCCTCACTTTTTTAAGTGCTTTATCATCCTGATTTTTAACACAAGATAATAAAGCTGTCTTATAATAATTTATATAAGGCCAAATATCAGTAGAATATATTGGAAACTCTTTATGCATTATATTCTCCATATAATAGTTTATCAAATAACAGTAGAACCTATATGTAATATATAATTCAGCATCTTTAGCTTCGCATATATCAATATATAACTCTGCCATGCCATCGTCTTTGTCTCCATATCTTAAATTTGATTTGGGATATTTGTTCATGTAATCACCTTTTATTTCTTCAAACACTATCAGAATTTATATCATTTTGATAGTGTGACAATTTACGCCCAATCACATTACCGCATTCATTACAAAACCACATACCACCAATAGCAATATCTGTATCTTCTCCCCAAACATCCTTTTTATATACTTTTTGTCCTAATATAATGCTTTTACTTTGACATTGAGGACAATGATCAGGATCTTCAAACGTAAACATATCTCTGTATCTCCTCCAATTTTTGGTCTAATCATACCATATCACCCATCAATATTCAATTATCAAAGAACAAATATTCGTTCAAATATGCAGTTTTTCGCTTTTGTATTGTCAACAGTTATACAACAGGATATAATAATATCAAACTGAAAGGAAAAGCTAAAAATACAGGCAGTAAAACTATGGCTACAAAAAGCGCAAATGTACTCGCACGTGTCGAACCGGAAGTAAAGGAACAGGCAGAATCTATTATGTCCAAACTTGGATTGCCTGCTTCTGTTGTCATTAATGCATTATATAAACAAATTATTATGACAAAAAGTATCCCCTTTTCACTGTCATTGTCTAAAGAACCTTCCACTTTAGATTCTATGACAACGGAAGACTTTAACTCCATCATGGAAACAGGACTATTACAGGCTAAATCTGATCAGTCACGCCCTGTTTCTGATGTAATTACAGATTCACGGCAGAAAATCTAACACTAAGCTCACACTTATCATCAAACAATCTTGTAATTACTTTCCAAATTGGATATAATATTCAAAAGGAGTGTGATTTAATGGAAGCCCTTAAACAAATCAAATATTACACAATCGACGATATTTATGCATTACCAGATGGCCAAAGAGCAGAGCTAATTGATGGCCAAATTCATTATATGGCCCCTCCAAACCGGCAGCATCAGGATATCGTATTTTCAATATCCAGAAAGATTGCTGATTATATTGATGCTAAAAAAGGCGATTGCAGAGTATATCTAGCCCCATTTGCAGTATTTTTAAATGAAAATAATAATAATTACGTTGAGCCGGATATTTCTGTTATTTGTGACAAAACCAAACTCACAAACAATGGCTGTAATGGTGCTCCTGATTGGATTATTGAAGTAGTATCCCCATCCAGCCGTCCAATGGATTATTACAAAAAATTATTTAAATATCGAATATCAGGGGTTAGAGAGTATTGGATTGTGGATTCAAAAAAAAATCTAATTATTGTTTATAATTTTGAACATGATACAATGCATGATTATACTTTTTCAGATAAAGTAAAATCTGGGATTTACGAAGAATTTGAAATTGACTTTACTGCTATCCATACAGAATAAGTATAAAGAGGATTGGGTCTCCCAGTCCTTTTTTAATGATGACAGTCTTATAAACATTATTTTACTTAAATTCCTACTAAAATCCCTACACCCTACCAATTCCACATCCATACCCCTAAAACCCCAAATCAGCCCCAAAATCCTTTACACACTAAACAATCAGAACCAAATATGAGCCAAAATCGCCCAACTATTGAAAGAGGGATTTCATGGCAGTAATGCGTCCTGCGTCCATTTGGACGCACCCCGATATTAATCAGCCTAACCCTAAACTCACTCAACTCTTCAATCGGAAAAACTTCACTCCCTAGAACATCTGCAATAGATACATCTGTCTCGGATGCTTTTATTGCTAAATTTCTAAAGTCAATATTTGTTACTCTATAAATTTTTGAATCTGCTACTGATAAATATTTTATTTTAGTGTCGTTAATTGTCTGATTCCTCCTTCAAGCTATTTTCATATAATCCAATTAGTAACTTTTCTATGTATTTTCCTTTGGACATTCCAACATCATATGCAGCACCATCATACCAATCACTTATAAAAGATGGTAATGTTACCGTTATCTGAGTTTTACAATATGGGATTGCATTATTGATTATCCTTTTCGCATTTTGCGGATGCCCGATAATCAGATCAACAATTCTTACCTGTTCTTGTGGCGATACTTTGCTTAATTGTCTTATTTGTTCATCACTTATTTTCTCTTTTTTATTTTTTTGCAGACTTCTAATCACATCATCAAATTTCTTTGCTCTCTCAACTCCAATATTGTCCTCAATTACTTTGATATTATCCGCATACCTGCATGAATTACGCATAGTTTTCACATTAATTCCTATATAATCTGCTAATTCCTGCTTTGTTTTCTTTTTGGTAATGTTACCACTATCCATATATCCACCTGTCCTTTTCTCAAAAATGGTAATGTTACCACCTATTATTCATCTGGACTTACGGTAACATTACCACAAGTCCAAAGCACCACTTTGTTTAAACCAACTGCTCCTAATCAAAATGGCAGAGATAAGGGATACCCTTGTAGTTCTCTTTACCCGTCTGACTGACAGACCATATATTATCTTTCTTCTACATCATAAACCTTGTGCTCTGAACTTCCTTAAAATATTCATCCGGATCTTCACCAGCTTCAATCAATTCCTCTCTGGCTTCCTCAATCATTCGTGTCATTTCATCCTCACTAACCCCCATAGCCCTCGCCATATCTGAAGAAGAGCACAAAAACTCTTCACCTGTTATTTCAGAAATTCTTCTCATAGTATCCAGATAAATCATGTCATAGGACATTCCTCCTTCTAATCCTGCGTCTATAACCTCATTTATCATATCTTGTGTAATTCCGTATTTACCATAGTTGTTTATAATGTTCTGTATAATTATTTCTCTGGTCATTTGTATTCTTTTCTCCTTTTACAATGTCAATCAGCTATTCTCTTCATTCTTTCTATAAATCCATCTCTATCAGCAATCAAAAATTCATTAGCATCTTTATATTTCTTATACATGCCACTATCAACAATAAAGTCCTGTTCCAACTCAGTCTCCGCAAGTTCTTCAATAAATTTACCTATTGCACGTCTTCCAGCTTTATCATTATCAAGTGCTAATACCAGCACTTTATTAGATGGTTTCTCATTTAAATTCTGTACCAGCTTAGAAACTTCATTTACACCACCAAGTCCAATAGCACTTAAACCTATTTCTTCAAAAGACATAGCGTCAATCTGACCTTCCGTAATAAATACATACTCTTCATTACCAAATAAACTTTTCTCATACAATACCTCTATATTAAATAATTCATTACCATGCTTATAATATTTGCTATTACCATCCCACAAAACCCGATCGACATAACCCTTACAGTTAGGATTATATGGAATTGTTACAAGATTCTTTTCTGAATCGTATCCCAATTTGAATCTTTCAATAGTTTTCTTACTCAATCCACGCTTGCTGAAATAATCTGTCTGTCCCACATTCTTATGACATTTATATAGATATTCTGTATAATCCACAGGTATGGTGAATTCAGGAATATATTCTTCTCTGCTTTTCGTAGGTTTATCACCATCCAAACAGGGACGCATGATCTTGAGTGTACGGTTATAATGTTTCTTCCAGTCGGATGGCAAATTCTCCATATGTGCTACAAGATCAAATATATCTCCATGCTTAGAACAGGCGAAACAGTTATATCTTGTACCGTCTATATGAAATGCTGCCGTATAATTCTTTTTGTCACCTGAGTTACAAAAAGGACAGACATAATATCCTTCTCCTCTACTTTCTACTTTTCCTTGTTCTTCTAATAATTCCAGATAATCAGGTAATAGCTGTTTCAATTCCTCCTTAAATTCAAATCCCATTTATTATTAATCTCCTTCAGTATTAATGTATAGCCTACGGCGTTGCCTGACGGTATGTTCGCTGTCGCTCACATACCTTGCCGTGAAAATAAAAAAATGATATATGTTGTTGTGAAATGCTTTTAATCAGGGAAATTTAACTTGATAATCACCAAAATTACTAATCATCCAGCCAAATCAGATATAAATCCTGCGAACCAATCATAAATACATATACATTTTTTTATTTCAAGGCAGACAACGGCGCAAGCCGTTGGATGGGCAACGCCGTAGGCCATATAATCAGCGTATTTACTGGCTTTTTCAAAAGTTGGACATTTATATCTACTATAGGGTTTTTATATATAGTAGATGAATATGTCCAATTTTTTATTTTCTATAAAAAGGAACCATTTAAATATTCTAACAATAGGGTATGTATATATATTGGAGTGTCTAAATGGTTCCTTTTTCTGGTGAAATTTTTATACCTTCAAAAAAGTTGTCACTTTATAAGTCCCATATAGGGTTTATTTATATATAACCCTTTTAAAGTGACAATTTTTATTCTTATGCCATCCATGCCAGAAATTCATTACTTTCCTCTGCCACTGTTAATAATTTATCAGGCATAAAAACAATATTACTGTGTCCTATACGGATCAGTTCATCAGTTAATATTCTCTGTGCTTCTATGTATGCCTTTGGATATTTCCATGTATTAGGAACTTTAATTCGATTCCTCAAATATTCCTTATCACCTATCCAATCATTCAGATATTCATCCAATGCATCTTCATATTCTTTTTCCTTCTTTTCATATACGTTTTTTGCATTATCATTGAGAAAATCAATTATTTTACTATTCAAAATTTCTTTCTGTAACATAACTTCCTTAGAAGGTATTGCTTCAATAATATTGGGCTGATCGTATATAATTTTTATTTGCTTATAGTAATATTTCCACCCATATAACTCATTAAGCTTCTCATTAACTTTGTTATAATATTCATTGGATTTATTCTTGATATAGACATAAAACATATTTTTATATTGCATGACATTTTTTAATACATATCTTTCTGTTTGTAATATTTTCTTTTTCTGATAATCATTTGCAATAAAACGATGTTCTCTGCCTTTCTCATCTACAAATACAATTACTGTTTCATATTCCACAATAATTAATTTTTCTCTTTGCAGATTGCTCAAGGCATCATGCAACACACGTTCCAATTTCTTATTTGAACGAATATAAAACAGCGTAATTTCCTGGTCATTTATACAATAATCAAGCTGTTTTAATTTCATTTTCGGTTCTTTTCCATATTTGCTGTTAATCATCCCAAGCAATTCTAACCAGTTTCTTTTTGTAAAAGTTTTTCTATATCCTTCCTGTTTTGACAGATATTGTAATAGGATAAGTTCAATATAATTCTTATAAATTGAATTATTCCCTTTTCTCCGCAAATCTTCTTTTGGTAAGGGCGTATCATATATATCTACAATAATAAATTTTTGTCCGTCCTTCTCCCAATCAAAATATCTTTTCCAATTTTTTAATTGTAGCTGTTTGGCTTTACCTGTTTTTGCTTCTTCATTCAAAATTACACATAATTCCCTGTAATTCTTTATTACCATTCCAATTACAAGTGTGCTTGTATCAATTTCCCATTCCAACTCATTGTTATTTGTTCCATTATTATTTTCGGAATTAACATATTCAACTGCTGCTTCTAATAAACAAATAAACTTTCCTGTTATCTCTTTAACCAAGCCCATCAGTTCACTGGGACTAGAAAAATCATCTACAGAACTGCACATAGCCATTATTGTACCAGCAATGAAAAAATCAAATTCATCCTTTAATTCTTTAACCACAGGACGAATATCATTTTCAATAATCTTATCAATAGTTGTTTCGTTACAATTATTGTTCTGGGCATAGCCTAAAAGAAAAATAGCATTTTTCAATACCGATAATATCCCTTGTATACTATTGATTGGAAATACCCATTTTAACTGTAAGGGCTCATATACATCCAGATTTTCATTATCTGCCATATAATAAAGCTGTGTTTTTAGGATATGACATATCCTATCTTGTGTTAGTTTTTCGCTCGTAATAACTCATCCCTCCATATATCTTTACTATTAAGAGCCAGCCTTCCGCCAGCCCTCAATTATTAATATTTTGATGCGATAGGGGCTTATCCTATTAGGACTTCCATCTATATGATTACTTCTCTATGTAGAAAAGAAATCTCTCAGTTATTTTATTTATGCTTACAATCCTTCAATATCATAGCCAGCAAAAGCTGCTAAATTCAGAAAATCTATTCCATGTTCATTCGTCTGAATTATACCATCCCCATCAACTACAAGATATTTTGTTGCTCCATAATCATCTTTCATAATCTGAATATATAATTTTTCTGCCCTTAATGAATCTTCAACCATTTTCATTGTAAGTACAGGCTTGACATCAACGGCCTGTTCACGTCCATCTTTACCTGTTCCCAACTCAAAATTTACAACATCATCCTCATTCAAGGCTTTGAATCCATCCATAATCAAATTTGAATAGTGCACAAATACATCTTTTCCCTCTGAATCTGTTAAAACCCCGTACCCTTTTTGTACATTGAACCATTTAATTGTACCTCTCATTACTAACATTCTCCTTTTCTATTTGCTTATTTTCATTTGTTAATCAGGCAGTACCTATGGTGAGATACCGCCCGTAGTAATTATTTCTATAAAATTCACTAAATAATTCTTACACTCTACTCATGCTTCTTGAAAAATAGCATCCTGATTTCCATAAATGGCTGTCCATATGGCTTAACGATGATTTCTTTTGAACTGTCTGCCTCCTTCATGTAGATAAGATTTATGCTGTCATCAAAAACAGGCACTTCAAAAGTATTCATGTCATCACTGATATGTAATGCCAATCCATCCAGAGTGTTAATATATGTGCGAATTGGATTTCTTATTTTTAAATCAAACCCAAATACATCTGTAATTCTTGCTAAGATACAGTAATATTCATTCTTTTCATGGATTACATCATCCAGAAATTCTTTGATATCGTACACATCTGTCTCATAGAATCCATCCGTCTCAATTTGAGTTTCACTTCCAGACACATTTACAAGCATCAGCCATAGTTCCATGCCATTTTTTAATTTACAGGTAATATAGAATGCATCCGCTTTCTGATTATATTCACCATCTACAGATACCAAATCTTCTGCTTTGAGCACATACATAACGCTGTTAAAACCTGTACATTGCTGAGAAAACTTATGATCTCCATGAAATCTTTCATATTGATTTACCTGCATAGACATTACAACATCCTTATCTCTTCCTGGCATCCTTAGACTGAGTGTAGTAAGCATATAAGCATTTACTACCTCAAATAATTCCTCTGTTGTTACATTCTGTCCCTTTTTAATTGTTTCTACTGCTTTGTTCATAATTACTTATTCTCCCTATTTAGTCAAGTCTTTTTCCTTATTTTTCAAGGATTTTTTAGTTATATATCTCAGATGAATGAGCCAAGATAATGGACATTTCTTTGTATCTGGTAC
>CAJTAK010000033.1 GCA_910574255.1 Clostridia bacterium
CTCTCTGTAAATGTAAAAAACTATTCCGACATTTCTGAACCTGAATGACCTGATTCACTCATTCCGGCTCAAAATGTCGGAATAGTCAAAACATCGGTATAGTCGAAACTATCACGATATCGTGATAGTTTCGATAACGGCAGCGCCTATAAGAACAAACAGATGGAACTGCTGGCCGCCCGCATCGGAACCACCATTAATTACTGCAGACCCTATACCCCGACAGCCAAGGCCAAGGTAGAGAGATGGTTCCGGACCATGAAGGACCAGTGGATGGCCTCCCTGGATATGCGGGATTTCCCTTCCCTGGAGGCCCTTTCCGGAAGCCTGTGCGCCTACGTCCGAGGCTACAACCTTTCCGCCCATTCCTCCCTTAAGGGGAGCACCCCTCAGGAACGTTTCTTCTCCGAGCCGGAAAAGGTACGCCGTCTCCCGGAAGAAAAGATGAAAACGGATTTCCTCCTGGAACTGGAGCGCAGGGTATCCGCAGACAGTGTGGTCACCATCGGGAACGTGGAGTATGAGGTGGACATGCGCTTTGCCAGGCAGAGGATACGGCTGCGCTGCTCTCCGGGCATGGACGAGGTCTATGTGGCAGAGGCGGACGGCACCCTGCTCCCGGTAAGGCTCTTGAACAAGCAGGAGAACGCTTCCGTGAAGCGGGAAAAACTCCTCCTTTCCGAAGGGGGTGAGGGATAAATGGAAAAAGGACATTCCATGGAGGTTTCGCGTTTCGGGCTGGAATTCAACCCATTCCTGAAGAATTCCAAAGAGATCCTGGTGGAGACGGCCCAGTACCGGGAAGCCCTCTTCCGCCTTTCCTACCTGGCTAAGACAAAGGGCTTCGGCCTGCTCACGGGCGGGCCGGGGCGGGGCAAGACCACTGCCGTGAGAAACTGGGCGGCAGCACTGAACCCTTCCCTCTACAAGGTGGTCTATTCCTGCCTCTCCACGCTCACCGTTTCGGATTTCTACCGCAGCCTCGTGGAATCCCTGGGCGGGCAGCCCTCCTTCCGCAAGCCGGATAACTTCCGTTCCATACAGGAGGAAGTCAGCCGGCTGTGCCTGGAGAAGAAAAAGACCCCCGTCATCATTATTGATGAAGCGAATTATATAGGCAATGCAATCCTGAATGACTTAAAACTCCTGTTTAACTTCGAGATGGATTCCAGGGACCGGGCCGTGATCCTTTTGTGCGGCCTGGGGCAGCTGAACAATACCCTGCGCCTGTCCGTCCACGAGCCTCTGCGCCAGAGGCTCGTGATGAACTTCCACATGGAGGGCATGACGAAAGAGGAGGGGAGGACTTTCATCCAGGCAAAGCTTGACGGGGCGGGATGCAGCCACGCCGTCTTTGATGAAGGAGCCACCGAGGCCATCCTGAACGCTTCGGACGGCACGCCCCGTGTGCTTAACCGCCTCTGCTGCCAGAGCCTGCTGTGTGCAGATGCAAAAAAGCTGGATCTGGTGGATGCCGACACAGTCATGCAGGCCATAAACGACTGTGAACTGGGATAGGAGGCCGCTTATGGATAAGATAAAAAGGAAAGCCCTGCAACGGGAACTTAAGGCGGTGGAGGATGCCTATGCCGGGACACTTGGCTGGCTGGAACTTGGGGAACTGCGTTCCTGGGTGGAAGCTGGAAACAGCCCCTATGAGAATCCGGAACAGGTCATCCATGAAGATGGTACCTTTTTTGACTTCATCGAATGGCATCGGACGGCACGGTGGGTCACCGTCAGGGAACCTCTCGATTTACGGGAGCCTTCGGACAGGGAGCTGTTTAACTTTTATACAGACAGACGCTCTGACCATGGCTCTTTTGAGGAGACAAAAAAGTACCTCCGGGATGCACAGACCTTTCTGGGCTGTGAGATCCTCACTCTCATAGATTTTCTGAAAGAGAGAGAGCTGCTGTATGCGTACCTGCGTTATAAATATCCTGAACCACTGACAGAGGAAGAGGAACTTCCATTCTGATCTTTTCAGGAAGACATACCCCTGCGCAATTAATTTGCATAGGGGTATTTTCAGTTCCGAATAATGTGCGAAACCGTGTTCCCACAATGTGACGGGAAATCTATCATGGATTACTTTCCTGCTAATATAATCTGCAAATCTAATGCTCTTTTAATCTGAAGAACAACAAATAACCTGAACGGTCTGCGTTTTATGGTCGATTATGGTTCTTTCTGTTTTCAAGTCATACTCCTGATACTGCATTTTCCGTTCTGTCGTTCTTAAAACAGCAATTACTTCTTCGCTGGCTTCCGGATATAATTTTCTGAAGTCCGGGATTTTATATGGCTTTGCCATAGGCTTGTCCTCCTTTTCGAATTCATGCGAAAACGAAGGACAAGCGGCGGACTCCGGCAGCGGCATAAAGTTCTGCCGGAACGCAAAAAAGCGCCTGCATAGACATAAAAGTCTACACAGACGCTTAATTCGTATTTTTCATGTTCTAATTATTCCTCTTGTTGTCCGGAATATCCCAATTGCAGGGAGTCGCTTTTTTTAAGCGATCACCATTACACAGATATCCGGTTTCAATAAATAGTGCTGCTTCGGATCAGCAGCATAGTTTCCCAACACATAAAAACACCCCTCCTTGCTCAAACGGAGCTTGAAGGGGAACAGGTATGGGCGTGTCTTTATAGCCCGTCAAGATACCGTTTTTTTTGACGGGCTTCGTTAGCTTTTCTTATCCATTATAACAGGTAGCTATCGAATTTCTCTGTAAAACTGCTGTAATGACATACTAATTTTCAGTTTTTTTGCAAAAAACAGTCATGTCAAGACACCATGACTGTTTTTCTATAATGGTTTGACAGCAAAGATATACCCTAAGCTGGAAACCGTTTGTATATAAATGGGATGTTCCTTATCCGGTTCAATTTTTTGCCGAATTCTACTAATCGTATTAGCGATTGCTACCAAAGAGCTTTCACTATCCTCATGCCATACATTTTCAAAAATTTGCTCTTTGCTACATAACCAACCAGGTCGTTGCGCCAGAAATACCAGAACTCCGTATTCATATCTTGATAGTTTCACATCCTTACCATTACGTAGTACCCGCCGCTGATGTAATCTAATTTCCAACCCTGGGTATGTCAGTGTAGAAGATAGGAACGGATAACCTTCATGGTCACCATCATCATGCCAAACCATCAACGGATTCTCAGTTGTTGCTCCGCTATCCTCGGTAATTCTGGCAATAATTTCAATTTTCTTCACAGCTATCCCTCCTTTTGTGCCGAATTATCAAAATATCGCTCATTATTGGAATTCACGTTGATTCAGCATATATGTACTCTAGTTATAATATTTTCTTAAGCACATACAGTAACGCATCAATATGCTCTTTCTCTAAAATCAACGGAGGCAACAGGCGAATCACATGTGAACCTGAAGGAATTACGATAATTCCCGCTTCTTGTAAAGCATTTATATAGTATGCGGCAGGTACAGACAGTTCAATTCCTTTCATAAGCCCCAGTCCGCGCACCTCTTTGATCACAACTTTTTGAGCGGCCAATTCGGACAATGCCTTATCTAAATAGGTCGTCATAGCCCTGACATTCGCCAATATGTTATACTGTTGATAAAGCTGGAATACAGCAGTAACGGCTGTAGCGGCCAGAGGATTGGAGCCGTAAGTTGTGCCATGATCTCCTGCACACAATACACCGGTTGCTGCCCCTCTGGTTCCAATTGCACCTACCGGAATTCCGCATCCCAAAGCCTTTGCCGAAACCACAATGTCGGGAGCAACGTCGTACAGCTGATACGCAAACATATTTCCACTTCTGCCCATACCACATTGAATCTCATCCAAAACCATCAAAATTTTGTTCTCATCGCAAAGCTTTCGGACTCCTTTGATAAAGTACTCAGTGGTAGGATAAATTCCGCTCTCACCTTGTACTGTTTCCATAAAAATTGCACAGGTATTTTTTGTAATCAAGCGTTTAACGCTGTCCAGATCATTGAAATCGGCAAATTTAACATGAGCAAGCATAGGAGCAAAAGGTTCCTGATAGGTTGCTTTCCCTGTTATGGATAACGCCCCCATAGATCTGCCGTGAAAGGATTTTTTCATGGCAATGATCTCTCCATTATGATTATTATGCTTCAAAAAATGATATTTCTTAGCAATTTTAACCGCACCTTCGATTGCTTCCGTTCCAGAATTGGTGAAAAACACCTGCTCCATGCCAGATGCCTGATTGAACAGCTTTGCAGCTTCAATCGCAGGAACATTATAAAAAAGATTAGAGGTGTGTAGCAGCTTCTCCATCTGTTCTTGCAGTGTACGTGTGTAATTCTGATCGTGATATCCCAAAGCACACACACCGATTCCAGACCCGAAATCCAAATACCGTTTTCCCTCTGTATCATAAAGGTACATACCTTCGCCATGATCCCATACAATGGGATAACGATTATATACAGGAACAAACTGCTGATTTGCTTGTTTGATATAAGGATTCATTTCAGTTCTTTTCCTCCTCTACTTCAATTTTAAATACATTGATTACATCCACATCTGGACAGCAGAATACAATGGAGCCATCTGGTTGGCTGGGGAGTTTTCCCCCATACCGCAGAATGTCAATGTAAGGGAAAGCCACGTGCATGGCCATTGGGCAGAGAGCGCCTCTTTCGGTATCAAAGTCAAAGGTATCTCCAATTCGATGACCACGATGGCACCCCATATGTCCCTTTTGATCTATTAAACTGATTTTAATTTTAGGCTTTTTCATCGTTAATTTCCTCCAAAAATTGTTCAATGGGAATTCCCTTGTATTTGTCAGTATCATGTAGATTAGCATAAATAATTTTTTCGAGTTGTCTCATTGCACTTTGTACGCTCTCTAAAATCTGGCCTGATTTTAAATAATGCCCTACTACAATCGCCATAAAAATATCCCCTGTACCTGGAAAACGCACCGGTATTTCTTCATAAGGAAGCAAGATACACGAATTTTTCGGAGAACTTTTTACAACAGTAAACATTCTTCCATTGATATTTGCGCTTGTAATCACAACGGATTTGGCACCAAGCGTATGTAGTCAATTTGCGATTACTTCAATTTCCGGTTCAGAGTAAGTGTGTTTAACTGTGTATTCGGATAAAAAGCACGCCTCCGTAATATTGGGGACAATCACATCTGCAATAGAACACAACCGTTTCATGTAAGCGACTACTTGATTTGTTACACCATTGTATCGTTTTCCGTCATCTCCCATAATTGGAACAACAAAAATCGAAGTACCTGATTTTTGTTGTTCCTTACAGTATTCATATACAAGAGATGACTGCCTTTCCGACACAATAAATCCGGTACAGATTGCGTCGAAAGAAAACATGAGTTTCTTCCATACCAGAAGCGTATTTTCCATATATTCTGTTGTATCCAGAATATCAAACTGACCATAATCCAGAGTGTTTGAAACAAGTGCAGTAGGCAAATTGAAAGTTTCAAATTTCAAGTGAGATAAAACAGGAATCATGACAGATAAGGCGACCTTGCCATAACCTGCCATATCATTGATCAATAAAATTTGAGTTTGCTTTTTATCTGCCATAGCCATATTTCCTCAGTGACCGAAATAACAAAGTCTGCACAGTGTTTTTCCTGACTCTGTTTGAAAAATCTTCTGTAATGTGGTTTCTATTATGTTTTTTTCCAGATTATCTTCATAAAAATTTACCAAAAAATCTGCTTCCACAAGAATCTGATAGTCAATACCATCTATATCTGCGTAGGTATGATGGTGTCCTACTAAATAGCAGATTCGATTGATGTCTGCTTCCTCAAATCCCAGCTCTCCCAACATTTTGCGGGCATAAAAAGGACCTTCTTGCTCCTGTAATCTCCCACTGGACATCCCATACTTTTCTTCTGCCGGCCGAATACCAATATCATGAACCAATGCGGCGCATTCGGTCAAAAACTGACTATGCCCATCCAACTGTTCCATACGACCAATCATCTGTGCAAAACTGTGAACTTTTATCAAATGATGAATGCGTTGTGGATCATTCTGGTTAAAATGAATCATCTTCCGCATTAACATATCAATTATATTTTCCTGATACATAATACCCTCCTATTCCATTTCTTTTTTCAAACAAAGTGCCATCAGTTCCTTTCCTCCATCTGTTTGAAAAATTTTCTTTATATACTCTGCTTTTTTATAATCTGGCCGGTTTTCATAGCAGTTTACAATTAGATCGGCTTCCATCAAAAGTTGCAATAGTTTATTTTTGGGCTTGTCATAATCATGATGGCAATTCACCAGTTCAATGATTTTCGGAACATACGACGGAAGATAATTGGCCGATTCTAAAAAGCGAGTCACAAGGATAGATACCACCTGTTTCTGATTGTTCTGACTGGCATCCCCGTTATAATGTTCTTTGCAATATTTAATTGCCACATCATGTAAAATGGCTGCTGCTTGCAAAATTTGCTGATCTTCAACAGAGATTTTTCTTGCTCACCAAACAGCTTGGCTAATGCATAAACCTTAAGGATATGTTGCGTACGTCTACAATGTCCTTCTTCATAGCACAATACACTGTATAAAAGATGGGTTTCATTATTAATCACGTTGACAAGTATCCTTTCTTGAAAAATTTTTATATCTCTTTATAAGAATAAAGCATTTTTCATCAGTTCTGTGTTGCGCTTGCAACACCTACCACAAAATGCTATACTTTATCTCAGAAGAAAGGAGAGACAATATGCAACTTAATTTCAAACAACTTGCTTCGCTCCCAATCTTCAATGGTATTTGTGAAGAGGATCTTCCAGCCATGTTGAATTGTTTGGGAAGCTTCCAAAAAAATTATCAAAAAGATGAAATTATCCTTCTGGAAGGTAATGAGGTTCGAAGTGTTGGCATTATATTGTCTGGCATCGTCCATATGGCTAAGGAAGATTCAGAAGGCTACCAGACACTCCTTGTAGCAATGAAAGATGGTGAGCTTTTTGGGGAATCTTTTTCTTGTGGAAGCCATTTAGATGCACATGTTAGTTTTTTCGCAGCTGCACCCTGTACAGTTCTATTTTTACCTTTCCATAAAATTATTCACTCATGTAAAATGAGCTGTACCTTTCATCATCGGTTGATTGAAAATATGGTTCAACTGATAGGAGACAAAAATGTTCAGCTGATGCACAAAATTGAAGTAATCTCGAAAAAAACTCTACGAGAAAAAATTCTTACATATTTACAGCAACAAGCCCTTGATCAAGATAGCAGGCAATTTACCATCCCCTTAAGTCGACTTGAATTGGCTAAATATCTATGTGCCGACCGCAGCGCGTTAACTCGAGAACTATCTTATATGCAAAAGGATGGACTGATTTCTTATGAAAAAAACACATTCCAACTGTTATAATTGAATACTACAAGCTCCCCATTAAATAATCTACAGCATCAAACAAAGAAGAATCCATGTTGCACACGCAACATGGATTCTTCTTTGTTTGTGTTACACTCCTTATAGTCATCATGTAGTTATTTAAGTATAAGGAGGAAAATATATGGGCTTTCATATTACTGATATGCAACTGAATGTATTATTTCAGACATGGCAAACAAATTACCATATCTATGCTCCCCGCAACTTTTCTGGCGGCGGACGCTTTTCTGATACAGATTGTATCCGTTATGGAAAAATTGAACATGCTGACGAAATCGTGTTCGACAAAAAATCTGATTATTCCTTCAAGGAAGTGCTGACACCCGTTTCTCAAACCCTGTTCTTCTTTACGGAAGGGCAAACCAAAGAAGCCGATTTTCCCCAAAAAGGCGCAGTCATTTTCTTGCGTAGCTGCGACCTATATGCTCTTAAGCGGCTGGACGATATGTACCTACACAACAGTCCAGCAGATTATTACTATCAGCATCTGCGGGATAACATTAAGATTGTGCTGATGGGCTGTGAACATTCCTTTGAAAATTGCTTCTGCGTCAGTATGGGAACCAATGTAAGCACTAAATATGATATGAGCATCGACCGCCAGCCTGACGGCACCTATCTGGTGGACTGTAAGGATGAGGCATGGGTGAAACAGTTAGTACAAGCTGGATGTGAACAGCAGGAAGTCATCCCTGCTCATGTCACTGAAAACCAAGTTACAGTTCAAGTCCCTGAAAATCTGACCGCAGAGGTGGCCAAAAGTACTATGTGGGAGGAATACAATAGCCGCTGCATCAACTGTGGACGTTGCAATTTTGTCTGTCCTACCTGTACCTGCTTTACTATGCAGGATCTCTTTTATAGTGAGAATGGCAAGGTTGGAGAGCGCCGTCGTATCTGGGCCTCCTGTATGGTAGATGGCTTTACCGATGTGGCCGGTGGCGGCAGTTATCGGAAAAAAAACGGAGAACGGATGCGGTTCAAGGTACTGCACAAGGTACTGGACTACAAACAACGCAATGGCTATCACATGTGTGTGGGTTGCGGACGATGCGACGATATCTGTCCGGAGTATATCTCATTTTCAGGTTGCATCAACAAATTGCAGAGTGCTATGACGGAGGTGACTGAACAATGATGAAAAATGATTATATTCCTTTCCCATCCAAAATTTTGGAAGTAATTCGGCACACAAAAATTGAGTATACGTTCCGTATGGAGTTTCAAGGAGATGTTAAGCCGGGACAGTTTTTTGAAGTGTCGATTCCTAAATATGGAGAAGCTCCTATATCAGTCAGTGGTATTGGAGACAACTTCGTAGATCTAACCATTCGTCGAGTGGGCAAGGTTACCAATGAAGTTTTTGAACATTATGTGGGTGATACTCTTTTGCTGCGTGGTCCCTATGGGAATGGATTCGATGTATCAGACTATGCAGGTAAGGACATCATCGTCATGGCTGGCGGAACTGGTCTATCGCCTGTTCGAGGAGTGGTGGATTACTTTTTCAATCATCCAGAGCAGCGGGGGCATATGACTCTGATTGCAGGCTTCAAAACGTCGCATGACATTCTTTTCCGCAACGATCTGAAGCTCTGGAAAAAAAACATGGATATCATCCTTACGGTAGATTGTGCAGAAGAGGATGTTGCTTGTCATGTGGGCCTTGTTACTCAGTACATCCCTCAAATCAAACTGGATAATGTGCAGAACACAGTGGCTGTTGTAGTAGGGCCTCCTGCCATGATGCGCTTTTCCGTGCAGGGATTACTGGATATTGGACTTCCAGAAGAAAATGTCTGGATTTCTCAGGAACGGAAAATGTGCTGCGGTCTGGGCAAGTGCGGTCACTGTAAGATTGGGGACACCTATGTTTGCCTGGACGGTCCAGTATTTAACTATACCAAAGGGAAATTTTTAGTAGATTAAGGAGGGGTAACATGGATATCAACACAAAAATACTAAAAAAGAATGCGTTTCGTGTCACTAAAGAACGTGGTATGACTGCTTCCAGAATCCGTGTTCCCGGTGGTCATCTGGATGCCAAATATCTGAGCCAAATTCAGCATATTGCAGAAACTTTCGGAAATGGCACAGTTCATATTACCAGCCGACAGGGATTTGAGATTCCTGGTATTCCTTTTGAAAAGATGCCAGAGGTTAATGCTGCCCTTCAAAGCCTGATTGACGGTTTGGAGATCAATCAGGATGAAGTGGGCTGCGGCTATCCTGCTGCTGGAACCCGAAATATCACCGCTTGCGTGGGCAACCGTGTCTGTCCATTCGCCTGTTATGATACCACTGCGCTTGCCCAGCGTATTGAAAAAGCTGTTTTCCCCAACGATCTCCACTTTAAGATTGCTCTGACTGGTTGCCCCAATGATTGTGCGAAAGTACGTATGCATGACTTTGGCATCATGGGTATGACAGTACCTCATTTTGAGTCTGATCGTTGTGTTAGCTGCGGGGCCTGTGTAAAAGCCTGCAAAAAGAAATCTGTTGAGGCTCTGAAGCCAGTCAACTTCCGTCCTCAACGAGATGAGCGGCGATGCATTGGCTGTGGAGAATGTGTTTTGGCCTGTCCGAATGCTGCATGGACTCGTAGTGAAAAGAAATACTATAGACTTACTTTGCTGGGTAGAACTGGCAAAAAGAACCCGCGTCTGGGTGAAGATTTCATCAAGTGGGTGGACGAAGACAGTATTATCAAAATCATTCTCAATACCTACGACTATGTGAAGGAGTACATCGACCCCAATGCTCCCGGCGGAAAAGAGCATATTGGCTACATTGTAGACCGTACTGGTTTTGAGGAGTTCAAACGATGGGCCTTGCGGGATGTCACTCTGCCAGAGATTGCAGAAGTTATGACTCCCATGTATTGGAAAGGTATAACATATTGATATATAACAGCTTGAGAGATTTTTGAAGGACACTTAAAAGTATTTTTTTGATAAAATAGATCATCAGAAAACATACAATGAATCACTCATACTCTCTATTGAAACATCAAGCTATCTTTTAATAAAAATTGATTCTTGCTGTACTCAATAATTCCGTCTTTTTGCATTTTTGAAAGCTCGTTACACATGGTACTGCGGTCCACATTCAGATAATCAGCTAACTGTTGGCGGTTGTAGGGGATCAGGAAAGAATTGCTCCCGGTGCGTTTGGCGCATTCCGAAAAATAGGACATCAACCGCCCCCGAATGGATTTGGAACTGGTATGCTGGATTCTTTGAGAAAGCTGAAGGTTTCTGTGAGCGCAGACAGTCAGCAGATTTCGGACAAGTCTTGTGTGGAATGGACAGGCATTGGTACAAGTAGCCAGGACACGCCCCACATTCATAAACAATATGGATGTATCCTCCGCAGCGGACACCGTAACCAACATCGGCTCCCCCGGAATGCAGGCATACACCTCGGCGAATACAGAGCCGGGCGCAACATGACCCAAAATACTGGTATTGCCCCAGATATCGTTGCAGGAGATCACCGCCAGGCCGGACAGCAAGATCCCGATATTTTCCGTGATGTTTCCTTCTGAAAGGATTACCTCTCCTTTTTGAAAACTACGCGTTGTGGCATTCAGGCAACCCAAAAGAGATGTAATCTCTGCTTCTTCCAGTCCTCGAAACAGTTGTGTATTGGATAAATTCATATTTTTCACTCCTTGTTGTTATAACAACAGACTTTCATTTCATATTATAGTATACTAAATCCAGAAACGCAAGAGAAAGGATGAAGCAAACATGATTCGGAAAATTATTCAGATAGACGAAGAAAAGTGCAATGGATGTGGGGCCTGCGCCGAAGCCTGCCATGAAGGGGCTATCGGCATGGTAAACGGGAAGGCAAAACTCCTGCGGGACGATTATTGCGATGGTCTGGGCGATTGCCTGCCCACCTGCCCCACCAGTGCGATTTCCTTTGTGGAACGGGAAGCTGCTGCCTATGACGAAAAGGCTGTGCAGGAAAATATGAGAAAAAAGAACAGAATGAATTCTCCTTCCGTTGGTGTTCATGCGGGTTGCCCGGGCAGCCGAATGCAGCGAATCCAGCATTCGCAGGAATCTGCTCCTTCTGCCCCGATGCAGGCTGAGTCACAGCTGAGGCAGTGGCCCTGCCAAATTAAGCTGGTCCCAGTAGGTGCCCCCTATTTTGAAGGAGCCAAGTTGCTGATTGCGGCAGATTGCAGCGCATATGCCTATGCCAGAATGCACGAGGATTTTATGCGTGGGAAGGTTACGCTGATTGGCTGCCCCAAGCTGGACAACGTGGATTACAGCGAAAAGCTGACGCAGATTATCCAAAACAACAATATCCAGAGCGTGACCATTGTGCGGATGGAAGTTCCCTGCTGCTGCGGACTGGAGTTAGCTGCTAAAAAAGCATTGCAGGCAAGCGGAAAATTCATTCCCTGGCAGGTGGTCACTATCTCGATTGATGGAAAGATTCTGGAATAACCTCTGATTCGGTTCTTCAGTTTTTGGAATATATCCGACAGACAAAAACAAATTATATTGCAGGAGGTGACTGTTATGAGTAAAAAAATGAAAAACATTGCGCAAGCCGAGGTTCTGACGCTGAAGGAGCAGATCTCCTATCAGGAGGGGCAGGTAGTCAGCAAGACGCTGGCGCAAAATCCGACAGTAAGTATTACCCTGTTCTCATTCGCAAAGGGCGAGGAAATCAGCACCCATGAATCGGGCGGCGACGCTTTCGTAACCTGTCTGGACGGCGTTGGAAAAATCACCATTGACGGCACAGAATATCTGTTGCATGAAGGAGAATCCATCGTCATGCCAGCTGGACACCCTCACGCGGTATATGGACAGGAAGCGTTCAAGATGCTTTTGGTCGTTGTATTTTAATCAAACGTAAAATTGACAGAGGGAGGTGATTTTATGAAAATAAAAGTAGATCAGAATCTCTGCATTGGCTGCGGGCTTTGCTGTGGGATCTGCGACGAAGTTTTTCGTATGAATGAGCACGAGAAGGCGGAAGCATACCAACCAGCAAACGATGACAATCAAAGCGCCGTGCAGGATGCAATTGATTCGTGTCCTGTGTCTGCAATCGCTTGGGAAGATTAATTCAAGCGCATCTATATACTTTTTTGATTGAAAAGTAACTACATCATTTCAAATTTTAAAAGTTTTTAGGAGGTCTATTATGGAACAAAAAATGTTTTGCTATCAGTGTCAGGAAACCGCCGGGTGCAAAGGTTGCACCATGTCCGGTGTATGCGGGAAGAAGCCTGATGTGGCAGCTATGCAGGATCTGCTGGTCTATGTCACAAAAGGGATTTCAGCTGTTACAACTGCACTGCGTCAGGAAGGGAAGCAGGTATCTGCGGAAATCAATCACTTGATTACCCTGAATCTGTTCACCACCATCACCAATGCAAATTTTGACAAAGAGAGCATTGAGGCAAGAATCCGTGCCACACTGACTGAAAAAGATGTGCTGTTGGCGCAGATTGCCGATCCTTCCGGTCTGCCCGAAGCGGCAAAATGGAATGGCTCTGGCAATTGGGAAGAAAAAGCCGCAACTGTCGGTGTTCTTTCTACTGAAAACGAGGATATCCGTTCTCTGCGAGAACTGATTACCTACGGTCTGAAGGGATTGTCCGCATACTCCAAACACGCAAACGTTCTACTGAAGGATGATGAGGAGGTCGATGCCTTCCTTCAGCGGGCGCTGGCAGCTACACTGGATGACAATCTCAGCGTAGAAGAATTGATTGCTCTGACAATGGAAACCGGAAAACACGGCGTATCCGGTATGGCTCTGCTGGACAAGGCCAACACGGAAGCCTATGGAAATCCCGAAATTACGAAGGTAAATATTGGCGTTGGGACAAATCCCGGTATTCTGGTTTCCGGTCACGACCTGCGGGATTTGGAAATGCTGCTGGAGCAGACACAGGGAACCGGCGTGGATGTTTATACCCATTCCGAGATGCTCCCTGCCCACTATTACCCGGCATTCAAAAAGTATCCCAACTTTATCGGCAACTACGGCAATGCGTGGTGGAAGCAGAAGGAGGAATTTGAATCCTTCAACGGTCCTATCCTGATGACGACCAACTGCATCGTGCCTCCTAAAGACAGCTACAAAGACAGACTCTACACTACTGGCGCAGCAGGATATCCGGGATGTACCCATATCCCAGGAGAAATCGGGGAGCAGAAGGATTTTTCCGTTATCATTGAACACGCAAAAAGATGCGCTGCACCTACTGAAATTGAAACAGGAGAGCTGATCGGCGGATTTGCACACGCGCAGGTTCTGGCTCTGGCGGATCAGGTGGTCGATGCGGTAAAAAGCGGCGCGATCAAAAAGTTCGTTGTGATGGCGGGCTGTGACGGCCGTGCCAAGAGCCGGGAATACTATACCGAATTTGCCAAGGCACTGCCGAAAGATGCTGTGATCTTGACAGCCGGATGCGCGAAATACAAGTACAACAAACTGCCTTTGGGCGACATCAACGGCATTCCTCGTGTTCTGGACGCCGGGCAGTGCAACGATTCGTATTCTCTGGCTGTCATTGCTTTGAAGCTCAAGGAAGTTTTCGGTCTGGACGATATCAACGACCTGCCCATCGCCTACAACATTGCGTGGTATGAGCAGAAGGCTGTCATCGTTCTGCTGGCGCTTCTGTATCTTGGCGTGAAGAATATCCATCTCGGTCCCACTCTCCCGGCATTCCTCAGCCCCAATGTGGCAAAAGTTTTGGTAGAGAACTTTGGTATTGCGGGAATTAGCACAGTAGAAGAAGATCTGAAATTCTTTTTTTAAACTCATGCATAAATAAAAAAGACAACTTTGCTTCTGTAAAATCAGAATAGCAAAGTTGTCTTTTTATTTTCTTACATTTGTTAAATATGGTGTTACTTTATATGGCACCTTTTTTCATATTTCGTGTTATTCACGAACTCGCAGAACGTTCACGCCTCGATACCTGAACTGTAAAATGGTATTGGAGGTGAACTGATAGTGGCTGAAACAGAAAAAATGGATATTTCCTACATGGGGCCTATCTTCAAAAAATACCGTGTAGATGCAAATCGAACACAGGAAGAGGTTGCGGAAAAAGTGGGAACTACCGCCCGCTTCCTTATGGCTTCAGAGAACGAGGAAAAGCGTCCAAGCATCGATATTCTTTTGCGTCTTGTTGACACCTTAAACATCCCTGGCGATGCTATCCTTCATCCACAGATTCAGCACATAGACAGCGAGGATCAACAGCTTTTGCGTCAGTATATGCGACTGAACGACCGTGATAAATCTGTTATCTGCGCAGCAATTCAGGAGATGCTGAACAACAGATAAGAGACTGCCACCTTTCACGGAAGGTGGTTCTTTTTCTCTGTCTATTAGGATTTCTTCAGGTGATCCCTTCTGGATACGCCGCAGTGACATAATCCATACGCCACCAAGAGGACAGATGCTCCCCTTGGTGGCGATACTTTTTAATTACAGTCTGTCAGAGTAAACAGCAGACTGCTCCTGCCGCCGTTCTCCCGCCAACGTTGTTCTTTCTTTAAGAGTCCGGCTGTAATCAAATCCTGAATCGCACGTTCCACCGTGCGCCGGGACAGATGTAGTTCCTTTGCGATGGTACCAATCGCTGGATAGCATTGTCCCTGTGCATTGCTCCGGTCTTTCAAATACATATACACGGTTTTGGCACGATGGGGCAGTTCTGCTTTGTAGATGTTAGAAAAATACCCCATACCTGGATCACCTCCTAATCGGTTCGCAGCGGAGGACGTCTTGGTATGCTGCTGTGTTCTTTCGCCGTCTGCGCTTGTGACTGTTGCTGACCGCCCTTGCGTGTTTCACCGGCATCAGACATTGGCGGTTCTTCCCATTCATCATCTTCTGCATCTCTGCGCCGCACAATCTCCTGTTCCAGTTCAAAGCGATCTGCATACTTCACACTTCTGGCAGCCTGCTCCGGCACCTCATACGCATCGCCAAACTGAATCCCCCATTTAAGAAACAGGGGAAGCCGGGTCTGCATAGGACAGTTTCCCGTTTTTGCAAGGATAAAATGTCCTTTTGGAAGTGTTTTCAATTCGTCCGGTGACATCAGAGGACGGCTCATCATCTGCAGGCTCTGGCTCGGATCGTTCTTTCCTCTGGAGATGGAACCGGACAGAACAGTCCGGTTTCCAAGTGCTTTCGATAAAATCTCCGCACTTTCCGAATTCGGTGCAAATCCGCCAAACAGAATGTCCTGACAGTTATCGATGATGATGCTGGAGCCTTCCTTTCCATAGTTCTTTTCCAGCTGTGCAAAGCTCTGGATAATGGGAATCATACTGATCTGTCTAGAACGTCCTGCAGAGAACATCATCTCCATTGATTCAATTTTAGGGATCGTACCAATCTCATCCGCAAACATCATTACACGGTTCGGCAGCTTCCCACCATGCTCGTCAGCGATGGTCAGCATTTCACGATACAGCTGCTGCAGAAACAGTGACACCATAAAATACTTTGTATTATCTTCCTCCGGAAGAACAATAAAAATTGCGGATTTTTCTTTACAGAATGTTTCCGTATTGTTCATGGTCTTTTACGCCCTGTTTACGGGGCGTTGTGTCTATGCGGTCAAAGGCTCTCGCCCTCTTTGTAGGAATAATCGGGGATTCCCTTTTTCGGGTTCTCCTTTTTCTCCCGGTTTAACCAGCGGCGCAATGCGGCGGCATGGCACACATAATCATTCCCGGTGGCAGCTATGAACTCGCTCATTTCCTCAATGAGCCGTTCCAGCCTGTCCGGATATTCCTCTTTCAGCTCCGCATATTCGCTTTCAGAGAGGAAAATATTTTTATATCTGCCAAATGGGGCGGGCGGCTCCTCACTCGCTCCTTTTAGTTGGTTCTCTTTTAGTTTGTTTATAGTAAGTTGGTTAGGGGTCGGTTTTCCGTCCAACGCAAAGGTCGGTTTTCCGTCCTTATGAGGGTCGCTTTTCCGGCTATCAGAGGGTCGCTTTTCCGACTGTATGGCGGTCATATGGTCGGAAAACTGTACCACTGGCACTTGCGTCACTTTCACATAAAGGCGGTTCGGTGCGGAAAAGCCCCGGCGTTCCCTCACCAGAAGCCCGGCAGCGTCCAGCTCGTTCAGTGCGGCTTTTATGGCGGTGCTGCCTTTATCCAGCATTTCCGCTATCTCCGAAACAGGGTAGACAATGTATGTCCTGCCCTCGCTGTCCTGCCAGCCGTTCTTCTGTGAGAGTTCGGAACGGTCAAGTAGCAGCGAATAAAGCAGCTTTGCGGTCTGTGACAAGTCCATTTTCAGCAGAAAACGGGGGTATCGGAAAAACGGCGGCATGATGGTGTCGGCTGTGATGTATTCGGTTATGGTTCTCACCTCCTGTCTGTGGCTTCTGTTACGCAGTTAAAACGGCATTTTCGGGGATAAAGGATAAATGTACCGCATACCCTTTGAGGGCGGTCAAAAAAGCCTTGATTTACGGGGGTCTGGAATATCCTAAAGCGTGACATTTATCCCTCTGTTTTCGCTTGCGCTGTGTGGCATGGATTCTTTTCATGCGTCCGGCGCAATCCGGGCAGTATTTCCCCCGGTTTGATTTGGGGAGAAAATACCCGCCGCACTCGGTACAGCGTTTCCTGTCTGCCCGGTGGAGTAGGGCGGCTTCCAGTTTCCCGTCCAGCGGCAGCACGGCGGCTATGAACCAGCGGCATATAAGCGAATAGCTGATACTCTGGACGCATACGCAAGGCTCGCCGTTATCCAGCAAGATACAGTTGCCGTTATCGTAGTTGCAGCACTCATGCACAAGGCGGCGGGCGGCTCTGTGTTGCTGGTAGTCCATGTAGGGGCGTTTACCGTTCATTTTCCCGCCCCTTTCCCCGTTCCGGCTCACGGCGTAATATCTTGTCAAGATTGCTTTTCACGGTCTGCAATTCCCGGACGTTCTCTTTCTTCTCCCGGTACTCGTTGTAAAGGGCGTTTTTCTCTTTGGTAAGCTGCTCAATCTCCGCTTGTAAGGTCTTGGAAGCTGGCAGCTTTTGGATTCCCTGTGCCTTGAAATACCGGGCGGCAGATTCGGAAATGATAAACTCGCTTTCGTGCTGCTCCCGGTAGCTCTTGCGGGCTTTCTCTGTTTTCTGTGCTTTCAGCCCGTCACGGGCGGGCTTGGTCTTGATGTACGCCAATAGCTGTTTCTGCAAGTCCTTTTTCTCCCGCAAAGTGCTTTCCACGGCTTTTAGTTCCGCATGGACGTTTGACAGCTCTGCGCTGGCGGCGGCATGGGCGGCTTCCAATTCCTCCGGGGAAGAAAAGCCGGATTCCTCGTAAACGCTCATGGTAGCCGCCATTTGCTTTAGATTGTGAACAGCCGCCCAGCGGTCATATCCTATACCCTTGCCCTCGGCTCGTTTCGCTTCCCGGTCTACCATGCGTTGTACTC
>CAJTAK010000034.1 GCA_910574255.1 Clostridia bacterium
ACCATGTCCTGCTGGTATTCGCTCGGTTTTAACACGATATTTTCATAGTCTGCTTCCGGCACAGGCAGTTTTAACATATCCGGTGTCTGAATGTCTGCGCTTTCTTTGAATAATGCAATCAGTTCCGGTAAATTGAAAAACTTTGCAAATCTTGTTTTTGCCCGGTATCCAGTCCCCTCCGGCGCAAGCTCAATCGCTGTCTGAGTTTCCCCAAACGATGCCGCCCAACTGTCAAAATGCCCCAACCCCAATCGCTGTAAGGTGTTGTACTGGAGATAACGCATATTGGTGTATAATTCCGTCATGCTATTTGAAATTGGCGTACCTGTTGCGAATGTGATGCCCTTCCCTCCGGTCAGTTCGTCCATGTACTGGCACTTGGCAAACATATCCGAGGATTTCTGCGCTTCCGTCTGTGCGATGCCCGCCACGTTCCGCATTTTTGTGTATAAAAAGAGGTTCTTATAATTATGGCTCTCGTCCACAAACAGCCGATCCACGCCCAACTGCTCAAAGGTCACAACATTGTCCTTCCGGCTGGAATCATTTAAGCGGCTCAACCTTGCGGATAATGATTTTTTTGTCTTTTCCATCTGCTTAATAGAGTAACGCTCGCCATTCTCTGCTTTTAAGGATTCGATAGCCATTTCAATTTCTGTTATCTGCCTTTCAATCATCGCCATCTGTCTTTCGGTGGAAAGCGGGATTTTTTCAAACTGGCTGTGACCGATAATCACAGCGTCATAATCACCTGTTGCGATTCTGGAACAGAACTTTTTCCGGTTGGCGGGTTCAAAGTCTTTCTTGGTTGCCGCTAAGATATTCGCCCCCGGATACAGGCGCAGGAAGTCACTCGCCCACTGCTCCGTCAAATGGTTCGGAACAACAAATAAGCTCTTTTGGCACAATCCCAATCTCTTATTTTCCATTGCCGCCGCAATCATTTCAAAGGTCTTTCCCGCACCCACACAATGGGCAAGAAGCGTGTTGTCCCCGTATAACTGATGTGCCACAGCGTTAAGCTGGTGTGGTCTGAGTACAATGTCCGGCGTCATGCCGGGGAATTTTAAGTGCGAACCGTCATATTCCCTCGGTCTGGTGGAATTGAAAAGCTCATTATATTTTGCGCATAAATCCTGCCTGCGCTCCGGATCACGAAATACCCAGTCCTTAAAGGCTTCCCGGATTGCTTCCTGCTTCTGGCTTGCCAGCGTGGTTTCTTTTTTGTTGAGGACTCTTTTTTCCTTCCCGTCCTCCGTCACAATGTCAAAAATACGGGTGTCACGCAGATTCAGAGAATCCTCCAGAATCTTATAGGCGTTTGCACGCCCCGTTCCATAAGTCATATTGACAAGGGCATTTCCCCGGTCTGCGTTTTTCCCCTTCACGTTCCACTGTCCGGTGACATTGGAATACAGTACGCCCATCGTGTTACGGTCAAAGAGGTATTCCGGCGTTTCAAAAGTTTCACGCATGAAGTCCTCGATATATTTAGGAGAAATCCATGTTGCGCCCACACGCACCTCAATCTCCGATGCGTCCAGCTCCTTCGGCTGTATGCTTTCCAGTGAGGATACGTTAATGGCATATTCCGGGTGGTTTTCCGCAAAGGTTCTCGCTACTGACAGCTTCTCCCGCACGTTCCCGCTTAAATACTCGTCTGCGGTTTCCCATTCCTCTGTGACCGGGTTCTGGAAGATTACTCCGGCAAGCTCCTTCGTGATTTCCTCCACGCTCTTGTCCGCAAGCTCCGACATATAGGCTAAATCCACGCCCGCCTTCTCGCTAAGTGATACCGCCAGCGCTTCGCTGGCTGTGTCCACGCTCGTCACAACTTCCTGCTTTTTAATGGTACGTTTCGAGAACATATCCGCCTTGCCAATAAACTTCCCCTCATCGTCCAGATTTTCAAGGGAACATAACAGGCAGTAGCTGGAATCCTGATTGAACGCCCTTTTATTGGTCTGTGAGCTGATAAGACCGAATTTCTTGGAGAAATCATCGTATAACTGATTCAACTCCGTCTGTTTGTTTTTAATCATATCATCCGGGTATTCTTCCAACTGGAAGTTTATCAATTCCTGCGTGCAGTCCCGGATTGCCACCATGCCCTTCATGCGCTGCTCCGCTTTCTCCGAAACGTCCACAGGCTTCATTATGGAATTTTCCCGGTAATACACTTTATCGTCCACAACGGTGTAGCTGTAATTCTTCACGTCCGGATCGGCGGGTATGTTCTCCCTTGCCAGCTCGTCATCAATCTCATTGAAATCCGCTTGCTCGATGCTGCCCTCCACATAAGAGAGCGCATTTTTAAGCTGCGCCGACAGGGGAAGGGAAGTGTCCGGCAGGCAGGCGCTTTCCATGCCATGCGCCCCGGAAACCATCTCCATTTTTCCGAGTACCATTTCCGGGTGGTCTGCGAAATACTGGTTCATCACGATACCGTCTTTTTCCGTCAGATGCACCCAATCCGGCTCAATGTCTAATACCCGGTCACGCTTCTTTAAGAACAGAATGTCCGAAGTGACCTCCGTACCCGCATTTTCCTTAAACGCTGTGTTCGGGAGCCGGACTGCCCCCAACAGCTCCGCCCGCTGTGCAAGGTATTTCCGCACTTCCGGGTTTTTCTTATCCATAGTCCCTTTTGAAGTGACAAAGGCAACGATGCCGCCCGGACGTACTTTATCCAAAGTCTTTGCGAAAAAATAATCATGTATGAGGAAATTATGCTTGTCATACTGCCTGTCAGACACTTTATACTGTCCGAAAGGCACATTCCCCACCGCCACGTCAAAAAAGTCATTGGGATAACTGGTATTCTCAAATCCTGTGATTTTAATGTCCGCATGAGGGTAAAGCTGTTTTGCGATGCGCCCGGTAATCCCGTCAAGCTCCGCCCCGTAGAGCCTGCTCCCTGCCATTTCCTCCGGCAGACAGCCATAGAAATTCCCAATGCCTGCGGCGGGATCTAACACGTTCCCTCTGGTAAATCCCATTTTCCCCACAGCGTCATAGATCGCCTGAATGATGACCGGGCTTGTGTAGTGGGCATTTAACGTGCTTTCCCTTGCGGAAGCGTATTCCTCCGGGGATAACAGGCTCTTTAATTCCTGATACTCATTCGCCCAGTTCGCTTTGGAAGAATCAAAGGCATCGGCAAGACCGCCCCAACCCACATATTTTGCTAAAATTTCCTGTTCCTCCGGTGTGGCAGTGCGGCGTTCACCTTCAATCTTTTCAAGGGTTCGTATGGCTTCCACGTTCTGCCGGAATTTCTCTTTCGGTGCAAATCCTTTTCTGGTATTCTCCGCTTCATTGAAAGAGATATGGTAATTGACTGCGCCCGTTTTATCAATCTCCGGCTCTTTTTGCGGTGCTTTCCCCGACTCTGACGGATTGCCCCCAGTCAGCGTTTCCACATCGCCCATGACCTGCTGGATAAACGGATCATTTTCTAAGGCGGTTTCATCTACTAACTGCCCGTCCACAATCCCGGCTTTTTCCAGACCCTCCCGGACAGCCTGTGTGTCAATATCGGGGAAATCATCTTTTTCAGCAGTATCTTTTGTGCCAGAAACATCTTCCGTTTCCTCTGTAACATTTTCCGGCTCTGATACAATATCTTTTAATTCTGAAACAATTCCCGGCTCTGTAATAATATTTTCTGCTTCTTTCCCCTGTAAATCTCCGTTAAGATTTTGACAGAAAACATCCGCTTCCTCCGCTGTATCAAATGTCGGCACTGTGCCATCGCCTGTTACATAATAATCCTGTGTTTCGCTGTCCCATACCGCATAAGGCTCTGTAAAGGCATCCGAAGTTTCCGTAACCGTAAAGCGTACTGTTTCTTCCTGTTCCGGTTCTTCTGTCCGTTTTTCCGGCTCTGCATCCGGGTGGTGTTCCTCCCGGCGTTCCCCTGTTGGCTCTGCTTCAGATACTTCCGCAGCGTGTCCTTCCCTCTGCTGTCCCGGCTCGTTCTCATAACGTGCCGCATACTTCTGTGCTTCCTTCAGCAGAGCATCCATCTCCACCGCTTTTTCCGCATTGCCGCTTAATGACTGCATCAGTACATAATCGGCGGCTTCCAGAAACAGGGTGTCATAAACTGCCCTGCCCTCCAACCTCCTGTCAGCATCCTCTATGGCAACCGCCCCGGTATCCTCATTCCAGCCGACCACATCTTTCATGGACAGCGCACCGCAGATTTTTACCACTGTGGACATTTCTGCAAGCCTTTCAATCAGTGCTTTTTCACTGTCACTGGCTTTACTTTCCGGTTCGGGACTTTGAATATTTTCCCCGGAAATTTCCGCTTCCTGCTCCGGTACAGCCATTTTTTCCGGTTCCCTGTCACGCTCTATAAACCGCCTTGCCTGATTGGTGAAACCGTCCAAAACAGCCGGGTGGGACGTGACGATGTAATCCCTTGTCTGCCAGTCAGCGGAAGGCACAAGGCTTTTCGCCCATTCCCTATTGTCGGGGGAAAACCGCCCGTCATGTGATAAGTGCGTGATTGTATTGGCAAGGACAATCTCTACACGTTCCTTCCCGTACTGCCGGATAACGCCCTCTGCGGCATCCCCCGGAAGGGTGTAACCGTCAAATTTCTCCGCAATCACTTTTTCTATGGCATCTTTGCACTCCACCCGGATACCATGCTCCAGCTTTTCCTGCTCCCGGCGCATGGCTTCCTCCGCCTGCTCTTTTTTGTACTGTGCAAAGGCTTCCTTCCCCTTCGGCGTAAGGTATTTATCCGCACTGACAAGCTCCCTGATGCGCTTCTCCACCACATTCCATTTTAAAAGCACTTTTGCGTATGGGTCGCCTATCCTGCCTTTCCCCAGTTTGATTCCTTTGGAATCGTGCCATTCATCGCTCCGGTCTGAACCGATCAGGGCGGGAGAACCGCCGCCCGTCCCGTACTCATTTTTAAGGAATGCAATATTTTCTTTCCTGTCATGCCCTTCCATAAAATACTCATAGATACGGAACTGCCCATGATGATAGTTGCTGCCGCCTGTCAGACGCTCATCTATCTCATCCTGTGTAATAAAATCCTCATGCAGCACCTCTACACTGTCCTGTACCGGGTATTCCGTTTTCTCTGTACTTAAATCCGCAATCTCTGAAAGCAGATGCTCCGGCTTTTTTACATACCGCCACCTGATCTGCTTTTCCCCGGCTTCAATCTGCTCTTTTGCGTGGGAAAGCTCCCCGGCTATGACATCACGCCCCTCCTGTGTGGATAAAAGCTCGCACAGGATTGTCATGCTCTCCGGGTGGTTGTGGCTTTTAATCGGTATGCTCTCCGGCGCTTCCCCGATACCGTCCCAAAAGAAATTGAACAGGTCATTTGACACCCGCTGGCGTTCCACCGCATCCACAAGGAACACTTCATTTGCGCCCATGTAAGAGCCATTCTCCACCATAGAACGGACAACACCCTCTATTTCCTGCCATCCCATCACCGCAACCGGGTTTTCCTTTGCGGACATCCCATAGCCGATGCTCATGCCGGATTCATTGAACCAGACGGATATGGGATTGCTGCCAAAATCAAAGCCTTTCCCCGTAGTCCGGTACTCATTTTTTAGGAACTCTGCCATTTCCTCCGGCGTTTTGCCCTGCTGGTACTTGGCATAAATGCGGCTCCTGCTGTTATCCCGTCCGCCCCCTGTGCGTAAAATGGCTTCAAGCTGCTCCTTTGGCAGAGAAAAAGCGGCGGGCATGATATATTTCTCTCCTGCCTGCGCCGCTTCTATCGTGCCGATCTGTTCCTCTATCGTGGGGAATAAACTAAGCTGCTGGTAACTTTGCGTTTCCTTCGGTTCTTCCCACTGCGGTATCTGCCCCTCTTTCAGATATTCGCCCTTTTCCATGTAAAAGGCGATGCTGTCCCTCACAGCTTCCCATGTAATAACTGCTTCTGCTTTCCGATGTGCATATGTTCCGTTCCAAAGCGTCATACCGCTTTCGTCCGCCCTATATCCGGCTCTTTCTTTCCCCACATAAAACTCTGTGTTTTCCCCATGCCGGTAACTGTTTTTGATGTATTCCGTCTGTTTATCCTTATCCGGCTCAAAAAGCATTACCCCGGCAATATCCGGGCATTTATGCACCATAAATTCATCAAACTGCAAAATCCCCTTTTCAATCTCTGCCCAATGCCTGTTAATGATTTCCTCGCCAGACAAAGAAAAACCGGATAATGCGCTTTCTCCATTACCCGGCTCTGTCAGTTCCTTATTTTCGGTTATTTCTTCCTCATTTACAGGCTGTACACCAGCTCTTTCAGCACGATTTCCTCCGCCGAATGCCTGATGCTGTTCATCTTCTGAACCCAGAGCATCTGGTTCTCTGCCTTGAGTTTTTCCGTCACTCCCTCCTGCTTCATCATCTGCCCGGTCAGCAGTTCCATCCTCTGCTCCGCCTGCTCCTGAATGGTCAGAAGATGCTCTTTCAGCTTCCCTTTCAGCAGAAGCCCGGTGTAAATCCCCTTCTTGTGTTCCTGTAAGTAATTCTTCCTCATCAATCCGTATTTCGTGAGCGTCCCCTCCGGCTGCTCGTCCATCTTCAACATCGGTATCATGTAATCCCCGTTCTTCTCGTAGGTCAGATTCATCATTATTTCCCCTTTCCCCGGCGTTCCCGGTCTGTGTGGCAGGTTGTACGTCCTCTGTTTCACTTTCACGCTTTAAAGCATTATAGCGTGTGTCAGAGGTATTTGCAAGTCCTTTTTCGACAAAATTTCTTGATGCTTCCTTTCCGGCAATTTCCCTGTCATACGCCCCGATTGCTTTGCCAATCTCCATAAGCACAGGCTTGGATAAATCGGATATGCTGTCACCGATATGCGACAGGGTTTCGATTGTATTAAACTCATGGATATAGGGGAACTGGATTTCCTCTGCCAGTTCCGCATCTTCCATGCCACACCGCTTTAAGACAGTGTAGGCGATGCTGTCCGCCAGCGTTTCCCGGACACGAACAGCGATATTCAGTTCGTCCAGTTCCTCCAGAAAACTTCCCTCTTTCAGATATTCCATATCCGAAGCAAGCTCCCCATAACAGTCCTGTGCAATCCGGGAAGCAATCTCCCTGATCCTGTCCGTAAACCCGGCTTCCTTATTGGTATCCCCGTAAATCCCTTCCAGACGGTTCAGAACCGCTTCCTGATGTTCCTCCCGCATCTCCCAAAGCTGAGGAAAACGCCCGATGCGCCTTGCCTTATGCACGTCCGATATGTCAAAGACGTACCGCAGTCCGGTGTAGGGACTCCCTTCTTCATCAAGAAGTGCAATCCCCTTTGCGCCCTTATTCACCCAACAGTGCATTTTTTCATTCCATATCTCTATGGAAGCACAGGCTGTGGCGTCCGGTCTTTGGGCATAGATAAGAAGCTGGTCTTTGAACGGGTATTTGTAGAGCCTTGAAGCTGTGTTCAGATATTTCTTCCAGCTTTCTTCATTTCTCGTCACCCTCTTTGATGTTTCTTCGGAGAGTGCGGAAATTACGTCATATTTTCTCATGGCAATCCTCCATTTCCTGTTTATTGTTTTTGGGCA
This sequence comes from Clostridia bacterium, assembly GCA_910574255.1. Classification (GTDB taxonomy): domain Bacteria; phylum Bacillota; class Clostridia; order Lachnospirales; family Lachnospiraceae; genus Laedolimicola. The sequence goes on from CAJTAK010000034.1 coordinate 7,569, forward strand.
ATAAAAAAGGCGGCTATGGTTCGTTCATAAGCCATTGCCACCAGTGACGGTAAACTTTATTCAATTTTTGTATGCTCCTTTCCTCGGATTTTTAATATAAGAAAAGCACCTAAGATTTCTCCTAAGTGCATTTTCTGTCTTTAAATCCTATTTTCTAAAAAATCTTATGAATTACTCGCTTTATTGCATCATGTGAAATTCCAGTATTATCTAAAATCATAACATATATCATACATCTGGCTAACTGAAATGTATAGGCGTGAATATCCTCTATGTCTTTCGGGTGTCCATGTCCTATTTCATTTCGCATCTTAGAAAATATCTGACCTAAATTGATGTTTCCTTCAAAACGAATTTTCATTCGCTGTGCTAACATTTTCTTATAATCATTTAAAATATCTGCATACTTCTTTAACACATTATTAAATTGTTCTTCTAAAGAAAAATCAATTTTATCAAGGTCATCTAATAATTTCTTTGCATATTTTACAATTTTGTCTTTCTTTTTTCTTGATGTTTGCTGTTCTTTTAATTCTTCAGCAGCACTTTCAAACCTCTTTTTTATATATTCCAATAATTCTTCTTTTAAAGAATCGCTTTCCTCTTGATCCACTAATTTACAGGACTCGTCAACCACCACATCATTTGCTAATTGCTTTATTTGCTGGAACTCTGCATTAGTTTCTATTTTTGTTTCTTGTGTACGATCATACTCTCCTTCAAAACTTAAAGCACATTCCAAAAAACTTGTATGGCTTAATTCCTTATACTCTGTATCATTATCTGGAACAAATAACTCATCCGAAGTATCTCTTTGACGCCTCTCTGCAATATATTGAAAAAGTTCTCCAAATTTATCTCCAATATCCCTTGTAAGAATTGTATTCAAATCAGAATTTGTATACTCACCTCTATCTATCGTTCTGAAATAAACAATCCCTGTTTTTTCAATTTTTTTATCGCTGTTTCTCTTATAAATCTTAATATCATCAAACTTTATATTTCGGCGGAAACTCAAAAATTTCATAAAATCAAATACCCACAAATAACAGTCTGGTATTATATCAGTTCCAACCGATTCTTTAAAATCAATATAAAATCGTGGCGTACAAGTACCTATATTACGTTCTCCCCACCTGTCATTATAATAAATAGAGTAGTCAATTCCTACTTCGCATAATATCCCATTAACTATTGCCGGATATTTTGTATTTATTTCTTTCCAATATCGAGGTTCTTTTGCATATAAGCGTTCATTCCAGTCTATCCCGTCATCAATCTTCTTCATCACATTAGCACTGCCGCCAGCAAATACATCTATTGGCTTTCCGGTAAACATAATTCTATCAAATTGCGAAAGAGCATCGGGCGGATTATTGCTGCTCGAATAAACATACCCCTTACATGAAAGACTTCGCCCATTGTATATACATCCAAACATTTTGAAATTACGATTATTAAAAAGATACCCCTCAACAATATCCTTTTCTATCCTTTCATGCTGCAAGCGGAAAAAATGTTCTTCATCTACTATAATCCTAAAATTTTCATGATTTTCTGAAATAAAACGAACTTCATTTTCTTCAAGACCACTCAAGTATCCTTCTAACATATATCCTCCCATAATATTTATATCTATTTTTCATTAACATATTATGGGAATTATACCACCCTATCAATCGTAACTCAATTTCTTCTTAGAATATTCAACATTTTGATTGCAGGGTGCTTAACGCACCCTGCAATCAACCATCAATTAGGCATAAAAACCATGTTCCTCAATGCCCTTTTCCAGAATGGTATGTATCAGTTCCTCCAGCTCCACACCGTTTATCTCGCTGACCACGATCAGCTTTGCAAGGGTATCTTTCTGTACGGATATGGCATACTGTTCCTCATCGGCACGAAGCTCATGGACGCAGATGCCAAGCCCGTCCGCAATCCTGCACACCACGCCAAGTTCCGGCTCTCTGATACCCGCCAGAATATCCATGATTGTCCTCTCCGGCACTCCCGACATTCTGGAAAGCTCCATAATACTGATTTCTTCCTCTTTCATCACGTTTAATAACTTATCCCCGGTTGTAAACATATCTTTTTCCTTTCTACTGTTTTATGATTTTATTTGTAGCCGCTATCCGGGGCAGAATAATATCCTGAATGTATGGAACATTTATTTCTGTTGCGATAAAATTCCGCCCCTGTTTTATGCACTGGACAATCTCACTGCCCGAACCTGCAAACGGGATAAAAACCAGAGCATCTGGCATACTGCTTGCAAGGATAATCCTTTCTGCCAGTTTTTCCGGCTTTTGTGTCGGGTGTCCTGTTGATTCCTTGTAATTAGGCATAACCCTCGGAAACTCCCAAACATTGCCGCAAGACTTCCCCTTCGGATTTTTTCTCTTGTCCTTTTCTCCTCCAGCATGATACGGGATACGGATTGTGTCATGATTGATTTCATGGAGAGGCTTGCTGTAAAACCACATAAATTCTGCTTCATTCCGGTAGATTGCCTTGCCCGGACGTCCTGTACCATAGTTCCACACAATCAGATTCCTCTTAATCCACGCAAACTTATCCAACACGCTGACAGATAGCTTGTCTATCATCTGGCTGCTTCCCCAACAATAAAATGCGCCTGTCGGCTTGAGTACCCTGTAACACTCCCCAACCCATACAGCGCACCAGCCTAAATATTCCGGCACAGACTGGAACACAAAATCAAAATCCCCCCTCATATGGTAATATGGCGGATCAGCAATAACTAAATCTATGCTCTCCGAAGGCAGACATCTTAATATATCTACACAGTCTGCCGCAATAATCTGGTTTTTCTCTATCCCATTTTCTTTTGAAAATAAATTCAACCTGCCATATCCCCCCTTATTTTTTCTTCCCGCCAGAAGGTTTCTTTTTCGGAAACTCCATGACAAACTTAAACTGTACCCCGCTTTTTTCTGCCCCGTCTTTGGTGTAATGGTATTCTTCCGTCCCACTCGGAATGATATAGGCATCATAAGACTTGCCCGCCTTGCTTTTTAACCCTTTTAACAGGATTTTCTTTCCGGCAAGCATATCCTTCACCTGTGCATCGGTAAGGGCAGCACCCATTACCCGGCTCACGTTCATACCGCATTTTTTTACGCAATACGCACCGAATTTTCCCTTTACCACCTGACCGCCGCAGTTCGGGCATACCCCAAGAGCCGCCTGCTCCTGTGCGAACATCTTTTTCTGCTCGTCGCTGACCTCATGGTAAGTGTATATCAGCTCCGATACCATATTTTCAATGTCCGCCATAAAGTCCTCCATAGGAAGCTCCCCTTTTGCTACCAGTGTCAGGGCATTTTCCCAATCGGCGGTAAGTTTCGGGGACTTCACCACATCCGGCAGCACCGTAATCAGCTTCATTCCGTCCTCTGTTGGTATGATCTGCTTCTTTTCACGCTTCACAAACCCGTCCTTGACTAACTTCTCAATGATGTCCGCCCTTGTTGCAGGCGTACCCAAGCCTTTCCGTTCCACGTCATCACCCATATCTTCCGTCCCGGCACGTTCCATTGCTGACAATAATAAATCTTCCGTAAAATGCTTCGGCGGGGAAGTGAAATGTTCGCTGACTTTCGTCTGCACACCGTCAAATGTCTGTCCCTCTGACAGTTCCGGCAGCTTCTTTTCCTCTTTTTCCTCCTCCTGATTCCCGGAGATTTTAAAGGAACGCTTAAAGGCATCCTCAAAGGACTTCCACCCGTTATGCGTGACGGACTTCCCGGAAACCGCAAAAGTATGTCCGCCGCAGGAAAATTCCGCTTTGACTGTTTCATACAGATGTTTTTCCCCGGTAGCGCATAACAGGCGGTTCGCAACCAAAGACAGGATTTTACGCTCCGTTTCCGGCAGTGCCGTAAGGTCAGCTTTCGCTATCTCCATTGTAGGGATAATAGCGTGGTGGTCTGTCACTTTTTTACTGTTCAGAATCCGCTTTATGTCCGGTCTGGAAGCCTTGCTTTCCTCAAACATCAGGGAACTGTACACCGCTTCAATCACGCCCTGTGCGGTCTGCCCCATGTCATCGGATAAGAACTGGCTGTCCGTCCTCGGATATGTGGCTAACTTTTTCTCGTAAAGGCTCTGCGTGTACTCTAAGGTCTGCTTTGCGGTAAATCCAAACAAGCGGTTCGCATCCCTCTGGAGCGTGGTGAGGTCATAGAGCTTCGGCGGCATGACCGCTTTTTCTTCTTTCACAACAGACGTAGTAAGAGCCTGCCCATCCCGACAAGCTCCCGCAATCTCATCCGCTTTTGCTTTATCGTCAATGCGCCCGGTAGCGGCATCCATCCCGTCCATCAAGATATGCGCCATGTAATACTTTTCCTTCTGGAAATTCATAATCTTCGCTTCCCGGTCTACTAACATCGCAAGGGTGGGTGTCTGCACCCGCCCCACCTTTAACACTTTTCCGCCATACAAAACCGTAAACAGCCTTGTACCGTTGATGCCCACAAGCCAGTCCGCTTCCTGCCTGCACAGTGCGGAATGATACAGGTTGTCATAATCGCTCCCCGGCTGTAAATTCTCAAACCCTTCACGAATGGCGGTTTCCTCCATTGAGGAAATCCACAGGCGTTTGATCGGCTTGTCACAGCCTGCCATTTCATACACAAGGCGGAAGATAAGCTCTCCCTCCCGTCCGGCGTCAGTGGCGCAGATCGTAGCCGAAACGTCCTCCCTGTGCATCAACTGGAAAAGCACGTCATACTGTGCTTTTGTGTCCGGCTTCACCTCATACTGCCATTTCTCCGGCTTGACGGGCAGGCTCTCATACGTCCATTTTTTCCACTGCTCCCCGTAGCTTTCCGGCTGTGCCAGCTCCACCAGATGCCCTACGCACCAGCTCACAACATAACCATTCCCTTCCATATATCCGTCATGGTTCTCCACTGCGCCGATTACCTCCGCAATGCTCCTTGCTACACTCGGTTTTTCCGCTATCACTAACTGCATTTTTCTTTTCCTCCTATCAACTCAATATCACATTCCACTTCATTTCCCCACACATCAAACCCTTCTGCCTTTCTCCGGGCAAACAGTTCTATTTTTGGCACACTACCCATTAGCTGATTGATCCGGTGATGTACTTCTTCCGGCTTCCTGCTGTGTTCTTCGATATGGGATACTACTACCTGATGTACCCCTGCATGGACACGCTTTGGTCTGCCCTTTGTTGCCAGTATGCAGATCTCAACATTACTGCGTGTCCAATACCCCATACCCCAAAAAAGCGACTCACTCTTTTTATTCTGTTTTACCCATACAAACGCCACCGTCTTATAAGCAAACCCCCATGCTTTTATCACCTCCAAACCTTCCAAAAGGCATGGGAATGTCACCCAAAGAAATAAGGCGCAGTCCTTGTCCGCAATGCCAGCTACCGGAAGTGCCTTTATATCTTCAATGTTCATGGTGGAATAATGGCTTTCTGCGGTTCTTCCCGCATCTTTTTTAGAATGTACATAGTAATGCCAAGGGGGATCAGCCAGAATAACTGAATATTTCTTTTCTGCCATGTCGCCGTCTACTCCTCCCCGTCATCCTCAAAGAAATCATCCTCTTTTTCCTCATTCTCCTCATCATCTTCGTATTCTTCTTCCTCCTCATCATCGTCCTCGTCAAGAAATTCCTCTTTCTTTTTCTTCACTACCTTGAAATAGTAGCCGCCGCCAATGGCTGCAACCGCCACAATCCCAAGAATGATATAGGTTGCCATCGGGTTTTCTTCTGGTTTCTCCGGCTCAGGTTCCGGTTCTTCGGTGTTTATCTCATCCCCGTCCTCTGCGGGTTCTTCCGTAAGTTCTTCTTCCTTCCCCTGTTCCCCGTTGTTATTGGGAAGTGCGCCCTCCGTCACAGGGATTGCGGACTCCAGCGCAGCGGAATTTTTCGGCAAGGTTTCGCTGTTGTCCGCTGTCACGTTCAGCAGGTCATTTTCCGTAACTTCGGTCAGGAAATAAACCACTTCTTCCTCCCCGTCTCGGTCAATGATAAGGTAGAACACTTTTTCCGATGCGGTCTGGATTGTATAAAATTCCTTTCCCGTTTCGCTTTTCTCCTTTTCCCCGGATTCCTCCTTTTTCTCTGATGCCGCCGCTTCCGCCATTGCCTGCTTTTTCTGCTCTGCAAGGCTGTTTTCGGAAACGGTGTTCCCGTCACTGTCCGTTTTGGTATGCTCCGTCACCTGTGCGGTGGCGGAGGAAGGCTTGGTAGCCTGTGCGTTCACCGGGAGCTGCTCTGCCGGATTCTTCTCGTTCCCGTCCGCTTTTTCCGGATCGGTGTAATACGGGTTGGCTGTTTTGTAGACCTCCGACATATTCCCGGCGTTATCCATTGCGGAAATGGTAAAATACTGGTAGCCTGCGTCAAACTGTTGCAGACGGATATTCAAGACACCGTTTGTAAGCTCCGTAAATTCATACCCGTTCACATACACTGCCTTGATGCCGGAATCCGTATCATGCGCCTGTATGGAGAGCAGACCGTCGCTGACCGCAGCATTTAAGGTAGGCTTCGTAAAATCAAAGCATTTCATATAGCGGTTTTTCTCATAGGTTTTGCCCTTCTGGTCTGTCACAAGCACATAGACGGTGGTATTCTCCGAAATCTCCACATACATATCCTCTGTTACGTCCGTCCAGCTCCCATTCTGTGCGACTTTTGCCTGCACTGTCTTTATGGTGAAGTTGCCGGAATGTGCCACATCTTCAACGGAGATATGTACCTTCGTGGTGTTATTGTGCCAGCCGGACGGAGTGGAGATTGTGATTTTTACATTCGGGTTCACATATTCGCATAAGCTGTAATCCCCCTTGCAGACCTCACAATCTTTATCAATGGAATATTGTGTGCATTTTTCTTTACAGGTACATTCCGGCTCCGGGACTTCATTCCCGGATACTGTACCGCTTTCCGTACCTTCCCCACTGCCATCGGATTCTGTTTCGCCTTCATTCTCGCCGGACTCGCTTTCTGTTTCCCCAGTTTCACCTTCTCCGGTTTCCGTATTTTTCTCCGTTTCAGTGCTTTCCTCTGTTTCCGCTTCGGTACTGCCTTCCTCTGACGTTTCGCCGCTTCCCTCCGTAAGCGCACCTTCTGCATAGGCATCTACCGTATTCCCGCTGTTCGCCATAAACGCCCCTATGGGCATACAGAACAGTAATGCCGACAAGAACAGCGACACCGCCGCCCTAACTGATAACTTTTTCTTCATTTCCTGCCATCTCCTTTGCGTTTTCTTTTTCTTCCAATAACTTCAAAATCTCGTCCTCGCTGAATTTGATAAGTAATTGCAGCTTCTCGGACGAGATTTTATGCTTTTCAATAATATCCATTTTTTCGGCTCTTTCCGCCATGCGCTTCTGTTCTTCCAAATCCTTCTTTTTCTCCTGTAAGGAGTCAAGCTGCGCGTACACTTTGGAAAGCTCCTTTTCAATGCGTTCCTTTGTCATAAATGCCTCCTGTCCTTTCATAAAAAAGTCTTACATTCACAAGTGCCTTTGTGATAAAATAGTTTGACAATAGAAAAGCCTGAAATGCTCTGCACTCCAAGCTGGTCAGCGTGACGGTTCCACTTTCCGATTTATGACATTGCCACATATGATATTTTTCCTGCTATTGTCAGGCTTTTTTATGATTTTTCCGTTGTGGTTGTCATACTTTTTTATCAATCATTTACTGTAACAGATATTGTCACGCTTTTTTATGAAAATGTCTTACTTTATTCTCATATTGTCAAACTTAATTATCATCAGACACCTCCTTAATTTAATCTTCCAAAACTGTAAAAATGGCTCTGCCAATAGGACGAATTGATGCTTGCGTAACTGATCGGATCTCCGCAGTGAATCATTGTCCCGTTGCCGCAGTAAATCCCCACATGGCTCACCGCCCCGGCAGAATTGTAAGTCCCGGTAAAAAAGATAATATCACCCGCCTTTGCGTCCGATGCGGAAACCGGCGTACACTGGTCATAAATCCCCTGTGCGGTGGTTCGTGGAAGGTTATGCACCCCGCTGTTAGTAAATACCCAACAGACAAAGCCGGAACAGTCAAAACTTGTAGACGGGCTTGAGCCGCCCCACACATACGGGAATCCCAAATATTTAGCGGCTTCCTCCATAAGAGCCTGCACCGATGCGTCATCGTAGGCATCCGGCGGTATGGCGTTCCCCGGCAGACCTCCCGGCGTTTCCCCGTAAAGCGTGCCTTC
>CAJTAK010000035.1 GCA_910574255.1 Clostridia bacterium
ACAAATTTTAATAATCCTATCACAAAAAGCTGCTGCACCGAAATGCAACAGCTTTTACTATTTTCATAAACTAACGCCATTTTTTAATGTCTGATACCAAAGTCAGGTATTATGCGGTGTATATAAAAGAGTTAGAATCCGATGAAAAACATAGAATATGCGTCGTGAATGTGATATAATAACGACATACTTTGCAACAGAAAAACGACAAAGGAGGTGAATAGGACACTTGAATAGGAGAATTCGTAAAAAGAAAGGGCTTTTAAAGGATCGGCATTATAATCAGATGAAAAAAGAATTGTTCCAGGCTATGGAAGAAAAAGCTGGTATTCTGGAACAGCAGGCTGCAGTTCAAAGTGCAGCTAATAAATAAGGAGACGTGGGAAGCATTGAGATGAGTTAATAAGATTGATTGTTAACTATAATAAAAAACAAGTTGACAATCAAGCTTCTTTTTCGTATACTTACAAAAGAAACTGCCTTTTGGGTGGAGCTTAGATAAGACGAATGAGGAGTAGAGCGAATATGAAACAAAAATCCATGACCACATATCAATTGGCACTGACTGGGGTAATGACTGCCGTAATCTGTATCTTAGGACCAATGACTTTAATGATTCCCATCAGTCCGGTACCGATCTCTCTTGCAAATCTTGCTATCTGTCTTTCCATTGTTATCTTGGGAATGAAGCTTGGGACCTTAAGCTGTATTCTCTATCTGCTGATTGGACTGGCAGGGCTTCCTGTATTTTCCGGCTTCAGCGGAGGAATCGGGAAGCTGGCAGGACCTACGGGAGGGTATCTAGTGGGATATCTTTTTTTGGCATTGATTGGAGGATTTTTTGTAGAACGTTTTTCCGGAAAGGGTCTTGAGCGGCGTGCGGTGCAGGGCTTAGGGCTGGTGCTTGGAACGGCGGTTCTCTATGCTTTTGGAACCGTATGGCTGGCTTATATGGCAGGAATGAATTTTGCGGAAGCCCTGGCAGTAGGAGTATTGCCTTTTATTCCGGGAGATTTGGTTAAGATTTTCCTTACGCTGCTGCTGGGGCCGGAGATTCGGACTCGTTTGCTTCAGGCGGGGTATCTCAATGGTGTTCCGGCTGCTAAGGCAGAGCCGGATTTAGGCGGATATACTCGATAGAACTGTTTTTATGAGGATGTACGGTTATACGGTTGGAACATAGCATTCAAACGGTATGACCGTATTTTTATATCCTGATGTTTCTGCTTGCAAAAGAACAGGAGATATTATACAATAAACAGCAGTATTTAAAAGCAGGAAGAGGTTAAGGAACCATGGGAAAAGAGATGGTTCAGGCTCACAGCCTGGTATATGAATATAAAAAATATGATGAAGAAGGTCGGGAGACAGATGCTGCCCGGGCCGTGGATCAAGTCAGCCTGCAGATACAAAAGGGCGAATTTGTAGCGATTCTGGGACACAATGGTTCCGGAAAATCCACCCTGGCCAAGCATATGAATGCTATTTTGACACCTACCGGGGGAACTATGTGGGTGGATGGGAAGGATACCAGGGAGGAAGAGCATCTATGGGAGATCCGCCAGAGGGCAGGAATGGTGTTCCAGAATCCGGACAATCAGATCATTGGAACGATTGTGGAAGAAGATGTGGGGTTTGGCCCTGAGAATATGGGAGTGCCCACCAGGGAGATCTGGGAACGGGTGGAAGAGAGTCTGAAAGCAGTAAATATGCTGAAATACCGCCATCATTCGCCTAATAAGCTCTCCGGCGGTCAAAAGCAGAGGGTGGCCATTGCAGGAGTAGTGGCTATGCATCCTCAGTGTATTGTATTGGACGAGCCAACGGCTATGCTGGATCCGAACGGCCGGAAAGAAGTGATTCGGGCCGTTCGGGCGCTGAACCAGGTGGAAGAAATTACGGTGATTCTCATTACCCATTATATGGAAGAAGTTATTTATGCCGATAAAGTGATTGTGATGGATCAGGGCAGGGTGGTAATGGAAGGAACGCCAAGGGAGATATTTTCTCAGGTGGAACTGCTTAAATCCTACCGTTTGGATGTGCCCCAGGCAACACTGGTGGCCTATGAGCTGAAGAAAGCTGGTATGGATCTGCCGGATGGAATACTGACCAGGGAGGAACTGGTGGAAGCATTATGCCGGACAGCAGCACAGTCATCGGAACGTCAAATCATTAACGCTGCTGTTAAGGATACGGACTCCCGCAGTTTTTGCCAGAAGGATGAGCAGGCACCTGCGGCTCATAAGCTGCCGGGGGCGATAAAATTAGAACATGTGAATTATGTGTATGGTTCAGGGACCGCATATGAGATTCATGCTTTGAAAGATATTAATCTGGAATTGGGAGGCGGGGAATTTGTCGGTCTGATTGGACATACCGGTTCCGGAAAATCTACTTTGGTTCAGCATTTGAATGGACTTGTGAAGGCCACGGATGGTCATATTTATTTTCATGGAGAGGATATCTATGGAGCAGGCTATGATATGCGCCGGTTAAGAAGCAGGGTGGGATTGGTGTTTCAGTATCCGGAGCATCAGCTCTTTGAAGTAGATGTTCTAAGTGATGTTTGCTTTGGACCAAAGAATCAGGGTCTTTCTAAAGAGGAAGCGCAAAAACGGGCAAAGGCGGCTCTTGAGATGGTGGGACTTGGAGAGGAGTTTTATTATCAGTCACCTTTTGAGTTGTCTGGAGGGCAGAAGCGCAGAGCGGCGATTGCCGGTGTGCTGGCTATGGAGCCGGAGATTCTGGTATTGGATGAGCCCACGGCAGGACTGGACCCCAAAGGAAGAGATGAGATTCTGGATCAGATTAGCAAGCTTCACAGAGAAAAGAAGATTACGATTGTGCTGGTTTCCCATAGCATGGAGGACGTGGCAAAATATGTGGAACGTATTATTGTTATGAATCAGGGTGAGGTTTTGTTTGATGATGTGCCAAGAGAGGTGTTTCGTCATTATAAAGAGCTGGAGCAGATAGGCCTGGCTGCTCCCCAGGTGACATATATTATGCATGCCCTGAAAGAAAAGGGGTTTCCCGTGGATGAGGATGCCACTACCGTTTGGGAGGCGCAGCGTACGGTTTTGGAGGCTTTGGCAGGTTTGAAATCTTAGGAGACGAGACATGATTAGAGATATTACGCTGGGGCAGTACTACCCGGCAGATTCTGTTCTTCATAAATTAGATCCGAGAGTAAAGCTTTCGGCAACCCTGGCGTTTATTGTAGCATTGTTTTTAGCCAAGGGATGGCCGGGGTATTTGGCAGCGACTGTTTTTCTGGCAATGGTGATTAAGCTGTCAAAGGTGCCGCTTTCCTTTATGGTCAGGGGCTTAAAGGCTATTGTAATGATTTTGATGATTACGGTGGTTTTTAATCTGTTCCTGACGCCGGGAGAGCGGGTGCTGGTGCAGGTGTGGAAGCTTAAGATTACGGATGTGGGGCTTCGGACGGCAATTTTTATGGCTGTTCGTCTGATTTACTTGATTGTGGGATCCTCGGTAATGACATTGACTACCACCCCCAATGATCTGACGGACGGTCTGGAGCGTCTTATGGGGCCTTTAAAAAAGCTGCGTGTTCCGGTCCATGAGATTGCTATGATGATGTCCATTGCACTTCGGTTTATTCCGATTCTTTTAGAGGAGACGGATAAGATTATGAAGGCCCAGATTGCCAGAGGTGCGGATTTTGAACATGGAAATCTGATCCAAAAGGCGAAAAACCTGGTGCCGCTTTTGGTACCGTTGTTTATTTCAGCCTTTCGCCGGGCCAATGATCTGGCTATGGCTATGGAGGCCAGATGTTATCACGGCGGTGAGGGCCGTACGAAAATGAAGCCTCTTGTGTATGCCAAAAGGGATTATGCGGCTTATGGCGCAGTAGTCCTTTTTCTGGCAATTATTATTATATTGAGAATCGTCTTATGAAGCGTATTTTGTTGGTGGTGGCCTATGATGGAACCAATTATTGCGGATGGCAGGTGCAAAAGAATGGAGAGACTATAGAAGGTGTTCTGAATCGGGAACTTTCTAATCTTTTTCGGGAAGAAATTCAGGTGATTGGAGCCAGCCGTACGGATTCCGGCGTTCATGCTCTTGGAAATGTGGCGGTTTTTGATACGAATACCCGGATGCCGGGAGAGAAGATATCCTATGCATTGAACAGCCGGCTGCCGGAGGACATTCGGATTCAAAAGTCTTTGGAGGTGGAAGGAGATTTTCATCCCAGAAAGCGTGCCTGTACGAAATATTATGAATATCGGATTCTGAATCGGGAATTTGAACTGCCGGGTGAACGGCTGAACACTTATTTTTATCGCCATCCGCTTGATGTGGAGCGAATGAGGGCAGCTTGTCCTTATTTTCTGGGAGAGCATGATTTTAAAAGCTTCTGCAGTATTCATACCCAGGCAGAGACTACGGTTCGGACCATTTATTCCTTAGAGGTGAGACGGGAGGGGGAGCTGATTCGCATTCAAGTGTCAGGAAACGGATTCCTCTATAATATGGTAAGAATTATTGCCGGGACTTTGATTCAAATAGGAAGCGGCATGAAGGAGCCGGAAGATATACTGGCTGTGTTAGAGGCTCTTAACCGGCAGGCTGCCGGCCCTACGGCTCCGGCGAAAGGGCTGACACTGATTGGGATGGCGTATGAGGGGTTAGAGTTACTGTTCCCTCCTGAACCGCACACTGCGCTGCACGGTCACAGGCCAATACAGTAGTGGGATCGGAATCCGGCCTCTTGCCGCAAGGCAACTCTAAATAGGCCGGATTCGTTACTGTGAACAGTAACGGGTTAGAATTTTCGGCTGAATATTTGGAAAAAATGGGTTGACACGCAAGGGTGAGTGTACTATAATATTTTGGTGCGACGAAGTGCAAAAATGCCGGATCCAAGCCCCGGTAAAGGCATTTTTTCATATGGTATTGGACGAAGTCCATCTACCCCGAAGAGGTATGCACGGCGGTATATCCTTTGGGTATAGAGTATTGAATAATTTTTCAGGAGGAGAACCAATGAAGAGTTTCATGGCCAGTCCGGCAACGATTGAGAGAAAATGGTATGTGGTTGACGCTTCAGGATATACATTAGGACGTTTAGCTTCTGAGGTGGCTAAGGTTTTGAGAGGCAAGAACAAGCCGATCTTTACACCTCATATTGACACAGGTGATTATGTAATTATCGTAAATGCAGATAAGGTAAAAGTAACCGGCAGAAAGCTGGATCAGAAGATTTACTATCATCATTCCGAGTACGTAGGCGGTATGAAAGAGACTACCTTGCGTGAGATGATGGCAAAGAAACCGGAAAAAGTGGTAGAGCTTGCCGTTAAGGGCATGCTTCCGAAGGGACCGCTGGGAAGACAGATGTACACCAAGCTTCATGTATACGCTGGCCCGGAGCACAATCATCAGGCTCAGAAGCCGGAAGTATTAACATTTTAAGTGAGAAAGCGGAAGGAGGAAATCTACAGTGGCTAATTCAAGATTTTACGGAACAGGCAGAAGAAAAAAATCAATCGCCAGAGTATACCTGGTACCTGGCACCGGAAATATTTCCATCAATAAGAGAAGCATTGACGAGTACCTTGGTCTGGAGACTTTGAAGGTTATCGTTCGTCAGCCTCTGACGGCAACCGAGACTACCGACAAGTTCGATGTACTGGTGAATGTACACGGCGGCGGATATACCGGACAGGCAGGAGCCATTCGTCATGGTATCGCAAGAGCACTGCTTCAGGCAGATCCGGAATATCGTCCGATTCTTAAAAAGGCCGGATACCTGACACGTGATCCGAGAATGAAAGAGCGTAAGAAGTACGGCCTCAAAGCGGCTCGTCGCGCTCCGCAGTTCAGCAAGCGTTAATCGGCTGGCGGGATTGTATCAAAATTGCTCAAAAACCCCGGAAAATCAAATGTTTACGGTTAGAGGGAAGTAATTTCAGATTAGGCGGTATAGCCCCGATTACAAGGGCTATACCGTCTTTTTGAGTTCCTATGCGCCTTGCCGTTTCGGTTGCATGTCAGAAAGGAAATTGAGTTCACACACAAAATTGAAAACAATATCTACTTTCTGTACCCGTTTCCCGTTCACCTTTTCCGGCGCATGGACTATGATTTTTTTGATAAATTCATTGACGATTGCGGGGGTGAGTTCCTTTATCCCCACATACTTGCGGATAATCGCGGCGAAGCTGTCAAAATCGCTCTTATTCTGTTCGTAAGTATCGACTTCCTGCTGGTCTGCCTTAACTTTTTCTTCCAGTTCCCGCTGTTCCGTTTCATACTCTGCGGACAGCTTCAAAAATCTGTCATGGCTGATTGCACCGCTTATGTCGTCCTCATAAATCCGCTTGAAGATACGGTCAAGTTCCGCTATCCGCTTCCTCGCCTGTCCGACTTCCCGCTTCCTGCGCTTCATTTCTTTTTCTGTTTCAGCGGAGCGTTGCTGATACATCATTTCATGGAAAGCCATGATGTCATCAAAGAAAAGGGCGGTCACATCAAATATTCTGCTCCATACTATCTGCTTTAACACTTCCTTGCGGATAAAATGAGCCGTACAGCTTCCCGTATTGCTCTTGTACTTTGCACAGCGGTAATGGTCTTGTGAGCCATTAAAACTTTTACAAGTGGCAAAGTGTAATTTGCTCCCACAATCCGCACAGTATACCAAGCCGGAGAACAAGCCCTGTCGGTCTGCTTTTGTTGGGCGGCGTTTGTTCGCCCTTAGTTCCTGCACTCGTTCAAAAACTGCGTCCTCCACAATCGCTTCATGGGTATTATAGAAAACCGCCTGCTGTTCCTTTGTGGTAGGAATCCGCTTTTTCAGCTTGTGGGATTTGGAATAGCTTTTGAAGTTCACCGTATGCCCGCAGTAGTCCATACGCTCCAAAATACCGACAATGGTACTATCCCTCCAGTCATAGGGATTTTCGGGAAGTGCTTTCCCCTTTTTCTTTGCGTAGTGGGCTTTGGCAGTCAGTACCTTATCTTCTTTGAGGATTTTTGCTATCTGCATGGGACCTTTCCCACCGATACATAAATCAAAAACCCGTTTCACCACAGCGGAGGCTTCTTCGTCCACAATCCATTGCTTCTTGTCAGCAGGGCTTACCATGCAGCCGTAAGGCGGCTTTGTCAGATGTTCCCCCGCCTGTCCTTGCGCTCGCTTGATTGCCCGTACCTTTTTGCTTGTGTCTTTGGCGTAAAAATCGTTCATCACGTTTGTTATCGGAACGATGATGCTGTTCACGCTATCCGGGTTCAGGTAGCTGTCCACGCCCTCGGCCAAGCTGATAAAGCGGACGCCCATTTGCACAAAAAGGTTATCAATCAGACTGCCAGCGTCACTGTAATTCCGGGCAAAACGGGAGAGGTCTTTCACTACAACGCAGGTAATTTTCCCGTTCATCACATCCCCCAAAAGCCGCTGGAAACTTTCGCGTTCCGTATCGGTTCCCGTGTGGCCGTCATCCACATACTCTGTATAACTTTCAAATTCTTCCGCATGATTAAAATGAAAATCGTTGAGAATGTCGCGCTGATTTTTTACGCTGTTGCTATCGTCAAGGCCGCGATTGATTTTCTGTAAATCCTCGCGGGAGAGCCGGATATAGCCGCCCATTTTCCAGCGCCGGGCCGTATAGATAGGGGGCAAAATCTGCTGATACCCTCTGTTTTTTGTTCGTGCCATTGTTCCTCCTTCCCTATCACATTACAACTATATTATAACTCCGATTAGGGGTATCGGCAAGGATGCTGCCGGGCATAAAAAGGGGGCGGCACTGCGAAAAGTACCGCCCCAACTTTGGGACATTTTGTCCCAAAGGTATAAAATTTGCGCCATGCCTTAAAACGCGCAATTTATATAATTCCACAAACGGCAAGCAATGCAAGTGTGGCCACACTTGCCATTTTTGACTGGCCGGGGGCCGTCAAAAATGCTTGTTGGGGAGCCTCCCCAAACCCGGCTCTTTGGGACAAAATGTCCCAAAGAGGTTGGCTGTGTCACCGCCGCTGTCGCGCCGGTTCCTTATGAATAAGATAGCAACACTTTAGGCTGTCGCCCCTTGATTATCGAACAGCAAAGACAAACGGGGCTGTCAACGGTGGGCGAAGTGAAGCCCATTCACTTGCCGTTGACTGGCTCGCCTGGTTTTGCTATTCATACTTTTTTAATAACTGTTTAAATATTACGATACCTATTACAATTTGAAAAATTAAATAGCCGCCCAGATATAGCACTATTAAGCGTGAATTATCAATGACTTCAAGTTGTCCCAATATGGAGAAGATGATTATTGAAATACTAACAGTCATAAGCCCGATAGCATACGCATAGCGTCCGGATTTATCTCTTAATTTTGATTTTAATTCATCGTGAAGTTCGATTTTTTCATTTTCTATTTTTTCTTGATACCGTTCTTTGTTTTTAGGTGTACTCCAATAGAAATATTTACAAGTCATAACAGTACCAGAACAAATGGCTCCGGCAGCAAAACCGATAAGCAAACTGTCCAGCACACTATCAGTTAGCAGTTCTACACCCAAAAGAATAATGCCTCCCAAAATAAACAAAATGCCCTCTAATAAATTACTTTTTTTCATCTTTGCAACTCCTTTCATGAATAAAAATTTCTTCGATTTGTTTACCGAAAAAATCTGATATTACAAAAGCTAATTCTAAAGAGGGATTATATTTCCCCGTTTCTATTGAACTGACGGTTTGCCTTGAAACTTTAAGTGCTTTTGCAAAATCTTCTTGATTCATGCCTAACCTTTTTCGTAATTCTTCAACCCTGTTTTCCAAATAATGTCACCCCCCCCCGTTTTGACAAGGTTCCTTTACAAAAGTTTTTCTTATAATCTGTATAGAATAGTGGGGGGATACCTAATTAAAATCATTGCGCCACTGTCTACCCCCTCACCTTTGGGACAAAATGTCTCAAAGCACAGCCGTCCATGTTAGCTTTTGTGGAACGAATAGGGCGCAGGACATATAAACATACCCCCCTGCTGAACGCGCCCGGAAACCCTTGATACAAGCGGCCTTCAAACGCCTAAATGCTAACAGTCCAGCCGTGGAAAATAAGCGGTTTTTACAGCGCGTTCAACCCTATCCCCCCGCCCTTTCCCATTCATGGGAAAGGGGGCGGCTCTGGAGGATATATCCCCCGCCGCGCCGGAGGGGTAGCACAGCCGGGGCAGGCGGTCAAGGGCAAGCCGCCGCAAGCGACGGTGCTACGCACTCTTGACCGCCTGCTCCCGCTTGCACTTAATAGTAGGCGGCGACGGGGGATATACCACCAGAGCCCCTATGTAAAAATGTGCGGGGACAGCGATTGCTTTGGGACATTTTGTCTCAAAGTTACCATGCGATAATTCAGACTTTTCGGGTGGAATGGCCGGGGTCCGCTGGGGGCCGCCTTGATAACCAAAACAGGGCGGCCCCCAGTAGACTCTGGCCATATCGCGCAGAAAACCGCCCCATTTTCAAGGACGGCTTTCTGCGTAATGTGATAGTTTCAATCTGTTTTCTTGTGTTTTCGTCAAAAACCTTGCGTTTTCGTGTTCCTAATAAGAGTTAATCATAGGAAACGGGTACTCATTTCCGTAAATCTGCCCGTCCGCGCTATGGCTTGCCAGACAGATTTTGCTTGTTGGGAAGAATCCCAAACCCTCTGATAATTCCTCTCACTACCTACAACACCACACAGGGCAGTTTTGACGGAGTTTTGAGAGAAATTCTTCAAAAAGTTTTCCTTGTTTCTTAATACGGGGAAGTTTGTGAAATGCCAGTGCCACAGAATAAATCAGCAAAAATTTTTTTGTGCCATTGACAAATTCTCTGATTTGCAGTATCATATAACAGTGATATATAACATCGTTATATACAGGGAGGTGAGAAAATGAGCGAAGCAGAGCAGACAACACTACATTTAATCCATTCAGCCGCCATGCAGGAATTTCTTGAAAAAGGCTATAAGTCTGCTTCCCTGCGGAATATTGTCAAAACGGCGGGGGTAACGACAGGTGCGTTTTATGGCTACTATAACAGCAAGGAGGATTTATTTGAAGCACTGGTAGGCGAACACTACAATTTCTTATTGGAACTTTTTTGCAAGGCACAGAAAGAATTTGCAGAAATACCGCCAGAGGAACAGCCCGACAATCTTACTTCTACTTCCGGCGTGTATATGTATGAAATGCTCTTGTACGCCTATGAACACTTGAATGAATTTAAGCTCATACTTTGCTGTTCGGAGGGAACACGTTTTTCAAAGCTGATTGATGAAATGGTGGAAATAGAAACAAAAGGAACACATGATTATTTAGCAGTTCTTGAAAAGTTAGGCAGACCAGCGCCGCCCATTGATGAACGGTTAGAGCATATTTTGATTACGGGAATGTTCAACACATTTTTTGAGCTGATTATACATGAAATGCCGCTTGAAGAAGCAAAGCACTATTTGAAAGAAATGAGAGCTTTCTATACCGCCGGGTGGATGAAAATTATGGGGCAATAATAAATCGAGCAGGCTCGATTACAAATAAATGTGATAATAAGATTTGATAATGGAAAGTTTACACTTTCCATTATATTTGACGCATAGGTTAGTTTGAGCTAACTTCATAAAGACACCACTAATCAAATAAGGATATTCGAGGGCAGTTATTTAGTCCTCATATCATAAAAAATTTTCAAGGAGGTTTTTTTCAATGAAAAAACAGTCTAATCTATCAAGACTGATGGGATATGCCGGAGGGCACAGAATATTAACCTATCTTTCTTGGGTATTGTCCGTAATGAGTGCGCTGTTAGCTCTTGTGCCTTTTTGGTATATATGGCGTATCATTCACGACATACTGGAAGTTTCCCCGAATTTCTCACAGGCGGGGAATGTTACAAGCTACGGTTGGTCTGCGGTATTGTTTGCGGTTATCTCTATAGTTGTCTACATAGCCGCCTTGATGTGTTCGCATATGAGCGCGTTCCGGGTTGCCGCAAATATCCGAAAAGAGCTTATGCGCCATATTACAGCCTTGCCGCTTGGGGTAACGGAAAAGTATGGAAGCGGAAAGCTGCGGAGAATAGTAAATACTTCCAGTACCGCTACGGAAACATATCTTGCACACAGGCTTCCCGACAAAGCGGGGGCGATTGCCACACCCATAGGGCTGCTTTTCCTGTTGCTTGCCTTTGACTGGCGGTTAGGGCTTTTAAGCCTTGTTCCCGTTGTGCTTGGTTTTCTGATTATGATGAAAATGACAGGAAAAGACATGGAAAAGCGTATGGAGCAATATCAAAATGCGCTTGCCGATATGTCAAATGAAGCCGTTGAATATGTGCGGGGCGTACCCGTAGTAAAGACTTTCGGGCAGACAATTTTTTCTTTCAAACGCTTCAAAGACGCGATAGACAATTACGAAACATGGGTAATTGCATATACAAAGGGGCTGCGTCTGCCTATGATGTTCTATACAACAGCAATTAACGGCGTATTCGCATTTCTGATTGCCGGGGGTATTCTCTTTACAAGGGGCGGCATAACAAATGAACTTCTGTTAAACCTTATCTTCTATATTGTGATTACGCCTGTTATCGGTACGACGCTTACAAAAATTATGTTTATGAGCGAGGACGCAATGATTGTAGGCGACGCAATCAACAGGATTGATGAAGTGCTGAACGAAAAACCATTATCTGAAAGCAGCGTGAATAATATTCCTAAAAATAATGGAATTACATTGGAACACATTAGTTACAGCTATGACGGAGAGAAAAACGCACTCAATGATGTATCACTTTTAATAAAGCCGGGGCAGACAGTCGCATTGGTAGGATCGTCCGGCGGCGGTAAGACAACGCTTGCAAATATCGTCACAAGGTTTTTTGACCCGCAAAAAGGGCGCGTACTGATAGGCAATACCGACATACGCGACATTCCGAAAGAAACATTGATGAATAAGGTATCTTTTGTATTTCAGAACAGCCGCCTTATTAAAGCGTCCATATTGGAAAATGTGCGTATGGCAAAACCTAACGCTACACGCGAAGAAATCGCCCATGCTCTGGAAGCTGCACAGTGCTTGGATATTATTGAAAAATTACCGAATGGCATTGATACGGTTGTCGGCACAAAAGGCGTGTATCTGTCCGGCGGCGAACAGCAAAGAATAGCGATTGCCCGCGCAATTTTGAAAAATGCGCCTATCCTAATTCTTGATGAAGCAACCGCGTTTGCCGACCCCGATAATGAGGTGCGCGTGCAACAGGCTTTATCTGCTCTTTCAAAGGGAAAGACCGTCATTATGATTGCACATAGGCTGTCGTCAATCACAGACGCGGATTGCATTTATGTACTGCAAGACGGTGAAATTGTCGAAAGCGGCACACATAGCGGACTGATAGAGCGGAACGGCATATTTACAAAAATGTGGAAGAATTATTCCGAAGCAGCAGAATGGAAGATTTTGAATGAAAATAAGGGGTTGGAGGTAAACGCATGATTAAGACATTGCAAAGACGTTTTGCGTTATCAAGACAGGGAGCTGTCGATTTGATAAAGGGCTGTATTGCTTGTGTCGCACAGGATATATCCTTTATGCTTCCCGTCGGACTGCTCTATTACTTTGTCATTGATACCATGAACGGGGGCATAAATGGAAGCCGCGCCCTCTTCTACGCGGTTGGTGCTCTGGTTTGCTTATGCTTTATTTTTATTGTGACATGGTTTCAGTATAACGCCACTTACTTAGCGACTTATGTGGAAAGCGGTGTAAGGCGTATATCCTTAGCAGAACAGCTCCGTAAAATCCCATTGTCCTTTTTTGGCAAGAAAGACCTTGCTGATTTGACAAATTCGATTATGGGCGACTGCGCCACTCTTGAACAGGCATTTTCCCATTATGTACCCGCATTGGCAGGCTCCCTTATTTCTACAACGCTGATTGCAGTTTGCCTTTTCGCTTACGACTGGCGAATGGCTCTTGCAGCGGTTTGGGTTTTACCGATTGCGTTTACAATCACATTCTTTTCAGCCCGCATACAGGAATACTTCAACCGTAAATCCGTAGCGGCGAATGTTGCGCTTGAAGGCGGCGTACAGGAGTGTATCGAAAGTTTACAGGACTTAAAGGCGAACAATGCGGAAGAAAGCTATCTGAAAGGGCTTGGCAAAAAAATTGACTATGTGGAAAAGCGGCACATTATAACAGAGCTTGGGACTGCCCTTTTTGTTGTTTCCTCTACGCTGATATTAAAGTTTGGGATTGCTACGGTTGCGCTTGTAGGTTCTGCGCTGCTCATTCGTGGGGAGATTGATATCCCGCTGTTCTTTATGTTTCTGCTTGTAGCTTCAAGGCTGTATGCACCGCTTGAGGGCGCATTGCAAAATCTTGCTGCGGTAATCTCCACCAGAACGAATATAAACCGTATGAACGAAATCCTTGACCAGCCTATCCAGACAGGAACAGACAGGCTGACAAATAAAGGATATGACATTATATTCGACCATGTAGGATTTGCTTATAATACTGGGGAAACCGTATTGAAAGACGTGTCTTTTACGGCGAAACAGGGAGAAGTTACCGCCTTAGTCGGACCGTCCGGCGGCGGTAAAACTACGGTGTCACGCCTTGCAGCGAGGTTTTGGGATATAAGCAAGGGGAAAATCACTGTCGGCGGTATGGATATATCGAAAATAGAGCCGGAAACCTTGATGTCGCTGTACTCTATCGTATTTCAAGATGTGACGCTGTTTAATAACACAATCATGGAGAATATCAGAATAGGCAGAAAGGACGCAACCGACGAAGAAGTGATTGCAGCGGCAAGGCTGGCAAATTGTGAAGAATTTGCGGCAAAGCTCCCGGACGGGTATCACAGTATGATTGGTGAAAACGGCTGCGAACTGTCCGGCGGGGAAAGGCAGAGAATTTCAATCGCCCGCGCTTTTCTCAAAAATTCCCCTATCATCTTACTTGATGAAGCAACGGCAAGCCTTGATGTGGAAAACGAAACATTGATACAGGCTGCTTTATCAAGGCTGATAAAGGATAAGACCGTACTTGTTATCGCCCACCGTATGCGTACCGTAAGCGGCGCGGATAAAGTGGTTGTGCTTTCAGACGGTTCTGTTGCGGAACAGGGAACGCCGGAAAAACTGATGAACACAGGCAGGATTTACCCGCATATGGTAAAACTGCAAATGATTAGCAGGGATTGGGGTATTTAATATGAATACCGAATGGATAATATGCCCCATGTGCCAAAGCAAAACAAGGTTAAAAATGCGGAGTGATACCGAACTGAAAAACTTTCCCCTATATTGCCCGAAATGCAAGCACGAAACCATTATTAACGTACAACAAATGAATATATCAGTTATCAAAGAGCCAGACGCACAGACGCAGAGCCGATAACACGCAGATTAAAAATGCGGTTATCGGCTCTTTCTTTTTGGCAATACTCATAAGCCGCCGTTTCTTCAAAACGGACAGCGGAGGACTTTTAGAAACCATGACTAATAATGCGGCGGTATCAGGAGGTACCGTCGTGTTATTTTTATATAAATGCTCAATGCAGTTTTCCATATGGACAGACTGGTCTGCTATGGACAGCTACTTTGAAAAACAGGATAAGCCGACTGTATTTATTGTGTTGGGAAAGGAAGTTATTGTTGATGATGAACGGTTGGCAACGGCATTATCAAAATTGCCGGAGTTAAGGCGGGAAGTTTTGTTGCTTTATTACTTCGTTTGCTATCGTGATGAAGCCATCGGCAGACAGTATGGGCGTTGCAGAAGTACGATAAACCACAGAAGAAATGTTGCGCTAAAACAGTTACGAAAAGAATGGGAGAAATTAAAACATGAGGAACAAAAAGCTGATACCTTTTGAGGTAATCGAAAAAGCCGTTGCCGGAGAGCAGGAAGCGGTAGACGCAGTATTGCGGCACTATAACGCATACATCAAATATCTGTCTATGTATAAAGGGCATATCAATGACGATACGCAGGACAGATTAAAGGCAAAACTGATTGAAGCCATATTGAAATTCCGCTTTGACCGATAGTAGGTAGCAAAGACAGGGGGCGCGATGACTATCTGATAATCGCCGCGTCCCTTAATATTTTTCACTTTAATACCCCAAACAATCAAGAGGGGCTATAAAGTCTAAAATTTTCACGACTACTAAACTAAAAAATCCAATAACGGTACTCAATTCAGAAATCATAGACACACCTCCTTGAATGTTAGCTATCATATTACAGCCCCCAATCACTTATTTCTAAGTCTATTAGCATCACAACCTCTCGATTGTATGGGGCAGGGCATTTATATCAATGTCATTAAGTTAAACAAAGCTTGTCAGAGGAACCCTGCCATAAATCAGCCATATATTGTGATGATATGAGGATTCTGTTAGCTGTCAGAAGTTCTATAAGCTGATCTGCAG
>CAJTAK010000036.1 GCA_910574255.1 Clostridia bacterium
ACCAATATCATTGTAACATAGGAGGATTTTTTTACTCTAGGTAACGCTACGGCTTTGCCTCGGCCCCCATTTCAAATGGGGGATATAGATACGATTTCATTATAAAATTTTTATTCTGAAATTTCAATTGTTCCTGCAGGTTTTTCTTGACATAAAGCAATAAATTTGTTAAAATTCACACCTATACCAGATTTTATAAAGTTTTTATTTTATAATATTGCGAATTGTAACAGGAGAACAGACTCATGGCTTGGTGTCCCAAATGTAAAAATGAATATCGAAAAGGAATTACCCACTGTCCGGACTGTAATATGGATTTGGTAGAAGAACTGGAGCTTTTGCCGGAACAAACCATAGAGATTCCGGAGGATTACGAATTTCCGGAAGATTTTGATCCTGGCGTTGTCTTAGAGGGGCCAAGAGAAAAACCTGCCCATATTAAGCCCTATAAAAGCCCCGAGGAGCGCTATGCCGATATGCGTTCCTCTGCCTGGACCTTTTTATTCGTGGGCGGAGCAGGATTTATAATTATAATTCTGGCGCTTATTGGCGTTTACAGTCTCCCCTTTCATGATTTTGCCCTAGTTGTCATGCTGCTGCTCTTTGCGGCCTTTCTGGTTATTGGAATTGTTTCTTTCAAAAATGCCGGAAAGCTTAAGGATATAGCCGCTTCCGAACATGCTCTGATTGAGGAAATCACAGCCTGGTATCATTCTGAGGGGATGCAGTCAGAAGCTGTCACCTCTTTGGATGCTTCTCTTTCGGAAGAACTTTTCTATCTCCAAAAATACGATGCAGTCTGCCGGATCCTTCAGGAACATTTCCCTGACATCCGGGAGGATTTGCTGAATAAGCTGGCATCGGATTTTTGTGAAGAATAGCTGGGATAAATTACACCCTTTTTCCGTCCTGTAAAAGAAGCCTTTCCTTATCGTGCAAAGAAATCCATAAAAAGGAGACTTGAACCGGCTTTTTACACTAACGTTCAAGTCTCCAATATTTTGTTTATGCACTGCCCATAGGATATTCCCTGTTGTACTCCATCGCCATTCCCTTAGAGCACCTTTCCCACAGGCAATCTTAATCTTCAAGGTCAATTTTCATATTTGTCACCATGTTTTCATTAATTCCGTATGGAAATCAACCTGATAAGGACTGTCATCCCGGGCCTTTATCTTCTCATAGAGAGCTTTCCGGGCAGAACTGCTCTCCTCGGACCAGTACTCATAACCACGCAGATAGCTGTCCATCAGCTCATCCCAGGAATTGAACATAGGCTGAATCTTTTCTGCAATCTCCAAAGACATATCCAGCGCCTCCTCCTGGCTGTAATAACCGGCGATATAATAATACCCCAGAAAATTCATGGCACGGCAGTAATCCCAGGCTGTAATGGCATCAATTCCATACTGCTCGTACATCTTGTACCATTCCACATAAAGATGAGCACGTCCCTCTTTGCCAATATCATAGCGCTCCAGCAAAAAAGCTTCCCGTTCCTCTTCCGGAATATCACTCATGCCATCCTTCTCTAAAGACTTTACTATTCGTGCAAAATCAGAACGCTGTCCTTTGTCCCTAATCCGCTCCAAAGTACTGTCTGCGGAATTCCAATCCGTAACTCCCCACTTTTCGTCCAAAAGCTTGCGAACCGTTTTTTGATTGGTCTCCGTATTCTGAAGACCTCCAAACAGATTGTAGTCCCAATCGTTTGTGGCTGTCAGTATGGCATAAGAAGCATTGAACCACCGAATGGTATCGGTCAGCTCCACCATCTCCAATATCTCTTCCTCTTTTGCATTGGAACCGCACCCTGCTGTACCTGTTAAACTTAAAACCAAGATCATACAAAAAGCAAATTTTCTTTTCCAATTGTTATTTTTCGTCATTGCCTTTCCTCCTCTTAGCTTTTCTTTTATGTTAGCACTTAAGCAGTACTTTGTCAATATTTTGACAAGCTTTTTCTGAAAATTTTTCTTTAAATATATTTTTTTGTAAATATTATATATATTTTTCTATTTTTTTTGAATAATCAAACAATTTGTATCTGACATTTTATCATGCATTGAAATCCATCAAAGCCCATTACAGGAAAACAGGCAAAAATTTGCAAAAGGAATTTCGAATCCGGACTGCCAGATATAAAAAAAGACTTTGGAATATACTTTCTACATTCCAAAGCCTTTTATCTTCTTTCATCCCCCGTCAGCTTGCTGCCAGGTATTTGACTATTTGTTACTTAGATACTCATGAATTCCTCTGGCTGCATCCTTACCTGCACCCATGGCCAGGATTACGGTTGCAGCTCCAGTTACGGCATCGCCGCCGGCAAATACGCCCTCCTTGGAGGTGGCACCCACATCCTCACTGGCAACGATACATTTTCTCTTATTGATCTCCAGACCCTTAGTAGTAGAAGAAATCA
Source organism: Clostridia bacterium (assembly GCA_910574255.1). GTDB lineage: Bacteria > Bacillota > Clostridia > Lachnospirales > Lachnospiraceae > Laedolimicola. The sequence goes on from CAJTAK010000036.1 coordinate 2,426, forward strand.
AGGGGTTCGGAGAGGTTCCCAGAGACATAATTACCGTATCCACCTCAATATCAAACTCAGATCCCGGTACTTCCACAGGACGTCTTCTTCCGGATGCATCCGGCTCGCCAAGCTCCATGCGAATGCAACGGATTCCGTTCACCCATCCGTCCTCGCCTACCAGGATTTCCGTAGGATTGGTCAGCAGATCAAAGATAATGCCCTCTTCCTTTGCATGATGCACTTCCTCCACACGGGCCGGAAGCTCTTCCTCGGAACGGCGGTATACAATATGTACCTCAGCGCCCAGACGAAGCGCTGTACGGGCGGCATCCATAGCCACATTTCCGCCGCCTACTACGGCAACCTTTTTGCCGGTGGCAATGGGAGTATCATAGCTGGAATCAAAAGCTTTCATCAGGTTATTTCTTGTCAGATACTCATTGGCAGAGAACACGCCGCAGGCTGTCTCTCCCGGAATGCCCATGAACTTGGGAAGTCCGGCGCCGGATCCGATAAATACCGCATCAAAGCCTTCCTCCTCCATCAGCTCGTCAATGGTTACGGACTTGCCGATAATAACATCCGTCTCAATCTTAACGCCCAGAGACTTTACATTCTCCACCTCGGGAAGCACAACGCCATCCTTGGGAAGACGGAACTCCGGAATACCATATACCAACACGCCGCCTGCCTTATGAAGCGCCTCGAAAATGGTTACATCATAGCCAAGCTTTGCCAAATCGCCTGCACAGGTAAGACCTGCGGGGCCGGAACCGATAACAGCAACCTTCTTGCCGTTCTTCTCTTTAGAAGCTTCCGGCTTAATGCCCTGCTCTCTTGCCCAGTCAGCTACAAAACGCTCCAACTTGCCGATGGAAACCGGTTCCCCCTTGATTCCCCGAATGCAGCGTCCCTCGCACTGGCTCTCCTGAGGACATACACGTCCGCAGATAGCCGGAAGCGCAGAAGACTTGCTGATTACCTGATATGCGGCCTCAATATTGCCCTCTTTTACCTCTTTGATGAAATCCGGAATATGTATCTGAACGGGGCACCCCTCCATACACTTTGCATTCTTACAACCGATGCAGCGCTGTGCTTCTTCCACAGCCTCATCCTTATTATAACCAAGACATACCTCGTCAAAATTCGTTGCACGAACCTTAGGCTCTTGCTCTCTTACCGGTACTTTCTTTAATACGTCTCCCATTATTTGTCACCTCCGCAATTTCCGCAGCCGCCGTGATGGGTATCACCCTCCTGATATGCCAGGAGACGCCGTCCCTCCTCCGTCTTATACATAGCCGCACGCTTCATAGCCTGATCAAAATCAATCAGATGGCCGTCAAACTCCGGTCCGTCCACACAGGCGAACTTTACTTCGTCACCTACCAGTACTCGGCAGGCGCCGCACATACCGGTACCGTCCACCATAATCGGATTCATGCTGACAACCGTGGGAATTCCCAGCTTCTTTGTGGTCAGACAGGCAAACTTCATCATAATCATGGGCCCGATGGCTACACAGTGATTAAACTCCCGGCCCTCGCTTACCAGCTTCTCCAGCATAGCGGTTCCCACGCCGTGGAAGCCATAGCTGCCGTCATCCGTGCACAGATGCAGATTGCCGACCTCGCTCATTTCCTTTTCCAGGATCAAAAGATCCTTGGTTCTTGCACCTACGATAATATCACACTCAATACCGTGATCATGAAGCCATTTTGCCTGCGGATATACGGGAGCCGTTCCCACACCGCCTGCAATAAAGACAATCTTCTTTTTCTTTACTTCTTCAATATCATCCGTCACCAGATCGGAAGGCTTGCCTAACGGACCTACGAAGTCTTCAAAGAAATCCCCTTCCTTCAGATCCACCATCTTATGGGTGGAAACGCCGATGGGCTGGAATACGATGGTTACGGTTCCGGCCTCTCTGTCGTAATCACAGATGGTCAGCGGAATTCGTTCTGCCGTCTCGTCCACTCTTACGATAATAAACTGTCCCGGCTCACAAGACTTTGCCACTCTTGGAGCATGGACCACTTTCATGTAGACATTTGCAGAGAGCTGCTCTGCTTTCACAATCTTGAACATAAGCTTCCTCCTGGAGTATTTTTTAGAATTACTCATCTATAACATCATAATGCAAATCTATAAAGATTTCAATAAAAAATTATGCCATTCTTCACTCTAAAGCCTGTCATCGTAATCACACTTCATAATCAAAGCACACACGATCACAGGCCGCAGGCTTAATTACTTCCTCTGCCACTGCCACATGAAGGGGATGTACCTGATAGGCATCCAGATCCTCCGGCGTCTCAAGCTCTGACACTAAGAGAAGCTCCCTGTTGCTTCCGTGAAGCTGATTCAGCCGCATCTCTGCAAAGGTAAGCCCCTTTATCTGTCCTACTAAAGCTTTCAGGCGGGCATCTGCTTCTTTTGCCATAGCTTCCTTCTTTTCTTCCGGAAAATCCTCCTTGAAATTCCACATTACCAAATGCTTTACCATAAACCTAGTCCTCCTTGTCCATATTGGGATCATATTTAAATTCCAGCCGATACACCCGTACCAGCGGCTCGCTTACCATGCCCTTTTTATTAATTGCTACTGCACACAGCAGATTCTCTCCCTCTGTCAACTCAATAGGCTTCTCATAGCGTGTACTGTCTTTTGTAGGCTCTGTACCATCCAATGTATAATAAATGGCTCCATATTCAGCCTCCAATTCCAGCATCACATAATAATTGTAGGTTCCTTCAGCCATATCACAAGTAGGCTTTTCCACACGGTAAGGCAAAAGCTTCTCCTTGATCTCATCATATTCACAGCCTTCAATCATTTCATTGATAAGATAGGTCTGCTTCGTCTCATTTAGGAGATCCATCATTTCCAGATAAAGCTCCTCCAGCTCATAATTAGCAGCTCTGGCTGAAGCTTCTATAGAAATAGCATTCTTCATACATTCTACAGCCAGCTCCTTTGCACCCAGAGCTCCATAAGCCTTTGCCAACATACGTAAAGGCTCCGTATCAGCCCCCTCCGCTTCTGCCTGAAGGCTCTGGGCCTGTTTCAAATAGGTCAGCGCCTCCTCGTACTGTCCTGCTTCTGCCAGCTCTGTTCCCTTTTTCAGCTGATAAGAATAATCACTCTGGCGTCCCATAGAATAATATCCCAGTAAAAAGACTGTAAAACCCGCAATAATCGCCACTGACAAAATCAAAATATTTCGAAATGTTTTTGAGTGCCACAGGCTTTTGCGTGGTTTTTCTTCCTGTATTCGTTCTTTATTTTGTTGTTCTTTTGTATCTTGGGGCGGCTGCTCCTGCTCCTGACCAATCACCAGTTCTTCCAAAGGATCATAATCGGGAACAATCTGCAGTTCCTGTCCGCAGGAAGTACAATAAATACTGCCTGCTTCCAATTCCGTTCCGCATTGGGGACACTGCATTCTGGCACCTTCCTTTACTCTGGGCAGCTCATATCTGCCAATTACTCTGCATGTTTAAAGCTCTGGTATTATACACATTCCTCTATGTACTGTTCAAATTCCTCCATAGTCATAAGAATCTCTCTGGGCTTGGTACCTGCTTCTTCTCCAACCACTCCTGCCTCTGCAAGCTGATCCATAATTCTGGCGGCACGGTTAAAGCCTACCTTGAACCACCGCTGCAGCATACCAATGGAAGCCTTATCCTTCTCAATAATAAACTTTCCTGCTTCCACAAACAGAGCATCCCGTTCCGGCCCTTCTCCTGACGGCGCACTTTCACCGGAAGCCGTCTGAACTGTATTCATATGCTCCTCCACCTCACTGCTGTAGGAAGCCTCCTGATTATTATTTTTCAAAAACTCTACCACATCTCCCACTTCTTCATCTGACACAAAGGCACCCTGGACACGAACCGGCTTGGGATAGCCATACGGATAAAAGAGCATATCACCCTTTCCAAGAAGCTTCTCCGCTCCGTTCATATCCAGAATCGTCCGGGAATCCACGCCGGAGGATACGGCAAAGGCAATTCGTGAGGGCATATTTGCCTTAATCAGCCCTGTAATAACATTCACAGAAGGACGCTGAGTTGCTATAATCAAATGTATCCCCGCTGCCCTGGCAAGCTGTGCCAGACGGCAAATGGCATCCTCCACTTCTCCGGGAGCCACCATCATCAGATCTGCCAGCTCGTCCACCACAATGACAATCTGCGGCAGCTTCTTAGGCTTATTCTCATCTTCAATATTTTCAATTGCCTTTATCTTTTCATTATAGCCCTGCAGATTTCTTACATTATAGTCTGCGAAAAGCTTGTAGCGGTTGGTCATCTCTGCCACCGCCCAGTTTAAGGCCCCGGCCGCTTTCTTGGGATCCGTCACCACCGGAATATAGAGATGGGGGATGCCATTATAGACACTCAGCTCCACCACCTTGGGGTCAACCATAATCAGCTTGACTTCCTCCGGATCGGCTTTATAGAGAATGCTCATAATCAAAGTATTAATACAGACAGATTTACCGGAACCTGTAGCTCCTGCAATCAGAAGGTGAGGCATCTTTGCAATGTCCGTCACCATGATTTTTCCGGCAATGTCTTTTCCTACTGCAAAAGCAATTCGGGATTTGTGATTCTTAAATTCGGAAGAAGCCACCAGTTCCCGGAAGGATACAATAGCATTTTCAGCATTGGGTACCTCAATTCCCACTGCCGCTTTTCCCGGAATCGGCGCCTCAATCCGCACATCGGCCACTGCCAGATTCAGCTTGATATCATCTGCAAGGGAGACAATCTTGCTCACCTTCACACCCTGATCCGGCTGAATCTCATAACGAGTCACAGAAGGACCCTGGCTCACATTCGTCACTGTTACTCCGACACCAAAATCACGCAGGATCTGCTGAAGATGCATGGCCGTCTCATGAAGAATCCGATCTGCATCCCTGTTCTCCGCATTCTTAACCTGCCGCAGCAGATTCAGAGGCGGATACTGATAGGGCCGCTTTTTGAAAATGCCGTTTCCTTGGCCGGAGTTCTGTGAAGCTCTGGATGCCATACCCTGCCGGGGTGCTTCATTCTGTCTGGACGCCTGAGCGACAGGCTCTACACGACGCACCGTATCTTTAGAAGGTGCCGGACGAAAGCTCTCCTTTTCCACAGGTTCCGGCTCCTGCCGGATAGCTTTGGGTATTATTTCCACCGGTTCTTCTTCCTCCCAGGCATCCTGAAGTTCTGCCGTATCCTCTGGTTCCGGCTCCGGCTCCCACTCTGCTTCACCTGCCATTTCCACAGGTTCCTGCTTCACCTCTTCCTCAAATTCCGGCTCCGCTGCATTTCTCTGCCGCTGAATGGGAATCTCAAACATCTCATCCAAATCCTTCAGATCCGGCTCGTCTGGCAAAGTGATCTCCCGCATCTCATCTGTATAGGTTTCCTTTTTTATGGTAGTGCCTTCTAAAGCCACACCGGAAATCTTCCGCTCCATACGGCTCTTTTTCTGCTCTTCTTCCTCTCTGGCCTGTTCCTCCATAGCCTTTCTCCGGGCCTCTCTGCGCTCGTCTGCTAAAGCCTTGTGACGCCTTGCATCCTCCCTGGCCGTATGGTAAACCTTTCTGCCTCCGGTCTTAACGCCGCTGATAAAGGAACGCTCTGTAATCACAACCACACAGATAATCAGAAGCACCAGCAGCACCAGCCATGCGCCGATAGTTCCAAAGGCTCCCGCAAGCCCCTTGCTCAGCATTCCTCCAAAGAAGCCGCCGCCCGTCTTATGCTCCACGCTGTATGCATAAAAAGCCTTCGCTGTTCCGGCTCCATTTTTCTCTCCGGTGACCAACTGAGCAATTCCGCATAAAAGAAAGAAAGCAATCCCCATAGCCGCTGCCTTTACTACTGCAATGGTATTCTCCCGATTCGAAATAGAAAACGCCGTTATCAAAAACAGGCCAATCGGCAATATGTATGCAAAAATTCCAAAAAGTCCGAACATCACGCTGCTCACAAAACCGCCTGCGGCTCCACCGATGCCAAAATTGCTGATAAGCAGCAAAACGGACACGGCGAAAAGGATGAGTATCTGAACCTCATCCCTGATAAATGCGGTATCTTCCCGTTTCTTCTGAGCCGCCTTTCTGGAAGCGGCTGTTGTTTTCTTTTTTGTACTGGTTCGACCTCTGCCTGACGTGCCTGATGCCATAATCCCCAGTCCCTCCCACTCAAAAAATCTATCATAAGTCAAATGGACATACAGCAAAATTTTTGCTCATTAGTCAACATTATACCATTTTTCTGAAAAAAAGTAAATCACCGAAAACTTCTAAAATTTTCAATAAAAATTTTAAATACTACAGACACCCGCTGTCAGGAGATGCTGCAAAATAAGGCGACAGGCTTTTCCACTATCGTCTGCTGCCTTATTTTGCAGCATCTCCGTCCCCCTTACTCCCTTTCCTCATTCCATGCCCGAAAAATCTCTCTGGCAATGGGAACTGCATATTCGCTGCCGGATCCGGCTTCCTCCACAATCACACAGACTGCAATATCCGATTCTCCCGAATCCGAAAATCCCGCAAACCATGCATGGCTCTTGCTCTTATCGCTGGAATATTCCGCAGTCCCCGTCTTTCCTGCTATAAAAAAGCCCATATTATCCAGCTTGCTTCCTGTTCCCTCTGTAATAACAGCCTTCATATATTCTGTCAAAATATCCGCTTCCTCTGTTGTCATCAGGCTGCCATAGGCAGACGGACGGAAGGTCTTAACCAAATCCCCTGTGTAAGTCTCTACCCGATCCAGAAGATATGGCTTCATAAGAATACCCTCATTTGCTATAGCGCTTACAATCATTGCCATGTGCATAGGCGTCACCAGCGTTTCCCCCTGGCCGATGGCTGTCATCATCTGCTCTGCAGGCGTGGTTCCGGCTTTTAGGGAAAAAGCACTTTTACTGTAGGGCAGCTCCAGCGGAAGCTCACTGTTAAACAGAAGGCTTTCACAATTGTTTTTAAACGTACTCTCATCCAAAGACAATCCTATAGAAGAAAAGGCCGTATTGCAGGACTTTGCAAAGGCTTTTCGCAGGTCCTCGTCCCCATGTGCCGTCTTTCCATAACAGCTGATCGTATAATTTCCCTCCGTAAGACTGCCGCTGCAATGGAAATGAAAATCCTCATAATCTGGATTTTCCCTCATATAGTCCAATAAAGTCACAATCTTAAAAGTTGAGCCGGGCGGATAAAGCCCCTGCAGGGACCGGTTATAAAAAACACTCTCTGTGTTCTCAGCCTGGTTCAATGCTTCCCAGTCCTCATTGACCCGGTTGGGATCAAAATCCGGCTTGGACACCATAGCCAGAATCTTTCCCGTCTCCACCTCAAGCGCTACCACGGCCCCCCGATGGTTTCCCAGGGCATTATACGCTGTCTGCTGAAGCTTTGCATTCAGTGTAGTAACCACATTGTCGCCAATATTCTTTTCTTCCTGAATCTCCTTTATAATCCTCTCTCCCAAAAATGCATTGGAAGTAAGGAGCTCAAAATTGGCCAGAGACTCGATTCCTGACCGTCCTCTGGTAGAATAGCCCACTACATGGGCAAATACATTTCCATAAGGATAGCTGCGCTTCTCTGTCCCGTCCTCTGTTGTGCTGGTCTCTGCCAGTACCATGCCGTCAGAGGAAAGAATACTGCCCCTCACTACCCGTTTTGCAAAATTCTCCTGTCTGGAGTTGTAAGGGTTGTTGACTACTTCCGGACTCAATGCCACATTAAAATAGACAAAATAGCCAATAAGCAGCGCAAACAGCCCCGTAAAGAGATAGGTAATCATAGCAAGCTCATGATCTTTCTTTTTCCTTTGCTGCCTTGGCTGCCCTTGCTTTTTTTGCTTTGGCTTTTGCGTTTCGTTTCCGTTCTTTTTCAATCTTTAACTCCTCATCTTCTTTCAAGAGATACATTCCCTGAATAATGGCAAACATGGCAATGGTCACAACCATGGAGCTTCCTCCGCTGCTGATAAGCGGCAGTGTCACACCTGTGGAAGGAATAAACTTTACAGCACCGCCGATGGTCAGAAACACCTGAAATCCGTAGAGAGTTCCAAGTCCCAGAGCTGTATATTTATAGAAATCATTTTTAATCTGCATGGCAATATTCACAAACATCATAAAACAGCTTACGCAGATGAGTATCAGGCAGATGGCAAAGGCTCCTCCAAATTCCTCTGCAATGGCAGAAAACATAAAATCCTCCACCACCACCGGAATCTTATTGGGCTCACCCTGGTACAGGCCTGTCCCAAGCCATCCCCCTGTGCCAATGGCAAAGAGGGACTGGGCAATCTGATATCCCTCATTGTCAATATACTGGAAGGGATCACTCCACGCCATCACTCTTACACGCACATGAGAAAATAAATGGTAGCCTGCATAGGCTGCCGCACAGCCTGCCCCAAGTCCGCTTATAAAATAGAGGGGTTTTTTAGCGGCCACATAAAGCATCACCAGATACGTGACAAAAAAGAGCAGCGCCCCTCCCAAATCCCGGGACAGCACCAGCACCAGCACATGGGCTGCTGCCATTAGCGATGTAAAAAACACATCCTTAAACGCCGTACTCTTACTAAGCCGGGCTGCTCCAAAAAATACAAAAGTAATTTTAACAAATTCCGACGGCTGCAGAGCAAAGGAACCGATTTTCAGGGACAGCTTTGCCCCATAGCTGCTCTCTCCAAAGACTGCCACGGCTGTCAAAAGCAGAAGCCCGGCTATGCCATAGATCCAAGGAAGCCTTTGTAAAAATCCGCATTTCCGGATAAGCACCGGAATTACCATAGCCAGAATCAGGGATACAGCAGCAATCTGAAACTGCCGCACTGCTCTGTCATAAGACAGGCGGGTCAGCATAATAAATCCGATTGCCAGAAGCAGACACATATTGTTAAGTACCAGACGGTTGATTTTGGGATAAATCATTTGCGTCATAACGATTACTGCCTGCAGCAAAAACAGCTGGAACAGGTAGAAAATCAGAAGCTTAATCTCCTCAGTCTGCAAATACATAACCACATAGGCCAGAAGATGTATAAAAAACATCAGAAGATTCTGCATTTTCCAGCCATAATTAATCTCACCCTGATTTTTCTTTTTAAGTACAGAAAAACTCAGAAGTGTATATAAGGCAATTAGAATGATAAATGCAAATTTGGATAATTCTACAATGAGATTTGTCATAATATGGGCTACTCCACTCCCCGTTTTAAGTGACCTCTGGTAAATGCTCCCTCCATGGTTCCTGCTTCCTTGTTATGGCAGAACACCTCCACATATTGTCTCAAAATCCTCTGAATTTGATGTCTATCCTCCAATATAAAGCTCAATCGAAGGCTTTTGGGAGAGATTCTCCCCACTTCTCTTGCATTTCCAAGAAGTGACAGAGGTTCACAATTATAGATGACATTATAGCACCAGCGACATTCATTCACCACAGGAAACTCTTTCTTATATCGGTCAGAAAGTCTAAAGATCTCCTGCTGTTTCCTGCAGGAACCCAAGGTTTTATGAAGGCAGTTTGCCGTTACCATCAGAGGAAGATAACCGTACACCACCATCTCACTGTCCTCACAGCCCCGGACACGCAGTTCCTTTTCATTCAATTCCAGAGGAAGAGTATCCATAAGGATTCCCTGTTCCCTCCAAAAGCTGCGGGCTCTTTGATTAAAAGTATAGAGATTGTGATCCAGGATCACTGGAAGGTTCCAGCCGGATTCTTTTAAGAATGCCAGCTCTTCCAGATTCTTTACCACAAGGAAATCCAGTCCGGAGCTCTTTAGCTGCTCCAGCCGTTTCTCAAAATAGTGCCGTTCGTCAGTCCGGAATATAGCCGGAAGCACAAGTCCCCAGGACTTTCCTGCTTTATGGCAGGCATCTGCATAGACCTTCAATCCTGCAAAATCCGCCTGACTGGCAAAAAGAGAGACTCTGGTAACTTCCGGAACCTCCAATACCGCCGAAAGAGCGTCCAGCCGCTCCAGCTGTACATGAATTGCATACGCATTTCTTTTTTTCTGTATTTTTCCCATATGGCCAGACTCTGTGTCAGAACATATCGGCAGCGGGCTCTTCTCTGCTTCCGTCAATTCTAAAAGTTTTTCCGGTTTTTCTCTTCTTCCTTTTGTTCTAAGCTCAACCTCCAGCTTGTTAAGTGCCTCTCTGCGCATGGAATTCAGCTGGCGAACCGGAAGGAATACTTTCTGCTCCCCTTCAAGCCTCAATTCCTCAAAAATAAAGGGTGTGTCCCCTGTCTTTCGGAGCGGCCTGAGAATAGCTTCCGGCTCCATGGGTTGATTCTTCGGCACTTGGGCCGGTTCACCCAGGACGGTTATATCTGTCCCTCTACATGTTACCATAAATTCCGTGGAAAATTCCGTAGAAATCCGGAAGCTTCCCTTAATTTTTTCTTTCTTCTCTGTGTCCAGATATTGCCGCCTAAGCTCTGTCAGAAGCTCCTCATAGGCCTGCTTTTCCCGAAGCTCCTGCCTGTTCTTTTGGCTTCCCTGCTTCCCCTTTTGGCTGCTGCCTTCAAAGTGTCCCGGCCTGGTAAGGGACATCAGCTCCCGGCCGTTTCTCACTTGATAATACCCCCTGGAAAATCCGCCCCGATTATAAAGGCATCTTAACTTACCCAAGTCCTCCCCCGAAACCTGATATCCTTCCTTCCCATGCTCCAAATAGTAATCCAGATATTTTCGGTAAATAGCCACCACGCCTGCCGTGTACTCCGGCCGCTTCATCCGCCCCTCAATTTTCAGGGAACAGACGCCGGCCTCCAAAATCTCCGGAAGCAGTTCAATCGTACACATGTCCTTTGGGCTCAAAAGGTATGCCTCTTCCTGACGGCTCTTCACGCTTCCCCCAGCCTTCACCTGATAGGGCAGACGGCAGGGCTGAGCACAACGCCCCCGGTTTCCGCTTCTTCCTCCCAGCATGCTGCTGAGAAGACATTGGCCGGAATAACAATAGCAGAGGGCACCATGGATAAAGCTCTCTATCTCAATGTCTACCAAAGCCCCAATCTCACGAATTTCCTCCAGCGAAAGCTCTCTTGCCGTAACAATCCGTGCTGCACCTTGTTCTTTCAGAAAGGCGGCACCTCCCGGCCCCAAAATTGTCATCTGTGTACTTGCATGGATAGGAAGATCCGGAAAATACTCCCGGATATAGGACAGCACTCCAAAGTCCTGCACAATCACTCCATCCAGACCACTCTCGTAATAGGGTCTTAAATAAACACCCAATTCTTCCAACTCTCTGTCCTTTAGAAGGGTATTCACAGTCAGATACAAATCGCAGCCGTGAAGGTGGGCATAGCCAATAGCCTCGCAGAGCTCCTTCTCCCCGAAATTGTCTGCATAGGCTCTGGCGCCAAATCTGGCGCCCCCAAGATACACTGCGTCTGCTCCTGCTCCTACCGCCGCCTTCAGACTGTCGTAGGAACCTGCCGGAGCCAGAAGTTCTGTTGTATGTCTCATCATTCTCTCCTAATTCTAATGCACTGTCAGTGTGCTGCCTGCTTCATATCTGATATAAGGCTAAGAAATCACGGGAAAAATGGCTTCTATAATAGGAAATGAAAGGGGTTCTGCAAATAAGACCTTCGGATCTCCTATCTTACAAAATCCTCACTGCCGTATTTTGCAGCACCCCCCGATATACACTGCTGTACTTCCCATTATGTCTCTTATGTATATGACCGCTGTCCAAGTCTTCTTTGAAGCTCTCTATTCTCCCGCTGAAGACGCTCAATCTCTGCCTCAAAGCTCCGCTTCTGTTCAGTCAGACGCTTCTGAGCTGCCTGATTCTGATCTTCGAGCTTCTTATGTGAGCTTTGCCTTTGGGCTTCCATAGCCTTTTTCTGGTTCTCCAGATTCCGTTCCTGTGCCGCTATGGTCCGCTTCAGCTCCTGCCGTTCCCGATCTGCCTCCTGCTTTCTGGATTCCAGCTTCTCTGCACTCTCCTGCTTTCGGCTCTCCAATTCCTTTTTCTGCGCTTCCAGCGATTCCTCAAGCTCTTTCTTCTCGGCATTTAGCTTTGCTGTCAGTTCCTTTTTCTCAGAAGCCAGTTTTGTCTCCCATTCTTTTTTCTGAGCAATCTGCAATTCCTTCAGTTCTTTCTTCTCTGACTCCAGCTTTTCATTGGCCATCTGGGCTTCAATGAGATCGTGACGGATTCCGTACATCTCTCTCTCTTTCTTCTCCAACTCGGCTGAAAGCTTATCTGCCTGATGCTTGGCCTTGAAGAAATCATCTGCCAGATTCATATTCAGCATCATCTGCTTCTGATCTGTATTCTGCTTGCGATATCCATCCATCTGCTGGAACTGGGCCAGCTTCTCATTGATATATACAGAAACCTGATGCAGATATTCCGGAGTCTCATAGCCGCTGATTCGAAATACCTTCCCGGCAATTACAACCTCTACTGTATTCTTCGTAGCCATAGCACTCACTTCCTTTTCCCCATCTATAATGCTTGTAATTCTACAGCCCACAGTGCACATTCGGAAATCCCCATATTTTCCTCATCTGCGGGCTTTTGCCTGTCAAAATACATATCCTTTCGGATTAGACGGACTTCGTCCGATATGTATATTATATCGGATACAGACAAAAAAGCAAGCAAATCATGGCTGAAATAGACCTAAATGCTCGTATCCCGTTACTGTTCACTCCTGGACCGTGCACTGCGCTGCACGGTCACAGGCCAGTACAGTACTGGGGCCGGAATCCGGCCTCTTGCCGTAAGGCAACTTTAAATAGGCCGGATTCGTTACTGTGAACACCATGGGTGTGAACCAATGTCATTAAGTTAAGCTGATTGAAAAAATCTTATCCTATGGTCTAACTCAAATTTATCAATAAATTTCTCAAAAAGTGGTTGACACAGAGCCTAAAATGTGCGGC
>CAJTAK010000037.1 GCA_910574255.1 Clostridia bacterium
CCAGAAATAATGGTACTGCGAAATCCCGCCTCTGGCGGAACCAGTAATAATCCCCGGAGGGGTAAAATCTAAACCCCCATTTGAAATGGGGGTTGCTAACTTTGATTTCACCATGCTCCACGGCCAGAATCAGATCCGACAGATGCTCCGGCGTAAAGGAAAGCTCCTCCGGCTCCATCCCTTTCTCTTTTAAGATTCGTAAGCCCTCTCCCATCAGCCAGTTGGCCGTCTTCTTGGGATGACCGCTAAGCCTTGCTACATCCTCAAATATATCCGCCAAATGCCTAGACTGTGTTAGAATCCCCGCATCATACTCCGGCAAACCATACTCCTTTTGAAACCTCTTCTCCCGTTCCTCCTGAAATTCCGGCTGCAAATCCCGAAGTTCCTCAAGCCAGGCATCCGAGATCACCACCGGCTGCAAATCCGGATCCGGAAAATACCGGTAATCCTTGGCATCCTCCTTGGAACGCATCCCATAGGAGGATTCCTTATTGTCATCCCAACGCCGTGTCTCCTGCACCACCTCCCGGTGCTCCGTGAGAAGCTCAATCTGACGTTCCCTCTCCCCCTCAATGGCATGGGTAATGGCCTTAAAGGAATTCAGGTTCTTCATCTCCGTTCGGGTGCCAAGCTTCTGGCTTCCCACCTCCCTGACGGAAAGATTCACATCCGCACGCATGGAACCCTCCTGAAGCTTGCAGTCCGAAACTCCAAGATACCGGCAGAGCATCCGAAGCTTCTCAAGATAAGCAATCACCTCGTCCGCCGTTCGCATATCCGGCTCTGACACGATCTCAAGGAGGGGCACGCCGCTTCGGTTATAATCAACCAAAGAAGAATCCTCCCACTCGTCATGGACCAGTTTTCCGGCATCCTCCTCCATATGCATCTCGTGAATCCGAACTTTCTTTTTCTCACCGGAAACAGCAATTTCCAGGTATCCGTCATGGCAGATTGGCAGGTAAAGCTGAGAGATCTGGTAATTCTGCGGATTGTCCGGATAAAAATAATTCTTCCGGTCAAACTGGCAGTTCTGATTGATCTGACAGTTTAAAGCAAGGCCCAGCTTTAAGGCATATTCCACCACCTTTTTATTCAAAACCGGAAGAGAACCCGGCATTCCTGTACACACCGGACAAGTATGGGTATTGGGCCTGCCGCCAAACTTTGTGGAACAGCCGCAGAAAATCTTCGTAGCCGTAGACAGCTCCACATGAACCTCCAGGCCTATCACTGTCTCATATTGCTTTGCCATAAAAAATGCCCTCCTATTTATAGTTCCGCAATATCCTGCCAGTACACCCTTGTATAGAAGAATTTCCGGCCACAAATACATGTGTCCGTAATTTCTTCTGTGCACTGACAGGATATTGCTGTTAAAGTCCCGTTATAGTCCCACAGTATCCCAGGCCGCAGGAAATGCTCCCCGAAGTGCTTCGTAGGCCGCTGCTGCCTTTAATATCTTCTTTTCCTGGAACAGGTCTCCGATCACCTGCATGCCAATAGGCAGTCCCTTGCTGTCCATTCCGCAGGGTACGCTGATAGCAGGAAGACCGCACAGATTCACGGCCACCGTATCAATGTCGCTAAGGTACATCTTAAGGGGATCCGATAAGCTGATCCCCACCTTGGGAGCCGTAGACGGTGCTGCCGGGGCCAGAATGCAGTCGTACTGCTCAAAGGCTTTATTAAACTCCTGCTTAATAAGAGCCTTTGCCTTTAAGGCTTTCAGATAATAAGCATCATAATAGCCGGAGCTAAGCACAAAGGATCCCAGAAGAATCCGACGCTTTACTTCCGCACCGAAGCCCTCCTGACGGCTTTTCCGGTACATCTCATGAAGCTCTGTTGCATCCTTGCTTCGGTGGCCGTATTTTACACCGTCAAACCGTTCCAGATTGGAGCTGGCTTCCGCACAGGCAATAATATAGTAAGCAGGAATCAGATAATCCGTAAGCCCCAGAGAAAACGTCTCCACCTGTGCTCCGTTTTCTTTCATTACCTGTGCTGCGTCCAGAATCGCTTTCTTTACTTCTGCGTCAATGCCATCCGCCAGTTCCTCCGGAATTCCGATTCGCATTCCCCGTAAGCTGCCAGAAACCAGGTCTTTCCCATTTTCCAAAGGATGATTGCTGCTGGTACTGTCCTTTTCATCTTTCCCGGCTATCATTTCAAACAGTGCCGCACAATCACCCACAGTCTTCCCTACAGGACCAATCTGATCCAGGGAGGATGCAAAAGCAATCAGTCCATAGCGTGACACACGTCCATAGGTAGGCTTCAGCCCACATACGCCGCAATAAGAAGAGGGCTGGCGAATAGAACCTCCCGTATCCGATCCCAGAGCCAGGGGAGTTTCCCCGGCAGCAACCGCCGCACAGGAGCCGCCTGAGGAACCGCCCGGTACATGGTTCTTGTTCCAGGGATTTACCGTTATCTGAAAATAAGAGGTCTCTGTGGTGCTCCCCATGGCAAACTCATCCATATTGGTCTTTCCCAGCAGAATCATTCCCTCTGCTTCCATCCGCATTACTGCTTCCGCATCATAGGCAGGGACAAAATCCTCCAGCATTTTGGATGCACAGGTAGTAGGAAGACCCTTGGTGCAGATATTATCCTTGACCGCCACCGGAACACCGGCTAAAGGCCCCGTATAACGGCCCTCCCGAATTCCGGTCTCCACCTCCGTGATCCGCTCCTCCAGTCTGTTTTCATTGAGAGCCAGAAAAGCATGAATCGTCGGATCTATTTCTTTGATTCGTTCCATATAAGAAAGGGCAACATCCCTCACCTTAAGATCGCCGGTTCGGATCTTCTGCCCCAGATCCAGGGCAGACATATGAAAAAGCTGTTCCATACTAAGTACCTCCTATTCCAGTTCCGTAATATCTAAAAGGTTTTCGGCACCATATACTGTCCGTCCTTGCTCCTCGGTGCGTTGGACATGGCATCCGCAAGACCGTCTCCATTCGTCACCGCATCCTCCCGAAACACATTGGTTTCCTGCAAAATATGAACCAAAGGAGCCGCTTTCTCCGTATCCAGTTCATTCAGCTTCTCCACATAATTCAGGATCTGCTCCATTTCCTCCCGGACTTTCTCACGCTCTTTTGGTTCAAGGGTCAGCTTTGCCAGAAGTTCCACATTATCCATCGTTGCATCATCAATTCTTCTGCCCATAGTATGCTCCTATTTCAATCTACATCTTTTACAGCCGCAAGGTCTTTGACTATATCATTTGGCAAATATTCCAGCCTTATACCAAAATTTGAGCCAACATAAAGCCAAATCCTTTGCAGCAAGCTGCAGGATATTTGCTCCTCGTCCACAGGAATCAAGGCTCCAGCCTGGTCATATCCCTGGGAAAGAGACAGGCTTCTCTCACATTCTCTTCACCCAAAAGCTGCATCGTAAGCCGTTCCAGGCCAATTCCAAGCCCTCCATGGGGCGGCATTCCGTAACGGAACGTATCCAGATACTGCTCCAGGCCATCCTCCGTCATACCACGCTTCTTTAGCTTCTCTGTCAAAGCCTGCCAGTCATGAATACGCTGTCCCCCAGTCGTAATCTCCAACCCCTTATACAAAAGATCAAAGCTTAAGGTAAACCGTTCATCCTCCGGATCATCCATGGCATAAAAAGGCCGCTTTTTCGAGGGATAATGGGTCACAAACACAAAATCCGCATCATACTCTTCCTTAAAGTACCGCCCAATCAGCTCTTCTTCCTCCGGCTCCAGATCAAAGGGATTGCGAATCCTGTGATGATACTTCTCTGCAATTAACTCTTTCGCCTTGTCAAACCGCACATAAGGAATCCGATCCGTCCCCGGCAGCTCCACCTTAAGCAAGCTTAATTCCTTTTCATACTCCCTCTTAAGAAGCCCAAACGTATACCGGAGAAATTCCGTCTCCATCTCACAGATATCCAAAAAGCCATCAATATAACCCATCTCAAAATCCAGGCTGGTATATTCATTCAAATGCCGTCTCGTATTGTGCTTCTCCGCACGAAAAACAGGTCCTGTCTCAAAGAGCCGGTCAAAAACACCAACCATCATCTGCTTATAAAGCTGGGGACTCTGCTGAAGCACGGCCGGCCGGTGAAAATAAGACAGCTTAAAAAGATTTGCACCGCCCTCAGCACTCTTAGCCCCCACCTTAGGCGTATGAATCTCCGTAAAGCCCTGGCCATAAAGGAAGTCCCGAAAGCCCCTTACAAGCCCCTCCTGAATCCGAAACTTCGCCCTCTCCCGAACATTCCGCAGCGACAAAGACCTCCGGTTCAGCTTAGCTTCCAAAGAAGTATTCAGCTTCCACTTATCAATGGGAAGCGGCAAAGGCCCCGCCGAATGGGAAAGATGGAAAACACTCACAAGCCGAAGCTCCCGGCCATAAGGTGCCCGTTCCTCCTTTTTCACCGTTCCGGTAATCCGGACAAAATCCCCCTCCCGAATCTCCGACAGAGCAATCCCCGTCTTCCCTTTCTCCAAAACCGTCTGGATAAGTCCCTCTCGCCGCCGCAAAACCACAAAAGCAATCTCACCCATATCACGAACACTGTGAACGGCACCCTCCAAAACCAGCACCGCACCCTCATCCGCCAAAAGAAAGTCCTCCAAATCCCCGGCCACTTTCTTCCTCACAACCTCAATAAAATCCATAGATAAATCTCCCCTTTAAAAAATCAATCCAAATACAATGTCTTCAAAGATTCGTATAATCCATCAACGACTCATCCACAGCCCGGGCAGCCTGCCTGCCCTCCTGGATCGCCCAAACCACCAGCGACTGCCCCCGATGCATATCCCCGGCCGCAAAGACCCCCGGCACACTCGTCTCATACCCTCCGGCATCCGTCTTCACATTGGTCCTCGGATCCACCTCAACCCCAAAAGCATCCGTCACATAAGCCTGGCTCCCCAGAAATCCTGCCGCAATCAGCACCAGCTCCGCCGGAATCGTCTGCTCGCTTCCCTCCACGGGAACCATCATCATCCTCCCGGACTTCTCATCCTTTTTCGGCTCCAGATTCACAATCACCGCTTTCTTCACATTCCCGTTTTTATCTTTCAAAAACTCTTTCACCGTAGTCTGATAAATCCTGGGGTCATGCCCAAAAACCGCAATGGCTTCCTCCTGGCCGTAATCCGTCTTTAAGACCTTGGGCCACTGGGGCCACGGATTGGAAGCACTTCTCGTCTCCCCGGGTTTTGGCATCATCTCAAGCTGCGTCACCGACTTAGCCCCCAGCCGAATGGAAGTCCCCACACAGTCATTCCCCGTATCGCCGCCGCCAATCACCAGCACATGCTTTCCCTGAGCACTCACATAAGCCTTATCTTTCAAATTCGAATCCAGCAGGCTCTTCGTCACAGAAGTAAGAAAATCAAAGGCAAAATAAATATTTCCACTGTCCCGCCCGGGCACATTGATATCCCGGGGATTGGCAGCACCGCAGGCCAGCAAAATCCGATCAAACTTCTGCTTCAGTTCCTCAGGGGAAATATCCTTTCCCACATCCACATTGGTCTCAAATACAACTCCCTCCGCTTTCATAAGCTCGATCCGCCGATCCAGAATCTTTTTATCCAGCTTCATATTGGGAATCCCATACCGCAAAAGGCCGCCGATGCGATCACGCCGTTCATACACCGTCACCAGATGCCCCCGGCGGTTGAGCTGCTGAGCCGCAGAAAGTCCCGAGGGACCGCTTCCCACAATGGCAACCCGCTTTCCCGTCCGCACCCTGGGCGGTCTTGGAACCACCCAGCCGTTCTCGTAGGCATGCTCAATAATGGCCCGTTCATTTTCCTTAACAGACACAGGCTCCCCGTTCACATTGCAGGTACAGGCCGCCTCACAGAGGGCCGGACACACCCGGCAGGTAAATTCCGGAAAGCAGTGGGTCTTGCTAAGACGCTCATAAGCCTGCTTCCAGTTCCCGGTGTACACCAGATCATTGGTCTCCGGAATCAGATTGTGCAGAGGACAGCCGGAAGCCATGCCTGCCAGCATCTCCCCGTTCTGACAAAAGGGAACTCCGCATTCCATGCACCTGGCCCCCTGTCTCTCCTGTGCTTCCAGGGAAAGGGGCGTGCGGAACTCCCGGAAATGGCGGATTCGCTCCAGAGGATCTTCCACCTGTGCCGTTTCTCTCTCATACTCCAAAAATCCTGTGGCTTTTCCCATTTGCTTATTCCTCCGTTTCCTTATTCTGGAAGCTCTCATAAAAGGCTTCCATCTGTGCCTGCTGGGTGCTCATGCCCTTTTCCTCCAGCTTGGAGGACAGAGCAATCATTCTCTTATAATCATAGGGAATAATCTTCTTAAACCTGGGAAGATATTCCTCAAACCTGGAAAGAATCTGGCTTCCCCGCTCAGAGCCTGTAGACGCCACATGCTCCTCGATCAGGATCTTTAATTCCTGTACATCATACTTATTTTCCACCTTTTCAATGGAAATCATGTCTTTATTCAGGTTCCGGTAAAGATGGCTGTCTTCATCCAGCACATAGGCAATACCGCCACTCATGCCTGCGGCAAAGTTTTTCCCGGTTCTTCCAAGAACCACCACCCGGCCGCCGGTCATATATTCACAGCCATGCTCGCCCACACCCTCGACTACCGCATATGCACCGGAATTACGCACGGCAAACCGTTCTCCGGCCACGCCATTGATAAATACCTTTCCGCTGGTTGCACCGTACAGTGCCACATTTCCCGCAATGATATTTTCCTCCGCCTTATAACCACGGTTCTTAGGCGGATAAATCACAAGCTTCCCGCCGGAAAGTCCCTTTCCATAGTAGTCATTGGTATCCCCGCAGAGGGTCAGGGTCAGGCCCTTAGGGATAAAGGCTCCAAAGCTCTGTCCGCTCGTTCCCGTACATGACACCGTAATGGTATCTTCCGGCAGACCCTCCTTGTGGCATCTGGTAATCTCTGCACCAAGAATGGTTCCAAAGGCACGATCCGTATTTCCCACTTTCAGATCAACGGAAGCTTTCGAACCCTTTTCCACCGCTGATTTCAGCTTTTTTAGCAAAATACGCTCATCCAATGTACGCTCCAACTGGAAGTCATAAACCTTAGAGGGTGTAAAGGTTACAGAAGCTTCCTCTTTTCCAAATGGATTGTTTAAAATCTCACTTAAGTCCAGCCTGGAAGCCATGGGAGAAGCAGTATGTTCCTTTTCCCTTAAGAGATCGGTTCTTCCCACCATCTCGTCAATGGTCCGCAGGCCAAGCCTTGCCATATATTCCCGAAGCTCTCTTGCAATAAACCGCATAAAGTTCTCCACATATTCCGGTTTTCCCTTGAAACGCTTCCGAAGCTCGGGATTCTGAGTTGCCACGCCCACCGGGCAGGTATCCAGATTGCAGACACGCATCATCACGCAGCCCATGGTCACCAGGGGTGCCGTGGCAAAGCCGAATTCCTCCGCACCCAAAAGGGCCGCAATGGCCACATCCCGGCCACTCATAAGCTTCCCGTCTGTCTCAATGCGGACCCGGTTTCTAAGCCCGTTCTTTAACAGGGTCTGGTGGGTCTCCGCAAGGCCAAGCTCCCAGGGCAGCCCTGCATTGTGGATGGAGCTCTCCGGTGCGGCTCCCGTACCTCCGTCATAGCCGGAAATCAAGATAACCTGTGCACCGGCCTTTGCCACACCGGCAGCCACGGTTCCCACACCAGCTTCTGACACCAGCTTTACAGAAATATCCGCATATTTATTGGCATTTTTCAGATCATAGATAAGCTGTGCCAAATCTTCTATGGAGTAAATATCATGGTGGGGCGGCGGAGAAATCAGGCTCACGCCGGGGGTGGAATGCCTTGTCTTCGCAATCCAGGGATACACCTTTTTGGCCGGAAGATGTCCGCCCTCCCCAGGCTTTGCCCCCTGTGCCATCTTAATCTGAATCTCACGGGCACTGACCAGATAGCGGCTTGTAACACCGAAACGTCCCGATGCCACTTGTTTGATTGCCGAGCAGCGATCCTCCGGACTTCCTGCGGAGTCCAGACGCTCGTCGCTCTCTCCGCCCTCCCCGGTATTGGATTTTCCGTGAAGATGGTTCATAGCGACAGCCAGCGTCTCATGGGCTTCCTGAGAAATGGATCCATAGGACATGGCACCCGTCTTAAATCGCTTTACAATCTCTTCTACCGGCTCCACCTCTTCCAGTGGAATGGGATTTTCCGGATAGCAGAAGTCCATCATGCTTCGCAGGTAGCCGCTTTGCTCCCGATCCACCTTGCCGGTGTACTCCTTGAACAATTCATAGTTTCCCGTCCATGCGGACTGCTGCAGAAGATGAATCGTCTCCGGATTATAGCGGTGTTCTTCCCCACCGCTTCTTCTCTTATGCTTCCCCAGGCTGTCTAAGGTAAGGTCCGTCTCAAGTCCCAGAGGATCAAAGGCTTTCGTATGATAATAGTCTACCTGTGCCGCAATGTCCTCTATGCCGATGCCGCCTACCCGGCTTACGGTTCCGGAAAAATATTTCGTAATCACTTCCTCGGAAATGCCGATGGCTTCAAAGATCTTGGCTCCCTGATAGGATTGAATGGTGGAAATCCCCATTTTGGATGCAATCTTCACAATTCCGTGAAGAACGGCGGAATTGTAATCGTTAATGGCGGCATAGTAATCCTTGCCGAGCAGATTTTCCTCAATAAGCTCTCCAATGGTGTCCAGTGCCAGATAGGGATTGACCGCACAGGCACCATAGCCCAGCAGCGTGGCAAAATGATGCACCTCTCTGGGTTCGCCAGATTCCAGAATCAGAGCCAGGGAGGTCTGCTTCTTTGTATTTACCAGATGCTGATGAACGGCGGACACGGCCAGCAGGGAGGGAATGGGCATATGGTTCTCATCCACACCCCGATCCGACAGCACGAGAATATTGGCCCCGTCCTTATAGGCCTTGTCAACCTCCACAAAGAGCCGGTCAATGGCCCGGTCAAGCCGTGTGCTCTTGTAATAGGTAATGGGAACGACTGCAACTTGGAAACCGTCCTTTTTCATGTGCTTGATTTTCAGCATATCCGTATTGGTTAAAATCGGATTGTTAATCTTTAAGACCTGGCAGTTTTCCGCCTTTTCTTCCAGAAGATTTCCTTTCTTTCCCACATACACGGTAGTGCTGGTTACGATTTCCTCCCGGATGGCGTCAATGGGAGGATTGGTTACCTGGGCGAAAAGCTGCTTAAAGTAATCAAAGAGGGGACGCTTTTTCCCGGAAAGGACCGCCAGAGGGGTGTCCACGCCCATAGAAGCGATTCCCTCTCCGCCGTTTAGAGCCATGTTCCGAATGGAGTTTTTGTATTCTTCATAGGTATAGCCAAAGGCTTTCTGAAGCTGCTTTCTCTTGGTGGAATCGTAAGTTTCTACCGAAATATTGGGAATCTTCAGGTCTTTCAGCTCCACCAGGTTTTGATCCAGCCATTCCCCGTAGGGCTGGTTGGTGGTGTAGATCTCCTTTAATTCCTCATCCTGGAGAATCTCCCCCTTAAGGGTGTCTACCAGGAGCATTTTTCCCGGATGAAGCCGTTCCTTTAATACGATCTCTTCCTCGGGAACCTCCAGAACTCCTACCTCGGAGGAAAGGATGAGATCGCCGTTTTTCAGCACATAGTAGCGGGAGGGTCTCAGGCCGTTCCGGTCCAGGACTGCCCCCAGACGGTCGCCGTCGGAAAATACAATGGATGCGGGTCCGTCCCATGGCTCCATCATGGTTGCGTAATACTGATAGAAATCACGCTCATCCTGGGAAAGGGTCTTGTTGTTGCTCCATGGCTCGGGAATGGCGATCATGACGGCCAGGGGCAGATCCATTCCACTCATAACGAGGAATTCCAGGGTGTTGTCAAGCATGGCGGAATCGGAGCCGTCGGTATTGACCACCGGAAGTACCTTGTGAAGCTCGCCCTTTAAATGGCCGGACTCCATGGTTTCCTCCCTGGCAAGCATCTTGTCCGCATTGCCCCGGATGGTGTTGATCTCGCCGTTGTGGACCATGAAACGATTGGGATGTGCTCTCTCCCAGCTTGGGTTGGTGTTGGTGCTGAACCGGGAGTGTACCATGGCTATGGCGGATTCGTAGTCCTGGTCCTGGAGATCTCCGAAGAATGTGCGGAGCTGCCCCACCAGGAACATGCCCTTGTAGACGATGGTGCGGCTGGACATGGACACCACATAGGTGTTGTCGTTGCTCTGCTCGAATACCCGCCTTGCTATGTAGAGCTTGCGGTCAAATTCCAGGCCCTTTTCTACGTTTCCCGGCTTTTTGATAAATGCCTGGACGATATGGGGCATGCATTCCCTGGCCGCATGGCCTAAGACCCGGGGATAGACGGGAACCTCACGGAAGCCCAGAAGCTCCAGGCCCTCTTTTTCCACGATGATCTCAAACATCTTTTTTGCCTGGTTCCGCTTTAGTTCGTTCTGGGGGAAGAAAAGCTGGGCGATGCCGTATTCCCGTTCTTCTCCCAGGGAGATGCCCTCTTCTGTGCAGACTCTTTTGAAGAAGCGGTGGGAGATCTGAAGCAGGATGCCTACGCCGTCTCCGGTCTTTCCCTCTGCGTCTTTTCCGGCACGGTGCTCCAGGTTTTCTACGATGCGGAGGGCGTTTTCTACGGTTTTGTGGCTCTTTAGACCTTTGCTGTTCACGATGGCACCGATGCCGCAGTTGTCGTGTTCAAATTGCTGCCGGTATAAGCCTTGATTTTCTTTTTTTTCTCTCTCTTTCATAATCTCTCTCCTCTGTTTTTGATTCTGTGATACTCAGGGGGGACGCCGCCAAGCAGAAAATTATCATCCTGCCCTGCTCCGCTTTCGCTAACACGCCTGGCATGATGATAATTTTCTGCTTGGCGGCTGGTTTTGGGAAGTGACACGATTTTCCTGTGCCAGTTTTGGGATATGGTAGTTTTTTCAGACTTCTGCTTTGGGCTTTTTCCTGAAAATGCGGTGGTGCTTTTATTGCTGGCTGCATGTAACTGCTGCATGAATCAGTCCCTTGAATAGTGGGTGTGCCCGGTTGGGTCTTGATTTTAGCTCCGGATGGCCCTGGGTGCCTATGAAGTAGGGGTGATCTTTTAGTTCCATCATTTCTACGATTCTTCCGTCCGGGGATAAGCCTGACAGGATCATGCCGTGTTCCTCAAGTCTCTCCCGGTAGGCATTGTTTACCTCGTATCGGTGGCGGTGGCGTTCGCTGATTTCTCTTTTTTTATAAAGGTTTTCTGCAAGGCTTCCCTCTTTTAGAATGCAGGGGTAGGCTCCCAGACGCAGGGTTCCGCCTATGTCCACTACTCCGTCCTGATCCGGCATCAGGGTGATGATTGGATGCTGGGTATTGGGATTTAGCTCGATGCTGTTGGCATCGGGATAATTCAGTACGTGCCGGGCGTATTCCACAATGGCCATCTGCATTCCAAGGCAAATGCCAAGGAACGGAATTTTCTTTTCTCTTGCGTACCGGATGGCTGTGATCTTTCCCTCCGTTCCTCTGGTTCCGAAGCCGCCGGGAACGAGGATTCCCTGTACACCTTTTAACATCACGTCTGCGTTTTCGCCCCTTAACTCTTCGGAATCAATCCACCGGAGCTTTACGTCCGCCCGTTCGGAGATCCCTCCGTGCTTTAGTGCTTCTACCACGCTTAGGTAGGCGTCATGAAGCTGAATGTATTTTCCTACGATGGCAATCTCGACTTCGTGTATGGGATTTCTAAGGTTGTGAACCATGGCTTTCCAGTCGGTGAGATCCGGTTCCGGACAGGGCAGCTTCAGGGATTCGCACACGACCCTTGCCAGATGTTCTTCTTCCATGGCCAAGGGTGCTTCGTAGAGGTATTCTACGTCAATGTTTTGTAGTACATGCTCCTTTGGCACATTGCAGAAAAGTGCAATCTTGGCTTTCAGCTCCTCGGGGAGCGTGTGCTCGCTCCGGCATACCAGAATGTCCGGCCACAGGCCCATGGACTGAAGCTCTTTGACGCTCTGCTGAGTGGGCTTGCTTTTCAATTCCCCGGATGCTTTCAGATAGGGGATCAGGGTTACATGGATTAAAATGGCGTTTTCATGGCCGATCTCGTGCTGGAACTGGCGGATGGCTTCCAGGAAAGGCTGGCTCTCGATGTCTCCTACCGTTCCCCCTACCTCGATAATAGCGATCCTGGTCTGCTCTTCTTTTTCCTGGCGGTAGAACCGGCTTTTGATCTCGTTGGTGATATGGGGAATCACCTGGACGGTTCCTCCGCCGTAATCTCCCCGCCGTTCCTTGTGTAGCACGGACCAGTAAATCTTTCCCGTGGTTACGTTGGAATTCTGATCCAGGCATTCGTCGATAAAACGTTCGTAATGCCCCAGATCCAGGTCGGTTTCCGTGCCGTCGTCGGTCACAAAGACCTCCCCGTGCTGAATGGGGTTCATGGTCCCCGGGTCCACATTGATGTATGGATCGAATTTCTGCATGGTCACCTGATATCCTCTGGCCTTTAAGAGCCTGCCCAGAGAAGCTGCGGTGATTCCCTTTCCCAGACCGGAAACCACGCCGCCGGTGACAAAGACGTATTTTACTGCCATTTTCCTTATCCCTCCCAGAATTTTGTAAGGAAATATCTTGTTGCTTTTTTCTGTGTTTTGTGTGCACAGCCGCCCGTGAAAGTCTGCGGGACCGCTTATGGCTACACACAAAAAAAGGGGCCAGAAACCCATATGGGCTTCTGACTCCTTTGTCAGAGTTTTATTTATCGTCTTATTATGAACTTTTTAGATGCGTTTGTCAATTGGTTTTTTGAAAAATTTTTTGTTTTACGGTACAGGCTGGATACGGCGAAACTGTAACTGCAAAAGTCGTCATTCGTTACAGTATATCAATATATTCCCCCGCAAGAGCCTTATTCATACTTCTCACTGCACAGAACTTTCCGCACATGCTGCAGGTATCGCTGTGATCATCCTCCGGCAGACGTGCAGCCCGGATTGCTTTGGCCGTATCTGGATCCAGGGCACAGGCAAACTGAGCATCCCAGTCCAGTGTGCGGCGGGCTTCGGCCATTTTATCGTCCCTGTCCCTTGCCCCGGGAATCCCCTTTGCGATATCCGCCGCATGAGCCGCAATTTTGGAAGCTATGATCCCCTGCTTTACACCCGTCTTTAGCAGTTAACACCATATTCTTTCGAAGCAAACCGTATATTCAACCCTTTTTAAACGCCTTGAAATAAGGCTTTTTTTATTTCTCATAACTCTTGCATTTTTATTTTTTCTATGTT
>CAJTAK010000038.1 GCA_910574255.1 Clostridia bacterium
TTTTATCCGATTTAAACTTTCTAACATTCATGCTATCACCTCAGTATTATTTTACTAAGGTATATCTGAAAAGTAAATAGAAAATATTTATGTCGTTTACTATAGTAGGAGCCAAATTTACAGAATCAAAGAGGGGAAAGTTCAAGCAAATACATTGAATAACATTTTGCAGTTGCTATATGAACAAACAGGAAATATATATCAACTTAATGATATTTGTGAATTTACTCCAAATCTGAACGAAGAAAACAAAAAAAATGAAGAGGATTAACAGGTAAAAGATTACTTGCTAATCTTCTTCTTTTATTCCATATTTTTTCTTAAACTTCTTGTTCATTTTCTCTTGTTATCTTTCAGCAAAAATACTTTTCCTTCATCTGCATAATAAGTATATAGGATTTTCATTTGTATATTTTCTCTTTTTTTCTAAATACTATCTTAGTACCTGTTTTCAGGTCTGTACCTGTTTTTGTACTCTACGATAGTACCCATTTTAAGGGTATATTGATAGAAAAGCAAGCACAAGGGAAGAAAAAGATGATAAAGTTTGATAAGCTGTTTAAAATTTTTGAAGAACGAGGAATAACTCAATATCACCTTTACACATACAGGGGAATTTCAAGAAGCCAATTTCAAAGACTCAAAACTGGAAATGTCAATGTAAATACTCTTAATAACATTCTAAATATTTTAGAAGATTGCACTTTAGATGATATATGTGAGTTTGTTCCCGATCCGCCAAAAGACAAAAAGAAAGAGGAAGAATAAGACAGTTAAAAAAAACTGATATTCTTCCTCTTTTTATGATACAAAATTAAATCCTTTACAAAGCATTATAAAATATGGAACATTTAATTCATTATATGATGTATTAGAAGATTGTTTGAAATATAAACCTAAACTAGAATAATAAGAAGAAACTATCTTTAAATTTATAAGACTTTGTGCTTGTTCTGTTGTAAGATATATATTTATCAAACTATTTCCTGTGTTTTGAGGTAATGTCATAAGTGTTTTAAATAAATTTTCACCTAACATAGAAGTACATTGCCTTAAGTCAATAGAACTTAAATTATCATAATTTTCTGTTTGAGAAAAATCTATAAATTCTAAACTGGTACAACCATTAAAAGTATTACTAGGAATTGATTTGAAAGTTGTTGCATTTAGTCCAAAAATCGCTTTTAACCCTTTACAGTTGTTGAACATTGAATAAGGGTAAAATGAAGTTCCTAATTTGCCACTTAGATATATATATTCCAAATTTTCACATGAAGAAAACATATATTCTGTATTTCCACTTATATTTGCTACATTTGAATTAAATTCTATAAGTGGGATTTTCTTTAGATTTTTGCAATTCAAGAACATTCTATTCCCATTCATAATCCTCAATTTACCTGTGCTGCTATTAATTGAATTCAGATTATATGCTATTGTGCCTTCCTGATAATACCCCATAAATGCCCTTAGTCCATCTATATCTAATCCATCTTCTAAATCTAAATATAAGTCTGTTATAACTGAATCCCTTGTATTCCATTCAGGTTCGGTCCACTCCTTTTTTTCAGGATTAAAAGTATAATATCTTTTATTCAAATAAGTTTTTACATATGGAGTATAAATCGTTGGTACTCTACCAAACTTTTCATTTATTCCACCCAATTTTGTATTTTCATCTATAATATACTTATTATAAAGAGTATCTTTTATATCATTTACATCTGTTCTTATTTGTTCTAAATTTTCCTTAAGTGCCATGACTGATACCCCCTTAGTTTAAAATGTCTTCGGAAATTGTTTGACAATCTGTTATAAGATCAACAATTATCCCTAGTTGATTGAGTATATCCTCATTATCAACAAAGACATTCACACTTCCACTTCCATCCTGGGTTTTATATGTATAATTTTTATCTGTATTAATCTTTACATTATTTACATAAAAATAAGGAGAAACATTTAAAACATCATTAACAGTGATTGTATCTGTATCTAATAATATTTTTTCTATGTATGCTCCCCTGTTTAGTTTTACGATACTCTTATTTAAAATACAATTAAGAAATTGAATTTTGATGCTATCATTTGTTCCATTGTCATCTGCAGAAATTTTGTTATCTGATAAGTCAAATTGTATTGTCCTCATTCAGATCACCTTCTTCCATATCGAGTTGCATATCTTCTTCGGTTGCTTCTTCCTCATTTTTTAACTGTCTGAATAAGTTTTCTAAGATGATATTGTTATTTTTCTTTCTATCTTCTCTCTCCAAATCTTCCCTCTTGATTTTCTCCTTAAATTGATAATACTTAATGAGTTCGGAACCTGCTTTTACCCTATCCCTGCTGTCTATTTTCTTATCTGCTAAATACTGACTGCCCTGCTCCAAAAGTGGAATCTGGTCTGTATCTTCACCTAATGCAATACTTGTTAAACAAGCAATAACCTCATTAAACTTATTTGTCATAATTGATAGTCTATAATCTAAATAACTTTTAACATTTTCATCTGCTAAAAGATGCGCTCCCATAGCACAAGCATTTTTTTCTTTAAATCCTGCCTTAATTGCTGCATTTTTCTGATTAAAACCATTTGTCAAATATTCTTCACAAAATGCATATTGTTTCTTTGTTAAGTTAAAATCTTTATAGTCAAATTTTGTCAATTTGTTCTCCATACTCACACCCCCTTAAAAGTATTTTGTTTTGCTATTTTTCTCTATTGTTTTAAAGTCTGCTTCTTCTTCATTAAATCTATTGTTTTTTTGAATTTCTGCTTGCTCTTTTTCTTCCAAAGCACTCAAAACCTTATTATATGTACTATCATCTAATGTAATTTGCTTCAATTCCTTTAAAATCTTTAAGTTATAAGCATTAAGAGTACCTTTTTCCATCATCTGCATAAGAGTAGCATTTGTCTTAAAAGTTTCATCTTTATCATCACCATAAAGTTCATCAACAATGTTTCTAGTACTCATACTTCCATATTGGCTTGCAGTATTCATAGCTGACAATCTACTCTCAAAGCAAGGAGACTGATAAGCATTAAAACTGATATTTATATCTTCTTCATCTGTATTGATACCTTTGATAATGAGAATTTTAGATATTAATTCTTTTAAGACTTCTGTAAAAGTTTCTATAATCTGATTTCTTGTAACAATTGTAACTTTTTCTTTTTCCTTCGCTGCAAGAGAATTATTGTTGATTTTATCATCTTCAATGCCCAAACTGCACAAAGCAATAATACCTAAACAAATTTGTTGCAAATAAAGCTGATATGCTTCAAGATATTCATTTGTATTAATTTCAGGCTGTTCTACATCAACCTTATTTTCTCTGCCCTCTGCCATCGCTCCTGATAATTTAATAAACTGATTATCAAAACTGTTATTATGCAAAATTGGCTCTCCTGTTTCAGGATCACGAGGAATCAAACTTTCAGGAATATAGGTTTTTACCCTTCCTTGCCTTATTGCAGTTTCAAGTAATGAAATTGTTTCATCCAAACCATCAAAACTGTCAATTTTACCACTGAAAAGACTTTTTCCCCTATTTGTAAATTCTGCATCTTCGCCTAAAAGAAAAACTGGTACTGCATAGATGAAATTATTGTTCAATTTGATAAAACTCTTATAATCTGACAATTCATCAATAATAGATAAAGCAACTTCCTCACCATCTGAATCTAAAAGAATATTTTTAATATATCCATATCCATAATGCTCTTCAAATCTGTAATTCTTATAATCTTTTGTAAAATCTTGATAAAATACAATTTCTGTAATTCTGCCGAACTCATATGTATACTCTACACTTGTGCCATCAACAAACTGCAAAATAGGTTCATCAAATTTGTTATTTACTATAATTTTGATTGCACCATCACCAACTGCCAATGCTTCTTTTAAAACCTTATTATTCAATTTCTTAAAAGAATTAAATTTAGCAATTTTCGCCCATTCTGCTTTTTGCTTATCATTTTTAAATGTTATTTCATTCAAATCTTTAGAAACCATATCTGCAAAAATGTTTACAATTACTTTAGGTATTCCAGTATGTTTTTTAGGAATTTCCATTCCTAAAGATGGAACCACTCCCCAGAAGTTCAACTCTTGATTAGGTATGCTGCTATAAAATTGATTAAGTAAATCTGCATCTCCCTGATACCACAATTTATTAGCATTTAACATAATATGTTCTGTTTTGTTTTTATATAAACTAATATTCTGTTCTGCTGTCTGATTTATATTTAAGAAGTTTATAACCATATTTCTAACTCCTTTCTTGATATTATCTATAATCTTCATTTTTAAGCCCTCCTAGCTTGTTTTTTGATGTATGTGAGGGAAATACTCATATAACTAAAAAAGCCCCTCTATGAGCCTCCTACGAAGCCACAAAGGGGTTATTATTTGTTGTTATAAGGTTGTAAACCTATGCCTGTTCGGTAAGGAATCCATGCATATTGTGAAGCATTTATTGTATGATCATGAGCATCCTCTGGCCTATCAGTTTTCTTTTCATCCCAACTATATTTATTAAGTTCATCAATATGATTTTTGCAATGTTCTAAAACATAATAGTGCCCTGTGTCCAGCCACCCAATCTGCAAATTAATCCTATCTATAATTTCAACTTTTTTATAAGAATTATTAAACTCATATACACTTCCATGATTATTTTTATATTTTAGTAATTCTGAAATAGTAGCCTGATCTGCACAATCTATAAAAACATTTCTAGCAAAACCCCATTCTTTTCTGTTCTTTTCCAAAAAAGCAATATATTTGAGTGCAATATCACTAGGAGCAAAAAGTTCATCTTTGCTATTTTTCATAACTAATTCATCTAAAACTACAAATTCAGATTTAGTACTTACTGCCCCAAAAATAAAGCTGCATGTATCGGATGTCACTTGTGAATAACTTGTATCACACCCACTGGAATACTTTACAAATTTCATATTCTTTGCTTGCTCTTTTGTGATAACATTTCTTTTTTCATTGAAATTAGCAAAGATGATACCTGTCGCTTTGGTTCTCTCTCCTAGTATTTTATTTTTGTGCATTTTCGTTCCTTCAGGAACACTTTCTTTTATCTGCTGAATCCTTTCTTCACTTAATCCTGCATTGTCTTCCATTCGGAAGAACCAATAGCCCCAACCTTCCTTTGCTTCGCAAGAATATAAATCTTTCAAAATGGAAACTGGAACATCTTTTTTATACTTTTTAATAGGTCTTGTCCTATTTATGTATTGAGAATAAACAGGGGTATCAGGACTATCAGGGTTTAATGTCATACAAAACCAATCTGTCCATCTTGCTGAAATTTCATTAATAAAAGCTATATCTGCAATATTACATTCATCAAGAAATACAACTCCCATCTGCTGTCCTAAAATACTTTTCCATGAGGAAACATTGCTATAAGAAATTAAATAACAAATTTTGTCTCCATCTGAACAATGAATAATCATATGAGGTATTTTTTGAGAACCTCGCCCATTCGGAAAAACTTCTATAATATCGCCCCATACTGCCTTTATGCCTAAATCACTTTCTATGATATTTTTGACTATAATTCCAACACTTCTACCTGCTAGAACATGCTGTTTTCTGTTACTTTGCATAATTTTCAATATGAATTTCACATCTGCAGCCACTGTTGTCTTTCCTGCACTGGTTTGTCCTTCAAGCACTTCTAGCTTATATAGTGAATTTATAAAGTCTTTGTATTTCTGACTTAAAATAAGTCCTTTCATTTTCATCACTTCCTATTTTTCAAATAAAAAAGCCCTATCTTTAGTAATAGGACTTTTAATAAACTATATATGAATCTGCAATTTGCTTTTTTTCTTCCTCTAAAAAATATCCTTTACAAATTGCTATCAACTTTTTGTCTCTCAATTTCTTTAATATTTTACTAACTGTTTGTCTTGTTAAATTTGAAACTTCTGAAATTTCCTCCTGCTTTACATAAACAAATTTATTTATAAAAATGTTTGTTTTTTCTCTTTTTAGATATTTCATATACATATATACTTTAAGTTCATCAGGATTTAATTCATAAAGAAGCCTTTCCACCTGATCTGCATCTAAAACAATAATATCATCATAAGAAAATTCCCTATCTTGCAAAAAATATATATTGTTTCTCTTTGCAATTAAATTACCTACAATTTTGTATAAACTGCTCTTTTTCAAATTTGTTAATGTAAATAAGGTTTCGCTTCTGCAAG
Source organism: Clostridia bacterium (assembly GCA_910574255.1). Taxonomy (GTDB): domain Bacteria; phylum Bacillota; class Clostridia; order Lachnospirales; family Lachnospiraceae; genus Laedolimicola. The sequence goes on from CAJTAK010000038.1 coordinate 6,242, forward strand.
AATTCATATTTCTATATTTGAAGCCTAAATACAGTTTAATCTCCTTAGAATCAAATTTTAGCAAATCTGCACTTAATACAATCTTATTTTCTAGTTTTCCTATATTCTTTAAAAACTTGATTTCGCCAAATCTAGCCTGCATTTGCAAAATATCAAATTTAGTTAAATAATCATAATTCTCTAAAAATCTTTCGACCTCTTTTGAAGCTTTCCATGTATTCCATTCATTACCATTGATTTCTTCTAATTTTTGAATAATATATTTTATTGTTTCGTCTTTATAATACTTTTTAAAGTAAATTGATAAAAAGTATGTTTGTTGGTTTGCACAACCAACCCTAAGACCTCTTAGCATTTCCCTTATGCCAACTGAAAACATATTAAAATCCATTTCATAATATGAATTGATACTTTCTAAAGAAATTAAGTTTGATTCTATATCATTCTTATTAACTTTTTCTTTTATTCTTTTTTCAACTTTTTTGTATACCTCTATATTATCAATCTTAATTTCTGAATAATCCTGTCCGAAACTTCTGAATACATCTTCTAAATCATATCTCATGCAAGTATCTTCAATAACTTCTGCCCTTGTTATTTTTTCATATTTTGTTTTAGTATTATTAAAAAATGGTAATCGCATAAGTCTTGCAGCATCCTTGCACATGATATCAGGTTGAAGTCCTGCCTGTTGCAATGTCAAAATCCACTTTTTAAGAATATCTTCATCATTGCAATTTTCTTTTAATAAAACTATGATATGTACTCCATGTCCGCTCCATTTATCAATTGTTTCAATTCCTCTTTTTTGAAATTCCTCTCTTATTTTTAAATAGTCAACATACTCAATTCCATCAAAATCTGCTTCGAGAATGGATGTATTGCTTACTGTTTCAGAATTTCCCTTCATTTTATCTTTATGTTCTTTTCCGAATTCATCCATTTTTCTTTTACTCATATTAAAAATATGATAATAAATATCGTAAGTAGTTTTTTTATTACATTTTATTTCAAGAACAGTTTTTCTATAATCCTCAAAATCACTTACAAAATATTCTTTTGAAAAAGGTTCAGAAGATGAACCTCTGGTTCTCAATATTCTTAAAACAATTTCTTCATTACTATATGTTTTATGAGTTTTTGTTAAGTATTCATACGATCTAGTTATGTCCTGTTCAATAAATTGAATATCATCATAATCAAACTCTAATTTTTTAAAATTATTAGAATTATATTTTACTAAATTTAAACTTTTCAATTTAATCACTCTCCCTTTTTTGTTTTAGTGTTTTTATATTTTAGATAAAAATAAAAATATTATTCAAACTTTTTTAACAATAAGACAAAAAAAATGGAGTGTCAAAAATCCCTGACACCCCTACAAAAAAGGAAAAATTAAAAATGAAAACCAGAAGATTTGTATAAGATTTTTATAACATTTCTCCATACAGCAGGTTTCATTACCTGTTAATATCTTATCCATTTAAAAAAGAATATACTACATATAACCATTTTATAATAGGAAAATTCTTATCTTCCCATATGCATACATCAAAATAATATATATTTACTACTCTTTTAATAAAATGTGTTTAAAATATTTTCAGAATAGATTAAAACAGAATCAATTTTTCAAAAAAAACAGTATTATAAATATGCTTATAATATCTTGTTAAAAAAATGGAATATTCTGAAAATATTTTAAATTGTCTGATAATTCCAAAATTTTAACAAGATATATATAACATATATAAGAGAGATTATTTTTTAATTTTTTGATACTGACAATTTATTTAGAAAATATTTTTATATTATGCATTTAAAAAGTTATAATTATTTTCTTTATATATAGAATATAGTAAACAAAAAATAAAGGAGATATAACACTATGAAACTAACTGTAAAAATTACTAATGTAAATTATAGAGATATAAAGAAGAATTTTTATATATGTAAAATTTCTATTATAAAAAATACAAATTCTGTATTTAGATTAAAAAATACCACCCTTTGGGGGAATACAACACAAACACTTTGTAAAAATGATGTAATTGAAATTGATGCAAATTTCAATAAAAGCAAAAACTGTTTAGACTTAGTAAAAATAATCAGTAGATCGAATGGAGAAAACGAAGCACTTTTAAATTTTTTTGTAGAAAATACTGAAAAAATAAGTAAATTTACATTTCAAAAGATATTTAACGATAATAGTATAGATGAAATAGTAAATAATCCTACTTTACTTAATAGTTATAGATTAGGAAAATCAAAAAAAGAAAGTATTCTAAATACTATAAAAGAATATAAGAAAAGAACAGAAATTCATCACTTTGCGATTGTATCAGGTTTTTCAATTGAACAGGCAAATAAAATTTATGATATATATGAAGATAATTTCTATTCTATATTAGAAAATCCTTATAAATTGTATTTTTCAAAAATTCTAACATGGAAAGAATGCGATCTTCTTCATATAAAATGGAATTTGAAAGAAGAAATAAGAGAAAAAGCACTTTTATCAAAACAGATTTATGATTATTGTTATGAAAATGGAAACACTTGTATTCCGAAAAATGAAATTGAAAATGCAAAACTTTTAGATGAAATGCTGCAGAATAATACATATAAAGAATATAAAAATTATATATACTTCAAAAAGTTATATGATATAGAAAGACAACTTGAAAACAGAATAAGGCAATTAGCAAAAGATGAAAATGATGGAATTATTTGTACTACACAACAAGAAGCTATAAAAAATGCTATTAACTACTCAATCAGTATCATAACAGGTGGCCCTGGAACAGGAAAGACTTATACTATAAATAAAATTGTAGAGGAATTAGAAAAAAGACATTTCAACTATTGCTTGCTCGCCCCAACAGGAAAGGCGGCAGATCGCATGGGAGAAATGACAGGAAGAGAGACATATACTATACATAGAAAATTAGGTTTGACTGTAAATGAGTTTTCCGAACCAAAAAAAATTGAAGAAGATTATATTATAATAGATGAATTCAGTATGATTGATCTTGAACTTGCGAATATTTTATTTGATAATATTTCAGATAATACAAGAATTGTAATTGTTGGTGATGTAAACCAACTTCCGAGTGTAGGGATCGGGAATGTATTGAATGATTTAATAGACAGTAACTTGATAAAAATAACAAAACTTTCAAAGGTATTTAGACAACAACAAAAATCAGGAATTTTAGAAAATTCTTATAATATTATAGAAGAAAAAGATATTAATTTATCTTATAATGATTTTAAATTCATTAAATCAGATGATATAGATTTCATTCAAGATTATATTATAAAGAATTATGATGCAAATACTCAAATTTTATCATCACAACATGAAGGACAAACTGGAACCAATGCGATTAATCTTCTAATCCAAAACAAACAATCAGATGATGAACAGATTTTCAAAATTGGAGATAAAGTAATTCAGATTATTAATAATTATGATTTAGAAATTTTTAATGGAAATGTGGGAACAATTGAAGAAATAAGGCAGGAAGTGATTTCAGGAGAATTGCAGACGATTATAAAAGTTAATTTTGAGAATGTGAACAAAATTATTGAGTATGATAACTCAAACTCAAAAGAATTAGATTTGGCATATGCTTTAACTATTCATAAGTCGCAAGGTAGCGAATTTCAGAAGGTTATTATTCCTATTGTTTCATCAGATGAATTTTTACTATATAAAAATTTGATCTATACAGGAATAACTAGAAGTAAAAAGGAATGCATATTGATCGGAGATTTTGAGACATTCGAGAAGTCACGAAAGAAGAATATAAAAAGAATAAGTAATTTACTGAAATAATAAAAAAGGGGCTGCGGAACTGCACCCCCTCTTCTATTTATCTTTATATAAAAATAAGAGGGGTTTCAGTTCTTCCCCTCTCTTTTATTTTTTTGTTGTCTTTGTATTCTTCGTTTAAATCATAGATAAAAACTAGAATTATTTTCTTTATTCAGTTGTATTATATTATAGATTCTAATTTTATTTTATTAATTTATTGAATTCGTCTAAAGTAATATATTCAATATTGTGAACTCTTATAAATTGAAAACTATTTATTTTTATTGATTCTAATTCATATACAATATTATCAATATCATTTGTAAAATACAAGAAAGGACAATCATTATGATAAACAAAAACGATATATTTTTTTCCTTCTGTATGTTTTTTTATAAAATTTACGAAATCTTTATCATCATCAAAAATATCTTCATTATTGAAATATACTTCAAAATTTTCATGATTTCTTTTTCTTAAATATTTTATACAAATATCTTCTGTGTCATAATCATCCTTCATATTTTCAGTAGCTTCAGATATATCAAGAAAAACACATCCAATTTTTTCAAATTCTGAATCTCTTATTTCAAAATATAAATCTTCCCAATCTTCTGTAATATAAGAATGATACCAAAATGCTGAAAATTCTTCTGATTTTTTTACTTCTTCTTTTATAATTGATTTTAATAATATTTTTAATTCGTCATTTTCAATTATTTTTTTACTCATATCTTCTTCAGGAAAAAGTTCCTCTATTTTATTCTCTATTATTTCATAATATGTATCTATATTATAACCAAGATAACATTCTTCATCAAACCATTTTTCAAAGTCTTCTATATCTGTTTCTCCATTTTCAAGTAAAGTATCATGAATATCTATGTAATCTTGATAAAAATCAGATTCAGAACAATTTCCAAAATTCAAAAGTATAGTATACTCTTTATAGAAGTTGTATTCATCTTCTATAAATTCATTAGAAATTTTTCCAGTTTCTTCATTATAACAAATAACTAAATCATATCCTCTTCCATCATATTTTCTTATAGAGTCTTCGATAATTTGTCTTCCATTTTCTTCTAAATTATTTAATAAAGTTGTTTTTAATTCAAATTTTTTCATAGTTTTTTTCTCCTTTTTCTTTTTGTTTTTTTAGTATTCTTCGTTCAAATTATAAATAAAAACGAGAATTATTTTTCTTTATTCAGTTTTCATATTATATTATAGTATAGATTCTATTTAAAATATTATAACTAATTTTATGAATAATCTATAAATATTTTTCTATATTTTCATTTTATCATAATTTTTTCAAAATACAATCCCAAATAAAATATTTTATTATTTCATTTATTTTTATATTATTTTATTTTATGTCATATTATTTTATATTTG
>CAJTAK010000039.1 GCA_910574255.1 Clostridia bacterium
AATTCCTCTCCCAATGCTTGCGCCCGGTCTACGGTCAAGCCGTTGTCTGGTGCGTCACGGGGGTCAAAACTGATAATGTAATGGTGGCTCTTTACGTCCTCCCGCTTCTGGTTCTTGCCGTATTTGAGATTGGAGCGCATACAGACGATTGCAAAATCTTCCCCGCCGCAATTCAAAGAGGAAATGCGGTAATCGTCACGGGGAATAAGCCGCCCATTTTCATCAAGGGTGGGCTTCATGGTAAACTCGTCATGCTCAAAAGTTAGGTATTGTTCAGCCGCCCCGTAATCGGCATTTTTAGAGCTGATATGTTTGAATGTTGCCAACGGCTTCACCTACTTTCTGCAAGACTTCAAACTTCAAGGCGGCAAGCTCCGCTGTGGCGGCTCGTACCTCTTGGGAGAGGGCGTTATAGGGTGCGCCGTACTCGTTCAGACAGCGGGCAATCTGGTTCAAGTTGCCGCCGATTTTCCCGTATTCGGCTGTGAGTTTTCCAACGGCAGAGAGTAATTCATCATTGACCGGGGAAACGGTAATGACCGGGCGTATGCTTGACTTGATAAGTGCTTGCCGGATAAACTCGGCTTGGCTCATTTTGCAGAGGGTGACACGCTCGGAAAACCCGGCGTATTCTTCCTCGGTCAAGCGTGTCTTGATTACCCGGTGGCGGTGGGGCGTGTTGTATCTTTTCATGGCTTTCAACTCCTTTCTTTTTATGGTTTGCCCTCTCACCAATAGGAGAAAAACAGGGGGCAAAGCGGAAGTGTTTTTTGAAAAATCCGAAAATATTTTTTCGGGGATTTTTCAAGCGGCGCAAGCCGCAAAAAGGCGGGCTTGGGGTGGCAACCCCAACAAGATTCCCATAGGACAAAATGAGCGATTAGCGAAATTTGGTACTGTGGTAGAATCTTGCTCTTAGAAACTGCGCTGTGTGGTATCTTTGCTTACTATCCGGCTATTGGCGGCTGGTTTGTTGCGTTCCGGCGAAAATTTCTCTCACAATACCTTTAGTGCCATACGGAGAGATTTTGCCAAGGCTACGGAAAATTTCTCTCCAATACCTACAAACCAGCAAAATGCAAAATGGACGTTGATTGGCTGAAATTTCCCCTCATTCCTTACAAAACCACACAAGCCCGGATAGGCGGGAATTTTGAGAAATTTCTTCATTTTCCTTTCATTCCCCACACCACCGAAAATTGAAAACTGCCAAACAAAGAGCGTGTCATGTTTCCCTTTTCGTGGGGCAATACGGCGGTTTTTCAAAAACGCCGAATATAAACGCAAAAAAACAGGAAACCTTTTTATGATTTCCTGTCTTGGTGTGCCGTTCTATGTGGCGGAGGTTATTCAGTTTTGGGGTATGGCTGTTCATCAAAGCGGAACTGGAACAGGGCAGCGATAAGCCGCCGTTTGATATTGTCCTCGGTGTCCTTGTTGACGTGTCCGTTTTCAAGAGAAGCAAGCCGGATTCGCTTGCTGTAATGCCGTAAAACCTCGTCAATGGCTTCCGGCTCTCCGCTGGTCGCTCGGATAATGGTTTCATATGGCACAAGTTTAGGATTCCTCACGGAAAAGCACCTCCATTTCTTCATGCAGCATTTGCAAGGCACTGTGTATGTGATGCCACGCCGTACTCCGGCAGCGTCCGTATAGTTCCCCGATTTCCTGCTGTGTGTAACGCCCGAAAAAGTAAAGGTAAATGACTTCCCTCTTTTTCTCCGGCAGAGAGGACAGGGCGGCGGCAAGCTCCCCGTTTGTGAGGATAACCCTCTGACCGCATATCATAACCGGGTATTGCTTGTAGGGGTCTATGAAATAGGTGTCTGACGTGCTGAATGGGTAAAACTTTTCTTCGGTGAGGTATTCAAAAGATATTTCTCTTTGCCGCCGTCTATCCCTGTCACGCCATGCGTTGATAACCGCATAACGTATAACAACTTTACAAAAGGCGTTAAATGTGTATTCGATATGCTCCTTGTATGCTTCTGTGCAAGGCATAGAAATTCCCCCTTTCTCCCACATAATACATTTAGTTAGTATTCTTTTTTGTGATAAATACCCACGGTCAACGGATAGGATAAAGCGAACATTAACAAAGAACTTAAAAGCAAAATAGCCGCACTTAATAGAATTGTAGTTACGCCAGGGGCTAAATAAAGATTAAGTACACTAATAATTCCTAACACAACGCCAATTCCACAAAGCAAGCTGATTACTAAAAATACATCACTTCTTTCTTCGCCGCCCAGATAAAGCAATGGAAAGAAAAATGCACCTGTAAAAATACTTACACTGATTCCCAATGCAAATATTGAAACTACGTCAATGCTATTATCATAAGGGCAACCATGCAATGCCCATGATAAACTTATAACGATTCCTGCATATAGTATTCCAACAAGCAGCCATATTAGTTGACTGATAAAATAGCTTTTAACAATAGCAGCTCTCTTTACAGGCAAAGTTAATTTGTATTTTCCCCATTTTGAAATAAACTCTTTTTTTATGCTTGTAATTGCATTTACGGAAAAGCCAACCATGCTTAACAGAACGTAACCAATAAGAAGCGGCTGGCTGATAACCGCAACAACAAAAAGCCCCAATATAAGCATAAAAATCGAAAAAACTTTCGCATTAGAATAAACGGTTAAAAAATTATTTTTAAGCAATCCTTTCATACTCGTTCCCCCTTTACCAATAACAACATGATTTCATCAACTGAAACATGGTCTACAACAGAACCTTTATATTTTCGTTGTGCTTCTTTTCCGTTATTAACTAATACATCAATCTGAAAATCCCGTTTTCGGTAAGCGATAATATCACCAGGGTCTAATGCAAGGAACTGACTTTCCTTGCAACGCATAACGGCGTAATTATATACCAAATCATTTTTTGATGCGGTCATAATCAATTTCCCATTATGAATAAATGTAATATAATCTGCAACTTTTTCTAAATCGCTTGTAATATGAGAAGATAAAAGGATAGAATGGCTTTCCTCCTGCACAAATTCAAGAAAAACGTCCAGCATTTCATCACGCATAATGGGGTCTAAACCACTGGTTGCTTCGTCCAAAATCAATAATTGCGGGTGGTGCGACAAGGCAACTGCAATAGCCAGCTTCATTGTCATTCCTCTGGAATAATTTTTGATTTTCTGTTTAACAGGTAAATGAAAATCCTCTAAATATTTTTGAAATAAGGCATTATCCCATTGTGTATAAATTCCCTCCATGACTTGAGATAATTGTTTCGCCGTCCAAAAACCCGGAAAATTATCTCCGTCATAAACCACACCAATTTTTTCTCGAATGTCTGTGTCAATATCCCGCATTTCTTTTCCAAATAGTTTTACCATACCGCTGTCTTTTCTGACAGTGTTTAAAATACAGCCAATCGTGGTAGTTTTACCTGCGCCGTTTTCACCAACAAAGCCCAGAATAGCCCCATACGGTAATGAAAAAGAGAGTTTATCCAATATAAAGTTTGACTTTGGAAAAGACTTACATATTTGTTGCAATTCTAAAATGTTTTCCATGTTATTCGTCCTCCTGATAAAATAAAGTTAATAATTCCGTCAATTTTTCAAGAGAAATATTACTCATTCTCCCTATTTCGGCGGCTGCTTGTAAATGTTCTTCGGCTATACGCTGTTGTTCCTCTTGATAAAATTCTTTGTTCTGCGCCGACACAAAACTTCCTCTGCCAACTGTAGTTTCGATAAATCCGTCCCTTTGTAAATCCTCATAGGCTTTTTGGACTGTAATGACACTTACATGGATTGATTTTGCCAAAGCTCGCATGGAAGGGATTGCGTCACCTGCCTGTAATTCTCCGCTCATTATCATTGCCTTGATTTGTGATGTGATTTGTTCATAAATCGGTTTATTGGCATTGTTGCTGATAATGATTTCCACTATTCACCACCTCTACTTTCCGAATGTACTTAATGTACAAGTACATTATATCACCTTTGCTATTATAGTCAATCCCCCAAATAAAAATAACAACAACTTAATCTGGTTGTTGTGTATCAAAAATATAGGTCGGTGTAAGGTAGGATTCCGTAGTAGTCGGCATTGTGGGAATGTGTATAACTGGCTGTCTTATGGAGTTGTGGGTAACTCTGTTTGCAGGACGTGGGAAAGCTGCACTTTAGCTTTTCCATGTGCTGTGAATAGAGTTATCCATGATTCCATAGCCTGTTATGCACATTTCCACAATGCTTGTCTTTTGGTCTTTGGCTTCTTTGGTTCGGAATAGTGTGGTGCTGGCGGTCTATCTCTTGTTTTCGGTTGCTTGCTTCTTTACCGTACATGAGCATTTGCACCCGGATTATCATTTCCATATCCCTCAAGAAGATTGATGACGCCCCATACTCCAACGCCTGCTCCGATTGCTGTTACGACTGTCTTTAATCCTGTAAACACCGACTAAAGTGATATTTACAGTTAAATTGTTCTGTAAATTGGGATTTTCAGTTAAGAATTGTTTCTTTCGCCGCCCCATCCGACAGACTGCCGATGAAACGGTAATGAATTTCAATAGACTGGACTTTCTCACCATCGACCTTGCGGACATCGCCCACATAAATCTTGGTAATCAGTTCCCTTACGATGCCTGCTGTCAGTTCCTGCAGGTCACTGTACTGGCGGATCAGCGCAACCCACTTTTCAGCGTTCTGTGCTGTTTCCCTCTGTTCATTGCTTTCCTCTTGGAACAGTGCAAGTTGCCCTTTCAGCTCCCCCTGCTCTTTCCGGTACTTGGGCAGGAGTAAGTCAATCTCGTCCGCCCCCGCCTTGCCTAAAGCGTAGTCCTCATAGAGCTTTGCAATGACCTTCTCGACCTCCCCCAGACGTTTTTCAAGGGAAAGCCTTTTCTCAATGGCTGCGCCAGTGTCAGCTTTATCTCTGTTTTCGTGTTCCATAACTTTGTCAAGGACTGCCTTTTCATCTTTCAGTGCCAGCTTTGCCCACTCCCGTATGTCCTTTAAGACTGCATCATACAAGTCCTGCTCATAGATGCGGTGCGGCGTACAGCCCTGCTTTCCAATCTTACGGTATTCCTGGCATGAACCCACATAAATCTTTTCTGCCCTCTCCGGCACAAAGGATATGCGTCTGTTGCAGGTGTCGCAGAATACCATTCCCGAAAAAATGCTTGCCTGCCCCGTCCTCTTGCGTGACCTCGTGGGATTGGCGAAACTTTCCTGCACCCTCTCCCACAGCTCCCTCTCCACAATCGGCTCAAACACGTCCTCGACGATAACCCATTCCTCTTTCGGTCTTACAAAGGACTTGCCGACCTTGAAAATGTGTGTCTGCCTCTGCGCTACAAGGTTGCCGATATAGACCTCATGTTGGAGAATGGAACGCACCGTTGTATCAAACCAACGGTAGTTGGACGCATCATTTTCCCCCTTGTAGCCCTGCCATGCCCTCTCGCCCCGTACATGGTGCCAGTATGCGGGGATTGGCACTTTTTTCGCCCTCAGATAATTGGCGATTGCCGCCGGCCCCCTGCCCGATGCGGACAGTTCAAACATTCTTATGACATAAGGGGCTGTTTCCTCGTCACGCAACAGCATATGGCTGTCAGCAGGCGATTTCTTATAGCCGAACGGCGGCACTGTGCTGTGGTAGATGCCTGCCCTTGCCTTTGTGGTAAGGGTGCTGCGGATTTTCTTGGATATGTCACGGGCGTAAAAATCATTGAACAGGTTTTTGAACGGCGCCATCTCGTTATACCCTGTGCTTGTGTCAATACCGTCGCTGATTGCTATGTAGCGTACCCTCTTGCTTGGGAAATACATATCGGTGTAATACCCTGTCTGCAAGTAGTCACGCCCCAGACGTGAGAGGTCTTTTGTAATGACCGTGTTGATTTTCCCGCTTTCAATGTCCGCAATCATGCGCTTAAAATCAGGTCTTTCAAAATTTGTGCCGCTCCATCCGTCATCAACGTAGGTTTCGACAATCTCTATGCCGTGGTATTCCGCAAACTGTGTCAGCATCTGCTTCTGGCTCGTTATGGAATTGCTCTCACGGTCAACGTACCCATCGTCAACCGATAAACGGGTATATAACCCTGCTTTTGGTGTACCTCTGTATGTTGTCCTGCTCATCTGTTTCTCCCTTCTTCGTCCGAATCCGGTTGAATGCAGATAAGCCCTCTGTTCTCTATTATACTTTCACTGCCCGGAACCTGCAAGGTTTTTTCGTATTTATCTGCATTTAATATCGCCCTCACAAATGCCTCCTGCGGTGTGCGCTCGCTGTCAAATACCCTTGTCACTATCAGCTTTGCTTTATTCAAATAGAATCCCTCCCAATTTTAATCTAATATCAGACGCTTTCTGCGTCCTGTTCTGTAAAATAAAAGCCCGGCAGGGTGTTAAAATTCTCCTGCCGTGTATCAGACGCTTTGAAAGGACGCAGTTAAGACGCTTCCAAAATGCCCCCGAATCCTTATGTTTCCTATGTTTAGACGCTAAGACACTTATTTTTTAAATTAGAAAACAAAAAATATTTATATATGATATAGGGCTGCAAATACAGGTATATGTATATATAAAAAAGGATTTGGGATTTTGCCCGTCTTTGCGTCTTTTGCGTCTTAATGCCCTTCCTCTGTCCGCACCTTTACATGGATTCCCTTAAATCCCCTCGCTGTTTTTCCTGCCCCGACTGCGATATTGTGGGTATAGTCAAGCCCGTACTGCTTTTCATTCTGCCTTAAATAGTTGGAAAAACTGCGCTCCCCCAACGGTTTTTCAAGGTTATCTTCACACCACTGGTTATAGGCGCTGTAAAGCTGCTTTGACGTGGCGTGTGTGCCTTTCTCAAGCCTTATATAGCCCTCCGACTCCATGAATACAATGATGTTGTTCCCGTCCTGCATAGCTTTTGTGAGGTTGTCCTCCGCCCTTTTGCTTATGGTGAACTGGTATCCATTGTCAATCAGGCGGTGCAATCCCTCAAGGCACCATAGGAATATGCCCTCCGCTTCAGCAATCAGCTTTTCCCCAAGGAACGGATCATCTTTCCTGTCCGGCTCACGCTCTTTCACAGTAAGGACTATCTGCCTGCGGAAAAAGCCATAGGAACGGTCATACAGAGAACCGAGGTTGCCATTCCCGAAACAGATGAACCGCACACATAAATAGCCCTGTTCGCTCTGCTTTCCCTTGCGCTCCAAGTCCGTTTTATCTTCCAGTGTCACTATGGACTTGATATTGTTGGTCTGCGGGAGTGCTTCCAGCTTCATATCGTCATCAAGCATCAGCAGTTTCCATTCAAGGTCTGCCCTTGCAAAGCGGTCAACTTCTACTTTCTGTATGCTGCCCGTGTTCATGCTGTCACCGAGCAAAGCCCTCAGCACCCTGCCGATGCGTGACTTGCCTTCCCCGCCTTTCCCTATGACTATCATCATTTTCTGCCCCTTTGTCGTTGGGAGCAGCACATAGCCCATGAACTCCTGCAGTGTGGTGATGTCCTCCGGCTCTAAAAGCTGCCCAAGAAATGCAAGCCAGCGTGACGGCTCCGGCGCATCAGGCACATATCTCACCGGAAGTCTGTTCATGCAGAAATCTTTCTGTGCAGAGAAGTTTTTCGATAAGAAATACGTCCCGTTCGCCACATGGATACGGTCTGTCTGGAACAGCAGCGGCGGCGAGTAGCTCCTGATCCGTAGCGCATCCAGAAGTGATGTTGCCTTTTTTGCTATGTTAGATGTGACATAGGGCGCAATCTTGTGGTATATCTCTGCCTTAATCTGCTCCGCATCACCAACTGCCCCGTTTACATCAAAGAAAGTGCCGTGTATGCACTTCATAGGGTGTCCTGCAAGGAAATCCTCACAGAAAAGCACGTCATTAACTTTGTTCCCGTCAAACCATGTTTCCGGCTGTGATGCCTGCTCCATCTTGTCCATTGTCTTTTCCAGTGCCGCCCGTTGTTCCTTTGGCACACTGTTCCAATCTTCTTTCAATCTTCAACACTTCCTCTCCATAATCTGTTACCAGCTCCACACGCTCCGATAGCGGAGCGTATAATAAAACATCAAGCAGGTACTCTATGTAATCTTTCTTTTCCAACGCTTCACAGAACAGCGGGTGCCATTCTTCCTCTGCCTTATGCGGCGCATACTGTTCTTCCCACTGCCTTAAACAGCACAGATAATCTGAAAGTACACGGAAACACTTCTTTTCCGCCCTCTCAAACCTCTGCTCCGGCGATAACTTCCGCTTACGTCTTGGCGGCGGTTTCCTGCCCCCGTTATCGTCAAAACGGATACCGAGAGCCGCCGCAATCTGCACCGCTGCATCTTTCTTTCCAAGACCGTAAAACTTCGCCACAAAATCAATGGCATCCCCCTTTTCCCCGCATCCGAAACAGTAATACCGCCTGTCTATCTTCATGCTTGGGTTTTTGTCCTTGTGGAATGGGCAGACTGCCATACCGTTACGGTTTATCTTTATCCCGCAATGTTCCGCCGCCTGCCTTGCGGTTATCCCGTATTCCCTCACTGCTTCAAATACATTCATACAATTCTCCAAGAACGCAAAAAGGGCAGCTACAAACCTGTCAATAGGTTTATAACTGCCCTAACGCTGTATAAATCATTATCAACGGGCAATGCCCGCAATCTTTTCTTTAACAAAATCTAAAAGCTGTCTATATATGTATGGCTGCATCCTCCCGCCCAGTTTCCTTTCAGCGCATAGTATAACGGTATAACGTGGCTGTTGTCCTCCGCCGCTTTCACTCCGACATACCCGTTGTGCGCACTGAATGTTTCAAAGCAGAGTGCAACATCATCAAGCTGCTCCGAGCCGACAATATCCTCCGAAAGATAGACCATGCCGCTTTTTGTTACCCTTATCTGGTTATTGCGGCTGTCATTCCCGCAGGCGATCAGCATACGGAACTGTTCAAGGGTGATTTTCCTGATGTCATACGCCTTTATCTGCTTTCCATTCAAAGTAACCGTAGATTTCCTTCGCTTTGCGATGAAATCCTGAAACTCCTGAAATATTTCTTCATCTGCCATTTTCTGAAAATCCTCTTTTTTACAAAATTTTATATCCTGCAAGTGACTTTTGGGAAAAAGCCCACATTGGAATCGCACCATCATCTTTGTGACCGTTTTACGGAAGTATCATTATCAGGAAACAGTGTCATGGCGCAAGGTTCCCACACCTTGTTTACAGTAAAACATTTACCGCTCCCGCCTTTTTTATGAAAGGCAATCATGGCGTGTTTCTGCATAGCTCGGCTGTTTCATACGTCTTGCAGGATTATCCATATTCAGTTGTCAGCCTGCCATGCGTTTTCTATCCGCATCACAGATAAGATGTGCCAGTCTGTCCGGCTACAATTTCAGCTTGTCCGCCCCGTACTTATGGATAATGCGAAACAGTATTTCTTTTTCTTTCCCCTCTGCCCTGCCATATATCCCGCACAGCGTTTCAAGCTCCGTCTGCGTGAGGGTATTGGCATAAGGCTTGTAATCTTCCGTAATGAAAACCCCGCCGCCTTCGCCCGGTTTTGTGTAGACCGGGTAATCAAAAGACAATGCGATAATGTCATTCATTATCGTGCGCCTTGTAACATCTAATTCCCATGCAAGCTCCCGCATTGTCGCATGACCTCTGGCAGATAAAATGCTGATGATTTCCATTCTCCGGTGTGCTGAATCCATGCCGCACCTCCCCTCATTTTTTGGCTTGAAAGCTATTCAGGATTGCCAGTCCTAAAAGCACATAAAACATCTCAAAAATCTTTTATATGCTTTATAAGAATGGCAATCAGTTTCTATGTAAGTTTCTCACAGTACGGCCCAAACTCATGTATGATTGACAGGACGGTTGCCCTGTCCTCCGCCGCACAGGAAACAGCGAGTTTTTCCAGACATTCCAGTTGCTCTTTCGAGAGTGAGTTCTGATATTTCCCTACTCCGTCCATGAGGAAGTAGCCGCCGTTGAATCCCTGTTTTGAAACTACAGGTAGCTCCTCTCCTATGACTTCAAAATCCCTGCTTATGGATTTCCTGCCTACACGGTATCTGCCCATAAGCTCCGCCACCGTCAGCTTTTTCCCCGACAACAGCATACGCTCAATCTCCCTGCGCCGCCGGAATGCATGGTCTAACATTTTTTCACCCCCTTTCACCGCTGTTTCTGATGTTAATTGTAGCTAAAGTAATATCCCCTCTATGGGGGCATTGCCTGAAAAAATTTATAATTTTTTCCGCAATGCCGGAAAAGGCTGGAACCTTTTCCGTGAAGAATAGCAAGCACTGCCTGTGTTCCCTCACAGGCTGATTTTTTCCAGTTTTCCCAAAAGCGGAAACTTGAAAAAATGCTTGTAGGTGGAAGTCTCCCCCTAGCCCCCTCTGCGCTCAAAAATCGAAAAATTATCCTGCCGAAATTTTTAATTTTTTCACTTATTTTTCTGCACGAATATCCCCCGTAACGGGATAGAAAATTGTGTAAAATACTTTCATCAATCCATTACAGAAAGGACGTAAAAAATGGCAAACAGAGAACGCAAAAACGAGTTAAAAATCTATTTAAGCGATGATGAACAGTACATATTTGAACAGAAAGTAAAAATCTCCGGCATGAGGGATAAATCAACTTTCCTGCGCCGCTTAATTCTGTATGGTTTTGTCTATGACCTTGACTATTCTGAACTTCGGGAATACAACACCACGCTTGGCAGAATCAACAACAATCTGAATCAAATCGCAAAGCGCATGAACGCCACAGGCAATGTGTACTCTGCTGATGTAAAAGAAGTCAAAGAACTGATGAAAAAAGTGTGGGATACACAAAAAACCATGCTCTCAAAACAGCCATATCTGAAACTGTAAACTGAAACAAAATACCGCATAACCGCAATTCCATGTCAGTCAAATTTCTTTCACAAATCTTCAATAGCAAAACCACAATAAAATCCAAAATCAGACAAATTTTGCACTATAAAAAAGGTGTACCGCAGGTAAGTTTCAATCTTCCTTGCAGTACACCTTTGAGTGTGCAATATGCTGTTGTTTCTAATAATTTTTCTTATTCGATACTTATGTATTTTTTGTTTCATTTTCATTATGTACCTTTCTTCAATCTCAATGTAGCTAATATGCCCTTTCATGTAAAACGCAATGCAATTCTATCTATAGTAAACGACGTTAATTCTTTCCGTTTGACTCTAGGAAAAAGAGCATAAAGTAGCAAGCTTGTCATTGGGCTTCTTAAAAGTTGAAAACCAATTATCAAGG
>CAJTAK010000040.1 GCA_910574255.1 Clostridia bacterium
AACATAGAAAAAATAAAAATGCAAGAGTTATGAGAAATAAAAAAAGCCTTATTTCAAGGCGTTTAAAAAGGGTTGAATATACGGTTTGCTTCGAAAGAATATGGTGTTAACTGCTAAAGACGGGGACAGAAAATATTTTTCCTGACAGGCGTGTTAGCACAGCAAAGCTGTGCGGAGCATGGAGGGAAAAATATTTTCTGTCCGGCGGCGTCCGTATATCCAGCATTGTACCATGAAAAGTACAAATATTTATAGGACAGGACTTGAAAAAACTTCCCAAAACACATAAAATAGAACTTAGAATCGCATATTGCGATATGGGTGATGAAAAGGGCAAAATCCCAAGCCGCATCACTGCGAACACATACATAGAAAAGGAGAATGGATTATGAATTTCGTTGTTGAAACATCGGCACGCCACGTACACGTAACACAGGAGGATCTGGAGACCTTATTTGGAAAAGGCTATGAGCTGACCAAGAAAAAAGATCTGTCCCAGCCGGGCCAGTTTGCCTGCAATGAGAAAGTAACCATTGTAGGACCGAAAAAAGAGATGGTAGCTTCCATCTTAGGGCCGGTAAGACCTGAGACACAGATCGAGCTTTCCCTGACAGATGCCCGTTCCATCGGCGTAACGGCTCCCATCCGTGAGTCCGGCGACGTGGCAGGAAGCGGCGCATGTAAGCTGGTAGGACCTGCAGGAGAGGTAGAGCTGAAAGAGGGCGTAATCGCAGCAAAGCGTCATATTCATGCAACTCCCGAGGATGCCGAGAAGCTTGGCGTAAAGGACAAGGATGTAGTATCCGTTAAGATTGATACCGACGGCAGAAGCCTGGTATTCGGCGATGTAATCGTGCGTGTAAGCCCTAAGTATGCCCTGGCTATGCACATTGACACCGACGAGTCCAACGCAGCAGGCTGTGCGGGAACCGTATACGGCGAGATTGTTAAATAATCACGAAAGCAATGAGCAGTGCCGTATGACAGGGCGAATGCCCATGTGCTTGTAACTTTTTGTCACGAGCCGCACTGCAGAATATCGAGTAGAAAAATAAGGGAGAAGACATCATCATGAAAATTTTAGTTTTGAACTGCGGAAGCTCTTCATTAAAGTATCAGCTTATTGACATGGAAAATGAGAGCGTAATGGCAAAGGGACTCTGTGAGAGAATCGGAATCGACGGCTCTAAGCTGACCCACAAGGCAAATGACAAGGAGATGGTTGTAGAGCAGCCTATGCCCAAACATACGGAGGCTATTTCTCTGGTAATGAAAGCATTGGTAGATCCCGAATACGGCGTATTAAAGGATACCAGCGAGATCTCCGCAGTAGGACATCGTGTGCTTCATGGCGGAATGAAGTTCACCGAATCCATCGTAGTAAACGAGGATGTAAAGAACGTTATCCGTGAGTGCTTTGATCTAGGACCTCTCCACAATCCGGCAAACCTGATGGGAATCGAGGCATGTGAGGAAGCTATGCCCGGCGTACCCAACGTGGCAGTATTCGACACTACTTTTGGTATGGCTATGGAAGAGAAAGCTTATCTTTACGCTATTCCTCATGAGTATTTTGAGAAATACAGCATCCGCCGTTACGGCTTCCACGGAACCAGCCATATGTTCGTATCCGGTGAGGCAATTAAGTTTGCAGGGCTTGATCCGGAAAAGGGCAAGGTTATCGTATGCCATTTAGGCAACGGCGCCAGCATTTCTGCTTCCATCGGCGGTAAGTGTGTGGATACTTCCATGGGTCTCACTCCATTAGAGGGTCTGATCATGGGAACCAGAAGCGGTGACGTAGATCCTGCGGTTCTGCAGTTTATTTGCAACAAAGAGGGCAAGGATGTAAACGAGATGTTGAACATCCTGAACAAGAAGTCCGGCGTACTTGGCATGAGCGGCGGCGTGTCCAGCGATTTCCGTGATATTGAGAAAGCGAAATCCGAAGGAAACCATCTGGCAGAGGTGGCTCTGGAAGCATTCATCTACCGTGTAGTAAAATACATCGGAGCTTACACCGCAGCTATGAACGGCGTGGACGCTATCGCATTCACCGCAGGCGTAGGTGAGAACGATATGAAGACACGGAAGGCTATCTGCAGCTATCTGGGATATCTGGGGGTAGAGATTGACGACGAGGCCAACAACTGCCGTGGAAAGAACCAGATGATCTCCACAGCGGATTCCAAGGTAAAGGTTATGATTCTGCCTACGAATGAAGAACTGGCAATCGCAAGAGAGACTCTGCGTCTTACAAAATAGTGAGAATATCAGAGAAATAAAAGAATTATGAGAATATTTGCATATCCACAGGCAACGGGAATCAGAGTTTCTGCGCCTGTGGATATGTCATGTAAAGATCATAATCTAACAATTTTTAACAAAGGAACATAAAATGTCATTATACGGAATTCTGATACTGGTAAGTTTTATTTTAATACGGCTTTCTCCGGAAATAATCACGCTGGCTATTTCATATGATGCAGAATATACAGGTTGGAGCAAACATACAAAGATTTTTGCTTTGTCATTGCTTGCTGCAGTCAGCAGTGTACTTAATTTTCTGGTATACTACTTATTTTATTATAGGAGTTTTCATAGCTGGAATCTGGCAGAGATCATTTTGGATATTGGAAAAGGGAATATATTTTATCAGAACTTTACTTATTTTTCAGAATCCTTTTTACTGTGTGTAATGGCGGCAATTATAGCAGGTTTGGGATTAAGGTTCCTATTCAAAAAATTCTTTTTAGGGAGGGAATACGGTCAAAGTGGCTTTCCTCTTCGGAACAAAGTTGCAGTATTGCTGTTACTATCGATAACAGTTGCGGCTTCTGTTGTCTGTTATGATGTAAAATCTTCTGGCGTTTCCAAGTTAGTAATCAATGAGATATGCAGTAAAAATGTAAGTATCTTTTTGGACGAGGACGGTACAGTAAACGATTATGTAGAATTGTATAATGCTGGCAGGCTTCCTTATTTGGTTTCAGAAATTTATTTATCAGATGATGAGGATGATTTAGAGAAATATGAAATACCATCCATTGTTCTTCAGCCTGGGGAATATCAGGTTATCATATTGGATGAAAAGGCTCCTTTTCAAATTATGGATTCTGGTGAATCGATTTATTTATCCGGGGGGGGGGCAGATACTGGAACAAATTGATTGTATTGGATTGAATAAAGATAGTTCCTACTGCAGGCTGTCCGACGGAGATAGTGAGTGGGGAGTTCGGACCTGCACGCCGGGAAAAGATAATGAAACATCTTATCCGATTCTGTCTGCTCCAACATTTTCACATGAAAGTGGATTTTATGCAGATGAATTTGATTTGGAGATTTTCTGTAAAGAAGGGGAAACTATCTTTTATACCTTAGACGGAAGTATTCCAACTACAGATTCAAATTTTTATCAGGATGCTATTCATATCAGTGATGCAAGTGAAAATGAGAATGTCTGGAGTATGCGCAAAGATGTGTCGAACGGATATTTTGATGGCGCAGGCTATGAGGTTCCCGATTATTTGATAGACAAATGTACGGTGCTTCGTGCTATTTGCGTTGATGAAGAGGGAAATGAGAGTGCGGCTGCCTCTGCCACATATTTTGTGGATTTCGATCAGAAGGAAGGCTATCAGGGGATGAATATCGTATCGATTATAACAGATCCGGATAACCTTTTTGACTATGATACAGGTATTTATGTAATGGGCAGGGCTTATGATACCAGCAGAGAGTATGATGCAGAACAGTGGTATGCAGATGTCTGGTGGTGGCAGACTGGTAATTACAGACAAAGAGGGCGTGATTGGGAAAAGGAAGCTTGTCTGCAGTTTTTCGATGCAGAAGAGAATCTGCTTTTGACGAAGGATGCCGGAATTCGGATACAAGGAAACGGAAGCAGGGGATGGGTTCCGAGAAGCTTTAATTTTTATGCGAGAAACGAATATGATGGAAATAATCGTTTTGAAGCAGATTTTTTTGGTACCCGTTATGAACCCCAGAGAATTACGCTTTTTGCTGGAAGTGATAATTATCTATTGAAATTAAAAGATTATCTGGCAGCGACAGTTCTATCAGACAGAGGATTCTCTACCATGGATTATGTACCATATGTAATGTTTCTTGACGGAGAATACTGGGGATGTTACTGGCTGATTGAAAAATACGACGAAGAATTCTTTGCCTATCATTACGATGTGGATAATGACAATGTAATAATGATCAAAGAAAGCCAACAGGGATATCTGGCTCTCGGAAATGAGGAAGATGAAAAGCTTTATGATGACATGTATGCATTTATTGCAGGTTCCGATCTTTCCGCTGATGCTAATTATTGGAAGGTATGTGAACTCATAGATGTGGACAGTTATATTGATTATTGTGCAGCAGAAATATATATAGCCAATCTTGACTGGCCGCATAATAATTTTGGGTTGTGGAGAACAAGGACCGCAGAGCAGGGGAAGTATTCAGATGGAAGATGGCGCTGGATATTGTTTGATGTGAATAATGCCAGTGTTATGTCATCAAAATGTATAGAATTGGATTTGTTTGCAGAGGTGGTGGCAAATGATCCAATGTTTTCAAGCATGATGGATAATGATGAGTTCAGTAGGAAGTTTGTGTCAAGAATCTTAGATATGGCAAATAACGAATTCCTGCCGGAGAATATCAATCTCTTTCTTGATGAATATAGAGAATTGATGAAGGATCCATTGACTAAGGAGTATGAGCGGTTTTATGGAAAGGATACTAATAAATTGTTAAATTTTGAGGAGGAGCTTCAGGATATACGGGATTTTTTTGAAGGGAGATATCTTTATATAACAGATTATTTTGAAAATTATAATGGAGAGGGCACAAAGTCATAAATAGACAGCAGCGGTTAAAAATTATTGACAAGGGCTTGGTGAGGGATGAAATATGGCACATAAGAGGAGAAGAAAGAAGGGAAGCAAAAAGGCCGGAGGTATGCATATAGTATCAAAGCCGTTTTTTGGAGAACGAAAATTTTTATACATATCATTTGCCCTATCAATAGGTATTTGTTTGCTGCTCATGGGGGTTTATATGCCGGGAACAGGTCAGGAGCAGATGCAAGAAGTGATGGGAGCAGCCATAGAACCTGTAGAATATGGTTCCAATTATCCATACACAAGAGCGGATTTCAATACTGTCCCTGAAAATGCTCTGGAGATTAATTTATCCCAAATGGATGTTGAATATCCAATTACAGATGCAGGCGATTATTTATTATACGGAGATTATGAGGGACGAATATGTATTGATGCAGAAGAGCAGATCGTGCATTTGTTTTTGAACAATGTGAATATTATGTCACCGTCTGGTCCGGCCATTGATATTCAAGCAGCCGGAAAGGTTATTATTACTGTAATGGATAACACATCAAATGCCATTCAGGATAAAGCATATTATCGCAAACAGGATGAGGAAGATGCGGCAATATACAGCAACTGCGATTTGTCCTTTAATGGAAATGGAGTTCTTAGTGTATATGGCCTTTACAATAAGGGAATTCACTCAAAAGACATTATAAAAATCCTGGGAGGGGATATTTCGATTCAGGCAAAGGGAGATGGAATACAGGGAAACGATGGCATATGCCTCAGTCCAACAACTCTTTCTATCGAAAGCGAAGGCCATGGCCTGTATACAAAGAAAACAGGAAATGAGAACAAGGGAACCATTGAGATTCAAGGCGGCGATATTCAGATTATTGCAGGAGAAAATGCTGTATCTTCATCCAAAGATCTTTATGTAAGTAATTGCTCGCTTTGGATCAATTCTGTGCTTGACGCTTTTCATGTATCAGGCAGCGCATATTTGATGGAGGGCTGCATAGAAAATGAATAGGTATCGGCATGAATACAAATATATGATTAACAAAATGGAGGAGGAGATTCTCATTTTACAGGCTGCAGGGCTTTTGGAAAGGGACTGCCATACAGCTCCGGGCGGCGCTTATATGGTCAGAAGCTTGTATTTTGATGATTATGATGACAGCTGCCTCTTTGATAATGAGAATGGTTCAGACCTGCGTTCTAAGTTCCGAATGAGATATTATAATAATGATCGGGAATACGTGCGGCTGGAGAAGAAAAGCAAAGTTCATGGTATGACTAAAAAGGAATCCTGCCTGTTAGATCAAGAAGAATGCAGGCAGCTTGTAAATGGCACGATCCCAACAATAGCCTCCGGACTTTCGGCAAAAAAGAAAAGACTGTTTCTTGAAATGCAGTTCCGCAATATGATTCCAAAGGCGATAGTTTCTTATGAAAGAATTCCTTTTGTATATGCGGCCGGAAATGTCCGCATTACCTTTGACAGAAAGATCACATCCTCCAATGACACAGCCTATTTCTTAGAGGGAGGGTATTCGGAAAGGCCGATTTTGTCTCAGGGATTCAGCATTTTAGAGGTAAAATGGGATGAACTGCTGCCGCCATTGATTAAGGAGGTCATGCAGATGGATAGTCTGCAATGGACTGCATTTTCAAAATATTATATGTGCAGGATATATCATTTGTAATTAAGTCAAGGCTCCGACAGGCTAAAGGAGCATGAAGCCTTGCAGCAATTGCCGCATACAGGGACAAGGGCCTGTGTCCGGATCATTGCCTGCAAGAGTAAAAATAGGGAGTATGTTTGTTATGGGAATAAGAGAAATCATCAAAGAAAGCTTTATTGAGGGATATGCATCGGGAAATTTGGAGATTAGCAGTATCTTTATCTGCATCTTATCTACAACCGTAATTGCCGCTTATATTTACATGATATATAAGAATATAAATAAGAATTCTTTTTACAACCGCAATTTTAATTTGTCTCTGGTAACAATTGCGATTGTCACAGCGGCAATTATTTTGACCATTCAATTTAATATTGTTGTATCTTTGGGAATGGTCGGAGCATTGTCCATTGTGCGTTTTCGAACAGCAATCAAGGATCCCATGGATTTGGCCTTTCTGTTTTGGTCAATCAGCGTGGGAATTATCTGCGGAGCCGGCTTTACAATGATTGCAGTTATCACATCAGCGATGCTGACCATAGTGCTTGTGATTTTTTCCATGCTGCCGGAATCAAGAAGAGCATTAATTCTGGTTGTGAATGCAGCATCCTATAAAGAGGAGGAAGAGATTATGCAGATTGTAAATAAAAGCTGTCAATACGCAAGAACCAGAGCCAGGAATATATCGAAAACAAATCTGAATCTTGCAATTGAAGTCCGCGTGCAGGATCAGAAGGGCTTAATTGAAAAGCTGATGGATTTGGAAAGCATTACAACGGCATCCCTGGTAGAGCAGAGTGGAGATGCTGCTGTTTAGAAAAGAAATGGGAGAAAATAATTATAGTTTTTATATTTTTTCGGTGGAATTTTCCGGAAAATAGCTTGACAAAATTCTCAGTGCTAGCTATACTATTCTAGTATGTGTTAGGAGAGTACTATGCTCATTCATTTAAATGATGTTTTATCCTGTGATGTGAAGACGGTTTCCAAAAAGGTAAATTTGGAAATGAACTCCTTTGATTCCAGCCTGGGAAGCTTTCCTTTTATCCAAAAGGATCCGGCAGAGCTTACTATCACCAATCTTGGGGAGGAAAAGCTCAGGATTGAGGGAAAGGCAGAGATTGTTGCAGCAATTCCCTGTGATCGCTGTCTTATGGAGGTGGATACACCCTTAAAGCTTACTTTTCATAAGGAAGTGGATATGAAGCAGACAGCCGAGGGCAGAATCGAGGACTTGGATGAAACAGACTTTATCATTGGATACAACCTGGATGTAGACAAGCTTGTCTACAGTGAGATTTTGGTGAACTGGCCTATGAAGACCTTATGCAGAGAAGACTGTAAGGGGATCTGCCGGAAATGCGGAACCAATCTCAACCACGGCGCCTGCAGCTGTGATACGGTGGAACTGGATCCAAGAATGGCCGTAATAGCCGAGATATTTAAGAACAGTAATTAGAGGAGGTGTAACCCATGTCTATTTGTCCCAAGAATAAATCTTCCAAAGGAAGAAGAGATAAGAGAAGAGCAAACTGGAAGATGAGCGCAGTGAATCTGGTAAAGTGCAGCAAATGCGGCGAGCTGATGATGCCTCACAGAGTTTGCAAGTCTTGCGGCTCTTACAACAAGAAAGAGATCATTTCCGTAGATTAATTTTTAGGGAAATGGGCCAGACCTATATCTGGCGCTAAATATTGGAATGCAGAGAAAGGCTTCCCGAATCAATCGGGAGGTCTTTTTTTGGAACGATATTCGAACATATGATTGATTTTGCAAAAATACTGTGATATGATAGCAGAAGACAACGGAGGAAACGGGTATGATTTCATATATCAGAGGAACCCTTGTTTATCTGGAACCGGAGGAGAGCCTTGTGGTTGTAGAGACAGGGGGAGTAGGTTACGGGATTCTGATTTCCGGAAAGGATCTGGATCTGTTGCCGGGTCATGGGGAAGAGATTCGGCTTTATACCTATCTGCAGGTGAAGGAGGACGGCTTGCAGCTCTATGGTTTTCTGACCAGAGAGGATCAAAAGCTGTTCAGGATGTTGATTGGCGTCAGCGGAATCGGGCCAAAGGGAGCTCTTGGAATTCTGTCGGCTCTTTCTGCAGATGATCTGCGCTTTGCAGTTCTGGCAGACGATGCCAGGGCCATTGCCAAGGCCCCGGGTATCGGTCATAAGACGGCGCAGAAACTGATTCTGGAGCTGAAGGACAAGCTGAAGCTGGAGGATGCTTTTGAGGCGAAGCTTGCAAAAGCAGATTTGCAGACGGGAGCTGCCGCCGGATTGACAGAGGCTAAGAACGAGGCAGTGGAAGCGCTTACAGCTCTGGGGTATTCTGCATCCGATGCACTGAAAGCAGTCCGTCAGGCAGAGCTTAAAGAAGAGATGGGTGTGGAAGAGATTCTGAAAGCGGCATTGAAGCATATGTCCTTTTAGGGGAAATTTGCAGGATTGCCTGTGCTTGAAAAATCGCGAATCAGGGAAAGTGTTATAAAGAAAAGAATTATAATATTTTCGATTAGATGTAGTTTGAGGAAGATGCAGATGGGAAAACGGATTATCACAACAGAGGCCATAGAGGAGGATGTGCGCACAGAATACAGTCTGAGGCCCCAAAGGCTGAATGAGTACATCGGACAGGAAAGGGCAAAGGGGAATCTGAAAATCTATATTCAGGCGGCCAGGGAGCGGGGAGAGGCTTTGGATCATGTGCTGTTTTATGGGCCGCCGGGACTTGGCAAGACGACTCTGGCCGGAATAATAGCCAATGAGATGGGGGTAAATATGAAGGTTACTTCCGGGCCGGCTATTGAGAAGCCGGGGGAGATGGCAGCGATTTTAAACAACCTGTCAGAGGGAGATGTGCTGTTCGTAGATGAGATCCATCGCCTGAACCGACAGGTGGAGGAGGTGCTTTATCCGGCCATGGAGGACTTTGCCATTGATATTGTCATTGGCAAGGGAGCAACGGCCCGTTCCATTCGCCTGGATCTGCCTCATTTTACTCTGATTGGAGCAACTACACGGGCAGGGCTTCTCACGGCTCCTCTTCGGGATCGGTTTGGAGTGGTGCACCATCTGGAATTTTATACGGAGCAGGAGCTTCAGACCATTGTAATGCGCTCGGCGCAGGTGCTGGATGTGGAGATGGAACCGAAAGGCGCTTTGGAGCTGGCCAGGCGTTCCAGAGGAACGCCGCGTCTTGCCAACCGTCTGTTAAAGCGGGTGCGTGATTTTGCCCAAGTGAAGTATGATGGGCGGATAACGGAGGAAATTGCGAATTTTGCATTGGATCTGCTGGAGGTGGATCGCTGCGGCCTGGATCAGACAGACCGCCTGATTTTAAATACTATGATTGAGAAGTTTACGGGAGGGCCTGTGGGACTGGATACCTTGGCGGCGGCTATCGGAGAAGATGCGGGAACCATTGAGGATGTCTATGAGCCATATTTGATCAAACGGGGATTTATTAACCGAACACCCAGAGGACGTGTTGTGACAGAGTTGGGATACGGTTACTGTTCACACCCAATGTCATTAAGTTAAACAAGGCTTGTCAGAGGAACCCTGCCATAAATCAGCCATATATTGTGATGATACGAGGATTCTGTTAGCTGTCAGAAGTTCTATAAGCTGATCTGCAGTATAATGGGAAGTTTTTGGGTATAGCAAACAGACAGATTGCATATCTGTCTCAAATAATGGTATACTGTTAGCGGCAGTTGCGCTTTATATGAAACGATAAGCGAAACTGGCTGGTGCTTGGAACCTTAGCTGGCGGGCATAGGTTCTCTCTGGCCTGATCGGCAGTATATAACGGCTGATCAGGTCATTTACGCTTCCGGGACCCACATGGTCTGAAAGGAATGCAAAGCATATTTTTATTGCCATAGACAAATTGACTTGATATTCCCATTTCTCCGTTCTCTTTTCTATGGGAACCTCCATGGTTATAATCGTGCAAAAATTATACAGGGTCATCCGGCTAAGAATCTCGAACTCGATGTATTCCGGAGACTTGGAATGAAAGTTTGCGGTTCCGATTGTATGCTTCAAATCACGGAAAGAAGTTTCCTGGCCCCACCGGAGATAGTAAAGTCGCTTTATCTCTTCCAATGAAAATTCATCCGAGGGGAGA
>CAJTAK010000041.1 GCA_910574255.1 Clostridia bacterium
AACCAGAAATAATGGTACTGCGAAATCCCGCCTCTGGCGGAACCAGTAATAATCCCCGGAGGGGTAAAATCTAAACCCCCATTTGAAATGGGGGTTGCTAACTTAGAACAGCTCATGCAAAGGTTAGATTTATGTACAGGGATACCTATTGTTAGTTTTTTACGTTCTGTACATAAAGTTGGTAAAAGTTTTTTTGATTATAAAATGTGTGTAAGACTTTTGAACTTCTATTTGGGATGCAAAAATATAGAAAAGCAGCAAAGAGAGAGATTTTATCGTAGTAATGTATATGGCAAAGAAAAAGAAGTTGCTTATAAAATAATTCAGGTGTTAGAGTGCTTAGACACTGACGAAAAAGCAGAATTGATGGGAAAAGTCTATGTGTATTGTGCAGAAAACGGTTATGAGTTAAGTTCTTACTTTAGGATCTGTAATATTATACAAAGGTGTTATTTTGAGGATTTGCAGTATCTATCTCGTTGGAAATTAAAAGAAACTATTTGTGCACAAAACAAATTGATACCACAAGAAATAATGGAATCGCTGTATAGTGAAGGTTTGCTTTCTGAATGTGGGTTTGATGGGGGTGGATTTTTGCCAGATGATGATGCAGGAACAATTTATTCGTTGAGCAAATTTGGAAAGATATTGTTAGATGTTATAGATAGTAGTTCGGTGTAATTCGATTCTGGGTATAAATAGGCTTATTTTTCAATAATTTTCTAGGATTTATGTTTTTTGAAGTGCAAAAAATTTATGTGTATATGAGGTTTTTGTGGGTTGTTTGGTAGAGCAACAAATTTAAAAGCATTCCAGTAATAAATAATCTGTTGTTTTCTTATGGGAATATTGAGAAAATGGCGGATTTTCTTTTTGATATAAACATAGTAAAATAGTAGGTAATGTAATGAAATTAGGTGGTTCGGTATGGTTTTCGGGGTGAATAATGGGAAAAGGTGATATTTTTATTTAAATGAGAATGATTGTCATTTAGAAGTGTTGGAATTATGGTTATAGCTGAAATGCTAGGAATTTCAAGGGATTATTGATGATTTAGAGGAAGGGGGTTTTTGTGTTCGGTAATGTTTAGAAAAATGTGATATAAATAAATACAATATCTTGTATATTAAAATAAGTTGTGATACTATATACAGAAATGATAGATGTAAAAATGTATATTTAAGAGAACTATGGTAGGGGGAGCAAGTTATGATAAAAGCAAAAAAAGTAATGGTAACATTTTTAATGCTATTATGTTTGTTAAGTAATTATAATGTTATGTATGTTCAGGCGGTTGGTTCTCCTGTAAGTCTTGTAGAACGAGTAGATAGATATACATCAAATTATGATGAAGAAGAAATACAATTTTATTTAGATAAAGGAGAATATCAAACAGTAATACAGTTAATTGAAAATGCTAAAGAAGGATATCAAGAAAGGTGGGATTATATAGGGTTAACTACAAATGATATGTATATAGCTTATCAATTTAAGGAATATATGACAGGTGAATTTTTATCTAAAGGATGGTGGGCAAAAATTACTTCTTGGTTTAGCGGTCTTTTTTATAATGATGAATTGAAAGAATATTTAGCAATAGAATCACCAGGAGTAAATAAATACAAAAATATGTTAAAGCAATTTATAGGTGATACAAGAGAAGAGTTAGTTGTTCTTGAGTATGCAAAAAAAATATCTTCATCATTAGAAAGCGTAGATGGACTATATCAGTATATTGATGTAGATACATATGATACTCTATTTAGCATGTTTGCGGAAGCTGGTAATAAAGATGAAGTAGATAAAGCAGTGCTAAGTTTTGTAGATGATAATTCTCTTTTTTTTAAAAATGATAGTATGACATATTTGTTTAAAAATGATCTTTCTGAAGTGTTTACAGTTTTTGGAGCAGGTGTAGACTATATGGATACGACAGTATCTACTATTATGGATATACAATATGTTTGTGCTAATGTGAAAGTATTATATTATTATGATGATTTTTTAAAAAATATCCAACAGGCAAAATACAATAATGGAAATTATATTGCACCAAAGGATTTGAGGGATGCAGCTTTTGAACTGAATCAAGAATTAGAAGGTAATGTTATAAATATAATTACAGATGCAATAAGCGAATATGGAGTAACTACAGCTACAACAAGTATAGAATTATTAGATTTAATTGGAGAAGGATTGCTTGGAGAAATATTATTAGGTATGGATATTGGTTCTGTAGTGGGTAATGCTATTTTTGATATGGAAAGTTTGGTAAAAGGAGTTTCATACGTTCAAGGATATGCTTATGCAGGAGAGATCTATTCGATTATTCTTGAAGAAGATAAAGAATCTTTCCTAAGAGAAAAAACAGAAAAAAATGCACAACAATTTAGGAAAGACTATGAAATATTATGGCATATAAGATTAAAAGGTGAAGAAGCATATATAGATATGTGTGATTTTTCTGAAACATGGAGTAAAGATGATCAAAAGATTTTAAGATTTTGGTCAGATTATGAGAGTAAAAAACAATTTTTAGATAATAACATTGGAATGCTAGAAAAATTTGCGTTTAAAAGTCCGGATTTTATGAGAAAATATCAGATGTATATTAATATAGATAAATATCTAAATATTTTTTTGAGTACAATTTATCAGAATGGTATACATGAATATGATTTAGAAAATTATGATATAGGTTCCTTAATGGAATTTGCATATAGTATTCCTGTTGAGGGAACTCCTTATAATGATGAGGAAGGAAATTATTACTATGTAGTTCCTTATGAGAATGTAAATGATGTTTTAAATTTTTATTTTGGTATAACTGCTCCAAAGGAACAAATTGGCGATATTCTGTTTAAAGATGGGGAATACTATTTTCCCGTATGGGATTATGGAGAATTAGGAATGCCAATAGTTATAGCCAATAATGTTGAACCAGAAGATAATAAATATAAAGTAATGTTTGATTTAGCATATATATGGCCTGAAAATTTTGATACAGGTAAATTGAATCCAATAGAAGATTGGAATATATATTATTGCTATAGTATTGACCAGATAAAAGTTGATCCATTTTGTGAAATGTTAGGTAGTGGCTATGCAATTCTTGAACAAAAAGGAGAAAATTTAATTATTACAGAGTTCCATAGTGAGGTTGAAAATGCTGAAAGTTCTGAAAATATGGAATCTTTAACTGAAGAAGAAGCATATAAGAAAGTAAAAGAATATTGGAAGTCGTTAGGAAAAAATATGCCAGAAAATGTTGAGTGTGAAGGAATGACAGAGTACGGGTATTGTTTTTGGGGGTATAATGAGTTTCCAGATCATGCAGTTACACATTTTAGGATATGCGTTGATGTAAATACAGGGCAATTATATGACTTTAACCAAGATGAGTATATATCATAATTATTTTCTGTCTCTTTTGATAATAGTGTAAAAGAATACTATAGTATATGATATTTTTTAGAGAATGATTTTAAAGGCTAAAAACCCAGTATGACCGGACTAGACACAACGAAAACAAGCTATTTTTCACCCTCGAATTCATAGGAAACCTTATAAAATAGGCATTTTTTAATAGGGACCATATTTTGAGATATTATTAGGATATTATGTAATTTTAGCAAAAACGCAAAGGATTTTAAAAATGAAAAAATATATTTTAGAAGCAACAGATGAAAATGTATTATATACAATTGAACATGATCAGATAAGTCGTTCATCAGATGTAAAGGATTTCTTGGAACTGATAGATATGGTTGATGATAATGCTTTCATTTCGATAGATGCAGCATGGGGAGACGGAAAAACATTTTTTGTTCGTCAAATCGAGATGACAATGAAATATCATAATAAAAAAGTATTTCAGAATAATAAAGATATTTCAGAACAGGAACTGAAAGCATTTCAGGCAAATGCATTATTAGAGGATTTGAAATTACAACATACCTATTTACCAATATATTTTGATGCATGGTTATATGACAATCATGCAGATGTGCTTATGGCTTTATTAATGGTGGCAATAAAGAAAAGTGGTAAACCTATTGATACAACAATTGCTTCTGGGAAGATAGAAAAAATAGCATCTGTCATGGATAGTATTCAATTTTTGAAAAGTGATAATTGGAGCAATTTGTTAGAAAAGCATAAAAAAAGAATATATTAGAAGAAACATTTTTGCTAGAAGATATTCGTCAAATGATAAAAGGAATTTTTGAAGATATACTGGTAGAGGATGCGGAGAAATTAGTTGTTTTTATTGATGAACTAGACAGATGTAAACCGACTTTTGCTGTGGAAATGCTTGAAAGTATTAAGCATTATTTCGATGATGATCGGTTTATATTCGTGATGTCAATTAATAAATCACAGTTGATTCATACTATATCAAGATATTATGGAGATGGTTTTGACTCGAATTTATATTTGAATAAATTCTATGATATGAATATTCAATTGCCACCTGCTGATACAAGAACATATTTTACAAAGTTTGGTATTTCATGTGATAGTTCATATTGGATAGATATATTTGCGAGAGAGCTTCAAAAAAAATATTCTCTTTCCTTAAGGGATTCAACAAGATATTTACACAAAATTACTTTTATTAAGGATAAGTTTCAAAATAATATTGGAGAGGATAGCTGGGGAATAATGGTTCTATTTATTCCAGTTCTTTGTGTTTTAGACATTGTTGATATTTCAGAAAAAA
Organism: Clostridia bacterium; assembly: GCA_910574255.1. Classification (GTDB taxonomy): domain Bacteria; phylum Bacillota; class Clostridia; order Lachnospirales; family Lachnospiraceae; genus Laedolimicola. The sequence goes on from CAJTAK010000041.1 coordinate 4,724, forward strand.
ATAGATTGCTTTCTGGTGATGGATTTGATATTTTAGAAAAGTTGATTACTGATGTGTCAAACATCCGTGATGAAAGTGCAATGAGAAAATATATTTTGAGATTGATTGATGCAAGAGAAGATACAGAGGAAAAGTTTTGTGAGGGTATGAATGAATTGAAAACAATTTATCATTATGTATTTGTTACTGACAATTATTATGGATGGTATCAAGGAAGATTAGATATTCCTGCAGATTTAAAAAGAAAATGCTTACGAATTTGTAATAAGATATAATTAACAATTATATTTATGCCGATGTAATGTTCAGGTATATGACCATTAAGTTTGCGCAGAGTTATAATAAAAGTAATGAAAATTTACAATCAAATATCATTTTATTTGTAAATGGTAAACCACTTGTCCTATGATTAAAAATAGCCGATCTTGTGATCGGCTATTAAATCATCTTTTTCTTTTTTACAGCTTTCTGGTATCCATCATGTGCCCTCCTTGTGCATAGTGTGAAAAGTTGGTATGAACTTTTTCAACTTTACACAATTATCGCACACTTAAGAATACATTTGTAGGCACGTGTGGTTTACCATTTACTATTAGTCTCCTTTCCGTTTCCGAAAAGGGCAACCAAGGAACTATCCCCATACTGCTACATTGATTAAAATTAGATTACCATATATGACAGCAAACGACAAGATTTTTGTCCGAGATTGGATACTTTTGTAAAGAGGTTTCTGTGTAGACAGTCAGTCTATTAGTAGACTGGTTTTGTTTTGTGAACAAAATCCCTTGAAAATATATACATAAAATGATATAATATGACTATATTTTTGGTTGAAATAGTCTAATATCTATAGAAAGGAAGCACTATGGAAGCAATCAGACCATCTTCAGATTTAAGAAACCATTACAATGAAATATCCAAGCAATGCCACGAAGAAAGAAATCCGGTCATTATTACAGTAAATGGTCGTGGAGATACGGCAATTTTGGGTTTGCAAGATTACTACCAGATGAAGTCAGAACTTGAATTATTGCGTACACTGGCAGAGGCTGAAAATGATGTTGTCAATGGCAGAGTTGCACCAATGCAAGGCACATTTGATGATATCAGAAAATCCTTGTTGGAGAGAAAAGCGGATGAAGTATAATATAGTCAGGACAGAAAAGGCAGATGAACAATTAAGGGAGATTATTTTTTATATTGCAGATGATTCCGGCAGCATAGACATAGCATTAAATTACCTTGATAAAATTGAGAAAGCAATAAGCCGTTTAGAAGATTTTCCTATGTCTGGAAATATGCCACGATATTCCATTTTGAGAAAACAGGGGTATAGAGTCCTGATTGTAGAAAGGCATCTGGTATTTTATAAAATTAATGAGGATAAAAAAGAAGTTATTATATATGCAGTTGTGGATGGAAGAAGAGAGTACAGGAACTTGCTCTGATAGATTTGAGGATAAAGAAAGCCAGTCCGGATAGTGGGCTGGCTCTTTTGAATTTAGATAAAGGAGCAATATTTAATTTTTCCTTTACCCTTTCAGTCAATTTTAATCATGTTTTTTAATAGAAAGATGAAACTTTCCTGCTTGAATTTCAAGATCATGTTTGCCGTCTTTTGTGAAAATTTTAATTGTAATTATGCAAGAAATAGAAATTACAATAATAGTAACAGCACTCGTTATATCCATAGCGTTACCTCCAATCTAAAATTTTTATAGATGAGCGATGTACGCCGTTTGTACACCGGTTTTCTATTATGATAATAGCACTGGCGAAAGAGGAAAGCAATATTTTTTCCAAATTTCTTGACAGATAATTTGAATAGAGTATAATGAAATGATTTAACAAATGTTAGATGGTCGGCATGGGGATAATATACCAAAGGAGAAAACTAAAATGCACAATTTCCAGTATGTATCAAAAAGACAACTATCCCCTGTAAAACAAAACCTAATACAGATAATTAGTTCTGTACAAGATGATCTTCGCAAAGATTTTACTTTTCGCTATGATTTTGTAGGCAGTGTCAAACGAAATATGGTGACGCATGATGTGGGAACGAATATGGGCTATGATTTTGATGTAAATATACAAATTAATGATGATGAATGTAGATTTTCCGCAAAAGAGATCAAAACCAAAATCATGCTTGCACTTAATAAAGCTGCTCATCGTTATGGGTATGATAATGCTGAAGATTCTACAAGGGTTCTTACTATAAAGGTAAAGGACAAGAAGAATTCAAAAATTTTACATAGCTGTGATTTTGCCATAGTAAACGACTATGTAGATGATGATGGTAATGAATGCCAGGAATATATTCACTTCAATAAGAAAAAGAACACTTATACATGGGAAGAACAGACAGATGGATATTATCTATTAGACGAAAAAGCTGAGTGGATCAGAGCTAATGATTATACAGACGAAATGAGAAAGTTATATTTACATAAAAAGAACTGCAATACTGATTCACACAAACATTCCAGAAGCATTTATGCTGAAACTGTACATGAGATTTGTCAGAGGTATGGTTATTATAATTCATAACTAGAAATTTTATGTGACTTAAAACAACGATTTCATAGCCATCCAAACAGAAAATATAACTGCCAATTTGCAAAAAAGCATTGAGGCAGTTTTTCTATTACGCTTAATTCCACAACTGGAAGAATGTAAAGAACAAATGTTCTGAAACCTATTGACAAATACAAACGTATGTTCTATACTTATCAACAGTGAAACATAAAAAGACCTATCCTCAAACGGTGCGCCAACACCATCGGACAGGTCTTTACATACACACAAATTCAATGCCGAAACGACTCAGAATTTGAAACGCAGAATTGCGCTTGAATTAATTATACACGATCTTTATTTTATTTCAAGCGGTTCAGCGATTATTTCCATTAGTAACTTTTGGCAGTATTTGAAGCAAGTGACTTTTTTCATGGATGGAGAAAAATTCTATGGAAAAAGTGTATTTGCTATTTCGTGTTAGAGATTATTAAGTTTTGGAGAATTAAATATCTGAAGGAGGGATGATTATTGAGGGAGTGAAAGGCTGAGAAGCCAATTATTTTTTACCTTTAAAGGGAATGTCAGATATATCCCAATAAGAAGTATATGTAATATCTGAATAATATCAAAGGAAGGTGTGATATATGTGTATGAAATGAAACGTAGAAAAGGGAATGGGTATGTGACACAAACATATGAATTGAATCGTGTTGATTACATGATATTGGAATCATTATATGTTGGTGGATGCAAAGACCGTTTTCATGGAATGACAATAACAGAAATTTCAGACGATTATGAAGGTTCTTTGGGAAAACGAATGACAGTCTGGAAAAAAATGCAGAAACTTGTTAGCAATGGATATTTGGAAAAAGGCATATTGGATGATCATGCCGATACCTATTATCTTACGAAAAAGTCAGTCAAAATAATTGAATCATTGAAGGAGGAAAAGAATGAATCTGAAGGAGAAATGTAGAATGTTAGGTTTAGGATGCTATGGAGGTAAGCAGGCGAAAGAATTTATCGCATTAGGGTACAAAGGTGATGCAGCGAATGGAAGTGAGCAGGACTTAAAGGCACTTGGGGATATTCCTAAATTTCGTCTGGAAGGATTTGACGGTTTTGGCGGTCACAGAGAGAGGGCAGAAGATTGTCTTGTACAAAACAGTGAATTTGTTAATTTTATTGAAAATATTAAAGAAGAAATTGTATTCGTGTTTTTCGGCGGTGGCGGTTCAACTGGATCAGGATGTGCAACTATCATATCGGAAATGCTTTTAGGACAGGATGAAGGAACTAATCGTATAGTGTGCCCTGTCATAGCTTTACCTTCACAGGATGAACCGATTGCAAAGCATAGAAACGCATATCAGGCGGTAGTTGAGTTACAAGAGCTTGAAGGGCTTGGAGCCACGTTTTTTATCAACAACGATAGTGGCAAAGATTATACAAGTCTCAATAGTACCTTTACAAAGTTCCTAGATACATTCCTGACCAATGATTCGTATGGGGAATTAAACAACTTTGATGAATCAGAGCGTCTTGAAATGTTAAAAGATGGTGGAATGATGGTCATTAGCCTTATGGGAGCAAAAGACAATCAGAATTTGGATCAGGCGTTGTTGTTACAGAAATTGACAAAAGACGGTATCTTTGCACCGATTGAATCTAATAAGATATGTGAGAATATCGCTATCATTCACGCCGGACGCAACAATGCAGATATTGAAAAGGATAGTATCATTGCAGAAGTCGGAAAACCTAAGAATGTCTTTGAAGGATATAACGGAAGAAGTACATTTGTTGCTGTTAGCGGTTTGGATTATCCAGTGTCACACGTTGCAAAACTTGGAGAAATGGCAAAGGCGGCTTATGAAGAACGGCAGAGAGAAAGGAAGCACGTTAGCAAACTTGGGAGCCTAGATTTCATGGAAGAAAAGGAGTCAAAAGCCATACCTGAGAAGAAAGTTTCCAGTAAATTAGCGGGAATGCGTAAGAAAATGCAAGAAATGAATAAATAACAAGTAAACGTCAAGGAAATGTCAGAGTAACGTCAAAGTAATATATGTGAAATGTGTATGCAATTTCAGATATATATGGGTGGGATGGTAAATATCTCACCCAACAAATCAAGAGATTTTGGAGGTAACTATGTCACATAATAACGATTCAGTACGAAAAAAGTTGATTGAGATTACAAATCAAGGATTGATGCTAAAAGCTATTGCCCTAAATATAGGCGTAGATGTAAATGATTTATCCAGATTCAAAGGTGGAATGGAATGTTTAAAACAATCGGATGTAGAAATTTTATCTGAATATTTGAATGAAGTGCATATTCCACAGTGGAATACAGTTATAAAAGAACCTAGAAAGAAGAAAAGTAACAGAGACCTATTGTTTTTATAATAGTAGATATTTCACAGAGAAATAATCAACGGGTGGGATTTCCCATCTCACCCAACAAATAAACAAAAGGAGGATTCATATGTTAGCAGCTATATTGCAAGCTTTATTCAAATTCGTACTAAGATTAGGCGTAATATTCGGTTTAACCTTTATGGTAGCATGTACGATATTTGTTATCTATTGCATCATTCGTGGTGACATTAAGATTAATATAATCAGGAATGAGATTGAAAAAGAAAATAAATGAAAAAATAGCTATAGAAATATAGAAGTATACAGTGGATGGCTTAAAATTTTGGCTGTCCACTGATATAACAAAATAAATATTACAAAGAAAAAAGGAGCTTCCTGTATAATTCAAGTATAGGGAATTCCAAGAAAGAAGGTTGAGAAAAAAATACCTCAGAGTAAAATAAGATTACTGACTTGCAGGTTAGTGAA
>CAJTAK010000042.1 GCA_910574255.1 Clostridia bacterium
CCTATTTTTAGGCTATCCTGTGACAGAGTAAGGTATCAGGAGTGGCTGCAATGGTAACTACGGCGGATTTTATGCGGGCTTATACCGCCGTGAATAATTCAGGTCAAAATAACAATATTTTATTTGATTATCATTCATTACAAATAACATACATTAAAACTGCATTAAATATATATTTTTTGACGAAATGTATTGACAAATATATAAATGTATATTAACATAATTAAAAATGTATATACATTAAGAATAAGTCCGGCTAAGAAATGTAGAGTGTTTAACAGAAATATTTTTTGCTGGACGGTAAAGTTGCGAAAGCGCACGAGAGGAACTTTCATGAGTGCACTTTCGAATGAAAGTTTTTCTCATAGGTGTGCGCTGAAGTGACTTTACCCTTTAGTACTGTTGCGTAGCAACTTAAAGAAAGGAGGAACGCAATGAAAAATATTATTCTGCTGACGCATGGAGAGTTTTCCAAAGGGATTGCGCAGTCCTGCCGGTTTATACTTGGAGATGTGCCGAATATGACAGCTCTCAGCATAACGTTAGACGAGTCGGTTGAGCAGGCAAAGGCCATGATTGAAGATGCATGGAGAGCTTTTGACAATTCGGCCCCTACGATTCTTATTACGGATATACCGGGCGGCAGCACCACACAGTCTTCCATTGGAATTCTTGCGGAGCATCCGGATTTTTATTTGGTATCAGGTCTTTGCCTTGGAATGCTGCTTTCACTTGCCATGCTGGAGCTGACGGGTGATCGGGAAGAAAACTTAAGGAATATCCGGGCGGTGATTGAAGAGGCAAAGGATACACTGATGCTGGTAAATGATGTGGAAGCGGCCGGGACTCTGGAAGATACCGAAGGAGAGCTGTAGACAGGATATTACGGAACGAAAACAGTAATATTCTGTCAGTGCACAAATCGATTTGCAGACGCAGCTTTAAGCGGCTGAAAATTGATTTAGATAAGGGTGTATTGACGGAATATTACGGAACTACAAATAGGAAGGAGAAGGAAGTTATGATTAAAGTATTGCGTGTGGACGACCGCTTGTTACATGGCCAGGTAGCTGTTGCCTGGGTAAACTTTTATAAGGCGGATGTGATTCTGATTGCAAACGATCAGGTGATTAAAGATCAGACCATGCAGATGGCGTTTAAACTGGCAACGCCTCCGGGGGTTACTTTGTCTATGAAGTCTTTGGACGGAGCAGTTGCGGTGATTAACAATCCCAAGCATGCGTCCCGCAGCATCATGGTGGTCGCCAAGACCATGCAGGATGCGGAATATGTATGCAATAAGACAGAGGGAGCCATAAAAACTGTTCTTTTGGGAGGTCTTAGAAGCGGAGAAGGAAAGAGGCAGATTGATATGAATTCCTATATGTCAGAAGATGATATTGCGGTTATGAATCGTCTGGAACAGGCAGGAATGGCAATTACCATGCAGCCGGATCCCACGCAGAAAAGCCTTACTTGTGAGGAAATACGGAAAAATTTTAGTAAGAACGGTTAACGGGAAGGAGAAAAACAATGAGTGTTATTCAAGCGGTATTACTTGGCATTCTCGGCGGACTGGGCATCTGGGACAGCCGTGTAATGGGTATGTTTATGATGGATCGGCCCTTGTTTTTAGGACCGGTTGTAGGACTGATTTTGGGGGATTTTCAGACAGGCATTGTGGTTGGGGCTTCTTTAGAGCTGGTTATGATGGGAATTGTAGGAATCGGTTCCGCTACAATTCCGGATACGGTATCGGGCAGTATTCTGGCTACGGCCTTTGTTATAACTTCCGGCCTTGATGTCAGTGCAGCAGTGGCATTGTCTCTGCCGATTGCAACCCTTGGACAGCTTGTAGGCGTTCTGGTCCGCACGGCAAACGGTTATTTTGCACATCAGGCGGATAAGGCTGCGGAGAGAGGCGATTACAAAGGTGTTGACCGAGCCCTGTGGGGAGGCGCCGGATTATTTTTCCTTGCATATTTCCTGTTGGTGTTCTGCGGAGCATTGCTTGGATCCGCAGTGATCGGCGCATTTGTAGATAAGCTTCCCCAGAGTGTGATTGACGGTTTTAAGGTGGCCAGCGGTATGCTTCCGGCTCTTGGAATTGCTATATTGATGCAGCTTCTCTTTGATAAAAAGAATGTGGCATTTTTCTTTGTGGGCTGGGTGTTGAGTGCTCTTCTCGGCGTAAATACCGTAGGAGCCGCAGTAGTAGGAACAACCATTGCCTATATTATGTTCCAATATGGAAGAGGAAGAAAGACAGAAACAGCGGCTGTAGAAACGACAGGTATGTCTGATGATTTGGGAGGTGAATTGTAATGGCAGATGAGAAAGTATTAACAAACGAGGAATCCGTAATGAGCCCGGATATTTTTAAGAAAACCTTTTGGCGGTCATTTCCGCTGCAGGCCTGCTTCTTCTATGAAAGAATGCAGAATGTGGGTTTCGCCTATCAGATGATACCGGCTCTTAAAAAGCTGTATCCCGATAAAGAGGAAGCTTCTGAAGCATTAAAGCGCCATCTGGTGATTTTTAATACTACACCGGCCATTGTTACCTTTATTACAGGCGTTGCCATTGCAATGGAGGAAAAACTGAAAAAGGCAAAGGAAAATGGGGAAGGGGGAGATCCGGAATCCGTCAATGCGGTAAAGACGGCTCTTATGGGACCTCTTGCGGGAATCGGAGATTCTTTCTTCTGGGGAACCTTTCGCATTATTGGCGCAGGTATCGGATGTTCTCTGGCGGCGCAGGGAAGTATTCTGGGTGCCATATTATTCCTGCTGATTTATAATGTACCTCATTTGCTGGTTCGCTATTTTGGATTGAAAATCGGATACCGCAGCGGTATCAGCTTTTTAGGGAATATGTCAGAGGGCGGTGTGATTGCGGCGCTTTCTGAGGTGGCCAAGGTGTTGGGACTTGTTGTGGTAGGCTCTATGTGCGCCTCTATGGTAAGTCTGGCAAGTCCTCTGGTTTTGAATATTGGCGGGGCGGAGATTGTAGTACAGGATATTTTTGACGGAATCATTTCCGGATTTCTTCCGTTGGCTTTGACATTTGGTACATACAAATTATTACAGAAAGGATTTAAGACCACGACAATTCTCTGGGGCATGATTATCGTAGGAATTGTCGGAAGTGTCTTGGGTATTTTATAATGGCATCGAATATGTATAATTACATCTGCGAGACTCCCACAGTATTGAAACATATCATTGAGAACCGCAGGGAGATTACGCAGGAGTTTGTAGAGAAGTTTAAGGATAAAGAGATTGAGCAGATCTATGTGCTGGGCTCCGGCACCAGCTACCATGCAGGCCTTACGGCAAAGAACTATCTGGAAGAGATGCTGGGTATGAAGGTAATCTGCATGTATCCCACGCAGTTTGAGCGAAGTGAAAAGATATTTAACAAAAATACTTTGGTGATTGGCATGTCTCAGGGCGGGCAGAGCCTTTCTACGGTGGCAGGGCTGGACTGTGCCAAGGCTCAGGGCTTTGGCACGGCGGGAGTTTCCGCAAATAAGAATGCATTTCTTTTCCAGCATGCAGATGCAAAGACGATCATTGAGGTTGGAAATGAAAAATGCGGCGCTAAGACGAAGGGCTATGCCGGAACCACTGTGACTTTGATGATGATGCTGACAGAGCTGGCTTTGGCAAAGGGGATCACCACAGAGGAAAAGGCAGCGGCTTACCGGGAGCGCATGTACAAGGTGATTAATAATCTTGAGAATGTGACAAAGGCTTCTGTTGTGTGGTATGGGAGGATTAAGGAGGAATTCCTTCCGGCAAAGCGCATTATTGTAGTGGGATATGACGGAATGTACGCCGATGTATTGGAAGGCTCTTTAAAAATTCTGGAGACAGTCCGCCAGGGCGTTACCGGATATGATATTGAGGAATTTTTCCATGGAATCTACAACTCCATTACGGACAGTGCCCATGTGTTCTATCTGGGCTCCAAAGGGGATTATAAGCCCAGAACCTTGAAGCTGATTGATATTTTAAGCGAGTGGACGCCCCACAATTATCTCATTGCCTCTCCGGAGGGAGTGAGCAACGGACGGGATAAGGACTTGCTGGTAGAGTTTACGGAGGATCCGCTGTTCTCTCCGTGGGAGTATATTATCCCTCTGCAGATTGTGGCATGCTTTGCGCCGGAGGATCTGGGAATTAATCCGGATATTCCAAAGGATCCCCAGTTTCATAAGAAAATCGGAAGCAAAAATATGGAGGGCGTTACCAATCCCTATGGTGTGGAAGATGAAAAATAGGATTACGGCAGTGATTGCTTAAAAGGAATGGCTGCGGACCGGACGGGACGATTTCGTTCCGTCCGAAGTCTTTATAGGTACTGTTGTTCGTTCAGGCAGGAATGAATTTTGTGGCTTTGTACAATTTCAACCGGATCGGGAAATTTACCTGGAAGTATGTGCTTTTGTTTGAGTGCATGCTGCTTTGTTTTTTGGAGTAATTGAATGGCTATGGAGGGTGCGGCAAGTGTTTTGTAAGATTTTTACATATAGTGGTTTGTGACTGTGAACAGTAGTGCTGGTTTTAGATTATGAGGTACAGGATCTGGTGAATTACTTGCGGCAGACTGATAAAAGAGTTATTATGAATATGATACCTATGGAGAGTTTTTTGGAATGTTCTATCAAAAGCCTATGGAGTAAGATGGAAAATGAAAAAGATATTATTAATTGCCACAGGGGGCACCATTGCGTCAAAATATTCATCGGAGGGGCTTAAGCCGGGGATTACCTCTGAAGAGCTGCTGGCTTATGTGCCGGAGATACGGGAATTCTGCATGGTGGATACGGTACAGCCTTTTGAGCTGGACAGCACGAATGTCTGCCAGGAGCACTGGTTGATTTTGGAACGAGTCATAGAGGAAGCCTATGACAGATATCATGGGTTTGTAGTCTGCCATGGAACGGATACGATGGCTTATACGGCGGCAGCCCTTTCTTATCTTATACAGAACAACCGAAAACCAATCGTTGTGACCGGTGCGCAAAAACCGATTAATCTGGAAATAACCGATGCGAGAGCGAATCTTCGTGACAGCCTCCGGTTCGCTTCGGATGACCGTGCATATGGTGTAAATATTGTTTTTGACGGAAAGGTGATTGCAGGAACCAGGGCAAAGAAAGAGCGTTCCAAGAGCTACAATGCATTTTCCAGTATCAATTATCCGGATATTGCGGTGATTCAAGAGCATAGAATCATTTTTTATATAGAAGATCATTTTCGTCTCACAGAGCCGGTAAGGTTTTATCACAGGATGAATAGGCGGGTACTGCTTTTGAAAATGATTCCGGGAATGGACGGACGGGTGCTGAATATGCTGGCGGAAGAGTATGACGCAGTGATTATTGAATCGTTTGGAGTGGGCGGACTTCCCACCTATGGCCAGCATGACTTCCTGGAAGCCATTGATAACTGGTGCAGCCAGGGGAAGAAGATGATTATGGCAACCCAGGTGACCCATGAGGGGAGTGATATGGCGGTTTATCAGGTTGGAAAAGCGATAAAAGAACGCTTTCCGATTATAGAAGCCTTTGACATGACATTGGAGGCGACCGTTACAAAGGTGATGTGGCTTTTGGAACAGAATTTGTCTGGTGAGGAATTTAAAAAGGAGTTTTACCGGACGATTAATCATGATGTTTTGTTGGTGGAGTAAGCGGTGCCGGCATAGGCAAGGGCGTAATGTAAAGAATCAAACGGGGTGGCATTATCACTTGCAATGGAAAATATATCAAATGAAAAAATCCCTCCGGCATTGATATTTTTACAAAATTACCGTACCATTTAAGCTTTCTCTTTTTTGAACTGTTTTATTTCCGAACGAATCAGATCAGCTATCGCAGCAGATCTACTGCGATAGCGATGCCATATTTTGATGGAAAAACGTAGTCTTCAGAATATTCTGTGAGTTCCTTCCCTTGAAATCGTACCTTGTAAGCCTTGATTTTAAAGGTTTTTTAAACTCCTTTTTCGTGAATAAAATTGATTTGGTACTTGCAGAATGGAAAATTTTGTGTTAGTATAAAATCCACGGACAGGAATATTTTTCCATCTGCAATTCTTTTGCAGTCAAATGTCTTTTTGTCAATGTCTCCGGTTCGGAGAGGTTTTCAACAAACTAAGAAATGGTACACCCGATAAGTATCCTTTATAGGAATAATGCATTTTGTGTCTCTTTTAGGCAGCGGATTTCGTCCGGTAGGGTTATAGTTCAAAAATATCCGCTTGTTCCATAGAGACAAAATGCGTATAAAAAATATTGCGGCGGAAAGGAGAAGGTGTATGGCAGATTTGAATTTCCGGTGAGGATTCGCATGGTGCTTCCTAACGATTCCACCAGGCTTGCGGATGAATGTTCTCTACTGGTTACGGATTTGGTGGTGGAGCTTAAGGATGGAAGTCTGGCAAATGTGGAGGTGCAGAAGATTGGCTATATGTTTCCCGGACAGCGCAGTGCGTGTTATTCGTCCGATATGCTGCTGCGTCAGTATAAACGTGTGAGAAGCAAAAGAAGAAAAAAGTTCAGCTACAGGGATGTAAAACCAGTCTATACAATTGTGCTTTTTGAGACCAGTACAAAGGAATTCCATGAGTTTCCGGACGTGTATGTTCATCGGTTTGGACAGAAATCGGACACGGGGCTTAAGGCAGAGCTGCTGCAGAAATATATTTTTATCCCTATTGACATTTTTAAGAAAACACAGCAAAATAAAGATGTAACAGGGAAATTAGATGCATGGCTGCTGTTTTTGAGTACGGATGAGCCGGAGGAGATCATAAAGCTTATCAAAGCCTATCCGGAATTCAAGCCCATGTACCAGCAGGCGTATGAGATATGCCGGAACATGGAGGTTGTGATGGGATTTTTTTCAGAGGAACTGCGGGAAATGGACCGGAATACGGTACAATTGATGATTGATGAGATGCAGGAAGAACTGGATCGGAAGCGTGGAGAGCTGGAGAAGACGAGTGAGGAATTGGCTCGAAATAAAGAGGAATTAACACAAAGCAAAGAAGAGTTAAAACGGGCGCTCTTTCGAATTGCACAGTTGGAGAAGGAGCAACGGGCCTAAAGAATTAATCAAGCAAGAGGGCTGGATGTGAATTTTCCATTTGAAACCATGCCTTGGAAGCCTTAATTTTATTGGTTTTTTGGAGAGATAGGGGATATATGGAAGAAGCCTGGGACAAGGCATTTAACGACAAAATAAAAAAGCTCTGTAGAAAATAAAATCTACAGAACTTTTTTATTTATTTTATAATTCAAAGAATAAAACGGAAATTTCCCTCAAGATACTATTTACAAAAAATCTAAGAACGCACCGGCTTCGCAGCAGTCCCGGCAACGCCCAGAATCCTGGAAAACGCATTCAAAAATACATAAAGCAAAACCGTATAAACTCCCAGAGCAATGGTATTCTTCACCAGACGTATCGTCAGAAGATACTGCCACTCCATCCCGTACATCAGATGAAGCCAAAAGGTTGACAGGGTACAGGAAATAACAAATTCCGTAAGGCCGCCCAGAAGAGCCCGCCCCGGTGTGATCCTGGTACGGTAGAGGAACATGCCGAAGAGAAAACCCATAAGGGCATAGGTCAGTGTAAAGCCCGGAAAAAATGGTGCAGACTGGGGAGTAACAAAGAAGCTTATTACATCACCGGCGATTCCCACGGTCATACCCATAAGGGGGCCGCCGTAAAAAGCCGCCGCTGCCAGAGCCAGAAATGCAAGGCGGAATTCCAGAATTTCGGAAAACCGGATGTTGAAGAGTGACAATACAACGTAGAGGGACACAAAGAGTCCGCCTAAGCATATGCCCTGTACGCTGTGGATGTTTTTTAGCTGTTCCCTGAAACGGAACACATGTTTGGAACATAATTGCATAAAAAATACACCTCCTGTTGTGTGGTAGGTTAAATGAATGGTAACGGTACGGGCGTAGGTGTGAAAATGCTTGCATTTTCACACCTATGCGGCATTCGCCGCATGTGTCAGAAAATCTGAATCTGGCCTGGTGTGCAAACACCCCATTCCAGATTCAAATTTTCTGACACGCCCTGCTCATTGCTAAAGTAAATAATAGTCCCTTCACACATGAGATGTACTCATCTGTAGCAACGGGTGCGGATAATATATCGTAAGACGAACGTATACATACGCTCACTTTTCGTTTCGAGGCGACTCCCCATCCATCGAACACTTGACGCATAGAATCCTACTTCGCTATTATTTATGAAACCCATTATAACAGGTATTTCCGGAAATGCAATAGGAAAAGATAATTTTTTAACAAAGTTTTGGCGGCATAAGGTCAGAGGATTGGGAATAGGGAGTGAATATTTGTGATTACCGGATGTATTGCTTGTAAAACCAGGAATTTTATTGACAATAGTTAGAGAATTTGATAGCCCCGTCTTTAGCAGTTAACACCATATTCTTTCGAAGCAAACCGTATATTCAACCCTTTTTAAACGCCTTGAAATAAGGCTTTTTTTATTTCTCATAACTCTTGCATTTTTATTTTTTCTATGTT
>CAJTAK010000043.1 GCA_910574255.1 Clostridia bacterium
AACATAGAAAAAATAAAAATGCAAGAGTTATGAGAAATAAAAAAAGCCTTATTTCAAGGCGTTTAAAAAGGGTTGAATATACGGTTTGCTTCGAAAGAATATGGTGTTAACTGCTAAAGACGGGTATCTATTTCCCGATCCATCTTTACTTCTCCTTGTCTTTCTTGCATCTTTTTATTTTCACTACATCCTGTATGTATTTTAAATACATAAAAACTTAAATTCCGTAATATCTCTATTTCTTTTATTCATTTTCCACTTGTGTAGTTATTTATTTTATGGTACACTCTTAACTGGAAGTCAGTCAAGACTGATTTTCTTTTGTTTCCGTAGCTCAGATGGATAGAGCGACCGCCTCCTAAGAGAACCTACAACGGAAACTTTTTGGAGGACATGAGGTAGCAAGTCACACACAATTTAATACACGTTTCCGTAGCTCAGATGGATAGAGCGACCGCCTCCTAATATTCCGGTCATCAAAGTCCGTGGAGGTAAAAAAGCTCTTTTCATAAACTTCATATCGTTCGAGTCCTCGTAGCTCAGCTGGATAGAGCACACGCCTCCTAAGCGTGGGGTCGGAAGTTCAAATCTTCTCGGGGACGCTGAAATGCCGTAACTTCAAGGGTTGCGGCATTTTTGTTCCTTCAGGGATTCCAACATGCCCTCCTTTCATAACCTTATTTTCGACCTGCCGCCTGTAGGGGAAGTCCAAAATGGATTAGAACCCCTTTGCGGGAAAAACAAGGTCTGCTAATCATTCTGCTAATTTGTATTCCCGTGTACTCTGGTTGCTTCTTGTGTCGTCTTGTGACGTTTCATGTACCGAGCATTTTTTTCGCAAGCTGCGTCATGATCTGCTCTCCGTACTGCTCAATGAATTTCTGGGTAAATGCGTCCATAAGCTGTGGGGCAGATTCCAGCTGTTTCATCATGGCATCCGGATTCGGAACGGAGCTGTTTCCCTCGCCCTGGAGGCTGCGCTCCACAGGGCGCATATCAGGATTGGAATAAAAAGCCGTCTCAAATTTCTGTGCATTGATTTTCCGGTCTTCATCCAGAATGTGTGCATAGATTTCCGTAATCATATCGATTTGCGCATGTCCCGTGTCTCCCTGGGTAGCTTTCAGATCTCCCTTGTTCAGCTTCAGCTTATAGGTCGTACTGGAATGGCGCAGGGAATGGAACACTACATTGGGCAGTCCGGCAGATTTTTTAAGGCGTTCAAACTGGTTGCCTATGATGCGGTCCTCGCAGGGCCTTCCCGTTTCCTGTGCCAGTACCAGATTGTAGTCCGTGTAGTCCGGCCCCATGAATTCTTTCAGCCTGTCCTGTTTTTCCTTCCAGTCGCGCAGGATAAGGGCAAGGGTCTTAGGAAGCCAAACCTTGCGGATGCTGCTTTTTGTCTTTGGTTTTTTCAGGACAAGCCTGGTGGATGATTTGCCGCCCATCAGCCTCGGAAACACGAAAAGGATGTCCTTTTCCCCAAGTGCGTCTATGGCCCGCTGGTCTACCCTGGTAAGTTCTTTTTCAATCCATACATGTGCGTCATCGTTTACGATATCATCATCTGCGATATGGAGGCAGTCCCAGGTCAGGCCGGTGATCTCCCCCATCCGCATGGAGCAGGCAAAGGCCAGGTTGATTGCAATATACAGTTTCCCGTCCTGGCAGTTGTCAAGGGCCTGACGGATGATGTCTGCCGTCCATATGGCCCGGACTTTCTTTTCCCGTTTCGGCAGGTCAGCATCTTCAAATGGGTTCTTACCAATCATATCCCAACGGACTGCCTGGTGGAAAGCGCACCGCAGAAGTTTAATAACCTTATCAATGGTGCATGGCGTTACAAATTCTGTTTTTGCATGCCGATACGGGGTGTTTACAGGAGCGGTCTTCTGAAGCTGCTGGATAAATTTATCCACAGTCTTTTTGTTGATATCCTGAACAACCAGGCTTCCAATCAACGGATTGATATAATTGTTGATGAGTGCCGTATTGCTGGCATAGATTGAAAGACCCCACCGCTTTTCTCCATAAAGCTCCACGAATTCCTTTAAAAAATTTTCCACTGTAGTAGTATTTGGCGGTATAAAAGTCCCGTTATCAAGTTCGGCTTCCACAGCTGATTTCCTTTTCCGTGCTTCAGCCTTGGTACTGAAAGTTTCCCATTTCTGTCTTTTCTGTCCTTCCTGGTCTGTATAGGTATAAACGACAGCATGTTTTTTTCCTCTTTTTTGAATTGATGCCATATGTGCAGGCTCCTTTCCTTTTATGCTTTACTGTTCCCATCAAGCCATTCATCAAAGGATCTTCTGGAGATACGCAGTTTTTTGCCGATGCGTACCGTTTTAAAAGCTTCCGCAGCGCAGAGATTGTATACCGAGCGTTTGCTGACTCCCAATATCTCTGCTGCTTCCGCAACAGAATAGCTCCTTTTTTCTGGATCGGCTTTCAGAGTTTTGCTTGTATGTTCCGCCACAGTGACCTCCTTTCTGTGTGGCTGGAAAGAGCCTACGGTTCCTTACCTGTATATCTTACGATTCTAAGGCCAGCCACTTCAACAAAAAAATAAAAACAAGACGTTCTAATGCTAAAAAAATTTGTTTATTCGTGCATGGCACCCTGGACCACTTCCTGCGCCAGAGTTTCTGCCGCATATTTTCAGGCCGTGCTGTGCAGCGATTAAGCAGAGGTAAAACTGTTCTTAATAAGAGATCCTATCCCATGCACCTGTATGACTTCCAGTACCACGCTATGAAATTGTCAATGTACAATCTATGGCATCTTTTCTAAATGACCTATACAATAATAAAACAGGGTAAAAATCAGATATTTCTGCAATCATATTAAAATTTTTAAAATTATCGAATACTATATATAGGTTGAAACCATTGACGTATTACATATCTTGTGCTACACTTCCCATGTAATTGATTTTTGTGCGAATCCTTTTTAGGGAGATACAGTCAGAAACGCCTGTATGCGGTATCAGTTCCGCATTGCACACGCTGTTAAGTTTGTATGAATGTGCCAGCAGTATCACTACGCCCTGTAAGTGATATACCGCTGGTTTTTATTTTGGAAAATTTATAATCTCTGTTCAGAGCAGGAATGACGCTGGTTCACAGGAAACTGTGGACGCCGGAAATATCAGTGAGGTCATTCCTGTTTTTTTGCTGTCCGGAAGCCGGAGGGCTTATAAGGATAGAAAATATTAACAAGGAAGAAAGGAAGGTGGAGAACGATTGCAAAAAGTAAGATGGCTGGATCAGGACTGTAACAAATGCGGCAAACAGTTAAACAGCTGGGATGCCCGGTTATCAAAGACTCTGGCATATAAATATCCCTGCTGTGAATCCTGTATCGCCAGGGAATATGATATGTCAGCGGAGAGGCTGCGGGACCGTATGGAAGACTATTTCGGGATGCGCCCCTGCCAGGGGCTGTAGGGAGGAATTAAGATGAAAGAAGATTATAAGGAATATAACCTGTTAACAAAACGGCTGCTGGAGGAAGGGTACTCGGCGGAGCATCATCCGGATCATGTGCGGGTTGACGTTCCCATGTGGCAGGAGAAAACCCTTGATAATTATGATGGAGGGTTTACCTATGAACGCTGGTGGATCTTTGAGCAGACTTTCAAGACCCCCTGCGGCCTGCAGTGCAAAGGGATCCAGTGCCACAGCAACATGAGTTACATGGGAATCGAGTGGACTTTTGAAAATGATATGGCTACCATCCGCTGTCCTTATGAAAAGAAAGAGTGTAAGCTGAAACATGAATATCTTCAGGAGAACAAGGTACTCAGATATGAGTGTGAGGTTCATATGGCCGAAGAAGAATATTGCTATGAAGGAAGTGTAGAGCATATCTTAAAACTGCATGATGATGAGATACGGAGACAGGAGATCAGTTTTGGACTGCAGAGGAAGGGGCGCGTCTGCTGGGAGCATATGAGGTTCAACCGGGATACACTGGAATGGGAGATGAATTATGACCCGTATTACTGCGGATTAAGCAGATGTGCAGGGATGTGTCCGGTTCTGGGGCATGAACTGGATAAGAAAAGAGGGAATGTATTTTATGATGTGAAGATATCCTATCTCAGAAATGACCTGAATGGAACACTGTTTGAGGGGCAGATAGATACCCAGATCATCAAAGGGAAAAAGCTCTTTAACCATCCGGTGAGCATGGATATCTGTAAGATATGCGCCAGGCTCTGTCAGGACAGGATAAAAGACAAAGTACGAAACCACTATTTTACGCAGCTGTTTTTCTCTGAATATCACGGCAGATATTTTTCCTTTGAGCTCCAGAACGTCCGTGCCGAGCAGAGGGAGAGCCGGGATCTGATGCAGGACCTGGAGGATATCCGAAACGGAATTCAGATCATCCATGCTTCCGATATGGAAAAGCGTAATAAGGAAAACAAAAAGGAGAGACGTCAGAAACTGCGGGAGTCTGCAGTCAGGCGTCTGGAAAAGAAACTCCTGGAAAATGGATATGAAAGCCTCAAAGAGTTCAGTGCAGACCGCCGCCATGCAGATAAGTGGCTGGGACAGGAACGGATCGCAGAGCTGGAACAGATGCGCCTGGAAAAAGAAAAGGAGAAGAAGGAGCAACCAGTACAGATCAGCCTGTTTGAAATAGAAACTTAAAAGTTTTAATAATTAGCCAAAGTAAAATATATAACTTTCTACACTTGTAATTTTTCTTTTAACCTTATTGACGTATCTGTTATTTCTGTATATACTGTATATGTATTTAAAAGTACAGTTGGAGGTGATGATTTGCACATAATTTTATCGAACAGTTCTAAATTACCTATTTATGGGCAAATTAAAGAACAAATTATAATACAGATACTATCTGGTGAGTTACAAGAAAATGAAATGCTCCCCTCTTTGCGACAGTTAGCAAAAGATTTGAAGATAAGTGTTCTTACAACAACACGAGCTTATAACGAATTAGAAGAAGCAGGATATATTACCAGTCGCCCCGGCAAAGGATTCTTTGTCATGTCGAGGTGTTCTGATTTGCTTCGTGAACAGCTTATCAAAGAGGTTGAAAGCAATCTTAATGCTGCTATTATGGCTTCTCAAAGGGCAAATATGACTGACACAGAATTAGTAGAATTATTAAAACTATTATTGGAGGTAAATAATGACTAAAAATTATTTGGAGCTTCGAAACGTAAGAAAAAATTTTTCTGATTTCACTTTAGATGATATATCTTTCTCGCTTCCCAAAGGGTATATAATGGGGCTTATCGGCCCAAACGGTGCAGGAAAGACAACAACTATCAAGCTGATTCTGAATATGCTTGAAAAAGACAATGGTATTATAACAGTATTTGGGCTTGATAGTGTCAAACAGGAACATCAGTTTAAGCAAAACGTTGGTGTAGTTTTTGACAACAACCCATATGTTGATGAATGGACAATAGCTGAAACAGAAAAAGCCATTTCACCGTTTTATGACACATGGGGGCACCATATATTTTCAGAAACACTTGAACGTTTCCAGCTATCACCAAAAACCAAAGTCGGAAATCTATCCCGTGGTATGCAAATGAAACTAATGCTTTCAATTGCATTTTCCCATGATGCAAAAATGCTTATTTTAGATGAACCAACAAGCGGACTTGATCCTTTGACACGGGATGAGTTACTTGAGATGTTGCAAGAATATATTAAGGATGGGAATAAAAGTGTTCTGTTTTCTACACATATTACAACAGACCTACAAAGAGTAGCAGATTATATAACTTTACTTGCAAATGGAAAACTGATATTTACAGGTAGTATGGATGAGCTTTTACAAAAATACCGAATTATAAAAGGAGCACCAAATGAGCTTACGCCAGAGTTAAACGAATGCATTATCGGCTTACGAAAAACAGATATTGGATTTGAGGGATTGATTGATGCAAGTACAATGCAGCTATATAAGGGATATATCTCTGATATTCCAACGATAGACGAGATTGTTATCTATATCGGCAGAGGAGGGCATTTAGCATGAGTAATACTTTTAATATGGCAAGGCTTGATTTTTATACATTAAAAAGCCAAATGACAACATACATGGTTATTCCTACTGTAGCGTTATTTTTTTCTTTAACAGGGTTATCTTTATCTGCATTGGGTTTTACTGCTGCATGGTTGGTGTTGATTGTGAATCAATGTCATTAAGTTAAGCTGATTGAAAAAATCTTATCCTATGGTCTAACTCAAATTTATCAATAAATTTCTCAAAAAGTGGTTGACACAGAGCCTAAAATGTGCGGCCGCTC
>CAJTAK010000044.1 GCA_910574255.1 Clostridia bacterium
GCCTGCGAAACCAATATCATTGTAACATAGGAGGATTTTTTTACTCTAGGTAACGCTACGGCTTTGCCTCGGCCCCCATTTCAAATGGGGGATATAGATACGATTTCATTATATCTATATAGGGACAAATTATATAACTATATAGACATCAATAATATTAAAATATAATTAAGGAGTTATACGATGAAGATCCGAATCCGAGAGAATCAGGCAGAAGAAATCGAGGGGCTTTCTTCGGAATATCCTTTTGTCCTCCATCATGTCACCCTGCCAGAAACCTCTGTTCCCTGGCACTGGCATGAGGAATTTGAATTCGATTATATCCTAAGGGGCACCATGGAGCTTACAACCTCCGCCGGAACCTACACTTTCCATGAAAATGAAGCCGTTTTCCTCAATTCCAATGTTCTGTGCACCATGGGATGTGCCGGGGGACAGGGGGCTGTTACCGTAGACTCCTTTCTCTTTCATCCCATTTTACTGGGTGGCCATTTTAAAAGCATCTTTGAAACCAAATATATCCAGCCAGTGTCCCAAAACAAAAAGCTCCGGATTCTGGAGCTTCGGGGCAAAACAAAACAGCAGCAATTGATTCTGTCCAAATTAAGAAGATTATCTGAGCTGCAAAAAAATGAGAATACGGAGCTTCAGACAAGGAATCTCCTGTCTGAAATCTGGCTTTTGCTTTTGGATGAGATTCAGGAGCAAAAGCTGCCGGATCTCCCGGTCAGTTCCATTCAGCAGGACCGCATCCGGACTATGATGTCCTATATCCATGAGCATTATCAGGAAAAGATTTCACTGGAGGATATTGCCCGGTCTGCAGCCGTGGGCAGACGGGAGTGCCTGCGCTGTTTTCAAAGCCTTATCCACAAATCGCCTTTTGAATACCTCTTGGATTACCGGGTTGAAACCGCCCAAAGGCTCCTGCGCACTTCCAGTCTTCCGATTCTTGATATTGCTTTGCAGACCGGATTTTCCAATGAAGCTTATTTTTGTAAAGTTTTTAAGCGGATCTCCGGAAAAACCCCCAACACTTACCGCAAGGCGCACCGGCGCCAGATTTGATTTCATATAAGGAGTTTATCTGCACCAATTTGTTTCCATTTGTCAGTATAATAAGTTCTTTATTGCGTGATAACCTATCTCATGCATCTTGAACAAAATAGGCTCCTGTGGTAGAATCAGGGAAAAAAATGGAATCTATGATGAGGAAATTTATGAGAAAACTATATTTACACTGTAAAATTTTCAATTATATATTAATCACTTCACTTTTGGCTTTGATGGGTTGTTCCAATGAAAACACTCCCCTGACTGATACACAGCAAGACGAAATACAGACACCAAAAGAGCCAATGCAAACAGAGGAAGAAGCCGAAAACCCAACAGCAAATGACATTCAGGAAAAACCCCCGGAACCGATTATCACAGAAATCGATTGGTCAGACTATTTTGACGGAATCAATGGTTCCGCTGTTATTTACGATTCTGCCGGGAACTGCTGTCAAATATATAACCAGGAATTAGCCCTTACCCGTCGTTCACCATGCTCTACTTTTAAAATCATTTCTTCCTTAATTGCTCTGGAGCATGGAATCATTGTACCGGACAATTCTACACATACATGGAGCGGGGAAATATTCTGGAATGAGGATTGGAACCAGAATATTGATTTTCCCCAAGCGTTTCGTGCTTCTTGTGTCTGGTACTTTCGGGAAGTAGTTGATGCCATTGGAAAAGATACGATGCAGGAGGAATTAGACAGGCTTTCCTATGGTAATTGTGATATTTCCGATTGGCAGGGACAAGTAAATACCAATAATAACAACCCTGCTTTAACCGGATTCTGGATTGAATCCTCTTTGCTGATTTCTCCCAGGGAACAGGTAGAGGTATTGGAACGCATCTTTGGCGAGCATTCCGATTATTCTAAAGAAACCCAAAATCAATTAAAGCAGGTTATGCTGCTGTCAGATCCAGGCGAAGCCAATATTCCCATTTATGGAAAAACGGGAATGGGAATGGCTCATGGCATTGTTGTAGACGCATGGTTTACAGGCTTTGCGGACGCTGCTGATAAAAGAATTTACTTTTGCGTGTATTTGGGTGAGACAGACAATCAAAACGTGTCCAGCGCCAAGGCAAGGGAAATAGCTGTAGAAATCGTTTCTGATTATGCGGCCTGTATTCCGGCCTCACTGTCTTCCAGCACCAGGCAATTTTCCGGGGGCTCCTTGGCGTATTCACAGGCTTTCAGAAAAATATCCGGATTCGGCTTACTCTTTTTTACCTCAGTGGCAAATACCATGTAGTCAAAATAAGCGGTTACTTCATTTTGATCTAAAATGCTCAGGGCACGTTCTCCGGTGCTGGAGGTAGCCAGTATCATTTTGTATTGATTGTTTTTTAGATAGGTCAATAATTCCCTTGCCCCTTGTTTTAAAGCAACGAGCTCTTTCAGATATTCCTTTTCCTTAAGGGCTACAAAGGCCATGCCCTCTTCCACAGAGATTGGGAGGTTAAACTCTTCTATTAAGGTGCTTATGTTATGAATTTCTGTTTTTCCGCTGTAATTCTGAGCATATGTCTCCATAGAAATATGCTGTTGACAGTCCTCTGTCAAATCCTGGCAGATCCGGCAGCTGACAAGTTCACTGTCAATCAACAGACCATCCAGATCAAAAATAATTGTATTTTTCGTGGTTGTTAATTCAGACATATCTTTCTCCTTTCACTTTAACGCAAAGTACGCCGCCGGCGTAAGGCCGAATGCCAGGAATGCCTGCATCATAGCCATTATTCCACTGTCGTCAGATAGCTGCTTACACAGTACAGCGTCTGCCCGTTATATTCCACCCGTGACCATCCGTAATCCGTATTAATTCCTGTCCGCAGGAAGACCTCGCCCGCCTTGACTGTGGCTGCCACTACGGCATCCGGATTAGTGACGCTTGGAAGCATCCGCAGATTGATTTCTATCTTTGGCGTTACATTTTCGGAAACCTTTTGGAACTTGGTTTTCAGGCCGTCATCAGCCTCCTTGACCGGGGGCGTATAAGACAGATCCGCAGTCAGATAATTGGACACTGCATAATAGCGTTCTCCGTCTATGATAAGCCTGGACCAGCCGCTGTCACTGATACCGGTTCTTCTGGCTGTCTCCTGATTATTAAGCTGCTTTAAAACCGTGCTGTCTGTTCCCTGGCTTGGAATGTCACGGAGATTTACGGTCTCCTTTGCCGTAACGGTTTCGTCCACTTCCTTAAAGTTCATCAGTGCCTCCACATCAGCCTCCGCCGTCTCCGGAGCGACCTGGTTCCGTGCATCCGCACTGTCCTCATAACCGAAATATGCCACATTTACATCCACGGGCCTTGAGATGCCTGCAATGCTGCCATTGTTTGTATACTGCCACATGGCATGAGCGCCGCTATAGCTGGAAGCCGCAGTCTGAGGATAGGGCAGATCCGGATATTGGGAGACCCATATTTTAAACTGGTTCTCCAAACGGGAGGTTTCCCACTTTGTACCATACTCCAGTTCACTTTTGGATGCGTAAAACATGGGAGTATATCCCTGCTCGTAGATCTCTTTCAAAAAGGCGGCTGCACAGTCTGTGCGCTCTGACACGGTCAGTTCATACTGCCGGTTTTCCGGATTCTCAAAGCCCTCACAGTTATACGCCACCGGGTAGGTTACTGCATACTGAGAGATATAATTAGCTGTCCACAGGGCTTCCTCCACCGCTTCCTCTTTTGTAACTGCCGTGGAAAAGAAGTAGGCGCCTATCTGAATTCCGTTGGCTGTGGCCTCCTGCATATTGTATCTTGCATTGGTATCCTCACGGATCTCGCCGCTGCTCTGGGTACGGTAGCCTACTCGAATTATAGCAAATTCAATCCCGGCATCCCCTACGGCTTTCCAATCTATGGTTCCCTGAAATTTTGATACATCGATCCCCAATGTCACCTTGTCTGTCTCCGCCGCATTCTGGGAAATCAGGATCTGTGTAATCTCTGTTTTCGCCCCCTCTTCTGCTGCCGTTCTGTTTTCCTCGCTTTGAGGGTCTTCTTTTTCTTCCTGTTCCGCCTCCGGATTTTCAGTTCCCTGTTCTTTTGCCGTCACGTTATCTCCCTGTGAAGCCGACTCGGTATCCGCCGCATCCTCTCCACCGCTTTTTCCGGAAGAGAGCAAATAGAATACTGCAATGGAAAAGGCCAGAATCCACACCCCAATCAAAACGCCTCCTATTATCCGGCGATTGTCTATTCTGTTTTTCTTATGCTTTTTTCTGCTCATAATCTCTCCCTATTTAGTCAAGTCTTTTTCCTTATTTTTCAAGGATTTTTTAGTTATATATCTCAGATGAATGAGCCAAGATAATGGACATTTCTTTGTATCTGGTACGAAAATAGAGGTGTTGGGTATACAAAGTAGAACGTCTTCCGTTTCCGCTCTACATGGCCTTGTGTATGCCCCTCCTTCTACGGCAGCGTACCTCCCGTGTCTACCAGGATCACCAGCATCTCTGCCGGGTCCTAACTTCCTTCGTCCCGCCTGTCCATAACCAGGGTGTCAGCTTAGCTCCTTTACAGGGTCATGCCCTATGGATAATATTCCTGCCGACTACCGGCTCATTCTTTGTTATAAGTCTTACTGACCTGTCCCGTATGCTTCCCTCACCGGCACCTTTCGGTGGACGTTTTCCCGGATTGTTCCCCATACTTTCCAGCTTTCCTGTCACAGCTGGATTCAACCCTCAATCAAAATTTTTGAAAGTTCAACCCAACTATGACAGGGCATTGCCTGCTTGTGGTTTATGTTCGTTTATTACGCTGCCTGGATCTGTGGTCTCCTGATGTCGCCCATCAGTTTTCCGGCATCATAGTCTACACCTTTTGTCAGTATCGTGTAGAATACCCTCAGAACCTTACACGCTACCGCTACGACAGACTGCATCTTCTTTAATGGGTTTTCTTTACGTGTCCGGTAATACTCATGTATTGCCCTGAACTCTGCATTCTTCCCAATCAAGGATATCGCTGCTTCATACAGCACATACCTCAGGCGTTTCCTTCCCCTGTAACTGATCCGGCTTTCGCCGTTATGCTTCCCCGAATCATTCGCCACAATCGCATATCCCGCCAGCTTCTGTAACTGCTTTGGGTTGTCAAAACGTCCAATGTCTCCCACCTCCGCAATGAATCCGCTGACTGTTGCCAGGCCGATCCCCTTAATTCCCATCAGTTTATCAACATATGGGATTTCTTTCAGCTTTTCCTCTATTTTCACGAGAAGCTCCTCCAGCCTTGAGGTATATACATCCATGTCGTTGAGCAGGTTCTTCAGTTCCATCCTTGCCGCTCCCGGTGCTTCCTTACTTCCTACGCTGTGCCCCGCTGCCGATACCAGGGTCTTTGCCCTCTTCATTCCGGCGCCTCTGAGCTTTGCGTTCCTCCATATCCGGTTCACACCTTCCACCCCCAGTTTTCTGATGTCCTCCGGCAGCGGTGCCTCCTTCAGCACCATCCTCCCGCTCACCGCCTTCAAATCCCCATAAACGTCTTTATATTCAGGGAAGTAGATGGCGAACCATCTGGCCAGGCGGTTCTTGATCCTCGTGAGCTCCTCCTGCGTCTGGAAGCGCAGGTTTGACAGGCTCCTGATCTCTGCATAGATACCGGTTGGTATGTAAGGGTACGAGAACCGTCCCTCGTTGACAAGCGCAGCGATCGTCTTTGGGTCTTTACGGTCATTTTTGTTGGGGTTGTTGTCATCCAGTTCTTTTGATTTTTTCACGTGGTGGGGATTCACATGCACAGGCCTCATCCCGCTGTCCTGCAGGAATTTCCCCAGGGCAAACCAGTAATGTCCTGTCGGCTCCATACCCGGTATTACAGCAGTTTTACCGTGTTTCGCCGCTATATCCTCCATCCATGCTTTGAATGTCTGGAACCCTGTCTCTGTGTTACTGAATTCCAGTGGCTTTCTGGTATATTCATAGTTGCGCCAGTCGAATGCCCTGGCATAGTGGGTTTCACTTCCTACATCGATTCCAACAATCAAAGTTTTTTCAGTTATGGATGCAATTTTTGCGTTTTGTGTGTTACAATTCATTTTAGATACCTCTCTGTTCAATAAGATTTTCACTAACCTGCAAGTCAGTAATCTTATTTTACTCTGAGGTATTTTTTTCTCAACCTTCTTTCTTGGAATTCCCTATACTTGAATTATACAGGAAGCTCCTT
>CAJTAK010000045.1 GCA_910574255.1 Clostridia bacterium
CGCCGACACCATTGAAGGGAATTGTGATACCACCTTATTCCTCGGAGGGAAGGAAAAGACCACCTTAAAAGAGATGGCGGAAATTTTGGGTAAGGAAACTATTGACCTTTACAATACCTCTGACACAAGGGGTACGTCGCAGTCCTACGGTTTAAATTATCAAAAGACCGGAAAAGAATTGATGTCGATGGATGAGATTTCGGTTATGGATGGTGGAAAATGTATCATGCAGCTTAGAGGGGTTAGACCATTCTTCTCCAATAAGTTTGACATCACAAAGCACAAGCAGTACCGGCTTCTGTCCGATTTTGATGACAAGAACGCCTTAGACATCGAAAAATATGTGAAAAACCTGTGTAAAGCAAGAGTCAGGGACAATGACACCATTGATGAGGTGGAGGATGCGGGCGTGATTGAAGCATGACAACTGAATATGGAAAAAACTGAATAGGGAACTTGTAAACCAGCAACAGGACTTCTGGACAAAAAGTCCAAAAGTTACGGAAACGGAGTTTTGAATGTACTTGGGAAAGGACAAAACAAAGCGTCCGGCATAGCCAATCGCCAAACTGAATATGCCGGATGCCCGCAGGGTTCTTCCTAAAGGATTGCCCTGTCTTTATCTTACCATAAGGCAGGGCATTTTACACGAAAAACTCTTTCGGAAACCAGACAAAAATTATTTTTGAGAAAGAAAGAGGTAGAAACATGGCATTTTTTACAACAGCGGTAACAGGTGTGAATTGTGAGTAAAGTGAAAAATGGGGAATATAAGAAAAGAGAATATCCGGTGTATGTAGATAGCCCTTATTGGACAAACATGATAGAATCTTAGAAGAAACGAGGTAAAGCAATATGGAAAAACAGGTTTATATCACAGAGGAACAACGGGCAAAGTGCCAAAAGGTGGCTGATGCCTTTGCGGAACTTTATGAGATGGAGAATATCGTGGTGCTTGATGCGGGCAGATATGGCTTTGTGGAACTGAAATATTATAAGCCGCCGTATGGATTTGAAGAAGATGCAACCTTTACGGACAGCAGGGTATTGTTTGATGCGCTTTGGCAGGAATGGTTTAATACAACACTATATCTGACAGCAAAGGAAATGAAGTTAGATGATATTCTCTATGGGGAAGTATTCAGCCGCCTTTCAAAAGAAAAACAATCGGCAATTATCGGGAGAAAAGCTGACTTCGCACAAAAGGCAGGTATAACTCTATAAAATGAGTTTTACGAAAAGAAAACACTCTATGTAGAGGATAAAAAAAGATTAGAAAGGCTCTGTGTACGATAATACGCAGGGCTTTTTACTTTTGGACATAATGTCTAAAAGTTATAAAAAGGGAATGAATGAGATGGATTCCGTAGGCGTAGTAGCATTGTGGAAAAGTGTATAACTGCCTATTTTATGGAGTTGTGGGTAACTATGTTTGCAGGACGTGGGAAAGCTGCACTTTGCTTTTCCATGTGCTGTGAATATAGTTATCCATAGCGGAATAGGCAGTTATGCACTTTTCAATGATGTGGTTTTCAAAAAATTTTAAAGGAGTTTTAATCATTTGGGGAAATTGATTCGTTATTATATATAACGGATTATATTCGTGAATATTTCTAAGGAAGGGAGTTGATAGCGTGTGAATGATGATGTGTTAGTAGAGCAGATAAGGCTTGGCGATGAAAGAGCGGCTGAAGAATTGATAAAACGCTATTATACACCTGTTTTACATTATTGTAAGAGACAGTGCTTCAATCAGGAGAAAGCGGAAGATTTAACGCAGGAAACTTTTTTGAAATTGTTTAAGAATCTATCGGGATATAAGGGAAAAAGGAAATTTAAGGCATATTTATATACAATAGCAAATCATTTATGTATTGATGAAAGCCGGAAGATAAAAGAATGTTCCTTAGAAAACGAAGAAGAAATCAGAGATGAATATGATGGGATGCGCCGGATAGAGGATAAATCAGAGATAGAGTATCTTTTAAATGTTTTATCGCCAGAACAAAGAGAAGCTATTATTTTACGGTTTGGAGAGGAACTTTCGTTTTGGGAAATTGCAAAAGTAACGGGATGTAACATGAGAACGGCACAGAGCAGGGTTAGAAATGCCTTGAAAATTATGAGAAAGGAGCAGGAAAATGGGTAATAAAGAATTAAAAAAGTATTTGAGGCAGTATTTACAGCAGGAAACAGAACTTGGAAAGGAGCATGGCAAAGAAGATGTTAAGAAACATATCGACGCTAAGTTGGAAGAAACTGTAAAATTATGTACCGAAATTATGCGGGAACAGAAATTAGCAAAAAAATCGCAGGAAGAACCAAGGATAGGTTTTGTCCGGTATTTGGCAGATGTTTTTCGATTTGAAGGAGTGCCGATATTTGGCTTGCAGGCAGTTTCGTTATTTATTATATGTGTGGCAATATACACGATAGCAGGCAATCCCTGCTATATTCCTGCATTTATGCCGTTATTTGTATTGGCTGTCATGCCAGCTATGTTCAAATGCCAATATTATGGAATGAGTGAGATTGAAGCTGTTACAAGGGCTTCTGGTTCACAGATCATATTGGCAAAGCTGGTTTTAGCCGGGGCTGCAAATCTTGTGTGTATGACACTTTTTATTTCTTTTGAGGTACATCTTCAAAATTCATGCAGGGAAATTGGACAGATTATTTTATATTGTATGGTTCCTTATTTAGTGTGTATGGTCAGTATGCTGCGTTTGATTCGATTGTGTAGAAAAGAAAATATACAAATATGTACGGTTACAATGCTTGGTTCCTGCGTTTGTTGGGGTGTACTGGCAAGAACCCTGCCGTGGCTGTATGACGCATCTGCTTTTGGTATATGGATCGTTGCTTTTTTATTTTTTGCAGCGTTTTTCATAAAAGAAATTTATTTTATTATAACAATGAGAAGGGAAGGGAAAATGTATGGAATTATCTCTTGACAGATTAACAAAGCATTATGGCAGCAAAATAGCTGTCGATTGTGTCAGTGCAACTTTAAAGCCGGGCGTATATGGACTTTTGGGAGCTAATGGTGCAGGAAAGACAACACTGATGCGGATGATGTGTGCTATTTTGGAAGCAACTTCCGGAGAGGTGTTTCTGGACGGGAAAGATGTGATTTCTATGGGAGAAGATTACAGAAATGTATTGGGTTATCTCCCGCAGGATTTTGGATATTACCCTAATTACACTGCGATGGAATTTTTGATGTACGTATCTGCCCTTAAAGGGATACCAAAGAAAATCGCTAAAAAACAGGCGAAAGAATTATTGGAGGAAGTAGGGTTAAGCCATGTGGCTGGTAAGAAAATAAAGACTTTTTCCGGCGGTATGAAGCAGAGAGTAGGGATTGCACAGGCATTACTTAATAATCCGGAAATTCTGATTCTGGACGAGCCAACTGCCGGGCTGGATCCGAAGGAGAGAGTTCGTTTCCGGAATCTGCTTTCTGACTATGCGGGAGATAAAATTGTTATTTTATCTACACATATAGTTGCTGACATAGAGGCAATTGCAGATGAAGTCCTGCTTATGAAAAAGGGAAAATTTGTATTGCAGGGCAGTGTTTCTGAGTTAGTGAAAAAAGCCGATGGAAAAGTATGGGAGCTGACGGTGCCACAGGAAGAGACAAGGAAGTGGCAGGCGAAATCAACGGTTGCAAATTTAAGGCATGAGGGACAGCAGGTGGTGCTTCGTATCATCTCAGATAATAAGCCGGGTGAGCAGGCCGTTCCATGCGAAGCTGCGTTAGAGGATTTATATCTGTATTATTTTCCGACAGAACAGGAAGGAGTGTAGTAATGATGGAACTATTTTTATTGGAACATAAAAAATTATGGAAAAGAACAGGCACAAAAATTAGTGTTTTTTTGTGTTTCCTATATATAGTAGTATTTGGGAGCATACTTTCTTTTCAGTGGTTTAATTTTGGAAGCAAGGTTGATTTTAATGGCAATGATTTTGATAGATGTTTCGATGGCTACGCTGCTATAAGAGACAGGCAGGAGTATGCGCTTTCATTTGAAGGAGACCTGACTGATGAGTCCTTGCAGCAGATAGTACGGGATTACCAGCAAATGGAGGAGGCTGACAGCAAAAGGGCATGGGATTTAACTGACTGGATAATTCTCAATGATTGGCTTAAAAATTTGTGGACTGAGCTTAATGAACCCGGAAGTTATCAGGCGGCTGTCAGCTATTTTGAACCGGAAAAACTGACCGGTTTTTATGGAAGAAGGCAGCTTGTTCTTGAAAAATATTTGGAAAATAATAATCAGACGGGAAAGGAAAAGAAATATTTACTGCAAATAGATGAAAAAGTAAATAAACCATTTAATTATGGATGGATACGGGGCTGGCAGACGCTTCTAAGTATTACAATCGACACAGCGGCGGAGTCAATGGCACTCTTTCTTGCAATTGTTTTGTCCACGCTGTTTGCCGGAGAATGGCATGACAATACAAGTTCTTTAGTACTGACAACAAAAAACGGCTGGAAAAAAATTGCTTTTGCTAAAATTGCTGCCGGTCTGACGTTTACAGTGGAATTATTTGCAATAATTGCAATTTGTGATATTGCGTCGCAGCTTTTCTTTATGGGAACCACAGGGTGGGATATGCCGGTTCAGATGATTAAGCTTACTGCAATCGCACCCATGAATATGCTGCAGGCAGAAATATATGAATGGGCGTTTACACTGCTTGGGATGATTGGATTTGCCGGGATTGTTATGTTGATATCTTCGGCTGTAAAAAGTAATGTACTGGCATTGATCCTTAGCCTTGCAGTTGTATATGTTCCAACGGTGATCGATCCATATCTTCCTTTTGGAATGCAGAAAGCGTTAAGTTTAATTCCATTAGTGGGAAGTGGGACTGATATTTTCAGGACGTATACGTTTCATTTCTTTGGAAAATATGTGTGGTCACCATATTTGTTGATTACTGCTCCTGTGTTGATTGGCATTGTATGTGTGCCATTTGCTATAAAGAAATGGTCAAGAAGAATTAAGGTATAGAAATGGCAAAAAATAAAGTTTTAAGAAGAAAAGCAAAACGAAAAAGATTAATGATAGTTACAATATTCTGTATATTGTTTGTGTCAGGCAATGTGCTGGCAAGAAGTGAACTGTATTCCCTGCTTTGGAAAATGGGAATAATGGCAGTAAAAAATCATACAATTCCTGCTTCGGAAGATTGGAATTTGCTTGTTGTAAATCGTTGGAATGAGATCCCCGAGGATTATAGTGTTACGTTTACAGAACTGGAGAATGGTCAAAAGGTGGATAGCAGGATATATCCTGATTTGCAGGAGATGTTTGATGCAATGAGGGCAGAAGGAATATATCCTATTGTCAGGGAAGCATATCGAGCTGCAGACGAACAACAGGAAATACTTGATGAAAGAATACAAAGATATGTGAACGAAGGATATTCTAGATCGAAAGCTGTAAGAGTGGCAGAAGAGTGGGTTGCAGTTCCGGGAACCAGTGAGCATCAAATAGGGATTGCGGTAGATATTAACGCTGATAAAACTCAATCCACGAATGATGAAGTATATGCATGGCTTGCTGAAAACGCACACCGCTATGGATTTATACTCCGTTATCCGCAGGGTAAGGAGGAAATTACGGGGACAAGCTATGAGCCGTGGCATTATAGATATGTTGGTACAGAAAATGCAAAGATAATTTATGAGAAGCAAATCTGTCTGGAAGAATTTATTAAAGGCACAGAATAACAGAAAATTATAAATTATCCGAACATGGTGTAAAGGAGATGTGTTAATGAAAGAGCAGGAATGGCTTCACTGTCCTGTGTGTGGCAATAAGACACGACTTCGGATAAGAGAAGATAGTATTTTAATAAATTTTCCGTTGTATTGTCCTAAGTGCAGAAAAGAAAGTTTAATTGTTATAAAGAATAAAAAAATGAATGTCATCAAAGAGCCAGACGCACAGACGCAGAGCCAATAAACTTATGAGTAATCATGGTTTGCTGGCTTTTATTTTTAACAAAGAGGGATCATGTGCTTTAAATGCAATGCAATTCTTTTTTATAGTAAACGACATAAATATTTTCTATTTACTTTTCAGATATACCTTAGTAAAATAATACTGAGGTGATAGCATGAATGTTAGAAAGTTTAAATCGGATAAAA
>CAJTAK010000046.1 GCA_910574255.1 Clostridia bacterium
TACTGCAGATCAGCTTATAGAACTTCTGACAGCTAACAGAATCCTCATATCATCACAATATATGGCTGATTTATGGCAGGGTTCCTCTGACAAGCTTTGTTTAACTTAATGACATTGATTATTATCCGTATCTAAAAAAGCACTGACACCAAAATCAATAATCTTAAACAGCTTCTCTTTCGTAGAGAACACTACATTACTCGGCTTTAAATCCCTATGTACGATACCCTTTCCATGAGCATATTCCAATCCATTCAGAATAGGCCTGATTACTTTTAGGCTATTTTCAAAGCTTAGTGCACCATACTTTTTCTGTAATCCAATCAAATCATAGCCTTCAATATATTCCATCCTTATGAATGGACCTTCTGCCATTCTTCCAGCGTCATATATTTTAACAATATTCATATGATTTAACTGAAACAGCATCTTAGCCTCTCTGAAAAAACGCCTCTCTCCATCTTCCTGCTCATCTGATGATACAAAAATAGGAGAATATATCTTCACCGCAAAATCCATATCCAAACAATCATTGTGGTATTTAAAAACAGAGCCAAATCCCCCAGAGCCTATCTGTTCCACTCTTTTATACTGTTTTATCTGCAGAAACGGATCCGCTTCTTCATCAAAATGTTCTTCTATGTATTCAATCAAACGGTTTATAGAATCCGTAATTAGCTTCCTTCTTCCCGCATAGTTTCCGGACTCACTCTGCATATATCTTCTAAACTCATCTGCTGTCCTGCAACTTTTGATAAATTTGGGAATCTGCTCTTTAATGCTTATGTTTTCCAACAAAGTATTTCTTGCCTGAATATAATATTTATCGTCAATCGTTCCATCTGTCGCTTTTGACAATAACCCCATCTTATATTTATCCAACATATCTATCAGTTCTGTTTTTGTCACTATCTCACCTCTCTCCTTAATCCAGCTTCTTTTCAGACAAAAACAATTATATTTTTTGCATCCACAGCCATTATACCCCAAAACCAACAAAGCCACAAGCACCCCACTTTGACAGTTTCCTCTGTCGGATCCCCTTTTCCGGAAGATAGACGCCATCCTTGATTTCCAGTTCTCAATCCATTCTTTTCCTTTCCGTATTTGTTAAAATGAGAAGTTTCGGAAAAGATTGAGAGGTGTCTGAAATGAAATTATCCCCAAAGAGAATCCTATCTTTTACAGCAATTCTTCTTTTCCTTATTAGTTTGATTTTTACGGCAGTTCATCTGAAAAGTGTGGCAGATTATAAAATAGCAGTAAAAGAAATAACGTTTGGCAACGTAGATATTACTGATGTTCCCAACGGAGTTTATGTTGGAGAATATGACGTGGATTTTGTTTATGCCAAAGTGGAAGTAACCGTTCAAAACGGAGTAATTACAAACATTGATATTCTGGAACATAAAAATGGGCGTGGAAGCCCTGCAGAAGTTGTTGTTGACAGAATCGTTGCAGAACAGAAAATAGAGGTTGACGCTGTATCAGGGGCAACAAATTCAAGTACCGTCATAAAGAAAGCTGTTGAAAATGCCCTAACGGGAAAAAAACAGAAAATGAACGGGAAAACAGAGTGGATTTATTGCCCTGTCTTTAGGCGCAAAACAAGGTTACAAATACGAATAGATACAGAATTGAAAAATCCCCCCTTTACTGTCCGAAATGTAAACAGGAAAATTTGCTTGATGTAAAAGAATTACATATAACCGTTATCAGGAAACAATTTGAATAAAGTTAAGAGCCAGACGCATAAAAGACACAGAGCTGACAGATTTTGAGAAAATCATAGTTTGTTGGCTCTCTTTATGTTCAAGAAAGCAATTTCTATAAAGTCAGCAGATTGTATATTACAGCTAATAAAGGAAATCGTGATGAAATACAAAATATGTCAGCAACAAAATAGAATAATCATTGACTTGTCAAAAAAGCCAAGCCATTGACCCCGTTGCAACCTGTCAGCATTTATAAGGATTTCGAACCTTCAAATCCACCTCCATAGGATGGTATGGTTGCTTTAATCGCTATCAGACTTTCATACTGCTGCCTAGCAATAAATGTACGGCTTCCGGACGGAAACCAGAAATGCTGTGATTCCGTTGCCCGTTTTCGGGCAAAAAACAAGAGAACAAGTTAGTAAAATCCCTTGATTTTACTGGGTTCTTCTAACTTGTTCCTATTATAACACGGGTATCTGCGTTTAGCGTCTGTATAGATATAACATTGTTGTACGCCAAGTTTCCTGCTTATACTTTAGACAAAATATCAGAAAGTTTTCAAGCAATATGTCACTTCATGTTTTTACCCATATTTTATTCTATAGGATAGGACATAAAAGCCAGTTTTCATTCTTCCTATAAATGAGCAAATTCAAAACAATTACCATAAGACATTTTGGTTGTTTGCAAGTGTTGCACAAATCAACACACCTAAAGTATACAATATAAACAAAGTAGAATAGTTTTGCTCTTTGAATTCTATACTTTGGCTTAGGGAAATCAAAGTAGTTTTGTGCAATTTTCAAATTTACTCATTTATAGATTCTTCCATTAAAACAGCTTCTTTACCACCATAACATCGAAGTTAATGTTGTGATTGTTGTTCCATCATCATTTTGCATTTCAGTTTTACAAAAACTAATATATTTCTCTTTTTTAGAAATATAGTCAACCTTGTAGGTACAATGAAAATTCTTTTGTATATGCAGAGCAATATTGTAATTAACTTCAATACCCAATATTTCTTTTAGATTGTCAAAAGATAATTTGACTGTGGCATTGCAACTATTTATAAGATAATTCTGCAATTCTTTATAATTATTCATTTGAACCTCCATTCACTGCCGTTTTTTATAGCAAGATACGGAAATATAATATGATACTACCATTATTACAATACTACTAATCAAGCAAATAGCATAAATACTATTTCCATAATCTAAAACAGATCGAATAACTCTTTCCAACCTTTCATTTAAGGCTTGCAATATGACTAAACCAGCAATTATCAAGAATGGTATCATGGAAATAATACGACCCTTTGTATATCCAACAACAAAATATATGGGTAGTTGAATTGCTGAAACAAGCGTAAATGTAAGCAGAGAAATACAAAAACCTTCAATAATACCATTGTAGAAATTAGCGTGTCCTTGTATAAATGATATTATAACTCCTACTATAATAACCACGAAATAGCCAAAGAGATAGTTAAGTGTTGCCGAAATATAACGTCCCAAAACAACACTTTTTTTATTAAGAGCCAATGAACTGTATAAACGTTCCAACCCATACTTTTCTTGAATAGCAAATAAATTTGTATTCACAATCAATGTCATTAAGTTAAACAAAGCTTGTCAGAGGAACCCTGCCATAAATCAGCCATATATTGTGATGATATGAGGATTCTGTTAGCTGTCAGAAGTTCTATAAGCTGATCTGC
>CAJTAK010000047.1 GCA_910574255.1 Clostridia bacterium
AAAGCTGTGCTTCCCGGTTGGGTT
This sequence comes from Clostridia bacterium, assembly GCA_910574255.1. Lineage (GTDB taxonomy): Bacteria > Bacillota > Clostridia > Lachnospirales > Lachnospiraceae > Laedolimicola. The sequence continues at coordinate 25 of CAJTAK010000047.1, forward strand.
CGCTGTCCTCTAATTCCTGCTTCATGGACTGGTATTCCTTATAAGCGTTCCAATCGCCTTTTTCCACGCCGAACAGCCCGTCATGCTCCTGCAATGCCGCCCTGTCCTCTACAAGCGTTTCTGAACCGTCTGCGTGGAGCTGGTACACCGAAACATCTTCCCCAAACAGCTCCGTTGCCCTGTCCTTTGTCAGAGGGAGCATTTCATCCCAAGAATACCCGTATTCGTGCATCTGCGACAATCCCACCATACCGTCCGGGAGAGCGTCAATTTCTTCCTCTGCTACCCTGATTGTTTCCCAAAGCAGAGGTAAATCGTCTTTCTGCTCCGCAAGGGAATGTGCAAGGGAAGTGGTCTTATACATATCATCCAGCTTATACGCATGGTTCATAATCAGATTGCGCTCATCGCTGTCATATACCGACCTGTGAAATTCCATGCGGTTAATGAGCTGCTCCGCCTGTACCGTTGCCGGAAGCTCCGAAGCGGTATGCACTTCCCATTCGCTCATATCCACATCAAAATCATAAAACTGCGGATACCCGTCATTCAAACCGCCGCTTCTCATAATCGGCACAAACTCCAAACCTCTCTCCTGCAGATAATCCAGCACATTACCATTCCACTCATTTTCTTCCAAAAATGGTATGGCATATAAAACATTTGCCACTTCTGACTGCATATCTACAATTTTTATGGTTTCATATTCCCCGCTGTCCGGTGTGGAGATTCTCACAATCACATCGCCATATTCAATCGGAACATTCGCCTTTTCCCGTTCTTCCTGCAATGCTTTATAATCGGTTATCTCATGGGTATCCGTATCATAGGCATAGTCTAAATGATATTCTTCTACTTCCTCACTCCGTTCATTTCCTAATAGCGTTACCCATGCCCCGGCTCTTTCAAGGTAGGCTTCCACATTCTGCCTGTCATCGTCTTTCATGGCAGACAGCAGATTAAATATTTCCGTCCTCTCCATGCCTTTAACATTCAAAAGGTCATATTCGGAACGGTCTGTATTCGACACAAGCAGGATAATGTCCTCCTGTGACTGTTCTGCAGCACGTTCCTTTTCAATCTCCAAAAGCTGCGCTTCAATCCCCTTTATCAGTTCCGAGGAAGTCCGGCGTATGGTGTCGAGGGAGGATTTCAGCTCCGGCATCTCTTTTCCGCTGCTCCACCCGGCGATATACCCAAAGGAATAATCAGACGTGTCAATCCCAAAATGCTGGCATACGGTGTAGGCAACGCTCTCGGCTTCCACCTCTTTTGTTTCCCTGTCTTTATAAACTGCTTTCTCTGCATCCTGTTCCGCTCCCCTTGCATGGAGCTTTGCGTGTGCCACTTCATGGACTCCGGTCTTTGCGGTCTGCGCTTCGCTCATGCCCTCTTTAATGGCGATAGGGCGGCTTAAATCAATAAAATATCCTTTCCTGTCACCCTCCATTTCCTCATATCGGATTGGGACAGGGGAAACCCTCTCCAATGCTTCCATAAAATCCTGATAACGCTCCACATTTCCATGCAGTTCATTCACGCCAAGTCCGGGAAGCTCTTTCCCGTCCGTCTGCGAATAGTCGAACACTGTCACGACACGAAAGGCGGGTATCTTTATCTCCACTTCCTCCATGACGGGCATCCCGTCCCGGTCAAGCACAGGCTCATTCGTTACCGGATCAATCTTCTCCTGTTCCTCTTTGATTTTATAAGGCGCAGGCGCAAGGATACGGATACCCCTCTCGCCCTTATTTACATGGCGTTCAAAATTCCTCTGCCATGCCTTGTACCCGGCAACGTATGTCGCATCCGGGCATTGCATCTCTATGAGCTGGATATTGTTTGCGCTGTAATTGTGGAATTTTGACATGGTGTTCAGGTAGCTTTTATATTTCTCCCCTTCAAACAGCTCCTTCAAGCCTTCCTCCAGCCTGTCCGTTATCTCTTTTACTTTCTGTTTTTCAGTTCTTGCATCTGCCATATGGTTATCTCTCCTTTTCCTCCATAAAAACAGAGGACAGATAAGTTTCCCCGTCTGCCCCCGTTTTGGATATTTTTATTTGCTGATAATATTTATAAACTTTCCTCTTTACTTTTCGCCTTTGCCTTGTCCGGCTCCGGCGCTTTTTTCTGCTGTCCTGCTTTTTCTTTCATCTGCGACAGCTTATCCTTTACGGACACCCGCCCTCCTTTCTCTGCTTCCTTTCCGGCATCCAGACGGGCAGAGAGCCGATCCAGCTTTTCAAACGCCTGATCCGTCCCTTCAATCTTCTTCCGCAGGTTCACCACCGCCTTTTTTACAGGCGTATTGACCGCCCTTGTCAGACCGACACCCGGCTTTTCGTCCGATACCTCTTTCGTGCCTTTCCCGACTAACAGCCTGCCCACGTTGGAAACGCTGTTCCCAATCTGCTTCAGTTCGTCCCCGATGCTGTCAATCTGGTTGGCTGTCTTTTCAAAATCCGTCATCACGTCAACCAGACGTTCCCGGTAATCGGAAAGCATGGACTTCACGCCGGAGATTCCTTTCTGGAGAACCTTGCACATCTCCGCTTTTCCTTTTTCCTTAAAGGCACTGACCGCCTGTGCCGCTGTTTCCACCAGACGGTTTCTTACCGCTGTCAGGCGTTCCGACAGGCTTGTGACCTTCTCCTGAAGGTGCGCCGCTTTATCCATGAGGTTCTCTTTCACTGATTTTGGCTGGTTTTCCTGCATCTGTGAAAGCTGTTCCCGGACATCCTGTAACTCGTCCACCATTGCGCTAAGCTGCACCTGCATACCCGCCACATACCAGAAAATCCCCATAAAATCCTGTGACTGCTCTTTCATATTCTGCTGGTTAAGCAGCTCCATGAACTGCTTTAATGCGTCATTTTCCTCCATGACCTGTTTTGTGTTCTGTTCTGCTGTTTCCATTTTGCCCTCCTTATAAACTTTCCTCTTTTCCTTTCCCTTTTGAAATATCCGGCTTTTCCGGCGTTTTCTGCCCGTATGCCTTTTCACGCAT
>CAJTAK010000048.1 GCA_910574255.1 Clostridia bacterium
CGAGAGCGGCCGCACATTTTAGGCTCTGTGTCAACCACTTTTTGAGAAATTTATTGATAAATTTGAGTTAGACCATAGGATAAGATTTTTTCAATCAGCTTAACTTAATGACATTGCGTTTGAATAGTACCAAACCTTCCAAAGATCCATAATCGCAAAATCAGCTTCGTTTTTCCGGTTTCCTTTTCCGTATTTTATCACCATTGCTTTGGGAGGCTTCCCTAAAAAAGTGTTCTCTTTTGCATGACCTCCTGCTTCCGCTGTCCACTCATGATAGTTAGAAACGCATTTTTCCAATGCCAAACGGACAAGCGTATCTCTCTTCTGCCTGATTGATAGAGACTCTTCCTGCATACATTTTTGCATTTTCTTATCCGGTTCTTCAAAATTCAAGTTGCTTCCCTCATTCTTCAATGACAAAATCATTTTGATCTATGCGGACAAATTTCTGCGCTTACTTATAGTATGGCTCTCCATAACATGCCTAAGTGCGAAAAATCTCGTAATATTATCTTAAAACACCTTTTGCTAACCCTCTATTTCCAGCCTAAACCTTAGCTTTTCTGCACTTTCCGGCCTTTCTCAAAACTTCGCCCTTACTTATGGTATGGTTCTCCTTTCATAATCCGAAAACTCCGATACACCTGCTCCAATAAAATCACACGCATCAGCTGATGAGGAAACGTCATCCTGGAAAAGCTTACAGCTTCATCTGCCCGTTCCATCACAGCCTGGGACAGCCCCAGGGATCCGCCGATTACAAAGGCAATATGGCTTCTTCCCTCTACGCCAAGCTGCTCAAGCCTGTGAGAGAACTCTAACGAATCCAAAGCCCTCCCCTTAATAGCCAGGGCAATCACATAAGCATCCTCCCGAATCACCTTCAAAATCCGCTCCCCTTCACGTTCCAGAATAACTGCTTCTTCTGCCATGCTCGCTCCGTCCGGTGTCTTTTCATCGGGTAACTCCAGGATCTCCAGCTTACAGTAGCGGCTTAGCCGTTTGGCATATTCCTTTATGGCCTCTGCGTAGTATTTTTCCTTAATTTTTCCCACCGCAATGCATGTAATCTTCAATAAAGCCTCCTATTCCAGTTCCGCAGGATACAAACTGTACATCCCTCTCAGAAGAAATTCCGTCCGCAAAAGCCTGCGTCCGTAATTCCTTCTATGCACAGTCTGTATCCTGCTGTTTTTATCCCAGTTCCGCAGGATACAAACTGTACATCCCTCTCAGAAGAAATTCCGTCCGCAAAAGCCTGCGTCCGTAATTCCTTCTATGCACAGTCTGTATCCTGCTGTTTTTATTCCAGCTTTGCAGGATACTGTCTAAAATTATTCTCTGGAATGATCAATCTGATTCCGAATCTTCTGCATCTGATAATCCAATTCCTCGATAGAATCTGCGCAAACCTTCAGCTGCCGCACAATCTCCTCCGTATTATCCACTGCCTTTTTATATTTCAGCTTATGCTCCAAGCTCGCCCAAAAATCCATAGCAATAGTGCGGAACTGCACCTCCGCCATCATATATTTCTTTTCTTTAGACAGAAAAATCGGTACACTGATAATCAAATGCAGACTCCGGTATCCATTGGTCTTAGGATTCTTGATATAGTCTTTCTTCCTCTGTAAAATAATATCATCCTGCTTAATCAAAAGATCTGCCAGACGGTAAATATCATCCGGGAAAGAACATATAACCCGGATTCCGGCTACATCCTTTATATTTTCACAAATCCCCTCCGTTGTGACCGGATACCCTTTTCGCTCCAGCTTTTCATAAATACTCTCCGGAGATTTCAGCCTGCTTTTGATGGATTCAAAAGGATTTCGATTATATTCCTGAGAAAATTCCGCATTCAGAACCTTAAGCCTTGTCTCAATCTCCATAATCGCCGCCTGATACTCCATCATCAAACGCCGGAAAGGCTCTGTCTCCCGAAGCTTCTCAGCCTGAATCCGAATGATCTCATCCTGCTTTCTAAGCATCACCGCCTGCTCTTCCACTTTCTGCTCTAACTGGTTCTTCCTAGCATAGAGACACAGAGCATTTCGGATACGGTTCTTTACAATGGAACCTTCAAATGGCTTGTGAATGAAATCCGTAGCTCCAAGCTCCAGACAGCGGCTTTCCGCCTCAACTGCAAGCTCACTGCTGATAATCAGCACCGGAATTTTTCTCAGCCACTCTTTCTCACTCATCTTCGCCATTACCGCAAATCCATCCATCTGCGGCATATGCAGATCCAAAAGAACTGCTGCCATTTCCTCCGGATGCCTGTCAAGGCACTTCATTGCCTCCCTGCCATCCTCAGCCGTTTCCACCTGATAATCATCTTTCAGCATATCCAACAGCAGCTCCCTGTTTATCTTTGCATCATCTACTACCAGTATCTTTTGCATGGTAACACCCCTTTTCCCATAAATGGGAATTGTAACTTAAAATGTAACTGTTTGAATCTGTTTCTAGTTAGCAACCCCCATTTCAAATGGGGGTTTAGATTTTACCCCTCCGGGGATTATTACTGGTTCCGCCAGAGGCGGGATTTCGCAGTACCATTATTTCTGGTTG
>CAJTAK010000049.1 GCA_910574255.1 Clostridia bacterium
AAACGGAGGGAGCTGTCGAAGGTGGGACCGATAACTGGGGTGAAGTCGTAACAAGGTAGCCGTATCGGAAGGTGCGGCTGGATCACCTCCTTTCTAGGGAGAAGAAGTAGAGGGGACACAGGGAAGAATGTGTAAAGCACTGTTTAGTTATGAGGGTTCGGTTGGGAGCGGATGATGGAATCTGCGAAACAATTGAATCTAGAAGATTTCTGGTGGCGATACGTTTAGGGGACACACCCGTACCCATCCCGAACACGAAGGTTAAGCCTTAAGCGGCCGATGGTACTATGTTGGAGACGACATGGGAGAGTAGGTGGCTGCCAGAACACTTAATGAAAGCAAGCCGTAAGGCGCAGCTTGAATTTAGTGACCAAAGGGTCAGACTCTGAGAGGCGTGTCACGACACTTAGCGAAGTCGAGCCGCAAGGCGAAGGCTGAGGTTGGTGACGGGACCTGCCAGATTATTAAAATGGGGGTGTAGCTCAGTTGGGAGAGCACCTGCCTTGCAAGCAGGGGGTCAAGAGTTCGAATCTCTCCATCTCCATTTACACGTAGGCAATGAGAAGTGCGGAATACGGGAAGCGTGGCTGCGTCGTGCTGGCACGTAAGCAGACGGGATTACCGGATTCCATAGGGCGAAGCCCGTGAGCGAGACGTCAGTCGAGCGGCACTTCGGACTATCGTGTACCATGTACCTTGAAAACTATATACTGAGAAATATCAAATCAGATTCAATCGAGAGAAAGAATCTGAACAAGACATCCGAGGTGATTATCCTTAAGATAGAAATATCAAAAGAATAGTCATTAAGAGGAAGAAAACCTCATAAAAAAATTGACCTATGACCAATCGTGCAACGCTATGCACGGGCAGATGGAGACATCTGAATGGTCAAGCATAAAGAGCGCAGGGTGGATGCCTTGGCACTAAGAGCCGATGAAAGACGTGATAAGCTGCGAAAAGCTTCGGGGAGGAGCAAATATCCAATGAGCCGGAGATATCTGAATGGGGAAACCCAACTAAGCAAACCTTAGTTATCCATGCGCCAACACATAACGCATGGAGGGGAACCCGGGGAACTGAAACATCTAAGTACCCGGAGGAAAAGAAAGAAACATCGATTTCCAAAGTAGCGGCGAGCGAAATGGAAAGAGGCCAAACCAGGATGCGTGCATCCTGGGGTTCGGACCGCATAATTGATTCAGCGAGTTTAATGGAAAGGTTTTGGGAAAGCCTGCCAAAGAGGGTGAAAGCCCCGTACATGAAAGACGAGCTGACAAGGCGGTATCCAGAGTACCACGAGACACGTGGAACCTTGTGGGAACGAGCGGGGACCACCCCGTAAGCCTAAATACTCCTTAGTGACCGATAGCGCATAGTACTGTGAAGGAAAGGTGAAAAGGACCCCGGGAGGGGAGTGAAAGAGAACCTGAAACCCTGTGTTTACAAGCTGTGGAAGACCCTTAAGAGGTCAACCGCGTACTTTTTGTAGAACGGTCCGGCGAGTTGCCGGGTCTGGCGAGGTTAAGGACATAAAGTCCGGAGCCGAAGGGAAACCAAGTCTTAATAGGGCCAGAGTCAGACCAGGCAGACCCGAAACCGGGTGATCTACCCATGTCCAGGCTGAAGCCGCCGTAAAAGGCGATGGAGGGCCGAACGCACATCCGTTGAA
>CAJTAK010000050.1 GCA_910574255.1 Clostridia bacterium
GAATCTTTCATTTCCGTTTCGGAGGTTACCAAAAGGTTGTATCCGGCAAATTTCAGGTCTTTGTCGATTGCTTCCTGGTTCATGGATACGGACGCCTTTTTCCCGGAACGATCCGTAAATTTCACATATTTCCCCGCCTCGCCAAACTCGGCCTTTTTCGCTTGTGAGGCGGTCAGGGCCCTGGCTTTCTCAACCATGCGGTTTATTTCATATCTCTTCTTTGCGGCAAGGGAGGGATTATAAGTCAGCAGGCGTTTTTCACGCAGTTTTATCACATGTTCCTTTCCTTCATGCTCCACCTTGTAAGGGAATGAGTCAATGCACGATTTATAGCGGTATAAAAGCTTCCCGTTTTTATTTCTTACGTCCGTGAAGCCGTCCTCTAACAATACCCAGGTTTTTTCCGTTTCGGGAAGTCCTTTGACGGATTTGGAAAAAAGGTACCCATCGCCGCTTTTTTTAGAAGATGCGATGTTTTTAGCACAGTTGAGCCCCTTGTCGGCCACATGAATGGTTTTCCCGGTAATGTTATGCTGTGCCTTCAACTGGTCGATCACATCCCTTAAAACCGGTTTTTCAGATTCATTTCCCGGATACATTTTCATGCCGATGGGGATTTGATTGCCGTCCAGCAATAATCCAAGGCCGACAATCGGCTCTTTTTTATTTTCCTTGCTGGGTCCCTTTTTCCGAAAATCATCCTCCCTGTCAATCTCGAAATAAAAGTTTGTGCAGTCAAAGTAAGTTTTGGAAGTATCCGTTTTGAAAAAGGCATTGGTCCGAACGGTGAATATTTCAATGAATTTTTCATAATCGTTTCCAAGGAAGGCCAGGCCGTGCAGGAGCTGGTCGTAAGAAAAATGAACGGGGTCGTACAGATTTGGAAGGACTTCATGGAAGGTCTTGTATTTGCTGCATGGATGTACGGCCCTGGCATAAATCAAGGAGGACAGAAGTTCGTAAAGATCATAGGAAAAGTCGTTCGTAAGTTTAAAATAATCGACATATTTTTGGATATGCATTTTTTCAAGGAGAACCTTGAGAGGAAAATAGCCAAGATAATGAAGGGGTGAGACTTCGGATATTTTAGGCACACCGGCCTGGGCCTTTTCCAGATTTAGAGCATCCACTTCTTTTTGAAAGTGGGCGATGGGGTCGGGAATGCCCTTTTGAATCCAGGTTTCGACGGAACCAAGAGATTTGAAACATTTGTGAGCGGTGCCGTGCTTTTCATGACTATAAAAGCTTTCGTCAATAGAGAGATAGGTCCGCCCTTTGAGTTTTGTTTTCTTTAAGTAAAAAGCCATAGTAGAATCCTCCGTAAATAACGCCACTAACGCCATTATTATAACATAGAAAAAATAAAAATGCAAGAGTTATGAGAAATAAAAAAAGCCTTATTTCAAGGCGTTTAAAAAGGGTTGAATATACGGTTTGCTTCGAAAGAATATGGTGTTAACTGCTAAAGACGGG
>CAJTAK010000051.1 GCA_910574255.1 Clostridia bacterium
GATAATCGCTTGATTCTTTTTACAAAGTCAAACCATTATCCATGATTCTCTTTTAGAATTTTCAAGGTTTTTACACTGTTTAGTTATCAAGGTTCGCTTGTGTTATCTCAACAATTCAGCTTAAATATATTACCACAATTTCCAAAGCTTGTCAATAACAATTTTTAAGCTTAACGGAGAAGGAGGGATTTGAACCCTCGCGCCGCTATTAACGACCTACTCCCTTTCCAGGGGAGCCCCTTCGGCCAGCTTGGGTACTTCTCCAAGATGCTCGATTTCCAAAATCGAATTCTATATTCTATAGTGGCAATAAACGGAGAGGATGGGATTCGAACCCATGCGCCCTTTCGGACAAACGGTTTTCAAGACCGCCTCGTTATGACCACTTCGATACCTCTCCACACTCTGACTTACATACCGCCTTTGCGTGGCGACAATTCGTATTTTAACACCTTTATTTTCCTGTGTCAACAGCTTTTTTTAGGATTTTTGAATTTTTAAACATCTTTCATTCTGCCGCTATTAACTGCCATTTTCAGGCGGACGACAATATCGTCAACAGATGCAGTCAAATATTTCAATAAGTCATTGTTATCTTCATAATATTTCTCCACAAGGGCTTTCGTAATCTCAATCAACCGATTTTTTATATGCTCTCTGTCAAATTGGAAAAGTACCTTTTGTATCTGCTTATAATTACTTTCGCTAAAGCTTTGTTCTGCTAATGATTTCCCGGCCAAAACATGATAGATAATATCCATGTATACAATTTCGCAGATATTTTCTACCATATCCTGATATTGACAATGATAGCTGCGGAGTATGTCTATCACATAATCTTCCGAAAATCGGCTCAAAAATATCTTCTCTGTACGAATGCATGTTATAAATTCATATACTTTATCAATACCGCTGTATGGGGACAAATCTTTTAATACCGGATAATCCAGTGTCAGAATTGTATTCTGAGGTTCAAATTCAACATTATACCATTTAAAAAATTCCGGTATGCCTTTTACAACCGTATCATATAGACAATGATTTCCGTAGCCTGTAAATCCTTTCAAAACATCATTATATATATCCAATGCCGATTTAACTTTTCTTACCACACTCTTATATCCGATTTCATATGCCTGCCGTGCTGACATTTTTTCTATCTGAATCATAGAGTTGCCCTCAGACACACTCATCTCTCCGATGCAATATAAAACGGCTTCCATGAACTGTTCCGCTTTTTCATAAGTAATTGATGTACTTTCATGCCCGGTATATTTTTCAACAAGCTTTGCAAAGTTAGCAACCCCCATTTCAAATGGGGGTTTAGATTTTACCCCTCCGGGGATTATTACTGGTTCCGCCAGAGGCGGGATTTCGCAGTACCATTATTTCTGGTT
>CAJTAK010000052.1 GCA_910574255.1 Clostridia bacterium
TATAGTAAACGACGTTAATTCTTTCCGTTTGACTCTAGGAAAAAGAGCATAAAGTAGCAAGCTTGTCATTGGGCTTCTTAAAAGTTGAAAACCAATTATCAAGGACTCCAACTAACTTTTCAAGAGTCTCCCAGAATCGGTTATGTGTTTTCTCACGACGAGTAACCCTCCATACCTGCTCGATCGGATTAAGATCAGGTGAATATGGCGGGAGGGAGATTATGGTTGCAGCTTCTTTAATGTCTGCATACTGCCCGTCTTCATTGATAAGACGTTTTGCTTTTTTGTGCCAGGGAGCATTGTCCATCACGATGTAAAGGTGTTTGCCATCCTCTACAGGATGTGATGTGAGGAATTCACGTATACATGTTATCGTGGTCTCATAATTGAACCAGTCCGGCTTTGTGATGAAGAGTTCGCCTGTTTCTGGAATCACAAAACCGCTATAAGCAACGGATTTATGCCCGGGATATGACTTGACCTTCGGACAACTGCCTTTCGGATACCAGGCGCGGGTAACCGTGGATTCTGCCATGAAGTGAACTTCGTCCTGGTAGCATATGATTGCGTCCGGATCGTTTTCTAGCTCTGAGATGTTTTTTTAAATTCATCACGCAAAGGGTTCTCTTCATTGCCTTTGGAAGGAAATGTCTGTGGGCGTATCAAAGAGAATCCCAGTTCATGCAGTAGCCGCTGGCATTGCCTTACACATAGAGAGATATCAAACTGCGAAGCAATATAGTCCGATAAGGATGGCCCATCCCAGACAGTATATCCAAAAGCATTTGGGTCAGAAGTTACGACGACTTTAATATTTTCTTTTTGAGATTTAGTAAGGGATTGCGGACGCCCAGGCTGTTTGCGTGGACGGAGAGCCTCAAACCCATACTCATCAACAGACCTGACCCAGTTAGAAAGAGTCCGGTCGGTTTCGCCAGAGGCATCGGCAAGCGATTTAGCGTTCACACCGCGGAGCAGGAGATTAACAATAGTTACTTTTCTTATGAATTTGGCATCATCTGAAGACGAAACGATCCGATTGCCTTCTGCTATTAAAGCGTTTTTATCCGATTTAAACTTTCTAACATTCATGCTATCACCTCAGTATTATTTTACTAAGGTATATCTGAAAAGTAAATAGAAAATATTTATGTCGTTTACTATA
>CAJTAK010000053.1 GCA_910574255.1 Clostridia bacterium
ACCTGAATTATTCACGGCGGTATAAGCCCGCATAAAATCCGCCGTAGTTACCATTGCAGCCACTCCTGATACCTTACTCTGTCACAGGATAGCCTAAAAATAGGCAGACTCCTCCCCTGATAGGGTTAGAAATTTATTATGGTTGTCAAAGTCCGTTAACTGCTGCTATTCCAACTGTGGCCGCAGGTTATGGATATTTTCCAGTGTTTCATAGAATTCTTTCTTGTAGGGACAGCTGCTGCACAGTTTGAAATATTTATACCGTGCAGACCTTACCACTCTTGCGGCTATTTTCAGCAGCTTGAAACGGATAGTATCTATACACTGTTTCCTCATACTGGCGGCAAGCGCCAACCGTCTGAACCAATTGAACAGATTATAAGCCAGTGCATGGACCAGGAGGCGGTTCGCATTTACCAGCTTTGAGGGACTGCTTACAGAGGCAAAGCCAAAGCCGCTTTTGCCTTCCTTGATGAAGTTCTCCATTCTGCCCCTTCCGCAATAGAACTGGATTACCTGATAAGGTTCCATTTCCAGTGTCGTGACAATAAAGGTATACAAATGGACCATCTGGCCATAGGGCTTTTCGATTTTGAAAACCACCCTGCGCGGATGGCTCCACGAACCAGCCTGGTACATAAATTCCCCATACTCGACGGCGTAATCCACCTGGTTGGATTTCGTTGCGCGGTACAGCGCCTGGCTTTCATCTTCTGCCAGTTCAAGGAGCTTTGGATTTTCTTTGAGCCGGATGGCATATTTGCAGTTTTTGTCTTCAAGGACTTCATACA
>CAJTAK010000054.1 GCA_910574255.1 Clostridia bacterium
ATAATCCTATCACAAAAAGCTGCTGCACCGAAATGCAACAGCTTTTACTATTTTCATAAACTAACGCCATTTTTTAATGTCTGATACCAAAGTCAGGTAGTATAACACAAGCTTTGTGAGAAAATCAAGTCTCATAATGCACAATTATAGCGGCTTAATCCGCTGTTTATATTATATTTCACCCATACAATAAAACGGCGGCTTTGATTACTCGAAGCCTGTTTTGAATCAATCCTTTTTATGTCATCTGAAAACAGCCCCCTGCACATCAATTTTGATACACAAGGGGCTGCTCTCCTTTTTTCTTTTATTTACCGCTCATCTGCTGTTCCTGCTTCATGATCATTTTCTTAACCATTTCGCCTCCGATGGAACCTGCCTGAGCAGAAGTCAAATCACCGTTGTAGCCTTCCTTTAAAGGCACACCCAGCTCGCTGGCTACTTCCTCTTTGAAGCGGTTCATAGCTGCCTTCGCTTCCGGAACTGCCATCTGGTTTGTCTTAGACTGTTCTGCCATCTTTATCACCTCCATGCACCTATTGTGTGCAAAGCCTCTAAAAGGCATACTGGAAATGAAAGGAAGTGCAATTCTTCTTTTAACCTGAATTATTCATGGAGTAACAGCATTAACTGCTGAAACCCGCATAGTTACTGTATTTTAATTGAATATTGTCTTTCACTTATTTGGTGAATAGAAAAAGACCTCAATCTA
>CAJTAK010000055.1 GCA_910574255.1 Clostridia bacterium
ATGAAATCGTATCTATATCCCCCATTTGAAATGGGGGCCGAGGCAAAGCCGTAGCGTTACCTAGAGTAAAAAAATCCTCCTATGTTACAATGATATTGGTTTCGCAGGCCATATCAAAACATAGGAGGTATCCAAAATGGATAATCAAAGTATACAACATACTCGTTGGAATTGCACGTATCATATAGTGTTTATTCCAAAATATCGTAGAAAAATTATGTATGGAGAAACAAAAAGAGACATAGTGGAAATTATTAAGAAACTATGTGAGATGAAACAGGTACAGTTAATCGATGGGAAAGTATGTGTGGATCATATTCACATGTATGTGGCGATACCGCCCAAAATGTGTATTTCGGAATTTATGTCATACCTAAAAGGTAAAAGTACACTGATGTTGTTTGACAGACACCCAGAGTATCGAAGTAAATATGGGGATAGACATTTCTGGGCAAGAGGATATTACGTTTCAACAGTGGGAAATGTGAATGAAGAGACAGTACGCAGATACATTCAGGAACAAGAAGAGAATGATAAACTAGAGGACGGAAGAAAGTAGTGAGCCCTACATAGGAGGGCAACCAGAAATAATGGTACTGCGAAATCCCGCCTCTGGCGGAACCAGTAATAATCCCCGGAGGGGTAAAATCTAAACCCCCATTTGAAATGGGGGTTGCTAACT
>CAJTAK010000056.1 GCA_910574255.1 Clostridia bacterium
ACATACTCCAAATGGGAGCTGTTCAGCTTCAGGAACTTTGATTTTACAAGCTCATAAGGGTAATCTTCCCCGTTGACCTTTACCGTCTTACGCTTCACGCACACAATCTCGCAGATAACCTCATACAGTTCCTCATACAGCCCCTTATCCTGCCAGTCCCCATATTTCATGTGATGCTCGTATTCAATGTTTCCCTTGATAATTTCCATGTAGGCAGTGGCATTATCCATCACATCAATCATACCATTATCCGGCTTGCCCGGTTCCTGTTTTTCTGTTTCTCTATCCGATTGATTGATAGGATTGGTATAACTCAGATCAGTATAATTAGTATTGTTATAATTAGGGTTCGATTCCCGAACTTCCGCAAGTTCGGTTTCCGAACCTCTTGAAGTTTGATTTCCGAACTCCTGCAAGTTCGGTTTCCGAATCTCTTGAAGTTCGATTTCCGAACTTCTTGAAGTTTGATTATCGAACCTCTTGAAGTTCGGTTTCCGAACTTCTGCGGAATTGTCAGCATTATCAG
>CAJTAK010000057.1 GCA_910574255.1 Clostridia bacterium
GCAGAAGATTTTGAAACATTGAAATCAGCCCTTGAAGATTTGGGGATAATCAATGATGAGCTTGTGGCATTTGAAGCCTTAATCAGCAATACAGATGTATTGAAGGAAAAAGGGCTGGATTTAGCTGATGCCACGGAAGAACAGATACGGTCATTTGCTAATGAGGTTGTTTCTGCCGAAAATCTTGAACAGGCCATTGCAATGCTGACATTCCAAAAAGAATTATGTGCGCTCCAGGGTATGGATACTTCCGGAGAAGTTGCAAATTTACTTACGTTGGCTGAGAATGCAGGGTATACAGGAGAAGTAATCCAATATTTAACCGAACTGGAACAATTATATCAGCAGGTGGCAAGCGGTACATTAACGCCGGGACAGTTGGATGCCAAATTAGCAAGAGCCGAAGAACTACAAAATTTAATTAAAGAATCTGCCAGCCAAATCAATTATGAACCAAAAGTTGATTTTTCCAATGTTGGAGGCGGCAAATCAGGTGCATCAAAAG
>CAJTAK010000058.1 GCA_910574255.1 Clostridia bacterium
GAGAAAGCCCGGAGAGCTTACCGGGAGCAGCACGAAAGCGATTTTATCATAGCCGAATCTGCCGCCCGGTATTTCAAGGCACAGGGCATTACCAAACTGCCATCTTCCAAGACCTTACAAGCGGAGATTGAGCAGCTTACCAAAGCGAAAAACGCCCTTTACAACGAGTACCGGGAGAAGAAAGAGAACGTCCGGGAATTGCAGACCGTGAAAAGTAATCTTGACAAAATCTTGCGCCGTGAGCCGGAACGGGGAAAGGGGCGGGAAAATGAACGGTAAACGCCCCTACATGGACTACCCACAGTACAGAGCCGCCCGCCGCCTTGTGCATGAGTGCTGTAACTATGATAACGGCAACTGTATTGTGCTGGATAACGGCGAGCCTTGCGTATGCGTCCAGAGTATCAGCTATTCCCTTTTATGCCGCTGGTTCATTACCGCCGTTCTGCCGCTGGACGGGAAACTGGAAGCCGCCCT
>CAJTAK010000059.1 GCA_910574255.1 Clostridia bacterium
GTTTCCGAAAGAGTTTTTCGTGTAAAATGCCCTGCCTTATGGTAAGATAAAGACAGGGCAATCCTTTAGGAAGAACCCTGCGGGCATCCGGCATATTCAGTTTGGCGATTGGCTATGCCGGACGCTTTGTTTTGTCCTTTCCCAAGTACATTCAAAACTCCGTTTCCGTAACTTTTGGACTTTTTGTCCAGAAGTCCTGTTGCTGGTTTACAAGTTCCCTATTCAGTTTTTTCCATATTCAGTTGTCATGCTTCAATCACGCCCGCATCCTCCACCTCATCAATGGTGTCATTGTCCCTGACTCTTGCTTTACACAGGTTTTTCACATATTTTTCGATGTCTAAGGCGTTCTTGTCATCAAAATCAGACAGAAGGCGGTACTGCTTGTGCTTTGTGATGTCAAACTTATTGGAGAAGAATGGTCTAACCCCTCTAAGCTGCATGATACATTTTCCACCAT
>CAJTAK010000060.1 GCA_910574255.1 Clostridia bacterium
TAAACGGACTGGAGGAAAAGATAGCCGCCGGTGAAAAGTTTCTGCTTATGATAGTCCATGAGTTTATTGGAATGAAAAGGAACCATGACAAGAGCATCTTCCTTTTCGCTTTTGTATCTCGCCGTTTCAAGGCGGGCCTGTTCATTAGCCCAGGCCAAGACCCCGTCCCTGTCAGTATGGAGACGCTTTGACAATTCAGCCAGAGTGCCAAGCTTGCGTATAGTTTTTGAAGTGCTTTTTCCCTGCGCATTTGTATACGACTGGGTAATATAAAAGGATTCCGAATTTTTGGATTTAGATGTTGTCACCCGCATGATAATCACCTCTGTTATCAGTATACCACAAATCACTAAATATTACTAGATAGTAAAACAAAAAAGTTGACAAAAAAATAAGCCTATTACAAGGCTTAAAGGTACTTTTTTGATTACTGATGTGTCAAACACCCG
>CAJTAK010000061.1 GCA_910574255.1 Clostridia bacterium
GAAAGGAGGTTCACAGCCATGAAAAGATACAACACGCCACACCGCCACCGGGTAATCAAGACACGCTTGACCGAGGAAGAATACGCCGAGTTTTCCGAGCGTGTCACCCTCTGCAAAATGAGCCAAGCCGAGTTTATCCGGCAAGCACTTATCAAGTCAAGCATACGCCCGGTCATTACCGTTTCCCCGGTCAATGATGAATTACTCTCTGCCGTTGGAAAACTCACAGCCGAATACGGGAAAATCGGCGGCAACTTGAACCAGATTGCCCGCTGTCTGAACGAGTACGGCGCACCCTATAACGCCCTCTCCCAAGAGGTACGAGCCGCCACAGCGGAGCTTGCCGCCTTGAAGTTTGAAGTCTTGCAGAAAGTAGGTGAAGCCGTTGGCAACATTCAAACATATCAGCTCTAAAAATGCCGATTACGGGGCGGCTGAACA
>CAJTAK010000062.1 GCA_910574255.1 Clostridia bacterium
TCCAGTTTCCGGTTCAGCGATTTCAGTTCTTTGTCACAGTTTTTGTAAGTGGCGGTCAATTCCTTCTTCTGTGCGGTCAGCTCTTGATATTCCGCTTTCAGCTTGTCAATGTTCAAACCTTTTAAGGAGATGCCCGCCTGTTCCAGCATACGCCTTGCGCCGCCATAAAGAATAATCTGGCTTTCATGCTTGCGGAAATATGCGTCAGGGTTTTTCGATTTCTTATAGGCAACATTGTAAGACTTGTTTGCTTTGTATTGTTCCGCATATTTGATAATTTCTGCAAGGTCTTTCATACGGTTTTCTAGTTTCCGTACAGTCTGCTTTGCTTCCTTTCCGGTGGCGGCAGTGGCGGCGATTTTCTGTTCCAGTTCCTTAATCGAACCAACTTCATTGTACGCCTGTGCAGCAATCTTTAAATTTTCAACTG
>CAJTAK010000063.1 GCA_910574255.1 Clostridia bacterium
TGTAAAGCAGGGGATCATAGCTTCCAAAATTGCGGCTCATGCGGCGGATATCGCAAAGGGGATTCCCGGGGCAAGGGACAGGGACGATAAAATGGCCGAAGCCCGCCGCACACTGGACTGGGATGCTCAGTTTGCCTGTGCCCTGGATCCAGATACGGCCAAAGCAATCCGGGCTGCACGTCTGCCGGAGGATGATCACAGCGATACCTGCAGCATGTGCGGAAAGTTCTGTGCAGTGAGAAGTATGAATAAGGCTCTTGCGGGGGAATATATTGATATACTGTAACGAATGACGACTTTTGCAGTTACAGTTTCGCCGTATCCAGCCTGTACCGTAAAACAAAAAATTTTTCAAAAAACCAATTGACAAACGCATCTAAAAAGTTCATAATAAGAC
>CAJTAK010000064.1 GCA_910574255.1 Clostridia bacterium
CTCGTCTTCTCCAGCTCTCCACGCTTCCGATCCAGTTCTTCCTGCATCTCATCAATCATCAATTGTACCGTATTCCGGTCCATTTCCCGCAGTTCCTCTGAAAAAAATCCCATCACAACCTCCATGTTCCGGCATATCTCATACGCCTGCTGGTACATGGGCTTGAATTCCGGATAGGCTTTGATAAGCTTTATGATCTCCTCCGGCTCATCCGTACTCAAAAACAGCAGCCATGCATCTAATTTCCCTGTTACATCTTTATTTTGCTGTGTTTTCTTAAAAATGTCAATAGGGATAAAAATATATTTCTGCAGCAGCTCTGCCTTAAGCCCCGTGTCCGATTTCTGTCCAAACCGATGAACATACACGTCCGGAAACTCATG
>CAJTAK010000065.1 GCA_910574255.1 Clostridia bacterium
TATTTCCTTACCAAAGGGGTATTGGGGACACAGGGGGCGGCGCTTATCATGGTGGGCGCAATGCTGCCATTCTTCTTTTTGGCAATGTATGAAAAAGACGGTTTCCCGGCAGAGAAGATTTTATACTTCATGCTCCGGCAGAAGGTACTCACGCCGGGAATCAGACCGTATAAATCGGAAAACCTCTACAAGCAGTTGGAGGAACGGGAAAAAATAAGGAGGGAGGTATGTTTCCTTGAAGAAAAAGCAAAAGGCAGAAGCGGAAAAGCAGAAGCCGGGAAAAAATAGACAGACGCCGGAAAAGGCGGGACTGACCTTATCGGAAAAGAAACGCCTTGCGGAGCTTCGGCGTGTGCTTGCCGGGAACAGCAA
>CAJTAK010000066.1 GCA_910574255.1 Clostridia bacterium
GGCTGCGCCTCAAGGCGCTGGCTTTCTCTTTAAGACCATGGGAAGTCTGCCCTTTGCAGCCTTCCCACGGCTCCGTTCAAGCCACATTGCTACCCACTCGTTGCTACCCCTAAAGGGGTGTTCGTACTACTCAGCCCTGACCCTTAAAAGGGTCTTCATACTCTTTCACGCTCAGCTTATCCTGCATGATATCTGCTTTCTCCTGATCTTGAATATACTTTTTTATCGTGGCTTCATTCAGGCCTACGGTACTGACATAATACCCTTCTGACCAAAAGTGACGATTTCCAAACTTATACTTCAGGTTTGCATGCCTGTCAAACATCATCAGGGCACTTTTTCCCTTCAGATATCCCATAAAC
>CAJTAK010000067.1 GCA_910574255.1 Clostridia bacterium
GTAACGGGAATCAAGGACGCTTACGGCAACTATAAGTATTTCACTTACGATCCCATGGACCGTGTGGCATCCGTAACCGATGAAAACGGCGTGGAGCGTAAATACGCCTATGACTTCAAGGGCAATCTGACCAAATACACGGACGGCCTGGGTAACAGCGAGACCTATGCTTACGATGCTAACGACAACCGGATCAGCGTCACCAACCGGAACGGCGAGACCTACACCTATACCTATGACGCATTGAACCGTGTCACCAGCGAGACGGATCCCAAGGGCAATACCAAGTCCTTTACCTATGACAAGGACAGCCGGATCACGGCGGTCAAGGACCGGAACGGCAACACCACAAAGTACGTC
>CAJTAK010000068.1 GCA_910574255.1 Clostridia bacterium
AGAAGGAATTGACCGCCACTTACAAAAACTGTGACAAAGAACTGAAATCGCTGAACCGGAAACTGGAGAACCTGAACCAGTATTTAGGGCGCACAGAGCCGCCAAAAAACGCACAGGAACAGCCAGACCGGGACAATAACCCTGCCCTGTAATATCCAGCCCCAAAAAGGCTTTAAAAGCAAAAAAAGCATCGTGGACAGTGTGCATAACTCCCCATTCCGCTATGGACAACACTATTCACAGCATATGGAAAAGCAAAAGCAGCTTTCCCACATCCTGCAAACAGTGTTGCCCACAGCTCCATAAGACGGGGAGTTATACACACTGCCCACAATGCCGGCTGCGGCGGAATCCCAC
>CAJTAK010000069.1 GCA_910574255.1 Clostridia bacterium
GTGTAGAACAGCACAATGTCCTCGCCAGCTAACATCTCTTTTCGGTCACATTATTCCTATTCCTCTTGAAATCTTCTGCTTTTATCTGCATAATAAAAAGGCAGTATGACTATAAAGCCTTGACTGCCCGTAACTTTTCGATATTTACCTTTGATTGCTCCTATAAGAAAAGAGGAAGGGGCTTTGCTCGCCAGCTTCCCTTCCTCTTCCTCCTCTGGGCATGGGGGTTCCATGCTCCACCTCTACACACTATTATGATAAGACTTTTCTTAAACATTTGCAACCTTTTTCCTAAAATTAAGCATCTTGATGACCTTGCTCTCTTTTCCCTTTTTGAAAAGCGCCTCCCC
>CAJTAK010000070.1 GCA_910574255.1 Clostridia bacterium
ATAAATACTGGGACGGTGGCACTTTATGCTGTATGCATGAAATATAGTAATGTTTTATCTTCGCTTACTTTTTTTCTGAATTCCTTTCATTTTCCGTTTTGTTATAAACTGATAGTCCGTCCGGAATCCACATGTCTCATGAAGGTCATCCGTTATCTTCTGGCGCTCATATACAGGCATAAATCCCTGTTCTTCTACATCTGCAAATTTTATGTTTCTTAAGGTTTGAAGTAACTGTTCCGTGGTATAAGCGTCCTTCAGAGAACGCTTTAATAACCGAAAATGAAGCAGAGATAGAAAACATGTGAGAAAATGCGCTTTGATACGGTCTTCACGGGTCAGATAG
>CAJTAK010000071.1 GCA_910574255.1 Clostridia bacterium
TGCAAAATGCTCCGGCTCTCTTTCCTCCAGCTCATCGAACATCAAATCAACGGGATTTTTAAATTCCTCGTCATCCTCCCTTGCTTCGCTGGCATTTATCATGTCAAGCAACGTAGTGAAATTCTGTTCTTCCTCCACGCACTCATACCAGATGTACCCGATCAGTGCGGTATAATAGAGCTTCTCGGCTTTCACCCAAAAATCCTCGCCGGATTGCTGCCCCTCCCCTTTGGTGTTTAAGATGATTGTGTTTACGAGTTTCAAAATGTCCTTCTCGCTCCGGATATAAACGAGAGGTTCCGATAGGTAAGCCTTTGATGTTATCTCCGGCTTTTCCCCCGGCTA
>CAJTAK010000072.1 GCA_910574255.1 Clostridia bacterium
CCGGGGGAAATACTGCCCGGAGTGCGCCGGACGCATGAAAAGAATCCGAGCCGCACAGCGCAAGCGGAAACAGAGGGATAAATGTCACGCTTTAGGATATTCCAGACCCCCGTAAATCAAGGCTTTTTTGACCGCCCTCAAAGGGTAGCCGATACATTTATCCTTTACCCCCGAAAACAGCGTTTTAACTGCGTAACAGGAAGCCACAGACAGGAGGTGAGAACCATAACCGATTACATCACAGCCGACACCATATTGCCCCGTTTTCTGCCCTATCCCTATTTTCTGCTGAAAATGGACTTGTCGCATACCGCAAGGCTGCTCTATGGGCTGCT
>CAJTAK010000073.1 GCA_910574255.1 Clostridia bacterium
CGCTGTACGGACGCAGCTATGGAGTATTTCAAAGCGGAAGTCATGGAGATGTGCCACCGGGAAAACCTCTATCAGATTGACTTGCTGAACGGGAGCAAGAACCGCATTACCGAGCGTGAGTATTGGGCGAAACGGAAAGGACAAGCCGCACTGGATAAGGAGAACGCTTCCCAAGCCGCCACGGGAGAGCCGCCCAAACAGACCAAGTTTGAAACCGACAAGGAGAAGCTGCGGCGCACAATCCGAGCCGCCCTGTCCTCTGCCGTTTCCTTTGAGGATTTTTCCGGGAAACTGCTACAACAGGGCGTGACCGTCAAGGAGAGCCGGGGGAGATT
>CAJTAK010000074.1 GCA_910574255.1 Clostridia bacterium
GGCAGAAAGATTTCTTCCAGGGACATTGGTGGCAGAATGAAGATGATCTGACAACTGCATATAAGATGCTTTTAAAAGAATCCAAGAGCAGGAATATGACCATCATTACATTAGCGCAAGATTATGATTATTTTGACTATTTTGGCTATGCTAATACACGGTTATATACATTGCAGGCGTTAATTGGAACAGGGCGGACTGGTACATATGAAGCAGAAACCATGACGGCCTTGCGTGCTGTTTTAATTTCACAATATGCAGAGTTTGATCTTGATACCCCGGAACTCACACCAGATAATATAAGGGCAATTCGTAACTGGTACAATAA
>CAJTAK010000075.1 GCA_910574255.1 Clostridia bacterium
AACCTGAATTATTCATGGAGTAACAGCATTAACTGCTGAAACCCGCATAGTTACTGTATTTTAATTGAATATTGTCTTTCACTTATTTGGTGAATAGAAAAAGACCTCAATCTATGGTAAAATTTAGGTGTCCAATCCAAATCAAAACCAAAGAAAGGGTCTTTATATGGATATTTTAAACACCGTAAGCTTAGAAAGCAATAGCCAAATCAAAATTAATTTTGATGGAGGCGATCTATCCTCCGATGCAGGACTTCTCCTGTTCAAAGAGTTCCTGTTTAAGATCGGGGCGGTTAAACTCGTCAACCGTATGTTCAAAACCA
>CAJTAK010000076.1 GCA_910574255.1 Clostridia bacterium
AAACAGGCGTTAAGACCTCATGTTCATACCATATCCGCCAGAGTTCCTCAAACAGTTCCATGCTGTCCGAAAATGCCATTGCCGAATCAAAGCCTTCTCCCTCACTGAACCATTGCAGACGGACAAAGCCGAACCTCCCGGCATCCGCCACCATTACATCTGCCAGCTCATACAGTTCCGCAAACGCATCCGCCACTTTCCGGCATTTTGCCCGCTGTTCTTCCGTAATATATTTTTCCGCCATAGCGCACCTCCTAACTCACTTCTGGACAAAAAGTCCAAAAGCTATTGATTCTATTTTAAACAGTA
>CAJTAK010000077.1 GCA_910574255.1 Clostridia bacterium
TTAGTACGGTGGTTGAAATAGTTCTGCGAACCATGCACATATAAGACAAGACTGTTGGCAATCCGAACCGCTTTCTGCTTCGCTTCCCTCTGCATCTCCGGCGCAACATCCCTCGGCTCATACTTTAACAGCGCATTGTACAAATCTTCCAGTATGGGCATATTCTCCGGCTTCGGGTGTTTGAAATACCCGTCATAGATATGCTTGATACAGGTGTCAATGATACCCTTCTCGTCATTTTCCAGACCGTCCTTCCCTCCGGCTATCAGGTCACACAGGGTAATCAGGAAATCGCTCTTTAATTT
>CAJTAK010000078.1 GCA_910574255.1 Clostridia bacterium
CTTTAACCTTATATCCATCCATCAAAAGATTTAAGATGTTTACCTGCTCATTGGATAACCTTGAAATATACCGCTGTACCTTATCTTGATACTGCTCATTCCCTTGTCTTTTAGTTGCTTCCTCAAATGTATCAAAGTCAGATGATAAAAAATCCAACAAACTACATTCTTCTTCATTATCATTAATTCCATCCAGCGAAACGGCAAACTGATTTAAGATCCTTTTCTGGCGGTGTCTGCGTGTTAATTCCGTTTTAAACTTTTTCCGTAAGCAGGAATACAAAAACCCTTCAAAACTGATATCC